>NZ_JACKQP010000008.1:0-550523 GCF_031625235.1 Amycolatopsis sp. 505
AGCACTGATCGCCCTGGCCCGCCGCCTGGTCGACGTCATCTGGGCGCTGCTGCGCGACGGCCGCGAGTTTCACCCCTCACCACCGATCACGGCCGCAACCGCTGCTTGACACAGTCATTGAGACTCCTCAGTCCTGCCCCCATCCCTACCATCAGTCCAGGAACTCCGCGATCTCCTCGGGCGAGTACCCCAGCTCGGCCAGCACCTCCCCGGTGTGCTGCCCCAGCGTCGGCGGGGCGGACGTCGGCCGCGCCGGGGTGTCCGACGCCTTCACCGGGAAGCCCGTGCCCACGTACGTCCCCACCGTCGGGTGCGGCAGCCGGACCACCTGCTCGCGCGCGGCCGCCCACGGGTCCGCGTAGACGTCGTCGACCTCGTTGATGGGCGCCGCCGGGATGCCCGCCGCGTCGAACGCCTTCATCCACTCCGCCGCCGTGCGGGTCCGGAGCACCGGCTCCAGCAGCGCGTTCAGCTCGTCGCGGTGGGCGGCGCGAAGAGCGTTCGACGAGAACCGCGGGTCGGCCGCGATGTGCAGGCCGAGCACGTCGCAGAACGCGTGCCACAGCTTCTCGCTGCCGACCGCGATCACCAGCCAGCCGTCGGCGACGTGGTAGCCCTGGTACGGGACGATGCTCGGGTGCGCCGAGCCCATCCGGCGCGGGCGTGGCGCGTCGTAGAACACCGCGCCCGCCGCATACACGTGCCAGGCCAGCTGACTGTCCAATAGGGACACGTCGAGGTACTGGCCGCGGCCGGTCGTGTGCCGGGCCTGCAGCGCCATCAGGACGCCGATGATCGCCCACGTCCCCGCGTTCAGGTCCGCCACCGGCAGCCCGACCTTCGCCGGCGCGCCGTCCGGCTCGCCGGTCAGCGACATCACGCCGCCGAGGGCCTGCGCCACCAGGTCGTACCCGGCACGGTCGCGGTACGGCCCGGTCTGACCGAACCCGGTGATCGACACGTGGATCAGCCGCGGGTTGAGCGCGGACAACGTCTCGTACCCGATGCCCCACTTCTCGAGCGTGCCCGGGCGGAAGTTCTCGACCAGGACGTCGGCGTCCGCGACCAGCCGCCGGACTGCTTCGCGGCCGCGGTCGCTCTTGAGGTCGAGCACGATGCCGCGCTTGTTCCGGTTCGCCGCCAGGTAGTAGACGGCCTCGTCGCCGACGAACGGCGGGCCCCAGCCGCGGGTGTCGTCGCCGTGGCCCGGCGGCTCGACCTTCACCACGTCCGCGCCCATCTCGCCGAGGTACTGGGTGCAGTACGGCCCGGCCAGGATGCGGGAGAGGTCGACGACCTTGATCCCGTCCAGCGGTCGAACAGCAGGGGGCATCGATGGCTCCTCGTCTCGGCGTCCGGTCCCTTTCTACCCGGCCGCCCCTCGGGAATTCACCCACCGACCATCGCGGGAGGCCACTCGTCCGGGGGCGGCATTTCTGCCCTGATGCCCGGTTCACCCCCACGTCACCCTGGAGATCTTGTCCGCAGTCCCGGAGAGGGAACCCATGCGACGGTTCGGGGTCCTGCTGCTCACCCTCCTCACCCTCGGCACGGCGATCGCCGCCCCGGCGGCCGCCGAGGAGCCGGTCATCGCCGCGAAGCCGCCGATGGGCATCTCGTGGTCCCGCGGCTGGAACCAGTGCCCGCGGATCGACGACGCCAAGGTCCGCGCGGCGGTCGACACGCTGGTCACCAGCGGCCTGAAGGACGCCGGCTACAGCTACGTCAACATCGCGGGGTGCTGGGCGGCCAAGACGCGCGCGGCCGACGGGAAGCTCCAGCCGGACACCGCCAAGTACCCGGACCTGCCCGGGCTCATCGCCTACGTGCACGCCAACGGCCTCAAGTTCGGCCTGCACAGCGGCACCGGCGCGCTCGTCTGCGGCAGCGCCATGCCCGGCTCCCGCGACCACGAGGAACTGGACGCGCAGACGTTCGCGGCCTGGGGCGTCGACTACCTCGAGTACGACACGTGCGGTGGCGAGAACGGCGTCGCGGCCGCCACCAAGAAGATGAGCGACGCGCTCAAGGCCACCGGACGGCCGATCCTGCTCGCCATGATCGACACGTTCTCGGCGAACTACCGCCAGTGGGAGTGGGCGCCCGGCGCGGGGGCACAGACCTGGCAGCTCACCAGCGATCTCCCGGACAACTTCCCGGCCGCGATGCTGGCCGTGGACAAGCAGATCCCGCTGGCCGGGCACACCGGCCCCGGCGGCTGGAGCGACCCGGGCTACCTCAACTTCAGCATCGTCGACCCCTGGGTGCGGCGCGCGCAGTTCTCGTTGTGGGCGCTGCTGAACGCGCCGCTGATGCCGAACGAGTCGTTTCCGCTGGACACGATCGCCAACCGCGACGTGATCGCGGTCGACCAGGACTGGTCCGGCACGCCGGGACGCAAGGTCCGCGACCTGTCCGACGGCGAGATCTGGGCGAAGCCGATGTCCGACGGCTCGGTCGCGGTGCTGCTGCTCAACCGCGGCCCGGTCGCCCGGACCATCGTGTTCGACCTCGCGGAATCCGGGGTCGCGGCAGCGCCGGTCTACCGGGTCCGCGACCTGTGGACCGGCGCCGAGCTGACCAGCACCGGCACGCTGCGCACGTCCACGCGCGCGAATTCCGGGACCTTCCTCCGCGTGTGGCCCGGTCAGCCGTCCCCCGCCGAGCCGCTGGTGACGCTGGGCGTCGAGCTGCCCGAGGGGTTCCTGGCCGGCCAGGCGGTGCCGGGCACCGTGACGCTGACCAACGACGGCGACACCCCGATCACCGACGCGCGGTACACGATCACCGTGCCGTCCGGGTGGGCGCTGGACGGCCCCGCGCAGGTCGACGTCCCGCGGGTCTCCCCCGGCAGCACGGTGACACGCGAAATCACGCTGCGGCCGACCGCGGCACCGGCCGCGAAGGTGCTGGTCGGCGCGAGCGGCGGGTACACGAGCGAGTTCGGCCCGCGGTCCGCGGCGGGCTCCGCCGAGGCACCGCTGGTGACCGCGCCGGGCACCGGGACGACCTACCTCAGCACGCGGCCGTGGCTGTACTCGGAAAACGGGCTCGGCCCGGTGGAACGCGGCAGCGTGGCCAACGGGCGGGCGATGGCCGTCGGCGGCGTGGGCTACCAGCCCAACAGCGGGATCGGCGTGCACGCGCCGTCGGTGATCCGCCTCCACCTGGGCGGGGCGTGCAAGTCGTTCACGACCCAGTACGGCGTCGACGACGCGTCGGGCCCGCAGGCGACGGTGGCGTTCCGCGTGCTGGGCGACGGCCGGGAGCTGTTCGCGACGGGGATCGTCCAGCGCGGCACGAAACCGCAGAAGCTGACAGTCCCGGTCACCGGCGTGCAGCAGCTGGCCATCGCGGTCGACGACGGCGGTGACGGCTCGGCGGACGAGTACGCCGACTGGATCGCCCCGAACGTCAGCTGCTGACGGCTCCCTCGAGCAGCGCAACGGCCTGCGCGGTCCGCCGGTAGAGCACGAACCGCCCGTCCCGGACCTTGGTGACCAGGCCCGCCCGGTGCAACGCGCCCAGGTGGTACGACACCGTGCCCGGGCTGTACCCGGTCCGGGTCGCGAGCTCCGCCGTCGACCGCGCGGGTTCGAGGTCGGCCAGCAGTGCCGCGCGGGCCGCGCCGACGACCGGGGCGATCCGGCCCGGCCGGTGGTCGGCGCCCGTGCCGACGCCGTGCGCCGGGTAGCAGAGGACGACCTGGCCGGGGACGTCGATCTGGATGCTGGTGCCGGGCCAGCTGAGCACGCCGGGCGCGAGGACCAGCTCCCGGCCGGAGATGTCGGCCTCGCCGTCGAACGGCTTGACGACGGTGATCGCGTTTCCGGCCCAGCCGATGGTCGGGTGCAGGCTGCCGAGCACCCCACCGACGCCGTGGCGGGCGATGGTTTGCGCGCGGTGGGTGATGTCCCGGTCGAGGACCGACTGCAGACCGGCCCAGTCCTCGGCCAGCGCCTCGCGCCAGAACCGGGCGAGGCCGTTGGCCAGGCGGCGCGGCATCGTCCCCGACTCGACGCTCCGGCGGGCCGTGACCGGCAGCGGTCTGGTCCAGTGGGCCTGCGTGTGAGCCAGCACCTGGGTCTCGACGTCGTCCTGCGCGGTCGCCTCGATCCGGGCGATCTGCTCGTCGAGCAGGTCGCGGTGCCGGGTGGCCGTGCCCGGCTGCGGGGTGAGCAGGTCCGGCGTGTAGACCTCGCCGGGGCGCGGCAGCAGGTCCAGGAGCAGGGCGACGTCGGGGTGGGCGAGCGCCGCGCGGGCGAGCGGGCCGGGATCGCCGAACACCGGGTGCCGCCCCGCGTCGGCGGCGAGCTTCAGCCAGGCGAGGGACTCCGCCGCCAGTGACGGGGAAAACCGTGTCCTGGCCACCGTCTCGGCGTCGACCCGCAGCTTGAACACCTCATCGACGGTAGCAGCGAAAGCGGCGGATTTGAACCGGCTCGAATCCTTTCCGGTCGGAGGTTCCCGCGGGGTTGAGTGGGCTGGTGTGCATCCGACGTGCGGGGACAGTCGCGGCCGTGGCCGCCGTGCTGCTCGCCTCCGCGCCGGCCGCCACGGCCCGCGCCGCCGACGCGCCCGCCCCCGGCTACCGCGCGTGTTCCGTCCTCCGCACGATCGCCTGGTACAGCTGGGTGGCCGGTCCCGACGGCCGGTACCGCCTCGTCACGGTCCGCCGGCCGTACTCGTTCAGCGTGGTGTTCCCGGTGCGCTGAGCTCGAGCAGCCGGGCCTGGGCGTCCCGCAGGTAGCGGTCCAGCGCGGCCTCCGCGGCGTCGAACCGCCCGCCGCGCAGGTCGTGCAGGATCTGCTCGTGGCAGTCCAGGAACGGCTCGTAGAACTCGCGGGTGTTCTCGTTGAGCACGAAGAACAACCGGGTTTCGGCGAGCACCTGCCGCATCGTCGCGGACAGGCGCTCGCTGCCGGCCAGGTCCGCGAGGGCCTGGTGGAAGTGGATGCTCGCGGTGCCGACCGCCGGCCAGTCCTCGGCCGCCGCGGCGGTCCGGCCGGCCTGAAGCGCTTGCTCGACCGGTGAAAGATCCACTGTGGACAGTTCGGCCGCGCGGCGCAGGGCCCCGCATTCGGTCGCGCGGCGCACGACGTAGAGGTCCTCGATGTCCTCTGTGGTCAGTTCGCGCACGAACACGCCGCGGTTCAGCTCGTGCACGGCCAGCCGTTCGTGGGCGAGCAGCTGGAAAGACTCGCGCAGCGTGTTGCGCGAGACGCCGAGCGCCGAGCTGATCACCGGCTCGGACAGCCGTTCACCGGGGGCGAAGACGCCGTCGGTGATGTACTGGCGCAGGATCGCCGCGACCCGCTCGGCCGTGCCGCTGCGCTCGAGCAGGTGCCGCGCGCTCTCCAGCCCCGAGGCATCGACGGTCACGGCACTACCTGACGCCGAGTTCGAAATCGAGGCTGTACCGGTTGCCCGGCATCGCCCCCGCGGCCTTCGCGCCGTCGATCGGCAGCACGACGCCGTTGACGAACCGGGACTCGTCGCTGGCCAGGAACACCACGGCCTTCGCGACCTCCCACGCCTCGCCGACGCGGGCCGCGGGCGTGCTCGCGACCAGCTGGTGCTGCTTGGTCTCGAACTCCTCCGGCGAGTTGAGCGTGCTGCGCAGCATGTCGGTGTCGATCGCGCCCGGGTTGACCGTGTTGGCCCGGATGCCCTGGTGCGCGTGGGCGACGGCGATGGACTTGGTCAGCCCGACCAGCGCGTGCTTGGTGGCGTTGTACACCGGGTCGCCGGGGCGGCCCATCACACCGCCGTTCGACGACGTCGTGATGATGCTGCCGGCCTTCTGCTCGATCATGTGCGGCAGCACGGCGCGGGCGCCGAGGAAGGCGGCGCGGACGTTGAGCGCGAAGATGTGGTCGAAATCGGCGAGCGTGGTGTCCACCAGGGACTTGCCGAGGTGGATGCCGACGTTGTTGAACAGCACGTCGATGCGGCCGGCCTCGGCGAGCACGCCGTCGACGAACGCCGCCACCGCGGCCTCGTCGGTGGCGTCCACTATGGAATGGCGGTGGCCGTCGAGTGCTTCCGCGGGCTCGCGGATGTCGGACGCGAAGACCGTCGCCCCCTCGGCGAGGAACTCCTTCACCGTGGCGAGGCCGATGCCCCGCGCGCCGCCGAAGACCACCGCAACCTTGCCGGCCAACCGACCCATGCTCACTGCCCTGCTCTCAGTCGTGCTGTCTGCTCTTCGTCCACCACGTAGTCCCCGGGCAGCCGGACCAGCGCGTCCGGGTCCCCGAGATACCGCACCTCGACGCCGTACACCGCACGCGCCGCCGCCACCGAGACGTACCCCTCGACGACGTCGGCGAGCACCGCCGCCGCCGGCCGCTCGGCCGGCCGCCCGTACCCGCCACCGCCGGGCAGCGTGACGTCCACCACGGACTCCGTCGCCAGCGGCACCCGGCTCTTCGCGGGCAGGTCCCGGCCACCGTGCAGGCCGAAGCGACCGGGCGCGCCGGGTTTCCCACCGGCCACCCCGGACGCCGCGGCCCGCACCCGGTCGACGTTCCCGTTGACGCTCCAGGAAGTCACGCCGAGTGCGCCCATCGTGGTCACCTGTCCGAGTCCGCCGCGGAACCGGCCGGCGCCGCCGGAGTCCACGCGTAGCTCGCGCGCGTGCTGGACCAGCGGCGCCATGGTCTCGATGACCTCGGTCGGCGTCGACCGCAGGCCGCTCGGGAAGCCGGTGGTGGACAGGCCGTCCTTGTCCGCCCGCGCGCCCATCCCACCGGTCTGGAAGACGTTCAGCATGAAGCCCGGCCCGCGCCAGATGGTCATCCACAGCGCGTCCGCGCTCGGCGCGAGCGCCGTGCCGGGCAGCGCGCCGATCAGCAGCGACGGCAGGAAGTGCCCGATCAGGTGCCGGGACGCGACCGGGGCCGGCGGGAGGCAGTTCAGCACCGAGCCTTCGGGTGCGGTGACGTGCACCGGCCGGAACGACCCGGCGTTGTGCGGCACCTCGGGCGAGATCGCCGCCTTGACCGCGAACGACGCGTACGCCCGCGTGTAGTTCAGGACGACGTTGATCCCGCGTCGGCTCTGCGGCGAGGAGCCCGCGAAGTCGAGGTGGATTTCGTCGCCGTCCACAGTGGCCGTGACGCGCAGGACGATCTCTTCGTCGTCGAAGCCGTCGGTGACGATCTCGTTGGTGTACGCGCCGTCGGGCAGGTCCCGCAGCGCGTCGCGCAACGCCCGCTCCGAGCGGTCCATGATCTCGGCGGCGACCTCGTCCAGGCTGTCGAGGCCGAGCTCGGCCAGCAGCCGCAGCAGGCTCGCCGCGCCGACCTCGTTGCCGGTGACCTGCGCGTACAGGTCGCCGATGGTCTCCTCCGGCGTCCGGACGTTGGCCCGGATCAGCCGTTCCAGGTCGGCGTTGACCTCGCCCGCGCGGAGGAACTTCAGGATCGGCAACCGGAGGCCTTCTTCGAAGACCTCGTGGGCTTCGGCGGACACCAGCCGCCCGCCGATGTCCGGCGCGTGGCAGCAGGAGGCGAACCACGCGACCAGCCGGCCGTTCCGGAAGACCGGCGTCGCCACCGTGATGTCGTTGACCTGGCCCGCGGTCTGCCACGGGTCGTTGGTGAGCAGCACGTCACCGGGTTCGAGGGTCTCCGGCGGGTACGCCGCGACGAAGTGGTGCATGCCTGTCGCCATCGCGTTGATGTGCCCAGGCGTGCCGCCGACGGACTGGCCGATCATCTCGCCGCGCGAGTCGAACACCGCGCAGGCCAGGTCGAGCGACTCGCGCACGACCGCGGAGAAGGCCGTGTTGACCAGCGCGTTCTGCTGCTCGGCGAGGATCGAGTGCAGCCGGTGGCCGAACAACCCGACGACGATGGGGTCGACGCTCACACCGTCACCTCCAGAGCGCCGTCGGCCCGGACGACGCAGGACGCGCCCGGCGGGACGACCACAGTGGACTCGCGTTCCTCCACGATGGCCGGCCCGTCGACCCGCGCGCCGGGTTCGAGCCGGTACCGGTCGAACACGGCCGTGTCGACAAATCCACCGGCCGCCGGGAACCAGGCCGGCCGGCTGCCCTTCCGGGCCTCGCCGGCGGAAGCCGCCTCGAGCCGCAGGGTGACCTCCGGCGCGGGACCGCTCGACACGACCCGCCAGTTCAGCACCTCGACGCCGACCTCGGGCCCGGTCCGCCGGTAGAGCGCGCGGTAGGTGCTGGTGAACTCCTCGATCAGGGTCCCGGGCCAGGGGCCGTCGTGGACCGGGACGCGGATCTCGTAGCCCTGCCCGGCGTACCGCATCTCGGCGACGCGCCGGTGCGTCACCTCGTCCACTCCGGACTTGGCGAGCAGCGCCGCGCCCTCGGCTTCCATCTCGGCGAACAGCGCGTCGACCTGGTCCCACGTCAGGTCGTGGACGGCCGCGCGGGCCGACCGCACGAAGTCGAACGCCAGCGGTGCGGTGAGGAACCCGGCCGCGCTCAGCACCCCGGCCGCGGGTGGCGCGACGACCGAAGGCGCGCCGAGGGCCCGCGCGACGCCGACGCCGTGCACCGGACCCGCCCCGCCGAAGGTGTACATCGGCAGCTTCGCCGGGTCGTGCCCGCGCTCGACGGCGTGCACCCGCGCCGCGTTGGCCATGTCTTCGTTGACGCTCGTGTGGATGCCCCAGGCGGCCTCTTCGACGCTCACCCCGAGCGGATCGGCGATCTTCCTCCGGAGCACTGCTCTCGCGGCCTCGGCGTCCAGGCGCATGCCGCCGCCGAGGAAGTAGCCCGGATCGAGGTAGCCGAGCACGAGGTCGGCGTCGGTGACCGTGGGCTCGGTGCCGCCGCGGTCGTAGCAGACCGGGCCGGGCTCGGAGCCCGCCGAGTCGGGGCCGACGGTGAGCAGGCCCAGCGCGTCGATCCGGGCGATCGAGCCGCCGCCGACGCCGATCTCGATCATGTCCGTGACCGGCACCCGCACCGGCAGCCCGGAGCCGGGCAGCAGCCGGTACTTGCGGTCCACTTCGAACTGGTGCGTCACCAGCGGCGTGCCGCCGGCGATCAGGCACAGCTTGGCCGTGGTGCCGCCCATGTCGAAGGCCAGCAGGTCCTCCGGCCCGATCGCCGCGGCCGCGAGCGCCCCGCCCGCCGGGCCGGACTCCAGGATCCGGATCGGGTGCCGGGCCGCGGTGTCCACACTGGCCAGTCCGCCGTTGGACAGCATGATGTGCGGCGCGCGGGTGATCCCCAGCCGGCGCAGCCGCTGTTCGAGGTCGCGCAGGTACCGTTCGGTGAGGTCCTGGACGTAGACGTTGGCGACCGTCGTCGAGGCCCGTTCGAACTCGCGGATCTCGGGGACGACGTCGGAGGACAGCGCCACCCGCAGCGAGGGCGCGACCTCGGCCAGGAGCTCCGCGGTCCGGCGTTCGTGCGCCGGGTTCGTGAAGGCGTGCAGGAAGCAGACGGCGACGGCCTCGATCCCGCGGTCCGCCAGTTCCCGGCCCAGCCGCGTGACGTACTGCTCGTCGAGTCCGGTGTGGACGGACCCGTCCGCGAGGATCCGCTCCGGGACGTCGAACCGCAGGTGCCGGGGCACGAGCGGCGCCGGCAGTTCCAGGTGCAGGTCGTAGAGCTCGTACCGGTGCTCACGGCGCATCTCGAGGACGTCCCGGAACCCGGCGGTGGCCAGCAACGCCGTCCGCGAGCCCGTCCGCTCGATCAGGGCGTTCGTCACCAGCGTCGTCCCGTGCACCACCTGCTCGACGGCGCCGAGGTCCGGCAGCAGCGCGGCCAGGCCCTCCTCGACCGCACGGGCCGGCTCGTCGTGCGTGGTCAGGACCTTGCCGACCGCGACGATGCCGGTCTCGTCCACCGCGCAGAGGTCGGTGAACGTGCCGCCGATGTCGACGCCGATCCTCATGTCCGGTACCACCGCGGCGAGGTGTTCAGCGGCGGCTTCAGCTTGGCCTTCACGACCAGCACGTTCGGCTCGTCCGACTCGACGAACTCGCCGAGCAGCCGCCGGAACGCCCGCCCGAAGCCGGAGACGCGGTCGGCGTGCACCCCGAACGACCGGGCCAGGCCGACGAAGTCCGGGCTGTCCCAGTCGACCCCGCGGTGCGGCAGGCCCTCGCGGTCCTGGTCGTAGCGGAGCATGCCGTACCCGCCGTCGTCGACGAGGACGACGGTGACCGGCAGCTGCTCCTGCGCGAGCGTCGCCAGGTCGCCGCAGCCGTAGAGGAACCCGCCGTCGCCGGTGATGCAGATGGCGCGCCCGGTGCCGGCCGCGGCCGCGCCGAGCGAGGCCGGGAAGCCGTAGCCGAGGGTGCCCCAGCCCATCGGGTAGGCGAGCTTGCGCGGCGCCCGCACCCGGTGGAAGCCGCCGACCCAGTACCCGGCCACGCACATGTCCGAGACCAGCACGGCGTCCGTCGGCAGCACCTCGTCCAAAGTGGACAGGAAGTCGGAGGCCTGGGGTTCCTCGTCGCGGATGCGCTGACGCACCCGGCGGCCGATCCCCGCCAGCCGCAGCGTGATGTCGTCGAGCCCGTCCCGCTGCTTCGGCAGCAGGCGCTCGACGATCGAGCGCGCGTCCCCGACCAGCGTCAGGTCGGGCGGGTAGTTCTTGGCGGCGTCGTCGGCGTCGACGTTGACCGCGATGAGCTTCGGCGGCTTGGGCATCCGCCAGTTCTGCGTCATCAGGCCGTCGAAGTCGGTGCCGATGGCCAGCACGACGTCGGCTTCGTCCCACAGCTCGCCGACCTCCGGCGTGTGCACCGGGTTCGGCGCCAGGCACGGGTGGTCGAGCGGGAGCAGCCCGCGGGCGGCGAACGTGGTGATCACCGGCGCGGCGAGCTTCTCGGCGAGGGCACCGATCGCCTCGCCCGCGCCCGACCGCAGCGCGCCACCGCCGGCCCAGATCAGCGGGTGCCGCGCGTCGGACAGCATCGCCTCGGCCCGCGCGAGGTCGGGCACGTCGACGTCGGGCTTGCGGTGCGGGGCGGGCGGACGCCGGTGCGGCACCTGTTCGCGCAGGTAGTCGGTCGGCACGCCGAGGTAGACCGGGCCGCTCTGCGGCAGCTGCGCGAGCCGGGCGGCGCGGTGCACGGTGGTGCCGATCTGGTCGGGGGCCCGCACGGTGAAGCCGCCCTTGGTCACCGGCGCGAACATCGCCTGCTGGTCGGACGTCTCGTGCAGCACGCCGCGGACGACGCCGGGGCGCCGCAGCGTCGAGGGGATGTCGGTGGCGATGACCAGCACCGGGGCCGCGGACGCCATGGCCTCGCCGACCGCGCCGAGCGTGTTCGCCGCGCCCGGACCGGTGGTGACCAGCGCGACGCCGAGCTTGCCGGTGGCGCGGGCGTAGCCGTCGGCGGCGTACCCGGCGGTCTGTTCGTGGCGAACGCCGACGAGCTTGATGCGGGTTTCACCGAGGGCTTCCCACAGTGGCAGGTTGTGCACCCCCGGAAGGCCGAAGACGATCTCCGTTCCGAGCGCTTCCAGCGCGTCCACCAGCTCCCGAGCACCACTCACAGCCACGGGCCGGATACTGCCAGATCGTTCAACGATCTGGCAATCTGCCCCTAGACGATGTTGTGCTCGGCGCTCGCCGACCCCGCGGCGAACCGGCGGACGTCGAGCCCGGCGATGTCCACCTCGGGCCGTCGCCGCAGGTAGAGGTCCCGGATCAGCTCCCCGGTGGCCGGGCCCATCTGGAAGCCGTGGCCCGAGAAACCGGTCGCGTAGAAGAACCGCGACAACAGGACGCTTTCCCCGATGATCTGGTTGCGGTCCGGCGTCGTTTCGTACAGCCCGGCCCAGGCGGTCCGGATGCCGGCGTCGAGCGCGGCGGGGAGCCGGCGGCCCGCGAGCTCGGCCAGCCGCGGCAGCCACTCGCCCGGCTCGTACCGCGTGTCGAAGCCCGGGACGCCGTCGCCGTCGGAGAACGACATCGCCAAGCCGGGCCCTTCGCGGTGGAAGTAGAAGGCCGACGGCATCTCGATGGTGAGCGGAACCGCTTCCGGCAGCCCGGGCACCGGCCCGGTGAACACGACCTGCCTGCGGTACGGACGCACCGGCAGGTCCAGCCCGGCGCGTAACCCTGGACGACCGCGTCCGGCGTCGCCTTGGCGTCGTCCGGCGACCAGAGGGCGGCCACGACGCCGTCGGTCGCCACCGGCGGGAGCACCTTCTTCGCTTCCGCCGGGTCGAGCAGGTGGCTGCGGACGCCGTGCTCGCGCTGGAGCTCGGCGCAGCGCTCGAACGCGGGGACGTCGGCCGGGTCGGTGACGAGGTAGAGGTAGCCGTCGCGGCGGAAGTCGATCTCGGTGCCGAATTCGCTCCGGAAAGCGCTGTACGCGGCGAGCCCGCGCAGGCCGAGCTCGACGTTGACCCGGCTGGTGAACGACGACCGGATGCCGCCCGCGGCCTTCGCCGTCGAGCCGCCGCCCAGCTCGCCGCGCTCGAGGAGCAGCACGTCCACGCCGGCTTCGGCGAGCCGGAACGCGCAGCTGACGCCGATCACGCCACCGCCGATCACGACGCACTCGGCCATCGGTGGCAACGACGTTTCCCCCGTGCCGCGGCCGGTCATACTCGCCAATGTAGAACGTGATCCACCGGCGGCCGCCGAGCGCGTAGAGTCGGCGTGCCGAGCTCGAGAGGTGATGTCCCATGGCGATGATGCCCGTGACCGATTCGATGTTCCTCCTCGTCGAAACGCGCGAGCATCCGATGCACGTGGGCGGTCTGCAGCTGTTCAAGAAACCCGATGGCGCGGGCGACGAGTACCTGCGCGACATCCGCAGCAGCCTCCTCGAATCGGACAACATGCGCTCGGTCTTCCGGCGCCGTCCGGCCCGGCCGGTCAACACGATGGGGCACGTGGCTTGGGCCAACGACGCCGAGCTCGAGCTCGACTACCACTTCCGGCACTCGGCGCTGCCGCGGCCGGGCCGCGTCCGCGAGCTGCTGGAGCTGACCGGCCGCTGGCACAGCACCCTGCTCGACCGGCACCGCCCGCTCTGGGAGACCCACCTCATCGAGGGGCTCGACGACGGCCGGTTCGCCGTCTACACGAAGGTCCACCACGCGCTGATGGACGGCGTCTCGGCGCTGCGCCAGCTGCAGGGCACGCTCTCGGACGACCCGGCCGACATGGACTGCCCTCCGTGGTGGGGCTCCCGGCGCAAGCCGGGCTCGGCCGGCGAGAAGCGCCCGCGGTCGCTGCTCGGGACGGCGCGGAAGACGGCCAACCAGCTCGCGAGCCTGGCGCCGGCCGCGATGAAGGTCGCGCGCGAGGCGTTCGGCG
This sequence comes from Amycolatopsis sp. 505, assembly GCF_031625235.1. Classification (NCBI taxonomy): domain Bacteria; kingdom Bacillati; phylum Actinomycetota; class Actinomycetes; order Pseudonocardiales; family Pseudonocardiaceae; genus Amycolatopsis; species Amycolatopsis sp. 505. Next base: position 13,281 of record NZ_JACKQP010000008.1, read on the forward strand.
AGCACACGCTGACGCTGCCGGGACAGGCGCCGAAGACGATGCTCAACGTGCCGATCGGCGGCGCGCGGCGGTTTGCGGCGCAGAAGTGGTCGCTGGACCGCGTGCGCCAGGTGGCGACCGCGGCCGGGGTGTCGCGCAACGACGTCGTGCTCGCGATGTGCTCGGGCGCGCTGCGGGACTACCTCATCGAGCAGCGCGCGTTGCCGGACGCGCCGCTGATCGCGATGGTGCCGGTGTCGCTGCGCCGCCAGAACGACCCCGGCGAGGCCGCGGGCAACAACATCGGCGCGCTGCTCTGCAACCTGGCCACCGACCTGCCGGACGCGGGCAAGCGGCTCGTCACGATCCACCAGTCGATGCGCAACGGCAAGCGGTTGTTCTCGGAGCTGACGCCGCTGCAGACGCTGCTGCTCTCGGCGGTGAACGTCGCGCAGCTCGGCGTCTCGCCGATCCCGGGCGTCGTCAAGAACACGCGGCCGCCGTTCAACCTGGTGATCTCGAACGTGCCCGGCCCGCGCAAGCAGATGTACTGGAACGGCGCCCAGCTCGACGGCATCTACCCGGCGTCGGTGCTGCTCGACGGCCAGGCCGTGAACATCACCCTGACGAGCAACGGCGACCACCTCGACTTCGGCATCACCGGCTGCCGCCGCAGCGTCCCGCACCTGCAGCGGATCCTGACCCACCTCGACACGGCCTTGGTGGAACTCGAAGCTGCGGTAAGGTAGCCCGCTCATCGGAACGCTTGCTCCCCCATCGGAAGGAAACTTTCCGAAAGCGGGGCGAAAAGGCTCGTCAGGCGGCTCTTCCCGCTCCTAGGGTGGCGACGATCACCCCCGCAGAGAGGAGCAGGACATGACCGAGGAGTGGACGACCCCGGACTTCGTCGAGTACGAAACCCCGATGGAGGTCACCGCCTACGCGGCCCGCATGGCGGACTGACCGATGCCGGTCGAGCCACTCCCGGAAAGCGCATTCATCGACGCGCTGCGCGGTCTTTCCGGCCGGTACTGGGGAACGCACCCGTTCCACCGCCGGCTGCACGCGGGCGAACTCGACGAGCGCGCGCTGCGGATCTGGGCGGCGAACCGCTGGTACTACCAGTGCGTGCTGCCGCAGAAGGACGCGGCGATCATCAGCAACTGCCCGGTGCCGGAGATCCGCCGCCAGTGGCTCGACCGGATCGTCTACCACGACGGCGTGAGCGCCGGCACCGGCGGGATCGACCGCTGGCTGCGGCTCTGCACCGCCGTCGGCCTGGACCGCGACGAAGTTCTCGATGAACGGCACGTCGCTCCCGGCGTCCGGTTCGCCGTGGACGCCTACGTCACCTTCGCGCGGACGAAGCCGTGGTGGGAGGCCGTCGCATCGGGACTGACCGAGATGTTCGCCGGGCACCTGATGCAGCAGCGGGTGGCGGACATGCTCGCCAACTACGCGTGGATCGCCCGCGACGACCTCGCGTACTTCACCAACCGGATCGACAAGGTCGCCGGCGAAGGCAAGGACACACTCGACATCGTGGTCCGCCACTGCGTCACGCGCGAACAGCAGGACCGAGCGATCGCCGCGCTGTCGTTCAAGTGCGACGTCCTGTGGTCGATGCTCGACGCGATCGAACGGGCGGCCGCGTGATCACCGCCGATTCGGTTCCCCAGCTGCGCCGGGGTGTGCGGCTGTCCTTCGACCACGTCCGGGAGACGCACGTGCTGCTGTTCCCCGAGGGCGTCCTGGTGCCGAACGCCACGGCGGCCGCGGTCCTCGAGCTCTGCGACGGCGCCCGGTCCGTCCGCGAGATCACGACGGCGCTTTCCGGGCGTTACTCCGGTGTCGTCGCGCAGGACGTCCTTTCCGTGCTGACCCGGCTGGGCGAACGGCGGGTCGTGGCATGGACGTGAGCCCGCCGCTGGGCCTGCTGGCCGAGCTGACCCACCGGTGTCCTCTGCACTGTCCTTATTGCTCGAACCCGGTCGAGCTGACGGCCCGGGACCGTGAGATGTCCACTGAGGACTGGCTGTCGGTGCTGTCGCAGGCGCGGGAACTCGGTGTCCTGCAGGTGCACCTGTCCGGCGGCGAGCCGTTGCTCCGGCCGGACCTGCCCGCGCTGGTCGCCCACGCGCACGGGCTCGGCTGCTACGTCAACCTGGTCACGTCGGGGCTCGGCCTGACGTCTTCGCGGCTCGACGACCTCGTTGCGCGCGGGCTGGCCCACGTCCAGCTGTCGGCGCAGGGCGCGACCCGGGAGCGGGCCGACCGGTTGGCCGGCGCGAAGGCACACGACCGGAAACTGTCGGCGGCCGAGCTGGTGAAGGCGGCCGGGCTGCCGCTGTCGCTGAACGTGGTGCTGCACCGGCAGAACCACGACCAGCTGGCCGGGATCATCGAGCTGGCCGAGCGGATGGGCGCGGACCGGCTGGAGCTGGCGAACACGCAGTACTACGGCTGGGCGTTGCGCAACCGGGACGCGCTGATGCCGACGGCCGCCCAGCTGGCGGCCGCCGAGCCGGTGGTGCGCGCGGCCATCGACCGCCTGCGGGGCACGATGGAGATCGTCTACGTCGTCGCCGACTACCACGAGCCGTACCCGAAGCCGTGCATGTACGGCTGGGGTGCGCGGCAGCTGACGGTGGCGCCGGACGGGACGGTGCTGCCGTGCCCGGCGGCGTCGGCGATCTCGACGCTCTCGCTGTCGTCCGTGCGGGACACGCCGCTGGCCGAGATCTGGTACCGCTCGTCGTCGTTCAACGCCTACCGCGGCGAGGAGTGGATGAGCGAGCCGTGCCGCACGTGCGACCGCCGGGGCGTCGACTTCGGCGGCTGCCGCTGCCAGGCGTTCCTGCTCACCGGCGACGCGGCGGCGACGGACCCGGTGTGCTCGAGGTCGCCTCAGCGCGGCGTGGTCGACCTGGTCCTGTCCCGGCCCGCGGTTCCCGACCTGGTCATGCGCCGGTGAAGGTGATCCTCCTCGGCACCGCGGCCGGCGGCGGGTGTCCACAGTGGAACTGCGCGTGCCGGCTCTGCGTTTCGGGGTTGCCGCCACGCACGCAGGACTGCGTGGCGATCAGCGCTGACGGCGCCGGCTGGTACCTGCTGAACTGTTCGCCGGACATCCGGACGCAGCTCCTCGGGACGCCGGAGCTGCGGGCCGGGCCGGGGCCGCGCGAGATCCCGCTGCGCGGGGTGCTGCTGACGGACGCCGAACTCGACCACTGCCTGGGCTTGCTGATGTTGCGTGAGTCCGGCGGGCTGCCGGTGTGGGCGCCGCCGGCGGTGCTGTCCGCGCTGTCGCCGTTGTTTTCTATTGTGGACGGTTACGGTCGCTGGCCCCGGTCGTCCTCGGTGGACATCCCGGGCTTGCGGGTCGAGGTGCTGCCGGTGAGCGACAAGCGGCCGAAGTACGCTTCGGCTGCCGACGGCCCCTGGGTGGTCGCGTACCGGATCTCGGACCCGGCGACCGGCGGCGTGCTGGTGTACGCGCCGTGCCTGCGCAGCTGGCCCCCGGGGTTCGACGAGTTCGTCGCCGGCGCTTCGCTCGTGCTGCTGGACGGGACGTTCTACGCGCCGGACGAGATGGCCGGCGTGGGCGGGCCGGACCAGCTCGCGATGGGCCACCTGCCGATCACGGCGAGCCTGCCCCGGGTGGCCGGGCGGCCGTGGGCGTTCACCCACCTGAACAACACGAACCCGGCACTGGACCCGGCATCCCCCGAGCACGCGGCCGTGCTGGCCGCCGGCGCTTCCTTGCCCCCGGACGGCGCTCGGTTCTCGTTCTGAGCGACCCCCAAATAAGTGTTTGACAGTCATGGTTGACTGGGGACATGCCCCACGACCACCTCCGGGTGCTGGCCCACCCGCTGCGCCTGCGCATCCTGTCGCTGCTGACGGGCACGGCCCTGAGCGCGGCGGAGGCGGCCCGCGAACTGGGCGAGACGCAGGCGAACGTGAGCTACCACGTCCGCCGGCTGCACGACGCGGGCCTGCTGGAGGTGGCGGAGGAGGTCCACATCCGCGGCGGCCGCGCCAAGCGCTACCGCCACCAGCCGGACTCGGGCAAGCGCTTGACGACCCGATCGCCGGGCGAGGAGAAGCTCCTGACGAAGGCGATCGCGAACGAGCTGCTGAGGCGCTCTTCCGACCGGGCGGCGGAGCGTCCGGCGTCCCTGACGGACGCGGAGCTGTGGGTGGACCCGGAGTTGTGGGCCCGCCTGCTCGAGAAGGCGACGGCGCTGAGCGAGGAACTGCACGCGGCGGCCCGGCCCCCGAGGACCCCGGGGACGGTGCGGGTCAGCGCGAGCGTGGCGCTGTTCGAGCTGGAGCCGCTGTCGTGAGCGCGCGCAACCGGCGTACCCGCCCCCTCGGAGCCGGTGTCGTGACCAGCCCCTTGCTCGCCCCGCTGCGGGAAGCCCGGTTCCGCGCCCTCGTCACCGGCCGGAGCCTGGCCGACTTCGGGAACGCCATCGCCCCCTTCGCCCTGGCCTTCGCCGTGGTGGATCTCACCGGGTCCGCCGTCGACCTCGGGATCGTCGTCGGGGCCCGGTCGATCGCGAACGTTCTCCTGCTGCTCTTCGGCGGCCTGCTGGCCGACCGGCTCCCGCGGTCCGTCATCCTGCAGGGCACCGAAACCGCCGCCGCGCTCACGCAGGCCGCCATCGCCGCGAGTGTCCTCTGTGGATTCGCCTCCATCCCGTTGCTGGCCGGGCTCGGGCTCGTCAACGGGGCTGTCTCGGCCATTTCCCTGCCCGCGGCCGCGTCGCTCACGCCGTTGACCGTGCCGTCCACCCTGCTCACCCAGGCGAACGCCCTGGTCCGCCTGCTCTCCAACACCGGCCGCATCGCCGGGGCCGGGCTGGCCGGCGTGCTCGTCGCCTTCGCCGGTTCCGGGTGGGCGCTCGCCGGGAACTCCCTGCTCTTCCTCGCCGCCGCGCTGGCGTACCGGCGGATCCGGCTGCCGCGCGGTGAACGCGTGCCCGGCAGCCGTCCGCTCGCCGAGCTGGCCGAAGGCTGGCGGGAGTTCCGCGCCCGGGCGTGGGTGTGGCTGGTGGTGCTGCAGTTCATGATCGTCAACGCGGTGACCGCGGGCGCGCTGCTGGTGATCGGCCCGCTCGTCGCCGACGACACCTTCGGCCGCACCGGCTGGGGCTTCGCGCTGGCCGTGCAGACCGCCGGGTCGCTGCTCGGCGGCATCCTCGCCGCCCACTGGCAACCACGGCGGATGCTGTTCGCCGGCGTCGCGCTGGTCTTGGTCGACGCGCTGCCGATGCTGGTCCTCGGGCAGACGCCGTACCTGCTGCCGCTGCTGGCCGCGATGTTCCTCTCCGGCATCGCGATCGAACAGTTCTCCGTCGCCTGGGACGTGTCGCTGCAGGAGAACATCCCGCCGGACAAGCTCGCCCGCGTCTACTCCTACGACATGCTCGGCTCGTGCATCGCGATGCCGCTCGGCCAGATCAGCGTGGGCCCGCTGGCCGAACACGCCGGCCGGTCGGCGACGCTGCTGGGTGGCGCGGCCCTGGTCGTCGGCGCCACCGCGCTCGTGCTGTGCAGTTCGCAGGTGCGGGGGCTCGTCCGCCGGGCGCCGGTCAGCCCGGTCGCACCAGAATGAAGTTCAGCAGGTTCGCGCTGAACACGACCTCGTCGCCCGTGTCGACGAACTCGACGCGCGTGCGCACCAGCCCCCGGTCGGGTTTTGAACGGGACCGCCGTGCTTCGGTCACGGTGGCCCGCAGCCGCAGCACGGCGCCCGGCCGCACCGGGCGAGGCCAGCGCAGCTCGTCCACTCCGGGGCTACCCAGACTGGACACAGTGGACAGGTACTGTTCGGCGTACAACCGCATCATCAGGCTCGCGGTGTGCCAGCCGCTGGCGATCAGCCCGCCGAACGGACCGGCGGCGGCCGCGGCCGGGTCGACGTGGAAGTCCTGCGGGTCGTAGCGCCGGGCGAACTCGACGATCTCGGCCTCGGTCACCGCGACGCTCCCGCAGTCGTAGGTGACGCCCGGCACGTAGTCCTCGAAATAGCGATCCATCACGGCCGCAGGGTGCCACACAAGTCGTTCGATCCGGAGCGAACTGTTCTCCGGATAGGCTGGCACGATGCCCGGCATCGCATCAGTGGCCCAGGCCATCGGCGAGCCGGCCAGGGCGGCCATGCTCCTCCTGCTGATGGACGGCGGCGCCCACACCGCCCGAGCCCTGGCATCGGCGGCCGGAGTCGCCCCGTCCACGGCGAGTTCCCACCTGCGCCGGCTGGGCGAGGCGGGCCTGATCCAGGTGACCGACGCGGGCCGCCAGCGCTTGCACCGGCTAGCGGGCCCGGAGGTGGCCCAGCTCGTGGAGGCCCTGGCGGCGATCGCCCCACCACGGCTGCCTTCGCGGCTCCAGCCCGACCCACCGGCCGGCCCGCTGTTGCGGGCCCGAGCGTGTTACGGCCACGTGGCCGGGCAACTGGGCGTAGACGTGGCGGCGGCGCTGCGCAAGGACGAAGTGGTCGGAGACCTGACACCGGGCGAGACGGCCTCGCTGCGCACCTTCGACCACCCGCTGCTGGCAGCCCTCGGCATCGGCGGGCTGCCGGGCACCGGCCCGGCGGTCCGCGCGTGCCTGGATTGGTCTCACGGAAGCGTCCATTTGGCCGGCGAGCTGGGGACGGCCCTGCTGAAGGCCTTGCTCGGCACCGGCTGGGTGCGCCGCCGGCCGGGCGGAAGGACCTTGCGCATCACGGAGCCCGGCCGACGCCGCCTCGGCGAGCTCGGCGTGTGTCCGGGTTCCGGCTCAGGTCCGGGTTCCGGCTCGGGCCCAGGCTCCGACTTGAGTCCGGACTCCGGCTCGGGTCCGGCTTGGGTTTGAGTCAAGCTTCGGCTCGGGTCCGGGCTCCGGCTGGGGTCTGGACTCCGGCTCGGGTCCGGCTTCGGTTTGAGTCCAGGCTCCGGCTCGCGTCCACGCTTCGACCCGGGTCGAGGCCCCGGCTCGCGTCCAGGCTTCGACTCGGGTCCAGGCTCCGGCTCGCGTCCAGGCTTCGACTCGGGTCCGGGCTCCGGCTCGGGTCCGGATTCCGGCGCGGACCTGGGTTCCGACAGGCGCCCGGGCCCCGGCGCAGACTTGCCTCCTGGCCGGCCGTGAGAGTTGTCCTCAGGCGCGGCCGCATGTGGACAACCCCTGCCCTGAGCCATCGAAAAGCCAGGATTGTCGCGCCCCGCCGATAGACTGGCCTGGGGGCCAACCCCCGGGATAGGGCGGGCCGCGCCCCGGCCACCGCGTTCCGGCCACCGGCCACCGGGCCCCGGCCATCGCGGCCCCGGCCACCGCGCCCGGCTCAGTTGTCCCACCGACCGGAAAGGCACGCGGACGCCCAAACCGGCACCCCACCCAGACCTCCCCCGCCACCCCGATCCGAAGCCCGAACACGGCCGGTGGTGCCGGTTCAAGGCACGCTTTCCCGCCTTGACGCGGTGCCACCGGCCGTAGTCACAATCCCGGCTTCGGGGTGGTGGGCACACCCGGAACCGCCCAAGTGAACAGCACCTCCAGGGCAGAGACCAGCAGCCCCGCCTCCACCACGCAGCACCGACCTCGCCGGAACTCACTCTCCTGAGGCAACGCTCCGGCGAAGTCGTTTGCTGATCAGACAGGGATCCCGTAGAGGGTGAGTGGTCGAAGCAACGACACGACTTCGCCGAAACCCGCAGGACAGGGCGGGCCGCGCGCGGTACTACCGGCCCACGCGCGGTCCGGACGTCAGGTCGCGGTGGCCGTCGAGGCGCCACCAGTTCTCCAACGTCTCGCGCAGCGCCTTCAGCAGCTCGCCGCCGGTTTCCAGCGGGACGAGGGCCGCCTTGCCGTCGTCCACCCGCAGTGCTGCGGCCAGCCGGTCGCCCTGTTCGATCAGGCCGACGACCACCCGCGTCGGCTCGCCGGTGACGTCGACGGTCGGGATGGCTCGTTCGTACCACCAGCCTTGAGCGTTCACCCGGCCGACAGTGGCACAGCTTTCCCCGCGCCGGTCCGGGTTTCACCCTCACGTGTGGTCAGGGCGCCCAGGGCCGCACTTCCTCCAGCAGCTTCGCCACGGCCAGCACCAGGTCGTCCGAGTGCCGGGGCCCGACGATCTGCAGGCCGACCGGCAGCCCCGCCGACGTCCGCCCGGACGGCACGCTGATCGCCGGCTGCTGGGTCATGTTGAACGGGTACGTGAACGGCGTCCACTCCGGCCACTCGCTCAGCCCGCTGCCCGGCGGCACGTCGTGCCCCGCCTCGAACGCGGCGATCGGGAGGGTCGGCGTGATCAGCACGTCGTAGCGCGTGTGGAACTCGCCCATCCGGATACCGAGCGCGGCACGCTCGGCGGTGGCGTCGAGGTAGTCGCTCGCCGTCCACTTCCGGCCGAGCTCCCAGACCCGGCGCAGACCGGGGTCGGTTCGCTGCTCGGACCCGGGCGGGAACGAGTCCAGCAGCTTCGCCGCGCCGGACGACCAGAGGACGTCGAACGCCGGCTTCGGGTCGGCGAACCCGGGGTCGGTCTCCTCGATGTGCAGGCCGGCGTCCCCCAGTGAGCGGACCGCCTCGGCGACGATCGCGGCCACCTCCGGGTCGACGTCGACGTAGCCGAGCGTCGGCGAGAACGCGGCGATCAGGCCGCGCACGTCCCGCCGGACGGCCTCCCGGAACGACCCCACCGGCGGCGCCAGCGCGGCCGGGTCACGGTGGTCGGGCAGCGAAAGCACGTCCAGCAGCAGCGCGGTGTCGTCGACCGAGCGCGCCATCGGGCCGGCGTGCGAGAGCGGGCCGAACGGGCTCGCCGGGTAGAGCGCGATCCGGCCGTGGGTCGGCTTCAGCCCGACGATGCCGCAGAACGACGCCGGGATCCGCACCGAGCCACCGCCGTCGGTGCCGACCGACAGCTCGCCCATGCCGGCCGCGACGGCCGCGGCACTGCCGCCGCTCGACCCGCCCGCCGTCTTCGACGGGTCGGCCGGGTTGCGCGTGATGCCGCACAGCGGGCTGTCGGTGACGCCCTTCCAGCCGATCTCGGGCGTGGTCGTCTTGCCGAGCAGCACCAGGCCGGCCTCGCGCATCCGCGCGGCGACCGGGCTGTCGACGTCCCACGGCTGGTCCGGGTCGATGCTCTTCGAGCCCCGGACGGTCGGCCAGCCCTGGGTGAGGAACATGTCCTTGATCGACGCCGGCACGCCGTCGAGCCACCCGATCGGGTTGCCGTCCCGCCAGCGGACTTCGGCCGCCTTGGCCTGCTCCAGCGCCCGGTCGGCGTCGACGAGGCAGTAGGCGTTGCACTCGCCGTCCCGGGCTTCGATGGCCTGCAACGCGTTCTGCGTCGCCTCGACCGGCGAGAGCTCGCCGGTCGCGTAGGCGGCGACGAGCTCGCTGGCGGTCAGCATCCTGTCGTTCATCCGGCTCCCTGGTTCCCCTGGTTCTCCGACGGCACGTAACCGAGCGTCTTGTCGACGACATTGCGCAGCGGCTCCCCGGCGCGCCAGCGGCGGAAGTTCTCGGTGAACACCTCGACCAGCGTGTTCCGCCAGCCGATGAAGTCGCCGGACATGTGCGGCGAGATCAGCACGTCCGGCAGCGTCCACAGCGGGCTTTCGGCCGGCAGCGGCTCGGTGTCGAAGACGTCGAGCGCGGCCCCGGCGATGGTCTTGTTTTCGAGCGCGGCGACCAGGTCGGACGTCACCACGAGCTCGCCCCGGCCCACGTTGACGAACCGCGCCGACGGCTTCATCGCGGCGAACGCCCGCGCGTCGAACATGCCCTTCGTGTGCTCGGTCAGCGGCGCGACCGCGACGACGTAGTCGGCGTGCGGCAGGATTTCGGTGAGCCGCGCGGACTCGTGCACGACGCCGAAGTCCGGGTCGCCGGTGCGCTCACGGCGCCCGGCGCCGCTCACCCGCATCCCGGCCGCGCGCAGCAGCCGCGCGATGGCCCGGCCGATCGGCCCGGTGCCGACGACCAGCACCTCCCGCCCGGCGATGCGCTCTGTCTCGCGGTGCAGCCAGCGGCCTTCGCGCTGCAGGTCGTGCGAGCGCGCGAAGTCCTTCGCGAAGGCGAGGACGACGCCCAGCACGTACTCCGCGATGGCGTCGTCGAAGACACCCCGCGAGTTCGTCAGGACGACGTCGCTCTCGCGCAGCCCAGGGAACAGCACGGGGTCGACCCCGGCGCTGGCGATGTGCAGCCAGCGCAGCCGGTCGGCCGCGTGCCACGCTTGCGGGACGGCCGTCGACAGGAAGTCGTAGACGAAAAGGGCGTCCGCTCCGGACAACGCTTCCGCAAGACCCGCCGCGTCCGTGTAACGCACGACCGCCCCGGATTCGACAGCACGCATGTCCGGTGGGCGGGACTCGCCGCAGAGCACTGCCAGGACGGGGGCTTCCCGGTGTTCCGAGGCGATCACGTTGACACGGTAAAAGTGACTCGTATGATTGTCAACAATCCGAGGAACGACCCCCGGAGCACCGGACGTGTCAAGCACAGACGTATTCCGGAGGCTGAGCCTTGGATTTCGACTTCCTGGCGTTCGACGGCCCGCTGGCGCAACGCGGCATCGGGGTCATCGCCCCCTTCGACCTCGCGCTGGAGCGCGAGCTCTGGCGCTGGGTGCCGATGGAGGTGTCCCTCCACCTAGCCCGCACGCCGTACGAGCCCGTGCCGGTCAGCATGGAGATGGCCCGCCTGGTCAGCGACAGCCACCACCTGGCGAGCGCGACCCGCGACGTGCTGCACGTCGAGCCCGAGGTCGTCGCCTACCTCTGCACGTCGGGCAGCTTCGTCAACGGCGTCGACTACGAACGCTCGCTGACCAAGGCGATCTGCGACGCCGGCGCGCCGGACGCCGTCACCACTTCGGGCGCGCTGGCCGAAGTGCTGCACCAGCTCGACCTCCACCGCGTCTCGGTGCTCACGCCGTACGACGCCGACCTGACCCGCGCCCTGCACGACTTCCTCGCCGAACTGGACGTCACGACCGTCGCCAGCGACCACCTCGGCCTGGGCGGCGGCATCTGGAAGGTCAGCTACCGGACCATCGCCGAGCGCATCCTCGCCGCCGACCACGGCGACGCCGAAGCGATCTTCGTAAGCTGCACCAACCTCCCCACCTACGACCTGATCGAACCCCTGGAAGCCGCGCTCGGCAAACCGGTGCTCACCGCCAACCAGCTGACGATGTGGGCGTGCCTGCGCCGGATGAACCTCCCCATCGTCGGACCCGGGAGGTGGCTTCGTGACGTGTCGTGAAGGGTATTCCTTGACCTCCCCTCTAGGATTGTCGACAATTTGCGTCCCCTCCGGAGGTTCCGTGACCACCATCGGTTTCATCTACCCCGACCACGCGGCCGAAGACGACTACCCGCTGGCCGAGCAGCTGCTCGGCGGCATGGCCGTCGACGAGGGCGACATCCGCCTGGCCGTCGAGCACATCTACGGCACCGACAAGCACGCGGTGGCCGAGCTGCTCGACCTCGGCAGCGAGGCCCGCCTCGCCGACGGCGCCGCCCTCCTCGCCAAACACGAGCCCGCCGCCGTCATCTGGGCCTGCACCAGCGGCAGCTTCGTCTACGGCTGGGACGGCGCCCGTGACCAGGCCGACCGCCTCGCCGCCGTCGCCGGTGTCCCGGCCTCCAGCACCTCCTTCGCGTTCGTACACGCCGCGCGTGCGCTGGGCGTTCGACGGGTCGCCGTCGCCGCCAGCTACCCGGACGACATCGCCCGGCTGTTCGCCGACTTCCTCAAGGCCGGCGGCATCGAGGTCGTCTCGATGGCCAGCGCGGACATCATCACGGCGGCCGAGGTCGGCGCGATGACCCCGGAGGCCGTCGTCGAGCTCGCCGTCGGCCACGACCACCCGGACGCCGAAGCGGTGCTCGTGCCGGACACCGCCATGCGCACCCTCGGCGAGATCAACGCCGTGGAGGCCGCGCTCCGCAAGCCCGTGCTGACCGCCAACCAGGTCACGGTCTGGGAGGGCCTGCGCCTGACCGGGCAGCACCGGCTCGTCCGCTCGCTCGGCGCGCTCTTCCGGCACCTGCCGGACGGGGGCGCCTGAGATGGCCCTGCCACCGGGCATGCTGCCCGAGATCGAGCCGGTGAGCCGCGAGTCGACGGCCGCCGTGATCGCGCGCCAGCTGCGTGACGCGATCATGACGGGCGCTCTCCCGCCCGGGACCCAGCTCGGTGAGACCGAGCTGGCCGCGCGGTTCCAGGTGTCACGGGGGCCGCTCCGGGAAGCCATGCAGCACCTGGTGTCCGAAGGGCTGCTGCGAAGCGAACGGCACCGCGGGCTGTTCGTCATCGACCTCGAGCCGGGCGACGTCTACGACATCTACGCGGCCCGATCCGCGATCGAGCGGGCGGCCATGCTGCGCGCCCTGCGCGGCGGCGACCGCGACCGGATCGCGGACGTGCTCGAGCAGACCGTCACCGAGATGGCGACGGCGGCGAGCGAGGACGACCCCACGGCGCTCTCCACGGCGGACCTGAAGTTCCACGAAGCCCTGATCAACGCCTCCGGCAGCAAGCGGCTCGTGCGGATGGCCCGGACGCTGCTGATCGAGACGCGGATGTGCCTGACGGCGTTGCAGAGCACGTACCAGCGGGTCGAGGAGCGGGTGGAGGAGCACACGAAGCTGATCCAGGCGCTGCGCGACGGCGACGAGGAGACGGCGCTGACGTTGCTGGAGGCCCACATGGAGGACGCGGTGCAGCGGCTGGCGCCGGGCACGAGTCTGCGGGACGGGGAAGCTCCGCCGGTGCCGGGAAACGCGTGATCGCAGAGCCGACACGCGTGATTGGAGCGTCGACACGCGTGATTGAAGGGTCGACACGCGTACCTGGGTGGACGACACGCGTACCTGGGTGGACGACACGCGTGATTGGCGGCGGGACTCGGGTGTCGGGGGGATGGGGTCAGTTCGCATGGCGGGGCCCCAGGACGGGCTGGCCGGCGCGGCCGTCGCGGTAGTCGGGGGACCAGGGGAAGCGGCCCTGGGTGTCCGCGTGGACCAGTTGCAGCGCGCGGATTTCCGGGCCGTACAGCGCCGCCGCGAACACCAGGTGGGCCGACGGCTCGGCGAGCGAGACGACCTCGATCAGCGGGCCGTCGCGCAGTGGGATGTGGTCGCCCGCCGCAAAAGGCGGGCCGTGCAGGGTGTGGGACGCCAGGGCGTTCAGCAGGGCGCCAGCGGCGAGCATCGGCAGGCCGGTGACGACCAGCTCCGGCAAGCCGTACCCGCTCAGGCCGATCGTGTAGGCCCACGGCGGGTACGGCCCCGCTCTCTCCACTCCCTGCACCAGCCAGCCCCGGTCGGCCACGCCGCCGCGAAGCCGTTCCAGGTAACCGGATCTGTCCGGGTTCTCGCACTCGAAGCACATCGGTGACTCCTCCCCCTCGGTGGGCTCGTGGTCCACCGTGCCGGAGGGCACCGACAAAACTCAGCCCAGCGCTTCGGCCACCGCCGTGCCGAGCCGTTCTGTGGTATCCGTGCCGCCGAGGTCGGGCGTGCGCACCCGGCCCTCGTCGAGCACCCGGTCCACCGCGGCGCGGATCGCTTGCGCCGCAACGGTTTCGCCCAGGTGTTCGACCAGCATCGCGGCCGCCAGGATCTGCGCCACGGGGTTGGCGATCCCCTGTCCCGCGATGTCCGGGGCGCTCCCGTGGACCGCCTCGAACATCGACGGGAATTCACCCGATGGGTTGATGTTTCCGGACGGGGCCATGCCGAGGCCGCCGGTGATCGCGGCCGCGAGGTCGCTCAGGATGTCGCCGAAGAGGTTCGACGCCACCACGATGTCGAGCCGGTCCGGCGCCTGCACCATCCGCGCGGCCAGCGCGTCCACGTGCATCTGTTCACTGTGTACGTCCGGGAACTCCGCCGCGACCTCGGCGAAGATCTCGTCCCAGAACGGCATCGAGTGGATCAGCCCGTTCGACTTCGTCGCCGAGCAGACCCGCGCCGACCGCGTCCGGGCCAGTTCGAACGCGTACCGGATGATCCGCGTGACGCCGACCCGCGTGAAAACCGACTCCTGCAGCACGAACTCGTCCGGCCGCCCGGCGTTGTGCCGGCCGCCGACCGCCGAGTACTCCCCTTCGGAGTTCTCCCGGACGATGACCAGTTCCAGTTCCTCGGCCTTCCGCCCGGCCAGCACGGACGTCGTCCCCGGCAGCAGCCGCACCGGGCGCAGGTTGACGTACTGCTGGAACGCCCGCCGCAGCGGGATCAGCAGGCCCCACAGCGAAACGTGGTCCGGGACGCCGGGGAAGCCGACCGCGCCGAGCAGGATCCCGTCGAACGCCGAGAGCTGCGCGACGCCGTCCTCCGGCATCATCGCGCCGACCCGGGCGTACCGCTCGCAGCTCCAGTCGAACTCGGTCCACTCCAAGGAAAAATCGAACAGAGCGGAAGCCCGGTCGAGGACCTTGCGGGCCTCGACCGTGACGTCCACGCCGATCCCGTCGCCCGGGATGCTCGCCAGGCGGTAGGCCGTCACAGGGCCACCGCGATGTACTTGGTCTCGAGGAACTCGTCGATGCCGACCGAGCCGCCCTCGCGGCCGAGCCCGGACTGCTTGATCCCGCCGAACGGCGCCGCCGGGTTCGACACGATCCCCTGGTTGAGCCCGATCATCCCGGCCTCCAGGGCTTCCGAGACCCGCAGCGCGCGCTTGAGGTCGCTGGTGAAGACGTAGGAAACCAGGCCGAACTCGGTGTCGTTCGCCTTCGCGACGGCCTCTTCTTCGGTGTCGAACGGCGTGATCGGGGCGACCGGCCCGAAGATCTCCTCGTGCGTCAGCCGCGCCTCCTGCGGGACGTCGGTGAGCACGGTGGCCTGGTAGAAGTGGCCGGGCCCGTCGACGCCCGAGCCGCCGGTGAGGACCCGGGCGCCGCGGTCGGTGGCGTCCTTGACCAGCTCCGTCACCTTCTCGACGGCCTTGTCGTCGATCAGCGGGCCGACCACGACGTCCTTCTCGGTACCGCGGCCCATCGGCAGCGCCTGCATGCGTTCGGTCAGCCGCCGCGCGAACTCGTCGACGACGCCGCGCTGGACGTAGAACCGGTTCGCCGCGGTGCACGCCTCGCCGATGTTGCGCATCTTCGCCTGCATCGCGCCGTCGATCGCGGCGTCCATGTCCGCGTCGTCGAAGACCAGGAAGGGCGCGTTGCCGCCCAGCTCCATCGACGTCCGCAGGACCTTGTCGGCGCACTGTTCCAGCAGTTTGCGGCCGACCCCGGTGGAGCCGGTGAAGGAGAGCTTGCGGGCGCGGCCGTCGCGGATCAGCGGCTCCATCACGCCGCCGGAGTCGCTGGTCGTGACGACGTTGAGCACGCCTTCGGGCAGGCCCGCCTCGGCGAGGATGCCGGCCAGCGCGAGCATCGACAGCGGCGTCTGCGCGGCCGGCTTGATCACCGACGTGCAGCCCGCGGCGATCGCCGGGCCGATCTTGCGCGTCCCCATCGCCATCGGGAAGTTCCACGGCGTGATCAGCAGCGTCGGGCCGACCGGCTGCTTGGTGATCAGGAACCGGCCGGCGCCGTTCGGGGCGGTCGCGTAGCCACCGTCGATGCGGACGGCTTCCTCGGCGAACCAGCGGAAGAACTCGGCGGCGTAGGCGATCTCACCCTTCGACTCGGCGAGCGGCTTGCCCATCTCCAGGGTCATCAGCAGCGCCAGTTCCTCCTGGCGCTGCATCAGCAGCTCGTAGGCGCGGCGCAGGATCTCGCCGCGTTCCCGGGGCGCCATCTTCGCGAAATCGGCCTGGGCCGCGACGGCGGCGTCCAGCGCCGCGACGCCGTCCGACGGCGAGGCGTCGGCGACGTGGCACAGCTCCTTGCCGGTGGCCGGGTCGACCACCGGGAACGTCTTCCCGTCCTGCGCGGCGACCCACTTGCCGCCGATGAACAGTTCCTTGCCGACCGCCTCGACGACGCCGGTCTCGGTGCTCGCGCTCATGCCGACCTGCTCCTCACGTGTTGTCCCGAGGGCCATGCTATGGATATTGTCAACAATCGACAACCCGCTCGAACCGACCGAGGAGCACGCTGTGGCCCAGCTCTCTCCGCTGCTCAAGCAGGCAACGCCCGTCGTGGTCGACCACGGTGAAGGGGTTTACCTCTACGACGTCGACGGCAAACGCCACCTGGACTTCACCGCCGGCATCGGCGTCACGAGCACCGGGCACTGCCACCCCCACGTCGTCCGGGCCGCGCAGGAGCAGATCGGCAAGCTCGTCCACGGCCAGTACACGACGGTGATGCACAAGCCGCTCCTCGAGCTGACCGAACGCCTCGGCGGGGTCCTCCCGAGCGGGCTCGACTCGCTCTTCTACGCGAACTCCGGCAGCGAAGCCGTCGAAGCGGCATTGCGGCTCTCGCGGCAGGCGACGAAACGCCCGAACGTCATCGTCTTCCAGGGCGGTTTCCACGGCCGGACCGTCGCCGCGGCGACCATGACGACGTCCGGGACGCGGTTCAGCGCCGGCATCGGCCCGCTGATGGCCGGCGTGCACGTCGCGCCGTTCCCGTACGCCTACCACTACGGCTGGGACGAGCAGACGGCGACGAAGTTCGCGCTGCGCGAGCTGGACTACCTCTTCCAGACGGTCAGCGCGCCGAACGAAACCGCCGCGATGTTCGTCGAGCCGGTGCTCGGCGAGGGCGGGTACGTCCCGGCGAACACCGAGTTCCTGGCCGGGCTGCGCGAGCACGCGGACCGGCACGGCATCCTGCTGGTCGTCGACGAGATCCAGACCGGCTTCGGCCGCACCGGGAAGTTCTGGGGCCACGACCACTTCGACGTCTCTCCCGACATCGTCCTCATCGCGAAGGGCCTGGCGAGCGGCTTCCCGCTGTCCGGCATCGCCGCTTCGCAGGAGCTGATGGCGAAGGCGTTCCCGGGCTCGCAGGGCGGGACGTACGGCGGCAACGCCGTTTCGTGCGCCGCGGCGATCGCGACGCTCGAGGTCATCCAGCAGGAGAACCTCGTCGAGAACGCCGCCGAGCGCGGCCGCCAGCTCCTCGAAGGCGCGCGGGTGATCGCGGACAAGACGCCGTCGATCGGCGAGGTGCGCGGGCTCGGGCTGCTGGTCGGCTCGGAGTTCACCACCGCCGACGGCGAACCGGACACGGCCACCGCGCAGGCTGCGCAGCAGGCGGCCGCGAAGAACGGGCTGCTGCTGCTCACCTGCGGGCCGTACATGAACGTCGTCCGGATGGTGCCGCCGCTGGTCGTCACCGCCGAGCAGGTCGACGACGCGCTGCGGATCTGGGGAGACGTCGTCGCTTCGGTCACGGGGAGCTGAGCATGGCCCGATACATCACGATCACCCTCGACAAGCGCGGCGTCTCCTGCCGGGCCCGGCTGCTCGACGACGAGGCACCGCGGACCTGCAAGGCGGTCTGGGACGCGTTGCCGCAGAGCGGATCCGCCTACCACGCCAAGTACGCGCGCAACGAGGTCTACACGCTCGTGCCGCCGTTCGCCGAACCCAAGCCGGGCCGGGAGAACCCGACGATCACGCCGATCCCCGGCGACGTCGTGTACTTCGGTTTCGAGGCCTGGGAAATCGGCAATCCGGCGTACGGCTACGACGAAGGCAGCGAGGCGCACAGCGACCAGGGCGCGACCGACCTGGCGATCTTCTACGGCCGCAACAACCTGCTGATCAACGGTGACGCGGGCTGGGTGCCCGGCAACGTGTTCGCCACGATCGAGGAGGGCCTGGCCGAGATGGCGGCGGCCGCGCAGGACCTGTGGCTGCGGGGTGTCGAGGGAGAAACGCTCTCGTTCGCCCGCGCCTGATCCCCCGGCCCGGCCGCGGTCCTTCCCGCGGCCGGGCCGGCGTTCAGCCCAGCTGCGCGAACTCGGCGTCGGAGAGCACGACTTCCGCCGCGGCGCAGTTTTCCTCCAGGTGCGCGATCGACGACGTCCCCGGGATCGGGATCACCACCGGCGAACGGCGCAGCAGCCAGGCGAGGGACACCTGAGCGGGGGTCGCGCCGACGCCGGCCGCCACCTTGCCCAGCACACCTTCCGCCGTGGCGTGGCCGCCGCGGGCGATCGGGAGCCACGGGACGAACGCGATCCCGTTGCGCTCGCAGTGGTCGAGGACGTCGTCGGACGCGCGGTCGGTCAGGTTGTAGCGGTTCTGGACGCTCGCGATCGGCGCGATCGCCTGCGCCTCGGTCAGCTGCGCGACGGTCACTTCGGACAGTCCGATCCGGGCGACCTTGCCCTCGTCCCGCAGCCGGGCGAGCGCGCCGATCTGGTCGGCCAGCGGCACTTGCGGGTCCACCCGGTGCAGCTGCAGCAGCTCGAGCCGGTCGACACGCAGGCGCCGCAACGAAAGTTCCGCCTGCTGGCGGAGGTATTCGGGCCGGCCGAGCGGGACCCACTCGCCGCGGCTCGGGCGGGCGTGCCCGCACTTCGTCGCGATGAGCAGCCCCGGGTACGGGTGGAGCGCGTCGGCGAGCAGCTCCTCGTTCAGGCCGAGGTCGTAGGCGTCGGCGGTGTCGAAGAACGTCACGCCGAGGTCGGCCGCGCGGCGCGCGACCGCGGCGGCGCCGTCGCGCACGTGGTCCCACTCGGTGAGCCGCATCGCGCCGAAACCCAGGCGGTGCACGGAAAGGCCGTCTTCGAAGGTGTACGTCGAGGTCATGCCGGAAGCTTCGCCGACGGTCCCGTCACCCACCAGAGATTTAGTCTGAGCTAAACCAACGCCCTGTACTCTGCGTGAAATGGTAGCGCGAACAGAGTAATTCGATTACTCCATTCGGGGATATGCTGACGTGTCAGGCAACCCTAGGGTGATCGAACCTGACCACTGGGGTCGGCGTGTCAAGGGCGTCAGGACAAGGAGAAGACGAGCCGGATGAACATCGAAACAGCCTTGAAGGAAGCCCTTTCCATCACCGGCGCAGTGGGGGCCGCCCTGGTCGACTACGAGAGCGGGATGGCGCTCGGGACACTGGGCGGCGGCGACTGGCTCGACCTCGACACCGCGGCCGCGGGCAACACCGAGGTCGTCCGCTCCAAGCTGCGCGTGATCTCCGCGCTGCGGCTCAACGACGAGATCGAGGACATCCTCATCACCCTCGGCCGCCAGTACCACCTGATCCGCCTGCTGAAGCCGGCCAAGCACGACTCCGCGCTGTTCCTGTACCTCGTCCTGGACCGCGAGCGGGCCAACCTCGCGCTGGCGCGGCACTACCTCAAGAACATCGAAGCCGAGCTGGTCGTGTGACGGGGATGCCGGCCGAAGTACCCGGCACCCCGGTGCCGCTGCCCACGCGCAAGCTCGGGGCGACCCCGGCCTTCCCCGTCCAGAAGGGACCCCGGGAGGCCCACCCCGACGCCAAGGCCGCGGCCAAGGCCCTCGACGAGATCCGCGACCGGGTCGACCGGGCCAACATCACCGGGCTCCTGGTGGCCAGCCGGGACGGCCTGCTGCTGGCCAGCGACACCCGGGAGATCGAAGACGACAGCGTGGCGGCCATGTCCGCCGCCGCGGTCGGGCTGGCCACGAGGTTCATCGGCCAGGCCGGCCTGGGCGAGGCCCGGGGCGCGATGTTCCAGGGCTCGCTCGGTCACGTCTGCGTCTTCCCCGTGCAGGGGCCGATCCTGCTGGTGGTGTTCGCCCGGCCGGACACGACCATGGGCCTGTTCAACGTCGTCGCGAGGCAGGCGCTGACCCTGCTCCAGGACGCTCTGACCACAGCGAACTGACCGGCGAACCTCCTCCGCGCAAGAACGTGAAAAACCTTCATGGCGACGTACCGCCGGTACGTACTACGCTGCGGTAACCACAGCGACGGCGCGGAGGAGAAACTGCCGATGGGCGACGTGGCGGCACGCCTGGCCGAGATCGTCGGGGACGGAAATCTGCTGACGGGCGAGGCGATCTCGGAGGACTACGCGCACGACGAAGCGCTGACGGCGGAACCGCAGAAGCCTGCGTACGTCGCGAAGCCGGCAACGGCAGAAGAAGTCGCGGAGCTGCTGAAGGCCGCTTCGGAACACAACGTCCCCGTGACGGCCCGCGGCTCCGGCAGCGGGCTGTCCGGGGCGGCCCGGCCGCGGGCGGACGGGCTGCTGATCTCCTTCGAGCGGATGAACGCCGTCCTCGAAGTCGACACCGGGAACCACGTCGCCGTCGTCCAGCCCGGCGTCACCCTCGCCGAACTCGACGCCAAGACCGCCGAAGCCGGGCTCGGCTACACCGTCTACCCCGGTGAGCTCAGCGCGAGCGTCGGCGGGAACGTCGGCACCAACGCCGGCGGGATGCGCGCCGTCAAGTACGGCGTCACCCGCAACAACGTGCTCGGCCTGCAGGCCGTGCTGCCGACCGGCGAGATCATCCGGACCGGCGGCAAGACGTCGAAGATCTCCACCGGCTACGACCTCACGCAGCTGATCATCGGCTCCGAGGGCACCCTCGCGCTGGCCACCGAGATCACCGTCAAGCTGCACCCGCGGCTGGCCCACGGCGCCACCGTGCTCGCCCCCTTCGGCGACTTCGGCCAGGTGATGGCCGCCGTGCCGGAGATCCTCTCCAGCGGCCTCGCGCCGCACATCCTCGAGTACATCGACAACCTGACGATGGCGGCCATCGTCTACAACGAGAAGCTCGAGCTGGGTGTCCCGGACAAGATCCGCGAGACGAGCGAGGCGTACCTCGTGGTGGCGCTGGAAAACCGCGAGACCGGGCGTCTCGAGGAAGACGTCGAGACCGTCGGCGAGCTGCTGAGCGAGCTGGGCGCCACCGACGTCTACGTCCTCGAAGGCAACGCAGCCCGCAAGCTCATCGAAGCCCGGGAGAAGGCGTTCTGGACCGCGAAGGCGGCCGGCGCCGACGACGTGATCGACGTCGTCGTACCGCGCACCGCGATGCCGCAGTTTATCTCGAAGGCGCGTGAACTGGCGATGGCCGCCGGTGGCGGCGCGCTCGGCTGCGGGCACGCCGGCGACGGCAACGTCCACCTCGGCATCTTCTGCAAGGACGACGCCAAGCGGAAGCAGCTGCTCACCGACATCTTCGCCTACGCCATGGAACTCGGCGGCGCGATCTCCGGCGAGCACGGCCTCGGCCGCACCAAGGCCCACTACCACTCCGAACTCGAAGACCCGGCGAAGATCGAGCTGATGCGCCGGATCAAGCAGAGCTTCGACCCCGCCGGGATCCTCAACCCCGGCGTTCTCTTCCCCGAAGGAACCGCATGAGTGAGCTGAACGGCGCCCAGTCCCTGATCCGCACGCTGGTCGACGCCGGCGTCGAGGTGTGCTTCGCGAACCCGGGCACGTCGGAGATGCACTTCGTCGCCGCGCTCGACTCCGTCCCCGAGATGCGGGGCGTGCTCGCCCTGTTCGAAGGCGTCGTCACCGGTGCGGCCGACGGGTACGCCCGGATCGCGGACAAGCCCGCCGCGACGCTGCTGCACCTGGGCCCCGGCCTGGGCAACGGCCTGGCGAACCTGCACAACGCGCGGCGCGCGCACACGCCGATCGTCAACGTCGTCGGCGACCACGCGACCTACCACAAGCAGTACGACGCGCCCCTGGAGTCGGACATCGAAGCCGTCGCGGGCTCGCTGGAAGGCTGGGTGCGCCGCTCGGAGCACACGAAGGACGTCGGTGCGGACGCCGCGGCCGCGGTCGCCGCCGCGCAGGACGCGCCCGGCCGGGTCGCCACGCTGATCCTGCCCGCGGACGCTTCGTGGGGCGAGGGCGGCGAGACCTGCGCGCCGATCCCGCCGCGCGTGCCGCAGGCCGTCGACGCGACGACCGTCAAGGACGTCGCCGCGGTGTTCGGCACCGGCGAGCCGGTGGCCCTGCTCGTCGGCGGCGGCGCGTGCCGCGAGGAAGGCCTGCGCGCCGCCAGCCGCATCGGCGCCGCGACCGGCGCGAAGGTGTTCGTCGAGACGTTCCCGGCGCGGCTGGAGCGCGGCGCCGGGCTGCCCGCGATCGAGCGGCTCGGCTACCTCGCCGAACAGGTCGCCTACCAGCTCGACGGGATCAAGCACGTCGTCGTCGCGGGCACGAAGGCGCCGGTGTCGTTCTTCGCCTACCCGGGCAAGGCCAGCGACCTGGTGCCCGAAGGCGCCCAGGTGCACACGCTGGCGTCGGTCGGGCAGGACGTCACGCGCGCGCTGAACGAGGTCGCCGAGCTGGTCGCCGCGGACACCGAGCCCGTGCTGGCACCCGAGTCGCGGCCGGCGCTGCCCAGCGGGCCGCTGACCCCGCAGAACTGGGTCGAGGTGATCGGGGCGCTGCTGCCGGAGAACGCGATCATCGCCGACGAGGCCAACACGTCCGGCCTGATGCTGCCGATGGCGACGGCGGGTGCGCCGCGGCACGACGTCCTCACGCTGACCGGCGGCGCGATCGGGTACGGCATGCCGGTGGCCACCGGGGCGGCCGTCGCGGCGCCGGACCGGCCGGTGCTGAACCTGCAGTCCGACGGCAGTGCGCTGTACACGATTTCGGCGCTGTGGACGCAGGCCCGGGAGAACTTGAACGTCACGACGGTGCTGCTCAACAACCGCGCGTACGCGATCCTGCGGCTGGAGCTGCAGCGCGTCGGCGCGGCCTCGGGCGGCCCGAAGGCGAACGACCTGCTCGACCTTTCCCGGCCGGACATGGACTTCGTGAAGATCGCGGAGGGCATGGGCGTGCCCGCGACCCGGGCGACCACCGCCGAAGAGCTCGCCGAACAGCTCCAGCGGGCCTTCGCCGAGCCCGGCCCGCACCTCATCGACGCCGCGGTGCCGCCACTGCTGTGAACCGGACTATTCTCCCGTCACACCTTCGACCCGGGAGCGGCGGATGAGCGACGACGAACACGCGAAGCGGGGCATCGACCTCGAAAGACCGAACGCCGCGCGCGTGTACGACTACATGATCGGCGGCAAGCTCAACTACGCCGTCGACCGGATGTTCGCCGACCGCGTCCTGAGCGTGCTGCCGAACGCGCAGCACATGGCGCTGACCAACCGGGCCTGGCTGCGCCGCGCCGTGCGGTTCGGCGCCGAGCAGGGCATCCGGCAGTTCCTGGACATCGGTTCGGGGATGCCGACGGTCGGGCACGTGCACGAGGTCGTCCAGGCGATCGACCCGAAGTCGCGGGTGGTCTACGTCGACAACGAGCCGATCGCCGTCGCGCACAGCGAGATCGTGCTGGAGGGCAACGAGAACGCCGCCATGGTCCAGGCCGACGCCGAGCGCCCGGACGAGGTGCTGGAGCACCCGGTCACCGAGGAGCTGCTGGACTTCGGCGAGCCGGTGATGGTGATCATGGCGGCGTTCGTGCACTTCATCCCGGACTCGCGGGACCCCGCCGGGCTGATCGGCACCTACCGCGACGTCCTCGCGCCGGGCAGCTACCTCGCGCTGTCGTCGGGCACCTGGGAGGGGCAGGGCGAAGAGTCCCAGCGCTCGGTCGCGCTGTACGAGAAGAGCGGCACGCCGCTGACCCTGCGGTCACCCGACGAACTGCGGGCGCTGGTGAAGGGCTTCGAGATCCTGCCGCCGGGGATCGTGTTCACGCCGGAATGGCGTCCGGACGGCCCGCTCGAAGACCCGCCGGAGCAGTCGGGCGGCCTCGCGCTGGTGGGCCGCAAGGAGCGGTGATGGCCGGCGACCACGCGCCGCGCGGCATCGACGTCGACAAGCCCAACGCGGCGCGCGTGTACGACTACCTGATCGGCGGCAAGCTCAACTACGCGATCGACCGGGAGTTCGCCGAGCGGATCCTCCAGGTGCGGCCGGAGTCCAGGAAACTGGCCCTGCTCAACCGGCGGTGGCTGCGCCGCGCGGTGCGTTTCGGTGCTTCGCAGGGGATCCGCCAGTTCCTGGACGTCGGTTCGGGCATGCCGACGGTCGGGCACGTGCACGAGGTCGCGCAGTCGATCGACCCGGCGTCCCGGGTGGTGTACGTCGACAACGAGCCGATCGCCGTCGCGCACAGCGAGATCGTCCTGCAGGACAACGCCAACGCGGAGATGGTGCAGGCGGACGCGGAGATCCCGGCCGACGTCCTCGGGCACCCGACGACCGAGCGGCTGCTGGACTTCACCGAGCCGGTGATGCTGATCATGGCGGCGTTCATCCACTTCGTCCCGGACTCCCGGGATCCGGCGGGGTTGATCGCGGCCTACCGGGACGCGCTCGCGCCGGGGAGTTACCTGGCGTTGTCGTCCGGCACGTTCGAAGGGCAGGGCGAGGAGGTCCGTCGCGCGGCGGAGCTGTACCAGAAGAGCGTCACGGACGTCTTCGCGCGGTCGCGGGAGGAGCTGCGCGCCTTGGTCGGCGGCTTCGAGATCCTGCCGCCGGGGATCGTGTTCACGCCGGAGTGGCGGCCGGACGACCCCGCCGACGTCGGCGCGCACCCGGAGGAGGCCAGTCAGCTGGCCCTGGTGGCCCGAAGGAACTGAGCGGCTATTCTCGCGGCACACCTGACTTCCGGGGAGCGGCGGATGAGCGAAGACGAGTACGCGCGGCGGGGCATCGACCTCGACAAGCCCAACGCCGCGCGCGTGTACGACTACATCCTGGGCGGGCAGCTCAACTACGCCGTCGACCGGATGTTCGCCGAGCAGGTGCTGGCCGCGCAGCCGAACGCGCGTGAGCGGGCCCGGCTCAACCGGCAGTGGCTGCGCCGGGCCATCCGGTTCGGGATGGACCAGGGCATCCGGCAGTTCCTGGACATCGGTTCGGGGATGCCGACGGTCGGGCACGTGCACGAAGTCGCCCAAGCCGTCGACGCCAACGCGCGGGTCGTCTACGTCGACAACGAGCCGGTCGCCGTCGCGCACAGCGAGATCGTCCTGGAGGACAACGACAACGCGGCCATGGTGCACGCCGACGCCGAGTTCCCTGACGACGTCCTCGAGCACGACATCACCGAGATGATGCTCGACCTGGACCAGCCGGTGATGGTCGTGATGGCGCTGTTCGTGCACTTCATCCCGGACGAGCGCAACCCGGCCGGGCTGATCGCCGCCTACCGCGACGCGCTCGCGCCCGGCAGCTACCTCGCGCTGTCGTCCGCCACCTACGAGCAGCAGAGCGACGACACGGCCCGTGCGGTCGCGATGTACCAGAAGAGCGCGAACCCGGTGACCCCGCGCTCGGCCGACGAGCTCCGGACGCTGGTCGACGGCTTCGAAATCGTCGACCCGGGCATCGTGTTCATCCCCGAGTGGCGGCCGGACAACCCCGCGGAAATGCCCCCCGACCCCACGGAATGCGGTGGCCTGGCCCTGGTGGCCCGCAAGAACTAGACGGCGACCAGCTCCGGCGCGGTCCGCGTCCGCGGGACCAGCGCCGCGAGCAGCGCCCCCGCCAGCGCGGCGAACGCGGCCACGGCGAACGTGGCACGGAAGCCGAACAGCGACGGCACCGGCAGCCCGCCGACGGTGATGGTCAGCTGGGCCAGCATCGCCGCCATCACCGCGCTGGAGACGGCCGTGCCGACCCCGCGCATCAGGGAGTTCAGGCCGTTCGCCGACGCCGTTTCGGTGATCGGCACCGAACCCATGATCAGCGCGGGCATCGCCGCGTACGCGATGCCGACGCCGGCCCCGATGATCACCGACGCCGTGATCAGCTCGGCGGCGTTGTCCATGAGCACGATGGCGAACGCGTACCCGGCGGCGATCACCAGCGAGCCGCTGATCAGCGTCGGGCGCGGGCCGAACCGGGCGATGAGCCGTGCCGAAACCGGCGAGAGCAGCATCATCACCAGGCCGTTCGGGGCCAGCGTGAGGCCGGACTCGACCAGCGTCTGACCCAGCCCGTAGCCGGTCGACGCCGGCGCCTGCAGCAGCTGCGGGAACGACAACGCCATGGCGTACAGGGCGAAGCCGACCATGATCGACGCGAGGTTCGTGAACAGCACCGGGCGGCGCGCGGACACCCGCAGGTCGACCAGCGGATCCCGGCGGCGCAGCTGGTAGGCGCCCCAGCCGAGCAGGACGACCACGGCGGCCGCGGCCAGCCCGAGCGTCGGGGCGCTGGTCCAGCCCCAGGTGCCGCCCTTGACCACCGGCAGCAGCAGGCAGAGCAGCCCGGCGGCCAGGCCGAAGGCGCCGAAATAGTCGAACGGCGCCGGCGTCCGCACCGGCGACTCGGGCACCACGGTGAGGATCAGCAGCGCGCAGGCCAGCCCGAGCCCGGCGGCGGTCCAGAAGAGCACGTGCCAGTCGGCGTTCTCGGCCACCACGGCCGCGACCGGCAGCCCGATGGCGCCGCCGACCCCGAGCGTCGCGCTCATCAGCGAGATCGCGCCGCCGACGCGTTCGGGCGGCAGTTCGTCGCGCATGATGCTGATGCCGAGCGGGATGACGCCCATCGCGCAGCCCTGCAGCCCGCGGCCGAGGATCTGGAAGGCGAGCGCGCTGGTCGTCGCGGACACGACCGAGCCGGCGATGAGCAGCCCGAGGCTGACGAGGATCATCCGCCGTTTGCCGTAGAGGTCGCCGAGCCGCCCGCTGACGGGGGTGACGACGGACGCGGCCAGCAGCGTCACGGTGACCACCCAGGAGGCGTCGGCCGGGGACGCGTGCAGCAGCCGCGGGAAAACCGGGATCAGCGGCACGACCAGCGTCTGCATGAAAGACGCAACGAGCCCGCACGAGGCGAGCACCACGACGATCGCCCGGCCGGAACGGGACACCACCACACCCCCAGTGTGTGTTTAGTACGCGTCATGCAACTTCATGCACTGTACCTACGGGGTGACGGGTTTCCGTACGAGTGGCGGTTTCGTCACAGCCAGGTGCGGACGCCTCCGTGGCCGGAGCAGGTGCCCGAGCGGTGCTGGCTGTAGCTGTAGGTGCCGTCCTTGCAGAGGGCCGTGGCGCCGGCCGGGTTGTCACTGGGCCGGTGGACGCAGTTGCCGTCCGAGTTCCGGTAGTAGTCGGCACCGCACTCGGCCGGCTTCGGCGCGGCCTGCGCGGTGGTGCGCGGGGCGGTGGTCCGCGGCGTGGTCGCCTTCGGAGCGGTCACCTTGGGTGCGACCGTCTTCGGCGCCTCCGGGGTCGTGGTGGCCACCGGCGCTTCGGACGTCGTCGGCGCCGACGTCGACGTCTCGGTCGGCGCCGAATACGCCGGGATCGGATACGCCGACGTGGTGGGGGCGACCACCCCGAGGTTCCCGGCGTCCTTGGGCGGCACGGTGCCGGCCCCGCAGCCCGCGACCAGCACACCCGCGACCAGCACCGCACCGAACTTCATCCGCATGCCGACTCCCTTAGCATCACGAAGCAATGCCGAAGAGTCGATCGAACGCGCCCGGTTGTTACGCCGATTCTCCTAAACTCGCCGTATGTCCTGGTTGCGCCGGTTCGCAGTGGAGCTCACAGTCACCGTGACCGTGCTCGCCGGCTCGCTCTTCGCCGTGCTCGGGGACCGTCCAGAGCCCCCGCGCCACGCCGCGCTTGGCTGGGTGCTCACCGTCCTCGCCTGTGCCGCCCTCTTCTCCCGCCGCCGCTTCCCCCTGACCGTCGCCGCGGTCACGCTCGGCTGTTGCGCCCTCTACTACCCGCTCACCGATCCCGACGGCCTCGTCCTGCTCGCCTTCGCCTACGCCCTCTACAACGCCGCCGCGGCCGGGCGGATCCGCGGGGCCGCGCTGCTCGTCGTCGCCGCGATGGCCGGAGTCACCGCCGGGGAAATCGCCTCGCGGACCGGGCGGCACGTCGACAACTTCGCCTTCTTCCTGATGACCGGCTGGTTCGTCGCCCTGGTCGCGGGCGGCGCCGTCGCGCACTACCGCGCCGAAGCCGAGCGCACCAAGGAGGCCGAGGCCCGGGCGCGCGCCACCGACGAACGCCTGCGCATCGCCCGCGAGCTGCACGACGTCCTCGGCCACCACCTCGCGCTGATCAACGTCCAGGCCGGCGCCGCGCTGCACCGCCGTGACCCCAGGCAGGCCGAGGAAGCGCTCGGCGCCATCAAGGACGCCAGCAAGACCGCACTCCAGGAGTTGCGCACGACGCTCGGCATGCTCCGCCAAGCCGGCGGCCCGAGCCTTCAGCGGGTCGCCGAACTCGCCGAATCGGTCGGCGCCTCCGGGCTGACCGTGCGCACCGAGATCGACGGGGTCGCCCGGGATCTGCCGCCGGACGTCGAGCACGCCGCGTTCCGGGTGGTCCAGGAGGCGCTGACGAACGTCGCCAAGCACGCCGGCGCGAAGACCGTCGTCGTCCGGCTCGGCTACGGCGCCGACGAGCTGTCCGTGCAGGTCGACGACGACGGCCGCGGCGGCGCGGCGCCGGCGGGCAACGGCATCCGCGGGATGGCCGAACGCGCGCGGGCGCTCGGCGGCGAGCTGACCGCGGCGCCGCGCGAAGACGGCGGTTACCGCGTGCGCGCCCGGCTGCCGGTGCGATGATGGGCCGATGATCCGGGTCCTGCTCGTCGACGACCAGCGGCTCGTCCGCGCCGGCTTCCGGTCCATTTTGGACGGGGAGGACGACATCTCCGTCGTCGCCGAGGCCGCGGACGGACGCGAGGCATTGCAGGCCGCGCACGACCACCACCCCGACGTCGTGCTGATGGACATCCGGATGCCGGTGCTCGACGGCCTCGCCGCCACCCGGCACCTCCTCGAAGACCCGGGCGTGCGGACCAAGGTCGTCATCCTCACGACGTTCGACCTCGACGAGGACGTCTACGGCGCACTGCGGGCGGGCGCGAGCGGGTTCCTGGTCAAGGACACCGAGCCCGAGGAGCTGATCCACGCCGTGCGCGTGGTCGCCCGCGGCGACGCGCTGCTGGCGCCGTCGATCACCCGGCGGCTGATCGCGGAGTTCGCCGCGCGCGGCACCCGGCCGGCGCCGTCCCCGGCGCTCGACCGGCTCACCGACCGCGAGCGCGAGGTGCTGTCCCTGGTCGCGGCCGGGCTGTCGAACGACGACATCGCGCGCGAGCTCACGCTGAGCCCGGCCACAGCGAAAACGCACGTCAGCCGCATCATGACCAAGACCGGCACGCACGATCGCGCGCAGCTGGTCGTCCTCGCCTACGAGTCCGGCGCGGTGACGCCGCGGTGGCTGGCGCCCTGACCCGTACTCCCCCGGGTGTACGGGACCGGCCTTAGGGGACACCGCCGGGAGCACGTGAAGTGTCCTCCGCTGCGCGACGCGCGGTAGGGCCCCTCTCGCGAATCCTTGTCCACCATGGACACCATCACTCGTACCTCCGGGGGCGGCCTGGCGCGGCTGGCCGGCTGGGCGCAGCGCCACCGGTGGCTCGCCGTCGCGCTCTGGGCGCTGGTCCTCATCGGCGTCACGTTCACCTCGCAGCTGGCCGGCAGCGCGTTCCACGACGACAACTCGTTGCCCGGCACCGAATCCCAGCAGGTCGTGGACCTGCTCGAGAACTCCGCGCAGTCCGGTACGAGCGCGCAGATCGTGCTGAAGGCCAACAGCGGGCTCGCCGCCAACCGGTCGTCGATCGACACCATGCTCGGCGAAGTCCGGTCCCTGCCGCACGTGCGGTCGGTGACCGAGACGACGCTCTCGCCCGACGGGCGGATCGGTTACGCCACCGTCACTTTCGACGCGGCGTCGACCGATCTTCCCTACGACGACATCGTGAAGTTCGCCGACACCACCAAACGGGCCGGGCCGGTCGAGGTCGCGCTCGCCGGGGACCCGATCGAGCGGATCTCCGGAGGCGGCGGTCCCGCGGAGGGGGTCGGCTTGCTCGCCGCGCTGGTCATCCTCGTATTCTTGTTCCGCTCGCTGCTCGCGGCCGGGCTGCCGGTTATCACCGCGGTGTTCGCGGTCGGCAGCACGTTGGGAGTGATCACGGTCGTCTCACACTTCGTCGACATCGCGAGCTACACCTCGCCGCTGATGATGCTGGTCGGGTTCGGCGTCGGCGTCGACTACGCGCTGTTGATCTTTTCCCGCTACCGCACGGAAATCCTCGCCGGCCACGACCGCGAGCCGGCGGCCCGGCGGGCCCTCGACACGGCCGGCCGCTCGGTCCTGTTCGCCGGGACGACGGTGATCATCGCCCTGCTCGGCCTCCTCGCGCTCGGGCTCGGCGGGCTGCGCGGGGTCGCGCTGTCCGTCGCGCTGACGGTCCTGATGACGATGCTCGCGTCCGTGACGCTCCTGCCCGCGCTGCTGTCGTTGTTCGGCAAGCGGCTCGAGCGCGGGATCCGCCGGCAGGCTCTTCGGAAGGAGCCCGGCAAGGCGTGGCGACGGCTCGCCGACAGCGTCCAACGGCGTCCGCTGGCGCCACTGGCGCTCGGCTTGATCGTCCTCATCGGACTGTCCATTCCGGCCGCCGGCATGCGGCTCGGGTTCGCCGACGCGAGCACCGACCCGGCCGGTTCCCCCACGCGCAAGGCCTACGACCTGCTGGCCGAGGGCTTCGGCCCGGGCTTCACCGGCCCGCTCGCGATCGTGACCGAAGACGGCGACACCGGTGCGCTGCAGCAGAAACTGGCGTCGACACCGGGCATCGCCCAGGTCCTGCCGCCGATGGGCCGGACGGTTCTGGTGTTCCCGACGACGTCACCCCAGGACGAGGCCACCGCCGATCTGGTGACGCGGCTGAGGACCGAAGTCCTCCCGACCCTGCCGGGCCACTACCTCGTCGGCGGTTCGGTCGCGGCGGCGACGGACTTCGCGGACGCCGTCGCGGACCGGCTGCCGCTGTTCGTGCTGGTCGTCGTCGGGTTGTCGGCGTTGCTGCTGATGGTGGTGTTCCGCTCGGTGCTGATCCCGCTCAAGGCGGCGCTGCTGAACTTGCTGAGCATCGGCGCTTCGCTCGGCGTGATGACCTTGGTGTTCGGCGACGGCTGGTTCGGCGCGCAGCCGGGCCCGATCGAGGCGTTCGTCCCGGTGATGATCTTCGCGATCGTCTTCGGGCTGTCGATGGACTACGAGGTGTTCCTGGTGTCCCGCATGCACGAGGAGTGGCGCCGCACGGGCAACGCCCAGTTGGCGGTGCGCGAAGGCCTGGCCTCGACGGGAGCGGTGATCACCGCGGCGGGCGCGATCATGGTCCTGGTGTTCGGAGCGTTCCTGCTCGACCCGTCCCGCATGCTGGCCCAGTTCGGCCTCGGCCTGGCGGTCGCGGTCCTGCTGGACGCACTGGTGATCCGCTGCTTGGTCGTCCCGGCGATCATGCGGCTGCTGGGTGCCCGCGCGTGGTGGCTGCCGAAGTGGCTGGATCGGCGGCTGCCGCACTTCGCGCTCGAGCCCTGACGTGGCGCCCCGGCGCCCGGCAATGCGCTCAACAGCTTCGGCCGAACATCTCAAAGATCACTCACGGTGAGTTTACCTTTACGCTGAACAACCGGTTGAGCGGCAGACAACATCGTGCGCCGTCGGGTGAATTGGAGTGGAGGGACGTCCAGGACGAACGGGGAGGGACACCCGCGATGCTCGAAGATCCGTTGGAACAGCTCCGGCAGCAGGCTCACGTGACAATCGAATCCACCCAGGATCTTGCCTGGCGAGTCGAGCGAGCCGCGCACAAGGTGGCCGAAAAGCGGGCTGAGGAGGAGAAGGAGGCGGTTCCCCGCAAACCCGCACTGACGCCGCTTTCGCCTGCTCTGCACCACCGCGGGATGGTCGCCACGCCGTGGGAACTGCTTCACACGCTCGGACGCGCGACCGTACTCGCCGGGCAGACCCCTTCTCGTGGCCTGTCCCAGCATTGGAACTACCTCCGGTATCTGACGACCCTGCAAGCCGACCACCACGGTCGCATGGAGCTCTCCGCCAACGGGAAGCTTCAGCGTTACCACCGCAAAACCGTCCAGGCGCAAGATCTCGGAGCGGCGTTCGCCCTCCGGGCAGCGCGGGAAATCCTCTCCCGGCAGCACCCCGGCCACCACTTCGAAGTCGTCGACGCGGAAGTCGCACTGGAGGCGGGCTGGGCCCTCCGCGGCAAGGAATCGAAAGGCAGGTACCTCACCCAGACCCGGCCCGGCTACTTCCTCATCGGGAAGAAGCCGGGCAGCCCGCTCCGGCTCGTCGTCGTCGAGTGCCGGGGCACGCACGGCAAGGCGGGTATGCAGCACGACCAGCTGGCTCGGGCCGCGGAACGGGTGCAGGCCTTCGCGCTCGACGGTGCACCGGCGCCCAGCCTGCTGATGTCGACGGCGCTTGCCGGGGACGGCGGTATCGGGCTGGGACTGCTCGACCCACCCGGTGACGGAGTGCTCCAGGAGCCTGGCGCCGGGCTCCCGGATCCGACCGGGCCGGCGGAGCAGCTGAATCTGTTCCCACAGATTCCTCAGGTCATGGAAGACGACACCGCCGGTACTCGGCCGGGGTTCAACGTCCGTGCGGTCGATTACGAATGGTTCTCCCGCGTACTGGTGAGGACCGCGGCAGCCGCGGTCCTCACCTTCGTCGGCGACCGGGAGAGCGCCGCTCACTACCTGACCCCGCGGCAGCAGATCCGGCTTGGTGACGACTACTCCCAGCACGCCACGAACGCCGAATGCGATGTCCGCGTCGACCTCGGCGGTGTGGAGCTCGTCGGCACCGACCACGTCTTCCGCCTCGATCGACGGCGGGTCGAAGTCTTCTCGGGCATCCCCGAGGTGCTTCACACGCTCCTCGCCCGGGACAAGGATCTGGGGTCCTACCTCGTCGAAGCTCCGCGGATGTTCGCGCGGTGGGCCGGGTGTTCCGCCGCTGCGGAAGAGGACTGGGGCGGAGTCGTCTCGATGGACGGAGACGGCACCGTCTTGGCGCTTCGCTGGCTCGGCGAAGGGCGGCGAGAACTCCGATCCACCTGACCCCGGACACGTTGAAGGGCCGCCACCGGAATCCGATGGCGGCCCTCTTCACGTCAGCCGTTATTCGTAGATCTCGCCCTTGGCGGCCTTCTCCACCAGCGACGCCGGCGGCTCGAAGTGGTCGCCGTACCGGGCGGCCAGCTCACGGGCCCGGTCGACGAAGCCCTGCAGGCCACCCTCGTACTGGTTGATGTACTGGATGACGCCACCGGTCCAGGCCGGGAAGCCGATGCCGAAGATCGAGCCGATGTTGGCGTCGGCCACCGATGTCAGCACGCCCTCGTCGAAGCACTTCACCGTCTCGAGCGCCTCGGCGAAGAGCATCCGCTCCTTGAGGTCCTCGAACGGCACCTCGGCCGAGCCCGACTTGAACGCGTCACGCAGCCCCGGCCACAGGCCCACGCGCTTGCCTTCGGCGTCGTACTCGTAGAAGCCCGCGCCGGTCGAGCGGCCCTTGCGGTCGAACTCCTCGACCATCCGGTCGATCACGGTCTCCGACGCGTGCGCCTTCCACGTGCCGCCCGCCGCCTCGACCGCTTCGCGAGTCTCCTTGCGGATCTTGCGCGGCAGGGTCAGCGTCAGCTCGTCCATCAGCTGCAGCGGCGGCGCCGGGTAGCCGGCCTGCGAACCCGCCTGCTCGATCGACGCCGGCTCGACGCCCTCGCCCAGCGCGGCGACGGCCTCGTTGATGAACGTGCCGATCACGCGCGAGGTGAAGAAGCCGCGGCTGTCGTTGACGACGATCGGGGTCTTCTTGATCTGCAGCGTGTAGTCGAAGACCTTGGCCAGCGTCGCCGGCGACGTCTTCTCGCCGCAGATGATCTCGACCAGCGGCATCTTGTCCACCGGCGAGAAGAAGTGGATCCCGATGAAGTCCTCGGTGCGCTGCACGCCCTCGGCGAGGGTGGTGATCGGCAGCGTCGAGGTGTTCGAGCCCAGCACAGCGTCGGCGTTGACGATGCCCTCGATCTCGCCGAACACCTTGTGCTTCAGCTCGACGCTCTCGAACACGGCCTCGATGACGAAGTCGACGCCCGCGAAGTCGGCCGGGTCGGCGGTCGGCTTGATCTTGGCCAGCAGCGCGTCCGACTTCTCCTGCGTGGTCTTGCCGCGCGAGAGGGCCTTCTGCTCCAGCTTCTCCGCGTAACCCTTGCCCTTTTCGGCCGCCTCCTGCGAGACGTCCTTGAGGACGACGTCGATGCCGGCCTTCGCCGACACATACGCGATCGCGGCGCCCATCATGCCCGCGCCCAGGACGCCCACCTTGCGAGCCGTGTACTTCTCGAAGCCGTCCGGCCGCGAGCCACCCGAGTTGATGGTCTGCAGGTCGAAGAAGAACGCCTTCGTCATGTTCTTCGAGACCTGGCCGGTGGCGAGGTGGATGAAGTAGCGCGTCTCGATCTGGATCGCGGTGTCGAAGTCGACCTGCGCGCCCTCGATCGCGGCGGCCAGGATCGCCCGCGGCGCCGGCATGTTCGCGCCCTTGATCTGCTTGCGCAGGTTCGCCGGGAACGCCGGGAGGTTGGCCGCGAAGCTCGGGTTCGACGGGGTGCCGCCCGGGATCTTGTAGCCCTTGACGTCCCACGGCTGCACGCCGCCCTCGGGGTTCGCCTTGATCCACGCCTTCGCGGCGGGGACGAGCTCCTCGACCGTGCCGACGAGCTCGTGCACCAGGCCAAGCTCCAGCGCCTTGGCCGGCCGGTGCCGCTGGCCCTGGAGCAGGACGTTCAGCAGCGCGCTCTGGATGCCGAGCAGGCGCACGGTGCGGACCACGCCACCGCCGCCGGGCAGCAGGCCCAGCGTCACCTCGGGCAGGCCGATCTGGCTGCCCTTGACGTCGGCGGCGATGCGGTGGTGCGTCGCCAGCGCGATCTCCAGGCCGCCGCCGAGCGCGGCGCCGTTGATCGCCGCGACGACCGGCTTGCCGAGCTGCTCGATGCGGCGCATCTGCCCCTTCATCAGGGTGCTGCCCTCGGTCAGCTCGACCGCGTGTTCGGGCCTGGCCTGGATGAGGTCGTTGAGGTCGCCACCGGCGAAGAACGTCTTCTTGGCGGACGTGATGACGACACCCGTGATGTTGTCCTTCTCCGCTTCGAGGCGGTCGACCGTGACGCCGAGCGACTCGCGGAAGTCGGCGTTCATCGTGTTCGCCGACTGGTTCGGGTCGTCCAGGGTCAGGGTGACGATGCCGTCTTCGTCCTGCTCCCAGCGGATGGTCTTGCTTTCAGCCATTTCGGTCCTCACACCCGCTCGATGATGGTCGCGACGCCCATGCCGCCGCCGATGCACAGGGTCACCAGGGCGCGGCGCGCCTGGCGGCGTTCCAGCTCGTCGACCACGGTGCCGACCAGCATCGCGCCGGTGGCGCCGAGCGGGTGGCCCATGGCGATCGCGCCGCCGTTGACGTTGACCTTCTCCTCGTCGAGGTGCAGGTCCTTGATCCACTTGAGCACGACGGAGGCGAACGCCTCGTTGAGCTCCCACAGGTCGATGTCCTCGGGCTTGAGACCCGCGGCCTTCAGCACCTTCTGGGTGGCCGGGGTGGGCCCGGTGAGCATGATCGTCGGCTCGGAGCCGATCGACGCGGTGGCCACGATCCGGGCGCGCGGGGTCAGCCCGAAGGTCTTGCCGACCTGCTCGGAGCCGACGAGCACCAGCGCGGCGCCGTCGACGATGCCGGAGGAGTTGCCGCCGGTGTGGACGTGGTTGATCTTCTCGACCGAGTGGTACTTCTGCAGCGCGACGGCGTCGAAGCCGCCCAGCTCGCCGATGCCGGCGAAGGCGGGCTTGAGCTTGCCGAGGCTCTCGACGGTGGAGCCGGGACGGCGGTGCTCGTCGTGGTCGAGGACGGTGACGCCGTTGATGTCCTTGACCGGCACGACGGACTTCGCGAAGTAGCCGCCGGACCAGGCGGCCTCGGCGCGGTCCTGCGAGCGGACGGCCCAGCGGTCGACGTCCTCGCGGGAGAAGCCCTCGATGGTCGCGATCAGGTCGGCGCCGGTGCCCTGCGGGACGATGTAGTTGTCGTAGGCGGTGGCCGGGTCCATGAACAGCGCGCCGCCGTCGGAACCCATCGGAACGCGCGACATCGACTCGACGCCACCGGCGATGATCAGGTTGTCCCAGCCGGAGCGCACCTTCTGCGCGGCGGTGTTGGTGGCCTCGAGGCCGGAGGCGCAGAAGCGGTTGAGCTGCACGCCGGCGACGGTCTCGGGCAGGCCCGCGTTGAGGGCGGCGGTGCGCGCGATGACGGCGCCCTGCTCACCGACGGGCGAGACGACGCCGAGGACGATGTCGTCGATCGCCTGCGGGTCGAGGTTCGGGTGGCGGACCTTGAGTTCGTTGATCAGGCCGACCACCAGGTCGACCGGCTTGGTGCCGTGCAGGGCACCGCCCTTGTTCTTGCCGCGAGGCGTGCGGATCGCCTCGTAGATGTAGGCCTCGCTACTCACAGAACAACTCCTCGCGAGCGTGTGGACGTCGTCGTGCCATGGCCGATGATACCGGCCAGTAGGGCTAATGGCCATTAACATATCGCCGGATAACCCCATGGTGTCAATGGGTTGCAGGTGTGCCGTTAACCGCTATCGTTCACTCACCATGACCGACTCAGTGCGTAGCGCGCGCCCCCGCGACCGCAAGGCCCAGCTGGCCGCGGTGGCGGCGGAGCTGTTCCGCGCCCGGGGCTTCCCCGGAGTCGGCATCAAGGACATAGCGGACGCGGCGGGGGTAACGGGGCCGGCGTTGTACCGCCACTTCGCGGACAAGCAGGCAATCCTGGCGTACGTGGTCCTGAGCGGCTTCGACGACATGGAAGCGGCGACGGCGGAGGCCCTGTCGGACTCGGTCCCCCCGGCTGACCAGCTCCATTCCCTCCTCGACCGGCTCGCCGCCCAGGCGGTCGAGCGGCGCGAGATCGCGGCCTTGTGGCGCTGGGAGGGCCGTCACCTGCCGAAGGAGGACCAGCGCGAGATCGCCCGCCGATCAGCGCTGGCCTTGGCGGCGTGGTCGAAGGCCCTCCAGGCCCAGCGTCCGGAGCTGCCGGCCGAGGACGCCGAGCTCCTGTGCTGGGCGGCCCTGTCGGTGTTCGGCAGCGTGTCGGTCCACCACACATCGGTGGCGCGTCGCCGCTTCGCTGCGTTGTTGGTCGAGCTGGCCTGGGATGTGCTGAACACCACACTCCCCGAACCGTCGTCTCCTCCTCCCGCAGTCGCATCGAGCCTGGGCAAGCCCTCCCGCCGCGAGCAGGTGCTGGCGGAGGCAACGGCCCTGTTCGCCCAGAGGGGCTTCCACGACGTGAGCATGGAGGACATCGGAGCGGCGGCGGGCATAGCGGGGCCCAGCGTGTACCGCCACTTCCCCAGCAAGGCGGCTTTGATGGTGGCAATCGGCCACCGAGCGGCGGACAGGCTGGCCCTGGCGGCGGAGCTGGCATTGCAGACGTCGGACGAGCGCTCGGCCTTGCGCCGCCTGGCGGCGTCGTATGTACACACGATCTTGCACACGCCGGAGCTGCTGGTGTCGTTCTCGGCGGACCGCGTGACGATGCCGGACCGGGACAAGGTTGACCTGCTGCGGGTGCAGCGGGACTACGTGGCCCAGTGGGTGACGCTGCTGTCAGCGGTGCGGCCGGAGCTGCCGCCGAGGGAAGCAAAGATCACGGTCCACGCGGCGCTGACCATTGCCAACGACCTGGCACGCACCCGCCGGGTGGCGTCGAGGCCGAATTTCGGAGCCGAGCTGACGACGCTGATTCACACGGTGCTTGACGTCGCCTGAGCGCGATGCTTCGCCTGATCGAAGCACGGCATGTCGTCTTTCGCCGAGGGTGGACTCGTGCCAAGCTTTGCCCGTCAATGCCCCTCCGGCTTAGGAGCACACCCATCACTACTCGAAAGCCGGTAGGCCGCGGATCAGCGGGGATCAGGTCCGAGCTCCTCGATCTGAGCGCCGTTTCACTGTCCGCACTGCGAGGACTCGACGCGACTCTGCTCCGCCGTTCGATCCGGCACGCAGCGGACCGGACCGCGCACATTCCCGTGACCGCGAGCGGCAGTGGCGGCGGCGCCAAACGGGTCGACTGAAGTCGCTTCAGAGGAGTCGCATCGTGCACACGACGGACCAGGTGGCGTCCACTCCGGAGGCGCATTCGATCTCCTGGGACACCTTTGACCAGCTCGCAGCGGGAGGCGGCGGCGTCGCCGCGGTGAACGAGCTACGCAGCGCTGATCGCAGCCGCCGGTTGCTGCTCCTCCTAGGACTCCTCGACAAGGCGGCCGACGAGCGGCTGACCGGGCCGCTCGCCGACGCCGGGACTGCATGGGACCTGTTGGAACGGGCCCAAGCGGCTGCGCCGGATGCACTGGAGCGGATACTCGCCCACCCCTACACCGGAAGCTGGGCCGGATACCTCACGCGGGTGATCGAGCAAGGGTTGACCGGGGAGTGCCCGCTCTGGGTCCACTACGGCTACCTCCATGCGCTGGCAGCCGCGGCTGCGGTGCACGCCGGTATCGAGTTCCGGATTCGCGTGCCGGTCTGGGACGACACTGTCGTGCTGCCGACCCTGGGGGCGGCGCAACTCGACGAGGGCGGTGGTTTCACCACCGCCGAAGTGTGCGGCGAAGCTGGTTCTTTCTCGATCATCGGCGAACGTTCGCGGGCCACCAAAGAAACGCCGACTTGGCGGCCGCTCCCGTCTTTCCGATTCGAAGCACGCGGCCGGGTTCTGGAACTCCGGCTCGATCACTTGGACCCCCACCGCGGCCTCTACCATCCGATCCGGCCTGATCGGCTCACGGAAACCGAGCTGGAAAGCTGGCGGAAGCTGCTCGGCGAGGCCTGGCGGCTGATTGTCGAGCACGCACCAGAATACGCGGAGGTCCTGCCCATGGGCCTCGAGTCGGTCGTTCCCGACGCGGCCGTTCCGTTCCGGCTCCCCAGCGCGTCGACGGGAGAGGCCTTCGGGAGCATGGTGGTCGCCACGCCCGAGGAACCCGCCACCTTGGCCGCGGCGCTGGTGCACGAGTTCCAGCACATCCGGCTGGGCGCACTTCTGCAGCTCGTCCGGCTGCACGACGACGACCGGACCCAGCGGCTCTACGCCCCGTGGCGGGAGGATCCTCGGCCGCTCGGCGGCTTGGTGCACGGAGTTTACGCGTTCTTCGGCGTTTCGGCTTTCTGGCGAGCACTGTCTCGGGCACGTCCCGACGACCGGTTGGCCGCTTTCGAATTCGCCCACTGGCGTGCTCAAGCTTGGCAGACCCTGGAGGCTATCCGGGGCGATGACGCGTTGACCGACGCGGGGCGGCAGTTCTTGGACGAACTCGCCGGCGTATTCGGGCCGTGGCAGTCGGAGCCGACCACTGACGAGGCCAGGCGGTGGGCGGAAACCCTGGCGTCGGACCACTACGCGGGCTGGCGGCTGCGTCACATCCGTCCCAAGGAAGAAACCGTCGCCGAACTCGCTCGAGCGTGGCGGGAAGAAGCTCCTTGTCCGCCGGTGGCTCGGAACGGCCGCCTCGACACCAGATCGGATGGACAGTGGCCGAACGCCCGCGGCGACCTGATCCGGGTTCTGCTGGGCGAAGACGGTGATACGAGGCTGAAGCGGCAGTGGGCGGACGTGCCGGACGCACTCGAGGGCGACTACCACCTCGTGGCCGGACGCGCGGAAGAAGCACGCTCGGCGTACGAGGGGGTGCTCTCGAAGGAACCGGACGACGCCCCGGCCCTGATCGGCCTCGGCCTCACATTGCTGGACGGACCTGCCGCCCGTGCTCTGCTCAGCACGCCCGAACTGGTGCGTGCGGTACACCGCGAGCTGCGCCGGGACGGTAGCGCGCCGTCGGTCGGCGAGCTCGCGTACTGGATCGGTGAAGCACTGTCCTGACCGGCGTCACAGCGGCATCGGGTCGATGTCGCACTCCGCTCGCGTCGCGTTTTCGGCCGCGGTGATGGCGGGGTGACCTGGCCGGAACGCG
Source organism: Amycolatopsis sp. 505 (assembly GCF_031625235.1). Classification (NCBI taxonomy): domain Bacteria; kingdom Bacillati; phylum Actinomycetota; class Actinomycetes; order Pseudonocardiales; family Pseudonocardiaceae; genus Amycolatopsis; species Amycolatopsis sp. 505. Next base: position 53,042 of record NZ_JACKQP010000008.1, read on the forward strand.
CGGTCGGCCGCACTCAGCACCTCCCGGTGCTGGCTCACCGCTTCTCGGACCCGGCCGAGCAGTTCGAGATCCAGCGCCCGGTTGAGGCGCGCCGCGAGGGCGGTGGGGTGGTGCTCGGGTAGCACCCTCCGCAGTCGCGCCAGCGATTCGGTGTTGATGCGCAGAGAACGCTGCACGTCGCCCAGCGCGTGCCAATCGTTCGCCATGTTGATCGAGCACGCCAGAACGTGGGGGTGTGCTTGGCCCAGTCGCGCGCGCAGGCCTCCGAGCGCACGCTCATCCTTTTCGAGCGCGTCGGCCGGACTCCCGAGAAGGCGTAGCGTCACTCCGATGTCGACTTCGGCAGCCAGCGTGTGCGGATGGCGGTCGCCCAGACTTTCCCGGTACAGCAATAATGCCTGCTCGCCCAGCTCCAAGGCTTCCGGCAAGTTCCCCGCGTTTCGCAGGTCGATCGAATGAGCCAGCACGCAGGCCATCGCGCTGGGGTGGCCCGGACCATATCTGAGGCGAAACCGCTCGAGTGCGCTCCCCGACAGAGTGAGCGCGGCTTCGTGGTAGCCGTCTTTGCGCTGCGCTACCGCGAGGTGGTAGTCGCGGCGGATGACACCGTCCGTTCCCGATCCGTACAGACCGCGCACCCGCTCCACGACTTTCTCCTGCTCGATGCGTGCCCATGAGTAGTCCCCGAGCTCACGACGGCAGATGATCATGATATTCAGTGTGGTGATGGTCTTCCAATTGTCGTAGCCGAGAACCTCCGACCGGCGTTCGTAGGTGTCCTCGCTGAGCCAGCGGGCCTCTTCGTAGTCCCCGGCCAGCAAGAACGACACGACCAGGTCGTGCGCCGCGGCCAGCGCGGTCGGGTCGTCGTTGCCGAAAAGGGACCGCACCCGTTCGTAGGTCTGCCGGTTGAGGTCACGGGCAGCGAAGAAGTCCCCGCTGGACTTCAAGCCGACCGCCACCTGGACCTCGGCGTTCAAAGCCTGTTCCGAATCCGGGCCCACGGTTTGCCGGTAGAGCTCCAACGTCCGTCTGCTGACCTCCGAAGAATCTTCATAGTGGCCGAGCACCCAGAGCACGAACCCGAGTTGCACCGACGCCGCCAGCGTCTGCGGATCCTCGGCGCCGTGGCGGTCCGTCCACGCGGCGACGACCTCCTGCGCGAGGGTCAGCGCACCCGCGTGATCACCGGAGACGTACAGGAACTTCATCAGATTGAGCAACAGCTGCCGGACCCAGCGGTCGTCGCAGCCGATCAGCTCGGTGTGCCGCAGATGCGGCAGCACAATCTGGTATTGCGGCCCCTGCCGGGCTGTCTCGGGATCATTCGGATCGACGTTGGCGAGCAGGAGGTGGGCGCCGTGGCGCATTCGCGTCCGGGTCCGATCGGTCATCCGGCCCTGCAGCGCCACCTGTGCGAGCCGGTGCAGGAGAAGTGAGCCACTCCGGTGGTCGAGCTTCGCCAGCCGGCAGCGGTCGATGTCCCTGAGTACCCGGTCCAGCTGGACCGGATCCTGCATCGCGAGGTCCAGTTCCGGGGCGATCGACACTCCACGCACTCCGGAGAACAGGCTGCGGGAGATCGGTTCGGCGGCGAAGAACGCACAGACCTGCAACAACTGGTGCGCAGCCGGGTTGCGTGTCGCCAGTCCGTCGAAGGAAACGTTCCACGCAGCGGTCACTGAAATCTCGTAGTCCGACGGCAGCGGCGACGTTGCGACGATTTCCGCCATCTTCTGGTCCAGTAGCCGCGTGTACTCGGCGACTGGTATCCCGGTCTCGGCGCGCCACGCCGCCGCCTGGGCCAGCGCGATCGGCAGATCTCCCAGCTTTTCCGCCAGTCCGTAGGCATCCGGGGCAGTCAACGCGGAATCCCGGCTGCGCAGCAGATCGACGCTCTCCAGCCGGGTGAACCGGCCGACAGCGATCGAATCCCCGGGGAACGAGTCGTCGGCTGTATGCCGCGAGGTGACGAGGACCCGGCCCGAACCACCGACCGGCAGGAACGGCCGGAGCAGTTCGAGCTGGTCGGCCGCGTCGAAAACGAGTAGCCAGCGGCGGTACGGCTCGCCGGCACGAAGTGCGTCCAAAACGGCCGGCACAGCGGTGAGGGTCTCCTCCGAACCTGGCAGCCGCAGCTGACGGGCCAGCTCGGTCAAGGACGCGCGGATCTGGGTCTCCTGGCGGGCGCTCACCCACCAAACGAGATCGTGGTCGCGGAGCCGACGGTAGATGTACTCGACCGCGATCTGGGTCTTGCCGAGGCCGCCCCGGCCGTGCAGCACCACGAACCCGCGCGAGGCGAGACTCGCATTGAGCCGATCGAGCAGTTCGCGTCGGCCGACGAAGTCCGGGTTCCTGGCGGGAACCGCGCCCCAGACCACCGGTGCGTCGGTGCTGATCCGCCGGATCCGACGCAGCGATGTGGCCGCCTCCTCGCGGACGTCAGCGACCAGCCGTTCGTCCGGGACCCCCGGCTCGACAGACGCCGGCGGCCCCACGCCGTCGACGTCCTCCGCCTCGGCGACCTCGCCGCGCACCTCTGCTGCGGCCAGTTCACTTTCCCGCTCCCGCAGTCGCTCTGCGCGCCACGCGTACGGACCGGACAACGCTCGCATGACGACCCGTTCGAGAGATACGTCCGCGACCTCAACGGGCAGCGATGCGTGCTCAGGGTCCGCCAGCGCGTCGGTCATCCTCTGCAACACCGGGTGCAGATCACCGAACCGCTGCCCGGTCACAACGACCACCTGCACAGTGTCGGCGCGCCGGCCTGCCGTCAGCAAGGCCTGGCGAACTGCCGCCGGAAATTCGAAGACTACGTCCTCACCTGGGGCGGTTCTCCCTCGGGGCGCGTCAAGGAGCCCGCTGGTGAAGACCTCTGCGAGGTGGGAGCTGTCGGCTTCCGGCACGAGTTCGGCTCGAACGAGCCTGGCGATCGGCAGGCTCACCGGCACCGCGGCCAGCAGTGTCGCCAGCCGGAACGCCGGCGGCGTCGCGGCGCCGAGGAATCGCCGGACCCGCTCTTCGGCCGTTCGAGGCGGGGAAGGCTCATCGTCTCCGGCTTCGAGCATCGGCTGGTCACGAGCGAGCAGGACGGTGGCGGACAGCCGGTCGGCGACGGGACGCGAGATGAGCCGCACCCACCAGCTGAACCACCGCCCATCCAGCTCCAGCACCGGTACCGGTACCGCGCCGGCGACCGCCTTTTCCGGGTTCGCCATGGTCATCGAGGCATCGGGCAGGTCGAATCCGTAACGGCGGTTGGGCTGGAACGGTCCGGGTGACGTCAGGAAGGCCCGGTGCAGCGGGATCCCGCTCTTCTTCCACAGGTGCTGGGGCAGCAGGTGCACCACGGCGACCGGCATCCGGCTGCTCCACTGCGCGAGCAGCGGCGATACGAGGTCTCGCCGCCATGCCTCACCGACTCCGTCGGTCAGGACGAGCATGAGCCGTCCGCCATGCCAATCCAGAAGCTCCGCGACACTGTGTTGTGGGGCATCCGGGGTACCGCCGCGAAGCACCGGCGCCAGGGAGCCGTCCGTCGCCCGCGTCTCCGTCTCGAGGTATCGGATGCGGACGGTCCGGAACGCTCCGAGTTGCTGCACCAGCCCGAGGAACGCTGTAACCTCCGGTTGCCACAACACCATCGATGCTCCGGCGTCGACAACCACCGTCAGATCCAGAACCCGTGTCGTCGGAGCGGGCTTCAGCCGCGGGAGCCAGAGACCGGTCTGCGCCGCCTGTTCGGCGGTCAGTTCTTCATCCAGTTCCACGTCGTCTTCGCCGGCGGAAGGACGTAACTGCTTCAGCGGCCGCAGGGCTTTCAGGATGTCCAAACCACCGGACATCGCGGGGCGTTTCGAGGATGGCCCGGTCCATCCCGTTCCGCCGGCTGCGTGCCGGCGAGTCTCCCGCATTGAACCCCCGGCGACCGCATGATGCCGTCGGTCGGCGACCGGCTCGGACACCTGGGACGGTGGCCGAGATTTCGCTGCCGGTGGGTGCGCCGCCGGTTCCGGTTCGGCATCCGGCCGCGGTGGCTCCGGTGGCTGGTCCGCTGCCGACGAGTGAGGCTGCGCTTCCACCCGGTCCACCGATCGCGCCACGCGGGGCCCGAGCGCTGCCGTCAGCCAGACCGCGTCGGCCAGCTCGCTCCACGACAGTGGCGGGTTACCGGACCATTCCCCGGCCATCTCACGGCACCACGGAGTTCAGCTGACGCCAGAGCGCATTCAACAGCCGCTCCCAAGAATCGCCTTCTTCTCGGTATGCACCGGAAGTCGCGAGGTAAACCGCTTCGAGGAGCTTGTCGACTGGCAACCCTCCGAACGCGTTGCTGCGGCTGACGAAGTCCTCGATGATGTGAGAACGGTGAGCGTCCGCCGGGTCGAGCGCGTGCGCCGCCACCATGGCCGCCAGCTGCTCGATGTCCGGGTCCTGGATTTCCAACCGAAGGCACCGGCGGAGGAAGGCGGGTGGAAAGTCGCGATCGCCGTTGCTGGTGATCACGACGAACGGGAAAGCTTTGCAGCGCACGCGCCCGTCCTCCACGGTGGCCGTCGTGTCCGGATCAGCGGTGAAGACCTCGACTTCCCTCGTGCGACTGCGCATCCGCACCAGCTCGGGGATCGCGAACTCGCCGTCTTCGAACAGGCTGAGGAGGTCGTTGGGCAGATCGGCCTCGCTCTTGTCGAGTTCGTCGATCAGCAGCACCCGGGGCAGACTGCGGGGCAGGAAGACCGTACCGAGTTCACCGAGTCGCAGATAGTCTCCGATCGGCGGCTCCCGGTCACCGCCCGGAGCTGCGCCCGACTGGGCGCTGGCGGCCTGGGCCCGGCCAATCGCGTCGTAGTGGTACAGCCCGGCCTTGAGCGTGGTGTGGGATGTGATCGGCCACCGCAGCACCCGGCCCAGCCCCAGTTCGCGCGCGACCCGGTAGGCCAGGCTCGATTTCCCGCAGCCCGGGCGGCCGGTCACCAGAAGCGGACGGCGCAGGTAGAGCGCCGCGTTCACCATGTCGACCTCGTGCGGGTCGACGTGGCGGACCGTCAGCCGGTGTTCGGAACCCAGTCGCCGGTCCGCTTCCCCTTCGTCCGGCGGTACGACGTCTTCGTGCGGCAACGGCACACCACGGAACTCGCGCCACGGTGGCGCGGGCGGGAGCAAGCCGGTCAGCGAACCTTTGCCGCTCGGCTGGCCGGTGCCGCAGTAGATCCACCAATCCGGCGATGACTCAGGATGCTTTACCTCGTTCATTCGAATCCTCCCGTGTCACTTCCGGCATGTACGGGGCGTCGTCAAGGAAGATCAATCTGCTGGGGTCGTCCCAGAGGATCACCAGATCGCGGGCAATCCGGAAGTCGACGGGGAGGGTCGCTTCACGGAACGCCGCCCGTCGCGAATCCTGGGTTCGGACGGGAAGTTCGCCGAGTTCACCTCCGCCGAGGAGCCAGACGACGACTTCGCGCAGCACTTCGGCGGGCGCGTCGGGATGCCAGATCAGCACGGGAATTCCCGTCCGCAGCCCCGCGGCCAGCTCATCTTCACCGGGTCTCGGCCGGGCGGGCGGCGGACCGGCCAGCACCATCACCAGCCACCGTCCGTCGCTGAGGATGGCGTCGAGCCGGTGGCGCTCCGCGGTGTCTTGAGGCCGGCAGAAGTACACCCGTTCCACGGACGGGTTGGCGAGCATGGCTTCCCACCTGATCCGCCACGCGCGGTGCCACTGCCGGGAGAACATCCGCTCCAGCGACCGGATGACGATCGGGTAGTCCAGGAAAAGCGGGCGTGGATCACCGGTCTCGTGTTCCTTGCACCACCGGTGCACCGGCAGGTTCACGAGAGCACGCGGCAGGACGAACTCGAGCGCCACTTCCTCGCGGTACTCCGACCAGGCACGCTCGGCGTCGACGATCAGCCGATCGACGTGATGCTCGAGTTCGTCGCCGCGGATCGTGGTCATACCACCCCGGGCCGGCGGCCACTCCTGCGGATCTTCCTGGCGCCAGTGCGAAACGACGTGCCGATCGGGATCGATGCCGTCGACTTCCACCATGATCACGAGGTGCAGGCGCAGCCCGCTGCCACTCGGCTCCCGTACGGCGCGGAGCTCTTGCAGCCGGGCCTCACCTTGGACGCGACGCGCCTGCCAGGTGTTCCACTCCCGCAGCTCGTCACCGAGCGACCGGGCACACTTGACGGCGATGAGTTCGATGAAGGCCAGGGCCGGCGGCAGCCCGTGCGCCGGCGTGTTGAGCTCGGTCAGCAAGCAGAACGCTTCCCAGGCATCGCCCGGGTCACCCGCCGGGCACATCGCCGGGCTTGCCGCTCGCCGAACGAGCGCACCGAGCCGCGGCGGCGTGAACCCGATCAGTACCGAACGCAGCCAGAGCAGTTCGGTGTCCGGCAACAGGTCGTGCATTCGCGGCTCGTGCACGAGCCGATGCAGCAGTCCGGCTTCCGGCGACCCGGGCCGCAACATGCGGACGGCACGGTCGAGCGCGTGCATCCCGCCCTCCGCGCGTGCGCAGGCATTCACGATGTCGATCAGCTGGTCTCGTCCCGTCGCGTGTTCGGACAGCGTCAGCGAGAACCCGAGATTGTCGTGTATCAGCTCCACCAACAGCGACCGGCTCGGGCGGTCCGCGGCGAAGCCAGCGTTGGCGAGCAGGTTGACGATCGCCTCGCGGACGGCCACGCGGACCGTGGACGGGAGGTGGAGCTCACGTCCCGGTTCGTGGGTTCGTTCACCGGCCGACACCTGACGAACCACCTCCCCGCCCGGGAGCCCGGGAATCGTGATTTTACCTACCGAACCCCTCGGTAATAACGGGCAAAAGGTGGACACGAGGTGGGCGGAAGCAGGACAACCGACCGGATGTCCCTTCGCTCGCCTCCGCTCAGGCGGTGAGGCGAGGGGTGTACCGACGACGCACGACGCGGCCGCTGGCCGAGTTCAACGTAACTCCGTCGACGCAGACGCCGTGCGCAGCTGCACGTGCGTCTGCTCCGCCGGCATCGAACCTCCCTGGATCATCGCGAGCCGACGCGATCGAGATCGCGTCCATCTCTGTCGCGGAAGCCGGGAATGCGCGACAATGCGAAGCGGGCCGACGGGGTCCGTTCTCCGCGCGAGAGGGAAATCGTGATGCAGGTACCTACCTGGGCCGGGGATGCGGGAATCGAATCGAAACTGCTCGATCTCGGCGAAGTCCCGCTCTCGCGCCTGCGCACCCTGGACGGAACTGAATTGCAGAGCTCGCTGCGGTACGCGGCCGAGCGGGTCTCCTACATCCCGGTGACTGCAAGCGGAAGCGGAGGTGCCCGACGGGTCGACTGATGATGACTTCGGACGGACTGGCACCCCATCTTCTGTCATGGGCGGATTTCGATGCCTTCGCCAGAGGCGAGGGCAGTCCCGCCTCCGTACGCCGACTGCGTGCGGCCGAGAGGAGTAGACGACTGCTCCTCTTGAGAGGAATCGTCGACTGGGCTGTCAAATCACCGGAACTCGCCGGGCCGCTCCCGTCGCCCGAATCGGCTTGGGAACTGCTGGCGCGGGTCCAGAACCTGGCCCCTGCTGCGGTCGAGAACATTCTCGCACACCCTTACACCGGAACCTGGGCCGGCTACACCACGAGATTGTGCCACCAGGACATGACCGGCGTCTGCCCGCGTTGGGTCCATCTTGGACACATGCACTGCCTGGCCGCGGCGGCAGCCGTGCAAGCCGGCGTTGCCTTCGAAGCACAACTGCCCGTCTGGCAGGGCAACGTGGCCTTACCGACGCTCGGCATGGTCCGGCTCCGCTCGACCGAAACGTTCGGCGTAGCAGAGATAACCTGCGAGAGGGGTAGTGTATTCGTCCGAGACCAGCACACCGAAGTACGGCTCCCAGATGACTTGAGTGTCGAGACGCCGGGCTGGCAACCGGTTCGCCGGATCGCAAGCTGGTGCGGTGACCGGCGGCTTTCGATCAGGCTCGACGACGTGGATCCGTACCGGGGCCTTTACGAGCCGATCCCCCCTCGCCGCCTCACCCATATGGAGGTCGAGGCGTGGCGGACGGTCGTCGACGGCGCGTGGCAGCTACTCACCACTCATTTACCAGTTGCGGCTGAGACGCTGCCGGTGGGATTGGAATCGGTGGTACCCGCTCCAGCAGTCGCCTTCCGGCTGCCGAGCGCGTCGACGGGCGAAGCATTCGGCAGCGCGATAGCGGCCTACAGCGAAGACCCTGAGCAGCTTGCGGCCGCCCTTGTTCACGAGTCCCACCACATCCAGCTCGGCGGTATCCAGCACCTGGCGACCCTGCACACCGACGATCGCCGGGAGCGGCTATACGCGCCGTGGCGGGACGATCCGCGACCGATCGGTGGGGTATTGCACGGAATCTACGCGTTCTTCGGCGTCGCCGCGTTCTGGCGAGCGATGTCCGCCGCCGAACCGGACTATGCGCTTGCTGCTTTCGAATTCGTCCTGTGGCGGACCGCGACTTGGCGCACCCTGTGCGAGATTTACGACGACGAGAGCCTTACGCCGACTGGACGCAGATTCCTCGACGGTGTCGCGGTCGAGCTGGCCCCGTGGCAAGGAACGTCGGTGCGCGCCGAACCGGCCGATTGGGCCGCCAGGGCCGCACTCGACCACTACGCAACGTGGCGCCTCCGGCATCTGCGCCCGGACCCGACTACCGTCTCGATGCTCGCCGAGGCCTGGCGCGACGGGATCAGCCGGCCCCGGCTCGGTCGGCTGCCGGACCCGCACCTGCCGACCCCCGTTCCGGACGGCGGCTGGGTTGACGCCCGGACGGACCTCGTCCGGTTACGCCTGGGCCGGGATCGAAACTCCTTCGCCGAACACGGTTCCACAGTCCCCGGGGCAACGGCCGCAGATCTCGCACTGGTAGCCGGAGCTCACAAGCAGGCGGCGGAGGGCTACCGCGATTTGCTGGCCGTCGACCCCGATGTCCCGGCGGCGCTGGTCGGCCTCGGTCTGGCGCTGGCGGCGTACAGCACCGGACCGGCGGCACGCGCGCTGCTGCACCGCCCGGAGCTGGTCCGGGCGGTGCACCGCGCATTGCGCACGCACCCCGGTTTCGCCCCGCCGATCGAAGTGATCGCCGGGTGGATCGGCCGCTTCACCCACTGACTGGGGCTACAGCGGCATCGGGTCGATATCGCAGTCGGCGCGGATTTGCTTCGAAGCCGAGACAGTGCCGGGGTGTGCTTCGCCGAGAACATGCCGGTAGCGGGTCATGACGTCTTCGAACAACTCGTCCGCTTCCTCGCCCTGACCCAACGTCCGGAGATCGAGGGAGCGGTTGAGCTGGACGGCCAGCGTGGTGGGATGGTCTTCGCCGAGAACCCGTCGTGAACGCTCGAGCAGCTCCGCGTCCCGCTCCGCGGCTTCGTCGACACGGCCCAACGCCGCGAGATCACTCGCGACGTCGATCGCACAGACGATCGTGTGCGGATGTTCCTCCCCAAGCTGGTCCCGGAACGCTTCCAACGACCGCTCGTCCACGGCTCGCGCGCCCGAGGGATCACCGGACAAGCGCATGGTGACGCCCAGGTCGAGCGCTGCCGACTGAGTGTGCGGGTGGTTCTCGCCCAGGCTTTCGCGATAAAGCTCGAAGACCTCTTCCCCCAGCTCGCGTGCCATCGTGAACTTTCGATCGTGCCGGAGGTCGATCGAATGCCCGAGAGCGCAAGCCAGTGCGCTCGGGTGTTTGTCACCGTACCGGATCCGGAACCGGCGGAGAGCGTCTTCCGAAATCCGAAGAGCTGTCTTGTGTTCGCCGTCTTTCCGGCACGCGACGGCGAGGTGATGTTTACGGCGGAGGGTGCTGATGCTGTCTTCGCCGAGGAACTTCTCGAGCCGGTTGGTGATCTGCTCCTGCTCGATCCTGGCCCATGGGTAATTACCCAGTTCACGCCGAGCGATCACCATCAGAACCTGAACCGTGACGGTCGACGCGTTGTCGTAGCCGAAGACCTCCACATATCGACGGTAGGTGTCAGTAGCCAGCGCGTCCGCTTCGCCGTAGTCCCCCATCAAGAGCAACGCCGTGACGTAGTCGTTGGCCGACTGCAGGGTGATCGGGTCATCCTTGCCGAAGATGCCGCGCGCCTTGACGTAAATTTCTTCGTTGAGCCGAAGCGCTTCAGCGAAGTCTCCTCGCGCCTTCAACATGACCGCGTAGGTCAATTGGGCGTTGAGCGTGTCCTCGTGGTCGGCACCGACCTGCTCCCGATAACGCTCGAAGGTGTCCTGACCGGTCTTCGCGGCGTCGACGTACCGACCGACGGTCCACTGGAAGAACGCCAGCCGCTCGGATGCCTCCAGCTCCTGCAGTGGCGGGTCCTCGATCGGTGCCTCGCCGCCGCGCTGACGTTCGATCCGGTCCCTCGCCCACGCGTCGACCGCTCGCTGGGCGAGGGTGACCGCGCCGTCGTGGTCGCCCCAGTGGTAGAGGAACTTCATCAGGTTGATCACCAGCTGGCGAACCCACTTGTCCGTGCATTCGATCAGCTCGGCGTCGTAGATGTGCGGCAGGATTTCCTGGTACCGCTGCCACTGGGCGGGCGAAGCCGGGTTGTTCGGGTCCAGGTTGGCCAAGAGCGTGTGCGCGCCGTGCCGCATCTCGCGACGTTGATGTTCGGACATGCGGTTACGCAGCACCAGCTGGACCAGCCGGTGCAGGAGTATGGTGGTGGTGCGGTGGTCGATCTTCGCCAATCCGAACCGGTTGATGTCACGGAAGGCTCGGCTGAGCTTGATCGGATCACTCAGCGCCTGGTCGAGGTCGGGAGATACTGTCAGCCCGCGCACACCGGTGAACAGGCTGCGCGAGACTGGTTCGGGTGCGAAGAAGGCGCAGACCTGGAGCAGCTGGTGCGCCGCGGGGTTGCTCTCCGTCAGTTGGTCGAACGAAACGTTCCAGGCCGCGGCCACCGAGGTTTCGTAGTCCTGCGGGCTCGACGTGTCAAGGATTTCGGCGACCTTCTCGTCGAACAACCGCAAGTACTCCCCGGCTGTCATTCCGGTCTCGGCGAGCCAGGCGGCGGCTTGCTCGATGGCCAGCGGCAAGTCACCCAGTTTTTCGGAGATGCGGTCGGCGTCCGCGTCATCCAGCTGGGGTCCGCGCCGGCTCAGCAGCATCTTGCTCTCACCGCGCTCGAACACCGCCACCTCGAGCGGACGCGCGACGCCCGCCCAGTTCGGGTTGCGGGAAGTCACGAGGATGTCGCCGGGACCACCCACGGGGAAGAAGGGACGCACCATCTCCGGGTCCTCGGCGGAGTCAAACACGAGCAACCACCGTCGGTAAGGTCGTCCGAGACGCAGCGCTTCCTTGACGGCGGGCACGGCTGTGATGGCTTCCTGGGCGCCCGGCAGCCGGAGGTGCTGGGCGAGCTCGGTGAGCGACGCGTTGATTTGGCTCGACCGGGTCGCTTGGATCCACCAGACGATGTCGTAGTCCTGCAGGTGCCGGTAGATGTACTCGGTGGCCATCTGGGTTTTGCCGATGCCCCCCATCCCGTGCAGCGTCGCGGGCAGCACCGCGGTGGTGCCCGCCCCCAGTCGCTCACTTAATTGAGTGAGCAGCTCATCACGCCCGGTAAAATTGGGATTGGGCGGCGGGATGGAACCCCAGATCGGCGGAACTTCTTCACCCGAACGCCGTACTTGACGGGAAGTCGAAGCTCCAACGTTGGCGACGACGATAGCTCTTTCGGCGGACGCGTTCGGTTTCTCTGTTTGGGTCGGAGCTCGCTCCACTGGATCCCGGCTCTCCTGGTCAGCGGACGCGGGCACGACGGAGCCCTCCGACCGCTCTAACCCGCGCGGCATTGTATCACTCATTGGCGAAACACTAGTCAGTCTATCTGCGCGCGAGAGACGGGGTCCGGACAACCTATCTGCGCGCGATAGATAGGGCCCGGACAAGGCGCTCATCACATCGCGCTCGAGCGCCACTTCGGCCTGGCTTGCCGTCTCCGGCGGGTCCGGCGTGGAGTCGGGGTCCGCGAGCGCCGCCTGAAGCCTTGCCAGCGCGGGGTTCTGCCCAGCTGCTCGCCGCGACGCCGCGCGGACCGCATGCGCCGTGTCCGATCTGCGCGCACCGCTGAGCAGAACCCTTCTCGTGTCGCCCGAAAACTCCCACGGTGTGCCACTCTCCCACGGTTGCCGGTTCCCGTCATGGCGCAGTAAGCCGCTCGTGAATACCTCAACCAGATGGTCCGGGCCGGTGCCAGGGAGCATTTCCGCCTGCACGGCGCTGGCCACGTTGATATCCACCGGCACCGCCGCCAGAAGCGTGACCAGCCGAAATGCCGAGGGTGACGCTCGACTGTGAAATTCTCTCACCCGCTCCTGTGCGGTCGCCTCATTTTCCGGCTCGTCAGAAAATTCACCTGATTCAGTGGCCGTCGGCTTCCGCCGATCGTGAATCACCGCCACCGAACACTTCAGGGGCACGTCCGACTTTCCGGTGACGACCTCCGCCCAGCGGCTGAACCAACGCTCCTCCAGTTCCAGCACGGGCACCGCGATTGCATCTCCAGGCAGTTCCGCCTGGCCCGGTTCGTCGAACTGCAGGTCGGTCAACTGGACTCGGTACGTGTCGTTGGGCCGCACCGGCCCCCTCGTGGTGATCTCGGCGTTCTTCGCGTTGACCCCTCCGCGCGCCCACAGCCGCCTCGGCAGGAGGTGGACGATCGCGATCGGGCTCTTGCGGCCCCACCGGGCGATCAGCGGCTGAACCAGCTCGTGGTGCCAGGCGTCGCTGATGCCGTCGGTCAGCACGAGCATCAGCCGGCGCCCCGATGAGTCAAGGGCCTCACCCGCGCCTCGTACCGGACTGTCCGGCGTACCGCCGCGCAGCACCGGACCCAGGATGATGCCTCCTTCGGCGCGCCCGGCCTTGCTCGTCTCCAAGAGGCGCACCTGGACCGAGCGGAAGATACCAAGCCGGCGCTGGCACAGCGTCACGAACGCCGCGACAGTCGGCGCCCACAGCTCCATCGACGGCGCCTGCTCGACCACCAGGGTCAGGTCAAGCCACGGCTGCCGCTTCCGGCGAGTGACCGGGATCCACGTCCCCGTTTCCGCGCTCACCTCGGCGGTGCGCTCCTCGTCGAGCTCGACGTCTTCCGGCAGCGTCGAGGGCACCTTGCGCTTGAAAGCCCGGAAGGCGCGTACGAGGCGGGCGATGTCGGGCAACGGCGGAGCAGGAACGGTCGCCGGAATTTCTTCGTGCCCCAGCAGACCGCCCGCACTCACATCGGCTCCGCGGATTCCGGACTCCGCTGGTGCGGGCCTGGTCAGATCCGGCGCCGGCCGGTCTTCGTCCCGCTCCGGCCGCTCCTGCGGCCGGAGCGGCGGTGAGCCGGCGACGCCGGGCACTTCGGCGCGGCGCGGAGAGACGGGACGGTCCTCGGGCGACGGCTCGGCGACGTTCGCCGTCATCGCGGCCATCAGCCACAAGCCGTCGGCGACCTCGCTCGGTGTCAGGTCGTGGTGCTCCGCGCCGTCCGGGTTCACCGCCATCTCAGTGTCCCTGCTGGTTCAACTGCTGCCAGAGCGACTCGACCAGCCCCGGCCAGCCCGGATCGTCGGGTTGATAGACGCCAGAGGTCGCCAGGAAGATTGCGTCGAGCAGCTTGTCCGCGGGCAGGCCGCCGAGCGCCGCGCGCCGGGCGACGAAGTCCTCGATCAGCACGCCGCGCTGTCTCGGGTCGAGCGCATGCGCGGCGACGATGGCGGCGAGCTGCGCCGGGTCGGGGTCCTTCATCTCCAGACGCAGGCACCGGCGGAGGAAGGCAGGCGGGAAGTCCCGTTCCCCGTTGCTGGTGATGACGACGATGGGGAACGCCGAACACCGCACGACACCGTTCTCGATTTGTGCGGTGTAGCCGGGATCGGCCGTGAACACCTCCGCGACCTGCGAGCGCCGTGCGTCGCGCGCCAGCTCCGGGATGAGGAACTCGCCGTCCTCGAAGATCGACAACAGGTCGTGGGGAAGGTCGGACTCGGCCTTGTCGAGTTCGTCCACCAGCAGCACCCGTGGCAGGCGGCGTGGGAGGAAAGCGGTGCCCAGCTCGCGGAGCCGGACGAAGTCGCCGATCGGCGGCTCCTCCATACCCGGTTGGCCCAGCACAGCGTGTCGCGCGGCCGACGCCTGTACCCGGCCGATGGCGTCGTAGTCGTAGAGCCCCGACTTCAAGGTCGTCTGCGAGGTGACCGGCCAGCGAAGCACACGCCCCAGCCGCAGCTCGCGGGAAATCCGGTAGGCCAGACTGGACTTGCCGCTCCCGGGCTTGCCCGTCACCAACAGGGGTCGGCGCAAGTACAGCGCGGCGTTGACCATGTCGACTTCGGCGCGGTTGGGGTGCCCGGCGGTGAAGCTCAGCTCGGAGCCCAAGCGCCGGTCGGTCTCGGCGTCGTCCTGCGGGACGTCAGCCGCGAGAGGCTCGCCGTCCCGCCTGAAGTCACGCCACGGCGGTGGTGGTGGAAGCCGGTCGGCCAGGTGGGTGTCCTGCAGCGGGCGCCCGGTACCACGGTAAATCCACCAATCGGGCGTGCGATCAGAACGCTCGGTCGTGCTCATCGCACCCCCTGACCCGACCGAGCCGGTTCAGCTGCCACCGAGGGGGAGTGTGCGGTTCGGGTCGTCCCATAGCACCACCAATTCCCCTATGACGCCGCCATCTGGGGACGACGACCGATTTCCCAGTGCGTCGAGACGGTGCTTCCGGGTCAGAGCTGGCAAATCCCCCAGATCCTCACTGCTGGCCAACCAGGCTACCACCTCACGCACGATTTTCGAAGGGACCGTGGGGTGCCAGACGATGACCGGAACACCGGCGCGCAAAGCGGCGAAAAGCTCATCACGGCCGGGAATCGCACTCGCCGGCGGCGTCGTGGTCAGCACCGTCATCAGCCACCGCTCGTCACGCAGAATCGCGTCAAGGCGTTGATGATCTTCGGTGTCCTCGCGGCCGCAAAAATACACTCGATCGAACGAAGGGTGCTGCTCCCAGGAAGCCCACCTCCGCCGCCACACCCGGTGTGAGGTAGGAGAACTCATCCGTTCCAGTGAACGAACAACCGTCGGATAAGACATGTACAGCGGTTGCGGCTCCCCTATGTCACTTTGCGTGCTCCAGGCATGCACCGGAAGGCCGAGCAGCACCCGCGGTAGCACGAACTCAAGGACGGCTTCGGCCTTACGCGTCGACCACGCCTCTTCCGCCGCCGAGATCACCTTGGCCACTTCGGCTTCAAGTCCAGCCGACCTCGCCGCCACGGTTTCGCCGCGGGGTGGCGGCCACTCGGCGGGATCGTCCTGGCGCCAGTGCGATATCTCGTACCGACCGGAGTCGATGGGGTCGGGGCTGATCATGATGGCCAGGTGCAGCCGTCCTGACGCCGACGGCTTGACGTCCGCCCGCAGTTCTTGCAACGCGCCGTCGAGTCTGAGGTGGTGCGCCTGCCCGTCCGCCCACTTCCGGAGGTACGCGGCCAGGCGGTCGTCGCATTCCGCGGCGATCAGCTCGGCGAAAGCGATGACCGGTGGCAGCTCGCCGGGCGGCGCGTTGAAGTCCGCAAGGCCGAGGAAAGCGTCGGCCGCGTCTGCATAGTGCGGCGACGGCACGACGAACCGGGCGGCGCGTCGCACTGCGGCCCGGAGCCCGGACGGCGCAAAGCCTTCCAACTGTCGCCGGAACTTCTCCTGTTCGGACTCCGATACCACTTCCCGCAACGGGAGGGAATCCACCAGAGCGCGGAACTGTGTGCATTCGTTCGTACCCGGACGCAAGAATTCGAGCACATCGGCCAACACCGGCAAGCCGTCGTCGATCCCGCTGCACCCGTTGACGATTTCGATCAACTGCGCGCGCGGTGCGAGCTGATCGGGCACAGTGAAGGGTTGGTCCAGCGCTCTTCGTAGTTCCGACACCATCAACGTACGGATCGACTTGTCGTCGGCGAAACCGGCGACGACCAAGACATCGACGAGCGCTCGCCGGATCGTGAAGCTGAGCTGGGGATGCCCCTGTCTTGCCGACACCGGCGTACCACCTCCCGCCCCTGCGAAGTGCCCCCGAAGATCGGGAGTCTACCTACCCGGTGAACCACGAAAAGAGGCAAAAGGCGGACAACTGTCAACGAACTTTGAGCGCGGACCGGCTCGAGATCACGAGGTCAAGCTTCTCGACTTCCGGTGACCCGGGATCGAGCAGCCGGACGGTGGTGAGCAATTCTGCCAGCCCCCCGTCGTACCGTTCGCACGTGCGCGCCAATTCGATCACGTGCAACCGGTCTTCCGCATGGTGCCGGACTGCGTCCGCGATCTCGCGGCGGGACAGCGTCCGCAACAGGAGACTGCGGCTTTCCGCGTTGCGCACGCATTCGACCGCCAGCAACGCTTCCACCAGCATGGCGAAGGAAGCCGGCTCGCTCACTTGCGCGGCCGACGACGACATCGCCGGCACGACGACGCCGTTGTCCGAGGCACCCAGGAGACGCAACCACGCCCACGCGGCGTTCTCCCCGGGTTTGACCTTGACCGGAATGCGGCGGTAGGCCTTCGGGTCGGCGGCCGGGTCGTGGCACACCACCTCTTGGTACATCAGCTCCGAGGTGATCAGTGCCAGGTCCGCCTTCGACTCCTTCTGGGCCCCTTTCGCCTCCGGGGCGTCGAGGATGCGGAACGTGAAACTCACCGCCCGGCTCACCGATCCGTGGCTGCCCTGGGCCACTTCGCCCGCGTGCAACGCCATGCGGAGGTGGATCTGCGCCTCGGGTGCGCGCAGGTGGTTGTAGCGGCAAAGCTCGTCACGCATCCGCGAAGGCAGCTGGGCGACCAGGTCCGCCTTCGCGATCTCCGGAGGCAGCAGGATCATCGCGCCGTCGCCGGTGTTCTCCACGAAACACACGTCCCACGGCAAGCCCGTCTCCGCGAACGTCGTGCGCAGGACCCGCCACAAGCCGTCGTGGACCTCGCGCAGGTGCGCCATGGTCCGGTTCGGGTTGTTGTAACCGGCGATGTCGACAGCCATGATCGTCCGGTGTAGCGCGGCCGCATAGGAATGCACGACCCACCTCCCCACGTCCGCCGCTCATTGTCCCAGACCCATGCACGCTCGGCCATGTTCGCGCTGGGCGTTACGCGGAAACCGGACCTTCTTGACCTTGTTTCGTCCATAATTCGGCGTGCCCACGAGACGCCTGCACCTGGTGAGCGCGGATGAGGACCACCGCGTCTCGACCATCGAGCTCTTCTTCGACCTGGTCTTCGTCTACGCCATCACGCAGACCACCCAGCTGATGGCCGACCACCTGAGCCCCACCGGGGTGGTGCAGGGGGTGGCCATGCTCGCGGTGCTGTGGTGGTGCTGGTGCAGCTATGCGTGGCTCGGGAACACCATCCACGTCGACCACGGGATCGCGCGGCTGGCCATGTTCGGCGCGATGGCGGTGATGTTCCTGGTGTCGCTGACCATCCCCGAAGCCTTCGTCGACCACCCCGGCGGGTTGTTCGCGCCCGTGCTGTTCGTCGTCTGCTACGCGCTCGTGCGGCTGCTTCACCTCGTTGCCTACCTGGGTGCCGCGAAGCACGATCCGGGGTTGCGGCGGGTGCTGCTCAAGATGTTCGTCGGGCTGCTGCCCAGCGTCGTCCTGCTCGGCGTGGCCGCGTTCCTGAGCGGGCCCTGGCAGCTGGGGTTGTGGGTCGTGGCGCTGCTGGTCGACTACCTCAACGTCTACCTCGCCGGGCCCGACGGGTGGCGGCTGAACTCGCCCGCGCACTTCGCCGAGCGGTTCGGGCTCATCGTGATCATCGCGCTCGGCGAATCGATCGTCGCCATCGGGATCGGGATCGGGGCGCTGCCGATGTCGTGGCTGATCACCGGGGCCGCCGTGTGCGGGCTGGGGCTGGCCGCCGGGATGTGGTGGACCTACTTCGACGTCGTCGCGCGTGTCTCCGAGCACCGGCTCACCCAGGCCACCGGGACCGCGCGCACGAAGCTCGCCACCGACTCCTACACGTTTCTGCACCTGCCGCTCATCGCCGGCATCGTGCTGGTCGCCCTCGGGCTGAAGAAGGCGTTCCTCTACATCGCCGATACCGAGCACCACACGCCCGGCGAAGCGCTGCACGGCGTGCCGATCTGGACGCTGACCGGTGGCCTCGCGCTCTACCTGATCGCGCTGAGCGCCCTGCGCAAGCGCAACCTCGGCAGCTGGAACGTCCAGCGGGTGGTCCTCGGGGTACTGCTGGTCGCGGCGACGCCGTTGCTGGAGCACGTGCCCGCCGCGGCGCTGCTGCTGCTCGTGGCCGCCGCGGTGCTCGGGCTCATCACCTTCGAGCGGCTCCGCTTCGGCGAGTGGCGGCGGAAGGTGCACGCCGAACACTCATAGCAACTGCGGGCCGACGACCGAAAGCAGCTGCAGCTTCTCCGCGTCCTCGCTGCCGGGCGTGGCGGTGAACACCAGCAGTACCTGCGCGAGGTCGTCGGTGAAGAGCAGCTGGCAGTCGAGCGCGATCTCGCCGAGGCTCGGGTGCACGATCGTCTTCCGCCGCTCGGACGGTACCGCGACTTCGTGCGCTTCCCACAGCTGCGCGAACTCCGCGCTCTTCGCCGTGAGCAGCCCGGCCAGCTCGGTGGCCCGGCGGTCGGTCGCGCTCGCGGCGCGCAGGCTCGCCACCAGGAACCGGGCGTGGCCGGGGCGCGCGGGCTCCGGGTAGATCCGCTGCTCGGCGGGGTCGGTGAACCACCGGTAGACCGCGCTGCGCGCCGGACCGCGGTGCTGGGTTTCGTTGCCGAGCAGCGCCTCGGCCGGCCGGTTCTGCACGAGCGTCTCGCCGAGGTTCGACATCACCTGCGCCGGCGTGTCGTGCAGCCGGTCCAGCACACGCATCAGCGGCGGGCTGACGTGGTCCGTGCGCGACAGGCGGGCCGGCGCGGTGTGCCCGGCCAGCCGGAACAGGTGGTCGCGCTCGTCCAGGGTGAGCCGCAGCCCGCGGGCGATCGCCGCGAGCATCTGCTCCGACGGCCGCGGCCCGCGCTCCTGCTCGAGCCGCGTGTAGTAGTCGGCCGACATGCCCGAAAGCGTCGCGACCTCCTCGCGGCGCAGCCCGGCCGTGCGGCGGCGCTGCCCCGGCGGCAGCCCGACGTCGTCCGGGCGCAGGGCTTCCCGGCGGCGGCGCAGGAAGTCGGCGAGCGCGGTGCGGTCCACGTCGTCGATTATCGGCGTCCGCCCGGCCGGTGCCAGGGATCGCCGATCCCCCGATCGACGCGCTCTGCCGCACCCCTGCCGCCGCGGTGACGCTGGGCGCATGACCACCTACCTCGTCACCGGGGCCGGCAGCGGCCTCGGCGCCATCGTCGCCCGCGAACTCGCCGCCACCGGGGCCCGCGTCGTGCTGGCCGTCCGTGACCCCGCCCGCGTCACGCCCCCGCCGGGCGCCACCGAAGTCCGGCGGCTCGACCTCGCCGACCTCGCCTCGGTGCGCGAGTTCGCCGCCGGCTGGCGGGGTGAGCTGGACGTCCTGATCAACAGCGCGGGCGTGATGGCCGTGCCGTACGCGAAGACCGCCGACGGCTTCGAGACGCACATGGCCGTCAACCACTTCGGCCCGTTCCTGCTGACGAACCTGCTCCGGCCGCACCTCACCGGCCGGGTCGTCACGGTCTCCTCGAACCTGTCCCGGCGCGGGCGGCTGCGGCTCGACGACCTGAACTGGGAGCGCCGCCGGTATTCGCCGCTGGGCGCCTACGCCCAGTCGAAGCTCGCGAACCTGCTGTTCACCCAGGAACTCCAGCGGCAGCTGGCCGAATCCGGCAGCGCGGTCCGGGCCGTCGCCGCCCATCCCGGCGTCGCGCGGACTGGGATCGACCGGCACTTCGGCGGTGTCCAGGCCGTCCTGCTGAAAGCGCTTTACCCGCTGATCGCGCAGAAGAAGGCCGAGTACGGCGCCCTCCCCATTCTGTTCGCCGCGACCGGAGACGTCCCCGGCAACGCCTACGTCGGCCCGGGCGGCCGGTCGGGCGGACAGCCCCGGCTCGAACGGCGACGCCCGGCCGTCGGCGCCCGCGAGCTGTGGGAGATCTCGGCCCGGCTGACGCGCGCCTGAACCCGCACTGGCGCTATCCCGGCGCGCGGGTTAACCTACTCGCGAGTAGATAACGGGATGGAGGGCCACATGGCTGCGCCAAGGAAACGGGACGCGATGGGCTGGGGCCTGTCCGCGCTGACCCGGCTGGCCGGGAGCAAGGTCGTCGATCGGGCCGGGCTGCGCAAGCCCCTCGAAGGCCTGGTCACCGCGGGGACACGCAACGGCTTCCGCGTCGCCGGCGCGGCGACCCGGTCGTTCAAGTCGGTGCAGAAGCTGGGCAAGCCCGCCCGGCTCACGCCGGCCGCCGACACCGGGCTGTTCGACCTCACGCCGACCGAGGACCAGCAGCTCATCGTCGAAACGGTGACCGAGTTCGCCGCCGAGCAGCTGCGGCCGGCCGCCGCGGACGCCGACGCCAAGCTCGAGGCCCCCGAAGGCCTGCTGAGCCGGGCCGCCGAGCTGGGCATCAGCCTGGTCGGCATCCCCGAGGAGCTCGGCGGCATCGGCACCGAACGCTCGGTGGTGACCAACGCGCTCGTCGCGGAAGCGCTGGCCCACGGCGACCTCGGCCTGGCCGTGGCCGTGCTGGCGCCGTCCGCCGTGAGCACCGCGCTGGTCAGCTGGGGCGACGAGCAGCAGCAGGCCGACTACCTGCCCGCGTTCACCGGCGAGCACGTCCCGGCCGCGGCGCTGGCCCTGCAGGAGCAGAAAGCGCTCTACGACCCCTTCAAGCCCGCCACGAAGGCGCGCCGCACCCCGAAGGGCTACCAGCTCGACGGCGTCAAGTCGCTGGTCCCGCGGGCGACGCAGGCGGAGCTGTTCGTCGTGTCGGCCGACCTCGAAGGCCGTGGTCCGGCGCTGTTCCTCGTCGAGTCGTCGAACGCCGGGGTGTCCATCGAGGCCGAGCCGGCGATGGGCCTGCGCGGCGCCGCGACCGGCAAGCTGCACCTCGAAGGCGTGCACCTGCCCGCGGGCGCGCTGCTCGGCGGCGGCAAGGCGGACGTCTTCGCCGAGGTCGTCCGGCTGTCGCGGCTGGGCTGGGCGGCGCTGGCCGCCGGCACCGCGAAGGCCGTCCTCGACTACGTCGTCCCCTACGTCAACGAGCGGACCGCGTTCGGCGAGCCGATCAGCCACCGGCAGGCGGTGGCGTTCTCGGTCGCCGACATCGCGATCGAGCTGGAGGGCCTGCGGCTGGTGACGCTGCGCGCGGCGGCGCGGGCCGAGCAGGGCAAGTCCTACGCCCGTGAGGTCGCGCTGGCGCGGAAGCTGGCCGTGGACAAGGGCATGCAGATCGGCAATGCGGGCGTGCAGCTGCTCGGCGGGCACGGCTTCGTCAAGGAGCACCCGGTCGAGCGCTGGTACCGGGACCTGCGGGCCATCGGCGTCATGGAAGGCGCCGTCCTTCTCTAGGCTTCGGAAAGGCTTTGGACCATGATCAACCTGGAAGTCCCCAAGAAGGCCGGCGCGCTGATCAACCAGGCGTACCAGGCCGCGGCCGAGGTGTTCCGGCCGATCTCGCGCAAGTACGACCGCGCGGAACACACGTACCCGAGCGAGCTCGACATGTTCGCGGCGCTGCTGGACGGCTTGAATTCGTCCGGCGAGGGCGGCGCGGGCGCGGCGGGTGTGCGGCGGTCCGGCAAGGACGACTCGGCCAAGGGAAACCGCAACGGCGCCAACCTGAACGTCGTCCTCGGCACGATCGAGATGTGCTGGGGCGACGTCGGCCTGCTGCTGTCGATGCCGCGTCAGGGCCTCGGCAACGCGGCGATCGGCTCGGTGGCCACGGACGAGCAGCTCGAGCGCTTCTCCGGCATGTGGGCGGCGATGGCGATCACCGAGCCGGCCTTCGGTTCGGACTCGGCGGCGGTCAGCACGACGGCCCGCCTCGACGGCGACCACTACGTGATCAACGGCGAGAAGATCTTCGTGACCTCAGGCGAGCGCGCGGACGCGGTGGTCGTCTGGGCGACGCTGGACAAGAGCAAGGGCCGCGCGGCGATCAAGTCGTTCGTGGTGGAGAAGGGCACGCCGGGCTTCGAGGTGGTGCGCACCGAGCACAAGCTCGGCATCCGCGCTTCGGACACGGCGGTGCTGCGCTTCGAGAACTGCCGCGTGCCTCGCGAGAACCTGCTGGGCACCCCGGAAATCGACACGGCCAAGGGTTTCGCGGGCGTCATGCAGACGTTCGACAACACCCGCCCCCTGGTGGCGGCGATGGCGATCGGCGTCGCCCGCGCGGCCCTCGACGAGACGCGCGAGATCCTCACGTCCGCCGGCATCACCATCGACTACGACCGCCCGGCGAACAGCCAGCACGCGGCCGCGGCGGAATTCCTCCGCCTGGAGGCGGACTACGAGTCGGCGTACCTGCTGACGCTGGAATCGGCGTGGATGGCGGACAACCGCCAGCCGAACTCACTCCAGGCGTCGATGGCCAAGGCCAAGGCGGGGCGCTCGGTGGTGGAGATCGCGCTGAAGTGCGTCGAGCTCACCGGGGCGTACAGCGAAGAGTCGCTGCTCGAGAAGTGGGCTCGGGACGCGAAGATTTTGGACATCTTCGAGGGGACGCAGCAGATTCAGCAGCTGATCGTGGCGAGGCGAATCCTCGGGAAGACGAGCGCCGAGCTGAAGTAAGCGGAAGGGCCGCCCCGGCAATCGGGGCGGCCCTTCCGACATCTCAAGCGATCTGGTCGTCCAGGAACTCGTCCAGATACCGCCACGTCGTTCCCCGGGCCTTCCGCCCCGTCAAGACACCCAGATGCCCGCCCGGCGCCGTCTTGAAGCGGACTTCGGGGGCCTTGTCCAGGAGCTCCACCACGCGCTCCACCGATGGCCTCGGCGCGATCGTGTCGTTCTCGCCCGCCACCACCATCGTCGGCACGCGGACCGAGGACAGCGAAATGATCCGGCCGTTCAGGTCCACCTTGCCCTCCGCCAGGTCGTTCGTGCGGAACAGGCGGTGGTACAGCTGGCCGAACGTGCGGCCCGGGTACGCGTACATGTTGCTCATGAAATGGTCGACGGCCTCGATCTGGGCCAGGTAGTCGCGGTCGTCGAGGTGGGACAAGATCGCCAGGGGCTTGGTGATTTCCTTGCTGATGCCCGTCGCGCGGAACACGCGGCTGACCAAATAGGACGGTGCGCCGCCGAACACGCGGTAGATGGGCGTCAGCAGGTGGCCGCCGGTCAGGTCCACCAGGGGGCGGAACGGTGCCACGATCGGGATCGCCGTGAAGTCGACCGGGGAGCCGATCGCCGTGATCGAGGCGATCGGGAGGTCCGGCTGGTCGGCGTTCACCAGCAGCGAGAAGATGCCGCCCAGCGACCACGACACCAGGTGCACGTCCTGGCCGCCGGCGTCCGCGCTCACGCGGCGGATGGCGCGCGGGAGGACCTCGTCGATCCAGTGCTCGATGCCCAGGCGACGGTCGGAGAACGCCACCATGCCGTAGTCGACGAGGTAGGTGTTGCGGCCGCCGTCGATCAGGTGCTCGATGAGGCTGCAGCCGCGACGCAGGTCGAAGCAGATCGCCGGGGCCGCCAGCGGGGGCACCAGGAGGATCGGCGGCCCGGACACCGTGCCGCCGCTGTGGGTCATCCGGTACAGCGAGCGGTTGGGCCCCTGGTCGATCAGCACCCGCGGCATCGGGCGCAGGTCGGCGACGCCGCCGTGCAGCACCTTGCCGACCACGTTCGACGCCGCGGCGGCCAGCCGTGCGGGTGGTGAAATCATTTGCCTCGTGCCTCCCGAAACCGATCCGGGGGCAATCTTGCCGGGCCGGGCGGGCGGACTCAACATCGGTACACCCGCAAGCACCCGGCAAGCACGTCCAATTCGGACGGTCGCTAGTCCGTCCGAGTTACCCCGGGCCCGCTCTCCGCGGCCCGGGCTTCGTACGCCGCGCGGGCCGGGGAATGGGCTGCTGAAGCCAAAAGCCGTTCCGCCTTCAACGCCCGCGAGAACGCTTCGCCCGCCCGCCGCGGCAGCAGCCGCGTGAGCTTGCCCATAGTGCCCAGCGAGCGGGGCACGAAAACGTCGAAACGAGGTTTGCGCAGCGCGGATACGATGGCGTCCGCCACATCTTCCGGCCGCACGGACTTGAAGAACTTCGCCTCGGCGAGGCCGCTCGCCAGCTCCGTCCGCACGATGCCCGGCATCACGCACGAGACGTGGACACCGCTGCCGTGCAGCTCCAGGTGCACCGCCTCGGACAGCCCGACGACGGCGTGCTTGGTGGCGCAGTAGGTCGCCGCGCCGGGGAAGCCGGCCTTGCCCGCGAACGACGCGATGTTGACGATGTGCCCGGACCGCCGCGGCCGCATCCGCCGCACCGCCTCGCGCGTGCCGTGGATGACGGCGTGCAGGTTGATCTCCAGCTGACGCCGGGTCGTCGCGTCGCTCTCCGTCTCGAGGTCGCCGAGCGGCATGATGCCGGCGTTGTTGATCAGCACGTCGATGCGGCCGTGGCGGCGTTCGACCTCGTCGAGGAACGCGGTGAACCCGGCGAGGTCGGTGACGTCCAGCGGCAGCGCGTCGGCGTCCAGCTCGCCGGCGGTCTTCTCGGCCCGGACCTGGTCGACGTCGCCGATCACCACCTTCGCGCCCAGCCGGGCCAGCGCCGACGCGGTCGCCGCGCCGATCCCCTGCCCGCCCCCGGTGATCACCACGACCTTGCCCGCGAGTTCCATGGCGACTCCTTCGTCTGTTGGCACCGCGTCAACAGTGTCGCCCCTGAAGCGGGACGGCGCCACTCCCCGGGGCAATTTCAGTGGGATTCCCGAGGCGACGACCGGTCCGCCGTTCCTAGCCTGGCGACATCCGAACCGCAAAGGAGCACGGACATGCGCTTGTCCCACATTTTCGCGGCCACGGCACTGGGGATCTCCACCGTGGCGGTGGCGCCGGCCGCCGCCACGACGACGACCCAGCCGACCTGCACCTCCCCGGCACCGGGCGCCTGGACCATCGACCCCGCGACGGCCGCGGCACCGTCCGGGCCGGGCCGCCCGGCGGACCCGGCCACGGCCCGGCGGGTCCGCGCCGGCATCGGCAACTTCGTCGCGTGCGTCAACGCCGGTGACCCCACCAGGCCGGACGACCTCGCCGCCAACCCGGCGGCCACCCTGTTCACGGTCCATTTCATCACCACGTTCATGCACCAGGACAGCTACGCGAGCGTGCCGAGGGTGCTCGGCGGCCTGCGCATCGACCGGATGCGCACCCTCGACGTCGTCGCCTACCCGGACGGCAGCTTCAGCACCGAAGGCACCTACCTCGCCTACGGCCACAAGCTCGTCCACGAACGCTGGTACTGGTGGCCGGACACCGACGGCTACCTGAAGGTGAACAAGCTCGAACCGCTGGCACCGCCCGTGCCGGCGGACGCGGTCCCGCTCGACGTCGAGGTCGGCGACTACTTCTACCGGCCCGCCGCCACCAGCGTGCGCGCGCCGCACGGCAAGGTGGTGTTGCGCTTCCACCAGACCGGCGCACAGCGGCACGAGGCGATCCTGTTCCGGCTCCCCGAAGGCGCCACCGCCGAGGACCTGCTCGGCGGGAAGCTGACCCACGACCAGGTCGTCACCATCGGCCAGGACAACGGCTCCGACGTGATGTCCCTGATGGCGCTGCGGCCGGGCACCTACACGCTGATCAGCTTCGAACCGGGCCCCGACGGCCGCCCGCTCGCCCTGCACGGGATGACCGCCCGGTTCCGGGTCCGCTAACCCACGCGCTGCTCCAGCACCTGGCCGACCCACTCGTCGACGTCGAACCGGACGGTCGGCTTGAACCCCTGCCCCTCGTAGTACCGCTGCAGGTCGCCGTCACCACCCGCCCAACAGTCGACGCGGACCAGGTCGATACCGCGGCGGCGTGCCTCGTCGAGCGCGTACTCGACGAGGCGGCCGCCGACGCGCCGGCCGGCGAACCGCCGCGAGGTGATCAGCAGCCGGATGTACAGCTCCCGCTCGTCGACCGCGGGCACGTGCGGGTCGTGGTCCTCCGAGACGATCAGTGCGCCGGCCGGCTCGCCGTCGACCATCGCGATGCGCAGGCCCGGGTCCGCGGCCATGCCCTGGACCCGGTCGACGCGCTTCGGGACGCGGCTCCACGGCTCGGTCCCCCACTGCTTCGAGCTGCCGCGTGCGGCCAGCCATTCGACGGCCTCGTCGAAGAAGCGCAGCAGCGTGTCAGCATCCCCAGAATCACCCGACCGGATGACGATGTTGTCCATCCCCCTTGTCTACCGCACGGTGAGCACGCGCGGGCCGTCTTCGGTGATGGCGATGGTGTGCTCGACGTGCGCCGCGCGGCTGCCGTCGGCGGTCAGGATCGACCAGCCGTCCTCGGCGTAGCGGTAATCGTCGCCGCCGCGGGTGAGCATCGGCTCGATCGCCAGCGCGAGCCCCGGCTTGAGCCGCATTCCGCGCCCCGGGCGGCCTTCGTTCGGCAGGTGCGGGTCCTCGTGCATCGCGCGGCCGATGCCGTGCCCGCCGTGGTCGTCGAGCATGCCGTGGCCGTGCGCGCGCCCGGCGACGCCGATCGCGTACGAGATGTCCCCGAGCTTCGCGCCCGGCTGAGCGGCGGCGATCCCGGCCTGCAGGGCCCGCTCGGTGGCCTCGATGAGGGCCAGGTCGGCGGGATCGGCGGTGCCGACGACGAAGCTGATCGCCGCGTCGCCGTTCCAGCCGTCGAGGATCGCGCCGCAGTCGATGCTGACCAGGTCGCCGTCCTGGAGGCGGTACGCGGTGGGGATCCCGTGCACGACGACGTCGTTGACGCTGGCGCAGAGGACGTTCGGGTAGGGCGTCGGCGCGGACCGCGGCTGGTAGTGCAGGAACGACGGTTTCGCGCCCGCCTCGCTGATGACGTGGGCGGCGACGTCGTCCAGCTCGCGCAGGGAGACGCCGATCGCGGCCGCCTCCTTGACCGCGTGCAGGGTGTTCGCCACGACTCGCCCGGCTTCGCGCATCATCGCCAGCTCGGACTCGGTTTTGATCTCGACCATGCCGATAACTATACCGGTATAGTTATCGCTGTCCAGTGCGGACAGCTACGCACGTTCAACCGGTGGCTCGGTCCGTGTCATCCGGAGTTCAGGCAGCGCTGATTGACTTCCCCCGTTCACGACCTCTCTCGCGACGAGGACAAATTGACCCAGTCAGTGCCCGACGGCGACGCGCTCGCCGCGTTCGGCGCCGAACTCGCGGAAATCCAGGCCAAAGCCGCGGAAGCCCAGGAAAAACTCCGATCCGCCGTCGCCAGCGTGCAATCGCCGGACGGGTCGGTCTCGGTGACCGTCGGCCCGAGCGGCGTCCTGCAGGACCTCCGGTTCGGCCCGCGTGCGTACGAGCGTCCCCCGCAAGCCCTGTCCGGCCTGGTGCTGCAGCTGATCGGCCGGGCGCAGCAGAAGGTCTCGGCCGAGGTCGCCGACGCGTTCAGCGGCATGGTCGGCGAGAACTCGGCAGCTCGCGAACTCCTCGACGAATTCCTGCCGCAACCGGAAGAGAGCCCGCAGCAGGCGGCCGAGGAGCCTCCGGCGCACCGGCCACCGCCGCCTGGTCCGCCCCAGGCGGGTCCGCCGCAGCCGCAGCGTGGTCAGCCGCGCCGTCGCCCCCGGCCCGAGCCGGACGAGGACGACGGCGAAAGCAATCCCTGGTAGCACGGAGGAGAAACGGTGGTTTCCGGAGCAGGGTTCTCGGTCGACCCGGCCGAGTTGCAGAAGTTCAGCCAGTTCCTGTCGGGCACCACGCAACCGGCGGTGCAGGACGCCGCGAACCGGATGCAGGCGGCCAACGGGTTCGACAACGCCGCGTTCGGCATCCTGCTCGCGCAGGTGCTCGCCGTGCCCTCGCGGGTCACGATGGCCGTCATCACCGGGGAGATCACCAAGCTCGTCGGCGACATCGGCAAGTCCGCGGACGACCTGAAGAAGGCCGCCGAGACGTACGCGACCCACGACGCGAACACGGCACAGGGCTTGAGCACCTTCGAAACGGAGCTGGGCAAGTGACCGTTCCCATCACGTCCGCGAACTCCACCACGGGCGCCGGCGTCTTCGACAGCTGGAAGCAGGTCGGGGACTCGATCGGCAAGGTCCAGACCGAGCACGGCGGCGACCTCGCGGCCGTCAGCGTGGAGCTGGGCATCAACGTCATCAGCGCCGTGCTCGACACCGTCGCGTTCGCCATGGACCCGCTGGCCAAGCTGATCGCCGCGGGACTGGGCTGGCTGATCGAGCACGTCTCGTTCCTGAAGTGGCCGCTCGACCAGGTCGCGGGCAACCCGTCGGAAGTCACGAAGGTCGCCAACGAGCTGCACAAGATCGGCGAGAGCCTGCGCAACACCAGCGAGGACCTCGACAAGACGCTCAAGGCCACGATCACCCAGTGGCAGGGCAAGGGCTACGACAGCTTCCTGAAGTCGATCAACGACCGGAAGGGCTGGATCGACGCCAACGCCAAGGCGGCCGACGTCGCCGGCTACATGGTCGAGACCACCGGGGCGCTGATCGGCGCGGTCCGCGCGCTGTTGCGCGACATCATCACGACCATCCTCGGCGACATCATCTCCACGATGCTGATCGCGCTCGCCCTCGCCATCCCCACCTTCGGCGCCTCGATCGCGGTCGGGGTGACCAAGTGCGTCGCGACGGTCTCGGTGCAGGTCGCGGCGATGATGGCGAAGCTCGCCAAGGTCGTCGCCTACGCCGGCCGCACGCTGGCCCGGCTCACCGGGCTGTCGAAGCTGGTCAAGGGCAAGCCTGGCTCGTCGTCGAGCGCGGGCCACGAGCTGACGCCGGTGCCGCCGCCGGGCACCGCGATCACCCACGACCGCCCCGGTGGCGGCGCCACCCCCAGCACCCGGCCCCCGGGCGACGGCACGACCCCGAACTTCTCGCGGCCGCTGCCCCCGCCGGGCACCGCGGTCACCCACGACAACCCGGGTGGCGGCGCCACGCCGAGCACCCGGCCGCCGGGTGACGGGACCACGCCGAACTTCTCCCGGCCCCTGCCGCCCCCGCCCAAGCCGGCGCCGCCGAAGTCGCACCTGAGCGACCACGACATCTCGACCATCAAGAAGCACGAGGACTGGCTGAAGACCAAGTTCGGCGACAGCTACCAGAAGATGAAGTTCGCCGACGACTGGATCAAGAAGAACCACCCGGACTACTACCCGATGCTGAAGGCGCTCTCCGACGCGAAGAGCTCGAAGAACTTCGTGGGCTGGGCGGGCAAGGACATCGTGCAGGTCGACCGCGGTCTCACCGACATCCAGATGCAAGCGGAAGCCGCGTGGGCCGAAGAAGACAAGAAGCAGCAACAGCAACAACCGCAGTAACCCACGAGGGGCACCTCCCGCCGGAGGTGCCCCTCGTGCGGTCAGGCGACGCCGAGGTGGCGTGAGATCAGCATCTTCTGGACCTCGCTCGTGCCCTCGCCGATCTCCAGGATCTTCGCGTCGCGGTAGAAGCGGCTCACCGGGAACTCGTTCATGAACCCGTACCCGCCGAAGATCTGCGTCGCGTCGCGGGCGTTGTCCATCGCCGCGTTGGAGGCCACCAGCTTGGCGATCGACGCCTCCTTCTTGAACGGCTCGCCGCGCAGCATCTTCGACGCCGCCTGGTAGTACGCCAGGCGGGCGGTGTGGGTGCGGACCTCCATGTCCGCGATCTTGAACTGGATCGCCTGGTACTCCCCGATCCGCTTGCCGAACGCGACCCGGTCCTTGACGTACTTGAGGCATTCGTCCACGCAACCCTGCGCCAACCCCACCGACAACGCGGCGATCGCGACCCGGCCCTCGTCCAAAATGGACAGGAACTGCGCGTACCCGCGGCCGCGGACACCGACCAGGTTCTCCACCGGGACGCGGACGTCCGAAAAGGACAGCTCGTGGGTGTCCGAGCAGTTCCAGCCGACCTTGGAGTACTTCGGCGCCACCGCGAAGCCCGGCGTGCCGGACGGGATGAGGATCGCCGAGATCTCCTTGCGGCCGTTCTCCATCACGTCGGTGACCGCGGTGGCCGTGACGAACCGGGTGATGTCCGTGCCCGAGTTCGTGATGAACGCCTTGCTGCCGTTGACGACCCACTCGTCACCGTCCTGCCGGGCGCGCGTGCGCGTGGCGCCGGCGTCCGAGCCGCCGCCCGGTTCGGTCAGGCCGAAGCCGCCCAGCGCCGTGCCCGCGCACAGGTCCGGGAGCCACTTCTCCTTCTGCTCCTGCGTCCCGAAGCGGTAGATCGGCATCGCGCCGAGGGAGACGCCGGCCTCCAGGGTGATCGCGACCGACGAGTCGACCCGCGCCAGCTCCTCCAGCGCCAGGCACAGCGCGAAGTAGTCGCCGCCCATCCCGCCGAACTCCTCGGGGAACGGCAGGCCGAACAGGCCCATCTCGCCCATCTTCGCGACGATCGCGTACGGGAACTCTTCCTTCTCGTACAGCTCGCCGATCACCGGCGCGACCTCGCCGCGCGCGAAGTCCTCGACGGTCTTGCGGAGGGACTCGTACTCCTCGTCCAGGCGGAAGTCGATCACGGCTGCTCCTCTTGGGGGCTGACGACGGCTAGGGTTTCGTCCAGCGCGACCTGTTGGCCGGCCCGGACGGGGAGTTCGCTGACCACGCCGTCGATCGGCGCGGTGACCGTGTGCTCCATCTTCATCGCTTCGACGACCAGCAACGGCGTCCCGGCCTTGACGACGTCACCCGCGGCGACCTTCACCACGAGCACCGTGCCCGGCATCGGGCTGGTGACCGGACCCGCCCCGGCGGCCTCGCCGCGTGTCGCCAGCACGAACTCCTGCTCCCCGAACGGGAAACTCAGGCCGTCGCGCGCCAGCCAGACCGTCCGATCCGGACCGCAGGCCTGGCGGTAGCGGTGGAACCCGCCCGCGTGCCGGATCTCCAGGACGTCGCCGTCGCGCCGGGCCGACACGTGGACCGGGGAAGCGTCGTCCACGAACACCGTCGCCGAAGACGGCGTGCCCTGCACCCGGACCACCGCGCGGGCGGTGCCGGACTTCAGCCGGAACGTCACCCCGCCGGAGCCGCCCATCCGCCAGCCGTCCGGCACGTCCCACGGGTCGACCACGGGCCCGGACGGCTGCAGCTCGAGGAACCGGTCGAGCGCGGCCGCGACGAAGAACTCCGCGGGCACCTCGGAGGAGACGAGCTCCGACAGCCGCCGGTCGACGAGTTCGGTGTCGAGCTTGCCCGCGCGGACGTCGGCGTCGGCCAGCAGCCCGCGCAGGAACGCGGTGTTCGTGCCGATGCCCAGCAACGCCGTGTCGGCCAGCGCCAGGTCGAGCCGGTGCAGCGCGGCCGCGCGGTCCGGGCCCCAGGCGATCACCTTGGCCAGCATCGGGTCGTAGTTCGAGCCGACCACCGCGCCCGGCGTCATCCACGAGTCGACGCGGACGCCGTCGCCGGACGGCTCGTGCACGGCCAGCACCGTCCCACCGGTCGGGATGAACCCGCGCGCCGGGTCTTCGGCGTACACCCGCGCTTCGACGGCGTGTCCCTCTAGGACGACGTCGTCCTGCTGCACGGTCAGGTGTTCCCCGGCCGCCACCCGGACCTGCCACTCGACCAGGTCGAGGCCGGTGACCAGCTCGGTGACCGGGTGCTCGACCTGCAGCCGGGTGTTCATCTCCATGAAGAAGAACTCGTCCGGGTCGTGCGCCGACATGATGAACTCGACGGTGCCGGCGCCGACGTACCCGACCGAGCGCGCGGCCTCGGCCGCCGCTGAGCCCATCTTTTCGCGCGTCGCGGCGTCGAGCAGGACCGACGGCGCTTCCTCGATGATCTTCTGGTGCCGCCGCTGCAGGCTGCACTCGCGCTCGCCGAGGTGGATGACGTGGCCGTGCGTGTCGGCCAGCACCTGGATCTCGATGTGCCGCGGGGTCGTGACGAACCGCTCCATCAGCAGCGTGTCGTCGCCGAACGAGCCCTTGGCCTCGCGCCGCGCCGACTCGATCGCGGCGTCCAGTTCCTCGGGGGCGTGCACCAGCCGCATCCCCTTGCCGCCACCGCCGGCGGACGGCTTCAGCAGGAGCGGGTAGCCGACTTTCGCGGCCGCCGAAGCGAAGTCACCGTCCGGTATGTCCACATCGGACGCACCGGGCACGACGGGCACGCCGGCCTTCGACACCGTCGCTTTGGCGCGGATCTTGTCGCCCATGGCGTCGATCGCCGCCACCGGCGGGCCGATGAACACCAGCCCGGCGGCCTCGCAGGCCCGTGCGAACTCGGCGTTCTCGGCCAGGAAGCCGTAACCGGGGTGCACGGCCTGCGCACCGGACGACACCGCGGCGTCCACAATGGCCGGGATGTTCAGATAACTGCGGGCGGCTTCCGCCGGGCCGATGCGCACCGCCGTGTGCGCCTCGCGGACGTGCCGCGCGTCGGCGTCCGCGTCGCTGTATACCGCGACCGCGCGGATGCCGAGGGCCCGCAGCGTGCGGATGACCCGGACCGCGATCTCGCCCCGGTTCGCGACCAACACTGAGTCGAACATGCCCCTCACATCCGGAAGACGCCGTAGTTGACCTCGGCCAGCGGTGCGTTGGCCGCGGCCGAGAGGGCGAGGCCGAGCACCGTGCGGGTGTCCGCCGGGTCGATGACGCCGTCGTCCCACAGCCGCGCGGTGGAGTAGTACGGGCTGCCCTGCGCCTCGTACTGCTCGCGGATCGGGTCCTTGAACGCCTCTTCGTCCTCTGTGGACCATTCGCCGCCGCGGGCCTCGATGGCGTCACGGCGGACCGTCGACAGCACCGACGCCGCCTGCTCGCCGCCCATCACCGAGATCCGCGCGTTCGGCCACATCCACAGGAACCGCGGCGAGTACGCCCGGCCGCACATCGAGTAGTTGCCGGCCCCGAACGAGCCGCCGATCACGACGGTCAGCTTCGGCACCCGCGCGCACGCCACGGCCGTGACCATCTTGGCGCCGTGTTTGGCGATACCGCCCGCCTCGTACGCGCGCCCGACCATGAAACCGGTGATGTTCTGCAGGAACAGCAGCGGGATCGAGCGCTTGTCGCACAACTCGATGAAGTGCGCGCCCTTCATCGCCGACTCGGCGAACAGGACGCCGTTGTTCGCGACGATGCCGACCGGGTGGCCGTGGATCCGGGCGAACCCGGTGACCAGCGTGGCGCCGTACTCCTTCTTGAACTCGGCGAACCGGCTGCCGTCGACGATCCGGGCGATCACCTCGCGCACGTCGTAGGGCACGCGCGGGTCGGTCGGCACGACGCCGTACAGCTCGGCCGGGTCGACGGCGGGCGCTTCGGTCGGCAGGACGTCCCACGGGCGCGGGGTGCGCGGCCCGAGCGTCGAGACGATCGACCGGACGATCCGCAGCGCGTGGGCGTCGTCGTCGGCCAGGTGGTCGGTGACGCCGGACTGCCGGGCGTGGACGTCGCCGCCGCCGAGCTCCTCGGCCGTGACGACCTCGCCGGTCGCCGCCTTCACCAGCGGCGGGCCGCCGAGGAAGATGGTGCCCTGGTTCCGGACGATGACGGCCTCGTCGCTCATCGCGGGAACGTACGCGCCGCCCGCGGTGCACGAGCCGAGCACGGCGGCGATCTGCGGGATCCCGCGCGCGGACATCGTCGCCTGGTTGTAGAAGATCCGGCCGAAGTGTTCACGATCCGGGAACACCTCGTCCTGCCTGGGCAGGAACGCGCCGCCGGAGTCCACCAGGTAGACGCACGGCAGGTTGTTGTGGAGGGCGACCTCCTGGGCGCGCAGGTGCTTCTTCACGGTCATCGGGTAGTAGGTGCCACCCTTGACGGTGGCGTCGTTGGCGACGACCACGCACTCCCGGCCGGAGACCCGCCCCACGCCGGTGATGATGCCCGCCGACGGCGCTTCGTCGTCGTAGAGGCCGTTGGCGGCCAGCGGGGCCAGTTCGAGGAACGGCGAGCCCGGGTCGAGCAGTGTGTCGACGCGGTCGCGCGGCAGCAGCTTGCCGCGCTCGACGTGCCGCGTGCGGGCCTTCTCCGGCCCGCCCAGCCGGGCGGCCGCCAAGCGTTTGCGGAGGTCTTCGACCAGCTCCGCGTGTGAGGTGGCGTTGCGGGCGTAGGCCTCGCTGTCCGGGGCAGCCGTAGTCCCCAGTGCCGGCGTGTCCATGGGCTCCCTCGAAGTTAGCAGGCGTTAACCTCCGCTCCGATGTTAGCGACCGCTAACGTGGGTGTCCAGTCGCCGGATCGCGCGAACGGCCACCCCGGCGGACCGGGGTGGCCGTCTCGGACTCCGCTCAGCCGATCGCCGCGCGCAGCGGGGCGTAGTAGCCGCCCGACTGCCCGGCCGCGGTCGGGTGGTAGGACTCGATCACCGGCCAGGTCAGGCTGTGCAGGTAGTCGTCGGCCGACGAGCAGATGTTGTGCCCGGCGAACGACGGCCGCACGTCGACGAAGGTCGCGCCCGCCGAGCCCGCCCGCGACTGGATCACCGACGCGAGCGCGTCGGCACCCGAGTTGATCGCGGACCGCTTGGTATCGCTCAGCCCGACCCAGCAGGAGCCGGGCACGGTGTAGAAGCGCGGGTAGGACAGGACGACGAGCCGAGCGCCCGGCGCCTTGGCCTTGATCGCGTTGTAGGTGTTGGTCAGCAGGGCCGGCAGCGTGTTGTTCACGTACGTCTTGGCCGTGTTGACGCGGTTCACGCAGTCGGCGTCACTGCCCAGGGTGCAGGTGGTGATGACGTCGGTGAACCCGGCGTCGTTCCCGCCGACGGTCACCGTGACGAGCGTGGCCGACGAGGGGATCGAGTTCGCCTGGTTGATCACGTCCCCGGTCTTCGCGCCGGAGCACGCCAGGAACGTGAACGAGGTTCCGCTGTGGGCGTTGGTCCACAGCTGCGGATAGGCCTTGGAGCTGCGGTAACAGCTCCCGGAACTGCCGTAGCTGCCGGCCCCGACCCCGGAGGAGTAGGAGTCGCCGAGCGCGGCGTAGACGGTCCCGGCGGCTTGGGCGAGGCCCGTGACGCCGAGAGAGGCAAGGACGACGGCCCCCAGGGCCGTGCTCAACCGTAGAAGGGATCGCCTGAAGTTACGGGTGGGAACAGCCATGGGTCACTCCTTTGTGACAGGGCCGACCCAAATAGGACAGCAGGTGAAGGGCTGGCGAGGAACCCCTAGTTACCGGTAGGTACCCACTTAGCCCACACCGGAAGTGTGAAACGTCAGCGATCCGTCAGCCGCACAAGATCAGCAGGTCGCCCCGGGTGGGTTACCCCCAGCCGGACGACGGACGGGGTTCACGCCACGCCCTTGACACCGTGACCGCGTTCGCTAACCTCGTCTGGGAGCGCTCCCAGGATCACGTATTGCTCAAAGGAGAGCAGATGACGCAGTGGAGAAAAGCGTTCGGCGTGCTGGCCGCGGCCGTGGTGGCCGCGAGCGGGCTGGTGGCCTTCGGCGCGACCGGCCAGGTCGCGGCGGCGGCCGGCGGTACGGGCGCCGGGTACCTGCACACCAGCGGCAACAAGATCCTGGACAGCACGGGCGCGACGGTTCGGCTGACCGGCATCAACTGGTTCGGGATGGAGACCGACAACAAGACCTTCCACGGCCTGTGGTCCAGCCGGACCTGGCGCCAGCAGCTCGACCAGATGGCCCAGCTGGGCTACAACACCCTGCGCGTGCCGTTCTCCGACGACGCGCTGAAGCCCGGAGCCACGGCCACCGGCATCAACGACTACACCAACCCCGACCTGATCGGGCTGTCCCCGCTGCAGATCCTCGACAAGGTGATCGGCTACGCGGGGACGAAGGGGATGCGCGTCATCCTCGACCGGCACCGGCCGACCAGCGCGGGGCAGACCGCGCTCTGGTACACCGCCGGCGTCCCGGAAAGCACCTGGATCAACGACTGGAAGACCCTCGCCCAGCACTACGCGGGCAACACCACGGTCATCGGCGCGGACCTGCACAACGAGCCGCACGCCGAGGGCACCAACCCGGCCGCGACCGGCGCGTGCTGGGGCTGCGGTGACACCGCCCGCGACTGGCGGCTGGCCGCCGAACGCGCCGGCAACGCGATCCTGGCCGTGCAGCCGAACTGGCTGATCTTCGTCGAGGGCGTGAGCTGCCCGAGCGGCGGGCTGTCGAACGTGTGGGACGGCGACCCGTCCAACGACGAGGACTGCGGCTGGTGGGGCGGGAACCTGTCGAAGGCGGGCGAGTTCCCGGTACGCCTGTCGGTGGCCAACCGGGTGGTGTACTCCCCGCACGAGTACGCCACGTCGGTCTACAACCAGCCGTGGTTCAGCGCTCCCGACTACCCGGCGAACCTGACGGCGATCTGGGACCACTACTGGGGCTACCTGTACAAGCAGAACATCGCGCCGCTGATGATGGGTGAGTTCGGCACCACGCTGGCGAACCCGGTCGACAAGGTGTGGCTGGAAAAGCTGATGGCCTACACCGGCACCGGCGTCAACGGCATCTCGTTCACCTACTGGTCGTGGAACCCCAACTCCGGGGACACCGGGGGCATCCTCAACGACGACTGGACCACGGTCAACCAGGCGAAGCAGAGCATCCTCCAGCCGTACCTCATCCCGCCCACCGGCGGCGGCCCCGACCCGACGACGACCACCCCCACCACCACGACGACCGGCGGCGGCACGGGCGGGTGCAAGACGGCGTGGAAGCTGGACAACTCCTGGCAAGGCGGCTTCCAGGGCACGTTGACCGTCACCAACACCGCGACGAGCGCCGCCAACCCGTGGACGGTCGTGTTCACCCTGCCCGCCGGGGCGACCGTCGTCAGCGGCTGGAACGGCACCTTCACCCAGGCCGGCACCACGGTCACAGTGAGCGCGCCGTCCTACAGCCCGTCCCTGGGCGCGGGAGCGGCGGTGGCGCTCGGTTTCACCGCCAACGGCCCGTCGGGCACACCTTCGGCCGTCAAGCTCGGCTCGGCGGCCTGCACCACCTGACCGGCCCCTGGCTGCGGTGCCCGCCGGGTACCGCAGCCAGGGTCCCCTCGACGAGCCGGGTGAGCAGGCTCACAGCGCGAGCGGACCGGCGAACCGGGACGTTAGCGCTCGCTAACCTGCCGCTCTAAACTGACCGGATGCCGGCCAACCCCACCCCTCTCGTGAACGGCGAGAAGGCGAGCAGGCGCGAACAGATCCTGTCCGCGGCCGCCGAGCTGTTCGCCCACCACGGCTTCCACGGCGTCGGCATCGACGACATCGGTGCCGCCGTCGGGATCTCCGGCCCCGCGCTCTACCGGCACTTCCGCAGCAAGGACGCGATCCTCGGCGAGATGCTGAACTCGATCAGCCGCTACCTGCTCGACGGCGGCACGGCCCGAGCCGCCCACCCGGGTGAACCCGACGACACGCTGACCGGCCTCGTGCGGTTCCACGTCGATTTCGCGCTCGCGCACCCCGCCTTGATCACCGTTCAGGAGCGCAACCTCGCCAACCTCACCGACGCCGACCGCAAGCAGGTGCGCGCGCTCCAGCGCCAGTACGTCGAGGTGTGGGTGCGGGTCATCCGCGAAGCCGTCCCGGAGCTGGGGGAACGGCAGGCGCGGTCGGCGGCACACGCCGTGTTCGGACTGATCAACTCGACGCCGTACAACCGCCATCTCGGTGACGATGAACTGGCCGAACTGCTCTGCCGGCTCGCGCTGGGTGCCCTTCGCGCGGCCTGAAGGTCATCGGCGGATCAAGGTGTGCCGCCGAGCGCCGTCGTGGTGTTTGATGGGGCACGTGGACCCGGATTGGAGCGAGCAGGAGCGCCGGCTCGTCGAGAAGGCTCAGCGCGCGTTGACCGCGCTGAGCCTCGGCGACGACGCCGAAGCGCTGGGCGAGGTCGCCCCGTCGGCCGCCGAGCCGCAGGCCCGCGCGGACGAGACGAAGGCCCTCATGCTGCTGCTCTTCGGCGAGTGCAGCGCGATGGTCTCCACCCTGGGCGACGGCGGCAGCGCCCCGGTGAAGGTCCAGGTGTTCGACGAGGACGGCGAAGAGGTCTCGATCGACCAGGCCGACCCGCCGGTGCGGACCGCGGTCCGGACGCTGCTCGCCGAGGTCCACGGCAACACCGAAGCCGCGCAGGAACAGGTCGAGATCGCCCTCGCCAACGCGGCCCCGGACGAGGTCGACAGCCTCGTCCTGCAGGCACTGCGCTGGACCATCCGGCTGTCGGTCGAATGCCTGGACCGGGACCTCCCGGTGGCCCCCTGGATCTCCGAAGCCGTCTCCGACTAGGGGCCCCTAACCCAGCAGCTGCTTCACCAGGGCCGCGATCTGGCCGGTTTCGATGAGGAACGAGTCGTGCCCGTACGGCGACGTCACCACGGACGGCTCTGGCGCGCCCGGGATGCCCGCCGCGATCTCCGCCGACTGGTACAGCGGGTAGAGCCGGTCGCTGTCGACGCCGGCGATCACCGCCCGCGCCGTCACGCGGCCCAGTGCCGCCGCCACGCCGCCGCGGCCGCGGCCGACGTCGTGGGTGTTCATCGACTCCGTCAGCACCAGGTAGCTGTTGGCGTCGAAGCGGCGGGCCAGCTTGGCCGCGTGGTGGTCCAAATAGGACTCGACGGCGAACCGGCCGCCGCGCAGCGGATCTTCGCCGTCCTGCGGAAGCCGGCCGAACCGCTGGGCCAGTTCGGGCTCGCTGCGGTAGGTGACGTGCGCGATCCGCCGGGCGATGCCCAGACCGGCCACGGGTCCCGAAGCCGCCGAGTAGTAGTCGCCACCACGGAAGAACGGGTCGCTGCGGATCGCGTGCAGCTGCGGGGCGGCCCAGGCGATCTGCTCGGCCGACGCCCGCGCGGTCGACGCCAGCACCAGCACCGAAGCCACTCGCGAAGGGAGCGAGACCGCCCACTCCAGCGCGCGCATCCCGCCCATCGACCCGCCGATGACGGCGGCCCAGCGTGAAACGCCCAGCGCGTCCGCCAGGGCCGCTTCGGCCGCGACCTGGTCCCACACCGTCACCACCGGGAACCGGCTGCCCCACGGCGTCCCGTCCGGATCCGGCGACGACGGCCCGGTCGAGCCCTGGCAGCCGCCCAGCACGTTCGGGACCACGACGAAGAACTCGTTCGTGTCCAGCGCCTTGCCCGGCCCGATCAGGCCGTCCCACCAGCCGGCGCTCGGGTGCCCCGGCTCGGCGGGCCCGGCCGCGTGGCTGTCGCCGGTCAGCGCGTGCTCGACGAGGACCGCGTTGGACGCGTCGGAGTTCAGCGTCCCCCACGTCTCGTACGCGAGCGTGAACGACGGCAGCACGCCACCGGCCTCGAGCGCCAGCGCGCCCGGGCCGGTGACGAACTTCCGGCGGCCCGGCGGATCGCCGATCCGCCAGGCGCCGGTCACGGTCACAGCTCCGCCTTGGCCGCCCGGAATCCGGCTTCGAGGTCGGCCTTGAGGTCCTCGATCCCCTCCAGCCCGACGGCGAGCCGGACCAGCCCGGGCGTGACGCCGCTGGAGAGCTGCTCCTCGGGCGTCAGCTGGCTGTGCGTGGTCGA
This sequence comes from Amycolatopsis sp. 505, assembly GCF_031625235.1. NCBI lineage: Bacteria > Bacillati > Actinomycetota > Actinomycetes > Pseudonocardiales > Pseudonocardiaceae > Amycolatopsis > Amycolatopsis sp. 505. Next base: position 92,673 of record NZ_JACKQP010000008.1, read on the forward strand.
CGCGGGGTGCACGATCAAGCTGCGGACGTCGCCGATGTTCACCAGCTGGCTGTGCAGCTCGGTGCCGTCGACGAACTTCCGGCCCGCCTCGACGCCGCCACGCAGGTCGAACGACAGGACCGCGCCCGCGCCGCGCGGCAGGTACTTCTGCGCGTTGGCGAAGTGCGGGCTCGACGGCAGACCGGCGTAGTAGACCTTCTCGACCTCGTCGCGCTGCTCCAGCCACTCGGCCAGCGCCTGCGCGTTCGACACGTGCCGCTCGAGGCGCAGCGACAGCGTCTCGATGCCCTGCAGGATCAGGAAGCTGTTCAACGGCGAGATCGCCGCGCCCGTGTCGCGCAGGATCTGCACGCGCGCCTTGGCCGCGTACGAACCGGGACCGAGCGCCTCCCAGTACTTCAGGCCGTGGTAGCTCGGGTCGGGCTCGTTGAAGCCGGGGAACCGCTCCGGGTTCTTGCCGAAGTCGAACGTGCCGCCGTCGACCAGCACGCCGGCCACCGTGGTGCCGTGGCCGCCGAGGTACTTCGTCGCGGAGTGCACGACGACGTCGGCGCCGTGCTCGATCGGGCGCAGCAGGTACGGCGTCGGCACGGTGTTGTCGACGACGAGCGGGACGCCGGCCTCGTGCGCGACGTCGGCGACGCCCCGGATGTCGAGGACGTTGCTGCCCGGGTTGGCCAGCGTCTCGGCGAAGAACAGCTTCGTGTTCGGCCGGACGGCGGCGCGCCACTGCTCGAGGTCGTCCTGGTCGTCGATGAACGTGACCTCGACGCCGAGCTTCGGCAGCGTGTAGTGGAAGAGGTTGTAGGTGCCGCCGTAGAGCGACGGGCTGGAGACGAAGTGGTCGCCCGCGCCGGCGAGGTTCAGGATCGCCGCCGTGGTCGCGGCCGAGCCGGACGCGAACGCCAGCGCCGCGACGCCGCCTTCGAGCGCGGCGAGCCGCTGCTCCAGCACGTCCTGGGTCGGGTTCATGATCCGCGTGTAGATGTTGCCGGGCTCGGCCAGGCTGAACAGGTCGGCGCCGTGCTGGCTGTCGCGGAATACGTACGACGTCGTCTGGTAGATCGGTGTCGCCCGGGCCCCGGTGGCCGGGTCCGGCGCGGCGCCCGCGTGGATCTGCTTGGTCTCGAAGGACCACGCCGAGGTCTCGGTCATCGGTTTTCTCCTTGCGGCTCAAGGGGTTCGCGGAGGGCTGCCGAATGCGAAGCTACTTGCGCCGAACGGCCTACCCAACCCTTCCCACGTCCTGGGAGCCGATTTGCCTTGCCGGATGAATCTCTTTGTGTCTAAGATATCTGCCAGGGAGATTCACAGATGGGGAGATACACATGACCGAGCGGGTACAGGTACTGGTCGTCGGGGCGGGATTGGGCGGGCTGTCGGCCTCGCTGTTCCTCGCGCATGCCGGAGTGGACGTGCTGACCGTGGAGCGGCACGCGGGGACGTCGGTCCACTCCCGCGCCGCCGGGCAGAACTGGCGCACCATGGAGTTGTTCCACTGGGCGGGAATCGACCGCGAGGTGCTGGCGGCCAGCCCACGGGCGGCGCAGGGGCTGCGGATCACCGTCGCGACCAGCCTGGCCGGCCGGGTCCTGCACCAGCTGGTCCAGGACGGCAGCGAGTTCGACGTCTCGGCGTCGACCACCCTGCCCGCCGCCATGGCCGGCCAGGACGTCGTGGAGCCGATCCTGCTGGCGCACGCGGAAAAGGCGGGCGCGCGGGTGCGGTTCCGGACCGAGCTGACGGACCTGGCGCCGGACGACGACGGCGTCACGGCGACGCTGCGCGACCGCGAGTCCGGCGAAGAAACCGTGGTGCGCGCGGACTACGTCGTCGCCGCCGACGGCGGGCGCAGCGGGATCCGGCAGCGGCTCGGCATCGGGACCACCGGGGTGGACGCGCTCAGCCACTGCCTCGGCGTGGTGTTCGACGCCGACCTCGGCGACCGCGTCCACCCCGGCCTGACCGACCTGTTCTACCTGCAGCACCCGGACTTCACCGCCGGGTTCGTCACCACCGACGTGCCGGACCGGTACGTCTTCGCGCCGGACTACTTCCCGGACCGCGGCGAACGCCCGGCCGACTTCACCCGCGACCGGCTGGTCGCGATGATCCGCGCCGCCACCGACCTGCCGGACCTGGAGCCGGAGATCGTCTGGACGGGCTCGTGGGAGATCGCCGCGCGGCTCGCCGACCGGTTCCGCACCGGCCGGGTCTTCCTGATCGGCGACGCGGCGAAGGTGACGCCGCCGACCGGCGGGATGGGCGGCAACACCGCGGTCGGCGACGCCGCGGACATCGCGTGGAAGCTGGCCGCGGTGCTGCGCGGCGAAGCGGGCCCGGCACTGCTCGACACCTACGAAGCCGAGCGGAAGCCGATCGCGCGGATGGTCATCGACACGTCGCTGCACAACATGAAGCAGCGCATGCACCCCGATCTCGACGTCTCCGGGCTGACGAAGGCCGAGGACCAGCTGGCGATCACGCTCGGGTTCCGCTACCGCTCGACGGCCGTGCTGCCGGAGGAGCCGGACGACGGCGAGCGCGTCGAGGACGTCCGGGCGCCGACCGGGCGGCCCGGCTTCCGGGCGCCGGGCCTGGCGTCCACCGTGGACCTGTTCGGGCACTCGTGGGTGCTGCTGTGCGCGGGCGACGGCACGCGGTGGCGGCCGGCCGCGGCGGAGCAGGGCATCCGCCTCGACTGCCACGTGCTCGACGACGACGTCTTCGCCACCCGGTACGGCCTTTCGCGGGGCGGCGCCTCGCTGGTGCGGCCCGACGGAATCGTCGCGTGGCGGTCCCCGGAACCGGCCGAGGACCCGGCCGGCGAACTGCGGCGGGTCCTGACGGCGGTCCTTTCGCGCTAGCGCTGCTGCAGCGCGAAGCGGTTCCCCTCGGAGTCGGTGAACATCGACCACCAGCCCCACGGCTGCTTCTCCGGCTTCGCGGGGAATTCCACGCCCTTTGCCGACAGCTCCTCGTAGGTCTTCTCGATGTCGTCGGCGTACAGGAAGAAGTTCGACGTCGGGAGCTGGCCGGCGGTGGCGCGGGGGCGGTCCTCGGGGTTCTCGCTGAGCACGAGGATCGTCCCGTCCGGGGCGGTCACTTCGACCCAGCGCCGGCCCTGGTCGTCGTAGGGCACGTCCGTCGTCACCGCGAAGCCGACCACCGCCGACCAGAACTCCTTGGCCCGGGCCTGGTCCTCGACCCCGACCACGACCTTGCCGACTCCCCGGATGGGCATGACTCCCGCCTCTCTATATCCACCATGGATATAACCAGGGCGGAGTGTAGGCTCCCTCCATGGCCGACGGCAACCCGCTGACCCCCGCGGCGTTCCAGGTGCTCCTGGCGCTGGCGACGGGGCCGGGCGGGCGCGCGCACGGCTACGGGATCATGGGCTTCGTCGCCGAGGTCACCGGCGGCGCCGTCCAGCTGGGACCCGGGACGCTCTACCGGACGCTGACCCGGCTGGCCGCCGACGACCTGGCCGAGGAGCTCCCGGGCGAGGACTCGCGCCGCCGTTACTACCGGATCACCCCGGCCGGCCGCGCGGCCGCCGCACGGGAGACGGCCCTGCTCGCCCGGCTGGTCGCCGCGGCCGGGGACGCGGGGCTGACGGCCCGCCCGGAGTCGGCGTGAGCCGCCCGCTCGGCCTGGTGCCGCACCTGTTCGTGCGCGATGTGAACGTCGCCCTTTCCTTCTACGCCAAGGCGTTCGGCGCGGTGGAGCTGTTCCGCACGGTGCTGCCGGACGGCACGGTGCTGTTCGTCGAGCTGGCCGTGGGCGACGCGCGGCTGCTGGTCAGCCAGGAGATCGCGGCCCTCGACGCGCTGGCGCCGTCGACGATCGGCGGCACCCCGGTGCTGCTGACGCTGGAAACGGCGGACCCGGACGACCTCGCCCGCCGCGCGGTCTTCGCGGGGGCGACGGTCGAAGCGCCGGTCACGGAGATGTTCTTCGGGGAGCGGTACGGCCGGGTCGTCGACCCCGACGGCCACCGCTGGGCGTTGACGACCAAGCGGGAGCAGTACACGCCCGAGGACATCGACGCGCGGAAGCCATCCGGCATCTGATCAGCCGGCCGCGGGCCGCCGTCCGCTTCCGGCGAAGTGTTCGTGCAGCTCGCGGACGTGCTGGGCCCAGAACAGCCGGCGCCCGCCGCGGGTGCGGGGCACCGCCAGGCCTTTGCGCGCGGCCAGCCGGTAGAAGCCATGCTCGCGCGGCCGGCACTGGTCGTGAAGTCGAATCCGGCCACCCCCGTGCGCCGGGTCAGCGCGGCGGCGAATTCACCGAAGGAAGTCGTCCGGTCGACGACCGCGCGGGCGATCAGAATCGCCTTGCCCTCGTCGATCATCTTTTGCCATTCCGCCACGTCACGTCCGGACCAGCCTGCCACCGCACCCTTTCCGCGCGCCGGGATGAAATAGAGTCGGCGCCTTCCCGGACCCGGAATCGATCGGAGGGTTCGGCATTCGGAGAAATCCCGGGAGCGCCGTGAGCGATTCCCCCTGAACGCCTGCCGGGGTGGTACGACCGCCCGCCACCGCCCCGGCAGGCCGTCACGGCGTCGAAGCCGGCGTCCGGAAAGGACGGTTCCGCCGTGCCAGTGACATCCGGGGAGCGCGAGCGCGGGTCGTCCGGATGCGTGCTGCGCCACGCGGTCGCAACCGCTTTCCACGCCCTGCCGGGCCTCGCTCACCCCGGCGACCCTACCGAGCCGTCGCCGGGTTTCTCGGCGAGAATGCTCCCGTGGTATCGGTGCGCAGCGTGGTCGACCGGGTGGGGCCGACGCTGCTCCACGCGCTCCAGCTGCCCGACGACTCGCCCGCCGTCGCCGACGTCGTCATCGCCGAACCCGGCGGGGCCCTCACGCTGTCCGCCGGCGACCTCGTGCTCGGCGTCGCCACGACCGGCCCCGAAGACGCCGCCGAGCTGGTGAAGCAGAGCGCCGGACAGGGCGCGGCCGCCGTCCTGCTCAAGCCGCCGCTGGCCGCGAAACCGGCGGTCAAGCGGGCCGCGAAGGCCAGCGGGATCGCGCTGATCCAGGTGCACGCCGCGACGTCGTGGGCGCAGCTCGTCTGGCTGCTGCGGACCGTCCTGGACGCCCTGGCCGACGAATCGGAGGACCTCGATCCCGGGTCCGGCGACCTGTTCCGGCTGGCCGATGCCGTCGCGAGCGTCGTCGACGCGCCGGTGACCATCGAGGACACCAACTCGCGCGTGCTCGCCTACTCCGCCCGCCAGGACCTGACCGACCCCGCCCGCGTCGCCACGATCATGGGCCGCCGCATCCCCGACGACGTCCTCGCGCGGTTCCGGTCGCGCGGGGTGTTCCGCGAGCTGTCCCGCGGCCGGCAGACGATCTTCGTCCCGGCCCAGCGCGACGGCACGCTGCCGCGGCTGATCGTGCCGATCCGGATGGGCGGTGAGCTGCTCGGGTCGATGTGGGCGGTGGTCGCCGGGCCGGTGTCCGACGAGCGTGCGGCCGCGTTCGCCGACGCCGCCCCGGTCGTCGCGCTGCACCTGCTGCGGCGCCGCGCGCACACCGACGCGCAGCGCCGCGCGTCGGCCGAACTGCTGCGCGCGGTGCTCGAAGGCCACGCGAACCCGCGCAAGGCGATGGCGGAGCTGGACCTGTCCGACGAGCCGCACCGTGTGGTCGTCATCGAAGTCACCGGCGGCGACGGGCGCGACGCGGAGGGCCTGCGGCTCGCGTTGCTCGAACGGATCTCCCAGGGCATCGGCAGCCGCCCGGTGGCGACCGAGCTCGGCGGCCTGCTCTACGCCGTGGTGCCGGACCGCGCGGGCCCGGGCGGCTGGGCCGAGCTGCGCCACGCCCTGGCCACGCAACCGGCGTCCCGGCGCGGCGGAGCCCCGCGCGCGGCGGCGGGCTCCCCCGGCGGCCTCGCCGACCTCTCGGCGTCGCGCGCCCAGGCCGACGAAGCCCTCGGCCTGCTGCGCGCCGAAATCCTCACCGACCGCGTGATCGCCTTCGACGAGGCCTGGACGTCGCTGACCCTGCACCGCGGCGCGACCGCGGCGACCGCGGCCCGGGTCGCCGACCTCGGCCCGCTGAGCACCCTGCGCGCGCACGACGAATCGGGCAAGGCCGGGTACGTCGAGACGCTCTACGAGTGGCTGCGGCACCCGGGCGACCCGCGGGCGGCGGCGCGGGAGCTGCGGATCCACCCGAACACCCTGCGGTACCGGATGCGGAAGCTGCTCGAACTGGTACCGCTGGACCTCGACGACCCCGACGTCCGGCTGGCGCTGCTGATCCAGCTCGTCGCGGTGCGCTGGAGCTGATTGGGCCGTTCGGCCCAGTTTCTGATGTATGCACTAGTCCGCATGGATCGCGCCGATGGTACGGAGTGTCTTTTCCAGCCGAAAGATGGTGGATAAGGAAGATCGCGTGCCGCATTTTCTCTTCACCACCCGGGGTAGCCGGGTCGTTGCAAGAGGAGTTCCTCCATGAGCAGTTCGGAGCGGTTCGGCAAGGCCGTCAAGCTGGGCGCGGTGTCCGCGCTCTCCCTGGTCGCCCTGGTCGTCCCGGCGGCAGGAGCCGGGAGCGCCGTCGCGGCGCCGAGCGGCGACTGCTTCACCCCCGCCCACGCCGCGGACCGCAGCAAGGACGGGCGCGCCGACTCGGTGTCCCCGGCCGAGGCGGCCCGCATGGAAGCGGACCTGCAGAGCAAGCTCGCCGGCAAGCGCACGGCGTTCTCGGCCCAGGCCGCGGCCGCGGTGTCGATCCCGGTGTACTTCCACGTGATCACCAGCGGTTCGACCGGCAACCTGCCGGCGGCCACGATCAGCAAGCAGATCTCGGTCCTGAACAGCGCGTACGCGTCGAGCGGCTTCAGCTTCTCGCTGGTCAGCACCGACTACACGAACAACTCCACCTGGTACAACGGCATCACCGACGGCACCTCGGCCGAGCGCAACATGAAGAACGCGCTGCGCAAGGGCGGCGCGAACGCGCTGAACATCTACACGGCCAAGCTCGGCGACGACCTGCTCGGCTGGGCGACGTTCCCGTCGAACTACAAGTCCCAGCCGAAGCTGGACGGCGTGGTCATCCTCGACGAGTCCCTCCCGGGCCGCTCGGCGACGAACTACAACGAGGGCGACACGGCCACCCACGAGGTCGGCCACTGGATGGGCCTGTACCACACGTTCCAGGGCGGCTGCTCGGGTTCGGGCGACTACGTGTCCGACACCCCGGCCGAGGCCACGGCGACCTCGGGCTGCCCGGCGAGCAAGGACACCTGCTCGTCGGCGGGCGTGGACCCGGTGCACAACTTCATGGACTACAGCTACGACAGCTGCATGTACGAGTTCACCGCGGGCCAGGCCTCGCGGATGAAGAGCTCCTGGTCGGCCTACCGCGGCTGAGGTTCCCGTCTTCCCGCGGCGGAACCCGTGAAGGCCTTCCCGAGTCTCTCGGGGAGGCCTTCACGGCGTTTCCGGTGGGTTTGCTTCCGCTTCGCCGGGCGGTGTCGCGAATGACTCATTCGGGACGTCCGAGGTCCCGAATGAGTCATTCGCGACCTTCGAGAAGTGCCGGCCCCCCACCCAGAGTCGAAAGCACCCTTTCAGCTACTGCACCGCCCCGAAACGGCACTCTGGCCCCCATACCGGCACCCCGCCCAGACCTGCCCCGCCGCCCCGATCCGAAGCCAGCACGCGGACGGTGGTGCCGGGTCAAGGCACGCTTTCCCGCCTTGACCCGGTACCACCGGCCGTAGTCACAATCGAGCTTCGGGGTGGTGGGCACCCGGAACCACCGCGTAGCTCAAATCCTTCAGCACCAGCCGCGAAGGCCGCAGATACACCCAAACCGCCCCGACGTCCCCATACAGGTACTCCCGGAACCGCGGATCCCACCCCGACTCGTCGACTCCCAGGTACCGCACCAGCTTCCGCCGCCCACGAGCCACGTCGAACGGCCGCACCTCCGCCTCACCGCGAGCCAGGACCTGCAGGACCACCCCGGTCTCGAGCTCGCAGACATCCACCGTCAAAGCGATCCGCGACTTCGCATGGACGAGCGCCGGCAGCCGGGACCACGGCCCGCTCAGGATCCAGAACGCGTCGTCCTCCCACAGGTACCACGTGGGCCGGACCGTCGGCCCGTCCGTCGCCACCCGCGCCGTCAGCGGCCGGGCCAGGAAATCGTCGATCACAGGACCAGCAACGTCTTTCCCACCGTCGCGCGGGACTCGATCGCCGCGTGGGCGTCCGCCGCCTTCTCCAGGGGGAAGCGCTGGCCGATCACCGGCACCAGGCTCCCCTCGGCCGCCGCCGCCAACGCCGATTCCGTGAACGCCCGCAGCTCCGCCGGCGACCCGATCGACCGCACCAGCGAAACTCCCCGGGCCGCAGCGTCCTCTTCGGACACTTCGGCCCACGACCCGCCCGCCAGTCCGTACACCGCCATCCGGCCGCCCGGGCGCAGGAGCCCGAACGCCGCCGTGCCGATCGGCCCGCCCACTCCGTCGAACACGACGTCCACCGGGCCTGCCGCGGACGTCCAGTCCGGCCGCAGGTAGTCGACGACCGAAGAAGCCCCGCGCACCCGAGCCACCTTCGCCGGCCCGCCCGCCGCGCCGATCACCGTCGCTCCCGCCGCCTTCGCCAGCTGGACCAGCAAGCCGCCGACGCCGCCCGCCGCCGCCTCCACCAGGACCCGGTCACCCGGGCGCACGCCGGTCGCCCGCACCAAGCCGGTCGCCGTCCGGCCGTCCGCCAGGAGCGCCACCGCCGCGTCGAGGGACAGCGCGCTGGGCACCTCGAACACCGCCGCCGCGTCCACCGCGACGCGCTCGGCGTAGCCGCCCGAGCCACCCGTCGCCGTCACCACCCGTTGCCCGGCCAGCCCCGGGTCCACCCCCGCGCCGACCGCGCTGATCACGCCGCCGACGCCGTTGCCCGGGATCACCGGCAGCGACGCCCGGAACGGCCCCGGCGCGCCCGCCCGGAACTGCGTCTCGACGAACGTCGTGTTCGCGAAGGCCACCTCCACCAGCACCTGGCCCGGCCCGGGCACCGGATCCGGCGCCTCCCCCGGGACGAGCACTTCCGGGCCACCGAACTCTCTCAACCACACCGCACGCATGCCGCAACGGTGCAACTTCAAGTGAAGTCGAGGTCAAGGGGCTTGTTCCGGCAGAACCACGAATGCCGCCGAGAATTGTCCGGGCAGCACGATGACACCGCCGTCCGGGTGGCTCACCGTGAGTGGCAGCACCAACCGATTCCGGACGCTGACCGACCCAGGAGGCCGACCATGCGTATCGCCGTTCCCCGTGAGATCAAGAAGCACGAATACCGGGTCGCGCTGACCCCGGCCGGGGTGCACGAGCTGGTCGGGCGTGGGCACGACGTCTTCGTCGAGACCGCCGCCGGAGTGGGTTCGTCCATCACCGACGAGGAGTACGTCGCCGCCGGCGCGAAGATCCTCGCCACCGCCGACGAGACCTGGGCCGAGGGCGAGCTCGTCCTCAAGGTCAAGGAGCCCATCGCCGAGGAGTACGGCCGGCTCCGCCGCGACCAGGTCCTCTTCACCTACCTGCACATCGCCGCCGACCGGCCGTTGACCGACGCGCTGCTCGCCGCCGGCACCACCGCGATCGCCTACGAGACGGTGCAGACCGCCTCCGGCGCCCTTCCGCTGCTCGCCCCGATGTCCGAGGTCGCCGGCCGGCTCGCCCCGCAGGTCGGCGCGTTCTCCCTGATGAAGCCCAGTGGCGGCCGCGGTGTGCTGCCCGGCGGCATCCCCGGCGTCCACCCGGCGCGCGTCGTCGTCATCGGCGGCGGTGTCGCGGGCCTGAACGCCGCCCGCGTCGCGCTCGGCCTCGGCTCCGACGTCGAGATCCTCGACACCAACGTCGACCGCCTCCGCCAGATCGACAACGACTTCGGTGGCCGCATCCGCACGGTGACGTCGAACCGGCTTTCGGTCGAGGAGTCCGTGCTGCAGGCCGACCTGGTCATCGGCGCGGTGCTCGTCCCCGGCGCGAAGGCGCCGAAGCTGGTCTCGAACGAGCTCGTCGCCCGGATGAAGCCGGGCAGCGTGCTGGTCGACATCGCGATCGACCAGGGCGGTTGCTTCGCCGACTCGCGCCCGACCACGCACGACGACCCGACCTACACCGTGCACGAGTCCGTCTTCTACTGCGTCGCGAACATGCCGGGCGCGGTGCCCCGGACGTCGACCTACGGCCTCACCAACGTCACGCTGCCCTATGCGGTCCAGCTGGCCGAGCACGGCTGGAAGGCCGCGTTGCAGGCCGACGCCGCGCTGGCCAAGGGCCTCAACACGCACGACGGTGCCCTGACCAACGGCCCGGTCGCGGTGGCCCACGACCTGCCGCACACGCCACTGGACACCGTTCTCGCCTGAGCTGCTCCGCCCGAGCGGGCTCCTGTCGCACCGCGGCAGGGGCCCGCTCCCCTTTCCGCGGCCGCCGCCGTCCGAACGCGGTGGAGCGCCCGAAGTCAGGCTGCCGCGGTCACCACGTGGTAGCCGGCGCCGCGGACGGTCCGGATGGTTTCCGCGCCGAAGGGGACGTCGATCTTGCGCCGCAGCGCGCTGACGTGCACTTCCACCAGGTTGGCGGTGGCGGAGGCAGCGAAGTCCCAGAGGTTGTCGAGCAGTTCGGCTTTGGTGACGACCTGCCCGGGCCGTTGCATGAGGTAGGCGAGGAGGGCGAACTCCTTGCTGGTGAGCGTGATGTCGGTGGTGCCGCGCCGGCAGGTCCGCCCGGCCTGGTCGAGCTCGAGGTCCCCGAGTTTGAGAACGCCGGGCCGGGTGGCGCCGCCACGCCGGATGAGCGCGCGCAGCCGGGAAAGCAGGACGCCGTAGGAGAAGGGCTTGGGCAGGAAGTCATCGGCCCCGGTGTCGAGGGCCTCGATCTCGTCGTCCTCGCCGTCCTTGGCGGTGAGCATCAGGATCGGGGTGCTGTTCCCCTGGTCCCGAAGCCGCCGGCAGACGCGGTACCCGTTGAGCCCGGGCAGCATGATGTCGAGGACGATGGCGGCATAGGGGTGCTCACCGGCGTGCCAGAGGGCATCCCGCCCGTTGTGGGCAACATCGACGGCGTACCCCTCGGCACTCAGCCCGGCCCGCAACGCCTCGGCAAGCCGCCGTTCGTCTTCAACGAGCAAGATCCGCACCGCGCAACGATGCCACAGCCCAGCCCCCACCTTCACACCCAACCCAACCAGCACGGGGGCTGGCTTCACGCCCAACCCAGCTAAGGTCCGGCAGGGCTGGAAGCCGGGCGGAGGCACCGTGGGGGGTCCGGGGGGCTCGGCCCCCCGGGTAATACGACGAAGTCGACATGAGCGGCGAAGCCGCGAAGAAGGAGACGAAGGGGCGACCCGCTCAACCAGCCTGGGGGTCACTGGGAGCGGGCCGCCGGTACCTAGCTTAGAGGGGTTTGGCGGACTTGGCTGCACCGGGTCGGCAAGTCGCACGAATTCTTTACCAAGTTGATCGCCGGGAGAGCACGAATCCTCTGGTCAGTGCCACTGGAGACCGGATCGGCCGGTAGCGGAAAGTGACGAAGGTCGCTCTCGGGCGTTCCGTGCGCGCGAGCGTCGCCGGTAGGGCAGGATGACGCCGCATCAGCGGGGAACGTTAGGGGACGGTATGCACGACGGCAGTGGCCGGATTGTGGTGCAGAACCTGAGCAAGCGGTTCGGCGCAGTGAACGCCGTGCAGAACCTGAGCTTCACGGTCGAACCTGGTTCGGTGACGGGGTTCCTGGGTCCGAACGGCGCGGGCAAGACGACGACGTTGCGCATGTTGCTCGGGTTGGTGACACCCACTTCGGGGATGGCGACGATCAACGGGCGGCCGCATTCGCAGCTGGGGAATCCGGCGCGGGTGGTGGGCTCGGTGCTGGAGAACGAGGGGTTCCACCCGGGCCGGACGGCGCGCAACCACCTTCGGGTGTACGCCGCGGCCATCGGGGTGCCGGATCGGCGTGCGGACGAGGTGCTCGGCCTGGTGGGCCTGGGAAGTGCCGCGGACCGGAAGGCGGGCGGGTTCTCGCTGGGCATGCGGCAGCGGCTGGCGCTGGCGACGGCGCTCCTGGGTGATCCGCAGGTGCTGGTGCTGGACGAGCCGACGAACGGTCTCGATCCCGAGGGCATTCTGTGGTTGCGCAACTTCCTGCGTTCGTACGCGCGGGAGCAGCGGCGGACGGTCCTGGTTTCGAGTCACCTGCTGAACGAGGTCGAGCAGCTGATCGACCAGGTCGTCATCATCAGCCAGGGGGTCACGCGTTATTACGGCCCGCTGGAGCAGCTGCGCAAGAGCCAGCAGTCGCGGGTGCTGGTGCAGCCGGCGGATCCGTCGGGGTTGGTGAAGGTGTTGCAGGACAACGGCATCGTCGGGGTTTCGCCGACGCCGGACGGCCGGGTGGCGGTCGCCGGGTCGAGTGTCCAGCAGATCGGTGACATCGCCGCGAAGGCGGGGATCGCCGTCTACGGGATGCAGGAGGAGCACGCCGATCTGGAGCGGATGTTCTTCCAGTTGACGCAGGGTCAGTACACCGGCGCGCCGGGCCAGCCGCCGCCGGGTTACCCGCCGCAGCCGCAGTACCAGGGCCCGCCGCCCGGTTATCCGCCGCAGCAGCACTACCAGCAGGGCCCGCCGTCGGGCCCGCAGCAGCAACAGCAGCAGCAGTACTGGGGAGGACCGCAGCAGTGATGGGCAACCTGATCAAGGCGGAGTTCCGCAAGACGCTCTCGCTGAACACGTGGTGGGTGCTGCTGATCCCGCTGGTGCTGGTCGCGTTCTGGATGACCTTCGCGTGGGGCAGCCTCACGAACGATTTCGCGGACTTCCTGGGCAGTAAGGACGCCCGGCAGGTCAGCGAGATGATCGGCCTCGACCCGAGCAAGATCCCGGTGGGGCTGCTGGCGCTGGCGCACGGGGTGAACATCGCGCAGCTCGTCCCGGCGTTGTTCGGCGTCTTCGCGCTGGCCGGGGAGTACCGCAACAAGACGATCACGACGACCTTCCTCACCGCGCCGAACCGGGTTTCGGCGCTGACCGCGAAGATGCTCACCTACCTCGTGTGGGGCGCTCTCTACGGTTTGATCAGCTTCGGCGTTTCGGCGCTCGCGGTGATGGCGTCGGTGGACTCGGGCCGCTGGCCGTCGGCGGGTCAGTGGCTGGCCGCGCTCGGCGGGTCGGTGCTGGCCGGGGCGCTGGTGACGTTGTTCGGCATCGGGTTCGGCGCGGTGCTGCGCAGCGTGCCGCTGGCCGTCGTGCTGCTCATGGTGTGGTTCCTGATCCTGGAAAACGTCGTGGTGATCGTGTTCTGGGCCTGGCTGGACATCGACATCCTGGGCGGGATCCTGCCGAACGGCACCGCGAACGGGATCGTCGGCGGCATCGCGGCGGACGCCTTCGGGTTCAACTCGCTCGCCCTGCCGGCCAGCGTGGACTCCGGTTCGCAGCTGGTGCTCCAGCTGACGGCGGGGGCGCCCGGTGTGCTCTCGTGGTGGGCGTCGGCGCTGATCTTCCTCGCGTGGACGATGCTCTTCTTCGGCCTCGGCTGGGCGGGCAACCAGAAGCGCGACATCACGTAGTCCGGCTGTTCGCGAAGGCCACCTCGAGCTGCTCGAGGTGGCCTTCGCGGCGTTCGGGGAAATATTTTGTCGGTGGTGGCGCTTACTGTCACAACGTGACCGTTGCTCCGCCTCGCTCCCGTCAAGAGCTCCCACCCGCCGAGACGGCCGGCTGGATCCGCCGGCTGTCCGCCGCGGCGTGGGAGCACCGCGTGCTCGTCGTGCTGTCGCTGCTGGCCGCCGCCTTCGGCGTCGGCGTGCAGGCCGTGAGCCCGCTGCTGGTGCGCACGGCGGTGGACGACGCGGTGGCCGGGCAGACCGGCGGGCTGCCCGGGATCGCCGGGTTCCTGGTGGCGCTGCAGCTGGTCGCCTTCGGCACCGCGTTCGCGCGCCGCTACCTCGGCGGGAAGCTCGCCCTCGACGTGCAGCACGATCTGCGCCAGCGGGTCTTCAACGCCGTTTCGCGGCTGGACGGCGGCAAGCAGGACGCGCTGCGCACCGGCCAGGTCGCCTCGCGCGCGATCTCGGACCTGCAGCTGGTGACCGGGATCCTGATGCAGGTCCCGCTGTCGTTCGGCTCGGTGGTCTTCGCGCTGCTGTCGTTCGTCGCGATGCTGTGGCTGTCCCCGGTGCTGACGCTGATCGCGCTGGTCGTCACGCCGGCGGTCGGCATCATCGTGGCGCGCAGCCGCAAGCGGCTCTTCCCGGCCACCTGGTCGGCGCAGCAGCGCGCGGCGGATGTCGCGCAGCAGGTCGAGGAGACCGTCACCGGCGTCCGGGTGGTCAAGGGTTTCGGCCAGGAGACGCGGGAGGTCTCGAAGCTGGAAGCGACCGCGCGGAAGCTGTTCGGGGAGCGGCTGCGCGCGGCGAAACTGTCGGCGGTCCCGACGGCGACCACCGCCGCGCTGCCGGCCGCCGGTCAGGTCGCCGTGCTCGGCATCGGCGGCGTCCTCGCGCTGAACGGGTCCATCACGCTCGGCACGTTCCTGGCCTTCGCCACCTACCTCGCGACGCTGATCGGGCCGGCCCGGATGCTGTCCGGCCTGGTCGTGCAGGCGCAGCTGACCCGGGCCGGCGCCGAGCGGGTGTACGAGCTGATCGACGCGCAGCCGGAGGTCGTCGACGCGCCGGACGCGCGGCCGCTGCCGGAGGGGCCGCTGGGCGTGGAGCTCGAGGGCGTCCGCTTCGGCTACACGCGCACCGAACCGGTGCTGGACGGCCTGTCGGTCACCGCGAACCCGGGCGAGACCCTCGCGCTGGTCGGCACCGCCGGTTCCGGGAAGTCGACGATTTCGCTGCTGCTGCCCCGGTTCTACGACGTGCACGAGGGCTCGGTGCGGGTCGGCGGCCTCGACGTCCGGGACGTCCCGCTGCGGCAGCTGCGGCAGGCGATCGGCGTGGTGTTCGAGGAGGCGTTCCTGTTCTCCTCGTCGATCCGGGACAACATCGCCTACGGCCGTCCGGACGCCACCGACGAGGAGGTCTTCGCGGCGGCCAGGGCCGCGGAGGCGGACGGCTTCATCCGCGCGCTGCCGGACGGCTACGAGACGCTGGTCGGCGAACGCGGGCTGACGCTCTCGGGCGGGCAGCGGCAGCGGCTGGGGCTGGCCAGGGCACTGATCACGGACCCGCGGATCCTCGTCCTCGACGACGCGACCTCGGCGATCGACACCGTCACCGAGGCGGCCATTTACGACACCCTCCGATCGGTCACCGCGGCCCGGACCACCCTGTTGATCGCGCACCGGCGGTCCACCCTGGCGCTGGCGGACCGGATCGCGGTGCTGGACGAGGGCCGCGTCGTCGACGTCGGCACCGAGGCCGAGCTGATGGCGCGCTGCCCGCTGTTCCGCGAGCTGGTGGCGGGCCCGGGCGACGACGTCGAGGAGAAGCACCGCTGCGAGAGCCTGGACTCCGGCCGGGACGGCGTCACGCCGTCGCTGTGGCCGCGTGACGAGAGCCGCGACGAGGTCGACGAGCTGGCCGAAGCCGCGCGGATGCGCAGCGGCGACCCGAACAGCAGCGGGTTCGTCGGCGGGGGCGGCGGCCTCGACGTCCCGCCGACGCCGGAGCTGATCGAGGGCGTGCGCAAGCTGCCGCCGGCCGTCGACGAGCCGCGCCTGCCCGGCGTGGACGTCACCGCGCCCGACCCGAAGTTCCGGCTGGCCGGGTTGCTGCGGCCGGTCCGCTGGCCCCTGGCCGTGGTGATCGCGCTGGTGGCGGCGGACGCGCTGGCGTCGATCGCGCTGCCGGGGCTGTACCAGTTCGGCGTCGACCACGGCGTGCGCACCGGGGTCGAGTGGGTGATCTGGCTCGCCGCCGGGATCGGCGCCGTGGTGATCGCGGCCGACTGGCTGGTGGTCTTCGCGCAGACGCGGCTGACGTCCCGGGTGGGCGAGACGGTGCTGTACGCGCTGCGCGTCCGCAGCTACGCGCACCTGCAGCGGCTCGGGCTCGACTACTACGAGCGGGAGCTGTCCGGAAAGATCATGACCCGGATGACGACGGACGTCGACGCGCTCTCGACGTTCCTGCAGACCGGCCTGGCCACCGCGGTGGTGAGCGCGCTGACGCTGGCCGGGATCACGGCCGCGCTGCTGGTCACCGACGCCGGCCTGGCGCTGTACGCGCTGGCGATGGTGCCGGTGCTGGCGGTGGCCACGGTGATCTTCCGGCGGTCGGCGTCGAAGGCGTACAACGAGGCCCGCGAGCGGGTCAGCGTCGTGAACGCGGACATGCAGGAGAACGTCAGCGGGCTGCGCGTGGCGCAGGCGTACACGCGCGAAGACCGCTCCGCGGAGGCGTTCGCTTCGCGCAGTGACGACTACCGGCGCTCGCGGCTGCGGGCCCAGCGGTACGTGGCGACGTACTTCCCGCTGGTGGCGCTGCTGTCGGACCTGGCGACCACGACGGTGCTGGTGGTCGGCGCGAACCGCGTCTCGGCGGGCACGCTGTCGGCCGGTGTGCTGCTCGCGTTCCTGCTGTACCTGCAGCAGTTCTTCTCGCCGATCCAGCAGCTGTCGGCGGTGTTCGACGGCTACCAGCAGGCGAGCGTCGGCCTGAACCGCATCGGCGACCTGCTGCGGACGCCGACGTCGGTGCCGGCGGCGGAGCACCCGGTCACGGTGCCGGAGCGGCTGCGCGGCGAAGTCTCGTTCAAGGAGGTCGGGTTCTCCTACGCCGGCGCGGAGTCCCCGGCGCTGGCGGAGTTCTCGCTGGACGTCGCGGCGGGCGAGACGATCGCGCTGGTCGGCGCGACCGGCGCGGGCAAGTCGACGGCGGTGAAGCTGGTGGCCCGCTACTACGACGTCACCGGCGGCGAGGTCCGGATCGACGGCACGGACGTCCGCGAGTACGAGCTGGCCGGCCTGCGCCGCCGGATGGGCGTGGTGCCCCAGGAGGCCCACCTGTTCTCGGGCACGGTCGCGGACAACGTCCGCTACGGCCGCCCGTCGGCCACGGACGCGGAGGTCGAGGCGGCGGTCCGCGCGGTCGGAGCGCTGGACGGCGTCGCGGCCCTGCCGGCGGGCTTCCTGCAGCCGGTGGGCGAGCGCGGCCGCTCCCTGTCGGCGGGCCAGCGCCAGCTGGTGGCTCTGGCCCGGGCGGAACTGGTGGACCCGGACGTCCTGCTCCTCGACGAAGCCACCGCGGCCCTCGACCCCTCGACGGAGGCGGCGGTCCTCCGAGCGACGGAGACGGTCGCCCGCCGCCGCACCACCTTCGTGGTCGCCCACCGCCTCGCCACAGCCGCCCGAGCAGACCGCATCGTGGTCCTCGACCACGGCCGGATCGTCGAAACCGGAACCCACGCCGAGCTCCTGGCCGCCAACGGCCCCTACGCCCGCCTCTGGTCCCTCGGCTGACCGTGCGGAAAGGGTCGACACGCGTGATCCGGAAGTCGACACGCGTGATTGAGGAGTCGACACGCCGGAAAGCCCGGGCTACGCCGTGTCGACCCTCCAATCACGCGAGTTGACCCTCCAATCACGCGTGTCGACCCTCCAGTCACGGGTGATGCGTCCTTGCGCACGAAAGTTCGTGGCCGGGGCGGGCCGGCGCTGGGAGCATGGCGGGCATGTTCGAAGAGAAGCGGGTCCCCGACCGGCAGATCCGGGCCGCCCAGACCGACACGACCGTGCGGGTCTACCGGTCGTGCCCGCCCGCCGTCGCCGATGCCGCGCTCGAGAAGCAGACCCTCGGGCAGGGTGGGAGCGTGGCGGTCACGCCGTCGTTCCGGCTCGCGGCCCACGACAGCGACAACGGACGCAAGCCCGGCCACGAGCGCGTCCTGGCCGTCGACCTCACCCGTGACGGCTTCGAGCGCGCCCTCCAGGGGCACGTCGAGTGGGTGCCGGAGCGAGATCTCGACCACACCCCGCTGAACTTCCAGGCGATCCGGCTCGTCGGCGGGCACGCCGACGAGTGGATCACGGCTGTCACCGACGTCACCCCGGTCGTGCGGGACATCGCCGGGCTGCTGGCCACCGACCAGCTCCACCTGGCCGTCAAGCTCGTCCCCCACGAGCCGCCGTACGAACGGGGTTAAGGCAGCGCGCGCCACTTCAGCGAGCCCAGCCCGGCCGCCTCCACCTCGGGGCGGGACGCCCAGCGGACCGTGCCCGGCCGGACGTGGACCCCGGCCCCGACCAGCCAATCCGGCTCGTCGGGCTCGACCCAGGCCATCTCCTCGAAGTCGGCCAGCGTAGGCCAGACGGCCGAACACGAATCACACCTCAGGACCACCGTGCCGGACTCGGTGACCAGCGGCCGCACCAGGCCCTGGTCCCAGAACGACGGACATTCGACCAGCCACATCACCCCAGGAGAACCCACCGCGGTGAACGTCCGCCGCACACGGAGCGAACCCGCGCGGAAGAGCCGGGGAACGCTGTACCGGGTCCAGTGCTTAAGGTTCCCTTAGCACATCTTGATCGAGTCAGTGACCGATACCCTAGTGCGCCACGCCTCACACAGGCCGGTTCCATCACATCGCGGTCACCGAGGGGGTTAGCCTGGTAGGCGCATCAGCGGATTCAAGATCGAGATCGAGACGGATAGAGGCGAGCCCCAGCCGTGTCCAGCAGCAGCCCTGCGTCACAGTTCGGCCCCAACGAGTGGCTGGTCGAAGAGATGTACGACCAGTTCCTCGCCGACCCTTCCTCAGTCGATGCCGCATGGCACGACTTCTTCGCGGACTTCAAGCCGACGCAGAGCGCGCAGGCCAAGGCGGACACCGCCCGGCAGCAGGCCGACGCCAAGCCCGCCACCAACGGCCAGGCCGCCCAGCCGTCGCCCAAGGCCGTGCAGAACGCGGAGTCGGCGGCCAAGCAGGCCAAGCAGGCCGCGCCGGCCAAGCCGGCCCCGAAGGCCGAGCCGAAGGCGGCCCCGAAGCCGGCGGCCGCGAAGGCCGAGCCCAAGGCCGAGGCGAAGAAGGAAGAGCCGGAGTCGAAGCAGCTGCGCGGCGCCGCGGCGGCCATCGCCAAGAACATGGACGCCTCGCTGAGCGTTCCCACCGCGACCAGCGTGCGCGCGGTCCCGGCGAAGCTGATGGCGGACAACCGCATCGTCATCAACAACCACCTCAAGCGCACCCGCGGCGGCAAGATCTCCTTCACGCACCTCATCGGCTACGCCATGGTGCGGGCGCTGAAGGACTACCCGAACATGAACCGGCATTACCAGCAGATCGACGGCAAGCCGTTCGCGATCACGCCGGAGCACGTCAACTTCGGGCTCGCCATCGACATGAAGGGCAAGGACGGGTCGCGCAACCTCGTCGTGGCCTCGGTCAAGAACGTCGAGGACATGACGTTCCTGCAGTTCTGGCAGGCGTACGAGGAGATCGTCAAGAAGGCCCGCAACAACAAGCTGACCGCCGACGACTTCTCCGGCACCACCATCTCGCTGACCAACCCGGGCGGCATCGGCACCAACCACTCGGTGCCGCGCCTGCAGGCCGGCCAGGGCGCCATCATCGGCGTCGGCGCCATGCAGTACCCGGCCGCCTTCGAGGGCACCAGCGAGAAGACCCTGGTCGACCTCGGCATCAGCAAGATCATGACGCTGACCTCGACCTACGACCACCGCATCATCCAGGGCGCGGAGTCCGGCGAGTTCCTCAAGCGCATCCACCAGCTGCTGCTCGGCGAAGACGGCTTCTACGACGACGTCTTCACCAGCCTGCGCCTGCCGTACGAGCCGATCCGCTGGGTCGCCGACATCCCGGACGGCCCGGTCGACAAGACCGCCCGCGTGATCGAGCTGATCGACGCGTTCCGGATGCGCGGCCACCTGATGGCCGACACCGACCCGCTGAACTACCGCCAGCGCAGCCACGCCGACCTGGACGTCCTCTCCCACAACCTGACCTTGTGGGACCTCGACCGCGAGTTCCCGGTCGGCGGCTTCGCCGGCCAGGAGCGGATGAAGCTGCGCGACATCCTGGGCGTGCTGCGCAACTCGTACTGCCGCACGGTCGGCATCGAGTACACCCACATCCTCGACCCCGAGGAGCGCCGCTGGATCCAGGAGCGCGTCGAGATCCCGCACGAGAAGCCGGACCCCGCGGTCCAGAAGTACGTGCTCTCGAAGCTGAACGCCGCCGAGGCGTTCGAGACGTTCCTGCAGACCAAGTACGTCGGCCAGAAGCGGTTCTCGCTCGAGGGCGGCGAGACGGCGATCCCGCTGCTGGACACGCTGCTGGACAAGGCCGCCGAGCACGAGCTCGACGAGGTCGTCATCGGCATGCCGCACCGCGGCCGGCTGAACGTGCTGGCCAACATCGTCGGCAAGCCGATCAGCCAGATCTTCCAGGAGTTCGAGGGCAACCTCGACCCGGGCCAGGCGCACGGTTCCGGTGACGTCAAGTACCACCTCGGCGCCGAGGGCAAGTACTTCCGGATGTTCGGCGACGGCGAGACTAAGGTGTCGCTGACCGCGAACCCGTCCCACCTGGAGACCGTCGACCCGGTCCTCGAGGGCATCGTCCGCGCGAAGCAGGACATCCTCGACAAGGGCGGCGAGGGCTACACCGTCCTGCCGGTCCTGATGCACGGCGACGCGGCCTTCGCGGGCCAGGGCGTGGTGGCCGAGACGCTGAACCTGGCGCTGCTGCGCGGATACCGCACCGGCGGCACCGTGCACGTCATCGTCAACAACCAGGTCGGCTTCACGACCGCGCCGGAGCACTCGCGCTCGTCGCAGTACGCCACCGACGTCGCCAAGATGATCGGCTCGCCGATCTTCCACGTGAACGGCGACGACCCCGAAGCCGCGCACTGGGTGGCCAAGCTGGCCGTCGAGTACCGGCAGGCGTTCCACAAGGACGTCGTCATCGACCTCATCTGCTACCGCCGCCGCGGGCACAACGAGGGCGACGACCCGTCGATGACGCAGCCGGCGATGTACGACATCATCGACACCAAGCGCTCGGTCCGGAAGACCTACACCGAGTCGCTGATCGGCCGCGGCGACATCTCCGTCGAGGAGGCCGAGGCCGCGCTGCGCGACTTCTCGAGCCAGCTGGAGCACGTCTTCAACGAGGTCCGCGAGCTGGAGAAGCACCCCGCGAAGGCCAGCCCCTCCGTCGAGGAGGAGCAGCAGGTGCCGGCCAAGGTCAAGACGTCGGTCTCGAGCGAGGTCATCGAGCGCATCGGCGACGCGTTCGTCCAGGTGCCCGAGGGCTTCACGCCGCACCCGCGCGTCAAGCCGGTGATGGAGCGCCGTCACAAGATGTCCCGCGAGGGCGACATCGACTGGGCGTTCGGCGAGCTGCTGGCGTTCGGGTCGCTGGCGATGGAAGGCCGGCTGGTCCGGCTGTCCGGCCAGGACTCGCGGCGCGGCACGTTCACCCAGCGGCACTCGGTCTTCATCGACCGCAAGACCGGCCAGGAGTACGCGCCGCTGCAGAACCTGGCCGACGGTCAGGGCCGCGTGATGATCTACGACTCGGCGCTGTCGGAGTACGCGGCCGTCGGCTTCGAGTACGGCTACTCGGTGGCGAACTCCGAGGCGCTGGTGATGTGGGAAGCGCAGTTCGGTGACTTCGTCAACGGCGCGCAGACGGTCATCGACGAGTACATCTCCTCGGGCGAGGCCAAGTGGGGCCAGCGCTCGGACGTCGTGCTGCTGCTGCCGCACGGCCACGAGGGCCAGGGCCCGGACCACACGTCCGGCCGCATCGAGCGCTTCCTCTCGCTGTGCGCGGAGGGCTCGATGACGGTGGCGGTCCCGTCCACCCCGGCGAACTACTTCCACCTGCTGCGCCGCCACGCCCTCGACGGCATCCAGCGCCCGCTGGTCGTCTTCACGCCGAAGTCGATGCTGCGCAACAAGGCCGCGACGTCGGCGGTCGAGGACTTCACCGGCGAAAGCCGCTTCATGTCCGTCATCGACGACGTCACGCCGGACCCGTCGAAGATCCGCAAGGTGCTGCTGACCTCCGGGAAGCTGTACTGGGAGCTGGTGGCGGAGCGGGCGAAGCGCGAGGCCGACGACGTCGCGATCGTGCGGATCGAGCAGTACTACCCGCTGCCGAAGAAGAAGCTGCTGGCGGCGCTGGAGCGGTACACGAACGCGACGCAGGTCGCGTGGGTCCAGGAGGAGCCGGAGAACCAGGGTGCGTGGCCGTTCTTCGGCCTGAACCTGCCCCGGAAGTTCCCGGAGGTCCTCTCGGGCCTGCAGGTCGTGTCGCGCCGTCCGATGGCGGCGCCGTCGGCGGGTTCGTCGAAGGTGCACGAGGTCGAGCAGAAGGCGCTGATCGCGAAGGCGTTCGACTGAGTTTTCCCGGAACAGGCCTCCTCACGGTTCGCCGTGGGGAGGCCTGTTTTCATTCGAGAGACTCCGACGCCGCCTTGGCCAGGTTGTGCGCGTTGCGGCGGCACCGTTCGATGTTCCGGTCGCTGGTGTCGGCGGCGGTGACGACCACGGTCACGTCGACGTTGCCCTGGTAGAACCGCACGCCGCACTGCAAGGGGCCGCTCTGGTCGTAGTCGACGTCGGCCGCTTTGGTCGCCTTCCCGATCTGCTCGGTGATCGGCTTCGCGCCGCGGTCCACTTCGATCTCGTAGCCCGCCTTCGCGTACCCGGGGCCCTCCCCGGAACCAGGCTGGGTCGACTTGGCCAGGAACATCGAGAGCGTGCCGGACGACGACCCGGACTTCATCCACGAGCAGCTGAGCTGGGAGAGCTGGATCTTGTCGTCCGAGGTGCTGGCGGGCTCGGCCGGGCTGTCGCTGGTGAGCGGCGGCAGGTTGTCCATCCGGCTCCCGACCTCGCTGCACCGGGGCAGCGAGCGGTACTTGTCGGGTTCGCCGGCCGGAGCGGTCGAGGACGGCGCGGCCACGGACGGCTTGTCGGCGGTGAGCAGGAAGAACGCCCCGACCCCCGCCCCGGCCAGCACGAGCACGCCGACGACCACCAGCACGACGATCAGCGCGGTCTTCCCCCCGGACTTGGGCGGCGGGTAGCCGGGCGGCTGTGGCTGGTAGGGCTGGTACTGCGGATACGGGTATTGAGGTCCTTGCTGCACGAATCGGACACTAGGCCATCCGCGCGGGGCGAGCAGGCCGTTCACCCGAAATCGTCAGGGCCCCGCCGGCCCTCAGCCGCGCACGGCCGCCGCCACGCGGGCCGCGTCCTCGATGGCCTGTTCCGGGGCGTCCTCCGGCAGCGGTAGCAGCACCACCGAGCCGCTGCCCGCGTCGTGCAGGGCCCGGACCGCGGCCGCACAGGTGTCCAGGTCGCCGCAGATCGCCAAGCGGTCGATCCACTCCGGGCGCAGGCCCGCGGCCAGTTCGTCCACTGTGGACGTCGAATCCAGCAGGGCCAGCAGCTCGGTCGCGAACGGCAGGCCCTCGACCTGCACCCGCGAGCCCGGCGTCAGGGACTCCGCGACCGTCCTGCGCGCCCGCTCGCGGTCGCCCAGGGCCAGCCAGTTGTACGTCACCAAGGCGTGCGGTCCCGTCGCCGCGATGCCCGCCAGCGCCGTCCGGACGTACTCCGGCGGGGCCGGCTCGGCCAGGATCGTGCCGTCCGCCGCCGTGCCCGCGATCGCCAGGGACTTCGGGCGGCGCACGCCCGCCACCAGCGGGGGCGGCGAGGACGGCGGGAACACCAGCTCGACCTCGTCCAGGTGGACGTGCCGGCCGTCCATCGAGACGCGCTCGCCCGCCAGCAGCCGCCGGACCGCCACCAGCGTCTCCTCCAGCGCCGCCAGCGGTGACTCCGGGTACGCGCCGATCTGCCGCATCCACGACGCGACGCCGTGGCCGAACCCGGCGATCAGGCGGTCCGGGTGCAGTTCGGCGAGCGCCGCGATCTCCATCGCCGCGATCGCCGGGTTGCGCGCCACCGCCGGCAGCACGCCGATGCCCACCTTGATCGTCGACGTCACCGCCAGCGCCGTCGCGACCGTGGCGACGCCGGCCGCCCAGAAGCAGTCCTCGACCAGCCAGAGTTCGTCGAGACCCGCGTCCTCGGCCTGACGCGCGAGGTCGCGCAGCTTGGCCGGCGGCTGCTCGCGGTTGATCCGGACGCCGACCGACCTCGTGGGTGCGTACACGCGTGGCTCCTGTTCAGATCCGGGAGAACGCGGGCGCGTACTCGAAGGCGCCCGCCTGGGTGGGTTCGTACGCGGCCAGCGTCCGCGCCTGGAAGTGTTCGCCCCACTGCGGATCCGGGGCGGTGATCGACAGGTCGGACGCCGTGACGAAGCCGAACCGCGAGTAGTAGGCCGGGTTGCCGAGCAGGACGACCAGGCCGTGGCCGAGGGCGTCCGCCGCGCCGACGACGGCGTGCACCAGCGCGGAGCCGACACCGGCGGCTTGGTGCGCCGGCAGCACACCGAGCGGCCCGAGCCCGACGGCGGCTTCGGTGTCGTCGCCGAGGCGGGCCCGGCTGCAGCAGACGTGCCCGACGACGGTGTTGTCCCGGATGGCCACGAGCGAGAGGGCGTCGATCAGGTCGCCATCGGCGCGGAGTTCGTCGACGAGAGGCGCCTCGACCGGGGTGACGGCGGGTTCGCGCCGGAAGGCTTCGCTGTGGACGGCGTGGATCGCCGCCTGATCGGCAAGCGTCGCGCGACGGATCAGCATGATCGCCACCTTGCCCGCGCCGGCCGCGGACGGCAATCGGGTTTCGGCTCCCGGCCGGGCGCGTAAAGCAGTTCGCCCACCACGGCCGGCGTGTCAGGATCGAGGGATGCCGGTCGACCCGCACCTCCTGCTGGCCTTTCTCGTCACCACCGCGATCGCCATGGTGACGCCCGGCCCGGACATGCTCTTCATCCTCGGCTGCGGCATGCGTGGCGGGCCGAAAGCCGGGCTGCTGGCCACCGCCGGGGTCGCCACCAGTGAGGCCATCCACGTCGCCGTCGCCGCGGCCGGGCTGGCCGCGCTCTTCGCCGCCGTTCCCGTGGCCTTCACCGTCGTCCGGATCGCCGGGGCCGCCTACCTCATCCACCTGGGCGTCCAGGCCATCCGGAACCGCAAGCCGCTCGTGGAACGGAAGAGCGATCGCGCCTACCTGTCCGGCCTGCTCACCAACCTGCTCAACCCCAAGATGGTCACCTTCACCATCGCCTTCCTGCCGCAGTTCATCGACCCCGCCCGCGGCCACCTCTGGCTGCAGTTCGCCGTCCTCGGGGCGATCATGATCGTGTTCGAGTTCCTCGTCGACGGCACCGTCGGCGTCCTGGCCGGCCGGCTCGGCGGGTGGGTCCGCAAGAAGAAGAACCAGCGGCGGATCGAGGTCGCCACCGGCGGGATCTTCATCGGCCTCGGCCTCAAACTGGCCGCCGACGCCTAAGCGCGCAGGCCGTCGACGATCACCGCCACGATCCGCGGCGCGCGCGCATCCCACTCCGCTTCCGGGATCCGGGACAGCGCCCCGAGCAGCAGGATGACGTCGGCGGCGTCGACACCGGCACGGATCTCCCCCGCGGCCTGCCCCCGGTCCAGCAGCGTTTCGAGCGCCTCGTCGAGCCGGTGGTGCTGGCCGTCGTAGAGGTCCTGCCACGTCGGCACCTCGATCGCCGCCATGACGCCGCGTTTCACGCGCGCGTACTCGACCAGCCGGTCCAGCCAGCGGGCCAGCGCCTCCAGCGGGGAGTGTTCCGCCAGCAGCGGCGCCACCGTGCCGACGAGCTGCGTCAGTTCGGCCCGGTAAACCTCCGCCAGCAGGTGCTCGCGCGTCGGGAAGTGCCGGTAGAGCGTGCCCTGCCCGACGCCGGCGGCCTTGGCGACCCGGTGCAGCTTCAGCTCCTCGGCCGCGCCGTTGGACTCGCTCAGCTCGGCCCGGGCGGCCTCGACGATCCGGTCGCGGTTGGCGACGGCGTCCGAACGCGGCAAGACCGCCTCCTCGAATAAGTGGACAACTGTCCGGTAAGCTTAAGCGGACAGTTGTCAGTTTAGTGGGAGGTGCCATGTCGAACGGACTGGACAAGGTCGTCGCCATCACGGGCGCAAGCAGCGGAATCGGCGAGGCGACGGCCGTCGAGCTGGCGAGCCGCGGCGCGGCCGTCGTGCTGGGCGCCCGGCGCACCGAAAGGCTGGAGGTGCTCGCGCAGAAGATCCGCGCCGACGGCGGCCGCGCGGAACTGCTGGACGTCGACGTCACCCGCCGGGCCGATCTCGAGCGGCTCGTCGCCCTCGCCGTCGAGCGCTTCGGACGGCTCGACGTCCTGGTGGCCAACGCCGGCGTCGCCCGGATCGCGCCGATGAGCGCCCTCGACGTCGACGACTGGGACGCGATGATCGACGTCAACGTCCGCGGCGTGCTGCACGGCATCGCCGCCGCGCTGCCGGTGTTCCGCGCGCAGGGCCGCGGGCACTTCGTGACGACCGTCTCGACGTCGGGGCTGAAGATCGTCCCGACCCAGGCCGTCTACGCGGGCACCAAGAACGCCGTCCGCACGCTGCTGGAGGCGCTGCGCCAGGAGTCGACCGACGGCGTCCTGCGCACGACGTCGATCTCGCCGGGGTACGTGCGCACCGAACTGGTCGACTACGTCCAGGACCCCGAGCAGCGCGAGCAGGCGCAGCAGGCGATGGCCGCGCTCGGCATCGCTCCCGAGGCGGTGGCACGGGCGATCGCATTCGCCATCGAGCAGCCGGACGACGTCGAGATCGGCGATCTCACCATCCGCCCCACCCGGCAAGGCTGAGCGGTGGGCGAGCGCGACTGGCGGGTGCTGCTGCTGGGCGGCGCGTCCGGCACCGGCAAGAGCCGGCTCAGCTACCCGCTGGCCCGGCGGTACGAGGTGCCGATCGTCGAGGTGGACGACCTCGTTCTCGCCGTGCAGCGGATGACCACCCCGGCGCAGCAGCCGCTGGTGCACTACTGGGACACCCACCCGGACGCCGGCAGCCTGCCGGTGCCGCAGGTCCTGGAGCTGCAGATCGCCGTGGCCGAGGCGCTGCGGCCGGCGCTGGAGGCGGTGATCGGCAACCACCTGGAGACCGACACCCCCGTCGTCATCGAGGGCGACTACCTGCTGCCCGCACTGGCCGCGCAGGACTCGTTCGCCGGCCAAGCGGCCGGCGGCCGGGTCCGCGCGGTGTTCCTGCACGAGCCCGACCCCGGCCGGCTGGTCGCCAACTACCTGGAGCGGGAACCGGACGAGGGCGAACAGCACAGCCGGGCACAGGTCAGCGCTCGCTACGGCGACTGGCTGGCCGCGCGGGCCCGCGAACACGGGATCCCGGTCCTCACCGCACGACCGTGGACCACCGCGCTGGATCGGCTGTGCGCCTTGCTGGACGCTCCGCGCGGAGGCGCGGGCTAGGCCCGCGCGAGGAAGTCCTCCGCGATGTCCAGGGGATTCCGCTTCTCTTCGGTGAACTCGACGTTCAGCCGCGTCAGCTGTTCGGTGGTCAGCGCCGCCGAGACGCGGTTCAACGCCGCCACTTCGGCGGGCGACAGCGTTCCCTTCGCCACCAGGGGCACGATGTTCTGCGCCGGGAACATGTTCTTGTCGTCGACCAGCGGCACGAACCCGTTGGCCGCGATCGTCGACGACGTGCTGAAGAGGTCCGCCACCTGGACGTCGCCGGACTTCAGCGCCGCCACCGTCACCGGGCCGCCCGTGTCCGTCGTGCGGATTTCCTTGAACTCGCAGCCGTACAGCGACTTGATCTTGTCCTTCCAGCGGCTGCTCCACTGGCCCGGCCCGCCGAACACCAGCTCACCGCAGCGCTTCCCCAGGTCGGAGAACGTCTTGACGCCCGATGCCGCCAGCTGCGGCCCGACGACGAGCAGATCCTTGTCCTCCGCCGGTGCCTGGTCCAGCACCTCGAAGCCCGCCGGGATCTTCTGCTTCAGCTGCGCGTAGACGTCCTGGGACGTCGTCGCCGTAGTGTCCTTGTCGAAGTACCGCAGCAGGTTCCCGCTGTAGTCCGGGACCACCGACAGCGACTTGTCCTGCAGTGCCTTGACGACGACCTCGCGGCTGCCCACCGGCGGCCGCACCGTCACGTTCGAAGCACCGGCCTGCCGGAGCGCTCCGGCGTAGATCTGGGCCAGCAGCAGGCTTTCGCCGACGTCCGACGCGCCGATGATGATGTCGCCCGAAGCGCCACCTTCGCCGCCGCCCGCCAGCGGGTTGCCGCAACCGGCGGCCAGGACCAAGACCGCCACAAGGGAAATCAGCCGCTTCACGCCGTCACCTTCTTCGCGGCCGCCGCGAGCCGGACGCCCCGCGGCACCAAAGCGCGGTTCAGCAAGGAAAAGAGCAGGTCGAGGACGATGGCCAGCAGCGTCGTCAGCAGGGCGCCCGCGATGACCTCGGAATAGTCCAAAATGGCCAGTCCGTCGAGCAGGAACCGGCCCAGGCCACCGAGTCCGACGTACGCGGCCACCGCGGCGGTCGCCACGAGCTGGAGCACGGCGTTGCGGATGCCGCCGAGCACGAGCGGCAGGGAGATCGGCACCTCGACCTTCCACAGCCGCTGCCAGCCGGTCATCCCGACGCCCTCGGCGGCGTCGACCACGCCGTGGTCGGTCGCCTGCAGCCCGGCGTACGTGCCGGCCAGGATCGGCGGCACGGCCAGCACGACGAGGCCGATGATCGTCGAGGTGACGCTCTCGGTGAAGAGCAGGAACAGGAACGTCACGAGCCCCAGCGTGGGCAAGGCGCGGATGGCGTTGCCGACGCTCACCAGCGCGACGCCGCCGCGGCCGGTGTGGCCGACGAACAGGCCCAGCGGCACGGCGATGACCAGCGCGATCACCAGTGACAGCCCGGTGTAGCCGAGGTGTTCCAGCAGCCGCTGCGGGACGCCGTCGGGCCCGGACCAGTGGGCCGGGTCCCCGAACCAGTGGAAGAGGTCGGTGATCATGCGGCTCCCACCCGGGTCCACGGCGTCAGCAGGTTTCGCGAGCCCACCAGCACGAGGTCGACGACCAGCGCCAGCAGCAGGGTCAGCACGATGCCGACCACGATCGGCGAGAAGTACTCGCGCTGGAAGCCGTCGGTGAACAGCACGCCGAGGCCGCCGGTGCCGATCAGCGCGCCGACGCTGACCAGGCTGATGTTGCTGACCGACGCGACGCGCACGCCGGCCGCCAGCACCGGCACCGACAGCGGCAGTTCGACGGCGAAGAACCGCCGCACCGGCTTGTAGCCGACCGCGGTCGCGGCGGCGACCACCGGCGGCGGCACCGCGTCGAGGGCGTCGAGCACCGGCCGGACCAGCAGTGCCGTGGTGTAGATGGTCAGCGCGACGACGACGTTGACGCTGTCCAGGATCTTCGACCCGATCAGGCCGGGGATGACGACGAACAGCGCGAGCGACGGGATCGTGTAGAGCAGGTTCGCCACGACCATCAGCACCTGCCGCGCGGGCCGCCAGCGGTGGCCGAGCCAGCCCGCCGCGATGGCCAGCACGATGCCGAGCACCAGCGGGAGCAGCGCCAGGTAGACGTGGTCGCCCAGGTCGCCGAGGATCTGGCCGCGGTTGTTCGCGCTGCTCAGGTACCGCCCGAGCTCGTCGAAGAAGCTCATGACGCCTGGGGCGTGCCCTCGATGACGTCCAGGACCTGCCGCGCGACCACGGCGCCGAGCACCCGGTGTTCTTCGTCGACGACCACGCCGAGGCTGGCCGGCGACGACAGCGCCGCGTCGAGCGCGCCGCGGATCGGCGTCCCCCGCACCCACAGCGAGCCGCCGGCCACCAGGTCGTCCTCGCCGAGCGGACCGTCCACAGTGGAGTTCGGGGGCAGCCAGCCGCGGGGCTGCTTCTCGGTGTTGACCGCCAGCCGCCAGCCGTCGCTCGCCGCGACCGTGGCGCCGACCTCGATCAGCTCCAGCTCCTTGACCTCGACCCCTTCGGCGGAGAGGAACGACAGGCCGCGGTAGCCGCGGTCACGGCCGACGAAGGACGCGACGAAGTCGTCGACCGGGTGCCGGAGGACGTCGGCGGGCGTGCCGTACTGGGCCAGTTTGCCGCCGACGCGCATCACGGCCACCTTGTCGCCGAGCCGGACGGCCTCGTCGATGTCGTGGGTGACGAACACGATCGTCTTGCCCAGCTGCGACTGCAGCCGCAGCAGCTCGTTCTGGAGGTCCTCGCGCACGATCGGGTCGACCGCGGAGAACGGCTCGTCCATCAGCAGCACCGGCGAGTCCGCGGCGAGCGCGCGGGCGACGCCGACGCGCTGCTGCTGGCCGCCCGAAAGCTGGGCCGGGTACCGCTTGCCGAGCTCGACCGGCAGGCCGATGATCTCCAGCAGCTCGGCGGCCCGCTTGCGCGCCTTCGCCTTGTCCCAGCCGGAAAGCAGCGGCACGGTGGCGATGTTGTCCAGGACCGTCCGATGTGGAAAGAGGCCGGCGTGCTGGATGACGTAGCCGATGCCGCGGCGCAGCAGGGCCGGGTCGCCCTCGGCGACGTCCTTGCCGTCCAGCAGCACCTGGCCGCCGGTCGGCTCGACCATCCGGTTGATCATCCGCAGCGACGTCGTCTTGCCGCAGCCGGACGGGCCGACGAACACGGTGATCGTGCCGTCTTCGACCGTGAGGTTCAGCTTGTCGACGGCGACCGTCCCATCCGGATACTGCTTGGTCACGTCGCGGAATTCGATGGTCACTGCCACTCCCCATGTCCCGGTGGATTCGACCGTAGCCGAGTCCGCGGTGGTTGGCACGCTGTTCCGAGGGGTGGCTACTAGGCTCAGAGTCCGTGAAGGCTCTCGACGACGTCCTCGCCGCGCACGGTGTCGGCGTCCGCCCGCTGTACCGCGTCCTCGACCTGCTGCGCACCGGCGACCACGACCTCGGCGAGCTGGTCCGGTTGAGCACCGCCCCGCGGCGCAGCGTGGAAGCCGTCCTCGCCGCGCTCGGCGACGACCTGGACCGCAGCGGCGACCGCCTGCGCATCGCCCCCGGCGTCGCGGCGTCGTACCTGCAGTACCGCGCGCCGCGCTACGCCGACCCGCTCGACGAAGCAGTCGCGGCGC
The DNA here is from genome assembly GCF_031625235.1 of Amycolatopsis sp. 505. NCBI lineage: Bacteria > Bacillati > Actinomycetota > Actinomycetes > Pseudonocardiales > Pseudonocardiaceae > Amycolatopsis > Amycolatopsis sp. 505. The sequence continues at coordinate 123,711 of NZ_JACKQP010000008.1, forward strand.
ACGAGTTGCTGCCGAAGGTCGCCGAGTGGGTGGCCGAGGTGCCGTCCCCGCTGGCCGCGCTCGACCACGTGCAGGCCACGCCGGAGACCGTGCTGCGCCGCGCGCTCTGGCTGGACGCGCAGTACGACCTCACCGCCACCCGCCTGCTGTTCCTCGGCGACCACGACCTGACGTCGCTGGCCGTGCGGGCGATCTGCCCGTCGGCGGCCCTGACCGTCGCCGACCTCGACGAGCGCGTGCTCGCCTACCTCGACGACCGCGGCGGCCGCGAGATCCGGACCGTGCACGCGGACCTGCGGGTCGGGCTGCCACCCGCGTTGAGCAGCGGCTTCGACCTCGTGTTCAGCGACCCGCCGTACACGCCCGAAGGCATGGGGCTGTTCGCGGCGCGCGGGGTGCAGGCGCTGCGCGAGCCGAGCGAGGGACGGCTGCTGCTGGCGTACGGCTACAGCCCGCGGCACCCGGCGCTGGGTGCGCAGGTGCAGCGCTCGCTGGCGACGCTCGGGCTGACGTTCGAGGCGATCCTGCCCGGCTTCAACCGCTACTTCGGCGCTCAGGCGATCGGCAGCGCGGCGGATCTGTACGTCTGCCAGCCGACGGCGAAGGCCAAGAAGATGCGCAGCGGCAAGGCGATCTACACGCACGGGCCGCAGTCGGTGGAGGCGGCCGGGACGAAACCGGCGCTGCTGGAGAAGCTCAAGGAGATCGCCGGCGCGGGCGGCCTCGCGCTGGAATCGCGGCCGGTGGACTGGTCGATCTCCGGCCCCGAGGGCGACGCGGTCGCGATGGACCTCTCGGCCGACCCGGGCCCGTGGCTGCTGCGGACGCTGCTGGGCACGAACGCCCGCCGCCTGGCCCTGCTGCTGCCGAACGCCCACCCGGACTTGGCGGACCAGGCGTCCCAGGAAGCGCTGGCGTCACTCGTCCGGGGGAAGTACGCGCTGCGGTACCTGCGGAGCACGCCGGACAACCGGCACGCGGTGGTGGTCGCGGAGGCGGTGGCGCACCAGGACGAGGTCCTGACCCGCGCCCACGCCCGGCTGGCGAACGTCTCGCTCGACGTCCCGGACGACCTGGTGGACCTTCGCCTGGTCGACGTCCCCCGCCACCGCCTGGCCGACCTGCTCGGTTCCTGAGCCTGCCGCAGCCGTCGTGAGTGGCAAGGCGGGTGCTAACCCGCTTTACCACTCACGACCGGCCGCGGCAGGGCAGTCAGGCCGTGACGCCGTCGGCTTCCGCGGCCTTCGCGACCGCGGCCGCGACCTCCGGGGCCACGCGCGGGTCGAGCGGGCTGGGGACGATCCGGTCCGGACCGAGGTCGTCCATCGCCACCGACACGATCGCCTCGGCGGCGGCCAGCTTCATGTTCTCCGTGATCGCCCGCGCGCCCGAGTCGAGCGCACCGCGGAAGACACCCGGGAAGGCCAGCACGTTGTTGATCTGGTTCGGGAAGTCGCTCCGCCCGGTCGCCACGATCGACGCGTACCGCGCGGCCACGGCCGGGTGCACTTCCGGGTCCGGGTTGGACAGCGCGAACACGATGCCGCCGCCCGCCATGCGGCCCAGCAGCGACTCGTCGATCGTCGCGCCCGACAGGCCGAGGAACACGTCCGCGCCCTCCAGCGCCTCCGCCAGCCCGCCCGTCAGGCCGGCCTTGTTCGTCGTCGCGGCCAGGCGCTCCTTGACCGGGTTCAGGCCCTCGCGGCCGGAGTGGATGATGCCGCGGGAGTCGAGCACGGTGACGTCGCCGATGCCCGCTTCCTGCAGGATCTTCGCGCAGGCCACGCCCGCCGCGCCGGCGCCGGAGACGACCACGCGCTGGTCGGCGATCGCCCGGTCGAGGACCAGGTTGGCGCCTCGCAGGGCGGCCAGCGTCACGATCGCCGTGCCGTGCTGGTCGTCGTGCATGACCGGGCAGTCGAGCGCTTCCTTGAGCTTGTCCTCCAGCTCGAAGCACCGCGGTGCGGAGACGTCCTCCAGGTTGACCGCTCCGAACGACGGCCGCAGCCGCACCAGCGTCTCGACGATCTCGTCGACGTCGGTGGTGTCCAGCACCAGCGGGATCGAGTCGAGCCCGCCGAAGGTCTTGAAGAGCACCGACTTGCCCTCCATGACCGGCAGCGACGCGCTCGCGCCGATGTCACCGAGGCCGAGCACCGCCGTCCCGTCGCTGACCACGACGACCAGCCGGTCCGCCCACGTGTAGCGCTTGGCCTTGGCGGCGTCCTCGGCGATCGCGCGGCTCACCTTCGCCACCCCCGGGGTGTACGCGATCGAAAGGTCACGCGGGCTGGAAATCGGGCGGGTGGCCGCCACCGAGAGCTTGCCGCCCTCGTGCCCGGTGAAGATCTCTTCGTCGGTGACCGGCGCGACGGCGCCGGTGGGGTCGCTCATGGGGTTTCCTGTCGTCGTTTCCGGTATTCCCCCGGTGGGAATGACGGAACTCGCGGTTCGGACTGAGGTCACTGGAATTTCTCCTGGGCATGCGGGCTGGGACCACGGTCCACAGGGGAAACCGTGGGGGATTCCCGGCACGGCAGCCCAGCGCGGTAGCGCCGGCCTGTCGGCGAGGCGTCACGTCGGCCATCGGTGCCGTGGGTCTGGCGATGGCCGCGGACGCGGCGGTCCGGTCATTGTGACAGGTCCCGTGCCGCGGGTGACCCCTCGGTGCGGTTGATGTCACACCGGCGCCCTTTTCCCGGCAATTCCCAAGACGTCCGTCCGGTTTTGTAAGGCGCCCGATAAGGTGACGCCATGCAATTCCGCCGGCTGCGCGTCCCGGACGCCTACGAGTTCGCCCCCCGGGCGTTCCCCGACGACCGGGGCCTGTTCGTCGCCCCCTTCCAGGAGGACGCCTTCCAAGCGGCGGTCGGCCACCCGTTGCGGCTCGGCCAGGCGAACCACAGCGTGTCCCGGCGCGGCACGATCCGCGGCATCCACTTCGCCGACACCCCGCCCGGCCAGGCCAAGTACATCTACTGCCCGCGTGGCTCGCTGCTCGACGTCGTCATCGACCTCCGCGTCGGGTCCCCGACCTTCGGCCAGTGGGACACGGTCGTGCTCGACTCGCGCGAGTTCCGCGCCATGTACCTCGCGGAAGGCCTGGGCCACGGCTTCGCCGCCCTCGAAGACGACACCGTGATGTCGTACTTCTGCTCGGAGCCGTACCACCCCACCGGCGAGCACGGCATCACCCCGCTCGACCCGGCCCTGAACCTGCCCTGGCCCGCGGACATCGAGCCGGTCCTGTCGGCCAAGGACCGCGACGCGCCCACCCTCGCCGAAGCCGTCGACCAGGGCCTGCTCCCGCAGTACGCCGACTGCCTCGCCTTCTACGACAAGCTGCGCTCGGCGCACTGACCAGCCCCCGGCCACCAGGCCGCTTGCCGTTTTAGTAAGCGCGCATATAGTCTGCCCGCATGACACTTTACGAGTATGAGCACAGCGAGACGTCCGCCGCCCCCGCCGCCGCGATCTGGCCGCTGTGGGCCGACACCGGACGCTGGCCGGAATGGGACGCCGGCGTCCGGTCGGTGGTCCTCGACGGCCCGTTCACGGTCGGGATCAGCGGCACGATGACGATGGACGGCATGCCGCCGATCCCGTTCACCCTCACCGAGGTCACCGAGGGCCGCAGCTTCACCGACGAGACGCGGCTGCCGGACGCGTTCCTGCGGTTTGAGCACGTGCTGACCGACGTCGACGGCGGCACGCGGATCACCTACCGCGTCACCATCGACGGCCCGGACGGCTTCGGCGAGCAGGTGACCGAAGACACCCCGGATGCCATACGCGCGCTGGCCCGTCTTGCCGAGGCAAGCTCACGGGTATGACGGCCCCCGAGTCCCGCCTGCCCGGCCCGGAGCGCAGCCCCGGCTTCCTGCTGTGGCGCGTGACACTGGCCTGGCAGCGGGCGATGCGGGCCGCGCTGGCCCCGCACGACCTCACGCACGTCCAGTTCGTGCTGCTGACGACGACGTGGTGGCTCACCCGCTCGGGCGAGCCACCGACCCAGCGGCAGCTCGCCGACCAGGCCGGCACCGACACGATGATGACCAGCCAGGTGGTGCGCAAGCTCGCCGACCGCGGCCTGCTGGCGCGCGCCGACGACCCGGCCGACGCGCGCGCGAAGCGCCTGCAGGTCACGCCGGCCGGCCTCGAACTGGTGGCGAAGGCGCTGAAGGACGTCGAGGCCGCGGACGCCGAGTTCTTCGCGGCCACCGACGACGGCTTCGTCGACGCGCTGGCCCGGCTCGGCCCCTGACCGGATTCCGGGGCTTCCCTGGGGACCATCCCGGATGTCCCGGCCGCGTGATCCGAGCAGGCTCACCGCCATGAAACTTCTCGCACTGGGGGCGGCCGCGGTCGCACTGGCCTTGCTGCCGGGCACCGCGGCCGCGGACGAACTCCCGACGTTCGACTTCACCGACTGCCCGGCGCCGCCCGTGAACGCCGACCCGGGCACGTGGCGCTGCGAAGCCTTTGTCTCACAAGGGAAGCTGACGATCGGCGCCCAGGAGATCCCGCTCGGCGAACTGCGGCTGACGTTCAGCGAAGGCCGGGTGAACGGCCAGTACGCGCAGCTGTTCGGCGCGCTGCGGCACGAGCCGGTGCGGGTGCCCGGCCTGGCCGGCACGACGCTCCAGCTGCGCTACGGCGGCTACTCGGACTTCCAGGGCAACGACGAGCGCCGCGGCGAGCTCGACGTCTACGCCGTGCTGCGGCACCCGTTGCTGCGCAAGGAATGCAGCATCGGCACCACGGCCGCGCCGCTGCACACCGTCGTCCACGACGACCCGGCGCTGCCGCCGACCGTGCTGTCCAAGAACCCGCCGACGTTCCACTTCGGCGTCGTCGACCCGGCGCTGGCGCTCCCGGCGACGCAGGGCTGCGGCCCGCTCGGCAAGCTCGTCGACCGGAAGCTGGGGCTGCCGTCGCCGTCCGTGTTCCACCAGACGACGTACGTGCAGTACAAGCAGCTCTAACGCTTCTTCGGCGTCACCCAGATGGTGATCGTCCCGGTGACCACGGGCCGGCCCTTCGCATCCGAAATGGTCACCGGGACGTCGAGGTCGAAGCCGTCGTCGCCGAACTCCGGCAGCTCGGGCAGGGCCGCCACCGCGCGCAGGCCCGTCTCGGCCTTCGCGACGTACTGGACGTTCATGCCCTTCGGCAGCCAGCGGTGCGTGGTGGGGACGGTCGCCTCGGCGAGCATGCCCATCGCGATCTCGGCGAGGTTGCAGGCGGCGATCGCGTGGAACGTGCGGATGTGGTTGTGCACACCCCACCACTTCGGCGCGGTCACCTCGCAGTGGCCGGGCCGCAGCTCGCGCACCGACGGCAACACCGTGCGGAAGTACGGTACCCGCAGGCACATCGCGGCGCTGAACAGCTGTTTTCCGCCCGGCTTCCCGGCCAGCCGGTGCCACATCGCGAACGTCGGCGTCTCGGGCATGGAGGTCTCCTCGAACTAAGCTACCGTTCAGTAGCTAAGCAGACGACCAGCCGCCGCGCAAACCGCCGGATATATTCGGCCGCGTGACCAACCGTCTCTTCCTCCTCCGGCACGGGCAGACCGAATGGTCGCTGAACGGGCGGCACACCGGCCGCACGGACATCCCGCTGACGCCGGCGGGCGAAGGCCAGGCCCGCGCCGCGGGCGGCACCCTCCGCAGCCTGGTGGGTGGCCCGTCGCTGGTGCTGTCGAGCCCGCGGGCCCGGGCGCTGCGCACGGCCGCGCTGGCCGGGCTGCGCGTCGACGAAGTCACCGAAGACCTCGCCGAGTGGGACTACGGCGACTACGAAGGCATCACCACCCCGCAGATCCGGGAAACCGTGCCCGGCTGGACGGTGTGGACCCACCCGAGCCCGGGCGGCGAAAGCGCTTCGGACGTCTCGGCCCGCGCGGATCGCGTGCTGGAGCGCGCCCGGCGTGAGATCGAGGCCGGGGACGTCATCCTGGTGGGACACGGGCACTTCAGCCGCGTGCTGGTGGCCCGCTGGCTCGGCCTGCCCGCCACCGCCGGCGTCCACTTCGGACTCGACGCGGCCGGCATCGCGGTGCTCGGCGACGAGCGCGGCGAACCCCAGATCGAACACCTCAACCTGCTGCCCGCGGAGGACTGACGTGCCCGACGACCGCATCCGCCGGATCCGCCCTTCGGACGTCGAAGCGGCGGTCGGCCTGGCCCACGAACTGGCGGACTACGAGCGCGCGCCGGACGAGTGCCACCTGACCCCGGCCCAGCTGCACTCCGCTCTGTTCGATGACGAGCCGAAGCTGTTCGGGCACGTGGCCGAGGTGGACGGCGAGGTCGTCGGCTTCGCGGTCTGGTTCTTGAACTACTCGACCTGGCGCGGGGTGCACGGGATCTACCTGGAGGACCTGTACGTCCGGGAGTCCCAGCGCGGTTCGGGCCTGGGCAAGGCCCTCCTGGCGGCCTTGGCGGCCGAGTGCGTCGCGAACGGCTACGCGCGGCTCGAGTGGTCGGTCCTGGACTGGAACCCGGCGACGGAGTTCTACAAGGCCCTGGGCGCGGTCCCAATGGACGAGTGGACGGTCAACCGCCTCACCGACGAGCCGCTGAAGGCCCTGGCCGCGCAAGCCTGAACCAACGTCGCGAATGACTCATTCGGGACCTCCGACGCCGCGAATGAGTCATTCGCGGCATCCGGGCGAGGCGTAGCTCAGTCCTCTTCGTGGCCTTCACGCTCGGCGCGGCGGCCCGCCAGCCCGCCGCGCTCGGCGGCTTCGGTCTCGGTCTCGCCCTCGCGGAGGCCGAGCGCCCACGCCCGCGACGGCCGCCGGAACAGCAGGACCAGGGCCGCGATGCCGAGCAGCGCGATCGGCACGCCCCACAGCGGCTCGCCGGACGGGCCCAGCAGGTACCAGCCGAGCCCGATCACGATCAGCGCGATCACCACACCCGGCGAGCGCGCCCAGGTCTGGCCCAGCACCAGCCCGGCCGACGCGGCCAGGAACGCCAGCGCCACCACGATGAACGTGCCCGACTCGACGAAGACGTTGTTGCCGGGCTGCGCGGGCGCACCCAGGCCGTTCACCAGCACGACCACCCCGAACACCAGCAGGGCGAGCGACGGCACCGCGGTGACCACGCCGGCCAGCCGGACCTCACGGGGAGCGGGCGAGAGCTTCACTGCGGCGGCCTTCCCAGGGTTTCGCGAAAGCACAGTGGACTCCACCAGGGCGAGTCACCGTGCGTGAGCCCTTTCGATCGTATGCCACCCGGTCGGCCGTTTTCGCGGGACCGCCCCGGCGTCGAAAATCAAGATGTCGTCGATGAGCGGGCGGTCGGCCCGGGTGCACTTGTCACGACGAGCGGACACTCGCGTGTGAAGGAGGACCGCCCGGCACAGGGTCTCGTAGGTGCTGTTCCCCGGGGTTGCGCCCGTCACCATGCGGCGCCGGAAGGTTCTCGGGCCGCCGGAAGTCACTTACTCTGCGGTAATGCGCGCAATCCTCGTCGTGAACCCCCAGGCCACCTCGACCACCGCGGGTGGCCGGGACGTGCTGGCGCACGCGCTCGCCAGCCAGGTCAAGCTCGACGTGGTCGAGACGGACTACCGCGGCCACGCGATGGCCGTCGCGCGCTCGGCCGCGCGGGACGGCATCGACCTGGTCGTGGCGCACGGCGGCGACGGCACGGTCAACGAGGTCGTCAACGGCCTGCTGGCCGACGCCGACGGAGATCCCACGGAAATCGGGCGAGTGCCCGCCCTGGGCGTGGTCCCGGGCGGCTCGGCCAACGTCTTCGCACGCGCCCTCGGCATCTCGGCCGACTCCTTCGAGGCCACCCACCAGCTGCTCAACGCGCTGGAGAACGACCGCTCGCGCCGGGTCGGGCTCGGCCTGGCCGACGGGCACTGGTTCACCTTCAACGCCGGCCTCGGCTGGGACGCCGACGTCGTCGGCCGGGTCGCCAAGCGCCGCGGCAAGCAGACCACCGCCGGCCTGTACCTGCGGGCCGCCGTCCGCTCCTACTTCCGGCCGCCGCTGGGCCGGCCGGCCCTCACGATCCGCGTCCCGGGCGAGGACCCGGTCGAGACGCTGACCGCTTTCGTGTCGAACACCGATCCGTGGAGCTACCTGGGCGAGCGTGCCGTCCACCTCAACCCGGGTTGCTCGTTCGAGACGGGATTGGGTTTGTTCGCGCTGAGCGGTCTGGGGTTGCCCACGGTGTTCAAGCATGTACGCCAAGCTTTGGCTACGAAGAGCAACCAGCGGGGCCGGCGTCTCGTGCGTCACGATGACCTGCCGATGATCCGCATCGACGCAGCTGAACCGGTAAACTTCCAGGTGGACGGCGACCTCGTCGGCCAGCGGACTCGAGTCGAATTCTTCAGCGTCCCGAATGCACTCACGGTAATCGTGTGACGACGGGACCGCTGATCGCCTGCGGCAAAGTGCCAGGTGCCGTTCGTCGACGGAGAAGCTCCACTCAGCGCATCAGCCTTTCCTTCGGACGGCTGTTTCGGAGAGAAACCGCAGGTCAGAGGGGTCGCTCGGCCGGGTGACCTGACTCACCGATCTCCCGGAAACCCTTGTCGAAAGCGGTGCTTCGTGAAAGCATTCACAAGCACCCAAGAACACGACCGCCATTGACGACTGTGGCGCGGCCCTCCCGCGCCATATGAAGGAGCTCACGAACATGGACTGGCGCCACGACGCGGCCTGCCGAGACGAGGACCCCGAGCTGTTCTTCCCGGTGGGAACCAGCGGTCCTGCTCTGTCGCAGGTTGCTCAGGCGAAGGCCGTGTGCCACCGCTGCCCCTCCGCTTCCGACTGCCTGGCCTGGGCTCTGGCCAGCGGCCAGGACGCGGGCGTGTGGGGCGGTATGAGCGAGGACGAGCGACGCGCTCTCAAGCGCCGCCGTACGCACATCGGCACGCGTACCAACGCCTGAGTTTCTCGAGATCCACCCAGGCCGAGCAGGAATTTCACCCGGCGGGCATTCGTCGTGCCCACGCCGTCTGGGGTGATACCTACCCGGTTTGAGCTTAACAACCGAGGCGAAACCACCCGGCAACGGGTGCGCTGAAACCTCACCGGGACTTCAAGTCCTCCCGCAAGCGCTGAACGGCCCGGCACCACGCACCTGGTGCCGGGCCTTCATCGTGTCGACCCTTCAATCACCGGTGTCGACCCTTCAATCACAGGTGATGACTGCTCAATCACGCGGCCCAGAAGCGCCCGTGTGATTGAGGAGTCAGCTCACGTGATTGAAGGGTCGACACGCGTGATTGAAGGGTCGACACGAATCAGAGGCGGCGGGAGAGGGGGATGCGGAGCGCGGCTTCCGTGCCCGTCACGCGGGTCGACGACGTCTCCGTCCGCACCTTCCGCAGCGAAAGCGAGCCCCGCAGCTCGGACTCCACCAGCGTCCGGACGATCTGGAGCCCGAGCCCGTCCGAACGCTCCAGCGAGAAGCCCGACGGCAGGCCCCGCCCGTTGTCGCGGATGACGACGTCCAGCCACCGCGCCGAACGCTCCACGATCAGCTCGACCTTGCCCGGCCGGCCCGCCGGGAACGCGTGCTCGATCGCGTTCTGCACCAGCTCGGCCAGCACCATCACCAGTGGCGTCGCGATCTCCGCGACCACCACCCCGAACGAGCCCTTCCGCGACAGCCCGACCTGCGACTCCGCCGTCGCGACCTCGCCGACCATCGGCAGCACGTTGTCGAGCAGCTTGTCGAGGTCGACGCGCTCGTCGACCGAGATCGACAGCGCCTCGTGCACCAGCGCGATCGACGTCACCCGGCGCACGGACTCCGCCAGGGCGAGCCGCGCCTCCTCCGACGTCGTCCGCCGGGACTGCAGCCGCAGCAGCGCCGCCACCGTCTGGAGGTTGTTCTTCACCCGATGGTGGATCTCACGGATCGTCGCGTCCTTCGACAGCAACGCCCGGTCCCGCCGTTTGACCTCGGTGACGTCCCGGACCAGCACCAGCGCGCCCGCTGCCTGCCCGGCCGGCCGCAGCGGCAGCGCGCGGAACAGCACCACCGCCCCGCGCCGCGAATCGGCCTCCGTGCGGCTCGACGGCTTCCCGTCGAGGGCCTCAATGATCCGGTGGGACACCTCGGTCGCGTCGAACGGGTCGCGGATCAGCGAGCGTGTCAGCGGCGCCAAGCGCGTCCCGACCAGGTCGGACTCGTGCCCCATCCGGTGGTACGCGGACAACCCGTTCGGGCTGGCGAACACGACCGTGCCGCTCGAATCCAGGCGGATCAGCCCGTCGCCGACCCGCGGGGACGTGTGCGTGTCCGTCGCGTTCGTGCCGTTCGGCGGGAACGTGCCGTCGACGATCATCTGGCACAGGTCGCCGGCACTGCCCAGGTACGCGATCTCCAACGGCGACGGCACCCGCGGCGCGGCCAGGTTCGTCTCGCGGCTCATCACGGCGATGACCTCGTCGTGGAACCGCACCGGGATCGCTTCCCGCCGCATCGGCAGGTCGCGGTACCAGTGCGGGTCCTCCTCGCGGCAGATCCGCACCTCGCGCATGGCCTTCGCCAGCTGCGGGTGCTCCTGGACGGTGAACCGCGTGCCGACGACGTCCTCGGGGTGCGCGGTCGGCGCCGTCGTGGGGCGGGCGTGCGCGACGCAGACGAAGTCGCCGCCGTCCGGCTGCAGCTCCTCGGTCACCGGGACCCAGAGCAGGAAGTCCGCGAAGGACAGGTCGGCCAGCAGCTGCCACTCGGCGACGACGGTCTGCAGGTGGTCCGCCGCTTCCCCGGGGAGGCCGGTGTTGTCGGCGAGCAGTTCGGCGAGCGTGGACACGGCGTTACTCGACCACCCCGAGCAGGTCACCCTGCTGGACGCGGTCGCCCTTCGCCACGGCGAGGCTGGTCAGCGTGCCCGCGCGTTCGCTCACCGCGGGTAGCTCCATCTTCATCGACTCCAGGATCAGCACGGTGTCACCGGCGTTCAGCGCGGCGCCGGGCGTGGCCACGACCTCGAGCACCGTGCCGACCATTTCGGCCCTGATCTCGGCCATCGACACCCTCCTCGCGCTCGCCCGACCACCCCATCCAACCAGAACGGGACGTCATGACACACTTGAGAGGTTGACCAGCTTTGACGACGAGGAGTGAGCATGTCGAAGCGCGCCCGCAAGCGTCGCGACCGGAAGAAGAACGGCGCGAACCACGGCAAGAAGCCCAACGCCTGAGCGTTCGGCATGACGAAGGCCCCCACACGGCTCGTGCGGGGGCCTTCGTAGTGCTCGGGTGCGTTATTCGGAGCGCTGCTCGAGGGTGATCTCGGTGCGTTCCACGGTGACGCCGCCGCGGGAGGCGACGGTCTGGCGGATCGACGCGCGCAGCCGGCTCTTCAGCTCGGCCGGGGCGTGCTCGCCGCCGCACTTGCGGGCCAGCAGCTGCTTGATGTGCTCGTCGATGCCGTACTCCTCGAGGCACGGCGGGCAGTCCTCGATGTGGGCGCGCAGGGCGGCGTCCCGCTCGGGGCTGCACTCGCGGTCGAGCAGCAGGTAGATGTCGGCGAGCGCCTCTTCGCAGCGGACCTTGTCCGACGCGCCCTCGCACATGTCGCTCATCGCCCCGCCACCTCCTCCTTGGCACCCCGGATGAAGCCGCGCTCCCGCGCCACGTCGGCGAGCAGGTCGCGCAGCTGGGCGCGGCCGCGGTGCAGACGGGACATCACGGTGCCGATGGGCGTGTCCATGATCTCGGCGATCTCCTTGTACGCGAAGCCCTCGACGTCGGCCAGGTAGACGGCCAGCCGGAACTCCTCGGGCAGCTTCTGCAGGGCGGCCTTGACGTCGGTGTCGGGCAGGTTGTCCATCGCCTCGACCTCGGCCGACCGGAGCCCGCTGGAGGTGTGGCTCTCCGCCTTGGCGATCTGCCAGTCGGTGATCTCCTCGGTGGGCGCCTGCACCGGCTGCCGCTGCCGCTTGCGGTAGCCGTTGATGTAGGTGTTGGTCAGGATGCGGTACATCCAGGCCTTGAGGTTCGTGCCGGCCTTGAAGGACGCGAAGGCGGCGTACGCCTTCAGGTAGGTCTCCTGGACCAGGTCCTCGGCATCGGCGGGGTTGCGGGTCATCCGCATCGCGGCCGAGTACAGCTGGTCGAGCAGCGGCATCGCGTCCCGCTCGAAGCGCTCGGCGCGCTCGGCCTCGGTCGCTTCTTCCGGCGCTGAGTTCTGCGTGCTCGGCAAACCGTTCCCTTCCCGCTCGGCGTCGATGCGCGTGCGCGCATACGGCGGACCCGAGTTTACGCGGGGACCGGGCACGCCGCGGTTCGCCGGTGCCTCGGGACGGCGGCGGCTGCGTGAGCGTGTAGTGGCGAGCGTTGTTGTCACGTCCCGTACAACCGATCGGGGGGATCGGGCATTCCCTAGACTTCCGCCATGGCTGGCAAGGGCACCCCGGCGACGGCATTGCTGGGGAAGCAGAAAGTGGCGCACACGCTGCACACTTACGACCACGACCCGCGCGCGGAGTCGTACGGGCTGGAGGCCGTGGAGGCCCTCGGCCTGGACCGGGCGCGCGTGTTCAAGACGCTGGTCGCGGAGGTGGACGGCAAGTTGGTGGTGGGCGTGGTGCCGGTCACCGGCCAGCTGGACCTGAAGGCCCTGGCGGCCGCGGCGGGCGGCAAGAAGGCGAAGATGGCCGACCCGGCGGCGGCCCAGCGGGCGACGGGCTACGTACTGGGCGGAATCTCCCCACTGGGCCACCGCAGCCGGCTGCCGGTGGTGATCGACGCCTCGGCGGAGCGCTTCGAGACGGTGTTCTGCTCGGCCGGCCGGCGAGGACTGGAGGTCGAGCTCGCCCCGGGCGAGCTGATCCGGCTGACCGGCGCGGTGGTGGCGCCGATCGGGGCCTGAGTCAGGCCAGCGGCCGCAGCACCCGCGACAGCCACTCGGTCGCCGCCCGGGAGATCGTCTCCAAATCCTTCCCCAGGCTGTGGTCGCCGTCCACCAGGACCAGCTCCTGGTGGGGTCCCGGCTTGGGCCGGCCGAACGGGTCGCGCTCCCCCTGGATCACCAGCGTCGGCACCTCGACCGCGTCGAACTCCGGCTGGCGGGTCTTCTCCGGCCGGCCCGGGGGGTGCTCCGGGAACGCCAGGCACAGCACCGCCACCGCCTGCCCCGCCGACGCCGTCCGGCAGGCCACCCGCGCGCCCGAGGATCGGCCGCCGAACACGAACGGCAGGCCGTCGAAGCGCTCCGACAGGTCGTCCGCCACCGTGAGCCACGCCGTGTCCAGCTGGTTCGCCGGGGCCGGTGCGCGGCGGCCCGCCACCCGGTACGGCTGCTCGACCAGCGCCACGTGCACGTCCGCCGCCTGCGCCGCGCGCGTCACCGCCACCAGGTCCTTCGCCCCGAGGCCGCCGCCCGCGCCGTGGCCGAGCATCAGCACCGCCTCGCCCTCTTCGGCGCAGTGCAGGTACACGCGCGCCGGGCCGTAGGCGGTTTCGATCGGGATGGCCGTCATGACTTCGGCGCGTCGAACAGCGCGCTCTCCTGCGCCGGGTCGACCCGCTCCAGCAGCTCGGGGCCGTTGTTGCGGACGTTGTTGACCTTGCTCGAGATCGGCCGCAGCTCCAGCGACGCGATCTCCTCCGGCGTCGGCACCAGCAGGTCGGTGACGTCTTCGCGGTCCGGGTCCAGCCAGCCGTCCCAGTGCGAGCGCGGCACGATCAGCGGCATGCGGTGGTGGATGTCCGTGAGCTGGCCGGCCGCATCCGTCGTGATGATCGAGAACGTGATCAGCGGCGACGCCTTGTCGTCGTCCTTCGGCCGCCAGCTCTCCCAGATCCCGCCGAACGCCAGCGACGAGCCGTCCGGCTCCGTCATGTAGAACGGTTCCTTCTCCTTGCCCGTGCGGCGCCACTCGAACCAGCCGTCGGCCGGGACCAGGCAGCGGCGCGACACCAGCGCGCGGCGGAAGGCGGGCTTTTCGGCGGCCGTCTCGGCGCGCGTGTTGATCATCCGCGAGCCGACCGACGGGTCCTTGGCCCAGAACGGCACCAGGCCCCACTTCATCATCCGCAGCGAGCGCTCGGCGGGCTCGTCCTCGAGCACCTGGCCGTCTTCGTCACGCGGGTGCCGCTGCACGACCGTCACGACGTTCTTCGTCGGCGCCACGTTGTGGTCCGCCCGCGCGCGTCCCTCGGTGAGGTCGATCGCGTCGAACTCCTCGATCAGCTTTGCCGGGTCCTTCGTGGCGGCGTAGCGCCCGCACATGACCAACCTCCCTCTACGGAAAGAGTCATCGTTACACGCAGGCCAGGGCCCTGGCGAGCGGCGTGGGATCATTCGGGTGGGCACCGGCGCACGAGAGGACGAGGGTTTGGCGCGCAACGACTGGAGCAAGCTGGACGAGTCCGACGTCCGCGTGCGTCCGGGCAAGGGCAGCCGGCCCCGCAGCAAGCGCCGTCCCGAGCACGCCGACGCCGTCACGGCGATGGTCATCGGCAAGGACCGCGGCCGCTGGACCTGCGCGGTCGACGCCGATCCGGGCCGGGTGATCACCGCGATGCGCGCCCGCGAGATGGGCCGGACCCCGGTGGTCGTCGGCGACCGGGTCGGCATCGTCGGAGACGTCTCCGGCAAGCCGGACACGCTCGCGCGGATCGTCCGGGTCGACGAGCGCACCAGCTCGCTGCTGCGCACGGCCGACGACACCGACCCGTACGAGCGGCTGGTCGTCGCGAACGCCGAGCGCCTGCTGATCGTCACCGCGCTGGCCGACCCGCCACCGCGCACCGGCTTCATCGACCGCTGCCTCGTCGCCTGCTACGCCGGTGGCGTCGAGCCGGTCCTCTGCCTGACGAAGGCCGATCTGGCCAGCCCGAACGAGCTCCTGGCCGGCTACGCGGGCCTGGACGTCCCGGCGATCGTGACCCGCTTCGACGAGCAGCCCGAAGGCCTCGCCGACATGCTCAAGGACCGCGTGACGGCCCTGGTCGGCCACTCCGGTGTCGGCAAGTCGACATTGGTCAACCGCCTGGTCCCCGCCGCCGAACTGGCCACCGGCGTGGTGAGCGCGGTCGGCAAGGGGCGCCACACGTCCGTGGCGGCGGTCGCACTGCCGCTGCCGGACGGCGGCTGGGTGATCGACACGCCCGGTGTCCGGTCGTTCGGGCTGGCCCACGTCACCGCGGACGACATCGTGGACGCCTTCGAGGAGTTCGCCGAAGCCGCCGAGGAGTGCCCGTCGGGCTGCGGGCACCTGGGCGCGCCCGAAGACCCGGACTGCGCGCTCGACGACGTCGTCACCGAGGGGAAGGCGAGCCCCGAGCGGCTCGCTTCGCTGCGGCGCCTGCTGGCGTCGCGCGGCGGTCATGATGTGACTCGCGCCACCGATTCGTGAGGCAACCGGGAACCGATCGCGGATCGTCACCGTCACATCGGTAACCATTCGCCCGTTCGGGCGATATGCCGAGCGGAAGATCCGATCCTGAGGGGAACTCAATGCGCAAGACCACCTTGGTCGCCGCGGGTGCCGCGCTGGTGCTCACGCTGACCGCCTGCAGCGGCAACTCCGCTCCCGGCACCGCCGAACCCGCCGCCGCGGGCGGCCAGAGCCAGACCGACGGCCTCGCCTCGCCCTTCACCGACGCGATCAAGCTGGCGTCGGAGGCGAAGCAGGGCACCGAGAAGTCCAAGTCGGCGAAGTTCACCATGGAGGGCTCCGCCGCCGGCCAGACCATGACCGCCTCGGGCGCGATGGCCTTCGACGGCGCGAACACGAAGTTCTCGATGACCAGCACCGCGGCCGGCCAGACCACCGAGATGCGCATGGTCGACAAGGTCATGTACATCAAGCTGCCCGCCGAAGACCAGAAGCAGATGGGCACGGACAAGGCGTGGGCCAAGATCTCGGCCGACGGCACCGACCCGCTTTCGCAGGCGCTGGGCGGCGCGCTGTCCAAGTCGGCGGAGCAGAGCGACCCGAGCAAGATGCTCGAGCAGATCTCCAAGACGGGCCGGATCGTCTCGTCCGACCAGACCGAGCTGAACGGCCAGAAGGTCAACCACTACAAGGTCGAGCTCGACGTCGCGAAGGCGATCGACCAGTTCACCGACCAGGTCCCGGCCGCGGCGCGCGACCAGCTCACCGAGAAGCTCAAGGGCAAGGACCTCAAGCTCCCGGCCGAGCTGTGGCTGGACAAGAACAACCTGCCGGTGCAGGTCACCATGGACCAGGGCCCGATGATGCAGGCGATGGGCGCGCCGGCCGGTGACGCCAAGTTCACGATGAAGTACACCGACTGGGGCACCCAGGTCGACGTGGCGGCCCCGCCGGCCGACCAGGTCGTCGACCTCGGCGAGCTGATGAAGAAGGCCGGTCGCTGACACCGGACGACACTGAGTAGCGGCGGCTCCCCCGAACGAGATCGGGGGAGCCGCTGTGTTTTTGTTGGCGCCATGCGCAAAGCCGCCGTGGTGCTGCTGTTCGCCCTGCTCGCCGGAGCGTGCTCCGACCCATCGCCCCGCCCGGCGTTCGAGGACGCGCGGGCGCTGGCGGACGCGGCGACGGCGGCCACGACGAACGGCGGCTCGGCGAAGTTCGGCACGGACATCGCGGTCGGCTCGGTCCGCTCGAAGGGCCAGGGCCAGGCGCGGTTCGGCGCAGGTGGGACGGCCCAGGCGCTGACGACGGACTTCCTCGGCGAGCCGGTGGAGCTGCGGCAGGTGGCCGGAAAGCTGTACGCGAAGGTGCCGGAGGGCTCGCGCGACGAGGTCGGCAGTGGAAAGCCGTGGATCGTGGTGGCGGCGGACGGGACGGACCCGTTTTCCCAGGTCCTCGGCGGCAGCTTGACGCAGCTGGCGGAGCAGAACGATCCGGCGCACACGCTGGGCGAGATCCGCACGGCGGGCACGATCGTCGCGGCCGAGCGCGGCCAGCTGAACGGGGCGCCGGCGGAGCACTACCGCATCGACCTGGACCTGGCCCGCCTGGGCACGGACCTGCCGGCGGGCCTCCCCCCGGACGCGGCGGGCCGGGTGGGCGGCAAGTTCCCGGTGGAGCTGTGGCTCGACGAGGCGCACCGGCCGATGCAGATCGTGCTGGACCTGACACCAATCCTGCCGGGCTCCGAGGCACGCATCACCACCCGGTATTCGGACTGGGGCACCCCGGTGAACATCCAGCCCCCGCCGGCGGGCGAGGTGGGTTAGCCACGTTTCGCCCGCGCGTCTGCCCGCGGCTCCGGCAGAGTCGGAGCGCCTTCCGCAGCTGCCTCACCGGCCCGAACGGCACGCGGACGCGGGACTTGCACCCCGCCCAGACCTGCCCCGCCACCCCGATCCGAAGCCCAAACACGGCCGGTGGTGCCGGGTCAAGGCACGCTTTCCCGCCTTGACGCGGTACCACCGGCCGTAGTGACAATCGAGCTTCGGGGTGGTGGGCACCCGAAGCCGCCCAACTCAGGTGCACCTCCGGGCAGAGGCCAGCAGACCCGCCTCCACGAAGAACCGCCCGGTTTCGCGGCTTCAACCCCGCCCTCGCCCCTCAACAAACCCCCACCCACCACGGGGGGCGTCCCCAGTTCCACTCTACCGGCCCCCACCGACAAAACCCCAGCTCAAGGCCGGTTGTCCACAGGCGACTCGCATTGAGGACAACTCAGAGCAGTTCCAGCAGGAACGGCAGTTCCTGCGGCGCGTACCAAGCCAGCTCGTGATCCTCGGCGTCCCCCAGCGTGAACTCCGCATCCGGATCCCCCAGATCCGCCGCGTCGATCACCGCCGCCGCCGCGGCCACCGCCTCTGCCGCCTCGGGGGCGTCCACGTGGATCGCCGCCACCGCCGACAGGGGGATCGGGCCGCCGATGCGGACCACCGGCGCGTCCAGGTCCGGACGCAAAGTCACTCCGGAAACGTCCGCCGACACCACCACCCGGCGCGGCTCGCCCTTCTCCTCCGCCGCGATCAGGCGCAACGAGGCCCGGGCCGCGTCCAGCAACGCCGCGTACTCGAGCTCCTCGTCCGACCCGCTCACGTACGCCTCGCGCAACGCCGGGGTCAGCGCGAACGCCGTTCCGCTGCGGGCGCGGAACTCCCCCGAGGTTTCGAGGTCGCGAAGCATCGCGATGGTCGCAGGCAGATAGACCCTCACCAGTGCGCACCCTTCAGCTCTTCCAGGGACTCTTCGATCATCCCGGCCACGAGATCCACGTCGAACGCGGCCTTGCGGTCGCCGTTCAGTCCGAAGTAGACGCCGCCGTGGTACGACGTCACCCCGATCGCCAGCGCCTGGGTGCGCATCAGCGGCATCACCGGGAACATCTCGACCAGTCTGGCCTCTCCCGCGTACATCGGCACCTGGGGGCCCGGTGAATTGGTCACCATGACGTTGAAGATGCGCCCGGACAGCGACCCCGCCGCCCGCGCGCCGAGCGAGTGGAGCGTAGCCGGGGCGAAGCCGCCGACCTTGAGCAGGCCGCGCGCCGCCACCGAACGGCCCGAATCGAGGTGCTCGGCCATCGCGTGGCCGATGTGCTGGAGCCGCAGGACCGGGTTCGGCTCGCCCACCGGCAGGTCCACCAGGTACGCCGCCACCTGGTTGCCGACCAGCCCCGGCGTCGAGTAGCCGGGCGTCTCGGCGTCGCGGACCGCCAGCGGCACCAGCGCGCGGATCGTCGTGTTCGGCGTCAGCTGGACTTCGCGCGACAAGAGCCATTCGCGCAGGGCCCCGGTGATGGCCGCGAGGACGACGTCGTTGACCGTGCCGCCGTGCGCCGCGCGGATCTTGCGGAAGTCCTCCAGCCGCGTGCGGACCACCGCGAACACGCGGCCGCCCGAGACCCGGACGTTCAGCGGCCCCGGCGGCGCCGGGCTGACCAGCGTGCGCAGCGTCGACGCCACCCCGCCGACCGTCTCGGCGAACTTGCCCGCCGCCGCGAAGGCGTCGTTCGCCGCCGACCGGACGTTCTCCACCACCTCGCCCGGCCGCTGGACGCCCTCGCTGATCGCGTCCAGCACCAGCTGGGTGCGGCTCGGCTCGCGGCGCGGTGTCCAGATGTCCTCGAACGGCTCCGGTTCGGCCGGCGCCGGATCGAGGATGAGCTGGCCGAGGTCGATCGTGCCGACACCGTCCACAACGGACTGATGGGTCTTCGTGACCAGCGCCACCCGGTCGCCGGACAGGCCTTCGATGAAGTACGCCTCCCAGAGCGGCCGCTCCGGTGCCAGCCGCCGCGACATCAGGCGCGCGACCAGGTCGAACAGCTGCTCGTCACTGCCCGGCTGGGGCAGCGCCGAGCGCCGGACGTGGTAGTTCAGGTCGAAATCGACGTCGTCCACCCACACCGGGCGCGCCAGGTGGCCCGGCACCTCCAGCACGCGCTGCCGGTACCGCGGCAGGTACGCGAGCCGCCCGCCGATGAGGTCGACCAGCTGGGTGTAGCCGAACCCGGACCGCGGCCGCTCGAAGATCGCCACGCCGCCGACGTGCATCGGGGTCGCGTGGTCCTCGACGTACAGGAACGAGGCGTCCAGCGCGGAAAGGCGGTCGGGCATGGGCCGATCCTTACACAATGGAAGACTGCGGGGTGTGGGTGATGAGTCGACGATCTCGCCGAAGGACCGGTTCCTGACCGTGTACGGCCGGAAGCCGGTGCTCGAGGCACTGGCCGACGACGGCCTGCGCGTGGACAAGGTGATCCTCGCCGACACCGCCCGCGGCCCCGGCGCCGCCGAGATCCAGCGCGCGGCGAAGGCCGCCGGCGTGCCGGTGCAGCGCGCCAGCGCTCACCGGGTCAAAGTGCTCGCCGGCAACGGCAAGCAGGATCAAGGGGTGCTCGCCGACGTCGTCGCCCCGCGGATGCGAGCGCTTTCCGCGGCGCTGGCCGACCGGCGCCCGCCGTCGCGGGTGCTGCTGCTGGACGGCATCACGACCCCCGCGAACGTCGGCATGATCCTGCGGACGGCGACCGCGGCCGGGCTGGACGGCGTGATCGTGCCCCGGCGCGGCGTCGCGGCGCTGGACCCGCTGGTGGTCAAGGCCTCGGCCGGGGTGGCGTTCCGCGCGCCGGTGCTGCGCTGCGGCTCGGCGCGCGAGGCCGCCGAGCTGCTCACCGAAGCTGGCTACGGGCTCTACGCGCTGGGCGCGTCGGCGCGCACCACGGTGTTCGACGTCGACCTGCCGCAGCGCGCCGCGTTCGTCCTCGGCGGCGAGACGGCCGGGGTCGGGCCGGAGGTCGGCGAGCTCGTCACGGAGTGGCTGTCGATCCCGATGCCGGGCGACGTCGAGTCGCTGAACGTCTCGGCCGCCGCCGCGGTCGTGTCGTTCGAGCTGGTCCGCCGCGCGCGCTGACCCTCAGCCGGTGGGGAACAGCACGGCGAGTTCGTCCAGCGTCTCGCTGACCGACCGGTGGTGCACCCCGACCATGCCCGCCTGGACGGCGCCGCGGATGTTCGTCGCGGAGTCGTCGACGAACGCGCAGCGCGCGACCGGCAGCCCGAGCCGGTCGGCCGCGATCAGGTAGACGGCCGGATCCGGTTTCGCCACGCCGACCTCACCGGAAAACACCAGCGCGTCGAAATAGTGGAACATGGTGTTCTTGACCTCATCCGACGCGCCGGGAGCGTTGGACAGCAGCGCGGTGCGGACGCCCCGTTCGCGCGCGGCCGCCAGGTAGTCGTAGAACCGGCCGGCGTCAGGGTCCGTGAGAACTCCGGCGAAATCGACCAATAACCCTTTCAGCACCCGGCACACAATAGCCGGGCGCGTTGTGACATGTCCCGCAGAGTGGTCCACCTACCGCATCCGTCGGCCGGAATCCACAGTTCGGCGGTTTTCGCCCGGATCGAGCGATTCCCGGTTCTTTTCCGGCCCGTTCTCGCCTCTAAGCGAAAGCCGAGTCAGGGAGGGCAGGAAATGATCGAGGAACATCGGTTGCGGACGTTGATCGACTGCGAGGTCCCGCGGCGGCCGGACGGTCGGCAGGTGCCTCAGCGGGAGGAGGAACGCGCGCGCTGCCCGGCGCCGAGACAGGGCGAGGCGGGCGAAGTCGGCCACCTGCTGAACATGCTGCTGGAGGCGTACGACGGCCGCCGCCCGGCGGCGCAGGTCCGCGCACTGGTGGCGCCGGAGGTGTTCGCCGGGCTGGCCGGGCCTCGCCGGCCGCGGCCTCGGCACCGGACGCAGACGATCCACACGTGCAGCCCGGCACCGGACGTGGTGGAGGCCTGCGCCCGCGTGGAGGCGGACGGCCGTTCGTTCGCCCTGGCGGCGAGGTTCGTGCGGACGCCGGTGGGGTGGCGGTGCGAGCGGTTCGCGCTGTTGAAGCCGCAGCCCCCGGCCAACCCGCTCCGGCGGGCGGCTTGAGATGGGGAGAAGGGGCCGCTCGCCGCCGGGGGCCGGTTGGGGCCTCTGGCTGGTCGAGGGACCTGCGCCGTGTCGTGCTGACGCGGCGCAGTCCCTGGTCAGGCCTTGGTGGCGCGGGCAGCCGGGCCAGGGCTAATCGCTGCTGGTCACCGGGAGGCTCGACAAGCCGCGCAGGGTTGCCGTGGGGTTCCAGGCCGGTGTTCCCGCCAATCTCAGGCCTGGGCGGCGGCGGGCCAGCTCGCGGAAGGCGATCCGGGCCTCCAACCTCGCCAACGGCGCTCCCAAACAGAAGTGGATCCCCTGGCCGAACGCCAGATGCCGGCCGGGCTCCCGCGCCGGGTCGAAGGAGTCCGGGGAAGGGCCCGTGGCCGGGTCGCGGTTGGCTGCTCCGATCACCACGATCACCTGGCTACCCTGCGGTATCGGCAGGTCCGCCAGCGTCGTGTCGCGCAGGGCCGTTCGGGCCGTCAGCTGGGCCGGCGAGTCGTAGCGCAGGACCTCCTCCACCACGCGCGCCGCGTTCTCGCCGTCCGCTCCCAGGGGCTTCAAGCCCTCCGGGGAGCGCAACAGCGCCAGTACGCCGTTGCCGATCAGGTTCGTCGTCGTCTCGTGGCCGGCGATCAGCAGGAGCGTCAACGTCACCAGGAGCTCGCCCTCGGTGAGCACGTCGCCCGCGTCCGAGACCGCCACCAGCGCCGACAGCAGGTCGTCGCCCGGCTCGCGCCGGCGGTCGGCCGCCAGTTCGCGGAAGTACGCGACGAACGACTGCCGTGCTCTGACCGCCGGTTCGAGCGTGTCCGGGGGCTGCAGGAACGGCGGGTCCAGGGCCCGCGCCATTGCGTGCGACCACTCCGCGAAGCGATCGCGGTCGTCCAGTGGCACGCCCAGGAGTTCCGCGATCACCTCGACCGGCAGCGGCTTCGCGAACGCCGTCATCACGTCGAACTCCGCCGGCGCGCGGTCGATGAGCGCTGCCGCGAGTTCCTCGATGCGCGGTGCCAGCTGCTCGACCATCCGCGGCGTGAACGCCTTCGCCACCAGCCGCCGCAGGCGCGTGTGGTCGGGCGGGTTCAGCGACAGGAACGCCCGGACCACGCGTCCCGATTCGTCGACCGGCTGGTCCGGGAGGCGGTCCGCCGGGTCGAGGTACTCGGGTTCGGGGTGCCCGAACGCCGGGTCGCGCAGCACCTGCGTGGCCTCGGCGAGGCCGCTGACCACGAACATCCGCTCCGCGAGAGCCGCCACCGGGCGGGCCTCGCGCCAGCGGCGGTAGTGCGGGTACGGGTCCGGCCGCCGCTCGGCGCCGAACAGCGCGAAGAACTCCTGTGGATCTGCCGACGTCACAAAACCCCCATCAACGAAACCGGGGCGCGCGGATCTCGCCGCGCGCCCCGATCGACACCCGTGTCAGCGACGCGGGCCCTTCTTGCCCTTCTTGGCGGCGTCACGCTGGGCGGCGCGACGGTCGCGACGCGTACCGCCGGCGCCACCGCCCGCGGCCTGCGCCCCGCCCTCGGCGTGGGACTCGACCTCGCCGTCCTCGCCCGGACCGGACAGCATCATGCCCGACTGCTGACCACCGCCGCCGAGACCCTTGCCGCGCAGGGCGGCCGGGACGGACTCGGTGTCGGTCGTCGGCGGCTGCGGCGGCGCCGGACGCGCGTGGCGGCCTTCGGTCGCCTGGCCGTTGCCGGTCGGGACACCCGTCGGCAGCGCCGAGGCCTCCTCGGCCGGGGGCGCCTCGGCGCGCTCGACCTGCAGGTTGAACAGGAAGCCGACGGCCTCCTCCTTCAGCGAGTCGAGCATCGCGCGGAACATGTCGAAGCCCTCGCGCTGGTACTCGATCAACGGGTCGCGCTGCGCCAGCGCCCGCATGCCGATGCCCTGCTTGAGGTAGTCCATCTCGTAGAGGTGCTCGCGCCACTTGCGGTCGAGGACCGTCAGCATCACCTGGTGCTCCAGGGTCCGCATGCCCTCCGGGCCGACGAGCGCGTTGATCTCCTCTTCGCGCTGGTCGTAGGCGCGGCGGGCGTCTTCGAGCAGCGCCTGGCGCAGGCCGTCGGCGTCGAGGTCGCCGTCGTCCATCAGCTCGTCCCAGGTCACCGAGACCGGGTAGAGCTGCTTCAGCGCCGACCACAGCTTCTCGTGGTCCCAGTCCTCGGCGTAGCCGTTGGCCGTCGCGCCGTCCACATAGGCGTTGACGACGTCCTCGAGCATGCCCTCGATCTGGTCGCGCAGGTTCTCGCCGGCGAGGACGCGGTGGCGCTCGGCGTAGATCACCTTGCGCTGCTCGTTCATGACCTCGTCGTACTTGAGGACGTCCTTGCGCTGCTCCATGTTGATCTGCTCGACCTGGGTCTGCGCGCTCTTGATGGCCTTGGAGACCATCTTGTGCTCGATCGGCACGTCGTCGGGCAGCCGCATGGTCGTCATGACGCGCTCGACCATCGTCGCGTTGAAGCGGCGCATGAGCTCGTCACCGAGCGAGAGGTAGAAGCGGGACTCGCCCGGGTCGCCCTGACGGCCGGACCGACCGCGGAGCTGGTTGTCGATGCGGCGCGACTCGTGCCGCTCGGTGCCCAGCACGTAGAGCCCGCCCGCCTCGCGGACCTCTTCGCCCTCGGCCTTCGACTCCGCCTTGACCTGCTCGAGGACCTCGGGCCACGCGGCCTCGTACTCCTCGGAGTGCTCGACCGGGTCCAGGCCGCGCTCGCGCAGCACCTGGTCGGCGATGAGGTCGGGGTTGCCGCCCAGCACGATGTCGGTACCGCGGCCGGCCATGTTCGTGGCGACCGTGACGGCGCCCTTCTGGCCGGCGCGCGCGACGATCAGCGCCTCCCGGTCGTGGTGCTTCGCGTTCAGCACCTCGTGCGGGACGCTCAGCTTCACCAGCAGCTTCGACAGGTGCTCGGACTTCTCGACGCTGGTCGTGCCGACCAGCACCGGCTGGCCCTTTTCGTGCCGCTCGGCGATGTCCTCGGCGACGGCCTCGAACTTGGCCTGCTCGGTCTTGTAGATCAGGTCGGCCTGGTCGACGCGGATCATCGGCCGGTTGGTCGGGATCGGCACCACACCCAGCTTGTAGGTCTGGTGGAACTCCGCGGCCTCGGTCTCGGCCGTACCGGTCATGCCGGACAGCTTCTCGTAGAGGCGGAAGTAGTTCTGCAGCGTGATCGTCGCCAGGGTCTGGTTCTCGGCCTTGATCTCGACCTTTTCCTTGGCCTCGATCGCCTGGTGCATGCCCTCGTTGTAGCGGCGGCCGTGCAGGATGCGCCCGGTGAACTCGTCGACGATCATGACTTCGCCGTTGCGGACGATGTAGTCCTTGTCGCGGTGGAAGAGCTCCTGGACCTTCAGCGCGTTGTTCAGGTACCCGACCAGCGGGGTGTTCGCGGCCTCGTACAGGTTGTCGATGCCGAGCTGGTCCTCGACGAACCGGACGCCCTTCTCGGTGACGGCGACGGTGCGCTTCCGCTGGTCGACCTCGTAGTGGTACTTCGAGTTGATCAGGTTCGTCTTCTCGACGCGCTCGCGCGACCCCATCGTCGTGGTGTCGATGCCCTGCATGAGGGGGGCGAGCCGGGCGAACTCGACGTACCAGCGCGACGACTGGTCGGCCGGGCCGGAGATGATCAGCGGCGTCCGGGCCTCGTCGATGAGGATCGAGTCCACCTCGTCGACGATGGCGAAGTTGTGCCCGCGCTGCACGCAGTCGTCGAGGCTCCACGCCATGTTGTCGCGCAGGTAGTCGAAGCCGAACTCGTTGTTCGTGCCGTAGGTGATGTCGGCGTTGTACTGGGAGCGCCGCACGTCCGGCTGCTGCTCCGACAGGATGACGCCGACCTCGAGGCCGAGGAAGCGGTGGATGCGGCCCATCCACTCCGAGTCGCGCTTGGCCAGGTAGTCGTTCGTCGTGACGACGTGGACGCCCTTGCCGGGGATGGCGTTGAGGTAGGCGGGGAGGACGCAGGTGAGCGTCTTGCCCTCGCCGGTCTTCATCTCGGCGACCTGGCCGAGGTGCAGCGCCGCGCCGCCCATCAGCTGGACGTCGAAGTGGCGCTGGCCCAGCACCCGCTTGGCCGCTTCCCGGACGACCGCGAAGGCCTCCGGCAGCAGGTCGTCGAGGGATTCGCCGTCGCCGTTCCGCTTGCGGAACTCCTCGGTCTTGGCCCGCAGCTCGGCGTCGGTCAGGTCCTTGACGTCGTCTTCGAGGGTGTTGATGTGATCGGCGATGTTGCGCAGCCGCTTCACCATCTTGCCCTCACCCGCGCGGAGCAGGCGGTTCAGCACCATCCGGTCGACCTCACTAGCTGAATATGAGCGCGCCCAGGCCGGTCCCGGGCAGGTTCTCCCGCGGTGGCGGCCGTGTTCGGCACCACCTTCCCACCCCCATCGTAGGGAACGGTGGCCCTCGTGTGCACACGCCGTAGGTTCTGACGTGCGGAGGGCCCGCACGCAAGCGCGTGCGGGCCCTCCGGCTGACCTCCCTTGTACCCGGCTCAGCCGAGCCGGATCACGCCGTAGTCGAAGCCTTTCCGCCGGTAGACCACGCTGGGCCGGCCCGCGTCGGAGTCGTTGAAGAGGTAGAAGTCGTGGCCGACCAGCTCCATCTCGTAGAGAGCCTGGTCCACCGTCATGGGCTCCGCGGTGTGCTGCTTCTCGCGAACGACGCGGCCGGGCTGGTGACCCAGGTCGTCGTCGGCCCAGCTCTGCTGCTGGGGCAGGTGGAATTCTTCGGCACTCGCGAAGCCGTTCGTCTGCGGCTCGGCTTCGGGTGCGTCCAACACCGCGGTACGCGCGGCGGGACTGGCTGCGGCCGGGGATCCACCACCCGGCAGTGCCGAGGTCGCTTCGGCGACCGATTCCGGGCGGCTGCGGCCGTAGTGCACGCGCCTCCGGTCGTGTGTCCTCCGCAGCCGGTTTTCCAGCTTGGTGACTGCGGAATCGAGCGCCGCGTAGAAGTCGGCGGCACACGCTTCAGCGCGTACGGCCGGGCCCCGCCCCTTTCCGGTGATTTCGACGCGCTGGCAGCTCTTGGCCTGGCGCCGGTTGGGTTCGTGGAACAGTTCCACGTCGTACCGGATGACTTTCCTGTCGTAGCGCTCGAGCCGGGCCAGCTTTTCGCTGACAAGCGCCCGATAGTGGTCGGGCACCTCCACGTTGCGGCCCTTAACGACGATGTCCATACACGACCTCCCTCGCTGAGATGACTGCGAGCTGTTGTGTTCACACACGGCGCCGGTATTGCGGGGACGTAAGCCCGGATCGCGGGCTGAGAAGGAACTCGGAAACGGTGGACGACGTCTCGTTCCGGTGACCGAGCGCGGACTCAGCGCACCTCCGGCGCCAGGGACATGGGCTCGTCACCTCCCTGCCTGCGGGGATTGCTGATTGCGGAGCACGTTAGCTTCCTCACGCCCGTTACAACAGCCCCCGAGCCGGGGGATGTCAGGGGATGGGACTCGGTCACCCCGCGCAGTGATCGCGAAGTGGGCACCACAAAACACCCGCTGGTCGGACGCGCCGCTGTCGCCGTGCTGTCACACGGACGGCGCATCGCTGCCTCCTGCTGGACGCCGAGGGTGACAGCCCGGTCTCCCACAGCCGCCACCCCGGTGGAGTGGTGCGGCGGCCGAGTGATCGTGATCGACACCCTCATGCCCGGACAACGGGCGCCGGTCCCTCCGCGTTCCCGGTTGTTGTCACTCGTGTAGGTGACGCCGGGTTCACCCGGGCGCGAGAAGTGCGATATTGGCTGGCTTTTTGCGGGCTGAGCTGGGGCGAGGTGGTTTGGGCGGTGTTTGATCGAAGTGAGCCCGCGGAACCGGTACCACCCTTTTTGATCTGTGCGCTTTGTTCTTTCAGCCGGCCGCCAGGAGGGTCAGGACGGCGGAGACGGTGAAGCCCGCCGCCGCCAGGGCCCGGGTGCAGGCCGCGGCGGTGGCGCCGGTGGTGATCACGTCGTCGAGCACCACGATGTCGGCGCCCGGAGGCGGGCGGCCCGCTTCACGGAACTTCAGCCGGCCGGCGAGGTTGGCGGCGCGTTGCTCGCGGCTCAGGCCGACCGCGTCGCGGGCTGCGCCGGCGAGCTCCAGCGCCGGAGCGACGGTGACGGGGACGCCGCGGGCGGCCAGGACGGCGGCGGCTGCCTTGGCGAGGCGCTCGACGTGGGGGCCACCGCGTACCCGGGCTGCCGATGGGCGGCTGGGGGCCGGGACGAGGCAGATCGGCCGGGTGGAGAGGTGGGTCTTTTGGCTGATCGGGCGCGGGCTGGCTGGGGGACGTGGCGGGGCGCCGGCCGGGTGGATGGCTCCGGGCCACGCCCGCGCACGGGCCGGCCACGGCAGAAGGCGCCGCAGGCCGGCCTGAGCATGCGCCGGCCACGCCGAAAGCCGGCTCGGCCAGGTCCGAGCTCGGGCTGACCACACCAGACGCCCACTCGGCCGAGCCAGAGCGCCATTCGGTCGCGCCGACGGGTGCGGCGGGATGGCGGGGGCGGCCTGCGCGACAGTGGGGTGTGGGTTGCCCGGGAAGTGCGCCGGAGCAGACCGAGGGGCGGCCTCGCGAGCGTGAACGGCGCCAGGCCGCGCCGGCGCGCCACCCGACCGAGCCCGAGCATCACTCGGTCGCGCCGACGGGTGCGGCGGGATCGCGGGGGCGGGGCAGGAGTCGCTCGGGAGATGCGCCGGAGCGAACCTAGGTTCGGCCTCGCGAGCGTGAACGGCACCGGGCCAAACCGGCGCGCCACCCGGCCGAGCCCGCGCACCATTCGGCGGGATCGCGGCGGCGGGATGAGGGTTGCCCAGCGGACTTACGGGACGCGAGCCACCAGACTCAGCCGGCATCAACGGCAGCGCCACCAAAGCCTCCGCCAGCACCCGCCCCAGCGACGGCGCCAGGTCCCGGCGCCCCCGCTCCTTGTACGCGATCAACAACCTCCGGCCCACCCCGCGGTACCGGGCCAGCGCGAACACCCGCACCAGCCCCGCGGTCGGGCCGCGCACCACCTCCCGCGCGGCTCCCCACACGCCCTCGCAGCGGGCACAACACGGCTCCCCGCGCGCTCCGCACGCGGCGCAGCGGCTCGGGATCAGCAGATCGAGCAGTCTCTTCAGCACACGGACAGTGTCACGACCGGCACCGACAGTTTCGGACGCTCAGCCGTCACTCACCCGAGTGAAAGATCAGCCCGGGTAGAACGGGTCCGCGTCCTTCATCGTGTGGCTGTGCGGGCGCCACACCTCGCCCAGCACCGAGGCCGTCCACAGGCCGTTCGCGTCCGCCACCACGATCTGGTGGTTGGGGGCCGCCGTCACCCCGTGGACCGTCGGGGTCAGGTTGCTGCTGTTGAACGCGTCCAGGCGCTGGCCGTCCACCGTCACCTTGACCACCGGCTGGGACGACGACTTCGTGACCGCCACCAGGCTGTCCGCGGCGATCCAGTCGACGTCCACGACGTCCTCGATGTCGTGGGGCTGGAGGTGGCGGGGCTCGCGCAAGGACACCGAATCACCGTTGACGACCACCGCGGCCACCCACAGCTGGCCCTTGATCACCGCCGCCACGCGAGCTCCGTCGCGGGAGAACCGGAGCTCCGTGAGGTCGCCCTGCTGGGTCAGGTCCGTGGCGTTGACGCTCAGCGCCGTCCAGTGACCGTTCTGGTCGAGCACCATGCGGCCCACCGACAGCCCGTCGACCACCATCCACAGCTCACCCGTGCCCGGACGCCACGTGGGGCGGGTCAGGGAACTGCCGCCGAGGGGCGTCAGCGCCAGGTCGTGGCCGAGGTCGCCGATGCGCAGGCGGACGCCGCCGCCGCTGCGCTCCACCACCGCCAGGCGCTTGCCGTCGATCGACTGGGCCGCGCTCACCACGTCGTAGCCGCCGTTGCCCGCCGGGCCGCCCACCGGGGCGCCGTCGGCGAGGGAACGGACCCGGCCGCCGACCGTCATCAGGCCCTGCAGCTGCGAGCCGATCGACAGCGACGCGCCGTACGCGGGCAGGTCGTTCTGCCGCCAGTCCGGGTGGTTCGGCACGAGCGGGGCGCCGTCGGCGAGGATGCGGATCCGGGCCGACGTGACGTACTGCAGGGACAGCACGATCTGCGCGGCGATCAGGTTCCGGATGTCGTCGGGCACCCCCGAGAGCCCGGTCAGCGGGACCACCAGCGTCCCGTCGTCGAGGCTCTTGACGTTCGTGTCGATCTCGATCGGCTCGCCGAGCAGGTTCTTCACCGCCCCGGCCAGAGCCGACGACGGCCCGTTCACCAGCAGGTCCATCACCCGGCCCGGCAGGCCCGACTGCGGCTTCGCGACGACGTAGCGCCGATCGGGGACGAAGGTGGCCGACGACTCCGAGTAGAAGTTCACCGGCACCGGCGTGTAGTTCTCGCTGAAGTCGCTCTCGGTCGCGTACAGGTCGGCGGGCGGGTCCACGATCCGCCACTGGTTGTTCGGCTGCCGGCGCACCTTCACCTGCAGCAGCGCCGAGGTGTAGTCCGGCACGAACGCGCTGCTCTGGTCCAGCGTGCCGATGTCGATCCCGCGCACGTTGACGACCTGCGTGTTCGGGTCCGGCTGCGGAGCGGTGTCGTAGACCGTGCCGAAGGTGTCCTGGATGATCGTCAGGCTGCGGCTCGGCCGCCAGTTCGCCCGGCCCTGCTCGTCCAGGTAGGCGCGCGCGGCGGCGTTGTTCTGCCCCGGCTTGAGCGTCGCCCCGACGAAGGCGCGGACCAGCGACAGCGGGTCGAGGCCCGGCGCCGGCTCCGGCACTACGTCGCCGGGGCTCTGGCCCTGCCGCTCCCCCGGCACCACCTGGGGCTGCGATTCCAGCGGCACGTTGGCGCAGCCCGCCAGCAACACCGAGCAGAGAACCAGGAGCAAAAGCCGTTTCGTCCGGAACTTCGCTCCGAGCCGGGGGCTCCGCCACCCGGACCCCCGGAAAACCTGGTGGTTCACTGACCGATTCCCTCACGTTCGGCGAAGATCGCCTCCGGCGCCGGCGTGACGTCGATGACCCCGAGCGGCACCTCGGCGGCGAACCGGTCGGGCGGCGGCAGGACGAGCGGCGACTCGCCCACGGGCACGTCCTGCTGGCGCGGCAGCAGGAGGCGGAAGCAGGCGCCGTTGCCGGGCTCGCCCCACGCGTCGAGCTCGCCGCCGTGCAGGCGCGCGTCCTCCTGGCTGATCGCCAGGCCCAGCCCGGTGCCGCCGGTGCGCCGGTTGCGCGACGGGTCGGCGCGCCAGAACCGGTTGAACACCAGGTCGGCCTCGCCGGGCCGCAGGCCGACGCCGTGGTCCCGGACCGTGATGGCGACGGCGGTTTCGTTCGCCCCGACCGTCAGCACCACCGGCTTGCCTTCGCTGTGGTCGACGGCGTTCGCGAGCAGGTTGCGCAGGATCCGCTCGACGCGCCGGGCGTCGACCTCGGCGATCACTTCTTCCTCGGGCAGCACCAGTTCCACCGAGCTGCCCGCGTTGCCGGCGATCACCCGCACCTGCTCGACCGCGCGGGTGGCGATCGGCCGGACGTCGATGAACTCCGCGGCCAGCTCCTCCACGCCGGCGTCGAGCCTGCTGATCTCCAGCAGGTCCCCGAGCAGCGCTTCGAACCGGTCGAGCTCGTCGACCAGCAGCTCCGTCGACCGCGCGAGGCCGGCCGGGAACTGCTCGCGGGAGGCGTGCAGCACGTCCGCGGCCATCCGGACGGTGGTCAGCGGCGTGCGCAGCTCGTGCGAGACGTCGGAGGTGAACCGGCGCTGCAGGCCGCCGAACTCCTCGAGCTGGCGGATCTGGCGCTGGATGCTCGCGGCCATCCCGTTGTAGGACACCGCGAGCTTCGCGAGGTCGTCTTCGCCGAGCACGGCGAGCCGCTGGTCGAGGTCGCCGCCGGCGAACTGCTCGGCCGCCGCGGCGGCCTGCCGGACCGGGCGGACCACCTGCCGCGTCACCAGGTTCGTGATGCCCGCCAGCAGGAGCAGCAGCACGAGCCCGCCGACCAGCAGCGTGTTCTGCACCGTCGAGACGGTGTTCTGCTCGGTCGTCAACGGGAACAGCAGGTACAGCTGCAGCGGGACGGCCACGGTGTTCAGCGGCGTGCCGACGATCAGGTACGTGGTGCGGCCGCCGCCGGCCTCGGGCGCGGTGTGCTCGAGGAAGCTCATCTGGTCGGCTTCGACGAACTGGCGCAGCCGCGGCGGCACGTTCTCGAACGGGCCCGCGAACGACGGCTCGGCGCCCGACTGGTCGTGCCCGCCGCTGGCGAGGACCGGGACGAACGTGCCCGCCGCCGACCCGGCCGCGTCCTGGCTGGTCGGCGTGATCGCGATCTTCTTCAGTGCGTTCTCGAGCCGGTTCCGGAGCGCCTCGTCGTTCTCGGACGAACCGAGGCCGACGAGCTCGCCGGCGGCCGTCTCCGCCGCCGCGCGGGTCTGCGCGATCGCCGCCGTGCGCTTGGTGTCCAGCAGCCGCTCGGTGATCTGGTTCTGCAGCACCATGCCCAGCACGAAGACCACGGCCGAGGACAGCGCGAGCGTCGACACGGTGACGCGGAACTGCAGCGAGTGCTTCCACAGCTCGTTGAACGCGACCGCGCGGCGGCGCGCGAAAACGACGACACGCCGCACCAGGCGTGCCGTCGAACGCGCGAACGCGGGAAGCCGTCTTCCGCTCGCGAGAGTCATGGCCGCATCACGGCGGGCCGGCCTTGTACCCGACACCGCGAACGGTCAACACCACCTCGGGGTGCTCCGGGTCCTTCTCCACCTTCGAACGCAGGCGCTGGACGTGCACGTTCACCAGCCGGGTGTCGGCCGCGTGCCGGTAGCCCCACACCTGCTCCAGCAGCACCTCGCGGGTGAACACCTGACGCGGCTTGCGGGCCAGCGCCACCAGCAGGTCGAACTCCAGCGGGGTCAGCGGGATGGCTTTGCCTTCGCGCGTGACCTCGTGGCCCGGCACGTCGATCGCCAGGTCGCCGATGGTGAGCGATTCCGCCGGCTCGGCCTCGGTGCGGCGCATGCGGGCCCGGACCCGCGCGACCAGCTCCTTCGGCTTGAACGGCTTGACGACGTAGTCGTCGGCGCCGGACTCCAGGCCGAGAACTATGTCGACGGTGTCGCTCTTGGCGGTGAGCATGACGATCGGCACCCCGGACTCGGCGCGGATCGCCTTGCAGACGTCGATCCCGTTCATCCCGGGCAGCATCAGGTCGAGGAGGACGAGGTCGGGCTTCAGCTCACGCAGCGCGGGCAGCGCGCGTGAGCCGTCGGCGACCACCGCCGTGTCGAACCCCTCCCCACGGAGCACGATGGTGAGCATCTCCGCGAGGGCGGGGTCGTCGTCGACCACGAGAACACGTGCCTTCATGTCCACATATTCGCACTAGTTCCGGCGCCCGCACGCACGACCCGCGTGTTTGACCACCAGAAAGATCAAGATCGCCCGCACTCCCTGCTCCATCCGGGTGCCGGTACCGGCTGCTGTGGACGGTCCGCGGAGGCCGCGCCGGGGTTCCGGCGCGGCCTCCGCGGACCTGCGAGAAGGGGCTCAGGGTAACGACTGGCGAGATGCCGAGCCGGTACGTGAAAGTTGCGCATTGTGAGACTCTGTGCCTCCTCCGCAACAATCCGGCCTGAGGTGGGCCCTCGTCAAGAGATTCGCCCATCCAGCCGATAGGAACTCCGCGAAACGGATACTGTTGCGCCATGCGGAACCAGGACTCGGGCAACGCAACTCAGAGCCAGGTGCAATCGGTCGACCGGGCCATCAGCGTGCTGGAACTGCTCGCGCGCAACGGCGAAACCGGCATCACCGAGATCGCGGGCGAACTGGGCGTCCACAAGTCGACGGCGTCGCGCCTGCTCAGCGTCCTGGAGACCAGAGGCCTGGTCGAGCAGCTCGGCGAACGCGGGAAGTACGCCATCGGCTTCGGCGTCGTCCGGCTGGCCGGTGCCGCGACCGGCCGGATGGACCTCGCGAAACTGGGCCGGGCCAGCTGCCTGGTGCTGGCCGAGGAACTGGGCGAGACGGTGAACATCGCGATCGCCGACGACGGCGTCGCCATCAACATCAGCCAGGCCCGCGGTTCGGCCGCGATCACCACGCAGAACTGGACGGGCCAGCGGACGCCGCTGCACGCGACCTCGAGCGGGAAGGTCCTGCTGGCGTACATGGGGGAACCCGAGCGCAAGCGGGTGCTGAAGCGGAAGCTGGAGCAGTACACCCCGCGCACAACGGTCGAGCCGGAGGAGCTGCTGGCCGAGCTGGACCGGGTGGTCGAGGACGGTTATGCGGCCTGCTACGAAGAACTCGAGCTCGGGATGCACGCCGTGGCCGTGCCGATCCACGGCCCGGGCGGGGACGTCGTCGCCGCGATGAGCGCTTCCGGGCCGTCGTACCGGCTTTCGAAGCAGCGGGTGAAGCAGATCGTGCGGCCGATGACCGAGGCGGCGGAGGAGCTTTCCGCGCAGCTGGGGTATTTCCGGGACTAGGGGTAGAGCCGCACCATCTCGCGGATCGTCTTTCCTATGTGCGCCATCAGTTCCGGGGGTGCCAGCACCTGCGCGTCCGCGCCGAGCCGCAGCAGCCCGGCCGTCGCGTGCGACACGCTCTCCAGCGGGATTTCCGCGCGCTGCCAGCCTTCCGCGTCCGCGGGTTCGAGCGTCCGGGCGACGAGCCGTGCGGCTCGCGGGCCGAGGATGTCCGGCAGGGCCGCGATTCCGGCCGGGGAAAGCCGGATGAGCGCCGTCTCGCCGTCTTCGCCCTCTTCGTACCGTTGGACGTGCGCGCGCCAGAATTCCGCCAGCTCGAAGCCGGCCGGGCGGGTGAAGTGCTCGTCGAGCGCCCGGAACTCCTCGATGTTGCCGACCCGGTAGGTCCGCGGCTCCGGCCCGGCGACCAGGTACCAGACGCCGGCCTTGAGGACCAGGCCGAGCGGGTGCAGCCGCCGCGTCACCACCCCGGGTGCCGGCGACCAGCGGCGGTAGCGGATCTCGACGACCTGGTCCCGCCACAGCGCTTCCGCGGCCGCGAGCAGCTGAGGGACGGCGTCGGCCTCCCGGTACCAGCCGGGCGCGTCGAGGTGGAACCGCTGCCGGATCCGCACCGACGCGTCGCGGTACGGCGTCGGCAGCGCGGCCATCAGCTTCAGCACGCCGAGCTCGGCCGCCAGCCGGGCGGCGCTCATCCTCCCCCGGTTCTGCAGCAACAGCAGCAGGGAAACCAGCCGGCTCGCACGCACGCGCCGGAGTCTGCCAGCGGCCACTGACAGAAGGTGTCAGGGGTAGCCCCGCAAGATCGCCGTCATGAACGACTTCGACTTCTTCATCGGCTCTTGGACCGTCGTCAACCGGCGGCTCGAGTCGCTGTTCTCCGGCTGCGACGACTGGGACACCTTCGCCGGCACCACCACGTGCACGCCGCTCTTCGACGGCGGCGGCAACACCGAGGAGATCCTGTTCCCCGACCGCGGCTTCCGCGGTTTCACCCTGCGCCTGTTCGACGTCGAACGGAAGGAGTGGTCCATCTACTGGGCCAACAGCCGCACCGGGCGGCTCGAACCGCCGGTGGTGGGCACCTTCCGCGACGGCCGGGGCGACTTCTACGGCGACGACACCCACGGAGGCAAGCCCATCAAGGCGCATTTCATCTGGTCGGACATCACCGCCACCTCCGCGCGGTGGGAACAGGAGTTCTCCGCCGACGGCGGCCGGACCTGGGAAAGCAACTGGGTCATGGAATTCACCCGGGCCTGAGGGGCGCAGCTCCGTCGTCCTCGCGACTGTCCACTGTGGGCAAACCGGGCCGGGAACGAGGCAACGCCCGGTGGCGACGCGACCCGGCTACTGCCCTAGCAGCGTCTTCGCGAGCGCTTCGTGGTCGACGCCCGCGACGCCGTCCAGGACGTGCCAAGGCGCGAGCCAGCCCGACGCGGCCAGCTCGTCGTAGACGGCCGCGCACCGCCGCTGCAGGCCGTCGTCGGTTTCGAAGGCGTCGCGCTCCCGGCCGGTCTCGGTCTCCGCACGGCGCTCGGCGCGCTCGGCCGCGACCGCCGGGGCGACGCGCAGCAGCAGGTGCGCGTCCGGGCGCGGCAGCCCGAAGCGGTCGACCTCGAGCTCCCAAACCCACTTCACGACTTCGCCGGACGCGTCCTGCCGCAGGCGCGCGGCGGCGTACGCGGCGTTGGAGGCGACGTACCGGTCGAGGAGAACGACGTCGTGCGCGTCTCGCAGCGCGCGTATCTCGTCTGCGGCGCCGCTGCGGTCCAGCGCGTAGAGCATCGCCATGCCGTACACCGAGTCGGCGAGGTCGCCGTGCCCGCGGTGCAGCGCCTCGCGGACGAGGTCGGCGTGCACGCTCTTGCCGTAGCGCGGGAACGCCAGCGACGCCACGCTCGCGCCCTTGGCGCCCAGCGCCGTCGTCAGCCCGTCGGCGAGCGTGCGCTTGCCCGCGCCGTCGAGCCCTTCGATGACCACCAGTCGACCCACGGGATCACAGTAACGGTGGTGGACCGGCGGGCTCGGTGGAAGGGGATCGACGCCGAGCCCGCCGGTTCGTCTAGGCGGGGTGCCGCCGGAGGTGGAACACGTAGCCGAGGCCGCTGATCGCGAGCACGCCGACGAGGATCAGCAGCGGCACCCAGCCGGTGTCGTGGCCGGACGGTGCCGGGCCGCCGTCACCGCGGGGCATCACCTGGGAGGTGGCGTCGTAGCCGCCGGCCTCGCCGTCGCGGGCGTAGGCCGAGCCGGGGAGCTTGTCGGCGTAGCGCGCCTCGACGATCCGCTGGTAGCCGGCGACCACGTTGCCGTCGGCCAGCGACGTCACCCGGCCGTCGCGGACCCCGTACCAGGCGTCGACCTGCGGTTCGTGCAGCAGCTGGGCGCCGGTGGGCAGCTTCCGGGCGTACTCGCCCTCGACGTCGCCCGAGGCGATGTTGCCGATCTGCCAGGCGCCGTCCGCGCCGCGGACCGACCAGAGCGTCGCCGTCCGGCCGTCCGACGCGCGCGCGGGGATCGCGAAGTAAGCAAAGTCACCCGGCGCCGCGCCGGGCTTGCCCGCGACGAAGTCCGGCGACAGTTCGTACACGGGGTAGGCGTCCGGCGCGATCTGCACCTTCACCGGGCCTTGGGCGCCCGGGGCCTGGGCGAAGAAGCGGACCAGGACGTCCTGGAACCCCTCGGCCGCGCGGTGCGCCGCGGAGGCGTCGGCGCTGCTGATGACGGCGGCCTGGGCCGCGCCTGACACCGGAGCCGTCATCAGCAGCGCCGCGCCGGTCAGCACGGCGAGCACGAGCGCCCGCCTGCTCATCGGGCGATCCCGGTGAGCGTGTGCGTCCAGGTGAACGACGAGTTCTGCGTGTAGTAGCCGTAGGTCGACCAGTTGTAGCGCCGGGCGGGGCCGGGGTCGCCCCAGAACACCCAGTCGCCGCGGGTGTCGTAGCCGTAGAGGACGTGCGTGTGGCCGCCGCCCGAGCGGTAGCCGACGCGGGTCTCGACCGGCCGGTCCGCCGCGGTCTGCGTCCGGACGTCCGCATACGAGATGCGCCGGTCGAGGTAGCGGCCCGGCGAGCCGAAGCCGAGCCGGGCGAAGGCGCGCTGCGGGTCGGCGAGCGTGCCGGGGAGGTTCGCGCAGTCGGCACCGGTCTCGCCGTGGGCCAGCTGGCAGAACCGCGTCTGGCTGACGACCGTGCCGTGGTAGGCGGCGATGGTGTTGCCCGCGCCGGCCCAGCACCACTGGTTCTTCTGCTGGAGCTGCAGGGCGATCTGGTTCCGGTAGGTCGACGGCACTCCGGGCGCGGCTGCTTGGGCCTGCAGCGGGGCGACCAGGCACAACAGCAGGCTCACTGCCAGTACGGCGTGGACCTGGCTCGACTTCACCAGCACGGACGGCCTCCTGCTCGAACGTGGGCGAACCAGCGGTGGTCACAACGGTGAACAACGCGGTCACAAGGAGCAAGAACGCCATCCGGAGGAACGGACCGTTCCGGGGGGCAGCCGGAACGCGGAACGCTCACCTCAACGAGGCCAACCACCCTGAACGGGGGTCGGCACGGCCACTCTACGCTGCTAACGTGAACGTTCCGCGGTGTTCACGCCCAGCGCACACACTGGTCGGGTGAAGGGACGAGCGGTGGCACAAGACGGGAACCTCCCACTGATCATCGATGGCGCCCGCACGACCCGGGCATCGGTCGCCGAACTGCCCAAAGAGCTGACCGAGGCCCTGCGCACCGGCGAGTTCCACCACGCGTTGCGGCTGGCGATCGCCTATCGCGGGCTCTCGCTGGCCCGGCTGCGCGCCCACCTGGCGCTGCGCGGCGTCCAAATCGGACAGTCGACGCTCAGTTACTGGCAGCGCGGGCTGCGTCAGCCCGAGGTGCCGAAGGCGCTGCCGGCGGTCCGGGCCCTGGAATCGGTCCTCCAGCTGCCCGCGGACGCCCTGGTGGTGCTGATCGGGCCCCGCCTGGTCCGCCGCGGCCACCAGCCGGCGGCGTCGTTCCACGACCTGCGGTCCGGCGACATGGGCTCGATCGTCGAGGACCTGCTGGCCGAGCTGGGCGCGTACCCGTCGTCGAACCACTACAACGCGGACCTCGAGCTGCTGTCGGTCCACGACACGATCACGTTCGACGCGGAACACCGCCAGGTCAGCCTGCGGACGCGGCTGGTGACGCGCGCACGCCGCCACGGGCCGGACCGGTATCTGACGGTGTACAACGGCGACCCGGGCTGCCGCATCGACGACGTCGAGCTGATCACGGACGAGGGCTGCCGGGTGGGGCGGATGCGCCGCAACCCGGACGCGGACACGATGGCGACGGAGCTGCTGTTCGACCGCAAGCTCGCCGAGGGCGACATCCACGTGTTCTGCTTCGAGGTCCGGGACGACTCGGGCTCGGCCTCGCCGGGGTACTACCGGATGTTGCGCGACCGGTGCGCGAGTTACCTGGTCCAGCTCCGGTTCGACCGGAACGCCCTGCCGGCCCGCTGCACCCGCCAGGTCCGCGCGCGCGACGACGCCCTGCCGGTGGTCGCGGAGGAACTGGCGTGCGACATGGGCGGGGTGAGCAGCGCGTTCTTCAGCGACGCCGGGCCGGGCTTGGCCGGCGTCGCCGTCGAGTGGAACTGAGCCGTGTCGACCCTCTGATCACGCGTGTCGACCCCTCAATCACGCGTGTCGACCCTCGGATCACAAGCCGGCCCGACGGCTCCCGGGCCGGAACGGTCGACACGCGTGATCCTGAGGTCGACACGCGTGATTGAAGGGTCGACACGACTTAGTGGCCGCGGTGTTTGGCGCGGGCCAGGGTTCGGCGGCGGGTGGCGTCGGCGGCCGCGCGGCGTTTGCGGGCCGCTTTGTTCTCTGCCGCGTGCTGGGTGACTGCGTCGCGGAGGGCGCGCTGGGCGGCCGTGCCGATTCCTTCGTCTTGCTGGGTCTTTTTCGCCAGCTTCGCGAGGCGCTTGGCGTTGAGCCGGGCGGTCGGCCGCTGCTCGGCGGGCACCGGCGGGGCCGCGCGGGCTTCGTCGGCCAGGCGGGCGAAGTCGCGGCCGGCGGCGAACACCGCCAGCTCGGCGTTGGTCGGCTCGCTGCCGAAGAGGTGACGCGCGGCCCGGACCTGGCCGTCTTCGTGGATCTCGTAGACGCCGACCCAGAACCGGCCGTCGTGGTACAGCGTGAACACCCCGCTCATCGGGAAACCTCCAGGCGTGACGGATCAGCCTGGCGTCACCGGTTTCCCTGGACGGGACAACGAGCCCGGAGCGGACCGCCCGGACTACCCACCGGGCCGTGAGGTTCGTGAAGCCAAGAACGGCCCCAGCCTACGCCGGACCGCCGCCGATGCCGATCTCGTTTCCCTCGGGGTCGAGGTAAAGCACCTTGCGGACGCCGTTTTCGTAGGTCTCCCGGCCCACCGGCTCGATGCCCCGCTCGGAGATCGCCGCGACGCGCTCGTCGAGGTCGCCGACGAACAGGACGTGCATGGCGTGCCCGGTGGCCCGCTCCGGACGGCGCTCTATGAAGACGGCACCGTGCTCGGTGACCTCCCACAGCGCTTCGGTCGCGCTCACCACGTACGTCGGCGGCGCCCCGAAGAGTTTTTCGTACCAGGCCAGCGCCCGCTCGTAGTCGAGCACGGCGATGCCTGCCATCAGGTCGACCATCACAGCACCTCGAAGCCGCAGAACGGGAGGCCGCCCCGAACACATCCGGGGCGGCCCCGACCAGCCGGGACCTCAGTACCGGTAGTGCTCCGGCTTGAACGGCCCCTCGACGTCCACGTCGATGTACTCCGCCTGCTCCTTGGTCAGCTTCGTCAGCTCCCCGCCGAGGGCTTCCAAGTGGATCTTCGCGACCTTCTCGTCGAGCTTCTTCGGCAGCCGGAAGACCTCCTTGTCGTACTCCTCGTGCTTGGTGAACAGCTCGATCTGCGCGATCACCTGGTTCGAGAAGCTGTTCGACATCACGAACGACGGGTGCCCGGTCGCGTTGCCCAGGTTCAGCAGGCGTCCCTCGGACAGCACGATGATCGTGTTGCCGTTCGGGAACACCCACTCGTCGACCTGCGGCTTGATGTTCACCCGGCGGATGCCCGGGTAGCGCGCCAGCCCGGCCATGTCGAGCTCGTTGTCGAAGTGGCCGATGTTGCCCAGGATCGCCTGGTGCTTCATCTTCGCCATGTGCTCGACCAGCACGACGTCCTTGTTGCCGGTCGTCGTGATCACGATGTCGGCCTCGGGCAGGGCGTTCTCCAGCGTGCGGACCTGGTAGCCGTCCATCGCCGCCTGCAACGCGCAGATCGGGTCGATCTCCGTCACGATCACGCGGGCGCCCTGGCCGCGCAGGGACTCCGCCGCACCCTTGCCGACGTCGCCGTAGCCGCAGACCACCGCGACCTTGCCGCCGATCAGGACGTCGGTGCCGCGGTTGATGCCGTCGATCAGGCTGTGGCGGATGCCGTAGCGGTTGTCGAACTTCGACTTCGTCACCGCGTCGTTGACGTTGATCGCCGGGAACAGCAGCTCGCCCGCCGCCGCCAGCTGGTACAGGCGCAGGACGCCGGTCGTCGTCTCCTCGGTGACGCCGCGGACGCCTTCGCCGATCTTCGTCCACTTGCCCGTGTCGGCAGCGACCGAGGTGCGCAGCAGCTCGAGGAACACGCGGAACTCGTCCGAGGTGTTCTCGTCCGGGGTCGGCACGACGCCGGCCTTCTCGAACTCGGTGCCCTTGTGCACCAGCATGGTGGCGTCACCGCCGTCGTCGAGGATCATGTTGGGGCCCTCGCCGTCCCAGGTGAGCATCCGCTCGGTGCACCACCAGTACTCCTCGAGCGACTCGCCCTTCCACGCGAACACCGGGACGCCCTTGGGCTCCTCGGTCGTGCCGTGCGGGCCGACGACGACCGCCGCGGCCGCGTGGTCCTGCGTCGAGAAGATGTTGCAGGAGGCCCACCGCACCTCGGCACCCAGCGCCACCAGCGTCTCGATCAGCACCGCGGTCTGCACGGTCATGTGCAGCGAGCCCGAGACGCGCGCCCCGCGCAGCGGGTAGACCTCCGCGTATTCGCGCCGCAGCGCCATCAGGCCCGGCATCTCGTGCTCGGCGAGGCGGATCTCCTTGCGGCCGAACTCGGCGGCTTCGAGGTCGGCGACGGCGAATTCGATGCCGTTGCGGGTCTCGTGCCGCTTGGCAACGCTTTCGGGGGTCATAGTGGCGATTCCTCCAAGACTCGATGACACCCGAACACTACCGTTGTCCGCTCGACTGTCACTGGAACTGTTAGGAGGCCCTTACCGTGCCCATGCCCGGCCCGGACACCCGCGTCGTGGAAATCCGTGTCGCCGGGCTCGTGGGCACCAGCGGGGAGACGCTGCTTGACGCGGTGGCGACCGTCGACGTCGCCGGCGACGGACTGGGCCGGGTGATCCGCCCGGCCGACCGGCTGCGCCGCCCGGCACCCGGGCCGGTGCTGCCGGCGCTGGGCCGTTCGATACCCCGGACCCTCGAGGGCTACCTCTGGCACGGCATGACGTCGGGTGGCGCGGCGAAGGCCACCTGGGCCCTGCTGTTCCCCTTCTCCCTGGCCAACGTCGCCTTCTGGATGCTGCCGCCGATCCCGCCGGACAGCCGTCTCGCGCGCGTCCTCGGCGCCGTCTGCCGCGGCCTGCTGCGCGTGGGCGCCCTGCTGCTGACGATGCTGCTGATGGGCCAGCTCGCCGCGATCGCGCTCGACCTCTTCGCCGCGCAGTGCCTCGCGCCCGGGTCGGGCTGCCTGCCGGTGGTCCCGGACGTCCTCCGCACGACGGCCGCCCGGATCGCCGTCGGCGTGCTCCCGCTGCTGGTCGTGATCTTCGTCCTGCACCGGATTTCCAGCGCGACCTGGGCGGTGCACGCCGACGGCGACCTCACCGGCGGCCCTCTGCGGATGCGCGCCGACCCCGAGACGCCGGCCCTGCGCTGCCTGCACACCGTCGCGGCGCTGGCCTCGGTCGCGCTGCTGCTGCTCGGCGGGCCGTTCCGCGTGCCGGGCGACAGCGCCGGCCTCGTCGTCTGGATCGTCACCCTCGCCGTGGTGCTCGCCACCGTCGTCGCCGCCGCGATCGGTGTCGACACCGGCCGCTTCGCCCGGCCCGGCGTGCTCGCCTTCGCGACGCTGCTGGTCGTGGTCGCCGCCGTGCGGCTCAGGCCGGGTAGGGGCCCGCTGCCCGGCACGAACGGCGTCGTCGAAGGCCTCGGCGCGGCCCTGGTCGCCGTCACCGTGCTGTTCGCGCTGTTCCTCGCCCCGGCGGCACTGCTGGCCCGGCCCGGCTGGAAGCACAAGCCGCAACGGCTGCGGCCGTGGATGGGCGGCTGGGCGGCCGCGCCGGTGCTCGCGCTGGCCGGCCTGCTCGGCGGCGGCTTCGGGGCCGGGCTCGCCGAGGCGCTCCGGCGGCTCTCCGGGGCGGAGCAGCTGAAGGTGCCGGACACGTACCTGCTGGTCACGGTCCTGTGGGGCGCGGGACTGGCGCTGGCCGCGGTGCTCGGCGTGGCGGGCTTCGCGGTCGCCGTCCCGCTGCGGCGGCTGCGGCGGGGCATCCCCGAGATCGTGGCGCTGATGGAGCACGACGAACGGCAGGAGGCCCAGGCCGCGGCGGCCTGGGCGCGGTCGGCGTGGGAACGGCGGCACCTGCACCACCTGGCGCTGGCCGTCGCGAGCGCGATGTCCGCGGGCGGCGCGGCCCTGCTGGTGCTGCGGTTCGGGTTCGGGCTGGTCCCGGGCTGGTTCAAGCCGCTGTCCGCGATCGGCGTGGTCGCGCTCGGCGCGCTGGCCGCGGGCCTGCTGCGCGTGGTCTACACGGCCGCGCGCACGCCGCAGCGCAGCCGTCACCTCGGCGCGCTGGCCGACCTGGTCTGCTTCTGGCCGCGGGCCGCACACCCGACGGTCCCGCCCTGCTACGCGCTGAAGGTCGTGCCGGAACTGGCCGCCCGGGCCCGCGAACACCTCGCCGAACCCGGCACGCGCGTGGTGCTCTCCGGCTACAACCTCGGCAGCCTGCTCACGATCATGGCCGCCGCCCGGCTGGCGGCCGAGCTGCCGAAAGCGGACCTCGAACGCGTCGGCGTCCTGACCGCCGGCTCGCCGTTGCAGTGGGGCTACCAGCGCGCCTTCCCCGCGTTGCTGCCGCAGGAAGCGCTGGAACGGCTCTTCGCCGACCTCGACGGCCGCTGGCGGGCCCTGTGCCGCGGCACCGACATCTTCGGTGGCGGCGTGACGACCTGGCGGCACTCGGTCGCCGACCGGCGGCTGCACGGCGTCGGGTTCCTCCCGGAGGGCGGCTTCGGCCCGGTCTCGGCGACGGCCGACGGGACCGGCGTCCTGATCCTCGGCGGCGACCACTGGCTGCCGGACCCGCTGCGCGGCCCGACCGGGCGGCACCGCTGGGCGCCGGGGGTGCTCAAGCACCAGGACTACGTGGTGGACGCCGAATGGGACCACGCCGTCGCGATGGCCGCCGGCCTCGGCAAGCCGTCCTGGGGCGAGCAGGGCTCGCTGTTCGGGGACTTCCCCCCGAAACGGTGAAGGCCCCTCGCGCGCGGAGCGAGGGGCCTTCGACCGGGGACTAGCTCAGCTTCACTCGGAAGCCTTGCGGCGGAACTTCAGCAGCGCGAGCAGGCCGCCACCGGCGGCGAGCAGCAGCGCGCCGACCCAGATCAGCCAGCTGTTGTCGAAACCGGTGTTGGCCAGGCCGCCACCGGTACCCGACTCGTTGCCCGCCGGGACGACGGCCGGAGCGGTGGAGCTGGTCGGCGACACCGAGGTGTCCGAGGTCGCCGGGGTGCTCGGCTTCGCGGTCGTGGTCGTCGTCGCCGGCGCGGACGGCTTGGTCGTCGGGGTCGTGGGCTGCGTCGGCTTGGTGGTCTTCGTGCCGCACAGGAACCACTTGTCGATCTTCGGCTGGCTGCCGTTGTAGTTGAACGGCGCACGAAGGTCGTTCCACGGGGCGTTCTTGTCGAGCTTCTTGCCCGGCGTGTAGTCGTTGAAGCCGTCGTCGCCGCCGACCACGACGATGCGGGTGACCGTGACGCCTTCGTTGACCGACTTGATGTTCAGCCGGGTGTTGTTCTTCGTCAGCTCGAAGACGACGTCCTTCTGGTCGAGGACCTTGCCGTCGGCACAGGGCGTCGGCTTGCCCGGCGTCGGGTGGGGACGGTTGTCGTCGCTGTAGCAGGCGAGAGCGGAACCGGCGGTCCCGATCAGGGCGGCGGTGGTGAGCGCCATGACCGCGACGGCGCCGCGGAAGGAACGTCTGCGCATGAGTTCTCCAGTACCGAACGGGGGAGGAACGGCAAAATCGGGGGACCGTACGCCACTGCGCGTGGGAATCACGCGGCTGTAATTCACCCGTCAGTGGCACACGAAGGATCGAAAGGTATCGCACGTCACGCACCCGCTTACAGGGGGTCCCCCTTTGCGCACAAATCGCAAGATCGTCTTGATCAAGTCGTAACCTCGCATAACGCAACCAAACGCAAAAAGCCCCGCCGACCTGGGTGTCCAGGAGGGCGGGGCTTTTACCGCGCAAGTCAGGCTTCGGGTGCCTTCACGGGTTCGTCGAGCCCTTCGGCCTGCCGCTTGCCGAGCAGCGAATGCCGGCGGCTGTAGCCGAAGTAGAGCAGCACCCCGACCACCATCCAGGCGATGAACCGCAGCCAGGTCAGCACGGTCAGGTTCAGCATCAGCCACAGGCAGGCGAGGATGGCCAGGATCGGGATCAGCGGCACCAGCGGCACCTTGAACGCCCGGGGCAGCTCCGGCCGCGTCCGGCGCAGCACCAGTACCCCGGCCGAGACGAGCACGAACGCGAAGAGCGTGCCGACGTTCACCATTTCTTCGAGCTTGTC
This sequence comes from Amycolatopsis sp. 505, assembly GCF_031625235.1. Taxonomy (NCBI): domain Bacteria; kingdom Bacillati; phylum Actinomycetota; class Actinomycetes; order Pseudonocardiales; family Pseudonocardiaceae; genus Amycolatopsis; species Amycolatopsis sp. 505. The sequence goes on from NZ_JACKQP010000008.1 coordinate 168,408, forward strand.
CGCCGGGAAGAACCCGGCCGCGAGCGCGACCAGCCCGCCGACGATCAGCGTCGCGCGCTTCGGCGTGCCGTGCTCGCCGGTCTTCGCCAGGCCGCGCGGCATCAGGCCGTCCCGGGACATCGCGAAGATGATCCGGACCTGGCCCAGCATGAGCACCATGACGACGGTGGTCAGGCCGGCCAGCGCACCGAAGGAAATGATGTTGGCCGCCCAGTCGACGCCGTTCGCGGAGAACGCCGTCGCGAGGGTCTTGTGGCTGCCGTCGCCCGCCTTGGTCGCGAGGTCCTTGTACGACGTCATGCCGACGACCACCAGCGACACCGCGACGTACAGGACGGTCACGATGGCCAGCGAGCCCATGATCCCGCGCGGCACGGCCTTCTGCGGGTTCCGGGTCTCCTCCGCGGTCGTCGCGACGATGTCGAAGCCGATGAAGGCGAAGAACACGAGCGAAGCGCCGGCCAGCAGGCCGAAGACGCCGAACGAGCTGCTCGCGCCGCCCGCGATCAGCGAGAACAGCGACTGGTCGACCCCGGTCTGGCCGGCCCCGCCGGTCTCGCCCGGCGGGATGTACGGCGTGTAGTTGGCGCCCTTGATGTAGAAGAGGCCGAGGATGATCACGAACAGCACCACGGCGACCTTGATCCCGGTGATCACCATCGAGACCCGCGAGGACAGCTTAGTGCCGACCGCCAGCAGCGTCGTCAGGATGGCCACGACGAGCAGCGCGCCCCAGTCGACGGTGACGCTCCCGATGTCGAACGTCGTCTTCGTGCCCTTGCCGAAGAGGTAGCCGAGCACCGTCTCGAGGTACACCGACCAGCCCTTGGACACCGCTGCCGCGCCGACGGCGAGCTCGAGGATCAGGTCCCAGCCGATGATCCACGCCATGAACTCGCCGAAGGTGGCGTAGGAGAACGTGTACGCGCTGCCCGCGACCGGCACGGTCGAGGCGAACTCGGCGTAGCACAGCGCCGCCAGCGCGCAGGCGATCGCCGCGAAGACGAAGGCCAGCGACACCGAGGGCCCGGCGTAGTCACCCGCCGTCCGCGCGGTCAGCGTGAAGATGCCGGCACCGATGACCACGGCGACGCCGAAGACCGTGAGGTCCCACGCGCTCAGGTTCCGCCGGAGCTTGGTGTCCGGCTCGTCGGTGTCCGCAATGGACTGTTCGATCGATTTAGTGCGCCACAATCCCGTTCCGGGCACCGTTGACCTCCTGCGGCTGGCCTGCATGTATCGCAGTAGGTCACCCTATCGGGTCAGGTCGGTGACGGCTCGCCGAAGACGGACGCGGCTACCGCGCGATGCTGCGGTCCAGATCCGGCTCGAGGTAGATCAGCCGGGCCACCGGCACCTTGGCGCGGACGCGGGCCTCGGCGTCGTCGATGGCCGTCGCCACCTCGGCGGTGTCGAGCCCGGGCACCAGCGCCAGCTTCGCCGCGACGAGCAGCTCGTCCGGGCCCAGGTACTGGGTGCGGATGTGGATGACGCGCTCGACCTTGCCCGCGGCGAGCTCGTCGACGATCGTCGCGAGGACACCCTCGTTGGCGCCTTCGCCGATGAGCAGGCTCTTCATCTCGATGATCAGGATGATCGCGATCACGCCGAGCAGCGCACCGATCGCCAGGGTGCCGACGCCGTCCCAGACCGGGTCGCCGGTGACGACCGAGAGCCCGACGCCGAGCAGCGCGAAGACCAGGCCGAGCAGCGCTCCCGCGTCCTCGAGCAGCACCACCGGCAGCTCGGGCTCCTTGGCCTGGCGGATGAAGCCCCACCAGCTCGCGTCGCCCTTGATCTTCCTCGACTCGCCGACGGCGGTGTAGAAGCTGTAGCCCTCCAAGGCGACCGCGACCACCAGGATGATCACGGCGACGATCGGCGATTCGAGCGGCTCCGGATGGCCGATCTTGTGGATGCCTTCGTAGATCGCGAAAGCCGAGCCGAGCGTGAAGAGCATCAGCGCGACGATGAAGGAGTAGAAGTACCGGTCGCGGCCGTAGCCGAACGGGTGCTCCTTGTCCGCTTCCCGCTTCGACGTCTTCTGGCCGAGCAGCAGCAGGCCCTGGTTCGTGGTGTCGGCCAGCGAGTGCACGGACTCGGCCAGCATCGACGACGACCCCGTGACGAGGAAGCCGACGAACTTCGCCGCCGCGATCCCGGCGTTCGCCCCGAGTGCCGCGAGGATCGCCTTGGTTCCGCCTCCAGCTGACACGACCGCTCCCCTGGTAGGTCCTGAAATGTCCGGGTGGAGCCTAATGGGGCCGGTCCCGCCCGGTCGTCACCGGCCGGAGAATCCTGGCCGTCCACCGCGGCCGCCGGTTCTGTCGTACCCCTTCGCTACCGTGGGATTTCCTGTCGGCCTCACCCGGGAAGGTGACATGGCGCACTTCGCCGTGCTCGGTCCGCTCGCCGTCGAAAGCCCGCCGGGCCGGTGGGTGGTCCTGCGCGGGGAACGGCAGCGCACCCTGCTGGCCGTGCTGCTGCTCAACGCCGGGCGGCCCGTCCCCGTCGACGTGCTCGTCGAGGCGCTGTGGCCGGACGGGCCACCCAAGTCGTACACCTCCAACCTGCACACCTACCTCTCGCGGCTGCGCGAGCGGATCGAGGGCCTGCGGGTCGAGCACGGCCCGGCCGGCTACCGGCTGGACGTCGAGCCGGCGGAGCTCGACCTGCTCGTCTTCCGGGCCGCCGTCGCCGAGGGGCGGCGGACCGCGGATCCGGTGGCCGCCGCCGGGCACTACCGGCGGGCGCTCGCGCTGTGGCGGGGGCCGGTGCTGGCCGGGCTGCACGTGCCGCGGCTCGACGCGGACATCGCCCGGCTGGAGTCCGAGCGGCTGGCGGTGTTCGAAGACTGCGTCGACGCGGAGCTGACCGCCGGGCGGCACGGGGAGCTCACCGGCGAGCTGCAGGCCATGATCACCGAGCACCCGCTGCGCGAACGGCTGGCCGCGCAGCTGATGATCGCGCTGCACCGAGCCGGGCAGCAGGGCAGCGCGCTGGAGGTCTACCGGCGGCTGCGCACCACGCTGATCGAGGAACTCGGCGTCGAGCCCGGCGCGGAGGCCCGCCGGGTGCACGCGGCCGTCCTGCGCGGCGAGGACCCGGTGCCGCGCCTGGCGCCCGCGGTGTGGCCGGTGTGCCAGCTCCCGCCGGACATCGGGGACTTCACCGGCCGCGACACCGAGCTGGCGGAGCTGACGGGTGTGCTCGGAGCCGGCATCGGCGTCCCGGTCGCGGTGCTCAGCGGCGAACCGGGAGCGGGCAAGAGCACCCTCGCCGTGCGGGCCGCGCATCGGCTGCGCCCACGGTTCCCGGACGGCCAGCTGTACGTGCCGCTGGCCGGCCGTGACATCGGGGAGGTGCTGGCCGACCTGCTGCGCGCGCTCGGTGTCCCCGGCCCGGCGGTGCCGGACGACGTCCGGGCGCGCGCGGCGGTGTTCCGCGGCCGGCTCACCGACCGGCGGGTGCTGGTGGTGCTCGACGACGCCGTCGACCCCGAGCACGTCCGCACGCTGCTGCCGGGCACGCCGGGCTGCGCGGTGCTCGTGACGAGCCGGCGGCGGCTGAGCGGGCTGGCCGGCGCCCACCGGCTGGCCCTCGGTCCCCTGTCCGGCGCGGACGCCGCCGAGCTGCTGCACCGCCTGGCCGGGGCGCGGGTGGACCGGGAACGCGTCGAGGCCGAGCGGATCATCACCGCGTGCGCGCGGTTGCCGCTGGCGCTGCGGATCGCGGGCAGCAGGCTGGCCATCCGCCCGCACCTGCGGCTCGGCGAGCTGGCCGGCCGGCTGGAGGACGAGGTCCGGCGGCTCGACGAGCTGACCGTGAGCGACCTCGCCGTCCGGAGCAGCATCGCGCTGAGCTACGAAGCCTTGCGTCCACCAGCGCAGCGGGCGTTCCGGCTGCTCGGGCGCTGCCGCCTCGCGGACCTGCCGGCGTGGGCGGTCACCACCCTGGTCGACGACCCGGACGAGGCCGTCGAAGAGCTCGTCGAGGCAAGCCTGCTGGAGGCGCTCGGAGCGGACCAGACGGGCGAAGGTCGTTACCGGATGCACGACCTCGTCCGGCTGTACGCGGCGGAGCTCGACGATCCGGTGCCCAGCGAAGGTCTCCGCACGGTGCTGGCGGCCACGCTCGCGCTCGCCGACGAGGCGGCGGCCCGGCTGCCGCGCACGGTGCCGATGCCGCCCCCGGCTCCCGAGCCGCCCGCACAGCCGTTGCCGGATTCGCTGGTGGAGCGGCTGCTGGCGCGTCCGGACGACTGGTTCGCCGCCGAGCGCGCGAACCTGGTGCTGCTGATCGGCACGCTCGGCCCGCGGGACGCCCTGCTGCTGCTCGACCGCCTCGGCGTCTACCTCTACCTGCACGGCCAGTACGCCGACATGCGGGCGGCGTACGAGTCGGTGTCGGCCGCGGATCCCCCGCTGGCGACGGTGGCGGAGGCGACGCTGACGCTGCTGCGGCACGCGCGCGGCGAGTACGAGGAGGCGGCGGTCCGTTATCGGGCGTGTGCCAAGGAACTGGAGTCCGCGGGCGATCGCCGCACGCACGCGTGGGTGTCGGCGAACTTGGCGCACTGCTTGATCGGCTTGGGCCGCGCGGAGGAGGCCCTGGAGGCGGCGGCCCACGCCCACGAACTGTTCACAGTGGACGGTTCCGCGGCCGAACTCGGCTGGGTCCGGGCGGCGGAGTCGGCGGCGTTGCTGCGGCTGGGCCGGATTTCCGACGCCCACGAGGTCGACCGGACGGCGCTGAGGGCGGCTCGTTCGTCCGGCGACGCCCGGGTGATCGGCGAGGCCCTGCACGGGTTCGCGTGGTCGTCCCTGCTGACGGGCGACGACGCGGGCGCGCTGGCGGCGATCGCGGAGTCGGTGGAGCTGCTGCGCGGGACGATGGCGCGTTCGGCACTGGCGAAGTCGTTGCGCACGCATGGCGCCATCTCGGCGGCAACGGGACTGCGGGACGACGCGACGGCGGCGTTCGAGGAGGCACGCGAGCTGGCCCGCGAGCTGGACGAGCGGCCGAGAGAGCTGTCGTGCACCCGAGCCCTGGCGGCGGCTTGGATCGGCGAAGGACGGGCGGCGCAGGCGATCCCGGTGCTGCGCGCGTGCTTGGACGAGTTCCGCGAGATGGGCGGAAGGGCGGCAACAGGGCTGACGTGGCTGGTGTTGCACCGGGCGTATTCGGCGGCAGGCGATTCGTCGGCGGCTGCGGCCGCGGCGACGGAGGCGGCGGAGCTCCTGAACCCCCGCGACGCCAGCGCGGCCGCGTTGAGGCGGGCGCTGTTGGCACTGACCGAGCGGGCTTAGCGGCGCGGCCCTGGCTGGGCGGACGGCGCGACAGGTCTGGCCGGCTCGGCAGACCTGGCCGCCTCGGCGGGCGCAGCCTGCTGGCGGACGGGCCAGTCGGGGAGGCGGGCCAGGGCGCACCAGGCTTCGATTCTCGCCGGGCACGGCCGGGTTACCACCGCACACCAAGCCCGCCTTCTCGAGCCGCCAGGGGCCGCCGCGGGCGAGACGGGGTGGTGCTGCCCCCTCACCGCACCACCCGTCTCGCCGCGGCCTGCCGGGGGTGGCCTCCTCGCCGGCGGCCGCTCCCCTCGCCCCCCTGCCAGGTGGCCGCAGCCTCGTGCCGGGTGCCGCCCCCTCGCAGCGCCCTTCAGCCAGTCGGCCGCCGGAGTGGTGCCGCCCCCTCGCAGCGCCCTTCAGCCAGCCGGCCGCCGGAGTGGTGCCGCCCCCTCGCGGCACCACCTGCAGCCCACGGACGCCGGGCGATACTCGACCGGCGCCACCCCCAGCGGACCCGGCGGCGCGCATCAGCGCACCAGGGTCCCCCCTTGGTGTTGATCGTGGCGGAGGCCGCCACACGGAACGCACACAGAAAGGCCCAGCCTCGAACGTGAGTCAGTCTTCGCAGGTGCCCGCCGTCGCGCGGAAGAGCTGGGCCCGCTCTCCGCCCGTCGCGCGGATCCGGACCGGCGGGTCCGCCGCCGGCAGCCAGACCGACTGGCCCCGCCTCAGCTCGACCCTCTCGCCGTCGTCCGCCGTCACCAGCAGGGCTCCCGCCGTGCACAGCAGGATCTGGGGCCCGACGCTGTCGACCGAAATCTCGTCGTCCTGGCCCGCCGGCCACTCCACGCGGGACAGCTCGAACTCCGGTGCGTCCGTGCGATACACCGCCATCCGGCCACCCACGTCGCCGCACTGGACTGGCATCTCGCCGCACGCGAAATCCACCACGCGCAGCAGCTCCGGGACGTCCACGTGCTTCGGCGTCAGACCACACCGCAGGATGTTGTCCGAGTTCGCCAGGATCTCCACGGCCGTCCCGTGGAGGTACAGGTGCAGGTTGCCCGCCGGCAGGTAGATCGCCTCGCCCGCGCGCAGCGTCAAGCGGTTCAGCAGCAACGCCGCCAGCACGCCCGCGTCGCGCGGGTGGGCCTCACCCAGCTCGAGGATCGTCCGGCACTCGACCGCGAACTCGCCGTGCTCCTGGACGTGCCGGACACACGCGTCGAGCACCTCCGGCAGCAGCGAATCCAGCGACGGCTGGGGCAGCGTGATCCACGTCGTGAACAGCGCCCGCAGCCCGTCCGGGTCCGGCTGGGCCTCCAGCAGCCCCGTGTACTTCGCCAGCCCCGGCGTCTCGATCGCCTTCAGCAGCTTCACCGTCCGGTCCGGGGTGCGGAACCCGGCCAGCGCGTGGAACTCCGTCAGCGCGCAGACCAGCTCCGGCTTCGCCGTCGGATCCGGGTAGTTCCGGTTCGCCGCGTCCCTCGGAATCCCGAGCTGCTCCTCGCGGGCGTGCCCCTCCGCGGCCTGGGCCGCCGACGGGTGCGCCTGCATCGACAGCGGCTCCTCCGCCGCGAGGATCTTCAACAGGAACGGGAGCCGCCCGCCCCACCGCTTCGCGCAGCGCTCGCCGAGCTGGGTCACCGGGTCGGCGTCCACCAGCTCGAGCAGGCTCCGCTCGGTCCCGTCGGGGCCGATGACGTGCGACGGGTCACCCGGGTGGGCACCCATCCACAGCTCGGCCTCGGGGTGCGGCGCGGGTACCGGACGGCCCAGCAGCTCGGGGATCGCCGTCCGCGATCCCCAGGCGTAGGGCCGCACCGCATTGCGCAGCAGCTCCACTGTCACCTCAACTCCACTCCTTCGGCACCGGCCGCGCCGGTGCTAGGCGGGTCTCACGCCGTCGCGGGGGCGAAGCGGCCCGCGCCGCCGATGCTGCCCGCCGCCAGCCCGAGATAGACCGCCGCCAGTTCGAACCGCAGTGCCAGCACCGCGGCCCGCACGATTTCGTCGGCCTCGATCTCCTCGGCCGGCGCGATGACGTCCGCACCCGGCAGCAGATCCTCGGCTTGGTAGCGCGCCGCGTCCGTGGCCGGACCGGTCCGCACCGAGAGCAGCAGCACCCGGGTGGGGATGTCACCAGAGGGATCGTCCGGATCGGCGAAGATGTCACGCTCCGCGCCACCTGATTGCGCCGCCCGCCGCAATGCGGGGCGCGCCAGGGCCTGACGATAGTCCTCGACGTCGCACACCGTGGCCGCGTGGGCGGCGAATGCGTGCGCAGCGTGTTCGCCGACGGCGACCGCGACCGGGTCCAGCCCCCACAGCAGGGGCACGCGGTCGGCGACGCGCAGCGCCAGGGCCTTGGCCGGGTTCGCGAACGACTCCCGCGCGAGGTAGTCCTTTTCGGCTTCGAGGTCCAACTGGTCGGCCAGCACCTGGACGTCGGAGATCAGCAGGCCCAGCGCGTTCGCGGTGAGCAGCCCGGCGGCCAGGCCGCGCGGGAACGCGAGCTCCGGCGGCACCGGGATCCGCGGCGCCAGGAGGATGCCCTTGCCGGCCACGGCGGCCGCCACCGGGCCTTCCGACGGCGCCGAAAGCACCACCGAGGCGCCGTAGCGGGCGGCGCGCTCCAGCGACGCGGCGAGTTCCCGGTCACCCGGGTCGTCGGTGTGCGCGAACACGACGTCGAGGGCGCCGATCCAGCTCGGCACCACCTCGGCGACGACCACCGGGACCGGGCACGACGGCGCCAGCAGGGCGGCCAGCAGCCGCGTCAGCGTGCGGCTCACCCCCGGCCGGTCGATCAGCACGACGGCGCGCGGGCGGCCCATGTCGAGCCGCTCGGACAGCTCCAGTTCCGCGGCGAGCTCGGCGGTCGCCCGCACCTGGGCGCCCGCCATCGCGGCAGCCCGGAGCAACCCCGCGCTGTCGGCCTCGGCCAGGCGCGCGGGGTCGTCGAGCAACGAGTCGTCAAGCACTGTCGGCATCGGGATTTCCGCTGTCACCCGGCAGGGTCGCTTCGTCGAGCAGCAGCACCGGGATGCCGTCACGGACCGGGTACACCCGGCCGCACTCCGTGCACGTCAGCGCGTCGGCCTCGGGGTCGTCCGGGGCGCCCGGCCGGAGCGGGGCGTGATCGGGCGACGGGCACGCCAGGATCTCGAGGAGCTGGGCGTCGAGCGTGATGGCCATGGTTCCTCCATACCACGCGAGAAGGTGTGGTGAAGGGCACTTCAAGGACACAGTTCGGCCCCGCGGCCGCCCTTCACCGTGGACGGTCAGTTGCGGATGATCGCGAGTACTTCGTCCACCAGCCCCTGCACGGCTTCGGCGTTCGCGGCCTCGACGTTCAGCCGGAGCAGCGGTTCGGTGTTCGACGGGCGCAGGTTGAACCAGGCGCCGCCGGGCAGCTGCACGGTCAGGCCGTCCAGCTCGTCGATCTCGACGCCGGAGCGGGTGCCGAAGGTGTCCTTGACCGCCATCATCTTCGCGACCTGGTCGTCGACCGTGGAGTTGATCTCCCCCGAGGCCGCGTAGCGGGAGTACGCGCTGGTCAGGTCGCTCAGCGGGCCGGTCTGCTCGCCGAGCGCGGCGAGGACGTGCAGCGCCGCCAGCATGCCGGTGTCGGCGCGCCAGAAGTCGCGGAAGTAGTAGTGCGCGGAGTGCTCGCCGCCGAAGATGGCACCGGTCTTGGCCATCTCGGCCTTGATGAACGAGTGCCCGACGCGGGTGCGGACCGGCTTGCCGCCGTGCTCGGCGACGATCTCCGGGACGCCCTTGGAGGTGATCAGGTTGTGGATGATCGTGCCGCCCGGGTCCTTGGCCAGCTCGCGGACGGCGACCAGCGCGGTGATCGCGCTCGGCGAAACCGGCTCGCCGCGCTCGTCGACGATGAAGCAGCGGTCGGCGTCGCCGTCGAAGGCCACGCCGGCGTCGGCGCCGACCTCGCGGACCTTCGCCTGCAGATCGACGATGTTCGCCGGGTCCAGCGGGTTGGCCTCGTGGTTCGGGAAGGTGCCGTCGAGCTCGAAGTACATCGGCACGACGTCGATCGGCAGCCCTTCGAACACGGTTGGGACGGTGTGCCCGCCCATGCCGTTCCCGGCGTCGACCACGATCTTCAGCGGCCGGCTGCCCGACAGGTCGACGAGGTTGCGCAGGTAGGCGGCGTAGTCGGCGAGGACGTCCCGCTCGGTGATCGAGCCGCGCTGGCCCTCGAACTCGGGCACGCCCTGCTCGACGGTGTCGCGGATCTCGGCGAGCCCGGTGTCCTGGCCGACCGGCGACGCGCCCGCCCGGCACATCTTGATGCCGTTGTACTTGGCCGGGTTGTGGCTGGCGGTGAACATCGCGCCCGGCAGGTTCAGCGAGCCCGAGGCGAAGTACAGCTGGTCGGTGCTGGCCAGCCCGATGCTGACCACGTCGAGGCCCTGCGAGGTGACACCCTCGGCGAACGCGGCCGCCAGGGCCGGCGAGGAGTCGCGCATGTCGTGGCCGATCACCACCGAGGGTGCTTCCGGCTTGATGAGCAGGGCGAACGCGGCGCCGAAGTCGCGGACGAGGTCCGCGTCGAGCTGCTCGCCGACCACGCCGCGAATGTCGTAGGCCTTCACGATGCCCGAAAGGTCTGGCACGCCGTCTCCCCGCGAATAGTCGTCCTGGCGCCCGCTGCGCCGCGCGGAAAGCCTACCGGCGGGGTGAGTGGGTTACGCGTTCAGGCGCGACCGGGCAGCACACGCAGGTGGCCGCGGCGCCCGGACGGGCCCTCCGGCTCGGGCGCGGGAGCCGGTTTGTCGGACCGCCCGGCCTCCCGCACGGCCTCGGCCAGCGCGGTCAGTTCGTCGGCCGACGGGTCCGGAGCGGCGAAGGCGCCTTCGTGCCGGACGACTTCCCAGCCCTTGGGGACGGTCAGCCGCAGCGCGTGGGCTTCGCAGAGGTCGTACGAGTGGGGCTCGGAGGCGGTGGCCAGCGGGCCGACGACGGCGGTGGAGTCGCTGTACGCATACGTCAGCGTGGCCACAGCTGGCTCGAGACAGCCAGTACGCGAACACTTCCGTACGCTCCGCACGAAACGAAACGATAGCGCGTCACCGCAAGCCTGGAGGAGCGACACGCGCTGGGACGTGCGGACCGCATAGACTTCGGGCGTGGCGACGGCACGTGATTACCGACAGCGGCGGCGCTCGCGGCGGGACCGGCACGGCCGGGGCCTGCGCGGGACGCTGTATCCGGCAACCCTGCCCGCCGCCGCGAGCCGCGCGGAGAGGTTCGACGCACTGGTGCTCGACGCACTGGAGCCGATCGAGGCCCGCTGGCGCCACGAGCTGACGAAGCTGGACGTGGCGGTCGACGACGTGCCGGAGATCCGCGAGAACGGCCACTCCCCGGCGGACGGCGTGCTCCACGACGGAGCGGTGCCGTTGTCGAGGCTGGTCCCGGCGGGGGTGGACCGGACGGGCCTGCCGACGCGGGCGCGCATCGTGCTGTACCGGCGGCCGCTGGAGGCACGGGCGAAGGACCCTTCGGAGCTGGCCGAGCTGGTGCACGACGTGCTGGTGGAGCAGGTGGCCGGGTACCTCGGGGTGGAGCCGGACGTCATCGAGGGCGAGTAGGCCAGGGGCGGTGTCGCGAATGACTCATTCGGGACGCCGGAGGTCCGCAATGAGTCATTCGCGACCTCCGGCCGGGCATCGAACCCGGCGGGTGGGGGCGCTGGCCAGGCCGGGCACGCTGCGCTCCGGCGGCCGGAGGCGCAAGGCGGCCGCGACATCGCCACGCGCGGACCGGCGGCCGGGAGCGCGAGGAGACCAACGACGTCACCAGACCTCCCCCGCCCCTCATCCCAGCCATCCCTTCAGTCGGCGACCGGGTGTGTCAAGGCACGCTTTCCCGCCTTGACACACCCGGGCGACGACTGAGAATCCCACCGGAGGGGCGGGGGAGGTCGGACCCGCCCTGCCGCGGCAAAGATTTCTGCCGCGGCAGAAAAGACAAAAGCGTCCTCGCCGGACAGGCAGGCTCCGGGATGACCACCCCTTCGCGCTGTCAACCCAGGTTGGGTGGGTGGGCCGCGGGGTGGTCATCCCGTCGCCTGAACTGAGGCCTATCACTTTGAGCCGGGCCCGCAAGCTTGCGTCGTCGGCCCGCTCCGCGCTGTGGGTTGCGGGCCCGGCTCAAAGCGATTTTCACGGCCTCAGGCGACGGGATGACCACCCAGCTCCTCAGTTGTGAGCTGGGCGCCGGGCCGGGACCGCCGTCAAAAGCGTGAACAACACCGCCGCCAGTTGGGCCAGCAAGAGCAGATTGCGCTCTGTTCCCGGGTACTCCACCGTCACCTCTGCTGGCTCCTGGGGTACCGATACCGCCACCTGGTGGCCCCAGGCCGGGACGATCGGGACCGGTTTTCCGGCCACCGTTGCCTTCCAGCCCGGCTCCTGCTCTGCCGCCAGCACCAGGAGCCTTCCCGTTGGTCCCTCCGACACCCGGACGCGCACGTCCGGGAGGTCCGCCCGGACCGGGGCCACGCCCTGGGCATTGCCCGGTGCGCCACCTCCGGTGACCGCCGCCTTGGCCAGTTCCGGGGAGATCAAGATCACCTGGCCCGCCGGAGGCACCAGACGGAGCACGCCGCGGCCGTCCGAGGTCGGGGCCGCCACCGAGAGCAGGTCCTTTGCCAACGGTACGTACGCCTGCGGGTCGACTCCGGGCGGGAGCACCACGAACTGGACACCCGCCGCCGCGGCCGCCGCCAGGGCTCCCTGGACCGCCGGTGCGTCTCCCTGGCCCAATGCCTTGCGCCACGCCGCCAAGCGGGCCGGGGTTCCCGGGGTCGGGGCGAGCTCGTCGTCGCCGTAGTGCGGGAGGCGGCCGGCGATCTGGCGCGTTGCGTCCTGGGCCACGTCGAGCACCGATCGGCCGGAGGCCGCCAGTTCCGCCGAGACCTCCGGGGCCAGCGACGGCCGGTCGCCCGCCCGCAGCGGCCCCTGGGAGCCGACCACCACCGCGCCCGCCGCCAGGGCCAGGAACACCGCCGTGCCGGCCACCGCCATCACCTTCGGCAGCCATGGTGCCGGGACCGCGGCCGTGCCGCCGCGCTGCCAGGATCCGAGCACCACCCAGAGCAGCCCGGCGCCGATGATCAGCAGCGGCACACCGACGTACCCGTGCGATGGCGCGCCGCCCTGCATCGGGGGTGCCGTCACCAAGCGGACCAGGACCAGGCCGCCCGCGCCCAGTGCCGCGAGTGCGAGCCCGCCGGCCGCGAGCTTCGTCGGGCGGACGACCACCGCCACCAGGGCCGCCGCGATCACCGCGACGCCGATCGGCCAGGCTCCCGGCCCGCCCGGGTCGAGCCCGGCGAGGTCCGTGCCGGAGACCGGCGAGGCCGCTCCGCCGAGGCCCTGGACGAGCAGTTCCGGGTGCTTCAGCAGCACCGTCGGCCACGGCAGCAGCAGGGCCAGCGGCAGCAGCACCACGATCCCGACCGACGCGATCCGGCGCGCCAGCCCGGTCGGTGCGGGCAGCACCACGAAGCCGATCAACAGCCCGGCCAGCGCGAGGCCGTGCGCCAGCGGCGAAAACGCGCCGAGCAGCGCCACCCCGAACGCCGACAGCGCGGAGATGTGCAGCCAGCGCGTGTCCGCGTGCACGAGCAGCCCGGCGATGCCCGCGGCCACCAGCGGCAGCACCAGGTGCACCACGACGACGTCGAGCCGGCCCTGCGCCACGCCGGCGGTCGCGGCCGGCAGCAGCGCGTACGTCGCCGCGACGACCGCGCGGACCCAGCGGCGTACGCGGAGCCGCCTCGTCGCCGCGTACGCGCTCAACGCGGATAGGGGGATGTCGCCGATGAGGAGGATCGCCACCAGCGCGGCGGGCCCGCCGATCGGCGCGAACACCGCGCCCAGCGTGCCGAGGACCGGCACGGCGGCCGACGTCGGCGCGCCGGTGCCGCCCGCGATCGCGTGCCACGGTGTCAGGTACGACGCCCAGAGCTCCCCCAGCCCGCCGACCGGGAGCAGCTTGCCGCCGAAGAGGTCGAGGCCGAGCCGGGCGCGGTTGACGACCAGGCCGAGCGCGGTCAGCACGACGAGCAGGACCACGGGCGGTGCGAAGATCGTCGCCGCCAGCACGCGGCGGCGGTTCACCTCGACGAAGACGAGTTCGGGTTCCGGCTCTTCGGCTTCGGGAGCGTCTTCGGGAATTGTTTCGGCCGCCGGCGCCGGGGTTTCCGGCAGCGCCACGGCGACCAGCGTGCCCGGGCGGCGCAGCCCCGACCCGCGCGAGCTGACGCCGCGCAGCGCGCCGGCGGGCAGCGCGTCCGGGCCGACCGGACGGTTCTCGCGGGCGTCGAGCGCTTCCGGCGTCACCCACGCCGACTCGGGTTCGACCGTCTCGGGAACCCGGCCGAGTGCGACGTCGTTCTCGACGCCGCGGCGCACCAGGCCGACGACGCCGGCGCGGACGGCGTTGCGCAGCCGCGTCCAGCGTCCGGTGAAGAGCCCGCGAACCGTGCCCGGCCGCGGATTCCGCCGCCGGCGGGCGCGGGCGGCGCGCAATCCGCCGCGTCCACTGAGGAGGTACGCGATGGCGGCGAACTCGGCCCGCGCTTCCCCGGTGCGGCGCAGCAGGACGAAGGCCAGCGCGCGCAGCACCGCCAGCAGCGGGAGCCGGATCATGCCGAGCCAGAAGGAAAACGGCGAGCAGTTCACCAGGAACACGCGCAGCCCGTGGGCCCGGTTCGCGGCGGGCAGGGCGCCGGGGAGCGCGTCCGCCGGACGCCGTCCGGTGGTCACCGCGCGGGCGTGGCGGACCCGGGCGAGCGGCACGGACAGGACCATCCCGCCGGCCGCGTTCGCGCGCCAGCCGAAGTCGAGATCCTCGCGCAGCAACGGGAAATCGGGGTCGAAGCCGCCGAGGGCGTCCCAGGCGTCGCGGCGCACGAGCGAGCCCGCACTCGGCACGGCGAGCACTTCCAGGGGATCCTCGCCGGTGGTGGCGACCTGCTGGCGGTGCCCGGAGGCGTCGGTGGACAGGCCGGCTTCGACGATCAGCCGCGGATCGGTCCAGTCGAGACCGAGCGAACCGAGCACGGTGGCCGACGGTTCCTTCGTCGCCACGGTCAGGAGTTGTTCGAGGCAGTCGGGTTCGGGCGCGCAGTCGTCGTGCAGCAGCCACAGCCAGGAACCGGGGTCGCCCCAGCGCTCGGTGGCGTGCGCGACGGCTTCGGCGACCGCGGCCGCGAAGCCGGTCTCACTCGACAGTGTGATGACCCCGGAGAGCACAGGGGAAGAATCGAGCCCGGGGTCCTCGGCCGCTTCGGCGAGCAGCCGCGGGGTCGCGTCGGTGGACCCGGTGTCCACGGCGAGCACGTGCCGGGGCCGGACGCTGCTGCGGCGCAACGCGGAAAGCGCCAGCGGCAGCCAGTTTTCGCCGTCGTGACAGACCACAATGGCCAGAACGGGGGCGGTGCGCGGGACGGTCGGCGCGGCGGTGCGGGGCAACGAACGCTCCAGATCAGGCGGGGAGTCGGTGCGGCCACCCTACGGCCCCGGTCCGTCACCCGATGGTGAACCCACGTCTGTCCACCACGGCGAATCACCGGTGACGCCGAGCATCACCGGTGATTCCCGCTCAGACTGCGCGTTTCTTCAGCTTGCGGCGCTCCCGCTCGGACAGACCGCCCCAGATGCCGAAGCGCTCGTCGTGGGCCAGTGCGTACTCAAGGCACTCGTCCTTGACCTCGCAGCCCAGGCAGATCCGCTTGGCTTCCCTGGTGGAGCCGCCCTTCTCGGGGAAGAACGCCTCCGGGTCCGTCTGCGCGCACAGGGCGCGTTCCTGCCAATCCTGCTCTTCTTCGGTGGCATCGATGAGCTCGGTGAGATCTCCCAGAGCCTGCTCCGGGATCTCGCCCCAACCCATGACGTGCCCCCATTCCTTCCCATCGGCTTCCAACCGCACGTCCGCCTCCTCGCTCCCTAGCACTCCCCAGGCTGGCGGTGGTGAAACGACACTCGCCGTCCCCTCTCGGCGGCGAATGACATCACTGTGATTACACCCGTGTAGTGCGGTCAGGTCAAGCGGAGTAGCGAGTTCGGGGGACGTTCCGGCCCGATCGCGCAAGGGGACACGCCGGTAACTTCACACCGGGCATACGGAAGACTGGAGCACGTGCAGAAGTCAGCAGTGCGCCCCAGCCCGGTCTTCCTCGGCATCCTCGCGCTCACCGTCGCCGGTGGCGCCATGGCCGCGTTCGGTGACATCAACACCGTTTTCGTCCGCGACCGCGACCCGCTGCTCATCGCGGGCGTGGTGATCTTCGTCGCCGCCGGCTGGGTGGCGTCGCTGTCGCTGCACGAGTTCGGGCACGCGATGGTCGCCTACCGCGGCGGGGACTACAGCGTCGCCCACAAGGGTTACCTGACGCTGGACGTCCGGAAGTACACCGACCCCGTCCTGTCGATCATCCTGCCGCTGATCTTCCTCATCATCGGCGGCATCCCGCTGCCGGGCGGCGCGGTCTGGATCAACCGCGGGGCGCTGCGCTCGCGCGGGACGTCGTCGTGGGTGTCGCTGGCCGGGCCGCTGAGCAACCTGGCGGTCGGCGCGGCCCTGGCGCTGGTGGTCGCGCTGGTGCCGATGGCGGGCGGGCTCGTGATCGCGATGTCCTACCTGGCGCTGCTGCAGGTGGTGACGTTCCTGCTCAACATCCTCCCGATCCCGGGCCTCGACGGCTGGGGCGCGATCGAGCCGTACCTGCCGCCGCGGGCGCGTGAACTCGGCGCGCAGGTCCGGCCGTGGGCGCCGATCATCCTGTTCGCGGTCCTGTGGTTCTTCCGCCCGGCGAACAACGCGCTGTGGGACGGCTCGTACGCCATCTTCAACGCCTTCGGCGGGTACGTCGACGGCGCCAAGATCGGCTTCAGCGTGTTCCAGTTCTGGAACTGAGGTTTGCCGCGGGCTCCGCGCGGGAATGATCAGCGCGGAGCCGGCGCGTGCTCGGTCAGCCAGCCGTGCGCGCGCTGCCAGGCTTCCCGCAGTCCCGACCGTTCGCTCAGGTAGCTGCCCGCGACGCCGACGACCGGCACCTTGCCGATCGCGCGGTGCAGCAACCGCCCGCGCGGCCGCTTCTCGAGCTCTTCGGTGAGTTCGCGCAGGCTCCGGCCGAGCCGCCACAGCGTGCCCGCGGCGGCACCGACGGTGGCCTTGCCGTGCTTCCGTTCCGACGCGGCGAGGTCTTCGGTCAGCCGGGCGGTGGCCCCGGCCTCGGCGGCTTCGTCGTGGCCGGCGGCGAGCCCGGGCGGGATGTCCCGGCCGAACAGCACCCAGGCGATCAGCCGCACGCGGGTACCGACGTCCGCGACGCCGTATTCCCCGGCGATGGCGCACAGCAGCAGTCCTTGCGACGCCGCGCCGACGGTGTCCTGCACCGGCACCCGGTCGGCGAGCGCGCCGCCGAGGCCGGGCACCGCGGTCAGCACCGCCGCGAACCGGCCGACGCGGTTCATCCACCAGCTCGACCGCTCGTGGCCGGTCATCCGCGTCCAAGCGTCCGTGCCGGGCACCTTCACCGACGTCACCCCGTTGACGAGCTTCGCCTTGAGGCCGGACTCGACGCCGGCGAGGTCCTCCGCGCCCCGCGCCTGCAGCCCGAACGGATCGGCGTCCCGCAGCGAGTCGAGCACCGGCCCGCAGGCCCGCACGAACGGCCGCAGCACGGCCACGATCTGTCCGTCGGAAATGGTCACGGTTGTCGTCCTTCCGGCCGCCGGACCCGGCGCCGGTGCGCCGGGCGTGGCCAGAGTCGGCGCCGCGACCGGCGTTGTTACGGGGTCCGGTGCTCGGTCAGCCAGACGTGCGCCCGCTTCCAGACCACGCGCAGGCCCGACCGCTCGCCGAGGTAGTCCCCCGCGGCCCCGACGACCGGCAGCATGCCCAGCGCCCGGTGGAAGAGATTGCCGCGCGGCCGCTTCTCCAGCTCCTCGGTGATCCCCAGCAGCCCCCGGCCCAGCCGCCACAACGTCCGGCCCGCCGCCTTCACCGTGGCCTTGCCGTGCTTCTTCTCCGACGCCCTCAGTTCCTCGGTCAGCTTCGCCGCTTCGTCCGCCTCCGCGGCTTCGTCGTGCTCCGCGTGCTTGCCCGCCGCCAGGTCCGGGTCGATGTCGCGCTCGAAGAGGACCCACGCGATGAGCCGCACCCTCGTGCCGACGTCGGTCACCCCGTACTCGCCCGCGATAGCGCACAGCAGCAGGCCCTGGGACGCCGCGCCGAGCGTGTCCTGGACCGGCAGGCGGTCGGCCAGCGCGCCGCCCAGCCCCGGGATCGACGTCAGCAGCGCCGTGAAGCGGCCGACGCGGTTCATCCACCAGCTCGACCGGTCGTAGCCGGTCATCCGGGCCCACGCCGCCGTGCCCGGGACCTTCACCGATGTCACGCCGTGGATCAGCTTCGCCTTCAGCCCCGAATCGACCTCGGCCAGGTCCTCCGACGCGCGCGCCTGCAGGCCGAACGGGTCGGACTCGCGCAGCGCGTCCAGCATCGGCCCGCACGCCCGCACGAACGGCCGCAGCACCGCCACGACGTGCTTGTCGGAGATCGCCTCAGCCACGTCCCGGTCCCCTTCCCGCCCGGCGCGGTGCGCCGCCCAGCACCATCGCGCCCGGCAGCGCGCTCGCGCCGAGCAGCAGCAACGCCCGCCAGTCCTGGATCAGCACCAGGTCACCGCCCGGGCCCAGCATCCCGACCCCGAACACGACGAGCACCCACACGGCCAGGGGTACCCACGAAAGCCCGGGTCGCACCAGCTTCGCCGTGGTCCACACCAGCCACGGCGTGGTGACGGCGCCGACGAGCACCGTCACCGGCAGCGGCACCACGCCGATCCGCAGCGGCAGGAAGAACAGCTCCAGCAGCGCGAGCAGCACCGTGTCGGCGACGAGCAGCGCGAGCAACAACCCCCGCTCGAGCGTCAGCTGCTCCTCCACGGTCACAGCCCGCCGAACAGGTCGTCCGCCGCACCCTCGGCCGGGCCGTGGGCCAGGACGAAGAAGTCGCGCCCGAGGATCGGCTGGGCGAGCTCGTTCGTGAGCGCGAAGTACGGGAGGCCGTCGTCGACCACGGTGAGCTGGGTCGCGTGCGCGCGCAGGGCCGCCAGCTTCGCCGGGAGGTGCGCGGCGACGTCGAGCACGGTGGTGATCTCTTCGTCGGGCGTCACGGGCAGCTCGTCGTCGTCCGGGACGGTGAACACCGTGTCGTGCTCACGCAGCGCGGCCAGCCCGGCGCGCACCGCGTCCCGCGACGCGACCGTGTGGAAGACCCGCTCCACCGACTCCGCCCGCGGCGCCGCGGCCATGGTGATCTCGTGGGCCCGGATGTGGTCGGGGTGGCCGTAGCCGCCGAAGGCGTCGTAGGTGACGACGACCTGGGGCCGCACCTCGTCGATGAGTTCCGCCAGCTGCGCGGCCTGCTCGTCGATGCTGCCGCCGGTGAACGCCCGCGGGTGCGACGCCGACGGCGTGCCCGCCATGCCCGAATCGCGCCACCGGCCGAGCCCGCCCAGGTAGCGGTGCCGTGACACGCCCAGCGTGGCGCAGGCGGCCTTCAGCTCGGCGACGCGGTAGCCGCCCAGCTGGTCGGCGGCCCAGGCGCCCAGCCCGGCCAGCTCGGGCAGGCCGGCCATGATCTCGCCTTCCTCACCCAGCGTGCAGGTCACCACGGTCACCTCGGCGCCTCCGGCGGCGTATCGTGCGATCGAGGCGCCGGTGGTGATGCTTTCGTCGTCGGGATGGGCGTGGACGAACAGCAGCCGTCGGGATACCGGGGAGATCACGGGTTGAGCGTAATTCCCGTGCTCCGACCTTCGTCGGGGACACCCTCGGTTATCCTCGCGCGAGTCGCGACCGCCGCGTCGTGACCGTCTGTACCCCCACGAAGGGCATCTGGTGAGCACTGAAGCAACTTCGGCGGACGTCGCCGGCGTGTCAGGATCGGTCCTGTCCATTTCCGACCTCAGCGTGTCGTTCCAGACCGAGGACGGCGTCGTGAACGCCGTCAAGGGCATCGGGTTCGACGTGCAGCCCGGCGAGATCGTCGCCGTGGTCGGGGAGTCCGGGTCCGGCAAGTCCGTCACGTCGATGTCGGTGCTGGGCCTGCTGCCCAAGACCAGCCGGATCGCCGGTGAGCTGCGCCTCGGCGAGCGCAACCTGGCGGATCTCAAAGAGAAGGACATGCAGAAGATCCGCGGCAACCAGGTCGCGATGATCTTCCAGGAGCCGATGACGGCGCTGAACCCGGTCTACACGGTCGGCTGGCAGCTGCGCGAGGCCCTGCGGTCCCACCTCGACATCGCCAAGGACGCCGCGGACAAGCGCGCGGTCGAGCTGCTCGACATGGTCGGCATCCCGAACCCCGAGCTGCGGTTCAAGCAGTACCCGCACCAGCTCTCGGGCGGCCTGCGCCAGCGCGTCGTCATCGCCATGGCGATCGCGTGCGACCCGAAGGTGATCATCGCCGACGAGCCGACCACGGCGCTGGACGTCACGGTCCAGGCCGAGATCCTGGGCCTGCTGCGCAAGCTGCGGGACACCCTGGATACGGCGATCGTGCTGATCACCCACGACATGGGCGTCGTCGCCGACATGGCCGACCGCGTGATCGTGATGTACCAGGGCGAGATCGTCGAAGAGGCGCCGGTGCGCGAGCTGTTCGCGTCGCCGAAGGAGGACTACACCCGGCGGCTGCTGGCCGCGGTGCCGGTGCTCGGGCAGCGTCCCGAGGGGCGCCGCCTGCTCGACGACGCCGGCATCGCCAGCGACAGCACCGAGGCGGCCAAGATCGCCGAGGAGATCCGGCTGGCGGACAAAGAGCTCGAGGCCGTGATCGAGGAGGCCGCGCCGGCCCTGGAGATCAAGAACCTGGTGCTCGAGTACCCGGGCCGCCGCGGCCAGGGCAAGAACCGCGCGGTCGACGACGTCTCCCTGACCATCGCCAAGGGCGAGATCGTCGGCCTGGTGGGCGAGTCCGGTTCGGGCAAGTCGACGGTCGGCCGCTGCGCGATCCGCCTGCTCGACCCGACCGAGGGCACGGTGTCCATCGCGGGCAAGGACATCACGAAGATGTCGGCGAAGGAGCTTCGCCCGCTTCGCCGGTACTTCTCGATCGTGTTCCAGGACCCGGCGTCGACGCTGGACCCGAAGATGACGATCGGCGAGTCGATCGCCGAGCCGATGGTGCTGCACAAGGTGCTGTCCGGCAAGGAGCTGTCGGCCCGGGTCCGGTCGCTGCTCGACAAGGTCGAGCTGGGCGGGCACTACATGAACCGCTACCCGCACGAGCTGTCCGGCGGCCAGCGCCAGCGCGTGGCGATCGCCCGCGCGCTGTCCCTCGACCCGGCGCTGCTGATCGCGGACGAGCCGACGTCGGCGCTGGACGTGTCGGTGCAGGCCCGCGTGCTGGACCTGTTCCTGGACCTGCAGCAGTCGCTGCAGTTCGCGTGCCTGTTCATCAGCCACGACCTGGCGGTGGTCGACCTCCTGGCCGACCGCGTCGCGGTGATGCAGCACGGCAAGCTCGTCGAGGTCGGCACCCGTGACCAGGTGCTCCACTCGCCGCAGCAGGAGTACACGAAGCGCCTGCTGTCGGCGGCGCCGGTCGCGGACCCGGTGCTGCAGGCCGAGCGCCGCGCGGCCTGGGAGGCCGGCCGGCTGGCCCCGGTGGCCGACTGAGGTTCTGACGCCAAAGGGCCCGCACCCACCCTCGGGTGCGGGCCCTTCGCCGTGTCCGGAGGAACATCACGCGTGATTGAGGGGTCATCTCCCGTGATTGAAGGGTCATCATGCGTGATTGAAGGGTCGACACGGGCTCGGGGCCGTGTCGACCCTCCAATCACGTGTGTCGACCCTCCAATCACGCGTGTCGGCCCCTCAATCACGTGTGTGGAGGGTCGATCTCAGCCGACGCGGATTCGGGGGTCGAGGATGCCGTACAGGAGGTCTGCGACCAGGTTGGCGATCACCACGCTCGCCGCGATCACCACCAGCCAGCCCATCAGGACCTGGGGGTCGTTCTTGTTGACCGCCTCGACCAGCAGCGTTCCCATGCCGTGCCAGTTGAAGACCGTCTCGGTGATGATCGCGCCCGTCACCGTGGCGCCGAAGTTGACCGAAAACAGGGTCATCACCGGGATCAGGGCGTTGCGGAACGCGTGGCGCCAGATCACGCGGGTGTTCGACACGCCCTTGGCGCGCGCGGTGCGCACGTAATCGGCGCCCAGGACCTCCAGCATCGACGCCCGCTGAAACCGGCTGTACGCGGCGAACGTGATGGCCATGATCGACAGCGTCGGCAGCAGGAACGCGCCGACGTACTTCGCGAGTGCGTCACCCACTCCGGTGGCCGTGAGGCTCTCCGGGCTCGTCGTCCGGAGCCACGGGTCGCCGAGGACGTCGGACAGGCCGAGGTCGCGGACCCAGCTGTTGGCGCGGATCGCGTAGCCCTTGAGGACGATCGCCACGCAGAAGATGGGCATCGAGAACATCAGGAACGCCAGCGTCGTCGCCAGGTAGTCCCAGATCGAATACTGCTTCACCGCCGCCAGGACACCCACCAGGACGCCGAAGATCAGGGCCAGCACCGACGCCGTGAGCACCAGCTCCAGCGTCACCTTGAACGCGGCCATCACCTTCGGCTGGACCGGGGTGAACGCGTTGCCCTAGGCGATCGAGATGCCCCAGTCGCCGGTCAGGAAGTGGCCGAGCCAGCTGAAGTAGCGGGCGATGACGCTCTGGTCCAGGCCCAGCTTGTGCTCGGTCTCGGCGATCGCGGACGCGCTGATCCCCGGTTTGCTGCGGAGCTCGCCGAGCGGGTCGCCGGTGTTGGCGACCATCACGAAGCAGAGGAACGTGCCGATCAGCAGGACCGGGATCGAAATGGCCAGCCGGCGGAGCACGTACAGCACGAGATTCATCCGAAACCCCCAGGTCCGGCGATCCTCCCGGAAAACGGACGCGGGGGCGACCGGAACCGGTCACCCCCGCGTCGCGCGTTCAGGCCTTCATTCTCCGCTGGCGCGGGTCGAAGGCGTCGCGAAGACCGTCACCGATGAAGTTGATCGTCAGTGAAATCAGCACGAGCACGATGAACGGCCCGAAGAACAACGCCGGCCGGGTCTGCAGCTGGGCGTAGTTCTCCAGGATGACGCGGCCGAGCGAGGTGTCCGGCAGCTGGACGCCCAGGCCGATGAACGACAGCGCGGCTTCCGCCAGCACGGCCTGCGCGACCGCGAGGGTCGCGTTGACCGTGATGCTGCCGACCATGTTCGGCACCAGGTGCTTGAAGATGATCCGGAACGTCCCGGCGCCCGACGCGCGGGCCGCGTCGACGAACTCGCGCTGGGACAGCGACATCGCCTCGGCGCGGGTGATCCGGGCGATCTGCATCCAGCCGAACGCCGCCAGCACCAGCGCGACGATGTACCAGGAACCGCCGCCGAACACCTTGGCGAGGATGGCCGCCGCGGCGATCTGCGGGATGATCAGGAACAGGTCCGTCACCCGCGAGATCGCCGAGTCGGAGAACCCGCGCAGGTAGCCGGCGACCGCACCGAACACGACGCCGATCACGGTGGCCAGGATCGACACGGTGAGCGCGATGAGGAGCGAGTACTGCGTACCGCGCAGCACCTGCGACACCATGTCCTTGCCGACCTGGGTCGTCCCGAGCGGGAAGTCGCCGCTGGGCTTGGCGAACGACGGGAACGAGCTGTCCTCGTAGTTGTGCTTCCAGAACAGCGGCATCAGGATGCTGATCAGCACGATCAGGATGAGCACGCCGGTCGACGCCATCGCCAGCTTGTGGTGCAGGAACTTCCGCAGGACCAGCTTGCCCTGGCTGCGCGGTTCCGGCAGCGCGTCCGGAGGCAGCGTGCCTTCGGCCGAAGCGGTTTCGCTCGCGAGAAGAGAGTTCAAGTCAGCCAACGCGAATCCTCGGGTCCAGGATGCCGTACATCAGGTCGGCGATCAGGTTGGCGACGATGACACTGCTGGCGATCACCACGAGCCAACCCATCATCACCTGAGTGTCGTTCTTCGTGACGGCTTCCACCAGCAATGTGCCCATACCGTGCCAGTTGAACACCGTCTCGGTGATGATCGCGCCGGCCAGGACCGAGCCGAAGTTGACCGAGAACAGCGTCGACACCGGGATCAGGGCGTTGCGGAACGCGTGCCGGAAGATGACCCGGCCGTTGCCGAGGCCCTTGGCGCGCGCGGTGCGCACGTAGTCCGAGCCCAGCACCTCGAGCATCGAGGCGCGCTGGAACCGGCTGTACGCGGCGAAGCTGATCGCCATGATCGACAGCGTCGGCAGCAGGTACGCGCCGATGGTGCTGGTGATGAAGTCGCCGACGCCGTCGGTCTTCAGCTGCTCCGGGCTGGTCGTGCGCAGCCACGGGTTGCCGAGGACGTCGGACAGGCCGAGGTCGCGGACCCAGCCGTTGATCTCGATCGCGTAGCGCTTCAGCACGATCGCGACGCAGAAGATCGGCATCGAGAAGAGCAGGAAGGCGAGGGTGGTCGCGATGTAGTCGATGATCGAGTACTGCTTCACGGCGGCCAGCACGCCGACGATGATGCCGATGATCAGCGCGAGGATCTCGGCGCCGACGACCAGCTTGAGGGTGACGCCGAAGGCGGCCATCACCTTGGGGGCGACCGGCGCGAGGGCGTTGCCCTGCGCGATGGAGATGCCCCAGTTCCCGGTCAGGAAGTCACCCAGCCACGTGAAGTAGCGGGGGACGATGCCCTGGTCGAGACCGAGCTTGGCGGCCGTGGCGGCCAGCGCTTCCTTGCTGATCGTCGGGTTCTGCCGCAGCTCGCCCAGCGGGTCACCGGTGCCGGCGACCATGACGAAACACAAGAAAGTCCCGACCAGGAGGACGGGAATCGATATCGCCAGACGGCGAAGGATGTAGATCACCAGGTTCAACGAACTGCTCCTCATCCGGGCCTGGTCGTCAGAAGTGCGCTGGACCGCTACCCGGTTGTCTACCGTAGTGGCGGTAACCCTACGGTCAACAGCTACTTCCGGTGGGTACCGGGGCCCGGCTTGTGGCCGGACCCCGGCACCTCCCAGGTCATCTGGAGCGAGGGGAAAGAAGAGGCGGGGCGAGCCCTACTTCTTCTGCTCCCACTCGCCGACGTTCCACAGAACACCGTCGTACGACTGCATGTAGACGCGGTCGATGCCCTTGAACGCCCACATGCTCGGCGTCTGGAACAGCGGCAGGGTCGCGTAGTCGTCGGCGATGGCCTTGTCGGCCTCCTGGTACTTCTGCAGCTTGACCTGCTCGTCGGTCGCCTTCACCGCGGCGTTGTAGGCGTCGTCGATCTTCGGGTCGCAGAGGTTCTGGTAGTTCTGCTCGCCGCCCTTGTCCGGGCAGACGTAGATCGACTTCGACTCCGCCTTGAACGGCTGGGCGGACCAGCCGAACAGCGCCACGTCGTAGTCACCGGTCGAGACGCGGCCACCCTTGAGGAAGTTGGCGTCGGTCTCGTCCTTGACCTCGATGCCGGCCGCCTTGGCCTGCGAGATGATGATCTCGACGGTCTGGCTGCGGCGGGCGTTCTGGTTGTGCGTGATCTTGAACGAGGCGCGCTGGCCGTTCTTGGCGAAGATGCCGTCGGCACCCTTGGCCCAGCCGGCGTCGGTCAGCGTCTTGGCCGCCGCTTCGGCGCCCAGGCCGGCCTTGCTGCTGTACAGGTCGGTGTAACCGGGCTCACCCTGGAAGAACACCACGCTGTTCAGCGGCTCCGCGTCCGCCTGGACCTCCTTGAGCAGCTTGTCCGTGATCTCCTTGCGGTTGACCGACTCGAGGAACGCCTTGCGGAGGTCCTTGTCGGCGAACATGCGCTTGAAGTTCAGGTCGAGGTGCTCGTAGGTCAGCTGCGAGGCCGAACCGTAGGTCACGCCCTGCGCCGCGAGGCCCTTCATCGTCTGGGCCGCGGTGGCGTCCGGCTGGGTCGACGCCGCGACGTCGATCTCACCGTTCTGCAGCGCGGTCGCCATCGCCTTGGTGTCTTCCATGGCGCGGACGATGATCTTCGACGGGCCACCCTTGCCACCCGCCCACTGCGGGTTCTTCTCCAGGGTGACGGCCTTCTGGTTGGCGTCGAACGCGGTGATCTTGTACGGGCCCGACGACGGCATGATGTCCGCCTTGAAGCCCTTCCACTCGTTCGACCAGAAGTCACCGGCGGCCTTGATCTGGGCCGGGTCGCCGGTCGGGGCCAGCTTGGTGATGTCGGCGATGCCGGTCTTGGCCTCGAGGACGTGCGCGGGCATGATCGCCGGCGCGTTGAACAGGCCCTTGTAGTCCAGGTAGGGCTCGCTGTAGTCGGTGACGAAGGTCAGCGCGTCCTTGCAGGTGGCCTGCTTGATCAGCGAGTAACCGGTGGTCGACGCCGAGTTGAACGGGTTCTTGCCGTCCGGGCCCTTGGCCAGGCCGCTCTGCGACAGCCACGCCAGGTACATGTCCTTGCAGTCGTAGGCCTGACCGTCCGACCACTTGATGTTCGGCTTGATCTTGTACGTGACCTGCTGCGG
Organism: Amycolatopsis sp. 505; assembly: GCF_031625235.1. Lineage (NCBI taxonomy): Bacteria > Bacillati > Actinomycetota > Actinomycetes > Pseudonocardiales > Pseudonocardiaceae > Amycolatopsis > Amycolatopsis sp. 505. The sequence continues at coordinate 194,300 of NZ_JACKQP010000008.1, forward strand.
GTCCTTCTGCGTGACGTCCCAGGACTCGAAGACGTCGTTGTTCAGCAGGATCTTGTTGTTGCCGTCGAGCTTCAACGTACCGGAGAGCACCGCGGTCAACACGTAGTTGTTGTACGAGCTGTTGGTGTCCGGGGTCTGGTTGTTGTACCCCGAGTACCCGTCGTCGATACCGATCGTGACCGTGCCGTCGTACCCCGGGGTGTCCGCGAGCTTGAACAGGTCGCCGGTCTCGGCCTTGCCGACAGCCATCGCCTTGACGTCGGTCGACGATCCGTTCTGATCGGTGTTGCCCGAACCCGAATCACCACCGCTGCAGGCGCTCAGCAGCAGCGAAGCGCCGGCGACGAGCGACAAAGCGGAGACTGCTTTGGATCTCCTCATGAAGTGTGCCCTCCTAGCACTGAGCCCTTGAATATCGGGACAAGGGCCCACACCGCTCCGGTTGGATGGGCCGGAGCCTACGACACGCCAAGCGACACTCAACTGGCGCACTGCGGGAGCACGCTAGAAAGGAAAAGCACCGACAGTCACCAGTTCCGGGTCGATCGTGACCAAAGGGTGACTTCCAGTCGACATCCAGAAATACGACGGTTACCTCATGGATTCACAACGTCCCACTCGAAGGCGTTGGTAAAGATCACCCGGTAGTACTGAATGCGTAGCCAACCGATTACTTCGGGCCGCGAGTCCAGTTCACCGCCGACCCGAACGGGCCCACCATGGGGGGACCTGGCGTGACGCCCGAGATGCCCGAACCGATCGCCAGGGTGTCAGCCAATTGGAACAGCGGAATCACCACGTTCTGACGCCAAAGTTCAGGCTCAAGAGTGGTGAGCGCTTCGCCCGTCGGAGTGGATCCGGACAGCGCCGCGTCGATCGACGGCTGCAGCGCCGGGTCGCAGAACCCGGCCGCGTTGCCCGGGACGACGGGCTTGGTCTTGTCGACGCCGGTGGCCGTCTGCTCCGGGCGGCAGCCGAAGGTCGATGCGAGGACCGAAGCGGTGTCCCCGCCGACCGCCTGCGGGACGACGGCGATGTCGACCCCGACGTTGCCGGCCGAGTCGCCGGTCGGCTGCTGGACCCCGCCGACGACCGGCATCGCCAGCAGGCCACTGAACAGGTCCCGTGGCGGCGGCGTGATCGCGTTGACCTCGATGCCCTGCGCGGAGAGCTGGCCGGCCAGCTCCTTGGCGATCGACGCGTACGGCTCCTGGGCGGCCGGCGAGGCGATGACCAGCGAGAGCGCCCGGCCGTTCTTGCGCCAGGTGCCCGCGGTCTTGGTGTAGCCCGCCGCCTTGAGCGACTGCTCGGCCTTGGCGACGTCGGGCGCGGTGGGCGGCCCGGGCGGGATGGTCGCCGCGTAGCCCTTCACCGACGGCGCGATCACCTGCGCGTCGGCGTGCAGCGTCGACGACGGCCCGCCGTTGACGCCCTCGGTGATCAGCTTGGTGCGGTCGATCAGCGCGGCGACACCGGCGCGGACCTGGGCGTCCTGCAGGGTCGCGCTGACCGGGCGCAGCAGCACGTCGGCCACCAGCGGGCGGGCCACCGTGTGCAGCTTGACCGCCGAGCCGAGCTCGCCGAGCAGCTTGAGCTCGTCGCCGCTCGTGCGGGCCAGCGCGAACTGGTCGTTGCCGCTGCGCAGCGCGGCCAGCAGCGTGTTCTGGTCCGACCGGCGGAGCACGATCCGGTCGATCGCGGCGGGCTTCTCCCAGTAGCGTTCGTTGCGCTCGAGGATGACCTCGCCGCGGGCGGTGTCCAGGCTCTTGATCGAGAACGGGCCGGCGACGGCCGGGAAGTTCGAGGCCAGCGCCCCGCGCCAGCCGTCGGGCGCGTCCTTGAGCAGGTGGGCGGGCAGCAGGTCGGAGAACAGCGTCTGCCAGCCCGGGTACGGCTTGGCGAAGGTGACCTCGACGCGCTTGCCGCCCTCGCGCGACTGCAGGTCGGTGATCTGCCGGTAGCCGGCGGGCTCGATCACGCCGGGCTGGTCGCGCAGCTGGGTGCGCAGGTAGTCGAAGTCCTCGGCGGCGATGGGCGCGCCGTCGGACCAGGAGGCGTCCGGCCGGATCTCGTAGGCCACCACGAACGGCTGCTGCGAGATCACCTCGGCGGACTTCATCAGGTTCTTGTCGAGCTGGGTGGTGCCGTCGTCCTTCTGGCGGAACACCGAGGGCAGGAGCAGCTGCGAGAGCGCGGAGGTCACCTGGGACGAGTCCGCGAGGTTGTGCGGGTTGTACCCGCCGAGCACGTCGTCGACCCCGACGACGATCTGCGACGGCGTCTTGCCGGTGGTGGACACGGGTGCGACCGACGACGACACGACCGGAGGTGGCGGGGTGTTGGAGCAGGCGGTGAGCAGCACGGCCGCGAGTGCCAGCACCGGCACCGCCTTGCGATTCACCCGCACGCCCCGTTCCTCCCCGTTTCCGCCGATCGGGTCAGTCATGCTCCCACGACCGCCTCCGCCGCCGGAACCGAGATTCCCACACCCGGATCGGGCGGCCTCGCCGCCCCTGGGTGCCACTACGGAATGGACGCGCGGCACACCGTCCGGGTTCCCGGACCGTTCCGGAACGGCGGAACGAACACGGGCCGGACACGAAAAAGGTTCACCCCGGTGGTCGGCGCCAGGCGATGAGGCCGTCGCGACCCCTATAAAGATATAAGGAGAAGAACGGCGGAATTCCTGACGCTGGGTTCGCCACCGACCGACCCAGCGTAAGGGATCAGGCACGAAAAAGCCTCCCGATGACGAGCACCGGGAGGCTTTTTCGAAGCGGCGGATCAGCCGTTGTCGCGGCTCTTGGCGCGCGAACGCTCCTTCGCGCGGGTGTTGACGTCCAGGGTCACCTTGCGGACCCGGACGACCTCGGGCGCGACCTCGACGCATTCGTCGACCGAGCAGAACTCCAGGGCCTCTTCCAGGCCCATTTTGCGCGGGCGGGCCAGCGTCTCCATCACGTCGGCGGAGGACTGACGCATGTTGGTCAGCTTCTTCTCCTTGGTGATGTTGATGTCGAGGTCCTCGAAGCGCGGGTTCTCGCCCACGACCATGCCCTCGTAGACATCCGCGCCCGGCTCGACGAAGAACGTGCCGCGGTCGGCCAGCTGGATCATCGCGTACGCGGTGACCGGGCCCGAGCGGTCGGCGACCAAGGAGCCGCTGTGCCGGGTGCGGATCTCGCCCGCCCACGGGAAGTAGCCCTCGAACACGTGGTTCGCGATGCCGGTGCCGCGGGTCTCGGTGAGGAAGTCGGTGCGGAAGCTGATCAGGCCGCGCGACGGGAGCACGTACTCCAGCTTGATCCGGCCGGTGCCGTTGCCGCTCATGTCCTCCATGCGGCCCTTGCGGGCGGCCAGGAGCTGGGTGATCGCGCCGAGGTGCTCCTCCGGCGAGTCGATGTAGAGGCGCTCGAACGGCTCGTGCAGCTTGCCGTCGATCGTGCGCAGCACCACCTGCGGCTTGCCGACGGTCAGCTCGAAGCCCTCGCGCCGCATCTGCTCGACGAGGATGGCCAGCGCCAGCTCGCCGCGGCCCTGGACCTCCCAGGTGTCGGGGCGCTCGGTCGGCAGGACGCGGATCGAGACGTTACCGATCAGCTCCTGGTCCAGGCGGGCCTTGACCAGCCGCGCGGTGACCTTGTCGCCGCCGTTGCGCCCGGCCAGCGGCGAGGTGTTGACGCCGATGGTCATCGAGATCGCGGGCTCGTCGACGGTGATCCGGGGCAGCGCCACCGGGTTGTCGGAGTCGGCGAGGGTGTCGCCGATCGTGATGTCCGGGATGCCGGCGATGGCGACGAGCTCGCCCGCGCTGGCCTCGGTCGCCGGGACGCGGGTGAGCGCCTCGGTGACCAGCAGCTCGGAGATGCGGACGTTCTGCGTCGTGCCGTCCGCGCGCATCCAGGCCACGGTCTGGCCCTTGCGCAGCTTGCCGGCGTGGATGCGGATCAGCGCGATGCGGCCGAGGAAGTTGGACGCGTCGAGGTTGGTGACCAGCGCCTGCAGCGGCGCGTCGAGGTCGGCGGCCGGCGGCGGCACGTGCCGGAGCAGCGTGTCGAACAGCGGGTCGAGGTTTTCGCTCTCGGGGACCTCGCCATCGGCGGGCTGCTCCAGGCTGGCCTTGCCGGCGCGCGCGGAGGCGTAGACGACCGGGAGGTCGAGGATCGCGTCGTGGTCGGCGTCCTCGATGTCGCTGGCCAGCTCGAGCAGCAGGTCGTGGGTCTCCTCGACGACCTCGGCGATCCGGGCGTCCGGCCGGTCGGTCTTGTTGACCAGCAGGATCACCGGCAGGCCGGCTTCGAGGGTCTTGCGCAGCACGAACCGGGTCTGCGGGAGCGGGCCTTCGGACGCGTCGACCAGCAGGACGACCCCGTCGACCATGGCCAGGCCGCGCTCGACCTCGCCGCCGAAGTCGGCGTGGCCGGGGGTGTCGATGACGTTGATCGTCACCTGGCCCTCGGGGGTCTGGCGGTGGATCGAGGTGTTCTTCGCGAGGATCGTGATGCCCTTTTCGCGCTCCAGCTCGCCCGAGTCCATCACGCGGTCGACGACCTCGGCGCGCTCGGCGAAGGCGCCGGACTGGCGGAGCATCGCGTCCACCAGCGTGGTCTTGCCGTGGTCGACGTGGGCGACGATCGCGACGTTGCGCAGGTCGGGCCGGGTCTTACCGGTCGGCCGGCCGGTTTCGACGGTAGCGCTGGCTGCGGGCACGCGAGAACTCCTGAACTTCAAGGGTTGGATGGCCGCGCACACCGTTCAGGCATCCCGTGACCGGCTCTGGTCACACGCGGACCTCACCCAGGATACCTGCCGCCCCATTGTGAGCGGCCCCACGCCCCCCTGGCGGTTAGGCTGACCTAACGTGGAAACCCGGTGGAGGTCGCCGATCCGGAAGGTGCGTGCGCGTGGGCAAGAAGCCGAAGGACCCGCGGAAGGTCGTGCGCAAGCTCATGAAGGCCGGCAAGGTCAAGAAGAAGTGCTGCCGGTCGAAGCCGCGCTGCAAGAAGTGCCCGGTATTGGCTCTGAAGAAGGCTAAAGAGGACCTGGCTGCTTAGTGGGGCACAGCCTCGTTGACCTGCCGCAGCTCGGGTGCGGTCTTCGTCGGCGAGAACTCGATGACCTCGTAACTCGCCAGGTGCTGCACGCAGAACGGGTCGGACGCCAGGATGGCGTCGAGCTTCCCGCGGGACATCGGCCGCGTGATGATCACGCCGCCGGTGCGCGGGTTCCGCCGCCCGGACGCCAGGAAGTGGCCGTGCTCGTACTGCTTGTTCAGCCACTCGGCGTGGTCCGGGAGCGCGTAGTCGATTTCCTCGATCGGGGCCGTGTAGTTCAACAGGACGACATACATGGTTAGACGGTAGACCCGCACGCCACTGCGCGCCTATGCTCGCCGCATGCACGCGCAGACGTCCAGCTGGTGGCCGCCCTCGGCGGCCGTTTAGACCTGCGCTGATCACCAGCGGCCGCCCCGGGACGGGCGGCCTTTTTCGTGCCTTCTCCGGGGTGGCCTCACCTCGGGAGGAACACATGAGCAAGCTGTCCGGCATCACCCCCTCCGGTCACGTCCACCTCGGCAACTACCTCGGCGCCGTCCGCCGCTGGGCCCTCGAGGGCGGCGCGGACGACCTGTACTTCGTCGCCGACCTGCACGGCATGACGACCCCGCACAACCCGGCGAAACTCCGATCCCTGGCGCGGGAGCAGCTCGCCGTGCTGATCGCCGCCGGCATCGACCCCGAGCGGGTGTTCGTCCAGTCCGACCTGGCCCGGGAGCTGGGCGCGCTGACCTGGGTGCTGGAGTGCACCTGCAACTACGGCGAAGCGGCGCGGATGATCCAGTTCAAGGAGAAGTCGAAAGGCCAGGCCGGGGTCAGGCTGTCCCTGCTGACGTACCCGGCGCTGATGGCCGCGGACATCCTGCTGCAGGGCGCGGACGAGGTCCCGGTCGGCGAGGACCAGCGCCAGCACGTCGAACTGACGCGGACCCTGGCCAAGCGCTTCAACGGCACGTACGGCGAGGTGTTCACCATCCCGCGCGCGGTGCTGCCGCCGGCCGGCGCGCGGGTGAAGGACCTGGCCGACCCGACGCGCAAGATGTCGAAGTCGGCCCGGGACGCGGTGGGCGTGGTGTTCGCGCTCGACGAGCCCGACCAGATCCGCCGCAAGGTCCGCCGCGCGGTCACCGACGGCGGTTCGGTGCCGGTGCACGCCCCGGAGACCCGGCCGGGGATGGCGAACCTGCTGGAGATCCTGGCCGCGTGCCGGGGCGGGTCCCCGGCGGAGCTCGCCGACGAGTTCACCTCCTACGGCGCGGTGAAGGACGCCGTCGCCGACGCGGTGATCGAGGAGCTGCGGCCGGTGCGCTCAAGGGCGTTGGCGCTGCTGGACGACGTCGCCGAGCTGGATCGCGTGCGGAAAGCGGGTGCCGAGCGCGCCCGCGAGCGCGGCTCGCACCGGCTGGACGCGGCGCTGCGGATGATCGGGGCTAACTGAGCAGGGCGCGGAAGGCCGGGAGGAGGATCCGGTCCGCGGGCAGCCAGTCGACGTCGTCGAGGTCGTCGGGTCCGAGCCACCGAACGGCTCGGTGCTCGACGGCCCGCGGCTCCTCCCCGGGCGAAACGAGCGTCGCGGCGTAGATCCGGAGGACCTTGCCGCCGGGCAGCGGGATGTCGTCGCCGACCCGCGCGCCGACCTCGACGACGACGTCGAGTTCCTCGCTGCACTCGCGGGCCAGCGCGAAGGCTTCGGATTCCCCGTCTTCGACCCGGCCGCCGGGCAGTTCCCACTGCCCCGCGTGCTTCGGCGGCCAGGCCCGCTGCTGGGCCAGCAGCTTGCCGTCCCGCACCAGGGCGGCTCCCACGATCACAGCGTTCACAGTCCCGGAACTTACCCGGAAGCCCCGCCCGCGGCCGCACGCCAGACGACCACGAACCGCGCGCCCCCGTCCGGGGACTCGCCCACCTGGACGCGGCCGCCCCGGCGGCGGACCGTCTCCGCCACCATCGCCAGCCCCAGCCCCGTGCCGCCCGAGGACCGGGCCCGGTCGTCGGCGATCCGGTAGAACCGGTCGAACACCTTCTCCCGGTGCTCCGGGGCGATGCCCGGGCCGTCGTCGTCGACCACCACCCGCACCGACGACCGGGACGCCAGCACCGACACCACGATCTGCCCGCGCGCGTACCGGCACGCGTTGCGCAGCAGGTTGTCGAGCACCAGCTCGACCTCCGCGTGCGCCGAAGACGCCCACGCCTGCGCCACCGCCGTGCTCACCCGCGTCTCCGGCGCCCCCGCCGGCAGCCGCGCCACGGCCGACCGCACTTCGCTCACCAGCTCGACCGGTGACGCCGGGGGCACCTCGCCCGCGTCCGACCGAGCCAAGGACAGCAGCCCGTCCAGCAGCGACGACAGGCGCTCGGCCTCGGTCAAGATGTCCGACAGCGTCTCCTGGGACAGCTCCGGATCCGGGTTCGTCACCGCGACCTCGGCCTGCACGCGGATCGACGCGACCGGCGACCGGAGCTCGTGCGCCGCGTCGCCGGTGAAGCGGCGGAGCCGTTCGGCCGCCTGCTCCTGCCGCTCCAGCAGCGCGTTGAACTCCTCCGCCAGCGCCCGCAGCTCGTCGTGCGAGTCCGGCAGGGCCAGGCGCGCGCCCGGAGGCAGCGAGCGCACCGACCCCCGCATGCGCGCGACCGGCCGCAGCGACAAGCGCACCACCAGCCACGTCGCGAACCCCGCCACCAGCGCCCCGACCGCCGCGACCACCACCAGCCACACGCCGCCGTAGTGCACCGCGGCCGCGAAGCCGACCAGGCCGGCCCCCGCGACCACCAAGCGCTGCGACCCGTCCGGCGCGCTGACGACCGTGCCGAGGTACCGCGCGCCGTCGCGCTGGACCGGCTGCCCGGCCTTGAGCGTCGAAACGTCGGCAGGGGAAAGACCCGCCGGGGTACCGCCGTCCACCGGCGTGCCCGCGATGTCCAGCACCCGCAGCGTCACCGGCGCCGCACCCGACAGCGGACGGCCGGCGCTCACCTCGGCGCCCGCCGGGCCGAGCGCGGACGTGAGCTCCCGGTCGACCGAGCCGATGAGCAGCGGCGAGAGGTTCGACGCGGCCAGCGTGGCCAGGCCGAGCAGGCAGGCCAGGGTGATCGTCGCGGCCAGCAGGGTGATCCGGACCTGCAGGGACCGGCCCCGCCACCAGGAGATCACGGCGTGATGACCTCGTCGAGCTGCGCGTCGGACGCCAGGTAGCCGTGCCCCCGCACGGTCCGCAGCAACGCGCCGGCCCCGACCGCGTCGAGCTTGCGGCGGACGTACCCGACGTAGACCTCGACGAGGTTGCGGGTCACCGCCTGCTCCTCGCCCCAGACCGCGCGCAGCAGCTCGTCCTTGGTGACGACCGTGCCCGCGCGGCCGACGAGCACCTCCAGCAGCGCGAACTCCCGCGGGCTCAGCCCGACCTCTTCGTCGTGCCAGTGCACCTGCCGCAGACCGCGGTCGACGGCCAGCGCGCCGAGCCGCAGCGTCCCGCGGCCGGACTCCGGCCCGGCCCGGCGCAGCACCGCGCGGACCTGCGCGACCAGCACCACGAACGAGAACGGCTTGACGAGGTAGCCGTCGGCGCCGAGGTCGAGGCCGTCGGCCTGGTCGATCTCGCCGTCCTTGGCCGAGACGAGCAGCACCGGCGTGGTGACGCCGTCCTTGCGCAGCCGCTCCAGCACGCGGTAGCCGGACAGGCCCGGCAGCATGATGTCCAGGAGGATGACGTCGAACGAGCCCGTGCTTGCCAGCTGCAGGCCGGTGGGCCCGTCCGCGGCCGTGACCACGTCCATGTCCTCCGCGCGCAGCCCGCGCTGCAGGGCCTTGCGCACGCCCGGTTCGTCGTCGACCACCAGCACCCGAGGTTTCACGAGACTCATCATGGCCGGTTTCCGCAGGTCGTGCGTCAGCTCTCAGCACGATCTCAGCGTCGGGGAGAGAACCTTCAGGGGTATCTCAGCCTCGAGAGGGAAGCGTCGTGGCCAGGGAGCCGGGCACACTCGAGCCCGGGAACACCACAGGGAGAGACGCATGAAACCGAAGACGAAGGGCATCACGGCCGCGGTCCTCGGCACCGCGCTCGGTGCCGGCGGGCTCGCGTTCGTCGCGATGCCGGCCAGCGCGGACGACAAGCCGGCGCTGCCGCAGGTGAGCGCCGAGGACCTGGTGCAGTCGGTGGTCAAGGCGAAGCCGGGCGCGTTCGACGGCACGCTGAAGGTGAGCAACGACCTGGGCCTGCCCGCGGTGGGGAACGCGGTGCCGGGCGCCCAGGCGCTGAACATGGACTCGGCGCACATCTTCAGCGACGGCGCGGGCAAGAGCCGGCTCGCCGTCACGCAGGGCGCGAGCCAGGAGACCGTGGTCCACGACGGCACCACCGTCTGGGACTACAGCTCCAAGACGAACACCGCGACCAAGCTGACCATCCCGGCCGACGTGGCCCAGCGGAAGGGCGCGGGCAGCGACAAGACGGCCGACCCGCTGGCGGCGTCGACCGAACTGCTCGCGAAGGTCCGGGAGAGCAGCACGGTGTCCGTCGACGGCACCGCGACCGTCGCCGGCCGCCCGGCCTACGAGCTGGTCCTGACGCCGAAGCCGACCGAGCGGACGCTGCTGCGCGAAATCCGCGTCGCGGTCGACTCGCAGACGCGGATGCCACTGCGGATGTCGGTGCTGAGCAACGGCACGGCGACCCCGGCGCTGGAGGTCGCGTTCACCGAGATCGAGTTCACCCAGCAGCCGGCCGACCTCTTCACCTTCACCCCGCCGAAGGGCGCCAAGGTGCAGGAGAAGACCCCGCAGGTCGACCAGCACGCGAAGGACCTGGCCGAGCAGGCCAAGCAGGACGTCAAGGTCGTCGGCGACGGCTGGGACACCGTCGTCACCGGCAAGGTCCCGGCGGACGCGCTGAACGCGGCGCCGAAGCAGCAGTCCGGGCGGGAAGGCCGCAACGCCGACCCGAAGGCGCTGCTCGAACGGTTCGGCAAGAAGGTCAACGGCACCTGGGGCAGCGGCTACCTCTTCACCACGAAGGTCGGCAGCGCGGTGCTGACCGACGACGGCCGCTTCGCCGCCGGTGCGGTGCCGGAGCAGGTCCTGTACGAAGCGCTGGGTCAGAAGTGACGAGCACGGCTGTCCAGTCCGGGGCGGAGGCTTCTGCGGAGGCCTCCGCCCCGGCGGTTCCGCTCGCCGCGCGGACCCGGGGACTGCGGAAGGTCTACGGCAGCACGGTCGCGGTGGACCACGTCGACCTCGACATCCCGGCCGGCGCGGTCGTGGGCATGCTCGGGCCGAACGGCTCGGGCAAGACGACCACCATCCGGATGCTGCTCGGCCTGGTCCGCCCGACCGAGGGCGAGGTCGAGCTGCTCGGCCGTCCGATGCCGGACGCCGCCGCGCACGCGCTGCCCGACGTCGGCGCGCTGGTCGAGGGGCCGGGCTTCCACCCGTTCCTGTCCGGCCGCGACAACCTGCTGCGCTTCGCCGCGGCCGAACCGCGGCTGTCCTCGGCCGGGATTCCGTCCGCGGTGGACTCGGCGCTGGAGCGCGTCGGGCTGACCGGGGCCGCGCGACGGCGGTATAAGGGGTATTCGCTCGGCATGAAGCAGCGGCTCGGGCTCGCCTCGGCGTTGCTGGTGCCGCGGAAGATGGTCGTGCTCGACGAGCCGACCAACGGCCTCGACCCTGCGGGTACCAGGGAGATCCGCAGGATCGTCGCCGAGCTGCACGCCGAGGGCGTCACCGTGCTGGTGTCGTCGCACCTGCTGGCCGAGGTCGAGGCGACCTGCACGCACGTGGCCGTGCTGCAGAGCGGGAACGTCGTCGCGCAGGGCGAGCTGGCGGAGCTGCTGGAGTCCGGGAACGCGGCCCTGCTGGTCCGCACGCCGGACGCGGAGAAGGCCGTGGAAGTGCTGCGGGAGAACCGGATCGGCGCGCGGCTGACGCCGGAGGGCGTCCGCGCCGACCTCACGGCGGCCGAAGCGCCGCGGGTGCTGCAGGTCCTGGTGGGCGCGGGGGTCGCGGTCCACGAGGCGACGCGGGCCCGCACCGGGCTGGAAGACCTGTTCGCGCGGCTCACGGAGGGGGCGGAATGACGGCGGTCCTGGAGGCACCGGCGGCCCGCACGGGCCACGACACGGTGCCGTTGCCGCGGCTGCTGGCCGCGGAGCTGCGCTGGATCTTCCGGCGGCCGCGCACGCTGGCCGTGCTGGGGCTGCTGGCCCTGATCCCGGTGGTGATCGGCATCGGCCTGACGCTGGTGGACGACGCGGGTGCGCAGGGCGGCGGCCCGGACGACGGCGGCGGAGCGCTGCTGGCCTCGGCGGTCAACAACGCGTTCGTGCTCCCGATCGCGGCGATCGTGATGTCCCTGGCCCTGCTGCTGCCGCTGGCGTCGGCGATGGCGGGCGCGGACGCCATCGCGGGCGAGACGTCCCACGGAACCCTGCGCGGCTGGCTGATCGCGCCGGTCGGGCGGGGGCGCCTGCTGGCGGTCAAGGCGTTCGGCGTCGCGACGGTGTCGGTGGTTTCGGTGCTGGCGATGTGCGTCACGGGTGTGGTCACGGGCCTGATCATCAACGGCACGGATTCGCTGTTCACGCTGTCGGGCACGACGTTGTCCCTCGGCGGCGCGCTGGCCCGGATCCTGCTGGTGGCGGGCTGGGTGGTGCTGCAGCTGTGGGCGGTCGGCGCGGTGGCGCTGGCCATCTCCAGCTGGACCGAGCACCCGATGCTGGTGGTGGCCTCCGTGCTGGCGGCGGACATCGTGTTCACCATCCTCGGGTTCCTGACGTCGCTGGACTGGCTGCACCCGTTCCTGCTGACGCGGAACTGGTCGATGGCGCCGGCGGAGGTGCTGCAGGACCCGATGGGCACGCAGATGCTGGGCGAGGGAGCACTGCGGGCGGCGTGCTACATCGTGATCGGGTTGTCGCTGGCGTACGCCCGCCTGTCGACCCGCGACGGCTGAGGTTCTCCCGGACGGCTAGCCGACCAGTGCGATGCCGTCCGGGTCGAACTGCAGCTTCACCGCGTCGCCGGCGCGCAGGTCCGCCGCCGCCGGGGCCACTGCGTCCACAGTGGACTCTTTGAGCCGGACCACCAGCCGCACGTGCTCGCGCCGGTGCACCGCCGCAACGACCTCGCCCGGCACGCCTTCCGCGGCCACGCGCAGCGCGTGCGGCCGCAACCCCAGCCGCACCGGGCCGTCGTCGACGTCGGGCAGCGCCACGTCACCGAGGGATGTGTGCACGCGACCGGCCGCCGCGGTGCCGTCCACGAACGTCGTCACGCCTAGGAACCGGGCCACGTCGTCGTCCGCCGGGTTGCGCCACACCCGGCGGACCGCGCCCTCCTGGCGGACCTCCCCCGCGTCCAGCACCGCCACCCGGTCGGCCAGCGTGAACGCCTCCTCCTGGTCGTGCGTCACCAGGAGGGCAGTGATCTTGCTGCGGCGCAACAGGTCCGCCAGGTCGATGGCCAGCTGTTCGCGCAATCCGGCGTCCAAACCGGACAGTGGCTCGTCCAGCAGCAGCAACCGTGGCTTCGGCGCCAACGCCCGGGCGAGCGCGACCCGCTGCGCCTGGCCGCCCGACAGTTCCGTCACCCGCCGCTTCTCGAAGCCGGAGAGCCCCACCAGCTCCAGCAACTCGGCCACGCGCGGCGCCCACTGCGCGCGCGGCACCCCGTGCATCCGCAGGCCGAACGCGATGTTCGCGGCGACGTCACGATGGGTGAACAGCTGGCCGTCCTGGAACACCAGGCCGAAGCCGCGGCGGTGGACCGGGACCGCGCCGAGGTCCTCGCCGTCCCAGCTCACCGAGCCGCGGGCCGACGGCTCGAGCCCGGTGATCGCGCGCAACAGCGTCGACTTGCCCGAGCCCGACGGGCCGAGCAGGGCCAGGACCTCGCCGTCGGCGATGTCCAGGCGGGCGTCGCGGACCGCCGCGAAGGTTCCGTAGTGGACGGTCAGGTCCCGTACCGACAACGCCATCAGAACTCTCCCACCCCACCGCGCCCGAGCCGGTCGATCAGCGCGACCGCCAGCACCGTCACGAGCATCAGCAACGCGCACGCCGCGTACGCCATCTGGTTGTTCAGCGCTCCCGGGCGCGCCATCAGCGTCGCCACCGCGACCGGCAGCGTCGGCGCCGTCGGCCGGGCGAGGAAGCTCGTCGCGCCGAATTCGCCCAGCGCCACGACGAAGCCGAAGCCCGCCGCCGCGACCAGCGGCCGCAGCGTCAGCGGCAGGTCGATCTCCCGCCACACCCGCAGCGGGCTCGCGCCGAGCGTCGACGCGGCCTGCCGCAGCCGGACGTCGACCGAACGCAGCACCGGCAGCACCATCCGCACGACCAGCGGGATGATCACCAGCGCCTGGGCCAACGGCACCAGGTAGGGCGACGTCCGGAGGTCGCCGGGCAGCGCGTCGAGCGTCACCAGGTAGCCGAACCCGACGGTCACCGCGGACACCCCGAGCGGCAGCATCAGGACGGCGTCCATCGTCTCGCCCAGCCCGCGCGCGGCTCTCGCGGGCGACCGGCGCAGCGCCACCAGCACCACTGACGCGAGCACGCCGACGACCATCGCGAGCAGCGTCGCGTCGATGGCCACCTTCAGCGAGTTCAGCGCGGCGTCCCAGCCGGACACCTGGAGCGCGCCCTTCTCGCCGGTGCTCGTCAAGGCGCGGTACCCGGCGAGGCTCCAGCCGTCCTCAGTGGACACCGACTCGGCGAGGAGCGCGACGATCGGCGTCACCAGCAGCGCGAGCACGACGCCCGCGGCGCCGACGACCCACCATTCGCCGCCCCTCGGCCGGCGCGCCCCGCCGGACCCGGTCCGCGCACCCTCCTTGCGCCGCCGCGCCAGCCCGCCGACCACCAGCGCGGCGACCACGGCCGCGAACTGGACCAGCGAGAGCGCGGCCGCGCCGGAGAGGTCGAGGAGGTCGACGGTGCGCAGGTAGATCTCGGTTTCCAGGGTCCGGTAGCGGGCGCCGCCGAGGATCAGGACGACGCCGAAGCTGGTGGCGCAGAACAGGAACACGACGGCCGCGGCGGACGCGACCGCCGGGGCGAGCGCGGGCAGCGTCACCGACCGGAACGCCCGCCACGGCGACGCGCCGAGCGCCCGAGCGGCGTCGGCCGTCCGCGAATCCAGCCGCGCCCACAGCCCGGCGACGGTCCGCGCGACGACGGCGACGTTGAAGAAGGCGTTGGCCAGCACGATCGGCAGGACACCGCCGTCCGGCCAGAGCGCCCGGAACGCGAGGCCGACGACCACGGTCGGCAGCACGAACGGCACGAGCACGAGCGTCCGCGCCAGGCCGACGCCCGGCAGGCGCACCCGGGCCAGCAGGAACGCCACCGGGAGGCCGGCCAGCACCGCGACGACCGTCGACGCGGCCGCGCTGGCGACGGTGAACAGCGCCAGCTGCCAGGTCCGCGGGTCGCCGAGGACGACGTCGAGGCCGCCCGCGGCGAACCCGCGGCCGATGATCGCCAGCACCGGCCAGGCGAAGAACACCACCAGGAAGCCGATCGGGGCCAGGCCGAGAAGGGCCAGGCCGAGGCCACGGGCGGTCCGGGGTGGGGCTAGGACTGGTGCTTTTCGGGGGTTCCGGGTGGCGGAGCCCCCGGCCCGAGGCGGAGCCTCGGATGTCACTGCACGAGCGTGCGCCATTCGCCGATCCACTTCTCGCGTCCGGCCTGCACCTGGTCCGCGGGCAGCGTCTGCGGCTTCTGCGGCAGCGGCGCGGCCTGCGCCCAGCCCTGCGGCAGGTCGACGCCCTGGCGGGCCGGGTAGACGTACATGTTGGCCGCGACCGTGGCCTGGAACTGCTGGGAGAGCAGGAAGTCGACGACCTTGCGGGCGTTCTCGACCTGCTTGCCGTTCGCCAGCACGCCGGCGTACTCGACCTGCCGGTAGCAGGTGTCGAGCAGCGCCTTGGTGCGCGGCTTGCCGTCGTCGCCGATCTCCGCGGCGGGCGACGACGCGTACGAGACGACGATCGGCCGCGGGCCCTTGCCGGACGAGCCGGAGAACTGCTTGGTGTAGGCCTCTTCCCAGCCGCTGACCACCTTGACGCCGTTGGCCTTCAGCTTCGCCCAGTAGTCCTTCCACCCGGCGTCGCCGTACTTGGCGATGGTGCCGAGGAGGAACGCCAGGCCGGGGGACGCGGTCGCCGGGTCCTCGGCGACCAGCAGGTCCTTGTACTTCGGGTCGGCCAGGTCGTCGTAGCTCGACGGCGCCGGGATCCCCTTGGCGGTGAAGTAGTTCGTGTCGACGTTGACGCAGACGTCGCCGACGTCGACCGCGGAGAGCCGGTGCTCGGGGTCGACGGCGTAGCGCTGCGGCCCGCGGTCGGCCTCGGGGCTGGTGTAGGGCTCGAAGACGCCCTCGGTCAGCGCCCGGGACGCGAAGGTGGAGTCGACGCCGTACGCGACGTCGCCGATCGGGTTCGCCTTCGTCAGCACGAGCTTGTTGGTCAGCGAGCCGGCGTCGCCCTGCATGAGCACGGAGATCTTGATGCCCGACTGCTTCTGGAAGGCGTCGAGCACCTCCTGCGGCGCCAGGAAGGAGGCGTGCGTCACGAGGGTGACGGTGGGCGTCTGCTGCGTGCCACCGTCACCGTCCGACAGCGAGCACCCGGCGGCGACCACGCCGACGACGGCAACGGCCGTCGCAGCCCTGCGTTTCATCTACCCTCCTGCACTTCGCCGGACGCGGAGGGAAGCCCTCCCGTCGCCGGCATGATCCGGTCAGGTGCGAACGGTCGCGGGTGACCCGCCTCTCAGCCCGGCTCCCCGGACTCCCGTGGCAACCGTGCAGCGTAGTCCAGGACGCAGGACGATGGAGACATGACGGAAATCTTGAGCGACTCCGAGGCCGACGCACGATTGGGCGCGGGCTGGACGCGGTCCGGCGCGGTGATCTCCCGCGAGGTGGAGCTGGCGAGCTTCCCCCGGGCGATCGAGGTGGTGAACCGGGTGGCGGAGCTGGCCGAGGCCGCCGACCACCACCCGGACATCGACATCCGCTGGCGCACGCTGACGTTCCGGCTATCCACGCATTCGGCGGGCGGCCTGACGGCGAAGGACTTTTCTCTCGCGGCCCAGATCGACGCCGTCCTGGTGTGACCCTGGTTACGCTCAGTGCACCTTTGCCTGCTTCCGACGTCTCTCGGTTACCGGAACCTTCAGGAGGGAGAACAGAGATGACGCAGGCAATCGTGGTCGGAACGGCAGCTTTCGCAACGATGGTGGCGGCGGCCGGCGGGGTGCTCTGGTTCACCGTCCGCAACCGCCGTCACCTGGACAGCTGAGAGTTCGATCACAGCGGCTAACGCGGAGCATGATCGAGGCGCTGTTCCTGCGGAAGCATCGGTTTTCGCCCGTAGGGAACGCCATGAACAGCACCGCTCTCACCGCCGCCCAGCGCGCTTGGATCAACGCCCTCGCCCCCGCGGTGGTGCTGATCGCGATCGCCCTGCTGGGCCTGCTCGGCTAGTCCGCTCCGAGCTCGATCTGCCCGGGCGGCGGGAACTCGGCCGGCGGCTCGTCGTCCGTGCCCCAGTACTCGAGGCACGACAACCGGCCGTCGGCGACGAACACGACGAGACCGCCACCGGGCACGCCGGCTTCGACCGCGACCGGGGTGTCGGCGACCTCCGCGAGCGGCAGCGTCCGGTCGACCTCCAGGTTGATGCTCGGGCACCCGCAGCCGCACCGCCTGGTCACCCGGGCGGTGGCGGCCTGCGCCCGCAGTTCCACCGCCCCCGGGAAGTCCGCCGCGAGCAGCGTGTCCAGCGTCGTCCGCTCGGTGGCGGTCAGCGGGCGGCCCGCCATCAGTAGCGGGCCATGTTCGGGATCGTCTTTTCGGCGACCCCGATGAGGTCTTCGACCTTCGCCACGTCGGCCGTCACGTCCTCGGCCGTCACCGCAGGCGCCTCGGAAGAGCGGTAGGCGACCTCGTTGCGGCGCACCCGCATCCGGTTGAAGGGACGCAGAAGCGGCCCCAGCGGCGGATCGAGCTGCGCGAGAACCGCTTCGTAGACGGCGATGTGGCCACCCCGGCTCGTGGCGCGCAGGCCTTGGTTCTGCAGGACCGCCGCCAACGCCCTCCGGGCGCCGTCGTACGCCAGGGTGTAGGCGCCTTCGGGGTCCGAGGTCAGCAGCTGCCGCGCCGAAACGACGTGGGTGCGGGCCCGGGCGATCTCCGCCTCGGCGGCCTCCCGCGAAGCCGGGACGCGTTCGAGGGAGCCGCGCGCGAGGAGGGCGTCGATCGTGGCGCGGCCCTGGTTCCAGCGGGTCATCCTGCCTCCTGAGCGAGCGGCAGCGGGACCAGCGGACGCTCGCGCACGCTGGTGAGGAACGGATCGGTGCTGCTCTCCGCCGCCCACGCCGACGGCGAGAGCCGATGGACGTTGACCTCCCGGTCCAGCCGCCGCGACACGCCCTCGGCCAGGTCGAACAGCGCATCCGGGTCGGGTGAGCCGACGACCAGGACATCGACGTCACCGGGCGGCGGCCCCGGTTCACCGCTGTAGCGCGCGGCCCAGGACCCGTAGATGTAGGCCTCGCGCACGCCGGCCAGGCCGGACAGCGCCTCGGCCAGCAGCGGCAGCGGCCCGAAGGTGACCGAGATGACGTCGCTGAGCGGCCGGTAGAGCGGGGTGTCCGTACGGGCTTTGACGAGCCGGCTCCGGCCCACCCGCCGATCTTCCAGGATGCCGCCGCCGACGAGCCGTTCGACCTCGCGCAGCACGGTGGTCGCCGAGACCCCGAACGCCCTGGCGAGCTCGGTGATGCTGTACTCGCGCTCCGGGTGCAGGAGGACCAGCGCGAGCAGCTCGCCCTGCATGCGCGAACGCAGCAGGGGCAGCAAGCTCGGCGAAGCTTTCATTGGACGCAGTATATCCTGCGTCCAATGAAAACAACAGTCAGTAGCTGACGCTCACACGTTGAAGCGGAACTCGACCACGTCGCCGTCGGCCATGACGTAGTCCTTGCCCTCCATGCGGACCTTGCCCGCCGCGCGGGCGGCCGCCATCGAGCCCGCCTCCATCAGGTCGTCGTAGGAGACGATTTCCGCCTTGATGAAGCCGCGCTCGAAGTCCGTGTGGATGACGCCCGCCGCCTGGGGGGCCGTCGCGCCCTGAGGGATCGTCCAGGCGCGGGATTCCTTCGGGCCCGCCGTCAGGTACGTCTGCAGGCCGAGCGTGTGGAAACCCGCGCGGGCCAGGGAGTACAGGCCCGGCTCCGGCTGGCCGACCGACTCCAGCAGCTCGCGCACCGACTCCTCGTCGTCGAGCTCCAGCAGCTCCGCCTCGACCTTCGCGTCGAGGAACACCGCGTCCGCCGGCGCGACCAGCTTGGTCAGCTCCTCGCGGCGGGCTTCGTCGGTGAGCACCGACTCGTCGGCGTTGAAGACGTACAGGAACGGCTTCGTCGTGAGCAGGCTCAGCTCGCGCAGCGCGTCGAAGTCGACTTCCTTCTGCGCCTGGAAGAGCGTGCGCCCGGCGTCGAGGATCTCCTTCGCCTTCTGGGCGTTGTCCAGCGCGGGCTTGTTCTCCTTCTTCGTCCGCGCTTCCTTCTCCAGCCTCGGCAGCGCCTTGTCGAGCGTCTGCAGGTCGGCGAGGATCAGCTCGGTGTTGATCGTCTCGATGTCGCTCGACGGGTCGATCCGGCCGTCGACGTGCACCACGTCGGGGTCGTCGAACACGCGGATGACCTGGCAGATCGCGTTGGCCTCACGGATGTTCGCCAGGAACTTGTTGCCCAGCCCGGCACCCTCGGACGCGCCCTTCACGATGCCCGCGATGTCCACAAAGGACACCACGGCCGGGACGATCTTCTCCGACTTGTGCAGCTCGGCCAGCTTGTCCAGCCGGGGGTCCGGCAACGGCACGACACCGACGTTCGGCTCGATCGTCGCGAACGGGTAGTTCGCGGCGAGCACGTCGTTGCGGGTCAGCGCGTTGAACAGGGTGGACTTGCCGACGTTGGGCAGGCCGACGATACCGAGGGTGAGGCTCACGACCCCGCAGTCTACGTGGCTCCCCCGGCCGGGCCCCACGCACCCAACGCCGTGGCGAATTTCCGCCAGCGGCCACGCTGACCTGCTGTCATGCTCGGATCCATGGTCACCGAGACGCTCTCACTCTGGCGCGACGCCGAGCGCTGCTACCGCGTGGTCACCGCCCGCGACTCGCGCTTCGACGGCCAGTTCATCATGGCGGTCCGCACCACCGGGATCTACTGCCGCCCGTCCTGCCCGGCGTCGACGCCGAAGGTGCAGAACGTCCGCTTCTTCCCGACGTCGGCGGCGGCGCAGGCCAACGGCTTCCGCGCCTGCCGCCGCTGCCTGCCGGACGCCGTGCCCGGCTCGCCGGACTGGAACGTGCGCGCCGACCTGGCCGCGCGGGCGATGCGGCTGATCTCCGACGGGACGGTCGAGCGCGAAGGCGTTCCCGGGCTCGCCCGGCGGCTCGGGTACTCGGAACGCCAGCTCGGCCGGGTGCTGACCGCCGAGCTGGGCGCGGGCCCGCTCGCGCTGGCCCGGGCGCACCGCGCGCATTCGGCGCGGCTGCTGATCGAGATGTCGGAGCTGCCGCTGACGGACGTCGCCTTCGCGGCGGGTTTCTCCAGCGTGCGGCAGTTCAACGAGACGATCCGCGAAGTGTTCGCGACGACGCCTTCGCAGCTTCGCGCCTTCGCCGCGTCCCGGCGCGGACGGCAGAGCGACGTCACCGGAACCCGGCTCAGCCTGCGGTTGCCGTTCCGGCCGCCCTTCGACGCTTCGGGGCTGCTTCGCTTCTTCGCAGACAACGCGGTGCCGGGCGTCGAGGAAGTGACTTCGGAGGCCTACGCCCGCACGCTGCGGCTCTCCCACGGCACCGGTGTCGTGCGGCTGACGCCTTCGCCTGACCACGTGCGCTGCGAGCTGATGCTCACCGACCTGCGCGACCTCGGCAGCGCGGTCAGCCGCGTGCGGCGGCTACTCGATCTCGACGCCGACCCCGCGGCCGTCACCCGCGTGCTCGGCGCCGACCCGGCGCTGGCCCCGGTGGTCGGGGCCGCGCCGGGGATGCGGGTGCCGGGCGCGGTGGACGGCGAGGAACTGCTGCTCCGCGCGGTGCTCGACGTCGTGCCGCCGCTCGGCGACGAGGTGCCGGGCGAATGGGGCGTGACGCGGCTGTTCCCGACGGCCGCCCAGCTCGCGGCCACCGGGCACCCCGTCGCCGCCGCTCTGGCCGAGGGACGGCTGGACGTGCACATCGGCCGCGACGCCGCCGACCTGCGGGCCGAACTGCTGAGCCATGTCGACCCGTCGACCGCGGACTACGTGCTGATGCGGGTCCTCGGCGCTCCGGACGTCCTGCTCGCCGACGACGCGGAAGTCCGCCGCGGCGCCGAGTCGCTCGGGATCTCGCCCGATTCGCTCGCCGAACGGGCGCGCGCGTGGACGCCGTGGTGCTCCTACGCCGGGATGTACCTCCGGCGCGCGGCGACCGGCCCGCTCGTCTGATCCCTCCGGCGCCCGGCCGGGACCGCGCCGGTGTCAGCTCTGTTCGCCCTGCCACAGCACGGCCTGGGCGACGATGACCTGCTCGCCGTCGTAGGTCGCGGCCGGCGAGCCGTAAAGGCGGTAGCCCAGCTCCAGCGCCTCGCTGACCCGGTGGCAGAACTTCGCGTCGTCCGGGCCGGTGAGCATGCGGTAGCGGGGCAGGCCGTTCGGCGGCTGGTCGGTCATGGCTTCATCTTGGCTCAGTGCTCAGCCCGCGCGCACCTCCAAGGTGGAGCCCGTTCGGGACTTGCGGACACGTAGCCGGGTCGGGATGCGCTGCCGCAGTTCCTCGACGTGGGAGACGAGCCCGACCACCCGGCCGCCGGCCCGCAGTTCGTCGAGGATGTTCATCACGACGTCGAGGGTTTCGGCGTCCAGCGTGCCGAAGCCTTCGTCGACGAACAGCGTGTCCAGGAGCGCGCCGCCGGTCTCTCCCGCGACGACGTCGGCCAGCCCCAGCGCGAGGGCCAGCGATGCGAGGAACGACTCGCCGCCGGACAGGGTTTTCGCCGGCCGGATGGTGCCCGAGTAGTCGTCGAGCACGTCGATGCCGAGACCACCGCGGGTGCCGCGCGCCCCGGCCGCGTCTGAGTGCACGAACGAGTACCGGCCCTGGCTCATCGTGCGCAGCCGGTGCGTGGCCGCGACCGCGACTTCCTCGAGCCGTGCCGCCAGGACGTACGACCGCAACGACATCTTGCGGCTGTTCTGCCCGCGCCCGTTGACGACCTCCGCGAGCGCCCGCAGCTCGGCGTACTGCGCTTCGGCCGGCGCGAGCTCGGCCAGCGCCTTGTGCAGCAGCCCGGCCAACCGGGTCAGCTGCTCGTGCTGCGCGGTGGCCACCCGCAGCGCCGCGTACGCGGAATCGGCGCGGGCCCGGGCCAGCTGGGCGGCGTCGGCCGCGCGGCCGACGTCCGCCACGTCGT
Organism: Amycolatopsis sp. 505; assembly: GCF_031625235.1. Taxonomy (NCBI): domain Bacteria; kingdom Bacillati; phylum Actinomycetota; class Actinomycetes; order Pseudonocardiales; family Pseudonocardiaceae; genus Amycolatopsis; species Amycolatopsis sp. 505. Next base: position 215,833 of record NZ_JACKQP010000008.1, read on the forward strand.
CCGGCGAGATCCCGAACAGGTCCGGCTCGGCCAGCAGCGCCCGCGCGCCCGCGGCGGCCGCCTCGGCCTCGGCGATGCCCTGCTCCAGCTTCTCGATCTGCTCGTCCGGCAGCATCGCGGCCCGCGCCTTCTTCAGCGAAGTGAACCCCTTCGCCTGCACCGCCGCCTCGACCAGCGTTTTCTGCTGGGCAACGCGTTCCCGGGCGCCGGCCACCGCCGTCCGCGCCTCCGCGACGGCCTCCAGGGCCTCGGCCAGGCCGAGGAGGTGCTTCCGCCGCGCGCCGACGTCCGCGAACTCACCCCGCCCGGCGACCAACCGGCGTTCCCGCTCGGCCAGCCGCTCCTCCAAGGCCCGGACGTCGGTGGTGGCTTCGGTGGCCGCCTGTTCGGCTCGGCGCAGCCGTTCGCTCCGGGCTTCCAGGTCGCGTTCCAGCAGCACCACCTGCTGGCCCAGCTTCGCCTTGGCGGCGGCCTGCTCGGTCAGCGCGGCGACGGTGGCGCGGGCTTCCGCCAGCTCGGCGGTGATCGACTCGGCCGTGCGCCCGGCCAGCCGCTCGATCAGCCCGGCCAGCCGCGCCTTCGCCTCCTCCAGCGCGACGACGACCCGCTGCCGTATCACGTCCGCGGCCTGCTCGGCTTCCTCGGCCGCGCGTTCCTCGGCCGGGTCGACCAGCTCGACGTCCCGGCTCGCCTTCGCCGGGTGCTCGGCCGACCCGCACACCGGGCACGGCGTGCCGTCGGCCAACGCGGCGGCCAGCTCGGCCGCCATCCCGTCCAGCCGCCGCTCGCGCAGGTCGAGCCGGCGCTGCCGGGCCGCCTGGTGCGCGTCGACGACTTCGCGCAGTTTCGCTTCGCCTCGCTGGACTTTCGCCTCGGCCTCGGGCAGCTCGGCCGCGTCCCGGGCGAAGGCGCGCAGCTCGTCCACCTTCGCTTTGGCGCCGTCGAGCTTCGCCTCGGCTTCGGCCGCGGTCAGGGCGTCCGCGCGCAGTTTCGCCAGCTGGCCGGGGATCGCCGCCAGTTCACCGGTCAGGTCCTCGACCTGTTGCTGCGCCGTGACGGCGGCGAGCTTCCGGTCGTCCCGCCGCATGACGTCGAGCGCCTGCTGTTCGGCCTCGGCGACCAGCTCGGCGACCGCGCCCGCCTCTTCGTGGGCCGTGGCCGCCCGGGCCTTCAGATCACCGGTCGCCCGGGTGCCGAACTCCCGCAGCCGGGCGCCACGGGCCTTCTCTTCCTGCTCGGCTTCGGCCAGTTCGGCCGCACGCCTGTCCAGCAGGTCCGCCTCGACAGCGACACCCGCCGCCCGCCGCGCGGCCGCCACCTCCTGCGCCCACTCGGCCCGCTGTGGCGCCTGCTCGGTGATTTCGAGCAGCCGCAGGTGCGCATTGCGGACCCGCCGGATCTTCTCCGCGCCCGCGCGTTCTTCCTGCAGGTAGACGTCCGCGCGCTGGGCGGCCGAGCGGGCCCGCTCCTCCTCGGCCGTCACCTGCCCGACGCGGGCTTCCGACGCGGCGAGCACGGCGTCGACCCACTCGGCCACGTCCGTCTCGGGCGGGTCCTGCTGGGCCTCCTGCGCGTAGCGGGCCAGCAGTTCCCTGACGTCCCGCTGCCGCGCGTCCAGCTCGCGACCGCGCTCGGCACGCAGGTCGGCGAACCAGCGTTCGACGTCGGCGAAGCGTTCGGTGCCGAATAGCCGCTCCAGGAGTTTCTCGCGCTCGGCGGTGTCCGAACGCAGGAAGCGGGCGAACTCGCCCTGGGGCAGCAGCACCACTTGGAAGAACTGGGCCGCGGTCATCCCGAGCAGCCGCTCGACGGTGCGCGCGACCTCTTCGATCCGGATCAGGCCTTCGGGCGCCAGCCCGGCGGGCGCGGTGCCGATCCAGCTCAGCGACACCCGGGCCTGCTGGGTGGTCGTGCCTTCGCCGCGCCGCTTCGGCCGCTGGTACTCGGGGTTGCGCACGATCTTCAGCCGGTGCCCCTGCACGGTGAGTTCGAGCGCGACCTCGGTGATCTGGTCGGGCTCCGCGAGGTCGCAGCGCAGTCGCTTGGCCTCGTTTCGGGCGCCGGGGACCACGCCGAACAACGCGAACGCGATCGCGTCGAGCAGCGTCGTCTTGCCCGCGCCGGTTTCGCCGTGCAGGAGGAAGAGACCGTCGGCGCCGAGCACGTCGAAGTCGACCACTTCGCGTGCGCAGTACGGCCCGAAGGCTTCGACCTCCAGCCTGTGCAGCCTCATTTCGCGAGGGCCCCCCGGTCGGCCGCTTCCAGGGCCTGGAACAGGAGCTGCTCTTCGCTCTCGGTCGGCGGGGCGCCGCGGCAGTCGTCGAGGAAGCTGCGCGAGACCTCGATGTCGGACCGGCCGCGGACGGCGTCGGAGTAGCGCAGCGGGGCGCCGGCGTGCCCGCCCGCGGGCTCCCACTCCAGGTGCACCGCGTACGGGAACCGCTCGCGCAGCCGCCGCATCGCGTCGACCGGGCGCACGCGGTCGGTGACGGTGACCGACAGGAAGTGGTCTCGGTAGGCGTCGTACTCCGGGGCTGTCAAGAGGTCCTCGATTTCGCCTTCGAGGGTGGCGAGCCTTCTCGGCACGGGCAGTTCGTGCCGCCGGACCTCGTGCAGGCCGTGCTCGTCCAGGTCGACCAGCCAGACGGATTTGCGTTGGCGCGCTTCGGAAAACGAGTACGCCAGCGGGCTGCCGGAGTACCGCAAGTGCTCGGCGAGCGTCTGCGGGCCGTGGAGGTGGCCCAGTGCCACGTAGTCGACGCCGTCGAAGACCGAGCCGGGCACCTGCTCGACGCCGCCGACCGCGATGGTCCGTTCGCTGTCGGTGGGTTCGCCGCCGGTGACGAAGGCGTGCGCGAGCACGACCGAGCGGACGCCGGGCCGGGTTCCGAGGTCCGCGCGGATCCGGCGCATGGCCTCGGTGAGCACGCCGGTGTGGCCGCGCGCGTCCGGTACGCCGAGTGCGTGACGCGCCGGTTCCGGTTCCAGGTAAGGGATGCCGTAGACGGCGACGGTTCCACGAGCGTCTTCGAGCAGGACCGGTTCGGCCAGCCCGGCGACGGTGGTGCGCAGGTGGAGGCCGCCGGCCGCGGCGAATTCGGCGAAGGCGCCGAGGCGGGGCGCCGAATCGTGGTTTCCGGGCGTGACAACCAGTTGTGCGCCGGCCGCGCGGATCCGGGCGACGGCCCTGGTGGCCACCCGCACGGCTTCGGCGGAGGGGACCGCGCGGTCGTAGATGTCGCCTGCCACCAGGACGGCGTCGATCGCCTCGCCGGCCACGAGGTCGGCGAGGTGCCCGAGCACCGCTTCCTGTTCCGCGAGCAGGTCGGCGCCGTGGAACGTGCGGCCGACGTGCCAATCGGAGGTGTGCAGGAATCTCACGAGGGGCAACGGTACGACCCCGCTCCGACGAAATCGCGCAGGCACGCCGCCTTCTCACTCGAACGTGTGTACTAACACGAGCGGGCAAGATCGGACACGCCCTTCGCGGAATCGATGTGTTCGCAGGTCAGCTACCCAGAGCGACGGATCGGGTGCGGTTTTTGTCGGTGGGGTCCGCCATGATGTCTGCGAGCTCGGAGTCGGGAGCTCGGAGTTCGGATGGAGGAGGCGAAGTGGCGACAGTGCTGACGACGGCGGCGATCGTGCTGGCGGTCCTGCTGCTGTTCGCCGTCGCGCTGTTGTGGCGGCTGTACCAGGACGGGATGCGCCGGGCGGACGCGGCGGCCCGGCTGGTGGCGGCCGAGCGGGCCAAGGCGGACCAGCAGCAGCTGGCGCTGCGGCGTTACGAGGTGGCGTTCGCCTCGATCAGCGGCCGGGGTGAGCTGGGCGAGCAGGTCCTGGTCGAGACGGCCCGGGCGCTGGGCCTGCGCGAGGACCTGCACTTCACGCTCCAGACGGACTTGGGCGGCGGCGGCTCGGCGAAGCCGGACATGGTCCTGCGCGTGGGCGGCGACCGGACGGTCCCGGTGGACGCGAAGGCGAGCATGGCGACGTGGTCCGAGGCGGTGGAGACGGACAACCCGGACGAGCGGCTGGACGCGTTGCGCGCGCACGTCCGCCAGATCCGCTCCCGCGCGGCCGAGCTGGCGGGCAAGGGCTACCAGCGCTGGGCGGACGCGATCTACGGAACGATCATGTTCGTCCCCTCGGACGCGGCGGTGGTCGCGGCGCTGGACACGGACCCGGAGCTGCTGCGCTGGTTGATCGACCGCCGGGTGTTCCTGTGCGGCCCGACGGGCTTCGGAGTGCTGGCCTCGGCGGCCCTGTTCGCGGCGAGCGACAGGACGCTGGAGGCGGACGTGGAGCAGGTCCGAGCCGGAGCGGCGGCCGCCCACCGCGCAGCAGGTGGCGCGGTGGAGGCGTTGAACCTGTCGAGCACGCACTTGCAGCGGTTCTTGTCGGCGCGACGGCGGGAGCTGGAGGCGCTCGAGACGTTCCGGTCGACGGTGGCGCCGTTGACGGAGGCGTCGGGCAGCCCGGCGGCCGTGCCGACGGTGCGGAAGGGGGACGAGCTGGCGGCTAGTTGAGGGGCGCGGGCGGGGGTGTCCGGCCGGGGTGTCCGGCGGCTGGTCTGGCTTGCGCGCCGGCCGGCGGGTCAGGCAAGCGCGGCCGGGGTTCGGCGAGGCCGATGCCTGCGGTGCGGGCCCAAGCGGCGGTGAGCCGGCCGGAGTTTCGGGCGGCCGGTCCGGGTTGCGAGCAGACCGGCGGGTCGGCGAGCGCGGCCGGGGGTTCGGCGAGGTCATGCCTACGGGTGCGGGCAAGCCGAGCGTGGGTCGGGCGAGAGCGGCCGAGCCTACGGGCGCGCGCAAGCCGAGCGCCGGTCCGACTTGCGAGCCAGCCGACGGGTCGGCGAGCGCGGCCGCGGATCCGGTGAGGCCAGGCCTGCGGGTGCGGGCAACCGAGCGTGGGTTCGGCCAGAGGCACGAACGCGGGCCAACCGGCGGGGTCCGGCAAGCCCGAGCGCGGGCCCGGCCACGGCCGGTCGGCAGTTTCAGCGGCGTCGATCGGCCAAGGTCGGCGAGCAAGCCAGGCCGGGCATGCCACAACTACTTGCGGCGGTAGCCCATCGAGCGGGCGCAGCCCCCACCCGCCGCCGAGCCGAGTGCGGCCGCCGGGTCGGCGAACAAGCCAGGCCAGGCGCACACGAGGCAGCAGCCCGGCGGGCCATCGAGCCGGGCGCAACCCCAACCCGCCGCCGAGCCGAGCGTGACCGCGGCCGCCTGACCAGGCGTAATCGCGGCCCCGCCCGCCACCGCCGGCCCCTCCACCAACCGGCCGGCCCGGCCACCCTCCGTCCGTGAGTTGTCGTCGGCGACCCGCCCGGGGCACCCTTGCTTCAGCGGGCCGCCGGCTCGCTCGCCAGCGCTGTCGCACGCCGCCGGGGCTTCTCCACCTGAGGCTGTCGGCCCACGTCGGCGGCGGTGCTGGCAAGATCTTCACAACCACGAGATACGGTGTTGCCCTGTGACCGCGATTCGCGATCGCCAGAGCGATCCAGATGCCGACGACGTCCCCGTTGCGTGGGATGAGCGTCCTGTCGTCGGTTCGAGGCGCGGACTGCCCTGGTGGGCGGCGGTCCTGGTCGGCCTCGGCCTGGCGATCGTTGGCGCCCTCCTGGGCAAGCCCAGTCAGGGCAGCATCCCGGTGGTCTTCACCGTCTGCTACATCGCCGGGGCCGTGATCGCGGTCTGCGCGGTGAAGCGCCGCGGCCTGTTCGGGCCCATGGTGATGCCGCCGCTGGTGCTGGCCGTGACCGTGCCCGGCGTGATCCTGCTGACGTCCGGCTCGCAGGGCGACGACATGCTGTCGAAGGCGCTGAACATCGGCACCCCGCTGATCAACGGCTTCCCCACCATGGCCATCACCACCGGTATCACGCTGCTGATCGGCTTCGTCCGCATCTTCCGCGAGCGCGACCCGGACGCCCCGAAAAAGGGCAAGAAGACCGACGAGCGGCCGCGGCCGGCCGGTTCGAACCGGACCGGGCAGACGCCGCTCCCGCAAGGCGCCCGCCGGGGCCGGGAAGGCGAACCGCCGCCGCGACGTCCGCGGCCCCCGGCGGACGGCGAACGCCGCACGTCCCGCCAGGGTGCCCCCGCCGAACGCGACCGCGGCACCCGCAAGCCGCCCCCCGCCGGCCGGCGCACGCCGCGTCCGGACGAAGGCGACCCTCGTCGGCGCGAGCCGCGCGGGGACGCTCCGCGGCGGCGTCCGCGCCCGCCCGAGGACGGCCGTGACGCCCCGCCGCCCCGGCGCCCCGCCGGTGGGCGGAGCACTCCGCCGCGCCGGAACCGGCCCTGGGACGAAGAAGAACGCTGACCGACGCGCGTCAAGTGGCATACGCGCGCGATCGGAGGGGCGGCGACAGGCCCACCAAGGGGCATCACGCGTGATCGGAGGGACGACACGCGCGCGCCGAGGGGGCATCGCGCGTGATCAGAGAGCCATCACACGTGATTGGGAGGCCGACACGCGTGATTGGAGGGACGACACGCGTGATTGGGAGGACGACACGCGCACCTCGCCGGACGACACGCGTACTCAGGTGGACGACACGCGTACCTGGTTGGACGACACGGTGGCGAGCCGCGGGGGCGACCCGCCACCGGGCGTGCCTCAGACCTTGCGGAGTTCCTTCGGCGGCGCGAAGGTGATCTTCTCGTTGGCCGTCGTGACCTCGTTCACGTCGGCGTAGCCGCGGTCGGCCAGCCAGGCCAGCAGGTCCATCACCAGCTCGTCCGGGACCGACGCGCCCGAGGTGACACCGACCGTCGTCACACCCGAAAGCCACGCCTCGTCGACCTCGTGGGCGAAGTCGACCAGGTACGACGCCCGCGCCCCCGCCTTCAGGGCCACCTCGACCAGGCGCTTCGAGTTGGACGAGTTCGTCGACCCGACCACCAGCACCAGGTCGCACTCCGCGGCCATGGCCTTGACCGCGACCTGGCGGTTCGTCGTCGCGTAGCAGATGTCGTCGCTCGGCGGGTCCGCCAGACCCGGGAAGCGCTCGCGGAGCTGGTCGACGCGCTCCATCGTCTCGTCGACCGACAGCGTCGTCTGGGACAGCCAGATCACCTTCGACGGGTCGCGCACCTGGACCTTGTCGACGTCCTCGGCCTTGTCGACCAGCTGGACCTTGTCCGGCGCCTCGCCGGCGGTGCCCTCGACCTCTTCGTGCCCCTCGTGGCCGATCAGCAGGATGTCGTAGTCGTCCTTCGCGAACCGGTTGACCTCCTTGTGCACCTTCGTCACCAGGGGGCAGGTCGCGTCGATCGTGCGCAGGTTCCGGTCCGCGGCCTCCTGGTGCACCATCGGCGAGACGCCGTGGGCGGAGAACACCACCAGCGCACCCTCGGGCACCTCGGACGTCTCGTCGACGAAGATCGCGCCGCGCTCGCGCAGCGTCTCGACGACGTGCTTGTTGTGCACGATCTCCTTGCGGACGTACACCGGCGCGCCGTAGACCTCGAGGGCCTTCTCCACGGCGATCACCGCGCGGTCGACGCCGGCGCAGTAACCACGGGGTTTGGCGAGCAGGACCCGCTTGCCGGAAGCGGTTCCGGTGATCGTCGGGGTACCCGCGGGCTCGATTCCGGGACTCGCTGAACTCATGCCCCCAGGGTACGGGCAGCCACGAGACGACCTCGAAGTCCCTTTCGGGTGAGCTTCGTCCCCCTACCGAGCTGTGCCGGGCGTCACGCGCTGCGCCCGTCCGGTTGGGCAGGAGCGGCGGTCATGCGGCAGGCTGGACCCCATGAAGCCATTCCCGCTCCCCCTCCGGGTCGCCGCGGGCCTCGCCGTCTCCACCGCCGAGCGGGTTCGCGAACTTCCCCGGCAGCTGGCCGGGCTCCCGGTGACCGTGGTCAGCCAGGTGCTGCAGGCCTCCATGCGGGTGCAGCAGCACGTCACCGAGCTGGCGATCAAGGGCGACAGCGCCCTGTCGAGCCTGCGCCCGATCGAGGACACCCCCAGCTGGGCGACGTTCGACGAGGACGCCGAACCGGACGTCCCGCCGGCCCGGCCGAAGTTCGCCGACGTGCCCGAGCCGCGCACGGAGATCAACGGCCGCGTGCCGTCGGCCTCCGAGCTCGAGGCCGAGCTCGGCGATCCGTGGGCCGACGAGGAACGCGCCCTCGCCGAGGACCACGCCGACGGCGAGAACGACAGCGAGGACGAGCCGCCGAAGACGCCCAAGCCCGGCACGCCCAAGATCGACAAGAAGACCAAGAGCGAGACGCCGAGGACCAGCGCCGCGGGGTACGAGGGTCCGGCCGGGCTGACCGGCTACGACCAGCTCACCCTCCCGCAGCTGCGGGCCCGGCTGCGCCAGCTGTCGATCGAGCAGCTCGAGACGATCCTCGAGTACGAACGCGCCCACGCCGACCGCGCGTCGTTCACCGGCATGCTGTCCCGCCGGATCGCCAACGCCCGCAAGACGGAACAGGCCGGGGAAGACGGCGCGGACGGCCGGTGAGCACCGAGTCCGCACAGGCTCCCGCGAGCACCGCGGAAGCGCCGTGGCCGGTCCGGACCGTCGCGCGCAAGATCGGCGACTGGATCCACCGGCTCGGCGCGGTCTGGGTCGAGGGCCAGGTCACGCAGGTCAGCTCGCGCCCGAACACGCAGACGGCGTTCCTGACCCTGCGTGACCCCTCGGCGGACGTCTCGATGTCCGTCACCTGCCCGAACTGGCTGATCCGGGAGATGGAGCCGCCGCTGCGGGAGGGCGCGAGCGTCGTCGTGCACGCGAAGCCGTCGTACTTCTTCGGCCGCGGCACGATCAGCCTGCGCGCCGACCAGATCCGCGCCGTCGGCATCGGTGAGCTGCTGGCCCGGATCGAACGGCTGCGCAAGCTGCTGGCCGCCGAAGGCCTGTTCTCGCCGCAGCGCAAGCGGCCGATCCCGTTCCTGCCGAAGGGCGTCGGGCTGATCACCGGCCGCGCGTCGGCGGCGGAGCGGGACGTGCTGGCCAACGCCCAGCGCCGGTGGCCGCACGTGCGGATCAAGGTGCTCAACACGGCCGTCCAGGGCTCGCAGGCCGTCCCGCAGGTCATGCGGGCGCTGCGGATCTTCGACGCCGACCCCGAGATCGACGTGATCGTCATCGCCCGCGGCGGCGGCAGCGTCGAGGACCTGCTGCCGTTCTCGGACGAAGCGCTCTGCCGCGCGGTGTCGGCCGCCGGCACGCCCGTGGTCAGCGCGATCGGGCACGAGCCCGACACCCCGCTGCTCGACCACGTCGCCGACCTGCGCTGCTCGACGCCGACCGACGCCGGCAAGCGGATCGTGCCGGACGTCCGCGAGGAGACCGAGCGGGTCCGGCAGATGCGCGACCGCGGGCGCCGCGCCCTGCACGGCTGGGTCGACACCCAGGCGCGGCTGCTCAACCAGATCCGCAGCCGCCCGGCGCTGGCCGACCCGCTGGGCCCGATCCAGCGGCGGCAGGACGACGTCGACGTCCACCGCGAACGCGCCCGCCGCGCCATGCTGGGCCTGCTGGCCAAGGACCAGGCCGAAATCGCGAACGGGCGGGCCCGGCTCACCGCGCTCGGCCCGGCGGCGACGCTGGCCCGCGGGTACGCGGTCGTGCAGTTCGTCGACGCCGAAGGCAACCTCCAGGTACTCCGCTCCGTCTCCGAAGTCGAGGCCGGTGCCCAGCTGCGCGTGCGCGTGGGCGACGGCGCGATCAAGGCGGTGGCGGAAGGAGAGCAGGAGTGAAGGTGACGTTCCTCCCGCTCACCGTGGACGCCGCCCGTCGGCTGGGCGCGCGTCCGCTGCTGGACCAGGCGGTCCGCACGGACCGGGCCGCCGCCGAGTGCTGGACGGCGCTGCTCGCGGGCTGCGGCACGGCGGCCCGCCGCGACCTCGGCCCGCAGTTGCGCAGGCTGTCCGAGGTGACGTCGATGCAGGTCGGCTCGCGCTGGTGGTTCGCCGAGGGTGCAGGGCACCGCAAGCGGGTGGCCGGGGCGCAGGAGAACCTCGAAGAGGCGATCGCGGACGGTGACGGGCAGGAGTTCGCTCTCGCCTTCGTGGGTTACGACCACGCGATGGCCAGCGCGGTAGTGTGCGCGAACAGCGCCAACCCGTCAGCCCGGAAGGTCGGAGAACACCGAGCGTGAGTGAAACAGCCAGCGAGGAACTCGGCTACGAGCAGGCGCGCGACAGGCTCGTCGAGGTCGTCCGCGAGCTCGAAGCGGGCGGACTGTCGCTCGAGCAGTCGCTCGCGTTGTGGGAGAAGGGCGAGAAGCTCGCGAAGGTCTGTGAGCGGCATCTCGAAGGCGCTCGCGAGCGGATCGAAGCCGCCCTCGCGTCCGTGGAGGACGACTCCGAGCAGTGAGGTAGGCCATGCCGACGGTATCTGGAAACACGGCGGGTATCTGACAGACTGAACGCCCGCCAGTTCCACGATCCGGGAGGCACAGATGCCCGCCGCAGACAGTCGTCGTGAAGCGCCCGACCGCAACCTCGCGATGGAGCTGGTCCGGGTCACCGAAGCGGCTGCGATGGCCGCCGGCCGGTGGGTCGGCCGCGGGGACAAGATCGGCGGGGACGGCGCGGCCGTCGACGCGATGCGCCAGCTCGTCTCGACCGTGTCGATGCGCGGGGTCGTCGTGATCGGCGAGGGCGAGAAGGACGAAGCGCCCATGCTGTTCAACGGCGAAGAGGTCGGCAACGGCGACGGCCCGGACTGCGACGTCGCGGTCGACCCGGTCGACGGCACCACGCTGATGGCCAAGGGCATGCCCAACGCCCTCGCCGTGCTCGCGGTGGCCGAGCGCGGCGCGATGTTCGACCCGTCCGCGGTGTTCTACATGGAGAAGCTGGCCGTCGGGCCGGACGCGGCCGGCAAGGTCGAGCTCGGCGCGCCGATCGCGGAGAACATCCGCCGGGTCGCCAAGGCCAAGCACAGCAGCGTCAGCGACGTCACCGTCTGCATCCTCGACCGCCCGCGCCACGAGCAGATCATCAAGGAGGTCCGCGACGCCGGCGCGCGGATCCGGTTCATCTCCGACGGCGACGTCGCGGGCGCGATCGCCGCGGCCCGCCCGACCACCGGCGTCGACATGCTGATCGGCATCGGCGGCACCCCCGAGGGCATCATCGCGGCCTGCGCGATGAAGTGCCTCGGCGGCGAGCTGCAGGGCCGGCTGTGGCCGAAGGACGACGCCGAGCGAGAGAAGGCCCTCGCCGCCGGGCACGACCTGGACCGGATCCTGCTGAACGACGACCTCGTGCGCGGCGACAACGTCTTCTTCTGCGCCACCGGCGTCACCGACGGCGACCTGCTGCGCGGCGTCCACTACCGCGAGGGCGGGGCGACCACGCAGTCCATCGTGATGCGGTCCAAGTCCGGGACCGTCAGAATGATCGACGGCTACCACCGGCTGAACAAGCTGCGGGCGTACTCCTCGGTCAACTTCGACGGCCACCTGGACGCGCCCGACGACGACGTCGTGCCCCCGCTGCCGTAAGGAGATCCGTGACCAGGCGACTGCTGGTTCTGCTGGCCCTGCTGCCGGTCCTGGTCCCGGGCACCGCCACGGCCGCCCCCGCGATCGTCGGGGGCGTCGCGGCGGACCAGCCGTACCCGTTCACGGTGTCGCTGCACACCGCGTCGGGCAAGTTCTACTGCGCGGGCGCGCTGATCGCGCCCACCTGGGTGGTCACGGCCGCGCACTGCGCGTACGGCAAGGCGCCTGCCGACATCTCGCTGCGGACCGGGTCCAACGACTCGAACCAGAGCGGCGAAGTCACTCCGCCCGCCGAAATCGTCGTCAACCCCGCGTTCAACACCCAGAGCCCGGCGGGCGACATCGCGCTGCTGCGGCTGCCCAAGCCGGTTTCGGCGGCGCCGATCGGCCTGGCGGCGGCCGCGTCGCCGGGCACCGCCACCCGGATCCTCGGCTGGGGCCAGACGTGCCCGAAGGTCAACTGCGGTGCAGTTCCCACGACGCTCCAGCAGCTCGACACCCGGATCGTCGAAGGCACCAAGTGCACGTCGGTGTTCGACGGCACGGCCGAGCTGTGCACCGACAACCCCGGCGGCAAGTCCGGGGCGTGCTTCGGCGACTCGGGCGGCCCCGAGATCGTGCGCGACGGCGACCACTGGCAGCTCGCCGGCGTCACCAGCCGGCCAGGCAACAACGAGCCGGAATGCGCGACGGCGCCGTCGATCTACACCTCCGTCGTCGCCTACGCACCCTGGATCGCGGAGAAGACGAAGGCCTGAATCACTCGGCGTTGCTCGAGTGGCCCGGGAACAGGTGCGCGTCCGGGTCGAGCGCGACGGCGATGTTGTTGACGGCCGTCGCGGCCTCGCCGAAGCCGGTCGCGATCAGCTTGACCTTCCCCGGGTACGCGGCGACATCGCCCGCCGCGTATACGCGTTCGCGCGCGGTCGCCATCGTCGAGTCCACGGCGATGGCGCGGTGGTGGATCTCCAGGCCCCAGCTCTCGATCGGACCCAGGTCCGCGGTGAAACCGAGCGCCGCGACGACGGCGTTGGCCGGGAGCCGCTCTTCGCCGCTGCCCTTGATCGAGACGTCGACGGCTTCGAGCGAGCCGTCCGGCGCTTCGACGAACCGGGTGACCTCGGCGTCGGTGATGATCCGGGTGCCGAGCTCGCGCGCCTGCCGGACGATCGACTCGGCGGCGCGGAACTTCGCGCGCCGGTGCACCAGCGTCACGCTCGCCGCGACCGGGTGCAGCGCGAGGATCCAGTCGAACGCCGAGTCTCCGCCGCCGACGACCACGACGTGCTGCCCCGCGTGCGCCTGCAGCGAGGGGACGAAGTGGACCATGCCGCGGCCCAGCCAGCCGTCGCCGGCCGGCAGCGGGCGCGGGGTGAACTCGCCGATGCCCGCGGTGATCAGCACCGCGCGGGCACGCAGCGTCTCGCCGCCGTCGAGGCTCAGCTCGACGCCGTCGGCGGCCGGCTCCAGCTTTTCGGCCTTGCGCCCCAGCAGGTACTTCGGCTTGAACGGCGCGGCCTGCTGCACCAGGCCCTCGACCAGATCGCGGCCGCGGACCTCGGCGAACCCGCCGACGTCGTAGATCATCTTCTCCGGGTACATCGCGGTCACCTGGCCACCGGGCTCGGGCAGCGAGTCGACCACCGCCATCGAGAGGCCGCGGAACCCGGCGTAGTAGGCGGCGAACAGGCCCGTCGGGCCCGCGCCGATGATCACGATGTCGTAGGAGTCCCCAGGGACTTCAGTCATGCTCGCTCCAGCCAGTGGTGGATGGCGGTGATCGAGAACACAGCCGATCCTAGCCGGATTGCGCGGGGATGTTCCGGTGTCCGTGGAGGCCGAGCAGCCAGGTATGCCGGATGGCTTCGCGGGCGCGGTCGTAGGCGTCGTCGGTGGCGAGCCAGATGGCCTGGGTGAGCAGCTCGATCGTCGCGGCGACGACGGTCCGCGCCGTGAACGGCGGCGGCAGCGGCCAGCCCGGCTCGGTCGTGCGCAGCCACACCGCCGTCCGGTCGAACACCGCTTCGCTCGCGCGCAGCATCTCCTCGCGCGCCTCGAGGCCCGCGTCGCCGAGGGCGTAGATCTCCAGCAGGACCGCGCGGGCCACCACCGGACGGCGGCGCACGTAGCCGACGACGACGTCGCCGCACGCGGTGACGGCGTCGAGCGGGCTCGGTGCCTCGACGGCCGCCGCGACGCCCTGGTCGAGGAATTCTGCGGTCACCGCCCGGTAGGCGGCGAGGAACGCGGCCTGCTTGCCGGTGAACTGCTCGTAGAACGACGTGCGGGAGACACCCGCCGACGCCGTGATGTGGCCGACCGTGGTGGCCGCGTAGCCGCGTTCGCCGACGTTGACCAGGACCGCCTCGACCAGCCGGGCGCGCTGGACCTGCGCCACCTCTTCCCGGCTGAGGCTGTGCGGCCCTTTGGGGAGACGGGTCTGCATCGCGGCACCGTACCCGGCGGGCGGCCCCGCCGGGTACGGCCGCGGTCAGGCGGGCTGTTCCGGGTCGAGCGCGTTGCCCGCGGGGATGTGCCCGCAGCTCGACGGCACCGCCTTCCCGGCGAACCGGTCGGCCAGCCAGGCGATCGCGGCGGGCGCCCACGCCGCGGCTCCGCCGACGTGGCTGAGCGCGTCGTACTGCGTGTACTTGATCGACCGGTTGCCGGTGGCGCAGTACTGGCGGGCCAGCGCCCGGACGTCGCCGGCCACCATCACGCCGTCGCCGGTGCCGATGCCCGGCAGGTTGCTCGTGGTCCCTTCCAGGAACCCGGCGTTGCCCTGCGCGATGAACCCGGGCACCGACGGGGTCGGCGCGGACCCGAGGTTGACCTTGTTCACCGCGGCGACGAACGGCGGCACGGAGTTCGGGTTCGCGTACGCGGGCTTCGCGATCTTCTGCCACGTCAGGCCCGGGTACCGGCCCAGGGCGGTGATGATCGACGCGTGCTCCAGCTCGTCGAGCACCTTCAGCCCGTACTCGCTCGCGTACGGCCGCAGGTCGATGTCGTAGCTGCGCGCGACGCCGATCAGCGCCATCGGGATGACGCCGGACCAGACCGGGCTGCCGCCGACGTACTTCAGGTTGTGCGCGGGGTCGACGAGCACGCCGCCTTCGGTGAAACCGACGAGGTTTTCGTTGACGTCGGGGGCATAGCTCGGCGCCAGCGCGGCCGCCCAGCCGGTCGCGATCGCCCCGCCCGAGTAGCCGAGGAGACCGAACTTCGTGCTCTTGGTCATCCCCGTCGCGGCCGAGCTCGTCACGGCCCGGATCGAGTCGAGCGTGTTGGTGCCGTACTCCGGCCCGGCGGCGAAGTCCGCGGTCTGCCCTTCGGTGTCGGGCACGACGACGTTGTAGCCCAGCAGGAGCGACGGCAGGAGCAGCAGCGACTCGCCGTTGGGCAGGAGACCGCCGAGGGTGACGTCACCGGCGATCGCCCGCGAGGGCGCGTCCGCGGGGTCGAGCGAGTCGTAGGCCGACTGGTACGACACGGCTTTCGTGGTGTCGCCGGTGATGCTGCGGACGACCGAGGTGACGTTCGCGGCCGGGCGGCCCTGCGCGTCGGTGGTCCGGTAGAGCAGCTGGACGGCCCGCACCGGCGTCGCGAGCCCGACGACGTGGTAGGCCAGCGTCCGGGTTTTGAGGACGGTCCCGGGCGCATAGGACGACAGCGGCGCGCTGCCGTCGTAGGAGTAGAAGGAATCGGACGTCGCGGCGGCGGCCGGAGTGGCCGGGGCGGCGGCGAAGGTCAGCGCGAGCGCGGCGGCGAACGCGACGGTGCGAACGGTCATGACTCCCCTTTGAATCATGAAGCTGATCACGCGGATCGCCGTAACCTACCAGCGAGTAGGTGTCATGTACAGCCGCGTACACGATCTAGGCGCCCCGCACCACCGGGACGTGCCGTACCGGGAAGTTCACCGAATTCGCGATGAAGCACTGCTCGTGGGCGTCGTGGTGCAGCGCGGTCGCCTTCGCGGCCATGCTGGCGTCGGCCACCGTCACCTCCGGACGCAGGACCACTTCGGCGAAGCGGCCGCCGTGGGCACCGTCCTCGCGCATGACGCCGCTCGCGCGGTCGACGTAGCCGGTGACCACCACGCCCGCGCGGGCGCACACCGACAGGTACGTCAGCAGGTGGCACTGCGACAGCGTCGCGACGAGCAGGTCTTCGGGGTTCCAGCGGTCGGCCGCGCCCAGGAAACCCGGGTCGGCGGAGGCCGCCAGCGTGGGTTTGCCCGCCGCCTCGACGTCGTGGTCGCGGGCGTACCCGCGGTAGTGCGTGGTGCCGGGGTCGCCGGTCCAGCGCACCGTGACCGCGTAGTGGTGTTCCCTGCTCATGCTCCGGCTCCTCCCAGTGCGGACATCGTCGACAGGACGTGGGCGCGGGCCAGGGCGGCGGCGTCTTCGGGCCGCCCCTCGGTGATGGCGGCGACGAGGTGCCGGTGCTCCGCGTCGACCTGCGCGGTCCGGGCGGGCGCGGCCAGCGAGGCCCGGGTGGAGACGGTGATCCGGTCCCAGAGCCGGTCGAGCGCCTCGGCCGCCGGCGGGTTGCCGGCGAGCACCGCGATGTGGCCGTGGAACGCCCGGTTGTGCCGGACGCCTTCGGCGAGATCGCCGCTCCGGGTCGCGCGGTCCGCTTCGTCGGCGAGGTCCCCGAGGCGGGCCAGGTCGGCCGGCGCGAGCTCGCCCGCTCGGCAGCGTTCCGCCGCGAGTTCCGCGGTCAACGCCTCCAGCGCGGCCCGCACGAGGCAGGCGTCCCGTAGGGCCTTCTCCCCCAGTTCGACCACGGTCACCCCGCGGCGGGCGGGCTGCACCAGGCCGTCGCTTTCCAAGCGCCGCAACGCTTCCCGCACCGGCGTGCGGCTGACGCCGAGCCGGTCGCACAGCTCCTGCTCGGTCACCGGCCGTCCCGCCGGGTAGGTCCCCAGCACGATCAGGCCGCGGACCTCGTCGTAGACCGAGTTCACGGACCACCTCCCGTTCCGCATCCAATGTATACAATGGATACGGTTACCGGCAACAGGGTGGTCGACGCCACCACGCGCCGACCGGCGATCAGGGCCAGAATCGGTGTCATGGCTGATCAGGAATACCGGATCGAACACGACACCATGGGCGAGGTCCGCGTGCCTGCCGACGCGCTCTACCGCGCGCAGACCCAGCGGGCCGTGGAGAACTTCCCCATCTCCGGCCGGGGCCTGGAACGCGCCCAGATCCGCGCGCTCGGCCTGCTCAAGGCGGCCGCCGCGCGGGTGAACCTCAAGCTGGGCGTGCTCGACGCCGACGTCGCCGAGGCCATCGCGGCCGCCGCCGACGAGGTCGCCGCCGGGGCGCACGACGCGCACTTCCCGATCGACGTCTTCCAGACCGGGTCCGGGACGTCGTCGAACATGAACGCCAACGAGGTCATCGCCACCCTCGCTTCGCGGGCCCTCGGGCGGGACGTGCACCCGAACGACCACGTCAACGCCTCGCAGTCGTCGAACGACACCTTCCCGACGACGATCCACGTCGCCGCGACCGAAGCCGTGCTCAAGGACGTCATCCCGGCGCTGGAGTACCTGGCCGGCGCGATCGAGGTCCGCGCCGCGGAGTGGGCCGACGTGGTGAAGTCCGGCCGCACGCACCTGATGGACGCCGTCCCGATCACGCTCGGCCAGGAGGCCGGCGCGTGGGCGTCGCAGATCCGCTTCGGCGTCGAACGGCTGAAGTCCGGCCTGCCGCGGCTGGGCGAGCTGCCGATCGGCGGCACGGCCGTCGGTTCGGGCCTGAACGCGCCGGACGGCTTCGGCTCGTCGGTCGCCGCGGAACTCGCCACGGTCACCGGGCTGCCGCTGACCGAGGCCCGCGACCACTTCGAGGCGCAGGCGACGCAGGACAGCGTCGTCGAGACGTCCGGGCACCTGCGCACGATCGCCGTGTCGCTCAACAAGATCGCCAACGACCTGCGCTGGCTGGGTTCCGGCCCGCGCACCGGCCTGGCCGAGCTGGCGCTGCCGGACCTGCAGCCGGGCTCGTCGATCATGCCGGGCAAGGTGAACCCGGTGATCCCGGAGGCGACGCTGCAGGTGGTCGCCCAGGTGATCGGCAACGACGCCGCCGTCGCGTTCGCCGGCGCGGCGGGCAACTTCCAGCTCAACGTGAACCTGCCGGTGATCGCCCGGAACGTCCTCGAATCCGCGCGGCTGCTCGCGGCGGTGTCCCGGCTGCTGGCGGACAAGGTGTTCGCGGGCATCACGGTGAACACCGAACGCACGCGGACCTACGCCGAGGGTTCGCCGTCGATCGTGACGCCGTTGAACAAGTACATCGGCTACGAAGAGGCGGCCGCGGTCGCGAAGCAGGCGCTGAAGGAGCTCAAGACGATCCGCGAGGTCGTCATCGAGCGCGGGTACGTCCGCGACGGGAAGCTCACCGAGGAGCAGTTGGACGAGGCGCTCGACGTGCTGCGCATGGCCCGCGGCGGGAAGTGATGGGTGACGCCGCCGGGCTGGGCGCCTTCCTGAAGGCCCGTCGCGCCGCCCTCGACCCCGCCGACCTCGGCCTGCCGCCCGGGGTCACCCACCGGCGGGTCAAGGGCCTGCGCCGCGAGGAACTGGCGCAGCTGGCCGGCATCAGCGTCGACTACTACACGCGGCTGGAGCAGGGCCGCGCGAAGAACGTCTCGGACGCGGTCCTCGACGCCCTCGCGCGGGCCCTGCGGCTCGACCCGGGCGAGGAGTCCTACCTGCACAACCTCGCCGCCCCGACGCGCCGGGAAAAGCCCGCACCGCAGCGGGTCCGGCCGGAGCTGCAGCACCTGCTGGACGCCATCCAGGCACCGGCGTTCGTCTTCGGCCGGTACCTGGACGTGCTGGCCTGGAACGCGCTCGGCGGCGCGGTCGCGTTCGACTTCGCCCACCTCGAAGAGCGCAGCATGCCGAAGCTCGTCTTCACCGACGAACGCGCGAAGGAGCTGCACCCGGAGTACGACGCGGTGTGCCGCGAGCTCGTCGCGAACCTGCGCGCGGAGAGCGGCCGGCACCCCGGCGACCCGCGGTTCGCGCAGCTGGTCGACGAGCTTTCGCAGGCCAGCGCCCAGTTCCGCCGGCTGTGGGCCGAGCACGCCGTCCAGGAGAAGGCGCAGGGCTGGAAGCTGTTCGCGAACCCCGTGGCCGGCGAGCTGCGGCTGCACTACCAGACATTGCGCCTGCCGGACGACCCCGACCAGGGCCTGGTCGTCTACCACGCCGAACCGGGGTCGGCTTCCGAACGCGCGCTCGGCCTGCTGGCCAGCTGGATCGCCGCCGGTGAACGACCGGTGAACACTCACCCGTAGCCGTCCCGCGCCGCGTTTTTGCTGCCTACGCTGCTTCTCCTGGGGGAGTTCGGGGCAGAGGAGCGGCACGGTGGGCGTCGGCGCGACGATGCATCCGGCGGCGGATGGGCTGTCCCGTGCGCGCGCTGCTGCCGAAGCGGTTCGCAGGGGCTCGCCGCGGTCGAAGCACCACTGGGAGCACCCGAGTGGCCACGCTCACCGGCGCCTTGCTGGCGACGCTGCTCGTCTCGTGGTCGCGGCCGGCCGAGTCCGCCCAGTGCGCGCATCGCCGCCGAGTACCACGGCCAGTGCGACGGCGCCGCGATCACCACGCGCGCGACCGGACAAGGACGGGCTGGCGGTGCTCTCCGACGGCCGGTCCGCCGAAGCCGGGGCCGTCGGTGCCGATCGGGATCGTCGGGCGCGGGCAGGCGCAAGACGTTCGAGCAGAAGGTGCTCGGCGGCGCGGAGGACCCCCGGCGTGACCAAGGACGGCCTGCTCGACCCCCGCTGCACCAGGCCGGACATCTGACCATCCGGAAATTGTCGGTGGTTCGGGTCATGATGTCCGGGTGTTGCTGAGCGAGATAGTCCGGGCGTCCGCCGAGCTGGCGGCGACGAGGTCCAGGAAGGCGAAGATCGCCCTCCTGGCCGCGGTGCTGTGTGCCGCCGAGATCGCCGAGCTGCCCGTGGTGATCGCGTACCTGACCGGGCAGACGGCGCAGGACAGGCTGGGTGCGGGCTGGCGCACCCTGGCCGGGCTGGGCGCCGGAGCGCTGCCGGAGCCCGTCGTCACGGTCACCGAGGTCGACGCGGCGCTCACCGCCGCGGCCGGCGTCGCGGCGGGCACGGGCTCCGCGACGCGGCGGCAAGAGGTGCTGCGGGCGTTGTTCGAGCGGCTCACGAAGGACGAGCAGCAGTTCATGTTCCGGCTGGTCACCGGCGAGCTGCGGCAGGGCGCGCTGGAGGGCGTGATGGTCGACGCCGTCGCGGCCGCGGCCGAGGTGCCGGCCGAGGACGTGCGGCGGGCGTTCATGCTGTCCGGGAAACTGGGCGTCACCGGGGTCGCGGCGATGACCGGCGGGCAGGCCGCGCTGGCGGACTTCCGGCTGACCCTGGGCACGCCGATCAAGCCGATGCTCGCATCGCCGGCGGAGTCGCTGGACGAAGCCGTCGCCGAGCACGCCGAGGCGATCGTCGAGTACAAGATGGACGGTGCGCGGATCCAGGTGCACCGCCAGGGCGACGAGGTGCACGTCTGGACGCGGACGCTGCGGGAGATCACCGGGAGCGTGCAGGAACTGGTCGAGCTCGTGCGGGCGCTGCCGTGCGAGTCGGTAGTGCTCGACGGCGAAACCCTGGCCCTGACCGACGCCGGGCGGCCGAGGCCGTTCCAGGACACCATGAGCCGGTTCGGCAGCACCCGCGAGGAACAGGTCAAGGCGCTGCTGCTGCGGCCGTACTTCTTCGACTGCCTGCACCTCGACGGCGTCGACCTGCTGGACGCGCCGCTGTCGGAGCGCAACGCGGCCCTGCGCAAGGTCGCCGGGGCGCACGTGATCCCCGGTGAAGTGGGGGTGGCGGGGGCGGCCGCCGTGCTGGAGGCGGCGATGGAGGCCGGCCACGAAGGGGTGATGGTCAAGGACCTGGCGTCGCCGTACGCGGCCGGGCGGCGCGGGCGGGCGTGGCTGAAGGTCAAGCCGGTGCACACGATCGACCTCGTGGTGCTGGCGGCGGAGTGGGGGCACGGCCGGCGCACCGGCACGCTGTCGAACCTCCACCTGGGCGCCCGCGATCCGGACGGCGGCCCGCCGATCATGGTGGGCAAGACGTTCAAGGGAATGACCGACGAGCTGCTGGCGTGGCAGACGAGGACGTTCCAGGAGATCGAAACCCACCGCGACGACTGGACGGTGTACGTCCGGCCGGAGGTCGTGGTCGAGATCGAGCTGGACAGCGCGCAGGTCTCGACGCGCTACCCCGGCGGCCTGGCGCTGCGGTTCGCCCGGGTGGTCCGCTACCGGCCGGACAAGGACCCGGCCGAGGCGGACACGATCGACACGGTCCGCGGCCTGCTGCACGGCGACCGGTCGGAAGGGAGCTGACAGACGACAGACGAAAGTCGGTGGTGCCCCATGGTCGTTCCAGACCACAGTGGAGGGTGGTCGAGCCGGAGCCGGCGTTCGACGAATTCGACGTGCGCCGGACGGGATTTGACGAGAATTTTCCCGACACCGTCCGCGGCGAAGAATCCCTAAAGTGCGCTCCTTCACAAGGTTCCCGCTCACTTCCCGAGCGGTCATGGAGGAGCAACCAGTGGTCAGCAAGGAACAGATGAAGGCGGCCATCCACGCGGCCTTCGACGGCGCCGTCGAAGACGGGGCGAGCTACACGAAGGTGTACGCCGCGGAGATCCGGCAGAAGAACTACCTGGTCTTCCGGACCACCTCGGTGGCCAACTTCGCGCTGGGCTTCAAGCCGGGGCAGACCGATCTCGTCCTCGTCCCGCTCGAGGAGAAGAACGGCACCGTCACGGCGGGCACCCCGCTGACGATCAACGACGCCAACCGGGCGTCGGTCAAGAAGCGCGACCTCCAGGGCCGGTTCGTCATCAAGACGACCGACGGCCGGACGTTCCGGCTGAGCATCATCCCGTCGGTGGCGAAGCTCCTGGCCGTCTCGTACCAGCTGCCGGTCGAGCAGAAGGCGGAGTACGAGGCGTTCGTCGCGCTCCGGGACTCGCTGCTCGCGGCCTGACGACCGGCGCCCCGGTGCGGACGTCGCCGGGGCGCACCCCTCCACGGTGGTCGATATGTCCACAGTGGAGCTAAGCTCCGGCGATGCGCAGCGAGAAGCTCACCCGCGCCTGGTTCGCGGTCACCGCCGTGGTCGCCGGGGCCGGCCTGGTCACCCAGGTGGTCGCGACCGCCTCCGCCGACGGCCGCGTCGCGAACCTGCTCTGCTTCTTCACGATCGACTCGAACCTGCTGGTCCTGCTGACGTCGGCGCTGGTCGCGCTGGGCCGCGCCCGCGGGCGGCTGTTCACCGTCCTCTGGCTCGACGCGCTGGCCGGCATCATCGTGACGGGGATCGTCTACCAGGTCGCCCTCGCCGGCCTCTACGACCTGCACGGGCTGTCGCTGGTCTCGGACACGATGCTGCACAAGGTGACCCCGCTGCTGTTCGTGCTCGGCTGGCTCCTCGTCGGCCCCCGCGGCGCCGTGACGTGGCGAACGGTCTGGTGGTCGCTGCTGTACCCGCTGGCGTGGCTGGCGTTCACGCTGCCGCGCGGAGCAATCGACGGCTTCTACCCGTACCCGTTCGTCGACGCGGCCACCCTCGGCTACGGCCAGGTGGCACTGAACTGCGTGTTCATCGGCCTGTTCTTCACCGCCCTCGCCGCGGGCGCCTTCGTGTACGACCGCCGCCTGACGCCCGCCTAGCCTCGAACGCGGCGAAACGCGTTGACCCCATCCGTCAGCCCCGCCTGTACCAACGTCGGCACCGCACCACGCCGGTCGACCGGCCTGCCCGCCGCGATCCGGTGCATCTGCCGGGTGTGCCACTGGATCTCCAGGAGGCTGTCCACCAGCCGGATGCCCGTCTTCGGGCAGAGCCGCTCCGCCCGGACGTCCGCGCCCTCCAGCAGTCGGGACGGCAAGGCCGGGTCGACGATCAGCGGGCGGCCGAGCCCGATCACGTCCACCTCGCCCGAGCGCAGCGCCGCTTCCATCCCGTCCGGTGTCGCGAAGCCGCCGGTGACCATCAGCGCAACGTCGGAGACCGCCCGCGCTTTCGCCGCGTAGTCCAGGAAATACGCCTCACGCGCCTGCGTGCTTGCGCCGCCCATCATGGCGGCCTTCTCGTACGTGCCGCCCGATACTTCCAGCAGGTCGATGCCGGCGTCGCCGAGTTCACGCACGACCTCCAGGGACTCCTCCTCCGTGAAGCCGCCGCGCTGGAAGTCCGCGCTGTTGAGCTTGACCGACACCGGCACGGCGCCCCCGACCTCCGCGCGCACGCGCCGGACCAGCTCGAGCAGGAACCGGCGGCGGCGGACGGCGTCGCCGCCCCAGGCGTCGGTTCGCCGGTTCGTCAGCGGGGACAGGAATTGCGACACCAGGTAGCCGTGGGCGCCGTGGATCTGCACGCCCGTGAAGCCCGCTTCGACGAACGTCCGCGCCGCGACGCCGAAGCGTTCGATGATCGCTTCGATCTCTTCGCCGGTCAGAGCCCGTGGGACGGCGAAGGCCGTACGGACGCCTCGATTGCCGAAGGGCACCACGGACGGCGCGACCGGCTGACGCGAGAGGTACCGCGGGCTCTGCCGCCCGGGGTGGTTCAGTTGCACCCACAGCCGGGTGTCCGTGCCCTCGACCGCGCCGGCCCACGGCCGGTAGACGGCCGGATCCGGGGTCGCCGCGACGTTGCGCGGCTCGCCGAGCGCGGCCGGGTCGACCATGACGTTCCCGGTGATCAGCGCGCCCGCGCCGCCGGCGGCCCAGGTGCGGTACAGCTCGGCCAGCTCGCGGGTGGGCGCGTTGCGGCGGTCGCCGAGCTGCTCGCTCAGCGCCGACTTGACCAGGCGGTTGGGCAGCAGCGCGCCGCACCGGAGTTTCAACGGCTCGGCCAGGAGGGTCATCGCGCCACCTCTCGAACTTACTCGCAGTAAGATGACTCGACGGTAGCATACCGTCGGTATGTCATCTACCCGGCGAATGACCACTAGGGTCGGGCGCATGACGGCGATCGTGCAGAACCTGGTGACCTCCGGCGTCTTCCAGCTCGACGGGGGCAGCTGGGACGTCGACAACAACGTCTGGCTCCTGGGCGACGACGCGGAAGTGATCGTGATCGACGCCGCGCACGACGCGAAGGCGATCGAGAACGTCGTAGGCGACCGGAAGCTGGCCGCGATCGTCTGCACCCACGCGCACAACGACCACGTCAACGCCGCCCCGGAGCTCGCCGCCGCGACCGGTGCGCCGATCCTGCTGCACGCGGACGACCGGGTCGTCTGGGACCTCACCCACCCGGACCGCGCCCCGGACGGCGAGCTGGCCGACGGCCAGGTGCTCACCATCGCGGGCACCGACCTGCGGGTCATCCACACGCCGGGGCACGCGCCCGGCGCGGTCTGCCTGTACGCGGCGGAGCTGGGCGTCCTGTTCACCGGCGACACCCTGTTCCACGGCGGGCCGGGCGCCACCGGACGGTCCTATTCGGACTACCCGACCATCGTGCACTCCATCCGCGAGAAGCTCTTCACGCTCCCCGAGGCGACGAAGGTCCACACCGGACACGGCGAAGGCACGACGATCGGCGCCGAGAAAGCCGCTTCGGACGGCTGGGACCAGCCTTAGGATGTGTGCTTCCGGGCGACCAGAGCGAACGCTTCGATCGCCCGGTCCAGCTCGACCACGGCGTCCCGGACGGCCTTCGGCAGCACGACCTTGGTGAATTCGCCGCCGTCGTCCGGCTCGTGCCGCACGTGGTGCAGGTCCATGTCCTTCCGCCGCACCTCCCTGGCCGCCTCCACGAGCTCCTCCGGCCCGCTCATCACCAGGAGCCCGAGCAGGGACCGCATCTCCGCCCGCACGGTGTAGTACTCGTCCTCGTAGGCCGCGAGCCGCTCGGAGCCGGCGTCCTGCCGGTAGGTGACGTTGATGCTGACCAGGTGCTGCCGGGCCCGCGCCCCGGCCTCGATGAACCGGCCGCAGCGGTCGGCCCGGTCCTGTCGCAGCTTCGACCGCCGCGCCGCGTTCAGTTTCAACGGCTCGACCAGCGCGCCCAGCGTGACGCCGACCAGCGAAGCGACCGCGGCGATGACCGCGGCACCGAGGGCCGTCAGCACGTCAGCCGCGGCGCGCTCGGCGACACCCGGACTCGCGACTTCGCTTCCTCCGCGAGGGCCAGCGCCCAACCCTGCAGCCCGGCCACGTCGATGCCGTGCGGCGGCTCGCCCCGGAACGGCTCGATGTTCGCCGCGCCGCGCTCCAGCAGCGACACCGCGCCGACGTTGTTGCCGCGTGCCGCGTGCGTCAGCCCGACGGCGAGCTGGGCCAAGCCTCGCCAGAGTTCGCGGTCGGCCCCGTCGGTCGTCTTCCAGGCGTCTTCGAACACCTCGTGCGCGTGGAACGGCTTGCCGTCGTCCAGCAGCCGCTGCGCCTCCGCAAGCGTTTGCGCCGGGGTGCGTTCGATGCCTTCGGGCTGCCTCTCGACGCCGTCCGCGCCGTACGGCAGCGGCCGGCCGAGGCCGTCACGCGGCCGTGCGTTGCGTGCCCGTCCCTCGGCGTCCCGGTCGCGGCGGCTCATGCCCTCGATCCTGCCACGGGCCCGGCAGGTAGTCTGGTGACTCGTGCGTTTCCTCGACGGCCACCGGCCCGCCCACGACCTGACCTACGACGACGTGTTCCTGCTGCCGAACCGCTCGGACGTGGAGTCTCGCTTCGACG
The DNA here is from genome assembly GCF_031625235.1 of Amycolatopsis sp. 505. Taxonomy (NCBI): domain Bacteria; kingdom Bacillati; phylum Actinomycetota; class Actinomycetes; order Pseudonocardiales; family Pseudonocardiaceae; genus Amycolatopsis; species Amycolatopsis sp. 505. The sequence continues at coordinate 241,064 of NZ_JACKQP010000008.1, forward strand.
TCGACCTCGCCACCGCGGACGGTACCGGCGCCACCATCCCGATCGTGGTCGCCAACATGACCGCGGTCGCCGGCCGCCGGATGGCCGAGACCGTCGCCCGCCGCGGCGGGCTGGTCGTGCTGCCGCAGGACGTCGACAGCACCGCCGTCGCCGAGATCGTCGGCTGGGTGAAGAGCCGCCACACGGTGTGGGACACGCCACTGGTGCTCACCGGCGGTGACGCGGTCGCCGACGCCCTCAACCTGGTCCACAAGCGCGCTCACGGCGCTGTCGTCGTCGTGGACGGCGAAGGCCGCCCGGTCGGCATCGTCGACGAAGCGGCTTGCGCGGGCGTCGACCGCTTCGCACGGCTCGCCGACGTCGCACAGCCGCCGACCGTCGCGGTCCCGCTCACCACGCCGGCGCGTGAGGTCTTCGAGCTGCTGAACAGCCACGGCGCCCACCTGGCGCTCGGCCTCGACGCCGACGGCCGGCTCGCGGGCGTCCTGACCGCCGTCGGCGCCCTGCGCGCGGAGATCTACACGCCGGCCGTCGACGACGCGGGCAAGCTGCGCGTCGCCGCCGCGGTCGGCGTCAACGGCGACGTGGCGGCGAAGGCGTCGGCCGTGCTGGAGGCCGGGGTCGACGTGCTGGTCGTCGACACCGCGCACGGGCACCAGGAGAAGATGATCGCCGCGCTGAAGGCCGTCCGGTCGGTGTCGCCGCAGGTCCCGGTGGTCGCCGGGAACGTCGTCACCGCGGAGGGCACGCGCGACCTGATCCAGGCCGGCGCCGACGTCGTCAAGGTCGGCGTCGGGCCGGGCGCGATGTGCACGACCCGGATGATGACCGGCGTGGGCCGCCCGCAGTTCTCCGCGGTCGCCGACTGCGCGGCCGCCGCACGCGAGCTGGGCAAGCACGTCTGGGCCGACGGCGGCGTGCGCCACCCGCGTGACGTCGCGCTGGCGCTGGCCGCGGGCGCGTCCGCGGCGATGGTCGGCTCGTGGTTCGCCGGCACCTACGAATCCCCCGGCGACCTGCGCTTCGACGAGCAGGGCCGGCCGTACAAGGAGTCGTTCGGCATGGCGTCGAAGCGCGCGGTCGGCGCGCGGACCCGGACGGACGGCTCGTTCGACCGGGCCCGGAAGGCGCTGTTCGAGGAGGGCATCTCGTCGTCGCGGATGTCGCTGGACCCGCAGCGCCCGGGCGTCGAGGACCTCCTGGACTCGATCGGCTCCGGCGTGCGCTCGTCGTGCACCTACGCGGGCGCGCGCACGCTCGAGGAGTTCCACGAGCGCGCGCTGCTGGGCGTGCAGTCGGCGGCCGGGTTCGCCGAGGGCCGCCCGCTTCCTTCGGGCTGGTAAGTCAGCCCGCGCAGCACACGTGTTCCGACCACTCCGGAACGTGCCACCAGTGCTGCTTCGCGGCCGAGGGGGCGGCGGGCACCACTTCGGTGGCCGCCCGTTGTCCCGGCTGGTTCCGGTAGGGCGCCAGCAGTTCGCCGACCGTCCGCAGCACGCCGCCGACCAGCACGCTGCGGACGTTCGCGGCCGCCTTGACGTCCTGCAGCGGATTGCCGGACACGAGGGACAGATCGGCGTAGGCACCTCGCTTGAGCACCCCGATCCGGTCTTCGAGCCCCAGCCACCGCGCCGGGTTGCGGGTGGCGGTGGTGAGCGCCTCGTGGGGCGTGAACCCGAACGCGACCATGGCCCGCAGGTTCTGGTGGGTGGAGACGGCCACGTTGTCCAGCGGGGAGTCCGTGCCGGTGACCACGAACCCGCCCGCCCGGTGGATCCGCAGCACCATGCCGACGTTCCCGGCGAGGACCTGGCGGAGGTAGGCGTTCTCCGGGTTGCCCGCGGCGTCCGCCGCCGCCTTGAGCTGCTGGTACTCCCACGGCGGGAAGAGGACTTCGGTGCGCTCGTCGGTCACGAGGGACTTGTCGTCCGCGTACAGCGCCCGCGAGGTGAACAACGTCGGCGTGAGCGACATCCCCGAGCGGGTGAACAACGCGATCGCGTCCTGGTACGACCGGCCGATTCGGCTGACGGTGTGCGAGTACCCGAGCCGGTTGGTGGCGCCGGTGTGCTCCATCGCGTCCATGCCGATGTTCGCCGCCGGGTACAGGTAGTGCGACGACAGCGGGATGCCCGCCCGGTGCGCGGCCCGGACCACCGCCTGCTGGGAGGCCACGGGGAGCCGGACGTAGGTCTTGATCAGGTCGTACTCGAGCTCGACCGCGCGGGACAGCTCCAGGTTCAGCTGCCCGGGCGAGAGCGTCGGCCGCATGAAGTTGTAGTAGATCCGGGAGCCGTCGATGGCTTCCCCGGTGCCGAAGTACCTTGGCCCGACCCGGTTCCCGGATTCCAGGGCCTCGCGGGTCTCCAGCATCTGGTACACCGGGTCGCCCGGCGAGCGGGTCGTCGTGATGCCGTAGGACAGCCACAGCCGGCCCTGCCGGTCACCCCACTGCCGGCCGCGCAGGTGCCAGTGGTTGTGGAGGTCGACGAGCCCGGGCAGGGCGGTCAGGTCGTGCGCGTCGACGGTGCCGGGCGCGTCCCGGTGCGGCCGGACGTCGGCGATCCGGCCGCCTTCGACGACGATGTCGACGTTCCGCTGCAGCGTCCGGGCGACGCCGTCCCAGGCCGCGCCGACGTGGATGACGGTCCGGCGCGGCGGGCGCGGCCGGGCCCAGGTGAAGTCGAGCCGGATCGTGCGCGGCTCGCCGCCGCTGAGCTTCTGGGCCTTGAGCTGCCCCTTCGACAGGTACACGAGCGTGTCGTTCCCTTGCCAGGCCAGGGAATCGGTGACGTCGTGGGTGAGCTGCCGCGGCGCCCCGATCAGCCGTCCGGCGCCGTCGACCGGGGCGATCCAGGCGACGCTTTCGACCGTGAACGCCAGGTACCGGCCGTCGGGTGACCACAGTGGACCGTCGTCGCCGCGGGTGGCGAGGGAGCGGAACGGCATCGGCTCGGCGTAGCGGAGCTCGTTCGTCTTCAGGTCGACCGTGAGGATCTGGCTGGTGCCTTCGCGGTACCGCCGCGAGTACGGCTTCACCGCGGCCAGCGCGAGGACCGTCCCGTCGGGCGACCAGGTCGGCCGACCCGGCATGAACAGCGGCGGTGTCACCTGCTGGGCCGTGTTCGTGGCCACGTCGTGGACCCAGGTGGCGCCGTCCTGGTCGGCGTAGGCCACCCGGCCGCCGTCCGGCGACCACCGCGGCGCGACCTGCGCGCCCGCCAGCTCGGTGAGGACGGTGTCCCGGCCGGTGCGGAGGTCACGCACCCACAGGTCGGCGGTGCCGAGCCGGTCGCTCGTGTAGAGCAGCTTCGTCCCGTCCGGGTGGAAGTCCGGGTCGGAGTTGAAGTAGCCGTCGGCGATCAGCCGCTGTGGCCTCCCCCCGCTCGCCGCGACGACGTAGATCGCGTTGAGGGCCCGGAAGGCGATCCGCTTGCCGTCCTTGGACACCACCGGACCGGCGATGCCCCGGACCGGCTTCGGCGCGGCCGAGTCCAGGTCACGGACCCGCCTCCGGTAGTCGCGCGAGGCCGTGGACACGCTCGCTTCGAACGGGATGTCCTCGACCGCGCCTGACGGTTCGCGGCGCCGGAGGTGCCCGTCGGCGGTGTAGAGCGCGGTGGACCCGGACCAGTTCGCGGCGAATCCGAAGACGTCCTCGCCCCGGGTCAGCTGCTCGTCGCCGAGCATCAGGTCCGCGTCGGCGCCGCGCAGCCGCAGGTAACTGGGCCGGCCGCCGGGGCCGAACGCGGGGCCGTAGACCTTGTCGGTGCCGGTCGCGGTGACCAGGCGCGTGCGGGCGCCGGTGGCCAGGGTGACGACGTCGATGGCGACGTCGTTCACCGTGAAGACGAGCTGTGTGCCGTCGGCCGACCATCGCGGCGACGCCTCTTCGTCGGCCGTCGACACGACCGTGCCGATCGCCCCGGAGGCGACGTCCAGCAGGTGGATGCCGTAGCTGCCGTCGCGGTCGCTGCTGAAGGCGAGCTTGGTGCCGTCCGGCGAGAACACGGGCTCGCGGTGGTCGAACTGCCCGCTGGTCAGCTTGCGGGGCGCACCGCCGGCGACCTCGATGACGTACAGGTGGAAGTTGCCGTCGCGGTACGACTGGAACGCGATCCGGCGGCCGTCCGGCGACCAGCTGGGGAGGGTGGCGTCCTGGAGGTCGTCGGTGAGCCGCCGGGCGCGGCCGCCGCCGGCGGGCAGCACCCAGATCCCGGTGACCAGGTCGACCGCGATCCACCGGCCGTCCGGGGACAGCGCGGCGGACATGTTGGTGCCTTCCCGGAGCACCACGCCATCCGGCGCGACCTCCGGTTCGGCCTCGGCCACCCCCGCCCCGGCCACGGTCAGCGCGGCAGCGGCGGCACCACTTCGGACGAGAAGCTCACGACGAGAGAGATTTTCCGGCCCCATCCGGCCCACTATGCCCAGCCCCGGATCGACCGCATAGCGGCCGAGCGGGTTTTTCACCGGGTGCCCGGCAAACGCGGAAACGTTTGCCGGGCATCCGGGAGACCGCGGGTCAGCCGTGGTCCTCCAGCATCTCGGTGACCAGGGCGGCGATCGGCGACCGCTCCGAGCGCGTCAGCGTGACGTGCGCGAACAGCGGGTGCCCCTTGAGCTTCTCGATCACCGCCGAGACGCCGTCGTGCCGGCCGACGCGCAGGTTGTCACGCTGGGCGACGTCGTGCGTGAGCACCACCCGGGACGCCGTGCCGAGCCGTGAGAGCACCGTGAGCAGGACGTTGCGCTCCAGCGACTGCGCCTCGTCCACGATCACGAACGTGTCGTGCAGCGACCGGCCGCGGATATGCGTCAGCGGGAGCACCTCGAGCATGCCGCGGTCGAAGACCTCGTCGAGGACGTCCTGGCTGACCAGCGCGCCCAGCGTGTCGAACACCGCCTGCGCCCACGGCTGCATCTTCTCGCTCTCGGACCCGGGCAGGTAGCCGAGGTCCTGGCCGCCGACCGCGTAGACCGGCCGGAACACCACGACCTTGCGGTGCTGGCGGCGTTCCATGACGGCTTCCAGGCCGGCGCAGAGGGCGAGCGCCGACTTGCCGGTGCCGGCCCGGCCGCCCAGCGACACGATCCCGACGTCGGAGTCGAGCAGCAGGTCGAGCGCGACCCGCTGCTCGGCGCTGCGGCCGTGCAGGCCGAACGCCTCGCGGTCGCCCCGGACCAGCCGGATGCGCTTGTCCGCCGTGATCCGCCCGAGCGCGCTGGAGCTGCCCGCGAGCAACCGCAGCCCGGTGTGGCAGGGCAGCTCGACGAGCTCGTCCATGCCCCACTCGACCGGGTCGACGGTGCTGCCGCCGAACAGCGCGTCCAGCACTTCCTGCTGGACGTCGACGTCCGCCATGCCGGTCCAGCCCGACGGCGTCACTTCCTGCGCGCGGTACTCGTCCGCCTCGAGGCCGACGGCCCCGGCCTTGACCCGCAGCGGGATGTCCTTCGTCACCAGCGTGACCGCCTGGTTCTCGGCCGCGAGGTTGAGCGCGCAGGCGAGGATGCGGTGGTCGTTGGAGTCGGTCCGGAACCCGGACGGGAGCACCGACGGGTCCGAGTGGTTCAGCTCCACCTGCAGCGTGCCGCCGTGGTCCCCGATGGGGAGCGGCGCGTCGAGCCTGCCGTACTGCCGGCGCAGGTCGTCGAGCATGCGCAGGGATTCCCGGGCGAACCAGCCGAGCTCCGGGTGGTGGCGCTTCGCCTCCAGTTCACTGATGACGACCAGCGGAAGCACGACGGCATGCTCGGCGAAGCGGGTGACCGCCCACGGGTCCGAAAGGAGGACCGACGTGTCGAGCACGTACATGTGCTGCTGGGATACGGGCGCTTTCTCCGGGCCGGAAACGGCACCGGTCGAAGAGTGGCCAGAGGCCTTGCGGGGCAAACGCTGCGCAGTCACGACGGCATCTCCCTCGAGGGCGTGTGCACCTCACGCCCGCACTCGCTGGGCCGGGCACCTCCCTGGCTGGACCACTCCTCCTGACCGGAGTCAGGTGGCGCGGCCACGAGGGCCGGGTGCCGGCCCCCTCGAGCGTCTCGTGGGCGGCTGAGCCGCCCCCTCGATCACCGCCACGACCAGGGCCTCCCGCGAGGACCCGCACGGAACGCGTGCCCTCACCTCGGAAGGTACCCACGAATCCGGCGGCGCGCAGGGAGCCAACACGGTGATTCGCCAGATCGTCACCTCACCGTCGGTCGCCCGAAATCAACTCACGGTGGCTTCCGACCGGCGTGACCAGCGGTTTTGCGAGCCGTCTAGGAGCCGAACCGGCGGTGTCGCCAGGCGTAGTCACGCATCGCGCGGAGGAAGTCGACGCGCCGGAAGGCGGGCCAGTACGCCTCGGTGAACCAGAACTCCGAGTGCGCGGACTGCCACAGCAGGAAGCCGGAAAGCCGTTGCTCGCCCGAGGTGCGGATGATCAGGTCCGGGTCCGGCTGGCCCGACGTGTAGAGGTGCTCGGAGATGTGGTCGACGTCGAGGATCTTCGCCAGCTCGTGAATGGACGTTCCCTCGTCGGCGTGCTGCAGCAGCAGCTTGCGCACGGCGTCGGCGATTTCCTGCCGCCCGCCGTAGCCGACCGCGATGTTGACCTCCATCCCGGACCGCCCTTCGGTCCGGGCGGCGGCTTCGCTCAGTCGCTTCGCGACCTCGGCGGGGAGCAGGTCGAGGGCACCGACGATCCGCAACCGCCACTGCGTCCCCGGCCCGGCGAGCTCGTCGGTGACGTCGGTGATGATCTTCAGCAGCGGCGTGAGCTCGTCCGGGTCGCGGTTGAGGTTGTCGGTGGACAGCAGCCACATGGTGACGACCTCGACGTCGGCCTCCTGGCACCAGCTCAGGAAGTCGGCGATCTTCTTGGCCCCGGCGCGGTGCCCGTCCGAAACGTCCGTGAAGCCCGCTTCCCGGGCCCACCGGCGGTTGCCGTCGAGCATGATGGCGATGTGCCGGGGATGCCGCCCGGCGGCCTGCTGGATGAGGCGCCTGCCGTAGGCGCTGTACACGACGTCGGACAAGAACGAGCGAACACTCACGGCGAGTCAGCCTACGCACCCCGGTGTGAGGCGTGTGACTTGAGCACTGCTGGAGAACCTACGCTGCCGTAACCTGGATGCGTGAGCCTGACGACGGAACCACCACCCGAGCCCGTAGTGGACCTCCGCCCCCGGCTGCGCGGGCACATCCACTTCTGGACGTTCTTCGGCGCCCTGGCCGCGGCGGCGACGCTGATCAGCCTGGCGGCGTCCACTGTGTCCCCGGTCGCCGCCCTGGCGACTTCGGTGTACGGGCTGACGGTGCTCGGCCTGTTCGGCGTGAGCGCGTTGTACCACCGCCGCTTCTGGAGCCCGCGGGCGTACAAGTGGATGAAGCGCGCCGATCACTCGATGATCTTCTTGTTCATCGCCGGCACGTACACGCCGTTCACGTTGCTGGCCATGTCGAAGCCGACCGGGTACGTGATCTTGTCGATCGTCTGGGGCGGGGCGATCGCCGGGGTGGCGTTGAAGATGCTCTGGCCGCACGCTCCGCGGTGGCTGGGTGTGCCGATCTACATCGCTCTCGGCTGGGTTGCGGTTTTCGTCTTTCCCGAGCTGGCTTCGCATGCCGGGGTCGCTGCGTTGGTGCTGCTCTGCGTGGGCGGGTTGTTCTACACGCTGGGTGCGGTGTTTTATGCCGTGAAGTGGCCCAACCACTGGCCGGAGACTTTCGGGTATCACGAGTATTTCCACGCGTGCACCGTGTTGGCCGCTGTTTCGCACTACATCGCGATTTGGCTGGCGATGTACGCCTGACCCGGAAACGGCAGAGCGCGGCCCCCGCTCGATTTCGAGCGGGGGCCGCGCTTCTGTCAGAAGAAGACCGACCGTGGTTGGTTGGTGCACACTCGATCAACCAGCCACGAATCTTCTTTCTCGTCAGCCCGCCGAGTTGCCGTTGCAGGCGACGTACGACGGGTTGTGGTCGACCGTCAGCAGCTCGACCGGGCCGTTCCACTGCCAGGGCAGCAGGCAGGCGTTGTTGAGGATGCTGATCCCACCGTGACCGCCGCCGGTGGAGTTGTTGTTGCACGCTGCGTACGAGGGCGCGTGGCCCGCGTGCAGCACCTCGAAGGGACCGTTCCACTGCCACGGAGCCGCGCAGAGGTTGTCGCCGATGCTGATGCCACCGCCACCCGGGTGGTGACCCTCACCGGCGGAAGCCGGCGCGGCCACAGCAAGCATGGCGCCACCGATGATCGCGGCTGCGAAGAGCGTCTTTTTCATCATGGTAAAATCATCGGGCGATCTGCCGCAGTCCTTTATCGACATCACCCGATGGTTTGGACAACGTCACCCGTCCCGGCACTCAAACACCTTACGCCGGGCGGTGTCCACCAGGCTGTGCCACGGTTGAGGGTTCCACCGCCGTGGGTTCGTCACCATCGAAGCTGGTTCCGCGCCGCACGGCCGGTGGAGTGCCCTCTTTGGACAGTCTCAGCCGAACATCCCCGGCTGGTACTCGCCCGCCGGGTTGCGGGCGATCACGTTCAGGCGGTTCCACGCGTTGATCGTCGCCACCAGGGAGATCAGCGCGCCGATCTGCTCGTCGTCGAAGTGCTTGCGCACCGCGGCCCACGTCTCGTCGCTGACGCCGGTGTGCGTGTCCGCCAGGCGGGTGCCCTCCTCCGCCAGCGCCAGGGCCGCGCGCTCCGCTTCGGTGAACACCACCGCTTCGCGCCACGCCGCCACCATCGCGAGACGGACCGCCGTCTCGCCGGCCGCCGCCGCGTCCTTCGTGTGCATGTCGAGGCACATCCCGCAGCCGTTGATCTGGCTCGCGCGGATCTTCACCAGCTCCTGGGTCGCGTGCGGCAGCGAGGACTCCTCGACCGGGCGGGACGCCGCGATCAGGCGCTTGACGAACTTGCCGGTGATCTCGTTCTCGAACAGGTTGATCCGGGCTTCCATGGCCGTTCCCCTTCCATCGTCTGCTTCACCGCCTTGACGACCCGGGCGACGCGGTTGTGACAACACCGCGGGTGACCCCGGTCACGCCGGATCGAGATCCACACCTTTGCGTCTCCGGCGCGCGCGGGCGGTCACGCCGGCGGCACGCCCTCGACCTGCGGACGACGCGGGTCCTGGCCCGCGGGCGACGCTTCAAACGATCACGTTCAGGGGTCACCCACGGGAACACCACGACGGTTGCCGGGCTCGCCGGCGCGGCCGACGGTGGGCTGCACCAGAACCGACGCGTGGAAGGAGCACGACCGCGATGGCCAGCACCCTGCAGCCCGAGGAACTCATCGACAGCGCCGTGGTCGACCCGGACGGCAACAAGCTCGGGAAGGTCGGCAACGTCTATCTCGCCGACGCGACGCACCAGCCCGAGTGGATCACCGTCAAGACCGGCCTGTTCGGCACCAAGGAAAGCTTCGTGCCGCTCTCCGGCGCGCACACGGACAAGGACGGCGTCCACGTCCGGGTCGACAAGGACAGCGTGTCCGACGCCCCCCGCATCGACGCCGACGGGCACCTCTCGCCCGAGGAGAGCACGCAGCTCTACCAGCACTACGGCCTGCCGGTGCCACGCATGTCGCCGGACGGGCGGATGGACCGGACGGACCGGTCGGGCCGGACGGGCCGCGGCCAGGACGCGATGGGCCGGAAGCGCGACGACCGGGCCATGACGCGCTCCGAAGAACGCCTGGACATCGGCACCGAGCAGGTCGAGACCGGGCACGTGCGGCTGCGCAAGTACGTCGTCACCGAGGAACAGCAGGTCACCGTGCCGGTGCGGCACGAAGAGGTGCGCATCGAACGCGAGCCCGTCACCCGCGGTGACGGCACCGCGGAGATCGGCGAGGCCGAGCAGGACGTCGTCCTGCACGCGGAGAAACCGGTGGTGCGCAAGGAAACCGTGCCGGTCGAGCGGGCGCGCCTGCGGAAGGAGACGGTCAGCGACGAGCAGACCGTGTCCGGCAAGGTCCGCAAGGAGCAGTTCGAGATCACCGACGACGACCGCAAGCACCGGCGGTCCTGAGGGCTCCCGGGCGGGTGGCCGGGCCCCGATACCGGCCACCCGCCTGGGTCACCACCGCGATCAGGACGTCAGCATCGGCGCCGCGAGGAACTGCTCCGGGATCGCGAACGCGTCCACCAGCGTGCGCGCGTGCGGGCGCAGCTCCGCGCACAGCCGGTTCACCGCCGACGTGACCGCCTTCGCGCGCGACGCGGTCAAGCGGCCGTGGCCCAGGAACCACGCCAGGTCCTCTTCGATCGCCGACAACGCGTACAGGTCGCAGACGCGCTCCAGCAGCGCACGTGCTTCGGGGTCCTCGCAGCGCTCGATGCCGGCCACGAACGCCTCCAGCACCAGGCGCTCGACGTGGACGCGGCCGGCGCGCAGCACGTGGTCCTGCGCCGCGTTGAACACACCGAACGGGTCGGCCGCCGCCTTGCGCAGGCGCTTCGCCACCCCTTCGACGACGTGCTCCTCGCGGTCTTCGAACAGCCTCAGCTGCCACTCGCGGCGGAAGAACACGTCCGAGTCGGACCCCTCGGTGAGCGACTCGAGCGCCTTGCGCACCGAGGTGCGCTCCAGGATCGTGTTGACCACCTGGTCGGTGAAGAACCGGGCCGTCGCCAGCGGCGAGAGGTCCTCGAAATCCTGCTTGTAGCTGGTCAGCAGGCCCTTCGCGACCAGCTGCAGCAGCACCGTGTTGTCGCCCTCGAACGTCGTGAAGACGTCGGTGTCGGCCTTCAGGCCGGGGAGGATGTTCTCCGCCAGGTAGCCCGCGCCGCCGCAGGCCTCGCGCGCGGCCTGGATGGTCGCCGTCGCGTGCCACGTGTTGAGGGCCTTCAGCCCGGCCGCCCGCGACTCCAGCTCGCGCTGCTCCTCCTCCGGCGCCGACGTGTCGATGTCGTGCAGCTTCGAGACCAGCTCCTCCTGGGCGAAGTTCAGCGCGTACGTCTTCGCCAGCGCCGGCAGCAGTTTCCGCTGGTGCCCGAGGTAGTCGAGGATGACGACCTCGTCGCCGTCCGGCTTCATGAACTGGTGCCGGTGCTCGCCGTAGCGGATGGCCAGGGCCAGCGCGCGCTTGGTCGCGCTGCCCGCGCTGCCGCCGACGCTCACCCGGCCGCGGATCAGCGTGCCCAGCATCGTGAAGAACCGGCGGCTGTCGCTTTCGATCGGGCTCGAGTACGTCCCGTCTTCGGCGACGTCGCCGAAGCGGTTCAGCAGGGCCTCGCGCGGGACGCGGACGTGGTCGAAGCCCAGCCGTCCGTTGTCGACGCCGTTGAGCCCCGCCTTCGGCCCGCAGTCCTCGATGGACACCCCTTGCACCGGCTTGCCGTCCTCGTCGCGGATCGGGACGAGGAACGCGTGCACGCCGCGCGACTCGCCGCCGGTGATCAGCTGGGCGAAGACCACCGCCAGCCGGCCGTCGCGGGCCGCGTTGCCGATGTATTCCTTGCGGGCCATGGCATCCGGCGTGTCGATGACGAACCCGCCGTCGGTGTAGGTCGCCGTCGTGCGCAGGTGCTGGACGTCGGAACCGTGGCCGTGCTCGGTCATCGCGAAGCAGCCCAGGACGTCGAGGTCGATGATCCCGCGCAGGTACCGCTCGTGGTGGCGCTCGGTGCCGAGCAGCTGGACGGCGCCGCCGAACAGGCCCCACTGGACGCCGGCCTTCACCATCAGCGACAGGTCGCCGTAGCCGAGCAGCTCGAACGACGTCACCGAGCCGCCGACGTCGCCACCGCCGCCGTAGGCCGGGTCGAAGCCCAGGCCGGGCCGGTCGGTCGCGGCGAGCGCACGCAGCTGGTCGAGCACCTGGGCACGGTGCGCCTCGATGCCGAGGTCGACCGGGTCCCGGAACTCGGCGCCGGCCATCTGCGCCCGCACCCCGCGGCGCAGCTCGGCCCAGCGACCGTCGAGGACGGCGGTCAGTGCGTCCGGGTCCACCTTCGAGGGCACTTCGGGGACGTCCACGGCTACCTCCGGAAAGGACGAACGGCAGGCTTCCTACTCGTTGGTAGTAAGCCTGCCGCAGCGCCGCCGATCCCGCAGGTTCAGATCGGCTTGCCGTTCACCGTCACCTGCGTGAAACGGGCGTTGTCCACGTACTTCAGCGTGTTCGAGGTATCGGCGACGCCCTCAAACGTGGAGTTCGCCACGGAGAATCCGTGCACGTGGGCGTTCGAAAGCCCGCTGACGTCGAAGGTCTTGCCCGCGATCTTCGTGCTCGAGCAGTTGCTGATCGTGAACGGCCCGAACGACGGGACGGTGCTGCCGGTCTGGCTGTTGTAGGTGGACGTCACGAACACGAAGTTCCGCGCGAAGGTGCCGGAAACGCTGTCGAGGTTGATGTTCTCGGAGAATCCGCCACGCAGCGTGTTGGACTTCACGTAGAGCGCGAACTTCGTGTCACCCTTCACGGTGAGCCGGTAGGCGTAGACGTTGCGGATCCCGCCGGTCTGCTCGCTGCCGCAGGTGATCGCGCCCCAGTTGCCGTTCATCACGCAGTTCACCACGACGAGGTTCTGGCACGGCACGTTCACCCGGCGCCCGTCGGCGTCGCGGCCGGACTTGATGGCGATGTTGTCGTCGTGCGCGCCGAGGGTGCAGTTGGCGATGACGACGTGGTCGCACGACTCCGGGTCGCAGCCGTCGGTGTTGCTGTGCGCGGTGCTGGAGTCGGTGCTGACGCCGTCGACCGTGACGTTGCGGCACAGCGTCGGGTGCAGCTGCCAGAACATCGAGTTCTTCAGGGTGATGCCCTGGATCAGCACGTTTTCGCAGGCGTACGGCTCGACGAACGCCGAGCGCATGGTGTGCCCCGAACCGGGCACCACCCGCTTCTCCGGCGGGGTTCCCTTGGCCACCAGGGATTCCAGGTACGCGCGGTCACTGCCCTTGTTCCACGACGACGTCGCCGCCGCGTCGAGCGTGCCGCTGCCGGTGAGGCCGATGTTCTTTTCCCCGTAGGCGTAGACCATCGGGGAGCGGTTGACGCATTCGATGCCTTCGTAGCGCGTCAGGACGTTCGGGAACTTCGCGGCGTCGCCGCTGAACTTGAGGACCGCGCCCTTTTCCAGGTGCAGGTCGACGTTGCTCTTCAGGCGGACGGCGCCGGTGAGGAAGCTGCCGCCGGACGGCACGATCACATGCCCGCCGCCGGCCGCGGCGCAGGCGTCGATCGCCTTCGCGATGGCCGCGGTGTTGTCGGTTTTGCCGTCGTTCTTCGCGCCGTAACCGGTGATCGGGAAACTGCGGTCGGGGAACACGGGAATCGTCGTGTTCGCGACGATGTCGTTCGCCGCGGGCCACGGGAGCGGGGGAACGTCGATGCGGGGCGCCGCCGAAGCGACGGCCGGGAGCAGCGGCACCGCCGCCACCGCGAGCCCGCCCTTGATCAGCTGCCGCCGGGTGAACCTGCCGTCCATGGACACGTCCTTCACGAGGAACTGGTGCGACGGCGGAACCGCGGCACGGACCGCGGGCACGACGAACTCTAGGCGCGGAAGCCGGTTCAGGTCCAGGCTTGCGCGATCGCCCGGGGTGGCCGATCCGTCCCGGGCACGAGGCAACCGGAACCGCACCTGGGGCGTGATCCGTACGACGGCAGCGAGCAGAGGCGGCGGGACCGCGGGGTGTCACCGAGGGGGCGACACCGCGCGGCTCCGCCTCGCCCCGGCCGCGGGTGCCACCGAAGGGGCAATCCCGCAGCCCGCCCAGCCGAGGTCCAGCCCCGCTCAGCCCAGGTCCGGGCCCTTCGAGCGCAGGTCGTCGACCTTCGTCATCGCCTCGCGCAACTCACCGAGCCAGCTGTCCGCGTGCTGGCCCACCAGGCGCACCGCCCACGCCAGCGCGTCCGACCGCGACCGGGCCACGCCCGCGTCCACCAGGGTGTCCAGCACCAGGCGCTCCGGCTGGCGCAGCCTCGTCATCACCGGGGCCGAGTGCGTCGTGAACAGTGCCGTCGTTCCCCCCAGCCGCGCGCCCCAGGACACCTTGCGCTGGTAGCGGTGCTCCGCCTGGCGGGCGATTTCGATGCGCTCGTCGCGCGTCTCCTCGCGGTACCGGCTGATCCGGCCCTCCTCGGCCGCCGCGCGGGCTGCGTCGTCCGCGTGCTCCTCCGTCAGGGCCGGGAGCTCGCCGACCACGATGATCTCTTCGCGGTCGACCGTGACCTCCGGTGCGCCCGTGAACCAGCCGTCGGGCAGGCGGCCTCCGAACCAGGCCGCCGCGTCGTCCGCCGGCGGGACCTCCGCCTGCTGCCAGCCTCGACCGCCACGCCATCCGCGTCCCATGTCGCACCTCCGGATTACATGATTACATTGCTACCGAAGTTACGCCGAAACCCAGACCACAGACACCGCGTTCACCCAGGGCGATCAGAGCTGGGCGGTCAGCTCCTCGACCGAAGTCACCGGGCGGTCGCAGACGTACCCCCGGCAGACGTACGCCGCCGGGGCGCCGGCCACCAGCGGACGGTCGGCCAGCAGCGGCACGCCCGGCGCGTCCGGCTCGCCCGCCAGCACGATGCCGCCGCCGTGCACACCCCGGGCCGCGGCCAGCCGCAACGCCGGGTCCGCCCCGACCACCGCGACCTGCACCGGACCCGCCTGCAGCGCCTCCGCCACCGACAGCCAGTGCCCGGCGAACCGCGGCACCCGCCCGGCCAGCACCCCGGCCCGCCGCAGCGCCTGCTCGGCCGCCTCCCGGTACCGCGCCGCGCTGTCATACCCCGCGAGCGCGGACGCCGTCAGCAGTGCCCCGGCCAGCGCCGACGCCCCCGACGGGCTCGCGTTGTCGCCCGGGTCGGCCGGGCGCTGGACCAGCGTCTCGGCGTCGTCGGCCGTGTCGAAGTACGCACCCGGGACGTCCGGGGACGCGAAGTGCGCCAGCGCCAGGTCGAGCAGCCGGGTCGCTTCGGTCAGCCACTTCGCCGACCCCGTCGCCTGGTGCAGCGCCAGGAACCCGTCGGCGACGCAGGCGTAGTCCTCCAGCACCCCGGCGGATTCGCCGACGACGCCGTCGCGCGAAGACCGCCGCAGCCGTCCGTTGACGACGTGCACCCGGAGCAGCAACTCGGCCGCGGACGTGGCCCAGTCGATCCATTGTGGACGATCCAGGGCCACCCCCGCCTCGGCCAGCGCGATGATCGCCAGGCCGTTCCAGGAGGCGATCACCTTGTCGTCCCGACCCGGCTGCGGCCGCTTCGCGCGCGCCTCCAGCAGCTTGAGGCGCAGCGGCTCGGGCAAGTCGCCGAACAGGCGCAATGTCGAGGCGCCCTCCTCGAAGGTGCCTTCGGGCGTGACGCCGAACAGCTCGGCGGCGGAGTCGTCACCGACCACCTCACGCAGCTGCTCGGGCGTCCAGACGTACGTCAGGCCTTCGACGCCTTCGGTGTCCGCGTCCAGCGAAGACGCGAAGCCGCCTTCAGGCGTCCGCAGGCTTTCGAAGAGGAATTCCGCCGTTCCCGTGGCGACCCGCAACGCTGTCGCCGAGCCGGTGCGCCGCCAGAGGTGCGCGTAGAACCGCAGGAGCAACGCGTTGTCGTACAACATCTTCTCGAAGTGCGGCACGATCCACTCGGCGTCGACGGAGTAGCGCGCGAAGCCGCCGGCCAGCTGGTCGTACAGGCCGCCGCGGGCCATCGCCTCGGCCGTCGAGTCCACAAGAGACAGTGCGACCGCGGAACCCGTGCGCTCGTGGTGCCGCAGCAGGAACTCCAGCACCATCGACGGCGGGAACTTCGGTGCGCGGCCGAACCCGCCGTTGACGCTGTCCGCCTCCTGCTGGAGCTTCGCGACCGCGCCGGCGAGCACCGCTTCGTCCACGACGGACTCCTTGAGCGGCCCGGTCTGCTCGGCGAGGTGGGCGACGATCTGCTTCGCGCCGTCGAGGAGCTCGTCCGGCCGCTCCTGCCACGCCTCGGTGACGGCGGCGAGCAGCTGCCGGAACGACGGCATCCCCGGCCGCGGCGACGGCGGGTAGTAGGTGCCGCAGTGGAACGGCTCGCCGTCCGGGGTCAGGAAGCAGGTCATCGGCCAGCCGCCCTGGCCGGTCATCGCCTGGGTGGCGGCCATGTACACCGCGTCGATGTCGGGCCGCTCCTCGCGGTCGACCTTGATGTTGACGAAGTTGCCGTTCATCAGGGCCGCGGTGCCGGCGTCCTCGAACGACTCGTGCGCCATGACGTGGCACCAGTGGCAGGCGGCGTACCCGACCGAAAGCAGGATGGGCACGTTCCGCCGCTTCGCCTCGGCGAGCGCTTCGGGCCCCCACGGCCACCAGTCGACCGGGTTCTCCGCGTGCTGGAGCAGGTACGGGCTGGTCGCGTGCGCGAGGCGGTTCATGTGTCCAGGGTGGCACCCGGGAAAACCGGGCGCGCGGTCACCGGCCGCTCCGCCACACTGTGCCCGTGTTGCTGACCATCACGACGACCCGGAACCCGGCCACCGACCTGGGCTTTCTCCTGCACAAGCACCCGGAGAAAGCGCAATCGGTCGCGCTGTCCGCCGGTACCGCGCACGTCTTCTACCCGGAGGCGGCGCCGGACCGCTGCACCGCCGCGCTGTTCGTCGAAATCGACCCCGTCGGGCTCGTCCGCGGCGGCGGGACGACGCTGACCCAGTACGTCAACGACCGGCCGTACGCCGGGGGCTCGTACCTCGCGGTCGCGCTGCGGGCCGCGTTCACCACGGCGCTCGCGGGCCGGTGCGCGGCCCGGCCGGAGCTGGTCGACGAGCCCTTCGACCTGGAGGTCCACCTGCCGTCGCTGTCCGCTCGCGGTGGTCCTGAAGTCGTGCACAAGCTGTTCGAGCCGCTCGGCTGGCGCGTTTCGGCGACGCCGATCCCGCTCGACGCGCAATTCCCGCAGTGGGGCGACAGCCGCTACGTCGATTTGCGGCTCACCGGCACCCAGCGCGTCGCCGACGCGCTGCGCCACCTGTACGTGCTGCTGCCGGCGCTCGACGGCGACAAGCACTACTGGGTGGGCCAGGACGAGGCCGACAAGCTGCTGCGTGCCGGCGAAGGCTGGCTCGCCGGGCACCCCGAGCGGACGCTGATCACGAACCGCTACCTCGAGCGGCGCCGCCCGATCGTCGCGTACGCGCTTTCGCGGCTGGCCGAGGCGGACGACGTCCCGGCGGAGGCCGAAGCGCTGGTCACGGAGGTCACCGACGGCACCGACAAGCCGGAGAGCCTCGCGTCGCAGCGCCACGGCAGCGTGCTCGCCGCGCTGCGGGCCACCGGCGCCCGGCGCGTCCTGGACCTCGGGTGCGGCTCCGGCGCGCTGCTGCGCGTCCTGGAGAAGGAGCGGTCGTTCACCGACATCGTCGGCGTCGACGTGTCCAGCAGCGCGCTGGACATCGCGCAGAAGCGGCTGAAGGAGAGCTCCCGCGTCACGCTGCGGCAGTCCGCGCTGACCTACGCCGACCCGGCGCTGGCCGGGTTCGACGCCGCCGTGCTCATGGAGGTCGTCGAGCACGTGGACGCCGACCGGCTGCCCGCGCTGGAACACGCGGTGTTCGGGGTCGCGGCGCCGCGCACGGTGCTCGTCACGACGCCCAACGCGGAGTACAACCGGCTGTTCGAGTTCCTGCCGATGGGGCATTTCCGGCACGCCGACCACCGGTTCGAATGGACGCGAGCCGAGTTCCGCGCCTGGGCGGACGGCGTCGCGACCCGGCGCGGCTACGACGTCCGATACGTACCGATCGGACCGGAGGACCAGGAATCGGGACCGCCGACCCAGATGGCGGTCTTCACCACCCAAAAGGAGGTGGCCGCGTGAAGCTGACCGTCCCCGACATGGCGCTCGTCGTGCTCGTCGGCGCTTCCGGCTCCGGCAAGTCGACGTTCGCGCGCACGCACTTCGCGCCGACGCAGGTGCTCTCCAGCGATTTCTTCCGCGGGCTCGTCGCCGACGACGAGAACGACCAGTCGGCCAGCGCCGACGCCTTCGACGCGCTGCACTACGTCGCGGCGAAGCGGCTGGCAGCCGGGCGGACGACCGTCATCGACGCGACGAACGTCCAGCGCGCTTCGCGGGCGAGCCTGGTGAAGCTCGCGAAGGAGCACGACGTGCTGCCGACGGCGATCGTGCTCGACCTGCCGGTGGCCGTCTGCGCCGCGCGCAACGCGTCGCGCACCGACCGCGACTTCGGCGACCACGTGATCCGGCGGCAGCGCGGCGAGCTGCAGCGGTCGCTGAAGTCGCTGGAGCGCGAGGGTTTCCGGCGCGTGCACGTGCTGCGCAGCGAAGCCGAGGTGGCCGAAGCCGAGATCGTCGTCGAGCCGCTGCGCAACGACAAGCGCGAGCTGACCGGGCCGTTCGACGTGATCGGCGACGTCCACGGCTGTGCGGCCGAGCTCGAGGAGCTGCTGGCCGAGCTGGGGTACGCCGACGGCGTGCACCCGGACGGCCGGACCGCGGTGTTCGTCGGCGACCTCGTCGACCGCGGCCCGGACACTCCCGGCGTGCTGCGGCGCGTGATGGCGATGACGGCGTCCGGGAACGCGCTGGTCGTGTGCGGGAACCACGAGCAGAAGCTGGTGCGCGCGCTGCACGGGCGGAAGGTCAACGTGGCGCACGGGCTCGCCGAGTCGCTGGAGCAGCTCGGCGCGGAGAGCGAGGAGTTCCGCCGCAGCGTCCACGAGTTCTGCGACGGGCTGATCGCGCACTACGTCCTCGACGGCGGGAAGCTCGTCGTCGCGCACGCCGGGCTGCCCGAGCGCTACCACGGGCGCGCGTCCGGGCGGGTGCGCAGCATGGCGCTCTACGGCGACACGACCGGCGAGACCGACGAGTACGGCCTGCCGGTGCGGCTGCCGTGGGCCCGCGACTACCGCGGCTCCGCGATGGTCCTCTACGGGCACACGCCGACGCTGGAGCCGGAGTGGGTCAACAACACCATGTGCCTCGACACCGGGGCCGTGTTCGGCGGGAAGCTGACCGCGCTGCGCTACCCGGAGCGCGAAGTCGTCTCGGTGAAGGCCCACCGGGTCTGGTACGAGCCTTCCCGACCGCTGGACACGGCGCGGCCGCTCGCCGGGCGCGAGCCGGCGGTGCTGGAGCTGGGTGACGTCACCGGGAAGCGGATCGTGCAGACCGCGCACCACGGCCGGGTCGGTGTCTCGGCGGAGCAGTCGGCGGCGGCCCTGGAGGTGATGAGCCGGTTCGCGGTCGACCCGCGGTGGCTGGCCTACCTGCCGCCGACGATGGCGCCGTGTTCGACGTCGACGCGCGGCGGCTACCTCGAGCACCCGGAGGAGGCGTTCGCCGAGTACCGGGCGGCCGGGGTCGAGGCCGTGCTGTGCGAGGAGAAGCACATGGGCTCGCGGGCCGTCGTGCTGGTCTGCCGGGACGACGAAGTGGCGTACCGCCGCTTCGGCATCCGCGGCGGCGGCGCGGTGTACACGCGGACCGGGCGCCCGTTCTTCTCGGCCGCGCAGAACGCCGAGCTGCTGGCCGACGTGCGCACGGCGGCGGCCGGGCTGTTCGAGGAGCTGGACTCGGGCTGGCTGCTGCTCGACGCCGAGCTGCTGCCGTGGAGCGCGAAGGCCGGTTCGCTGATCGCCGACCAGTACGCGTCGGTCGGTGCGGCCGCCCAGGCCGTGCTGCCGTCGGCGGTCTCGGCGCTGGCGACGGCGGCCGCGCGCGGCATCGACGTCGGCGACCTCCTGGCGCGGACGGTGTCGCGTTCCTCCACAGTGGACTCCTACCGGACGGCGTACCGGCGCTACTGCTGGCCCACGTCGGGCCTGGACGGGGTGCGGCTGGCGCCGTTCCAGCTGCTGGCGTCCGAGGGGAAGGCCTACCACGACCGGCCGCATTCGTGGCACCTCGCGCAGCTGGACCGGTTGGCGGGCTCGCGGTTCCAGCGCACCCGGACGCTCGAGGTGGACCTGCTGGACGACGCCTCGGTCGCCCGGGGCGTCTCGTGGTGGGAGGAACTGACAGCGGCCGGCGGCGAGGGCATGGTCGTCAAGCCGGCGGCGAACCTGACCCGCGGCCCGCGCGGCCTGGTCCAGCCCGGGGTGAAGGTGCGCGGACGCGAGTACCTCCGGATCATCTACGGCCCGGACTACACGCTGCCGGACAACCTGGAGCGGCTGCGCAAGCGCGGGCTCAACCGCAAGCGCATGCTGGCGCTGCGCGAGTACGCGCTGGGGCTGGAGGCCCTGGAGAGAGTCGCGCGGGCGGAGCCGCTGTGGCGGGTGCACGAGTGCGTGTTCGCGGTCCTGGCGCTGGAGTCGGACCCGGTGGACCCGCGGCTGTGATGCGGCCCGATGTGGCGTTCGGTGCGCCCCACGCACCCGACGCCGCATCGGGCGCTCGGGTCCCGCTAGTCGGACTTGGCCGGCGAGGCGCCGTTCGGCTGCTTCTTCTCCGGCTCCACGGGGACCTCGGCCGCCGAATCGGTCTTCGCTTCGGGCTGCTCCGGTGCGGCCTCCGCCGGCGGGTCGTCAAAACTGGCCGGAACCCGCTTGAGGTGCTTGGTCATCGAGCGGACCAGGAAGGCCACCGCGATGAGGAACAGGATCAGCACCAGGAAGCCGACCGGGGAGGACTTGCCGAAGTCCTCCCCCTGCCCGCCGTTGTCGCCGTTGCCCGGCTGTTGCGCCAGCACCAGGGCCGACGCGGTCACCGGAAGCGCCACGCCGGCCGGCAGCGTCAGACTCATGTGTTCACCTTCTCCTCGGCGCCGGCGATGCCGGCGAACAGGTCGTCCTCCGGCAACGTGCTGTCGACCAGCGACTTCACCAGCTCGTACTCCTCGGTCGGCCAGACCTCGCGCTGCATCTCCCGGGGCACGGCGAACCAGCGGCTGGTCGGGTCGATCTGCGTGGCGTGCGCCTTCAGCGCCTCGTCCCGCACCTCGAAGTATTCACCGCACTCGACGCGGGTCGTCACCCGCTCCATCACATCGCCGCGGTTCGGGTCCCAGTTCGCCAGCCACTCGGTGTACGGCGACTCCAGCCCGGCCGCCTTCAGCGCCTCGTCGAACAGCACCATCCGGGCGCGGGAGAAGCCGTGCATGTAGTACAGCTTCAGCGGCTGCCACGGCTCGCCGGCGTCCGGGAAGCGGCTCGGGTCCGGGGCCGCGTCCCACGCCGCCATCGACACCTCGTGGGTGCGGATGTGGTCGGGGTGCGGGTAGCCGCCGTTCTCGTCGTAGGTGGTGATCACGTGCGGGCGGAACTCCCGGATCACGCGCACCAGCGCCTCGGTGGACTCCTCCAGCGGCACGACCGCGAACGACCCCTCGGGCACCGGCGGCAGCGGGTCGCCCTCCGGCAGGCCGGAGTCGACGAAGCCCAGCCAGCGCTGGTTCACGCCGAGGATCTTGGCCGCGCGGGCCATCTCCTCGCGGCGGATCTCGGCCATGTTGGCCAGCACCTCGGGCCGGTCCATGGCCGGGTTCAGGATGCTGCCGGCTTCGCCACCGGTGCAGGTGACGACCAGCACCTCGTGCCCCTCGGCGGCGTAGCGCGCCATCGTCGCGGCACCCTTGCTCGACTCGTCGTCCGGGTGCGCGTGCACCGCCATCATGCGCAGGCGCGGGTTGGCGGTTTTCCTCTGCTCGTCGGCGTCCACCATGCTCCGAACGACTCCCCTTCTGCCCTTATTCCGCGACCCACCTGCGGGCCGCCCACCCAGCGGGCGGATACTCGAGGAGTACCCGCGTCACCATTGTCCCCGCGGGTACGACAAGAACGAGCAGGAGGCCCGGGTTGGCAGGCGGACCGGCGGAAACGGCAGCGCCCGCGCTGCTCGCGGACCGGTACGGCACCACGCGCGCCACGCCGTCCCGGCGCTGGCGGCGCTGGCTCTTCCTGGCCATCGCCCTGCTGGTCAGCGGCCTGATCGCGTGGGTCGCCTACGTCAACCTCGGTGCGGCGCCGATCGATGCCGAGCGCATCGCGTTCAGCGAAAAACCGGGCAACGCGATGGAAATCACCCTCAACGTCACCCGCGACGACGACAGCAAGCCGGGCGTGTGCGTGGTCCGCGTCCGCGACAAGACCGGCGCCGAGAGCGGCCGCAAGGAGCTCCTGATCCCGGCCGGCGTGAAGTACAACCGGATCAGCACGACGATCAAGAGCATCGGGGAACCGGTGACCGCCGACGTCTTCGGCTGCTCGTACGACATACCACGCTATCTGTCAACCCCATAGCGGCCAACGGGGTGAACCGCGCGCCCAACGCCCAGGGCGCGGGGAAATAACGGGCGTCGACCTCTCGCGCCGTGATACTCTGACCCTTCAGCACGGCCCGCGACGGGCCGTGTTTTTCCTTTATCTCAGCCACGCGGGCACCTACGCCCGCGTGGGCCGGCTTGAACACGCAAGCCTGGCAGGCCCGACGAGGAGATGGTGACCGTGAGCGACACCAAGGTGACCTGGCTCACCCAGGATGCCTACGACCGGCTCAAGCACGAGCTCGACGAAATGATCGAGAATCGGCCGGTCATCGCCGCGCGCATCAACGACAGCCGCGAAGAAGGTGACCTCAAGGAAAACGGCGGTTACCACGCGGCTCGCGAGGAGCAGGGCCAGGCCGAAGCGCGCATCCGGCACCTGCAGGAGCTGCTGCGCTCGGCCAAGGTCGGCGAGGCGCCCGCCAACGACGGCACCGCCGGCCCCGGCAAGGTGCTCACCGTGCGGTACGAGGGTGACGACGAGGACGAGAAGTTCCTGCTCGCCACCCGCGAAGAGGGCGCCGAGGGCGAACTCGACGTCTACTCCCCGGAGTCGCCGCTGGGCAAGGCGCTGCTCGGCGCCAAGGAGGGCGAGGCCCGGGAGTACGAGCTGCCCAACGGCAAGGTCCAGAAGGTGACCCTCGTCAAGGCGGTTCCGTACACCGACGCGAAGTAGGCACGGCTAGCGTGTCCTCCCAGGATCCACATTCTGGGAGGACAACGCCGTGAGCACCGAACCGATGTGCCAGGCCTGCGGCATGCAGTACGCCGCGGCCCGCACCGACTGCCCGATCTGCGAAGACGAACGCCAGTACGTGCCGCGGTCGGGCCAGCAGTGGACGAACCTTTCCGCGCTCCGCTCCAGCGGCACGTACACACCGCGGATCGAAGAGCAGGGCCCGGGCATCGTCGGCGTGGGCTCGAACCCGGGGTTCGCGATCGGCCAGCGCGCCCTGCTGGTGCGCGCCCGCTCGGGCAACTTCCTGTGGGACTGCGCGGCGTACCTGGACGACGCGCTGGTGGCGCAGGTCCGCGAGCTGGGCGGCATCACCGGCATCGCGATCAGCCACCCGCACTACTACACGACGATGGTGGAGTGGTCGCGCGCGTTCGACGTGCCGGTCTACCTGCACGAAGCCGACCAACAGTGGATCGGCCGCCCCGACCCGGCGGTGAAGCTGTGGTCCGGCACCACCCTCGACCTCGCCGACGACCTGAGGCTGATCAACCTGGGCGTCCACTTCGCGGGCGGCACGGTGCTGCACTGGCCGGACGGCGAGGAGGGCCGGGGCGCGCTGTTGTCCGGCGACATCGTCCAGGTGATCCCCGACCGCACGCACGTGGGCTTCATGTACAGCTACCCGAACCTGATCCCGGAGCGGCCGGGCGTCGTCCGCCGCGCGGCGGAGCTGCTGGCGGGCTACCGGTTCGAGGCGATCTACGGCGCTTGGTGGGACGCGGTCGTGCGGTCCGACGGGTACGAGGTCGTGCAGCGGTCGGCCAAGCGGTACCTGGCCCAGGTGGCCGAGGAAGGCTGAGCGGCTCGGCCGCATGCCGCGAATGACTCATTCGGGACGTCCGGCGTCCCGAATGAGTCATTCGCGACCTTCCCGCGGCGGGTCGTGCGCGTGGTGCGTTCAGCCCCGCGCGGTCCGCTCCAGCAGGGGGCGGACCCGCGGCGGCACCGGCGTCGACAGCGCGATCGACGTCGACGTCCGCAGCACGTCCGGCACGCCCACGACCTCGTCGATCACCCGCTGCAGGTCGTCGTTGCCCCGGGCCACCATGCGGACGAACAGGTCACCCTGGCCGGTCGTCGCGTGGACCTCGCACACCTCGTCGATCGCCGCCAAAGCCTCCGCGACCTCGGCGCGGCGGCCCTGGGCGATCTCCAGGACCGCGAACGCCGTCAGGCCGTAGCCCATCGCCGCCAGGTCCAGCTCCGGCGGGAAGCCGCCGAGGATGCCGCGCTCGGTCAGGCGGTCCAGGCGGGCCTGGACCGTTCCGCGGGCCACCCCGAGGCGGCGGGCGCACTCCAGCACCCCGAGGCGCGGCGAGTCGGTGAGCAACAGCAGCAGCCGCGCATCCAGCGCATCCAGGTTCTCCGGCATACGCAGATTGTCCACGATGACGGCCCATCTCCCCTGAACACCAGTCAGATTGCCCAGTGAAAATCGAGACCATTGCGCATCTTGCCTCGAAGGGATGATCCTTCGAGGTATGACCCAGACTGCCGAACCCCAGGGTGCCCTCGACGACGTCAGCTACGACCAGCTGCGTCAGCTGGTCGGGCTCGTCGACCACGACGCCTCGACCGACCCGTTCCCGGTCAAGGCCATGGACGCGGTGGTGTTCATCGCCGGCAACGCCACCCAGACCGCCTGGTACTACCAGATCGCGTTCGGGATGCAGCTCGTCGCGTACTCCGGTCCCGAAACCGGCGTCTACGAGCGCAAGTCCTACGTGCTGAAGTCCGGCTCGGCCCGGTTCGTCATCACCGGCGGCGTGAAGCCGGACTCGCCGCTGCTCGACCACCACCGCAAGCACGGCGACGGCGTCATCGACCTGGCGCTGGAGACCACCGACGTCGACAAGTGCGTCGAGCATGCCCGCGCCCAGGGCGCGACGATCCTCGAAGAGCCGCACGACGTCTCGGACGAGCACGGCACGGTCCGCGTCGCCGCGATCGCGACCTACGGCGAGACCCGCCACTCCCTGGTCGACCGGTCGCGCTACCACGGCGTCTACCTGCCCGGCTACGAGTCGCGCGAAAGCACGGTCAAGCGGCCGGAAGGCGCGCCGAAGCGGCTGTTCCAGGCCGTCGACCACTGCGTCGGCAACGTCGAGCTCGGCAAGATGGACTACTGGGTCGACTGGTACCACCGCGTCATGGGCTTCGTGAACATGGCGGAGTTCGTCGGCGACGACATCGCGACCGAGTACTCGGCGCTGATGAGCAAGGTCGTCTCGAACGGCAACCACCGGGTCAAGTTCCCGCTGAACGAGCCGGCCGTCGCGAAGAAGAAGTCGCAGATCGACGAGTACCTCGAGTTCTACGACGGTGCCGGCTGCCAGCACATCGCGCTGGCCACCAACGACATCATCGCCACGGTGACGGCGATGCGCGCCGCCGGCGTCGAGTTCCTCGACACCCCGGACTCCTACTACGACGACCCGGAGCTGCGCGCCCGGATCGGCAACGTCCGCGTGCCGATCGAGACGCTCAAGGAGCACAGCATCCTGGTCGACCGCGACGAGGACGGCTACCTGCTGCAGATCTTCACCAAGCCGATCGGCGACCGCCCGACCGTGTTCTACGAGCTGATCGAGCGCCACGGCTCGCTCGGCTTCGGCAAGGGCAACTTCAAGGCGCTGTTCGAGGCGATCGAGCGTGAGCAGGAGCGCCGCGGCAACCTCTGACGTCTCATCTCGGCGAAGGCCACTGTAGGAGACCTCCGGGTCCCCCTATGGTGGCCTTTGACGTGAACCGGGAACCGACGGCGTCCCGGCTCCGTCTGTGTGGGTGGAGGGAAGGGGGCCGGGATGCCGGACAGCATCGACGCCAGCGACGCGATGATCGACAACTGGACCAAGCGGCTCGAGGAGAACGCCGCCCGGTACCAGGCGCTGGCCGAGCGCATGCAGGGCCAGACGGTCACCGAGCGGTCGAAGGACGGCACCGTCCAGGTGACGATCGATTCGCGCGGCCTGCTGAAGAACCTCGTCATCGCCGAGACCGCGGCCGGCAAGCGGATGGCCGAGGTGTCGGCGCAGGTGATGCAGCTGGTGCAGCGCGCGCAGGCGCGGATCCCGGAGCTGCTGCAGCAGGCCATGACCGAGACCACCGGCACCGGCGACCAGGCCGCGGCGGAGATCGTCCGCGAGGCGCAGAGCACGTTCCCGGCGCCGCCGCCCGAGGCCGAGCCGGCGTTCCCGGAGCCCGACCGCGTCCGCCGGTTCCTGCCGGAGGAGACCGACGAGCCACCGCGCACCCCGCCGCCCGCGCCACCGCAGCAGTCGCAGCAGTCGCAGCAGTCGCAGCCGCCGCGCCGCCGCCGTCCGGCCGACGACGATGACGACGACTTCGGCGGGTCGATCCTTTCCTGAGGGGGAAACCGATGACGGACGTGGAACTCAGCACCGACCTGACGGCGCACGCGAAGCAGCTCGACGCCATCGGTGACGGGCTGCAGCAGGCCGTCGACGCGGCCAACCAGGTGAGCATGCCGACCGACGCGTACGGCATCCTCTGCCAGCCGTTCCGGATGATGCTGGACCCGGTGGAGCAGTACGGGATCGACGCGCTCAAGGACGCCGTGCAGGCGATGACGGCGGTGTCGGGCAAGGTCCGCGAGGCCGCGGCGGCCTACCGCCGGTACGAGACGGGCGTCGCCGACGACCTGAACAAGTCCGCGGGCGGTGCGTGATGCCGGAGGGGAACCCGCTCGTCGCGGACGCCAAGAAGGACCCGGACGGGCCGGGCGCGTTCACGGCGGGCAACGGCGACTACGGCTGGGCAGGCGGCATCGGCATCGCCGAGTCGTCGATGGACGCGTTCAACGGCATCAAGGACGGCGACTGGGTTTCCGGCGGCCTGGGCATGCTGTCGCTGGCGGGCGAGATCGCCGGCGCGGCGATCGACCCGTTCGGGTACCTGATGTCGTCGGTGGCGTCGTTCCTGATGGAGCACGTGCAGCCGCTGAAGGACATGCTGGATTCGGTGGCGGGCAACCCGCCGGTGATCCAGTCCTATGCGGACACCTGGGGCAACGTCTCGAAGGCGCTCGGCGAGCGGAAAACGGACTTCGACAACGCGGTCAAGAACGGCACGACGGGCTGGACGGGAGCGGGCGCGGACGCGTACCGCGCGTTCGCCGCCGAGCACTCGGACGCACTCTCGGGTGCGGCGACGGTGGCCGGGGCGATCAGCACGGTCACGATGATCATGGGCCAGGTCGTGTCGTTCGTGCGCGAGACCGTGCGGCAGCTGATCGCGGACCTGGTGGGCAAGCTCATCGCGTGGGTGATGGAGGAGGTCTTCTCCCTCGGCTTCGGGACACCGGTGGTGGTGGCCCAGGCGTCGGCGGCGATCGCCAAGTGGGGCAAGAAGATCGGTGAGCTGCTCAAGAAGCTGACGGACACGATCCGGAAAGTGTCGCCGCTGCTGTCGAAGCTGGTGGACCTGTTCGAGAAGATCGCGAAGGTCTTCGGGAAGGTGCTCGGCAAGGTCAGCGGGCTGGACGGGCTGAAGGTCAAGGAGGGCGGGTTCGTCCGGAAGATCCCGAAGGAGGGTGGCGGGGTCCACGGCCGGGCGCACGGGGGATCGCACGGCGAGGACGGTTCGGAGGGCGGTTCCGGCGGGGATTCCTCCGATGGCGACGGTTCTTCCTCGAGCGACGGAGCGGATTCACCGAGTTCCGATCCGATGAACACGGACCCGGGGTCCCGCCGGAGTTCGAGCCGCGACGGGTCGAGTTCCCCGGACGGCGACGGTTCGCCCTCCCACACCGGCGACGGAGAGGGATCGCCATCGGCGGCCCGGTCGGACGACGGCTCGCCGGCGCAGGCAGGCGAGGGTTCCGCTCCGCAGGGTTCGCCGTCCCACGCGGGGGACGGTTCTGCTTCGAGCGCCGCGGATGGTTCTCCGTCGCGCGCGGGCGATTCGAGCGCTTCGCCGACTCGGTCGGGCGACTCGGGCCCATCGGCGGTGCGGGGTGGGGACGGAACTCCCTCGCACACCGGCGACGGCAGCCCGTCGCCGGCTCGCGGCAGCACCCCTTCGCATGCCGGGGACAGCAGCCCCTCGCCGACACGTGCCAGCGACGGCACCCCTTCCCACACCGGCGACGGCAATCCTTCGCCCACGCGCGGCAGCGACAGCACCCCCTCCCACACCGGCGACAACAGCCCCTCACCCACACGCGGCAGCGACAGCACCCCCTCCCACACCGGCGACAACAGCCCCTCACCCACACGCGGCAGCGACAGCACCCCCTCCCACACCGGCGACAACAGCCCCTCACCCACACGCGGCAGCGACAGCACCCCCTCCCACGCCAGCGACAACACCCCCTCGCGCTCCGGGGACAACGCTCCCTCCCGGGCCGGGGACAGCAGTCCCTCGCACGCCGGCTCGTCCTCCCGGGCCGGGGACAGCTCGCACTCCGGGGCCGACTCGCCCAGCAGCGCCGCGCCGCCTCGGGTTGACGGGTCCACCGCGGCCAGTGGGACCGCTCCCGCCCCTCCGCGGGCCGGGGAGCCCGGGGCCGCCGTCCCCGCGGCTCGGGGTGGGGATGGCGCCTCCGTCCCGTCTCAGGGTGGCGCTCCGATGATGGGCGGCGGCATGCCGCCCGGGGGTGGGCCTGGTGGCCTCGGCGGGGGTTCCCCGCGCACCGGAGGTGGGCCGGGCTGGACCGGGACCCCCGGCAGCCCGGGCGCGCACGTCGACGCGCCAGGCCGGCCGCGCGCCGGTGGGGAACTGCCTGGCGGTGGCCGTCCGCGGACTCCGGATGCTCCCGCTCCCGCCGCCCGGGGGTTCGGGCCCGGGACGCATGCCCCCGACACCCGCGCTCCCGGCGCCCGGCCGCACGAAAACGGTCCCGGCCCGCGCGAACGCACCCCGCACCAAAGCGCGCCCCACCAGAACACCCCGCACGAACGCGCCCCACACGAGAACGGCCCCCGCCAGAACACCCCACACGAGAACGGCACCCACCAGAACCCGCACGAGAACACGCCCCACGACGCCACCCCCGGCCCTCACGACCCAGACGGCGCCACCCCGCACCACGACGGCCCCCTCACCCCCGACGAAGTCAACGCGCGCCACGCCGAAAGCACCCCCTCGGGCAGCTCCTACCACGCCGGTGACCCGGACATGGGCGACCTTCCCCACCGAGTCCAGCCCGATCCCGATGGCCGCTACACCGTCGACGTGCACGTCACCCCCGATGGCCACGCGCGGATCGGCGATCGCCTCTACACCCCCGAGGAATTCGCCGACATCCTGCGGCGCAACGGGGACTACGACGGGCGCCCGATCCGGCTGATCGGGTGTGATGCCAGCTCCAACGACTTCGCGCACCGGCTCTCCCGGGAGCTCGACACCGAGGTCATGGCCCCGACCAAGCCCGCCTGGACGGACTCGCACGGCCGCGTCTTCTCCTCCGACTACGAAATCGGCCCCGATGGGCGGATGCGGCCCCGGATCCCGCCGGACGGCGAGTGGAACACCCACCACCCCGACGGCTCGACGCACCGCGCGGGCGACGACGGCTTCGCGCCCGACAGCCACCACGGCGACCAGCACGACGTCGACGCCGACAGCGCGCAGCACCGCGGGGACAACGACACCCCCGACCAGCAGCAGCTGCCCTACGACGACGTCCCGCAGCCGCGGTCGATCCCCCGGAACACGCGGGAGTTCGACGAACGGTTCGTCACCTTCGACCGGCACGAGGACAGCCACTACGCCGGCCATCGGGACCGGCCCGGCGACCACCCGCCGATCGAGTCGCCGAAGGACATCGAGGACGTCGAGCCGCGGACGCGCAACTCGAAGCTCACCGAAGACGGTGTCCCGCAGGTCCTGCGCGGGGAACGTCCGCTGGCGCCGGACGCGCAGTACAACGTGACCTACAAGAACGGTGCCACCAGCCACTTCTTCACCGACTCGCAAGGCCGGGTGACGCACGTCGAGGCGACGCCCGGTACGCAGGCGCCGTTCCACAACCCCGATCTGCGCTACCCGCTGCTCCCCGGCGCGCAGTACCGGGTGGCCAACTTCCACGACGCGAACAAGCACTGGGACTTCCAGATCGGCGACCACGGCCGGCCGGTGGCGATGTCGGGCGAGCCGCACTTCGGCGGCCAGAACGAGGACTTCCGCGACACCGCGTCCCAGAACCGGTCGGGCGGCGAAGGCCGCAAGGCGTTCAAGGGCGACGCCGACTACGACCAGGTGAAGTGGGCCGGCGGGCACTTCGCGGCCAACGAGATGGGCGGGCCCGGCGAGTACGTCAACATGCACTCGCAGATGGCGGCGTCCAACAGCGGCAACAACCGCGACGGGTGGATCCACGACGCGTCGTGGCGCCGTCAGGAGGTCGCGCTCGGCGAGTACGCCGCCCGCCCCGGCCACGAGATCGAGAACTACCAGGTCCGGACCACCGGCGAGCTGCCCGGCGGCGTTCCCGCGGAAGTCACCATGCGCTGGCAGAAGGTCACCTACGAAGTCGACGCGAACGGCGAACTGGTGCTCGACGCGAACGGCAAGCCGATCGAGCTTTCGCGGGAGACCCAGGAGCGCGTGTTCAAGAACGACCCGTCGAAGATCAACTACGGCCCGAAGACCCCGTACGGAAGCGAGAGCGCCGATGCCTGACGACCTCACCGGCGGGATCGCCGCCGCGCTCGCGGGCTCCGCGCCCGCGGGCTGGGCGCGGATCACGCTCACCGTTTCCTCGACCGTGCTCGCCGACGACTACGCGCTCCAGGTGCAGCTGGCCGACGGCCGCAACGGGTCGATGGTCACGCCCCCGGAGGTCAAGGACGGCTTCGAGCGGCTGCGGGCGCGGATGTACGAACCCGGGCGGGGCACGTGGTTCTCCGCAACCGTCGAGCTGCGGGCGGGCGCCGCGCCGGAGTTCCGCTACAACTACGACGAAGACCCCCGCTGGTGGCCGCCGCTGCATCCCGCCGCGTTCTCGCGGGACCTCGAAGCGTTCCCCCGCGACGACACCCACATCCCGCCGTGGCTGCGGGAACTGCTCGCCGAGGGCGAGCAGCTCGAACAGCAGCGGACCCCGCCCGCCGTGCCATGATGGCCCCCGCCCCGAACCACTAGGAGGAACCCGCGCATGCCCGTTTGGCCGCTGCTCGACCCGATCCAGCAGAAGGAAGAGCTGGACGGAATCACGAAGGCGCTGGTCGACGCGCTGCCGCCCGGCTGGCGGCAGCTGATGATCGACTTCCGCGCGGTCGGCCGGAACATCGACGTCGCCGTCGGCCTGACCGGGCCGGACGGCCAGGAGCGCGTCTGGGACCCGCCCGCCGAGGTGTGGCGCGCCTTCCAGCGGCTGCGCGGCGGGATGTACACCGAGAACGAGGGCACCTGGTTCTCCGCGCGCTACACGCTCGAACCGCCGTCGCGCTTCACCATCCAGTACAACTACGAGAACCAGCCGGACTTCCAGCCGCCGCCGGAGCCGGGCGAGTTCGCGACCGAACAGGAACGCTTCCCGCGCGACGAAGCGTCCATGCCGGACTGGTACCGCGCCGGGCTCGAAGCGGCTCGCGCGGCGGGCAACTGACACCGGGAGTTCCGCGTCATGACCCAGCCACCGGGGCCGCTGCGCCCGGACCAGCAGCAGGAGATCGTCCGCCAGCTCGGAGCGGTGCTGACCGCGCAGGTGCCGCCGGGGTGGCGGCAGGTGCGCGTCGAATACCGGGCCGCCGGGCGGCACGTCGAGACCGACCTGCTGGTGACCGGGCCGGACGGCGTGCCCCGGCCCGGACAGCCGCACCCGGAAGCGGTGCGGCTGCTCGGGGTGCTGCGGTCGGGCATGTACCGGCCCGGCTTCGGCACCTGGCTGGGCGCGATCCTCGTGTTCGAGCCGGCGCGGCCGCCCGACGTCGACTTCGTGCGGCCCGACCTCGAACCGCCGTTCCGGCAGCAGCCGCCGCCGATCGGGTTCCAGGACGAGCTGCGGTTCTTCCCGCGCGCCGACGAGCACATCCCGGCCTGGCTGCGGGAGCGCGCGGGGCTGACCCCGCCGGCCGCCGCCGGCGAGGTGCGCACGCCGCGGATCTACGACGGCCTCGACGCGTCGGGCAAGCCGCTGGTCCGGCGCGCGCCGCTGCTCCCGGCGGAAGCCGAGCGGGTGCTCGCCTACCTCGACGCGGCGCCGGTCATCCTGGCCTCCCGCAGCAACGGCCCGGACGCCTTCGCACCGGACCGCGCGGACGCCGTGCCGATGAACTTCCGCACCGACGGGGCCTGGGCGTGGCCCGGCGCGGTGGCGTACTACCTGCGTGAACACGGCGTACCGCCGGACCCGGACCTGGTCGCCCACATCCGGGCCCGGCGCTTCACCGCGCCGTCGGACGTCCCGGAGCCCGCCAAGGACCTGGCCCTGGCGGCCATAACCGGAGAAACCCCTCAGACAACCGTGTAGCCCGCGTTCGTCAGCGCGAACTCGACCTCTTTGCAGTGCTCGGGGCCGCGGGTCTCCAGCGCGAGCACGACGTCGGCCTCACCGAGGTCGAGGCTGCCGGAGATGCGAGAGTGCTCGACGTCGAGCACGTTCGCGCCCAGCTCGCTGACGCACGACAGCACGCCCACCAGCGACCCCGGGCGGTCCGGGACCCGCAGGTGGAGACGCAGGTAGCGGCCGCCGGCCGTCATGCCGTGCTGGATGATCTGCAGCAAGAGCACCGGATCGACGTTGCCGCCCGAGAGAACCGCCACGACCGGAGGCTCGAAGATCCCGGGGTGCTGCAGCAACGCGGCGACCGTCGCGGCGCCGGCCGGCTCGACCACCAGCTTCCGGCGCTCCAGGCACAGCAGCACCGCGCGGGACAGGAACTGCTCGGACACCGTCACGACGTCGTCGACCAGCGACTCGACGTGGGCGAAGCTGACCAGGCCGGGTTCGCCGACCGCGATCCCGTCGGCCATCGTCGACGTCGTGCTCAGCCGCACCGGCGCGCCCGCGGTCAGCGACGGCGGGTAAGCCGCGGCCTCCTCGGCCTGGACGCCGACGACGCGGACGTCCGGGCGCAGCGCCTTCACCGCCGAGGCGACCCCGCCGACCAGCCCACCGCCGCCGGTGGCGACCAGGATGGTCTTCACGCCCGGCACCTGCTCGAGGATCTCGAGGCCGACCGTGCCCTGGCCGGCGATGACGTCCGGGTGGTCGAAGGGGTGGATGAACACCGCGCCGGTCCGCTCGCCGAACTCGATCGCGGCGTGGAGCGTCTCCTCCAGGAGCGCGCCGTGCAGGTGGACGTCGGCGCCGTAGCCACGGGTGGCGGCCAGCTTCGGCAGCGGGGCCCGCAGCGGCATGAAGACGGTGGACTTGGCGCCGAGCAGCGACGACGCCAGCGCGACGCCCTGCGCGTGGTTGCCGGCGCTGGCGGCGACGACGCCCCGGTCGCGTTCGGCCTCGGTCAGGCCGTGGATCCGCGTGTAGGCGCCGCGGATCTTGAACGACCCCGTCCGCTGCAGGTTTTCGCACTTCAGGTACACCGGACCGCCGTGAAGCTTGCGCAGGTCGCGCGCGTGCTCCATCGGCGTCACCCGGGTCACTCCTTTGAGGAGTTCCCGGGCGGCCTGGATCCGCTCGAGGGTGACGAGTTCCATGGGCCGGACTATGCCACTCAGGAACTCCACAGGTTGAGTGGACCGTGAGCCGGGTACCCTGGGTCGCGTCAACACGCGGTAAACAAGGAGCGACCATGGCAGCGGGGAACGACGCGGACTCGGCCCGACGGGCGCGCGCCACCCGCTCAGCCGGCCTGCTGCCGCTGGTCATCGGGCTGGCCTCGGCCGCCGCGCTCACCGGTGCCGCGTACATCACGGTGGACAGCGCGTCCTGCGGGTCGCCGGCGCAGTACATCCGCCACGACAGCCACGTCGAGCTGGTCGGCGGCTGCGTCGACGGCGCGAAGCTGCCCGCCACCGGCACGTCGTCGCCCGGCGGTGTCGTGCACGGGAACTACAGCCCCTGACCTGGCGGGTTACCTCGATGTGCCCCGGGAACACGAAAGTGCCTTCTTCCGCGGGGTGTTCGGGTCCCCGATGATCATCGGGTGACCACCGTTTACGAGCCGGGCCGCGGTCCCGGCCCCGCCAAGCCGACCGAAGAAGCGTCCAGCCGGCTGCTCGCGGCCCACAGCCTGGGCGCGCTGGCCACCGTCAACCGCGGCGGCTTCCCGCACCTGTCGACGGTCGCCTACGCCTGGGATCCGGACGAGCGGGTGGTGCGGATCGGGTCGACGGCGGGGCGCGCGAAGGTCCGCCAGCTGGCGCGCGACCCGCACACGTCGCTGTACGTCAGCAGCGACGACCACCTGGCGTTCGCGGTCGCGGAGGGCATCGCCGAGGTGTCGCCGGTCAGCGCGGTGCCCGGCGACGAGACCGGCCGGACGCTGCTCGCGATGCAGGCACCGTTCAGCGACCCCGAGGCGGAGGCCGCGTTCCTGCGGAACATGGTCGAGGACCGCCGCGTGGTGATCACGCTCCGGGTGGACCGGCTCTACGGCGGCGGCCTCGACGTGGGTGCTTGAGCGTCAGCCCAGGGCGGCCAGCAGGTCCGCCACCAGGTCGCGGCCGTCCTCGATGCCGACCGAGAGGCGGAGCAGGTCGGCCGGGACCTGGAGGGTCGAGCCGGCCGTGCTCGCGTGGGTCATCTTGCCCGGGTGCTCGATCAGCGACTCGATGCCGCCGAGCGACTCGGCGAGGATGAACAGTTTCGTGCGGCTCGCCACTTCCAGGGCCGCCGCTTCACCGTCCACGTGGCTGAAGGACACCATCCCGCCGAAGCGGCGCATCTGCTTCGCGGCCGTCTCGTGGCCCGGGTGCTCCGGCAGGCCCGGGTAGTAGACCTTCGCCACCTTCGGGTGCTTGACCAGGGCCTGGACGATCTTCTCGGCGTTGTCGCTGTGCCGCTCCATGCGCAGGGCGAGGGTCTTGATGCCGCGCAGGGTCAGCCACGCGTCGAACGGCCCCGGCACCGCGCCCGCGGCGTTGCGCAGGTAGAAGAACTGCTCGCGCAGCTCGTCTTCGTTCGTGATGATCGCGCCGCCGACGACGTCGGAGTGGCCGCCGAGGTACTTGGTGGTCGAGTGCAGGACGATGTCCGCGCCCAGGGCCAGCGGGTTCTGCAGGTACGGCGTCGCGAAGGTGTTGTCGACGACCAGGCGGGCACCGGCGTCGTGCGCGACCCCGGCCAGCGCGGCGATGTCGGCGATGCCGAGCATCGGGTTGGTCGGCGACTCGCACCAGACGAGCTTGGTCTCGGGCCGGATCGCGGCGCGCACCTCGTCGAGGTTCGCCAGGTCGGCGACGGTGTGCTCGACGCCCCACAGGCTGAGCACCTTGTCGATCAGGCGGAACGTGCCGCCGTACGCGTCGTTGCCGAGCACGAGGTGGTCACCGGGGCGCAGGGTACTGCGCAGCACCACGTCGGAGGCGGCCATGCCGGAGGCGAAGGCCAGCGCGTGCCGGCCGCCTTCCAGCGAGGCCAGCGCCTCCTCCAGCGCCGAGCGGGTCGGGTTCGCGGTGCGCGAGTACTCGTAGTCGCCCTCGCGGGTCCCGCCCACGCCGTCCTGCGCGTAGGTCGAGGTCTGGTAGATCGGCACGATCACCGCGCCGGTGCGGGGGTCGGGCTTCTGACCGGCGTGGATGGCGCGGGTCTCGAAGCCTAGTACGGAGTAGTCGTCCACCATTGGTTCAGCGTACGGGCCACCCCTGACATTCCCGTCAGGTGGGATGGATCTCAGCGGTGTGTCCAGCGGCGGGTGTCCGGCAAGGCCGCGAGCACCAGGAGCACGACGAGCGGCGCCGAGATGACGATCCCGCGCACCAGGGGGTCGCCCAGCCCGGTGGGGCCGCCCACGAGGAAGAGGACGAGCCGGCTGCGGAGCACCGCGTCGACGACGGTGGCCACCAGCGCCAGGCCCGCCGCGAACAGGCACAGCACCCGGCCCGCCGCCACGCGCGCGAGCAGAGACACCCCGCCGAGGACGAGGAGCAGCCCGATGACCGCGTCGGCGATCTGGCCGGGGACCAGCAGGTCGCTTTGGCCCAGCCCCGTGACGAGGCTCCACCAGAAGGTGCCCAGCAGGAACCACACGCCGTCGAGCACCGCGAGCACGCCGGCGGCGATGGCCGCAGCCGCCCGGGGCGGGGCCGTGACCGTCACTCACCAGCTCCGGAACGAATACGCGCCCTGGCCGGACAGCGCCGGGACCACCGACGTGCGGTAGCGCAGGTAGCGGAACGTCGGCGGCAGGAACGCCAGCACCAGCACGAGCACCGCGAGCGCCGCCAAGCCGACGCGGTCGACCATGGCGAACCCGCCGTGGGTGAACATCGCGTCCGCGAAGCGGGCCGGCGGCACGCCGACCGACATCGGCTCGGTGAGCAGGGCGCCGATGGCCAGCAGGGCGCCCAAGCCGAGGAGGACCGCGCCCGCCGTGGCGCGGAACAGCGTGGCCAGCGCACCGAGGAGCAGCACCAATCCGGCGACGAGGTACGCGGCGAGGTCCACCAGCACCCAGGCCGGCAGCGCGCCCAGGCTGAATTCGGCCGGCATGTCGAGGAAGATTTTGACCGGCACGTATCCCGCGGCGACCGCGGCCGGAAAACCGAGCAGACCGGCGAGAACCGCCGTTACTCCGGATGGCCGAGCCGATGAATACGAATGCGAATGCGACACCGGGTATCGGTGCGGACCGGTCACAACTCCCCCATCTGCCGAGCGCGGGACCACGGCGCTCACCCTAACCGGAATCGGGGGAATCAAGCCGGAACGCGAACGGAATTCGGCCGGACGGCGGAACCCAAGATCATTTTTCTGCGGTAGTGGCAGAAATAGGGTCACGCGATTACCGGCCGTGGTGCCGCCCCGGCAATTGTCCTCTTCGGACAATTGCGGACCCGGAAAATGCAACGTGCCCCGGAGCCGAATCGGCTCCGGGGCACGAATGCGCGTGCTAGCTCACCACTGCTGCTGCGGGGGCTGGCCGGGCTGGCCGAACCCGCCGCTCGGCGGGCCCTGCTGCCCCGGCGGCTGGCCCCAGCCCTGCGGCGGCTGACCAGGCTGACCCGGCTGTCCGGGCTGACCCGGCTGGCCGTACCCACCGGGCTGGCCGTACCCGCCCGGCTGACCCGGCTGCGGGAAGCCCCCGCTCGACGGCTGCGGGAACCCGCCGCTGGACGGGTTGGGCCCGCCCGGCTGGCCGTAGCCACCCGGCTGGCCGTAACCCGGCTGACCCGGCTGCCCGGGCTGGCCCGGCTGCCCGTAACCACCGGGCTGCCCGAACCCGCCGGGCTGACCCGGCTCGCCGTAGCCACCGGGCTGCCCGAACCCGCCCGGCTGACCGGGCTGCCCCGGCTGGCCGAAGCCCGGCTGCTGCGGGCCACCGAAGCCCGGCGGCGGTCCGCCGAAGCCCTGCGGCCCGCCCGGCGCGGCACCGCCGGCACCGAGGCCGACGAACTGCTGCGTCGCCGGGATGAGCCCGAGCACGCCCACGATGAGGATGAGCACGCCCAGGATCAGCGGGGGCAGCCCGATGCCGAAGGTGTCCCGGCCGGACGCCCCGCCGACGAAGTCGCTGTTCGGGGTCATCCCGATCTTGAGCAGCAGGGCGAACACCGCGAGGAGCGCACCGCCCGCGACGACCGCGATCGGGACGAACTTCCGGATGCCGCCCAGCCGGCCCGCGAGCGCCAGCCCGACACCGCCGGCGAGGGAGATCAGCGAACCCAGCAGGATCATGATCACGTAGAACCAGACCAGCCCCGGGCCGATCAGCCCGGCGGCGTCGAGCGCCTTCTGGATGATGTCCGAGTCCGTGCTGCCGACGATCGTGGAGTAGTCGCTCGCGTCGCCCATGTAGTTGAACGAGATGATGAGCGCGATCAGGCCCAGCAGGGCGACGACGCCACCGGCGATGTAGCCGAAGAGGGCGTTGCCGCCCGCGGCCGGCGCGCCGAACGGCTGCTGCGGCCCGCCGAAGCCGGGCTGCTGGCCACCGAAACCGGGGGCACCGAACCCCTGCGGCGGCTGGCCGAAGCCCGGCTGCTGGCCGAACCCGCCCTGCTGGCCCGGCTGCCCGAAGCCCGGCTGGCGGCCGTACCCACCGGGCTGCTGGCCGAAGGCCGCGGCCGGGTTGTCGGCCGCGCTCGGCGGCGGGGTGTACGGGATCGCCGGCGGCGGCTGGGAGCCCGGGGGCACCAGCTGCGTCGAGTCCGCGACCGGGGCGTCGCCGCCGCCGACCGGGTTCACCATCTGGGTCGCGTTCGCGTCGACCGGCGGCATGGCCTGGGTCGCGCCCGCCCCGCCGTCACCCGGCCGGCCCGGCTGGACCACCTGGGTCGGCTCCGGCGTCTCCCCGAACGGGGAACCGCCCTGAGGCTGGGCGGGCTGGACGACCTGGGTCGGTTCCGGGCTGCCGAACGGGTCCTGCTGCGGCTGGGGGCCACTCGGCGGGCCCTGAGGCGGCTGGCCGCCGCCCCACGGCTGGTTCGGTGGCTGCGGTGCACTCATGTGGGTCTTGAACCCCCTTGACGAGGACGCGAAAGTGTTCTACTCGCGCCCACGCTATCGGATCGCCCGGCGGGGCGCTCGTAACGCCCCTGCCGGGTCCGCCGATAAAGGCTCCCTTCGGACGCGGTCAGCGACCGGCCAGGAAGCCCAGGAGGTCGTGCCGGGTGACGACGCCGGCCGGCTTGCCGTCGACCAGCACGAGCGCGCCGTCGGCCCCCTGGAGCGCGGTCATCGCCGCGCCCACCTGCTCGCTGCCGCCGATCGTCGGCAGCGGCGGGGACATGTGCTGCTCGAGCCGGTCGGCCAGCTGCGCCTTGCCGGTGAACAGCGCGTCGAGCAGGTCACGCTCGTTGACGGCGCCGACGACCTCGGCCGCCATCACCGGCGGCTCCGCGCTGACGACGGGCATCTGGCTCACGCCGAATTCGGAGAGGATCGCGATCGCCTCGGCGACGGTCTCCTTCGGGTGAGAGTGCACCAGATCGGGCAGCGAGCCGCTCTTCTTCGTGAGCACGTCGGCGACCGTCGCGCCCGAAGAGTCCGGCGGCAGGAAGCCGTAGGAGGACATCCACGTGTCGTTGAACACCTTCGTCAGGTAGCCGCGGCCGCCGTCGGGCAGCAGCACGACCACGACGTCGTCCTCGGTGAGCCGCTCGGCGAGCTTCAGCGCGGCGGCGACGGCCATCCCGCAGGAGCCGCCGACCAGCAGGCCCTCCTCCAGCGCGAGGCGCCGGGTGACCTGGAAGGAGTCGGCGTCGGAGACCGGGATGATCTCGTCGGCGATGTCCCGGTCGTAGGTGTCCGGCCAGAAGTCCTCGCCGACGCCTTCGACGAGGTACGGGCGGCCGCTGCCGCCGGAGTAGACCGAGCCCTCCGGGTCGGCGCCGACCACCTGCACGGCGCCGTCGCTGACCTCCTTGAGGTACTTGCCGGTGCCGGAGATCGTGCCGCCGGTGCCGACACCCGCGACGAAGTGGGTGATCCGGCCTTCGGTCTGCGCCCACAGCTCCGGGCCGGTCGAGTGGTAGTGGCTCTCCGGGTTCTGCGGGTTGGCGTACTGGTTGGGCTTCCAGGCGCCGTCGATCTCGCGGACCAGGCGGTCGGAGACGTTGTAGTAGGAGTCCGGGTGCTCGGGCGGCACCGCCGTCGGGCACACCACGACGCGGGCGCCGTACGCCTTGAGCACGTTGCGCTTGTCTTCGCTGACCTTGTCCGGGCAGACGAACACGCACCGGTAGCCCTTGCGCTGGGCGACCATGGCCAGCCCGACGCCGGTGTTGCCGGACGTCGGCTCCACGATCGTGCCGCCCGGGCGCAGCTCGCCGGATGCTTCGGCGGCCTCGATCATGCGCAGCGCGATGCGGTCCTTGACCGAGCCACCCGGGTTCAGGTACTCGACCTTGGCCAGCACGAGCGGCTTGAGCCCCTTGGTCAACGAGTTCAGCTTGACCAGCGGGGTGTTGCCCACGAGGTCTGCGATGTGCTCTGCGTACTCCACGACCGCCAGCCTAAACGGCGTCCCCATGGCGCTGTCCACCCAGCGCGGGGCGGGCTCCGGGTGCGCGTCGGCGATGCCGGGCCGCGAGCGCGGGGTCGGGCCGCCCGGCGGGGACCTAGGCGGCCACCAAGCCGCTCGTCCGCGCCGGTACCGGCCCGAGGGCCGTCACACGCTGAGCCGTCATCCCGTCCCGGAGGTTCCGCCCGGCGTCGATGGCCGGGCAGCCGGTCCGAAGGGACAGGGACGTCCAGAAGGCGTTCTGGACCATCATCATCGCCAGTTCACCTCCCAGCGGAATGGCGAGCCTTCACGAGTGGGACGATCCTATCGGGCCGCCGGTTGCCCCGGTTCGTCCTTTCGTGTCAATTCCACCTGGCCGGCCTGACCGGCGATCGGCCGTTCTTCCCAGCCCGGGGGCCAGGTCCGCGGAAAACCCGGCTTCGCGCGCGCACCGGCGAGCCGGGCGGCGGACTTCGTCCCGAAATCGGCCGGACCTGCGAAAACGGCGCCGTTGAAACTTTCGCGTTCGCCGCCGAAAACGGTTCCGCGGAAATCGACGCGGTCGGCGAACTCGGCTTTGTTGAAGTCGGCCTTGGTGCGGAATTCGGTCCCGCGGAACGAGGCCAGTCCGAGAAACTTCGTTTCGTAGCAGACGATCGAACGGATCGAGCAGTGCGTGAGGGTCAGCCCGACCAGCTCGGCCCCGGAGAAGTCGAGGTCGGTGTCCGGCCAGAAGTCGCCGCTCGGCTGCTCGGCCCGGCCGGGCCGCAGGTGCAGCATGAGGATGCGCTGCGCGGCCTTGCGGACCTGCAGCTCCTCGGCGTCCTTGCCGGGGCCGTGGGGCATCCGGAGGTAGGCGCAGAAGACGTTGACGATCGTCTGCCGGTGCTCCGGGTGGCCGGCGGCGAGCCGTTCGAGCGCGTACAGCCCGGCCAGCCGCACCGGCGCCTTGTCGCTGCCGAGCTGGTCGGCGGCCTTGCCGTACATCTCGGTGATCCGGCGCTCGGTGGCGTCGTGGTCCTTCTGCACCAGCTCCAGCTCGGCCGACCGCTGCCGCCGCGCGGCGAGCAGCAGGGCCGCGGCACCCCCGGTGCCGACGACGATGTTGGCGGCGGTCTTCAGCGCGTCGAGCCGGGCCGAGTCCTCCGGGCGGCCACCGCCCAGCAGCGTCAGCAGCAGGGTGGCGGCAAGCGCGGCGACGGTCAGCAGACCGGCGCTCCACAGCACGATCGTCCTGGTCCGCAGCACCCGCTCGAGCTGGTTTCCCACCCGGCTGATCCTGGCAGACCGGGCAACCTCACAGTCGCTCCGGCTTTCTCCCGGGCGCCGTACCCGGCAGTATGGTGAGCAACTGCTTAGTTCGCGATACGAGGATGTGTCACGTCATGCCTGAAGCCGTCATCGTCTCCACCGCACGCTCGCCCATCGGGCGGGCCAACAAGGGCTCGCTGGTCGGCATGCGGCCCGACGACCTGACCGCCCAGATGGTCACGGCGGCGCTGGCCAAGGTGCCCCAGCTCGACCCGGCCGACATCGACGACCTGATGCTGGGCTGCGGCCTGCCGGGCGGCGAGTCCGGGTTCAACATGGGCCGCGCGGTCGCCGTCGAACTGGGCTACGACCACCTGCCCGGCTGCACGATCACCCGGTACTGCTCCTCCAGCCTGCAGACCACCCGGATGGCCTTCCACGCGATCAAGGCCGGCGAGGGCGACGTCTTCATCTCGGCCGGCGTCGAGACCGTGTCGCGGTTCGGCAAGGGCAGCTCGGACTCGTGGCCCGACACCCACAACCCGCTGTTCGCCGACGCCGAAGCACGCACCAAGGCGACCGCCGAGTCCGGCACCGACACCTGGACCGACCCGCGCACCGAGGGCAACGTCCCGGACGTCTACATCGCGATGGGCCAGACCGCGGAGAACCTGGCCCGGCTGAAGGGCGTCACGCGCGAGGAGATGGACGAGTTCGGCGTCCGCTCGCAGAACCTGGCCGAGAAGGCCATCGCGGACGGCTTCTGGGCCAAGGACATCACCCCGGTGACGCTGCCGGACGGCACGGTCGTCTCGAAGGACGACGGCCCGCGCGCCGGTGTCACCCTGGAAGGCGTCTCCGGCCTGAAGCCGGTGTTCCGCCCGGACGGGCGGGTCACGGCGGGCAACTGCTGCGCGCTCAACGACGGCGCGGCGGCGCTGGTCGTCATGTCCGACACGAAGGCGCGCGAACTGGGCCTGACGCCGCTGGCGCGGATCGTCTCCACCGGGGTCACCGGGCTTTCGCCGGAGATCATGGGCTACGGCCCGGTCGAGGCTTCCAAGCAGGCGCTCTCGCGCGCGGGGCTGTCGATCGGCGACATCGACCTGGTCGAGATCAACGAAGCGTTCGCGGCGCAGGTCATCCCGTCCTACCAGGACCTGGGCATCGAGCTGGACCGGCTGAACGTCAACGGCGGCGCGATCGCGGTCGGCCACCCGTTCGGCATGACCGGCGCCCGGATCACCTCGACGCTGATCAACTCCCTGCAGCACCACGACAAGCAGTTCGGCCTCGAGACGATGTGCGTCGGCGGCGGCCAGGGCATGGCGCTGATCATCGAGCGCCTTTCCTGACTCGACGCGAAAGGCCCCCGCTCGACGCGAGCGGGGGCCGTTTGCCGAACCAGCGTTATTCGTTCGTCTTCACGCACATCGTCGTCGCCGGCTCCGGGTAGACCGCGACGCGCGTGGCGTCGGTGCCCTCGCAGACGCTCTTGTCCGC
Organism: Amycolatopsis sp. 505; assembly: GCF_031625235.1. Lineage (NCBI taxonomy): Bacteria > Bacillati > Actinomycetota > Actinomycetes > Pseudonocardiales > Pseudonocardiaceae > Amycolatopsis > Amycolatopsis sp. 505. The sequence continues at coordinate 283,799 of NZ_JACKQP010000008.1, forward strand.
CTGGCCCGTCACGACCTTGACGAGCTCGCCGTCCTTGGTCGGGTCGGTGCACGGGACCTTCAGGTAGCCCTTGGTCTGGGACGTGAAGTTCGCCAGGCAGTCGCCCTGCTTCGCGTTGATCATCAGGCACAGCTTGTACGAGCTGCGGCCGCTGACCGAGTAGGTGTCGTAGCCCGCGTCCGAGCCGCCGGGGCAGTTCTCGGAGGAGCTCTCCAGCTTCTTGGCGATCTTGACGTTCGCCTTCGGGTCGTTGCAGTCGGCCTTCGCCGGGTCGTCGCCGCCCTGGGTGAACTCGGTGATGGTGAGGCAGTCACCGGCGTTCGAGGTGGCCGGGGACTTCATGAACGAGACGATCCCGATGATCACGATCGCGACCACCACGATGGCGCCGATGCCGCCCAGGATCAGCCGGGGCGCCTTCGAGCGCTTCGGCGGCGCGGGCGGGAAGCCGGGCTGGCCGCCGGGCGGGAACTGGCCGGGCGGCGGGCCGAACTGGCCCGGCTGGCCCTGCGGCTGTCCGTACTGGCCGGGCTGGCCGTACGGCTGCTGCGGCTGGCCGCCGGGAGGCGGTCCGTAGGGATCGGGCTGACCCACCGGCTGCTGGCCCCCGGGGGCCGGAGGGGGAACGCTCACTGTGAACCTCACACATGTGAAATGAGAACCGACCGGGTTATCAAACACGCAGGGTGAGCGGAGTCCGCAGCGGGGTCCCTATTTGCACTAATTACCCACAGAAAAGGCGCCCCGCCGGTTACGGAGCGCCTTCACTGCGAAACTGTGAGCCAGGTTACTCGCGGAAGTACGAGAGCAACCGCAGGATCTCGAGGTACAGCCAGACCAGCGTCGTCATCAGGCCGAACGCGGTGTACCAGGCCCATTTCGACGGCATGCCTTCGCGGATCATCCGGTCCGCCTGGTCGAAGTCGAGCAGGAAGCTGAAGGCCGCGATGCCGATGCAGACGAGGCTGAACACGATGGCCAGCGGGCCGCCGTCGCGCAGCGGGTTGAAGCCGAACGCCAGCGAGCTGATCAGGTTGAACAGCATCAGGATGGCGACACCGACGACGGCGCCGACGATCCACTTGGTCAGCTTCGGCGTGACCTTGACCGCGCCGGTCTTGTAGACGACCAGCATGCCGATGAACACACCCGCGGTACCGATGATCGCCTGCAGCGCGATACCGGGGTAGATCGCCTCGAAGACGCCGCTCAGCGCACCGAGGAACAGGCCTTCGGCCGCGGAGTACGTCAGCGTCAGCGCGCCGCTCGGCTTCTGGCGGAAGATGATCACCAGCGAAATGACGAGCCCGACGATCAAGCCGCCGAGCATCGCGCCGATGAGCGCGCCCGACAGGCGGCCGGTCTCGGCGATCTGGACCTGCGCCCAGATCCCGGTGACCACCCCGACGAGCAGCGCGACGCCGAGGGACATGCCCGTCTTGACGACGACGTCGTCGACGGTCATCGGCCGGTCGCCCTCGCCGGAGGCGGCCTGGCCGGGGCCGTACCCGGGCACGCCGCCCTGGGGTTGGTTGAAGCCCACGGGGGGCCCGTACTGCCCGTAAGTCTGGGTTCCGCCGCCGGGCAGGTTGCGGAACGCCGGGTTGCTACTGGAACGCACCTGATCCTCCTGGATCTGCTGCTTGGATCATCGCTGCATCGGGTTCAACGACCGCCGCGGGCGCGGGGTTCCCGTCGAGTAAAGACGACTTTACTCGACGGCAGGCCGACTGCCTCGGACGACACGGTAAGCGACGGACATCACGACCGTTCGCCGACAGCCACCCGAAGAGCGGTACACAGTTTCGCCCCTTGGCGCAACGCTCACCTCGCGTGCTCGGACGTTCACCGAACGCGTGTCGGGGTTTTGATCAGTCGTGTGACCTGCAGAGACGCCGGGCGCTGCCGCGCGTCCAACGAAGGAGCATTGACACATGGGGTGGTCAACACGCCCGCGCGCGGGTGCTCGCGCGCTCACCGGGCTCGTCGCCGCGGCCCTGCTCGGCACGCTTTCCGTGACCGCCGGCGCGCCCGCCGCCTCGGCCGCGAGCCAGGAGGGCATCGGCTACGAGGTCAAGCCGGGCCAGGACATGACCCCGCGGCCCAGCCGCAACTGGCTCGGCTCGTACGTCGTCGGCGGGGCGCAGGTCTTCTGCGTGAGCTTCCAGCTCAAGGCGCCCGACACCGACGAGCAGTACAAGCCGGGCGACGAGCTGCTCACGAAGTGGGGCACGAAGCTGCCCGCCGACCAGGCGGCGAACATCTCCTACCTGCTGCTGCGCTACGGCGACACGAAGAAGCCCGCCGAAGCCGCCGCGCTCGCCCACCTGCTGCACTCGTGGACCGCCGCCCCGCGCACGGCGGCCGACCTGGACCCGTCGCTCGGCTACGACAAGATCGGCTACGACGCGAAGTACCACCTCGACCTCCTGCCCGCGGACGCCAAGGCGGCCGTCGACCGGCTGAAGACGGACGCCGAGGCCAACCGCGGGCCGTGGACGGCTTCGGTGACCACGCCGAAGGGCGACCAGCACCCCGGCGAGGCCGCCGAGTGGACGGTCACGGTGAAGAACGCCAAGGACAAGGGCGTCCCGGACGTCCCGGTGAAGCTGACGGCGACCGCCGCCACCCTCGACAGTGAGGACGGCGGGAAGGCGGACGCCGCGGCCGGGAACTCGAGCCCGCAGGCCGCCGCGAAGGACGTCACGCTCAAGACGGGCGCCGACGGCACCGTGACGGTGAAGCTGACCCCGACCGGCGACCAGCCGAGGCTCGTGGCCGCGCTGTCCGCCCCGGCCGACCGGCCGTACGTGCGGGTGCCGGTCGACACCAAGGTGCAGCGGGTGGTCTCCACCGGCGGCGAGAAGGAACTGACCGCACAGGGCGTGGTCGACGTCGCCAAGCCCGGCACGGTCCAGGTGACCAAGACGGACGCGAACACGGGCCAGGGCGTCGGCGGCGCCGTCCTGCGGATCACCGGCAAGGACAAGACGTCGGCGGCCATCGGGCAGGACGGCAAGCCGCTCACCGGAGCCGACGGCAAGCCCGCGGTCGTCACCACCGACGGCAAGACCGGCGGCGTGACGGTCGAGAACCTGCGCGCCCCGCAGGAGATCTGCGTCGTCGAGGCGAGCCCGCCGCCGGGCTACACGAACGCCTTCGACCCGAAGAACCCGCCGTCGGCGTGCGGCACCGTCAAGCCGGGCGAGACGCTCGCCCTGACCGTGACGAACAAGCCGAACGAGGTCCCGCGCGCGATCCCGGCCGGCGACCAGCCGGTCGCGCGGGCGCAGGGGGTCGTCGAGACGAGCTACTCCGTGCCGGGCCTGGCCGGGCTCGGCCTGCTCGTGCTGCTGGCGGGCGGGCTGATCGGCGTCGCCGCGCGGCGGGCCTCCCGGCGGTAACGGCGTGGCGGAGCACGGCGGCGACTGGCGGGCCGAGGACTGGTTCGTCGAGGAATGGCACCGGGGTATCGGCTGGGCGGCCGGCGATGACGAGCCGCCCGGCGGGCCCCCGGAGCCGCCCGCGCGCAAACCCGGCCGGGGCCGGCTGCTGACCGGCTTCGCCCTCGGCGCGGCGACCGTGCTGGCGGTCCAGTTCGGCTCCTCCGTGGTCACCGTGCCGCGGGTGGCCGTCGTGTCCGGTACGGCGCTGCCCGCCGCGGGGGCGGCGGGAGCCGCGGCCGCGGTGCCGTCCCCATCCCCGGCGGCCACCTCGTCCCCGGCTCCGGCCGCGCCCGCCGCGGGGACGCCGTCGCCGTCCGCGCCGCCGCCGTCCCCGCCACCGCAGCCGCGGGGCACCGTCCGGCTGCCCGCCGGCGGGACGGCGACGCTCGTGCGCAAGGACCTCGGCCCGGGCGGCGAGCTGCCGGTGCCCACCGACCTCGGCCAGGCCACGTGGTGGGGCGCGTCACTCGACGCCGCGGGCGGGGCGAGCGTGTTCGCCGGCCACGTGAACTGGCGGGGCGCGACCGGGCCGTTCGCCGAGCTGTGGACCGCGCAGGTCGGCGCCGAGGTGACCATTGTGGACAGTGCGGGTCAGAGCTGGCGGTACCGGATCGCGCAGCTGGTCACGGTGCACAAGAGCGACCTGCCGGCCCGCGCCGACTACCTGTTCGGCCAGTCCGGCCCGCACCGCGTGGTGCTGGTGACGTGCGGCGGCCGCTGGGTCGGCGGCTCGGACGGCTACGAGGAGAACCGCGTCGTCATCGCGGAGCCCAGCTAAGTTACTCGTGGGTAACATCACGTTTCGAAACGGTGGTCGCGGGCCTCGCCATGCAGCAGAATGCCCAGGGTCAGGGCTGCGGAGCGAGAGGTGTGAAGACCATGGCGACGTTCTTGGTGACCGGCGCGACCGGACTGATCGGGCGTCACTTCACCCGGCTGCTGCTGTCCCGCCCCGACGACGACCGCGTCGCCCTCGTGGTGCGCGCGTCCTCGCGGGCCAAGCTGGCCGCGCTGGTCGACCAGTGGCCGCACTCCGACCGCGTCACGCTCGTCACCGGTGACCTCGGCGAGCCGCTGCTCGGAGTGTCCGAAGCGGACCGCGAGCAGCTGCGCGGGAGCGTCGACCACATCGTCCACCTCGCCGCGCTCTACGACCTCACCGCCGACGACGAAGCCAGCATCAAGGCCAATGTGGACGGTACGCGGGCCGTCGTCGACCTCGCCGCGGACCTGCGCGCGGGCTGCCTGCACCACGTGTCGTCGGTGGCCGTCGCGGGCGACCACGAAGGCGTGTTCACCGAGGAGATGTTCGACGCCGGGCAGCGCCTCGTCACGCCGTACCACCGGACCAAGTTCGAAGCCGAGAAGATCGTCCGCGAGCAGGACCAGGTGCCCTGGCGGGTGTACCGGCCGGCCGTCGTCGTCGGGCACTCCGAGACCGGCGAGATGGACAAGATCGACGGCCCGTACTACCTCTTCCCCGCGATCAACCGGCTCGCCGGGCTGCCCGACGTGCTGCCGGTCGTCGGCCCCGACCTCGGCGACACGAACATCGTGCCGGTCGACTACGTCGCCAAGGCGCTGCTGGAGCTGGTGGTCAAGCCGGGCCTCGACGGCCACGCCTTCCACCTGGTCAACCCCGAGCCGCAGCCGGTCGTCTCGGTGTACAACGCCTTCGCGCGGGCCGCGGGCGCGCCGACGATCACCGTGCAGCTGGGTGAAGGCCTCTCGAAGCGGATCGTCGGGCTGGTCAAGCTGACCGAGCACATCCCCGGCGTCACCATCGCGCGCGACGCCGTCATGGAGCGATTCGGCATCCCGCCGGTGCTGCTGGACACGATGGCGTTCCCGTCGGTGTTCTCCTCGGCCGAGACGCGCAAGGCGCTGGCCGGCACGGTCGAGGTCCCGCGGCTGGAGGAGTACGCGCCGACGTTGTGGCGCTACTGGCGCGAGCACCTCGACCCGTTCCGCGCGCGCAAGCACGGCCCGCGCGGCGAGCTCGACGGCCGCCGCGTGATCATCACCGGCGCGTCCTCGGGCATCGGGCGGGCGACGGCGCTGAAGGTGGCGGCCGCGGGTGGCGTGCCGCTGCTCGTCGCGCGCCGCCAGCACGAGCTGGAAGAGGTCCGCGACGAGATCGTCGCCGCCGGCGGCACGGCGTCGGTGTACCCGGCCGACCTGACCGACGAGGACTCGGTGCGCAAGGCCGTCGACGCGATGCTGGCCGAGCACGGCCGGATCGACATGCTGGTGAACAACGCCGGCCGGTCGATCCGCCGGTCGATCAAGCTGTCCTACGACCGGATGCACGACTACGAGCGCGCGATGGCCATCAACTACTTCGGCGCGGTGCGGCTGATCCTTGCCGTGCTGCCGCACATGTCGGAGCGGAAGTTCGGGCACATCGTGAACGTGTCGTCGATCGGCGTCCAGGGCATCGCGCCGCGCTTCTCGGCGTACGCGGCCTCGAAGGCGGCGCTGGACTACTTCTCGCGGATCGCGGCGACCGAGACGCACGGCGACGGCATCACGTTCACCACCATCCACATGCCGCTGGTGCGGACGCCGATGATCCGGCCGACGAAGATCTACGACGCGTTCCCGACGAAGTCGCCGGAGCAGGCCGCGGACATGGTGATGAAGGCGCTCGTCGAGCGGCCCAAGCACATCGGCACCCCGGCGGGACAGGCGATCGGGCTGGCGTACACGCTCACGCCGGGCCTCACCGACGCCGTCGCGTACCAGGGTTTCCGGATCTTCCCGGATTCGGCCGCGGCGGGCGGTTCGGGCGAGCTCAAGATCGGGCGTGGCGAGAAACACCTCTCGCGCGCGGCGATGGCGCTGGCCCGGCTCTCGCGCGGCTTCCACTGGTAGTCGGTCCGGCTGGTCAGCACGGTGGTCTCACTCTGCGTTCCCGGGGTGAGGCCATTCCGGCGACACGGCGACACGTGTTGGTGATTCGTGAAGCCGGAAGGCGGAGGCGGCGGGTGCCCGGGTACGGTCGGGCCCATGGTTCCTGAGCGCGACCCCGCCGCAACCGCCCTCAACGGCCTCCTCCCCCTCCGTCGTGAGTACACGCAGGCTTGGCACGGCTTCGACCGCAACGAGGTCCGGCAGTACCTCGATCACGTCGAAGCCCAGCTGCGCCGGGTGCTCAGCGAACGCGACGCCGCCGCGGCACAGGCCGCCGCGGCGACCCGCGAGGCCGAAACGGTGCGGCAGCAGGTCGCGGCGCTGGAAGCGCGCATCGAGGAGCTGAAGAAGCCGCCGGAGCGGCTCGAGGACCTCGACGAGCGGATGCAGCGCACGGTGACGCTCGCCCAGGCGCGCGCGGACGAGATCATCAAGCGCGCCGAGGTCGCCGCGGAGAAGACGTGGGCGTCCTCGACGGAGGCGTCGACGAAGCTGCGTGAGCGGTACTCGAAGCTGGTGGCGGAGCTGGACAAGCAGGCCGACCTGCTGCACTCCGAGCACGAGAACGCGCTGGCGGAGACGCGCGCCGAGGTCCAGCGGCTGACGATCGAGGCGGCCCAGCGCCGGGAGCTGCTGGACAACGAGGCGGAGCGGAAGCGCCGGAAGCTCGAGCGCGAGTTCGAGGCGTCCCAGGCAGCCCAGAAGGCCACGCTGGAGAAGCACATCGCGGACCAGCGCACGGCGAGCAAGAACCAGGCGGAGCGCCGGATCGCGGAGGCGACGGCGGAGGCGAAGCGGCGGCTGGACGAGGCGACCGCGGAGGCCAAGCGCCGGCTCGACGAGGCAACGACCCAGGCGGCCCAGCGCACGACGGCGGCCAACCGCAAGGTCGAGCGGCTGGCGGAGATCCGCGAGCAGGCGCGCAAGAGCCTGGCGATGGCGGAGGACATCCTCAACCGGAGCGAGACGCAGCTGGCCACGCTGCCGGAGGAGGCGGTGATCCCCCAGGCGTCGAAGCTGGTCGGCGGGGACGCGGAGTCGGCGACCACGCCGGCGGCGCCGGTCGTCCCGGTGGTGCAGCCGTCGATCCCGAAGTCGGCGGCCCCGAAGCCGGCGCCGAAGCCCGCGGCGGCGCCCAAGCCTGCTGCGGCGCCCAAGCCTGCTGCGGCCGCGAAGCCCGCTGCGGCCCCGAAGCCGGCCAACTCGAACGGCCCGGCGACCAAGCCCGCGAACGGCAACGGCTCGAACGGGAACGGCGCCAAGCCGCTTTCGCCGAGTGGGAGCAAGCCGGGCAACTGAGCCATCCGCCGCCTCGAGCATCGGAGGCGGCCTGGCCGCGGCAAGGCCGCCTCTGAGCGTTCGAGGCGGCCTTTGCGCTTTCCGGGCTGCGTCGGCCGCCCCGAAGCCCCCTGCGGGTCCAAGCCAGCTGCGGCAACCAAGCCCCCCGCGGCAACCAGGCCTGCGGCGGCCGCGAAGCCCGCTGCGGCCCCGAAGCCGGCCAACTCGAACGGCCCGGCCACCAGCCCGCGAACGGCAACGGCTCGAACGGGAACGGCGCCAAGCCGCTCCCGCCGACGGGCAGCAAGCCCGGCAACTGAGCCACCACCGCCGCCCTGGCCGCGCAAAGGCCGCCTGGCCGCGGCAGGCCGCCTCGATCGTTCGAGGCGGCCTCTCGTTCGAGGCGGCCTGTGCCCTTTCCGGCTCTGAGCAGCCCCCGTTTTCCACGCTACCGGCGACCACCGACAATTCCGGGCGCCCGGGGGCAGCGCGCGTTCAGTTGTGCACAGCTGCGGGCTCTCAGTTGCGCGCTGTCCGGGCCCAGGGGTTCGCCGTCTCCAGCTGGGCCGCCAAGCCCAGCAGCAGGGACTCCCCGCCCGGGCGGGCCACCAGCTGGACCGACGTCGGCAGGCCCGACACCACCGACCTGCCCATCGGGACCGTGATCGCCGGGTAGCCCGCGAGGTTCCACTGGCCCGTGAAGCCCGCCAAGCGCGTCGACGGCAGCACGTTCGCCAGCCAGCCTCGCTCGTGCCAGCGGCCCGCCTTCACCGGCCAGTGGGACAGCGTCGGCGTCAGCAGCACCTCGTGCGCCGCGAAGAACTCCTCCGCCCGGGCGATCCACCGATCACGCGTCCGCGGGCGGATCAAGCCCGCCCGCTCGACCAGGCGGCCCGCGCGGACGTGGGCCCGGGTCCGGCGCTGCAAGCGCCTGACGTCGAATTCGCGGGCCTGGACTGCCGGGCCCGCCAGCCAGCGGGCCGTCATGCCCAGGACCATCGTCGCCGGGTAGCGGGGTGCGGCCGGGGCTATCTCGTGGCCCGCCGCCGCCAGCAGGCCCGCCGCCGTCGAGACCGCCGCCACCAGCTCGCGCGGGACCGGGCTGTGCAGCAACGGCACCGTCGTCGACATGCCGATGCGGACCGGCGACGGCGAAGTCACCGTGGCCAGCTCAGGTGAGCCTGCCAGCACCGACACCAGCAACGCCGTGTCGGCGACCGTCGTGGCCAGCGGGCCGTGGACGGACATGCCGAACCAGCCGCCCTCCGCCAGCAGGTCCGCGCCCGGCTTCAGCCCCACCAGGCCGCACATCGCCGCCGGAAGGCGGACCGAACCCATGCCGTCCGAACCGTGGGCCAGCGGGACCAGCCCGGCCGCCACCGCCGCCGCGCTGCCGCCCGATGAGCCGCCCGCCGCGTACGTCGGGTCCCAGGGGTTGCGGGCGATGCCGTCCGGGGTGTCGCTCATCGGCCAGATGCACAGCTCCGGCACCCGGGTCAGCCCGACGATCACCGCGCCCGCCGCCCGCAGCCGCGTCGCGATCACGCCGTCCGCGTCCGCCCGCGCCGACGCCCCCGCCAGCGAACCGTGCGACGCGTACTCGCCGGCCACCTCCGTGACGTCCTTGACCGCGACGGGCACCCCGGCCAGCGGCAGCGTCGCGAGATCCGGCCGCGCGGCGACCTCCGCGGCTTCCTTCAGCGCCTCCTCGGCGCGCACCCGCCGGAAGGCGCCGACGACGCCGTCCGCCGCGGCGATCCGCTCCAGGGCCTCCTCGGTGACCTGCACCGGATCGAGCTTCCCGGCCCGGACGGAGGCCGCGATCTCCACTGCCGTGAGCACCATGATCGGACCCTAGCCCACGAAAAGGTGACAGTGGCAAAGAAAACGTCTCAGATCGCGCCGGCTCGCAGGGCGTAGGCGACGGCGTGGGCGCGGTTGTTCAGGCCGCAGCGGGTCATCAGCCCGTAGAGGACGTTCTTCACGGTCCGCTCGGAGTAGCACAGCTTCGCCGCGATCTCCTCGGTCCCGAAGCCCTCGGCGACCAGCCGCAGCACGTCGCACTCGCGGGCCGCGAGACCGGACAGCGTGAGCCCGTTCGGTTCCAGGACGTCCTTGCGCATCCGCTGCACCTGCGCGAGCAGCGCGCCCTGCAGCCGCGGCGGCAGGTTGGCCGTGCCGTCACCCGCCGCGAGCACCGCCGTCACCAGCTCGGCGCCGCCCGTTTCGCGGCGCGGCAGGATCGCCACCACGCCGGCCTCCAGCGCCGCCATCAGGTCGCTTTCGCGGAAGTGCTCGACGACCAGCACGACGTGCGACGCCTTGGCCGCGCGGATCTCGCCCAGGACGGCCTCGGTGACGTGGTCCTCCATCACCAGCAGCACGTCCGGCACGAGGTCGGTCAGCCGGACGTCGGGATGGTTGTCCAGCAGGCTCACCGCGCCGGCGTGCGTGATCGGGTCCGAGGCGAGGACGCTCACTTCGACGGGCTTCATGAGGGCAGTGTGGACGGCGTGTCTTCACGCCTTCCCTATTCCGTCTTCACGCCCGTGAAGAAAGCTCCCCGAAAGCCGCCCGCGCCCGCTCCAGGCACCCCGGCATCCGCCCGGCCGCGCGGGCCCAGTCGCGCTTGGCGCGCCAGTACTCCTCCCGCGCCTCCGGCGTCCAGCCGGCCAGCTCCGGCTCGACCCGGGCCTCCAGGTCGGCCAGCAGCTCGCCGAGTTCGCCGGTGATCGCGCCCATCCGGTCCAGCACCAGATCGGCGAACCGGAAGTCGAGCCGCGTCACGGCAGGCGCGGCCGCGGCATCGGGCCGCCGGTCGCCTCCAGCAGCTGCGCCAGCCGCGACAGGATCACGTCGAACTCCTGCTCCCAGTCGCTCATCGCCTGGCCGAACCGCACCGATGCCTCACCGCGCCAGGACGCCTGCACCATCGCCATCTCGCTGTTGACGTCGCGCAGGCGGGACCGGGCGCCGTCGAGGGTGGCCGCGAAGCAGGCGGCGGCCCGCTGCATGTCTTCGGTCGGCGCTGTCGCCATTCGGGGGCTCCTCTCCGGGTCCCGAGCGTGGCGCACGCCGTGGCGGCGCGGAACCCCGCCCGGGTGCCCTTGCCCGAATGTCCGCCATCCTTGCCTGCCGGTTCACGGCGTCCGCGTATGCTCACGGCAGGCATCCGGCGCGTGACGATTCGTTCACGCACGAAGGGAGACCGATGTCGGCCGCGGACAGCTCCGCACCGAGACTCCAGCTGCTGGGCCCGCTCAAGGCCTGGCAGGGCGAAACGGAGCTGGACCTCGGCTCCGCGCACCGCCGCACGGTCCTCGCCGCGCTGGCGATGCGCCCGGACCGCACGGTTTCGCGCGAGGAGCTGATCGACGCCGTCTGGGGTGACGCGCCGCCGCAGAGCGCGCAGGGCTCCATCTACACCTACGTCTCCGGGCTGCGGCGCGCGCTGGAACCCGGGCGCGCCAAGGGCGAGGGCCCGCAGCTGCTCGCGTCGATCGGTTCCGGCTATTCGCTGCGGCTGGACGCCGAGGCGATCGACGTCCACCGGTTCGAAGCCCTGCGCGAGCAGGCGCAACGCCGGCACGCGGCCGGTGACCTCCGGGGCGCCCGCGAGACCTTCGACGAGGCTTTGGGGCTCTGGCACGGCGTCCCGCTGTCCGGCCTGCCCGGCCCGTTCGCCGCCGCGCAGCGCGCCCGGCTCACCGAGGTGCGGCTGGCGACCATCGAGCGGCGCGCCGAGGTCGTCCTGGACTCGGGCGGGCACACCGAACTCGTCGCCGAACTGACCGCGCTGACCCGCGAGCACCCGTTCCGCGAGACGTTGCGCGGGCTGCTCATGCGCGCGCTGGTCCGGGCCGGGCGCCGGACCGAGGCGATCGCGGTCTACGCCGACGTCCGCGAAAGGCTCGTCGAGTCCTCGGGCACCGAACCGGGCCCGGCCCTGCGGCGGCTGCACGACGAGCTGCTGGCGAAGCCGGCGGCGGCACCGGAACCCAAGCCGGCGCCGGTTTCGCCGGTGACGCGGCTGCCGGCCGCCGCCCTGCCGGAGCGAGCGGAGATCTTCGTCGGCCGGGAGGCGGAACTCGACCGGCTGCACGAAGCCGTCGTCGAGCTCGGGGCCGGCGTGGGGCGGTCGGTCTGGCTGGAAGGCGAGCCGGGCAGCGGCCGGACCGCCCTGCTCGCCGAAGTCCTCGCCGCGGCCCAGGACTTCCGCCCGGCCTTCGCCGCCGCGGACGCGCTGGACCAGCGGTTCGCCCTGCGGCCGCTGCTCGACGCGCTGGGCGTGCACCCGCGCGCCACCGACCCGCGCCGGGCCGCCCTGGCCGCGCGGCTCGCCGGACAGCCCGGCGAGGATCCGGTGGACGACGTCCTCGAGCTCGTCCGCGAGCTGTGCGCGGAGGCGCCGCTCGTGCTCGTGCTCGACGACCTGCAGTGGGCCGACGACACCACGCTGCGCGTCTGGCGCTACCTGAGCCGGGAGACGCGGCAGCTGCCGCTGCTGCTCGTCGGGGCGTGCCGCCCGGTACCCCGGCCGGCCGCGCTGGACGACCTGCTTGACAACGATGACATCACCGTCCTGCCGGTGCCGCCGCTGACCGAGGACGCCGCGCACGAGCTGGCCACCGAGCTGGCCGGCGCGCCACCCGGGCCCGGCCTGCAGCTGCTGGTCTCCTACGGGGCCGGGAACCCGCGCTACGTCCGGGAAATCGTCGAGACGCTGCTCGCGCAGTCGATGATCGTGCTCGACGGCGTCCACGCGCACCTGGACGGCAATTCGTGCCAGACGATCCCGTCGCCGCTCGGCGCGCGGATCACGCAGTACCTGAGCTTCCTGTCCAGCGGGACCCGCGAGACCCTGCGCTGGGCGGCGCTGCTGGGCCGCGAGTTCTCGCCCGGCGACATCGCGGTCGCCACCGAACGGCCGCCGATGGCGCTGGTCGGCGCGGTCGACGAGGCGATCACCTCGGGGGTGCTCGTCGAATCGGGCGACCGGCTGGCGTTCCGGCACTCGCTGGTGCGCCGCGTGCTCTACGAGAAGACACCGGCCGCGATGCGGGTCGCGCTGCACCGGCAGCTGGCCGAAGCCTTCGCCGCCGCCGGCGCGCCCGCCGAACGCGTCGCCGAGCAGCTCGCCGCCGCGCCCGCGCAGGTGGACCCGTGGGTGACCGGGTGGCTCCTGGAGCACATCGGGACGGTGGCCACCGAGGCCCCGCGGATCGCGGTGGACCTGCTGCGCCACGCCGTCACCCAAGGCACGCTGCCGCCGGACGCGCGGGAGACGCTGACCGCGACCCTGGCCCGGCTGCTGTTCTGGCTCGGCCGGGAGCCCGAAGCCGAAGCACGCTCGGTCGTCGCGCGGACGTCCGACAGCAGGCGCGCGGCCGAAATGCGCTGGATCCTGGCGTACGTCTACTACCGCCGCGGTGACTTCTCCGAGGCGACCGCCGAGCTGAAGCGGACGCTCGACGACGCCGACGTCCCGGAGATGTGGCGCGGGCGGCACGAGTCGCTGCTGGCCACGCTGGAAAAACTGGGCGAGGAGACGGCGCTGGCCCCGGCCGGGCTGCACCCGCTGGACGACGCGGCGCTGGCCGTGCCGAACCTCGACAGCCTCGACGACGCCGCCGAACCGCTCGACGCCGCCCGCCGGATCGCCGCCACGCGCGCGGTGCCGGGCGAGATGCACCTGGCCGGCGCGGTGCACTACTACTGGCTGGGCCGCTGGCGGGAGGCACTGGCCGAGCTGGACGCGGTGATCCGCGACGGCGCCGAGACGGCGTCGTACGTGCTGCGCAGCCCGGGGTCGGCGTTGCTGGTCCACGGCGTCGGCGCGCTGATCGCCGGCCACCGCGGCGAGCCGGGCCAGGTCAGGACGCACCTCGACGCGGCCGACCGGCAGCAGTGGCCCCCGGGCTTGGAGCCGGACGGCGGCGACTTCCTGCTCGCCGCGCGGTCGCTGCTGGCCGAGCAGGAGGGCCGGCCGGAGGCGGCGCTGACGGCGTTGCTGCCGCTGCTGGAGGACACCTACCCGCCGGCGGCCCGCCACCAGTGGCTGCCGGACCTGGCCCGGCTGGCGTTGCTGCTCGGCGACCGGGAGCGGATGCAGGAGGCGGTGCGCCTGCTCGAGCCGGACGGCGAGGTCCCGCCGGCGCACGCCGCGGCGGCGGCGCACTGCCGGGGTCTGGTGACGGGCGATCCCGGCCCGGTCCTGACGGCGGCCGGGCACTACCGGGCCGCCGGGCGGGTGCTGAAGCACGCGAAGGCGACCGAAGACGCGGCGATCCTGCTGGCGGAGTCGGGCGAGCTGGCCGAGGCGCGCACGGCGTTCCGCGGCGCGTTGACCGCGTACACGGAGATGGGCGCGGTGTGGGACGTGCGGCGCGCGGAGGCCCGGATGGGCCCGTTCGGCATCCGGCGGGCGGCTTCGGTGCGCTCCCGGGCGGCCGCCGGAAAGTGAACGCGCAACCTTCGCGGGGGTTGCCACGTCGGTAAGGTCACCGGAGATGTCCCTGGGGGATGGGGTCTGGGACGCGAAGTCCCAGAGGGGACGGCAACGACATGCCAGGGGAACACCCCGGCCTGCGGGTGGGCGTGCTCGGCCCGCTGCGGGCCTGGCGCGGGACGGCCGAGATCGGCCTCGGCCCCGCCCGTCAGCGCGCCATCTTCGCGGTGCTCGCCGTCAACGCCGGCCGGCCCGTCCCCCGCGCCGAACTGATCGCCGGCGTCTGGGGCGATTCCGCGCCCGCGAGCGTCGAAGGCAGCGTCCACACCTACGTCTCCGGGCTGCGCCGGGCCATCGAACCGGACCGTTCGCGCTGGTCGGCGGCCAGCGTGCTCGTCTCGGACCCCGCCGGGTACTCCCTGGTCCTCGACGAGGACGCCCTCGACGCGGCCCTGTTCGAACGGCACCGCGAACGCGCGCAGCGGCACCTCGAGCAGGGCGATCCGCGGGCGGCCGTCACCGAACTCGACGACGCTCTCGCGCTCTGGCAGGGCGAGGCGCTCTCCGGCGTCCCCGGCGGGTTCGCCGAACGGCACCGCGAATACCTCGCCGAACTCCGGCTGGACACCCTCGAACGCCGCGCCGAAGCCGTGCTGGCGCTCGGCGGGCACCTCGACCTCGCGCCCGAGCTGGCGGTGCTGGCCGGCGAACACCCCCTGCGGGAATCGCTGCGGGAGTCGCTGATGCTCGCCCTCTACCGCAGCGGACGGCCCGCCGAAGCCCTCGACGTCTTCCGCGACGCCCGCGCCACGCTCGTCGCGGAACTCGGCGTCGAACCCGGCCCCGCGCTGCAACGGCTCCAGCGGCAGATCCTCGCCCAGGACCCGGCCCTCGACGCGCCCGCGGCGCCGGTCGTCGTCACCGGGCAGCGGCTGTTCGGCCGGGAAGCCGAAACGGCCCAGCTCGCGGAGCTCGTCGCCGACGTCCGGGCCGGGCGGGGCCGGGCGGTCTGGATCGAAGGGGACGCCGGGATCGGCAAGTCCGCGCTGCTCACCTCCTCGCTGCCGGACGGCCCCGGTTTCCAGCGGCTCTGGGCGGCCGCCGACGAGCTGAGCACCCGGTTCCCGCTGCAGGTCGTGCTGGAGTGCCTGGCGATCGACGCGCACTCGCCCGACCCGCGGCGCGCGCGGGTGGCGAAGGAGCTCGCGGGTGAGGGCCCGGCGCGGCGCAGCTGGGGTCCGGCCGACCCGGTGCTCGGCGCCGTCGACCGGCTGCTGGCGCTGGTCGACGAGCTGTGCGCGCAGTCGCCGCAGGTGCTGGTGCTCGACGACCTGCAGTGGGCCGACGAAGCGTCCGTGCTGGTCTGGCACCGGCTCTGCGCGGCGACTCGGCAGCTGCCGCTGCTGCTGGTGGCCGCCACCCGCCCGGCGCCGGACCGCGCCGAGCTCGCCCAGCTGCGCCGCGGCGTCCAGGCGCGGGACGGGGTCGTCCTCGACCTGGCGCCGCTGACCGGCGAGGACGTCGGCCGGCTGATCGAAGACCAGCTCGGCGCGCCGCCCGGGCCGGGCCTGCGCGAGCTGGCCGCCCGTGGTGCCGGGAACCCGTTGTACGTCAAGGAGATGGTCGACGTCCTGCGCCGGGCCGGCTCGGTGGCGGTGAGCGGCGGCCAGGCGGACGTCGACGACCCGGCGGAGTTCGAAGCGCCGCGGTCGCTGGTCGCCGCGGTCGATCGGCGGCTGGACTTCCTGACGGCGCGGACGCAGGAAGTGCTGCGCTGGGGCGCGTTGCTGGGCATGGAGTTCGCCGTCGGCGACGTCGCCGCGGTGCTCGGCACCCGGCCGTCGGACCTGCTGGCGCCGCTGGAGGAAGCCGTCACGGCGAACGTCCTCATCGACACCGGGACGCAGCTGGCGTTCCGCCACCCGCTGCTGCGCCAGGCGCTGTACGACCGGCTGCTGGCCGGGACGCGGGCGGCGCTGCACCGGCAAGCCGCCGAGGCGCTCGCCGGGATCGGCGCGCCGGTGAAACGCGTCGCCGAACAGCTGGTGGCGGCACCGGCCACAGTGGACGAATGGGTGCTGGACTGGCTCGCCGCGCACCACGCGGTCGTGTCGACCAGGGCCCCGCTGATCGCCGTCGAGCTGCTGGAGCGCGCGCTGGCCGCGGCCACCGCCACCGACCCGCGCCGGGAGACGCTGCTGGTGGCGCTGGTGAAGGTGCTGTTCCGGCTGGAACGCAGCCCGGAAACCTTGGCGCGGCAGGCCCTCGACGTCGCCACCGACCCGGACGCCGTCGAGGAGATGCGGCACGTGCTCGCGGCGCTGCGGCACCGGCGCGGGGACACCGAAGGCGCCGTCGCGACGCTCGCCGCGTGGGTCGACGACCCGGCCGTGCCGGAACTCTGGCGGGTCAAGCACCGGCAGCTGCTGGCGAACTTCCGGCGCGGCAGTCTGTCCGATTTGGACACCGCGGAGCGGACCGCGCACGAGACGAAGGCCCTCGCCGGTGGCGACCGCTACCTGACCGCGCACGCGCTGCAGTCGTTGTGGCTGGTCGATTCGGTGCGCCGCGAGCACGACCGCGCGCTCGCCCACATCGACGCGGCGATCGAGGCCGTCGGCGACGAGCACGAGCTGGCGGACCTGCACCTCGACCTGCTCGACAACCGCGTCTTCACGCTGCAGAACCTCGATCGCCTGGCCGAGGCGGGTGAGGCCCTGCGGGCGGCGGGGGAAGTCGCGGCGCGGCACGCGCTGCCGGTCGGGCTGCAGGTGTCGGCCGCGGTGCACCGGTACTGGGAAGGCCGCTGGGACGAAGCGCTGGTCGAGCTGGACACGGTCATCGAGGACGGCCCGGCGATCACGTTCTACGGCCTGCGCGAACCGGGCCCGGCGGCGCTGCTGCTGCACGGCGTCGCGGCCCTGATCGCGGGCCGCCGCGACGACCGCGCCCAGGCGGCGGCCCACCTCGACGCGGCCGAGGAGTACGCCCCGGCGACCGGCGCCGAGCGCGAGAGCTTCGACTTCCTGCTGGTCGCCGACGCCTTGGCGGCCGAGCAGCGCGGCGACCGGGTCCGCGCGCTGGCCGTCCTCGAGCCGATCCTGAACCCGACCTACGCGCAGATGATGCTGCGGCACCAGTGGCTGCCGGCGTTCGTACGGCTGGCGACGGAGCAGGACGAACTCGACCGCGCCCGGCGCGCTCTGGCGGTGTGCGAGGAAGAAGCGGCGAAGGAGCGACGCCCGGCGCGGGCGCACGCGGCGGCGTCGTGGTGCCGGGGGCTGATCGAGGAGGACCCGGCGCCGGTGCTGGCGACGGCCGAGCACTTCCGCGCGGTCGGCCGGCGCCCCGAGCTCGCCTCGGCGCTGGAGGACGCGGCCGTGTTGCTGGCCCGCGCGGGCCGGCTGGACGCGGCACACGCGGCTTTCGAGGAGGCGGCCGAGCTGTACACGGCGCTGGCGGCCCGCTGGGACCTGCGGCGCGCGGAGACCCGCCTGCGCCGCCTCGGCGTGCGGCGGGGTGCGCTGTTCTCGCCGATCCGGCCGGGCCACGGCTGGGAGTCGCTGACGCCGATCGAGGTCCGGATCGCCGGACTGGTCGCGGAAGGCCGGTCGAACCCGGACATCGCGGCCGAGCTGTCCCTGCCGCGCCGGACGGTCCAGGCCCACGTGGCCCGGCTGCTGGGCAAGCTGGAGACGCCGTCACGCTCCGGCGTCGCCGACGCCGTCCGCCGCCGGCCGTAACGCGTTGGCCTTGGCGACCCGGCCCAGGTAGCGGCCCGATTCCTTGACCGTCCGCCGCTGGGTCTCGAAGTCGACGTGCACCAGGCCGAACCGCTGCGTGTACCCCATCGCCCACTCGAAGTTGTCCAGCAACGACCAGGCGAAGTAGCCGCGGACGTCGACCCCGGCGCGGACGGCGTCGTGGACCGCCCGCAGGTGCTCCATGAAGTAGTTCACCCGCGCCGCGTCGTACACGCGGCCGTCCACCACCGTGTCGGCGAAGGACGCTCCGTTCTCGGCCACCACGAGCGGGAGGCCACCGGACCGGTCGTCGATCCACCGCAGCAGGTCGGTCAGCGAGCCCGGGGCCTGTTCCCAGCCGAACGCCGTCAGCGGCGGCCGGGCCGGCAGGACGTCCATGCCCCGCAACGTCGGCAGCGGGCAGTTGCTCGGCGCTTGCGGGTCCTCGAGCGGCGTGACGCGGGCCGGGGCGTAGTAGTTCACGCCCAGCCAGTCGATCGGAGCCGCGATGACGTCCGTGTCGCCGTCGCGGACGCACTCGGCGAACCGGCCCGCGGCCGCCACCACGTCCGCCGGGTAGCCGCGGCCGAGCACCGGGTCCAGGAAGAACCGGTTGTGGATGCCGTCGAACTTCCGGGCCGCCTCCGCGTGGGCCGGGGTGTCGCCGTCCGCGATCGCCGGGGCGAAGTTGAGCGCGAGCGAGAACTCGTGCTCCGGCCCGGCCAGCGCACGGGTCGCCAGGCCGTGCGCCAGCAGCAGGTGGTGGGCCGCCACCAGCGCCGTGTCGTGGTCCTGGACGCCGGGTGCGTGCACGCCGCTGCCGTAGCCGAGGAAGGCGGCGCAGAACGGCTCGTTGATCGTCGTCCACTGGCGCACGCGGTCGCCGAGCGCGGCGTGCACCACCGCCGCGTAGTCGGCGAACCGCAACGCCGTGTCACGCGACGGCCAGCCACCCGCGTCTTCGAGCACCTGCGGCAGGTCCCAGTGGTACAGCGTCAGCACCGGCACGATGTCCCGGCGCAGCAGCTCGTCGACCAGCCGGTCGTAGAAGGCGAGCCCGGCCGCGGACGTCGTCCGGCCGTCCGGCATCACCCGCGGCCACGCGACCGAGAACCGGTAGGCGTTGAGACCCAGATCGGCCAGCAGGCCGATGTCCTCGGGGTAGCGGTGGTAGTGGTCGCAGGCGACGGCGCCGGTCGCGCCCCCGAGCACCTTGCCCTCGGTGGCCGCGAACGTGTCCCAGATGGACGGTCCGCGACCGCCCTCGGACACCGCGCCCTCGACCTGGTAGGACGCGGTCGCCGCGCCCCACCGGAAGCCGGCCGGGAAGGTCATACCGGTGCCCCTTTCACGATGCCCCGTACGAGGTGGCGGCCCAGCAGCAGGAACAGCGCGATGACCGGCACGACGGCGACGGTCGCGCCGGTGAGCATCAGCGCGTAGTCGGTGTAGTAGCCGCTGGCCAGCTGCGACAGCGCGACCTGCACGGTCGGCGTCTCGTTCGGGTCGAGGACGACCAGCGGCCAGAAGTAGTCGTTCCAGGTGGCCATGAACGTCAGCATCGCGAGCACCGCGGCCGGCGCGCGCAGGGCGGGCACGGCCACGTGCCAGTAGGTGCGCAGGATCGAGCAGCCGTCGACGGTAGCGGCGTCGACGAGGTCCGGGCTGATCGCGTTCTCGCACGCCTGGCGCATCCAGAACACGCTGAAGGCGCTGACCAGCGCCGGCACGATCACCGCTTCGAGCCGCCCGTACCAGCCGAGGTCGCCGACGACGAGGTACAGCGGGATGACGCCGAGCTGCGCCGGCACCATCGCCGAACCGACGACCAGCAGGAACAGCGTGTTGCGGCCGCGGAACTTCAGCCGCGCGAAGGCGAACCCGGCGAGGCTCGCCAGCACGACGTTGGACACCATGACGGTGCTCGCGACGATCAGCGAGTTCCCGATGGCCAGCCAGAAGTCGACGGTGTCGAAGACGCGCCGCACGTTCTCGGGCAGGTTCCCGCCCGGCAGCAGCAGCGGCGACGTCTCCCCGATCGCCGAGTTGTCCCGCGTGGCCACGACGAACGACCAGTACAGCGGGAAGATCGAGGCGCCGAGCACCCCGGTCAGCGCGGCGTACACCCAGCCGCCCGGCCGCCGCCGCGCCGTCACGCCGACCTCACGAACCGGCGCACCAGCCGGTAGTTGACCAGCGCGAATAGCGCGCAGATCACGAACATCACCCAGGTCAGCGCGGCCGCGTAGCCGGCGTCGAGGTGCGTGAACCCCTTTTCGTACAGGTACATCACCAGCGTCTGGAACTGGCGGTCGTTGCCGCCGGTGCCGGCCGAGCCGCCGGCGTCGAACAGCTGCGGCTCGGCGAACAGCTGCAGGCCGTTGACCGTGCCGGCGATGGCGGTGAAGGCCAGCGCGGGCCGGATGCCGGGCACGGTGATCGACCAGAACGTCCGCCACCGCGAGGCCCCGTCGAGCTCGGCGGCTTCGTAGAGGTCACCGGGGACGGCCTGCATCGCGGCCAGGTAGATCAGGGCGTTGTAGCCGGTCCAGCGCCAGAGCACCATGCTCGCGACGGCGAAGTGCGACGTCCAGGTCGTCGCCCGCCAGTTGACCGGCGCCACGCCGAACCAGCCGAGGACCTCGTTGACGACGCCGTAGTCGCGGCTGAACAGCTGCCCGAAGACCAGCCCGACGGCGACGACGGACACGACGTTCGGCAGCAGCACCCCGGTGCGCCACCAGGTCGCGGCCCGCAGCGGCCGGTCGAGCAGCGCCGCGATGCCCAGGGCCAGCAGGAATTCCGGGATGGCGGCGAGCAGGAAGATGGATACGGTGTTGGCGAGCGCGTTGTAGAAGTGCGGATCCGTGAGCAGGTCGCCGTAGTTGGCGAGGCCGAAGCCGCCCCGGTCGCCTTCGAGCAGGTTCCAGTCGTGCAGCGAAACCCACGCCGTGTACAGCAGCGGGAAGGCCCCGAAGACGACGAACAGGGCGAAGAAGGGCGCGACGAAGAGCAGCGGCGTGACCTTGCGGTCGAGGCGGTGCTGCACGCGCGGCTACTTCAGGGCGGCTTGGGCCTGCTGGACGGCGGTCGTCCAAGCTTGCTCGACGGTGTCGGTCTTCTCCTCGATCCGCCCGAGGGCCCGGCCGAACTCCGGCCGGACGTCGGCGTCGCGCAGCCCGCGGTAGTTCGGACGCAGCTGGTCGGCCGAAGCGGCGAAGATCCGCCCGGTCGGTGCGTCGCCGAAGTAACTGTCGGTGTGCGCGACGACCTGCGGATCCTCGTACACCCCGGGCTCGCTGGGCAGGATGCCGTCGGAAAGGAAGAGTTTCTTCTGCTGCTCCGGGGCGGTCAGCCAGCGGGCGAGCTCGTACGCCTCTTTCTGGTGCGCGCCCTGCTTCGGGACGGTCAGGAACGAGCCGCCCTGGTTGCCGCTCTTGCCGGGCACGGTGGTGACGTCCCACTTGCCGCGGTTGGCGTCCCCGCCGGCTTCCTTGATCTGGCTGAGCATCCACGCGGGGCAGGCGACGGTGGCGAAGGAGCCCTGCTTGATCGCCACGTTCCACGCCTGGGTGAACGTGGTCGCCGCCGCGGTCTGCCCCTTCGCGGCGAGGCCGCCGGAGAGGAAGAAAGCGGTGCGCACGCTCGGGTTGCGGTCGGCGATGAAGGAGTCGTCACGCTGGGAGAAGTAGTTTTCCGGCGACTGGTTGAGCATCGCCGTGTAGACGGTGCCGGCCGAGTCGGCGAACTTCACGTTCGGCGTCTTGCTGGTGAACCGCTCGGCGGTGGCGGCGTAGGCGTCCCAGTCCGGCATGAGCTTCGCGACTTCGTCGCGGTCGGTCGGCAGGCCGGCGGCCTGGAACAGGTCGCGCCGGTAGCAGAGGGCGAGGCTGCCCATGTCCGTGCCGAGCCCCAGCACGAAGGCGCCGTCGGTGCCCTGCGCCCACTTCCACGGCACCCACTGCTTTTCCAGCTCGCGGGCGCCGAAGCCGGCCAGGTCGGCGAACTTGTCCTTCGCCTTCCGGTACTGCGGCATGTACTGCTCTTCGATCGCGACGACGTCGGCGGCACCGCGTCCGGTGGCGAGCTGGGTCGCGAGGCCCTTGTGGTGCGTGTCGAAGTCGGTGACGCGGTTCTGCACCGTGATGTCCGGGTGCAGTTTTTCGTACTCGGCGATCAGGGGCGCGTAGCCGAACTCACCGAAGGTCGCGATGGTGAGCTCGGTCTTCCCCCCGGCGTCACCCGGAGTGCAGGCGGCGAGCGGGATCAACGCGGCGACCAGGATGGCGATCGTTCGCAACAGGGCTTCCTCAGATCACACCGGCCCGCACGGCGTAGGCGACCGCGTGCGGCCGGTTGCGCAGGTTGAGCCGGTTGGTCATGGCGTAGATGACGTTCTTCACGGTCCGCTCCGAGTAGCAGAGCTTTCCCGCGATCTCGGCAGTGTCCCAGCCTTCGGCCATCAGGCGAAGCACATCCACCTCGCGCGGCGTGAGTGCCGCCCCACCGCGTTCATCGGCGAGGGCCTCGACCTGCTCACGCAGCGGCGCGGATCGCCCCCGCGCGGCGGCGAGCACGCTCCCGGTGACCCGATCGAGCGCGGTCCGCGGCAGCACGGCGGAGACGTGGCAGTCGGCGAGCAGGCCGACGTGCGCCGGATCGACACGCCCGGCCACCAGCACAATAGCGGCGGGAGACTCGGCAGAGGCGGCCCGCAGAGCGGCCACGGCCTCCCGGTCGACCTCCCCGACGGCGAACACGAGAACGGCCGCCTCACCCCGGCGGGCCCGCGGCAGGACCAGCAGTTCGGGGCGGGACTTCAGGTGGTTGATCAGCCCGGTCAGGGCAATCGGGTCGGACGCCCACGCGGCCACTCGCACCTGGTCCATCGAACCCTCCTCAGCCCACGACAACGCCTGCCTCGGACCAGTCTGCTGAGGCCGCCTTCACGAATTCTCTAACGGCGGCGGAGCCATTCTTCACGCCGTGAAGTTGGGCTGTTTGATGGCGGCGGGGTGGCTGGTCACGTTGGTCGTGGCCGGCGGGGCCCGCTGTCGCGTTTCGGCCCGCGGTTGCGAGGACGGGGTAACGGGGGGCTTCGATGGCGGCGGGGTGGCTGGCCATGGGGCTGAGCGCGGCTCGTGGCCGGCCGGGCCTGCTGTCGCCTTTCGGCCAGCGATCGCGGGCAGCGGGGGCGGCCTCCACGGCGGCGGGATGGCTGGTCAAGGAGTCGAGCACGCTGTTCGCGGCCAGCGCTGCCAGCTGGAGCGTTGCGGCCTGCGGTCGCGAGGCAGGGCAGCCCGGGGGCCACCTCGACGGCGGCGGGATGGCTGGTCAAGGGGCCGAGCCCGCTGGTTGTGGCCGGCGGGGCCACCTGGAGCGTTGCGGCCCGCGGTCGCGAGGCAGGGCAGCGGAGGCGGCTTCGATGGCGGCGTGGTGGCTGGCCACGGGGTCGAGCACGCTGGTTGTGGCCGGCGGGGCCAGCTGGGGCGTTGCGGCCTGCGGTCGTGAGGCGGCGGGGTGCTGGTCGCGGCATTGAGCACGCTGGTCGCGGCCACAGGGTTCGGGCCCGCGGTCGTCAGGCCGGGGCAGCGGGGCCGTTCTTTACGTCGCCGAGTCGGGGCGTCGACTACGGTCGGGGGGCACACGGACTAGTGAAGGGACCGATGAACCGCCGACGTCTTGCTGCCCTTGGGGTGGCGTTCTCCATCGTGGCCGGATGTCTGCTGGTCGCGGGCCTGCAACCGCGGGTCGTGTCCGGGTTGGCCGTGCCTCTGGCCTCCAATTCCACTCGGCCGGCTCCTGCTCCGGCGGCTTCTCCTCCTGCTGCGTCCGCTCCTAACTCCCAGCTCGCGCGGCCGGGCGACTGCGCGTCGATGGCGGCCGGGCTCGATGTTCGGGCCCAGGTTGCGCAGCTGGTCGTCGTGGGTGTGTCCGGGGACAATCCGGCGGCGACCGTTTCGCTGGTGCGGGATCACCAGGTCGGCGGGATCTTCATCGGGGGTAACGCAACAGCGTTGTTGAAAGATCGCTCGCTGGACGCGGTGCAGGCCGTCGCCCGGGTGCCGGTGGCGGTGTCGGTCGACGAGGAAGGCGGCCGTGTCCAGCGCATCGACGACCTCGACGGTGACCTGCCGTCGGCGCGGACGATGGCCGAGACGAAGTCTCCCGACCAGGTCCGGGCGCTGGCCGCCGAGCGGGGGCGCCAGTTGCGCGCCCGCGGGGTGACCGTGGACTTCGCCCCGGACACCGACGTCACGAACGCCCCGGACGACGACGTCATCGGTGACCGGTCGTTCAGCCCCGACCCGGCCAAGGTGAAGACCTACGCGAAAGCCTTCGCCGAGGGCCTGCGCGACGCGGGGATCCAGCCGGTGCTGAAGCACTTCCCCGGCCACGGCCACGGCTCGGGCGACTCCCACAAGGGCACGGTGGTCACGCCGCCGCTCGACAAGCTGCGCGCGGTCGACCTCGTGCCGTACCGCGGCTTGGCCGACTACGGGCCGGTCGCCGTGATGGTCGGCCACCTCGACGTGCCGGACCTGACCGGTGGCGTGCCGGCCTCGCTTTCGCCCGCCGCGTACCGGCTGCTACGCGGCGAATTCGCGTTCACCGGGCCGGTGGTGACCGACGACCTCGGGGCCATGAAGGCGATCACCGCGCAGTACCCGCTGCCCGAGGCGGTGCTGAAGGCCCTGCAGGCCGGCGCGGACGAGGCGTTGTGGTCCTCCGGAGGGCGGGTGGACGAGGTGCTGGACCGGCTGGCCAAGGCCGTGCAGAGCGGGGAACTGCCGAAACCGCGGGTGCAGGATTCGGTCGCGCGGGTGCTGCGGGGCAAGGGCCTCTGCTGAGATCCGGCCTGCCCCTGGACGGCCTCGCCCGAGGACGTGGCTCGCCAGGAAGCGGGATCTGTTGCCGGACGCCGAAATCCGCGCCGGACGCACGCGTAACCGGACCGCCGAGCGGCCGGACTCCGGCGCGATCGGGAACCCGGCCGCGCGATCCTTGCCGTCGCCCTGGGAGCGCTTTGCCCGGCCGGCGGAGAAGCGGCTGCGTTTTCGGTTGTGCAGAAGGAATCGTTGTCGCCATACCCACGACGGTACCGAACGCGCGTTCGAAGATCACCACTGAATCGGGTGAACATCGGCGGGCAAGTCGCCAAGCCGCTTCCCTTGCGCCACAAAGGAAACAGCAGCCAGGCGTCGTGAGCAGCCCCCGATCTACAGGCTACCGATCGGCACCGACAGAAATGGGACGCCAGCCGTAGCTAGACTTTCCGCGATGGCACCCGGAGCAAGGAGCGGCATGGCGAACCTCGGCGGCACCTTCACCCTCGGCGGCGAACTTTCCGTGACGCGCATGGGTTACGGCGCCATGCAACTGGCCGGACGTGGTGTGTGGGGGCCGCCGAAGGACCGCGACACGGCCGTCGCCGTGCTGCGGGAAGCCGTCGAACGCGGGGTCACCCATCTCGACACCAGTGACTACTACGGCCCGCACACCGTCAACGCCCTGATCAAGGAAGCTCTGCACCCCTACCCCGAGTCGCTCGTCATCGTGACGAAAGTCGGGGCGCGGCGGAGCGCCGACAAGGGGTGGCCGGTCGCCCTGTCGGCCGCGGACCTCACCGAAGCCGTGCACGACAACCTGCGGAACCTCGGGGTCGACGCGCTCGACGTCGTCAACCTGCGGCTCAGCAACGCCGCCGGTGACTACCCCGTCCCGATGTCGGTCGCCGAACCGTTCGGGGTGCTCGCCGAGCTTCAAGAACAAGGGCTGATCCGGCACCTCGGTCTCAGTCACGTCAGCGCCGAGCAACTCGACGAAGCGAAAGCGATCGCGCCCGTCGTCTGCGTGCAGAACCACTACAACGTCGCCCACCGCGAGAACGATCCCCTTGTCGACAAGTGCGCCGCCGAGGGGATCGCCTTCGTTCCCTACTTCCCGCTCGGCGGGTTCAGTCCGCTGCAGTCCGGGCTGCTCGACGACTGCGCCGCGCGGGCCGGGGCCACGCCGATGCAGGTCGCGCTCGCCTGGCTGCTGCGGCGGTCGCCGTCGATGCTGCTGATCCCCGGGACGTCGTCGCCCGCGCACCTGCGGGAGAACCTCGCCGCCGCCGAACTGGAACTGCCCGCGGACGTTCTCGCCGATCTGGACCGGATCGGCGCCGCCTGATCGCTACGCTGAGCGCCCGGACAAGCACGAGAACGGAGCAACCGTGGCGGAGTGGGGCGATCTGGTCGCGTACATCAGGCAGTCGTACCGGGTGGTGCGCGACGAGCCCGACGAACTGCGCATCCGCCTGGTCTTCGGCGACGATCCCGACACCGAACAGCGGGCGCAGATCGTCGTGATCGCCCGCGAGATCCTCGACCAGCGCGAGGACTGGGTGCAGATCGCGACGCCGTTCGCGCGGCACGAGCAGGTCGACCTCCTGGAAGTGCTGACCGAGGTCGGCGAGGCGATCGTCGTCGGCGGGCTCGCGGTGATGGGCGAGCACGTCGTGCTCCGCCACTCGCTGCCGCTGATCAACCTCGACATCAACGAGTTCACCGACCCGCTCGAGCTGGTCGCCGGCGCGGCCGAGCTGCTGGAGCAGCAGTTCACCGGCCGCGACGACTACTGAGCGGCACAACCGCGACGGCGGCGGCCACGGCGAGCGCGGCCCCCAGGCCGAACGCCGCGGTGGCCGTGCCGGTGCCGAGGTAGAGCCCGCCGAGGAGGGCGACACCGAGGGTGCTGCCGAGCTGCTGCACCGCGTTGAGCAGCCCGGCGGCCGAGCCCGGCTCGTGCGGGCGGACCCGGTCGAGGGCCGCGGTGAAGAACGGCACCGTGAACGTCCCCATCCCGAGCCCGCACAGCGCCAGCGCCCACGGGTACGCGCCCACCCCGCCGGCCGCCATGGCGAGCACCCCGGCCGGCAGGAGCGCCAGCCCGGCGAACATCACGCGCGGGCCGAACTTCGGCACCAGCCGGGCGCCGGCGACGGACGACGACACCGCGAGCCCCACCGACAGCGGCAGCAGCGTCAGGCCCGCGGTGCGGACGTCAGCGCCGAGCCCCAGCTGCATCGGCACCACCTGCATCAGGCCGGTCATCACCGCGAAGAACAGCAGCGACCCGGCGAGCGCGGCCGGGAACCCGCCGTGGGTGAAGAGGCTCGGCCAGCGGCGCGGCCGCGCGGCGCTGCTGGAAGCCGAACACGACCAGCAGCACGGCGCCGGCCACGAGCAGGGCCCAGTTCGTCCCCGCCGGGTCGATCAGCGGGTAGACGAGCAACCCGGCGCCGGCGACGACGAGCGCGGTGCCGGTGAGGTCGAGCCGCGGCCGGGTGTCCGCGCGGTCCTCCCGCAGCAGCCGCGCGGCGATCAGCACCGCGAGCCCGCGCGGGACGTTCACGAGGAACGCCGCCCGCCAGGAGATCGCCGCGTCAGCGGCCCGCCGAGCAGCGGCCCGGTGACCGCGGAAAGGCCCATCACCGGGCCGATCGTGCCCAGGGCCTTCGCGAGATCGCCGCCGTCGAAGAGGGCGCGGATGAGGCCGATGATCAGCGCGGCCGCCGCGTCCTGGGCCGCCGCGCAGGCCAGCGACGCCAGCACGAAGCCCGTCACGCCGAGCTTGAACACCTTGGCCCGGCCGAGGATGTCGCCGAGCCGGCCGCCGGTGATCAGGAAGGCGGCGAACGGCAGCGGGGTGAGCACGGGGTCTCCTTTCGTTCGGCGCCCACCTGGCTTTTCGACCTGCAACGCGCTGCACCTCGACGGGCGCCGTTCACCAGGATCGAGGACGTCCTCGGCGTCTCCACGCAGACGGTGGCGCGGCGCTGCCGCCGGCTCCGGGCCGAGGCGTCGCTCCGCGTCGTCGGCCTGCCGGACCCGCAGCGGACCGGCCAGGCCGAGTGGATGGTCCGCCTGACCGCCGACACGGAGATCTGCGTGAACGTCCACACGCCGGCGGCGAGCGACCACGCGCTGCTCCTGCGGGACATCCCGCGCACGGCGAGCATCACGGCGGTTTCCGCGCACCAGCTGCTGCACCGGTACTTCGGCGGCCCGACGGCGTGGCTGGGCCGGGCCAACGCCCTCGACGCGGCCCAGATCGCCGCGCTCACCCCGGTCCACGACGGCCCGGGCAAGCCGCTGACCAGGGACGACGCCGCTCTGATGGCGGCGCTGCAGCGTGACGGCCGCGCGGGCCTGGCCGAGCCGGCGACGGCGACCGGCTGGTCGGCGGCGACCGTCGCGCGCCGCCTGGCCGGCCTTCAGGCGGGCGGCACCGTGTTCTTCGACCTGGAGATCGATCCGGAGCCGCTGGGCGCGACCACGCAGGCGCTGCTGTGGATGGCGGTCGCACCGGCCCAGCTGGACCGGGTGGCGCAGGCGCTGTGCCCGGACGCCGCCGCACTGCACCACTACCTGACGCACCGGCTCGGAGCGCTGGAGGCCATCTGCTGCGGACGGTCAAGGCGGCCGCCTCACGCTGAGCGCAACGGCGCGCAAGTCCTAAGTGGACTTCACCTCGACCAGGTGGTCGAGCAGGCCGCGGACGGCTTCGAACTCCCGGACCTCCTGGCGGCAGTCCGGGCACGCCGCGAGGTGCCGCTCGACCCGGGCCGCCTCGGCGGCGTCGAGCAACCCCAGGCTGTACGCCCCGAGGTCGGTCCGGTCGTACCGGCCCATGGATCGCGTCTCCGTTCCGCGTCCCGTGAGGAACGCCCGCACTACCCGATGCCTCCAGAGTCCTGAGATGGACGCGTCCTCGGCGGAGTTCCGCGGATTTCTACCCGAACGGCCGACAACTTCCGAGGGCAAACAGCCCATGTGAGTGACGGCAATGGTCACGCACCTCACCCGTCCGAACACGGAAAGCTTTTGTGCCACGAACTTCGCCGATTCGGCGTCATGGGTCCCTGGCTCGCTCGTCGGACTGGCGTCGGACCGGGATTTCCCCGCTTCGACCTGGGCAAGAAGGCGATCCGAAACGAGGAGAGCGATGACCGTACGGAGCCACCGGGCGGACGACGTCGTGGACGAGGTCGGGGTGTGGCTGGCCGGGGAGTTCGCGGGGCGGCTCCCTGCCTCGGAGATCGACCGCGTCGTCCGGACGACGCGGATCGACCTCGAAGGGAGCATCGCGCCGGAGGAGCTCGGGGAGATGCTCCACCGGCTGGGCCGGGCGAGGCTGCAGCGCATCCTGCACGTCGCCCCGGCCATGCAGGTGAAGATCCCGCAAGCGCGGTGACGTGCCGGGCGGGCACGCGGCTCCGGTGCCGCGTCGCCCGCCCCGCGGCACGCCCGCACCCGAGAGCCGGACGCCTTCGCCGTGACCACACCGGGAGGCGGTTCACCGGAAGGGACCTTCGCGCACAACCCTTGCCCGCGGCCCCCGGCAATCTTGACTGGACTAGACCAATCTGCTCTAGTGACCGGTGTCACCCTCGTCTGGCCGGATGAGCACACCCCCTCCGACACCGGGCGCCCCCGCGCCCGGACTCCGTCGTGGCCGAAGGAGTGAGCGAATCTTGAGAAGACGTCTTGTCGCGGTCTTGTCCGCTGTTGCCGCCGTTGCCGGGCTCGTGTTCGGCGTACCTGCCGCCACCGGGCAAGCACCTCAGGCGGCCGCCGCCGCGTGCAGTGCCCCGAACTGGGTCGCCGGGCAGTGGTACGACGTCGGCGCCGTCGTCCGCTACACCAACGGCGGCTACTACCGCGCCAAGAACGCCAACCCGGGCTACGACCCCGTCATCAGCACCTGGTACTGGGAGCCCTACAGCTGTGACGGCGGGGGCGGCACCACCTGCAGCTACCCGAACTGGGTGGCCGGGCAGTGGTACGACGTCGGCGCGATCGTCCGGTACACCAACGGCGGCTACTACCGCGCCAAGAACGCCAACCCGGGCTACGACCCCGTCATCAGCACCTGGTACTGGGAGCCCTTCAGCTGCGGCGGCGGCACCGATCCCGGCAACCCCGGCGCGTTCGTGGTGAGCGAAGCCCAATTCAACCAGATCTTCCCGGGCCGGAACTCCTTCTACACCTACAGCGGCCTCACCGCCGCGCTCTCGGCCTACCCCGGCTTCGCCAACACCGGCAGCGACACCGTCAAGAAGCAGGAGGCCGCGGCCTTCCTCGCCAACGTCAACCACGAAACCGGCGGGCTCGTCTACATCGTCGAGCAGAACACCGCCAACTACCCGCACTACTGCGACTGGAACCAGCCCTACGGCTGCCCGGCCGGCCAAGCCGCCTACTACGGCCGCGGCCCGATCCAGCTGAGCTGGAACTTCAACTACAAGGCCGCGGGTGACGCGCTCGGCATCGACCTGCTCGGCAACCCGTGGCAGGTCGAGCAGAACTCGGCCGTCGCCTGGAAGACCGGGCTCTGGTACTGGAACACCCAGAGCGGCCCCGGCTCCATGACCCCGCACAACGCGATGGTCAACGGCCGCGGCTTCGGCGAGACCATCCGCAGCATCAACGGCTCCATCGAATGCAACGGCGGCAACCCCGCCCAGGTGCAGAGCCGCGTCGACAAGTACCGCCAGATCACCGCGGTCCTCGGCGTCGACCCCGGCGCCAACCTGTACTGCTGAGCCCGCGGGCGGGCGGGGTCACGGCCCCGCCCGCTCAGCCGGCGAGCCGGTCCGCGATCAGCCGGATGACCGCCGCCGCGTGGTCGTTCAGGTAGAAATGGCCGCCCGGGTACGTCTTCAGCTCGAAGCCCGCCGACGTCCGCTCGGCCCACTGGCGCGCCTCGGCTTCGGTGACCTTGGGGTCCGCGTCGCCGACCAGCGCCACGATCGGGCAGCCGACGTCGGGGCCGGGACGGTAGCGGTAGAGCTCCGCGGCCTTGTAGTCGCTGCGCAGCGCGGGCAGCACCAGGTTGCGGATGTCCTCGTCGTCCAGCACCGCCGCGTCGGTGCCGCCGAGCCGCTTGACCTCGGTCAGCAGTTCTTCGTCGCCCTTTTCGTGGACCCGCTCGTCGCGGTGGGCCGACGGCCCGCGACGGCCCGAGACGAACAGGGTGAGCAGCTTCGTGCCCCGCGCTTCCAGCCGCCGGGCGACCTCGAAGGCCAGGCTGGCGCCCATGCTGTGGCCGAAGAACGCCACCGGCCCGGCGATCTCCGGGGCGAGCACGTCCGCCAGCCGGTCGGCCAGCACGAACAGGTCGTCCACCGGGGCCTCGGCGTGCCGGTCCTGCCGGCCCGGGTACTGCACGGCCAGCACCTCCACCGACGGCGCCAGCGCCGCCGACACCGGGTGGAAGTAGCTCGCCGCTCCCCCGGCGTGCGGGAAGCACACGAGCCGCGCCGCGGCGGACGGCGCCGGGTGGAAGCGCCGGACCCACTCGGAGGCGTCGAGGGAAATCGTCATGGTCCCCAATCTGGCAGGCCGCCGGACCGGCGTCGACCCCTAACGTGCGCAGTACCGGCGGCAGGCCCCGGGATGCGGCCGGGGCCTGCCGGTTCCCGGTCAGCTGGGCGGCCTCACTCGGCCCGCCACAGCGCCGGGACGGCCGGGGGCTCCCAGCCGGGCTGGGCGGTGTGCGCCTGCAGGCAGACGTACCCGAGGCCGCCGTAGGTGACCCGGGCGCCCGCCGGGTACGCCGTACCCACCGCCCAAGACGTCCCCCCGGGCGGCGTGGACGAAGTCGGCGGGGACGATGTCGAAGTCGACGTGGGCCGCGTCGACGTCGGCGTCTGCGGGACGTTCAGCACGAAGTCGAAGGCGGCTTCCTTCGCGGAGCCGTTGTCCCGCACCGTCATCAGCAGCCGGGCGTCGAAGATCGTGTCGGTGTTGTTGCGCGGCTCGCCGGGGAAGTAGAGCTGCGTGGTCAGGATCGGCCGGCCGGGCGCCTGCACCTTGACGTGGATGTGCCGGGTCCGGCCCGGGTAGAGGCCGGGGACGATCGTGGACAGCGTGAACGCGCCCTGGGCGTTCGTGTACTGGTGCCCGCGGAAGGTGTAGCCGGTGTTGTCGTAGGCGCCGTTGACGTCCGCCTGCCAGAAGTCCAGCAGCGCGCGGTTGATCGGCAGGCAGGCGCGCCCGAAGACGTAGCCGGTCACGGTCAGCCGGGTGCCCTGGGTGCCGGGGGTGACGAGGTTGGTCCGTTCCGGCGAGTTCGGCTTGAAGTACGGGCCCTCGGTCTGCTCGATCGTCGGCTCGTCACCGTCGTGGCAGGCCGGGGTCAGCTCCGGTGCCGTGCCGCCGACGGCGTTCGCGCGGGCCAGCGCCGGGCCGCCGATCAGCGCGACCGGCGCGGCGACGCCCGCGGCCAGCGCGGCCTTGAGCACCGTCTTGCGGCTCAACTGGTTTTCCTCGTCCATGCCTGGCTCCTCGTGGGTGGGGGATCCCTCGAACGTAGGCAGGCACCGGGCGGGCGGCGATGGACTGGACCCGTCAGTCGTGGTGCTTCTCCCCGCCGCGCCGGAAGGCACCGGGGCTCAGCCCGGTTTCGCGGCGGAAGAACCGGCAGAAGTAGGCCGGGTCGGCGAAGCCGACGCGGCTCGCGACCTGCCGGACGGTGAGGTCCGTCCGGAGCAGGAACCGTTGTGCCTCCCGGATCCTGGCTTCGCGCAGCAGCTGCGCGGCCGTGCGGCCGGTCGCGGCCTTCACCGCCTCGGTGAGGTGGCCGGGGGTGACGCCGAGGCGGTCGGCGTGCGCGCGCACCGACCACGGCCCGGGCCCGGGGCGGCCGGTGCGCCGGACGAACTCCGCCGCGACCACACCGGCCGGCGCGGGCGGCGGCGTGCCCAGCAGCCGGCCCGCCCGCACGACCAGGACGTGCACCAGCGCCCGCAGCACCGACTCCGTGCCCTCACCGCCGCGGCGGTACTCGTCCTCCAGGTCGGCGATCAGCCGGGCGACCCGCGCGTCGGCGTGCTCGTCCAGGTGCAGCCACGGTCGTTCGCTCAGCCGCCGCAGCAGCTCGCGGTCGGCCGGGTGGTCGAGGAGGAAGTCGTCGGTGAACAGCACGAGGTGCCCGGTCAGCCCCCGGACGCCGGCCCACTGGTGCACCTGCCCGGGCGCGATGACGCCGAAGTGCGGTGGCCGCAGCGGCCAGCGCGCGGTGTCGACGACGTGCGCGCCGGTGCCGCCGGTGACGTGGACGAGCTCGTGGAAGGTGTGCCGGTGCGGGAAGTCCGCGCGGGACAGCGGCCCGATCGCGTCGAACGTGCCGACGGCGAACGGCGGCGCGTGCGGGGCGGGCACCTCCAGCCGGTGCATCGGCAGCTCCCCCGGCCGCGGGGTCCGGCAGGGCGTGCCGGGCGGAACGGTCGTACCGCGCATGGCCGAAAAGTCTAGACCAATCCGACGGCGATTCGGCCGTTTTGCCCCGATGATCGCAATCCGATCGTCGGGTACCGGACAGCAGAACGGGGCTGGTCCACAGTGGACCAGCCCCGTTCGGTGGTACGTATCAGGCGCGGCTGCGGCGCCGGTTCAGCAGCAGCATCAGCGCGCCGCCGCCGAGCAGCAGGCCGCCGATGCCGAACGGAACAGCGGCGTCGACACCGGTGTTGGCGAGGTCGCCACCACCGGAGGGCGCGCCACCGGGCGTGGTGCTCGGCGCGGTGGTGGTCGGAGCGCCCGCCTCGGTCCAGCTGGCGGTCGCGTTCGCGGCCACCTGGGTCTTCTCCGAGTCGGCGACGATCAGCGACTGCGCCGGCTGCCGCGCGTAGTTCTCCGCGACGAACAGGCGGCCGGTGTCCAGCTCGCCGGTGACCTTCAGCGAGAACGAGCCCTTGCCCGGCTTGGTGCCGGCCGGGACGTCGACGAACAGCTTGCTGCCGTCCTTGACGTCGGTGCCCTTCAGCTCCTTGCCGTCGGCGTCGGTGACCTTGACGCCGTCGGGCAGCTCGGTGGTCAGGGACGTGACGTCACCGTTGGTGGCGACCTGGAACGGGCCGATCTTGGTGCCGGCCTTGCCCTCGGTCTTCGGCCCCGCGATGTTCAGGGTCGGCTTCGGCTGCTCGCCGATGCCCTTGTTCTGGTCGCCGACCAGGTAGCTGTACAGCGCGGCGACGTCGGCGTTGGCCTCGGCCGGGTTGTTCTCGGCCAGCGGCTTCGTCAGGTTGAGGTTGACACCGTCGCTGAAGTGCCAGACCGCGGCCTGCGTGGCGGCGATGGCCTCGCGCTCGGAGACACCGTCGTGCACCTTGACGCCCTGCTTGGCAAGGGCGGCCTCGATGTCGGTGAGCTTCACGCCCGGGTAGCCGTGGTGCAGCACCCAGTTGATCTTGTCGCTGTTCTTGTTGAACGGCGAGTTCGCGGCCGGGTACTTGTTCCAGGGCGTTTCGACCATGTCGACGTCGGTGCGCATGCCGACGGTGATCTGCACGCAGTAGAGCTTGAGCGTCTTGCCGTCCGACAGCTTGAAGCCGAACAGCTTCGCGATGTAGTCGCCGCCGCCTTCGAGGTTGATCCGGTAGCCGACCGTGCCCGCGTCCTCGACGACGCGGCCGCGCGCGGCGCCGTCGTCCGCGAGGGCCGAGGGGGCGCTGACCATGACCGCGGCGGCCGCGGCGAGCACCGCGATCCCGCCACGCACGAGAGCTGACCTGACCTGCATAAATCTCCTATCCGAGCCCGAACCACGCCGTTAGGGGCGCCGTGGGATCACCATCCCCGACCACGGCGGCCACTGATTCGGGTGAGTGATCACCCGGTCAAGCGATATCGGAGCATACACAGACCACACAAGGGCTACGCACGGTGCCCCCATAAACACGAATCGCCGGAGAAATCCCCTGAAAGAGGCCCAGATTTCAGGCGCCGAAATACCCTTCGAACAGGATTCCGGCGATCTTCGTGGTGGTCTCCTTGCCGACCTCGTCGCCGCCGGCGATCACCCGCGTGTCGTTCATCAGCGCCAGGGCGTACCGCTCGTCCGGACCGGCGAAACCGACGGAGTTCATGATCCACGAACCGTCGTCGTTGTCATCCGACCAGCCGTTCTTGTTACCCGGGTGCGCGGCCGCCCCGGCACCCCAGACGCCCCACTGCTGGTTGCCGTCCACGGTGCGCAGTTCCCGGACGAGGTAGTCGCGGTGCCGGGCGGGCATCCGGGTCAGGACGTATTCGATCAGCCGGTCCAGGTCGTCCGCCGTGGTGCGGATCCAGCCCCAGTGGTGCGGGTGCCGATCGCTGAACCGCATGTCGGTCATCCCGTATGCCGGAAATCGACGGCCGAATTCGGTTTCGCCGCCATAACGGGTCCACAACACCTGGGCCGCGTCGTCGTCACTCGAATGGAGCATCCGGTGCAGCAGGTCGCGATCTTCGGCGGACAGCGTGACCGTTCCGGAGTCCGACCGCAGCAGCAGGTCGACGGCCATCGCGAGCTTCGGCGTCGAGCAGGCCCAGATCAGCGTGCCGGCGGCCGGGCTGCGGTAGACGGCGCCGGTCGAGCGGTCCCGCAAGACGATCCCGGTGATCCCGGGGCGGCTGTCGGCGTAGGCCTGCGCCCGGGCGATCCGCGCTCGCAGGTCCGCGCCGAACGGGTCACCGGCGTCCGGCGGCGACGCCGGAGGCCGGGGTGGCGGCGCGGGCGACGGGCCCAGCGCGAAGGCCGCGAGCAGCGCGGCGAGCAGGAGCTTGCCCATGAAGTCCCCCGGGTGACGGCGAGCGGGTGTGTCCACCGTGCAGACTCGCACGGACGACCTCGCCGGGGCGAGCACCGGCGGTCACGGGTCGACCGTCAGGAGGTGGGCTCGGTACCCCTCGCCGTAGGTCTTGGTGGGCGTGCCCGCGTAGTCCTCGATCAGCACGTTGCCGCCGCTGCAGCCCCAGGGGTTCCACGTCCAGGCCGTGTACCCGAGGTGGTGCGCGTCCAGCCAGGCCAGCACCTGGTCGACGTAGTCGTGCGCACAGCTGTTCTGCCCGATTTCCCCGGCCTGCACCGGGACCTGGGCCGCGACCGTCCCGATCTGACTGTCCCAGCAGGACACGGTGACGCAGGCGTTGAAGTTGTAGCTGTGCCAGGACGCCACCAGGTTGCCCGCCGGGTCCACGGGCTTGTACGCCAGCCACTGGGTGAGGTCGTTGGTCCAGGTGAGGCCGGCGGTCATCACCACGTTCTTCGCGCCGGTCGCGCGGACGGCGTCGACGAGTTCCTGCATCCCCGCGACCGGGTAGCCGATCCCGGTGCAGGTCCCGCCGTCGCGCAGGCACTTCCACGCGGCGGCCGCGTCGGACCAGTTGGCGGCCGCGTCCGGGTAGGGCTCGTTGAACAGGTCGAACACCACGGCGTCGTCGCCCTTGAACGCGGTGGCG
Source organism: Amycolatopsis sp. 505 (assembly GCF_031625235.1). Classification (NCBI taxonomy): domain Bacteria; kingdom Bacillati; phylum Actinomycetota; class Actinomycetes; order Pseudonocardiales; family Pseudonocardiaceae; genus Amycolatopsis; species Amycolatopsis sp. 505. The sequence continues at coordinate 319,902 of NZ_JACKQP010000008.1, forward strand.
ACCTGGGTCCAGAACGCCGGCGTGTACTGCCGGCTGGGCATCGGCTTCTGGCAGGTGGCGTTGACGTCGGTGCACGCCGACGACGTCCCGGTGTACTGGCCGTGCGTCCAGTGCAGGTCCAGGATCGGGTTGATCCCGTTGGCCTCCAGGAGTTTCGCGTAGTCCTTGACCGCCTGCTGGTAGGAGGCGCCGCTGGGCGTGCCGGACAGGCCGAGCCAGCAGTCCTCGTTCAGCGGGATCCGCACCGCGTGGACGTTCCACGCCTTCATCGCGTCGACCGAAGCCTGGTCGACCGGGCCGCTGTCCCACATGCCCTTGCCCTGCACGCAGGCGAACTCACCGCTGGAGCGGTTGACGCCGAGCAGCCGGTAGGTCCGGCCGTCGGCGGTGAGCAGCTGGTTGCCCGAGACGTGCAGCGCGGGCGCCGGGCCGGGCGGCGGCGGGGTCGAGGTGGTCGTCGTCGGCTTGGTGATCGGGGTGGTCGCCGTGGTCGGCGGGGTTCCGGTGCACGCGGCGCCGTTGACCGCGAAGTCGGTGGGCGTGGTGTTGGTGCCGCTGTAGGAGAAGTTCGCGCCGGTGCTGACCGAGCCGCCGGCCGGGATGGCGCCGTTCCAGCTCGCGTTGGTCACGGTGATCCGCTTGCCGGACTGCGTCCACGTGCCCATCCAGCCCTGCTGGAGGGTCTGGTTCCCGGCGTAGGAGTAGGTCAGCGTCCAGCCGTCGGCCGCCGCGGAGCCGACGTTGGCGATCCCGACGGTGACGCCGAACCCGCTTCCCCAGTCGTTGGCCGAGTAGGTGACGCGGCAGGCGAACGCGGCGCTCGACTCACGCGCGGACGACACCGCCGTCGTCGACGTGACGACCCCGGCGGCCACCGCGAGCCCCGCCACCGCGAGCGCGGCAGGACGTTTCCCGGCTCTTCCCCACATCGGCACTCCCTTGGGCGAAGTGAGCCTCTGGGAGCGTTCCCAGACGCCGTCACACCGTCGCTGCCCGGCCCCGGGTTGTCAATCACCAACGCCGGGAATGGGGCCGAACAGCGCCGGGCGCGTTCACCCGACGACCGCAGGCGTCTCCGCCGCCTGGAGTCCCCTACGGCCGCCACGGGCGGTGGCCGCCGGGCTCGGCCGTGAAGACGGCTTCGCCCTGGCCGAGGGCGGGCAGCCGGCGCCGGAAGCCCGCGGTCGCGGCGGCCGGGAGCGTGCCGCTCAGCCGGGCGAGCCCGGCTTCGACCAGCGGTGGCTCGCAGACGGCCTCCAGCTTGGCCAGCGCGATCAGCGCCGCCCCGGCCGCGTGCTCGGGCACTTCGAGGTCGAACCGGTCCACCGGCTCGTACCCGCGGGTCCGCGCCCGCGCGAGCGCCAGCAGCCGCGCGGTGACTTCGCGGAACCCGCCGGCCGTGCTGAGCGGCGGCTGGAACCCCGAGTGGGTCAGGGTGACGACGCAGTCGGTGACCTCCCAGCCGTGCGGGCCGCACCCCGCCGCGCGGTACACCGTCTGCTCGATGGCCGTGTGGAAGGCCCGCGGGAGCGAGCCGCGTTCGACGGCCGGGCCGAGCCGGTCCAGGAACTGGACCGCTTCCCCGGCGCCGACGGGCTTTTCGACGTGGATCGGCTCCGGCGGCGCGAACCGGGCGGTGAGCCCGAACTCCTCGCGCAGGCGCTCGAGGAGCACCTCGATCTGGACTTCGCCGTAGGTCCGCACCGACAGGCCGCCGCGATCGATCCGCAGACCGAGCAGCGGGTCCTGGTCGCACAGTTCCCGCAACGCCTGGTGCAGCCGGGTTTCCTCGCCGGGCCGCGCGGTGACGACCGAAACGAGCCCGGGCGGCGGGAACAGCCCGGCGCCCGCCACGCCGTCCGCGGAACCGAGCCGGTCGTCGACGCGGACGTCCCCGAGGCCCGAGAGCCGGACCAGGTCGCCCGCACCCGCGCACGTGACCTTGGCGCCGGCGAGCGTCATCGCCGTGACCCGTCGCCGCCGTGCATGCGGGCGTAGGCGATCCGGTCGCCGCCGCGGCCGCGTTCGATCTTGAAGACGGTCGCGCGGAGCTCGGTGCCCGGCACCGCCGTGGGCAGGAAGTCGACGATCCCGGCGATGAGCTCGGGCACGCCGGCGCCGGTCATGGCCGAGCCGAAGACCACCGGGTAGGCCGCACCGGCCGTCACCTGGTCACGGACGGCCTCGGCGGCCGGCCCCATCGCGCGGGACAGCTTCGCCCGCAGTTCGTCGAGCACCCGGCGGGATCGACGCCGGGCTGGTCGAGCTTGTTGACGAACACCAGCGTCGGCACGCGCGTTCGACCTCGGCGACGAATTCGGCGTGCCTGGGCGTGTCGATGACGGTGACCGTCCGGTCGCCGGCCCGGCAGGAGACCACGCCGGTGCTGATCGTGATCCCGCGCCGGTACGGATCAACCGCATATGCCCGCGATATCCCGTCCGGCCTACCCTCACGGCTCGTGAACAGGCGCCCCGGGCTCAGCGCGCGGCTGAAGCTGACCATCAGCTACGCGGGGTTCCTCCTGCTCGCCGGCGCGGTGCTGCTCGCCGTCGTGTGGGCGTCCCTGCTGCGGTACGTGCCCGACAACGACCAGGGCCTGCTCGGGATCGCGCCCAACCGGTACCTGCTCGTGCGCACGTTCGCGCCCGCCGCCGCCACCGCGCTCGGCTTCCTGCTCGTGTTCGGTGTCCTGGGCGGCTGGCTCCTCGCCGGGCGGATGCTCGGCCCGCTCACCCGGATCGCCGACGCCGCCCGGCTGGCCGCGCACGGCTCGCTGTCCCACCGCATCCGCCTGACCGGCCCCTCCGACGAGTTCCGCGAGCTCGCCGACGTCTTCGACACCATGCTCGAACGGCTCGAATCCCAGGTCGGCGAGCAGCAGCGGTTCGCCGCGAACGCCTCCCACGAGCTGCGCACGCCGCTGGCCATTTCGCAGGCCATCCTCGACGTCGCCGGCCAGGACCCGGACTACCCCCGGGAGGAGCTCGTCGACCGGCTCCGCACGGTGAACACCCGGGCGATCGACCTCACCGAGGCCCTCCTGCTGCTCAGCCGCAGCGACCGGCGGCACTTCACCCGCGAGGCCGTCGACCTCTCCCTCGTCGCCGAAGAAGCCGCGGAAACGCTGTTGCCGCTGGCCGAACAGCGGCGGATCGAGCTGGACGTCACCGGGGAGCCGGTCCACGCGACCGGGTCCGCCGCGCTGCTCCTGCGCATGGCGGTGAACCTCGTCCAGAACGCGATCGTCCACAACCTGCCGGACGGCACGGTCACCGTCCACACCGAACGCCGGCGCTACGCGAGCGTGCTGCTGGTCGAGAACACCGGGCGGCCGCTGCCGCCCGAGCTGGTCCCGACGCTGACCGAGCCCTTCCAGCGCGGGACCGCGCGCACGCGCACCGACGAGCACGACGGCGTCGGCCTCGGGCTGGCGATCGTGCACAGCATCGTCCGGGCCCACGACGGGATGCTGGAGCTGGCACCGCGTCCGGACGGCGGCCTCCTCGTCACGGTCCGGCTCCCCGCCCGCCGGGGCAAAAATTGTTCGGGATCGATTCAGTGAAATTCTGCTAGCCTCGCCTCGTCTCGCGGCTCACCGTGGCGCCGCTCCCGCTCGACGAACTCACGAGGAGTGCGATGACTGCCATCGTCGGTGTCAAGGGCCGTGAAGTGCTGGACAGCCGGGGCAACCCGACCGTCGAGGTCGACGTCGAACTGGCGGACGGTTCGCGGGGCCGGGCCGCGGTGCCCTCCGGTGCTTCCACCGGGACCCGGGAAGCGGTCGAGCTGCGGGACGGGGACAAGACGCGGTTCCACGGCAAGGGCGTGCGCAAGGCCGTCGACGCCGTCAACACCGAGATCGCCGAGGCGATCGTGGGCCTGGACGCCGAGGCGCAGGCGACGGTCGACCGCGCGCTGGTCGAGCTGGACGGCACCGCGAACAAGGCCCGGCTCGGCGCGAACGCCACCCTGGGCGTGTCGCTCGCCGTGGTCAAGGCGGCCGCGGCCGCCAACGGGCTGCCGCTGTACCGGTACGCCGGCGGCGTGTTCGCGCACCTGCTGCCGATGCCGATGATGAACATCATCAACGGCGGCGCGCACGCGGACAACCCGATCGACTTCCAGGAGTTCATGATCGGCCCGGTCGGCGCGACGACGTTCGCCGAAGCGGTGCGGATGGGCTCCGAGGTGTTCCACACGCTGCGCAAGTCGCTGCACGACGCCGGGCACAGCACCAACGTCGGCGACGAGGGCGGCTTCGCGCCCAACCTGAGCTCGGCCGACGAAGCGCTGGAGTTCGTGCTGCGGGCCATCGAGCAGTCCGGCTACACGCCCGGTGAGGACATCGCCCTGCTGCTCGACCCGGCGGCGTCGGAGTTCTACACCGGCGAGGTGTACGACTACACCGGCGAAGGCCGCAAGCGCAGCGTCGAAGAGCACGTCGCCTACCTCGCCGAGCTCACCGCCCGCTACCCGATCGTGTCCATTGAGGACGGTCTGGCCCAGGACGACTACGCCGGCTGGAAGCAGCTGACCGACACGATCGGCGACCGCGTCCAGCTCGTCGGCGACGACGTCTTCTGCACCAACGTGAACCTGCTGAACGACGGCATCGAGCGCGGCATCGGGAACTCGATCCTGGTGAAGGTCAACCAGATCGGCACCCTCACCGAGACCCTGACCACGGTCGAGACGGCGCACAAGGCGGGCTACTCGGTGGTGATGTCCCACCGCTCCGGCGAAACGGAGGACACGACGATCGCCGACCTCGCGGTGGCCACGAACTGCGGCCAGATCAAGACCGGCTCGCTGTCGAGGGCGGACCGCACGGCCAAGTACAACCAGCTCATCCGCATCGAGGAGGAGCTCGGCGCCGAGGCCCGCTACGCCGGGGCGACCACGATCAGCGGCCGGCGCTGAGACCGCGGCCGGTCGTGAGTGGTAAGGCGGGTTCCAACCCGCCTTACCACTCACGAGCCGTCGTTCGCGCGGGGTACGTGGCGCACCACGACACCCACGATCCGCTCCCGCGGCACGAACCCGTAGTGCCGCGAATCCCAGCTGGTCGGCCGGTTGTCGCCCAGCACCACCGCGCAGCCGGGCGGGACCAGCTCGCCGCCGAGGCCGTGGACGTCCGGGTCGGCCCAGTCCACCGGGATGCGGTCGCCCGCCACCGCCACCACGCGCTTGAGCAGCAGCTGGTCGCCCACCGGTGCGCCGCTCGGCAACTGCGGGAAGCGCAGCAGGGCCACCTGGCCGCGGCGGGCGCGGCGGGTCCGGCGCACCAGGACCCGGTCGCCGGAGGACAACGCCGGTTCCATGCTCGGACCGTCCACTGTGGTCATGATCAGCCGGCGACGGATGGCGAAGACGCCGAAAGCCAGCAACGCGAGGAAGACTTTCACGACGCCGCCTGGTACCCGTCGGCCTGCAGGCGGAACAGGCGGGCGTAACCGCCGTCGGCGGCGAGCAGGCTTTCGTGCGTTCCCAGCTCCGTCACGCGGCCGTCCTCGAGGACGGCGATGCTGTCGGCGTCGCGGACCGTGCTCAGCCGGTGGGAGATGAGCAGGCTCGTACGGCCCTTCCGGTGCTCGCGGATGCGGGCGTGCACCTCGTGCTCGGCCTCCGGGTCGAGGCCGGAGCTCGGCTCGTCGAGGATCATCAGGTCGCGCCCCTCCCGGACGAGCGAACGAGCCAGCGCCAGCCGCTGCCACTGCCCGCCGGACAGCACCACGCCGGCCGAGGTGCCGATTTCGAAGATGCGGGTGAGCGGCGTGTCGTAGCCCTCCGGCAGGGCGGCGATCCGGTCGTGCGCGCCCGCGCGGGTCGCCGCGGCCACCAGCCGGGCTCGATCGTCCAGTGCGGACAGTTCGCCGAGCCCGATGTTCTCGGCCGCCGTCATGTCGTAGTTCATGTGGTCCTGGAACACCGCGCTGATCCGGTTGCGCAGCAGGGCGTGCGGCACGTCGCAGAGGTCGACGCCGTCCCAGAGGATCCGCCCGCGCGTCGGGTCGTACATGCGGCACAACAGTTTCACGAGCGTGCTCTTGCCCGCGCCGTTGAGACCGACGAGGGCGACCGCCGTGCCGTGCGGGATCGTGAGGTCGACCCCGCGCAGCACCCACGGGTGCTCGTCGCTGTACCGGAACCAGACGTCGCGCAGCTCGATCCCGCGCCGCAGCGGGGGAACCGTGTCGCGGGACCCGCTCGGCAGGTCGGGTTGCGCGCGGACCACGGCGACGTGGTGCGCGAACGACAGCAGCCGGGCCTGGCCGTTGGCGATCGACGACGCCAGCGTCCCCAGCGCGGCCTGCACCCCGGCGACGGCGGCGACGAACATCGAGACGTCGCCGGCGCTGAGCGACCCGGCGCGCGCCGACGTGATCGCCCACCAGAGGCCCGCCCCGGCGACGGCCGCGCTCAGCGCCGTCAGCCCGCCCATCGTCCACAGCTCCCGGAGGTCCATCCGGCGCTGGGCTTCGTTGGCGCTGCGGCGTTCGTCCATCAGGCGGGCGCGCAGGAACGCCCCGATGCCGAACAGGCGGATCTCGGTCGCGGCGGGGATGCCGGTGAGCAGCTGGGTGTAGAAGAACTCGCGCCGGGCGAACCGCTCGATCCGCCACTCGACCGCGGCGCGGCGCCGGGACAGCAGCAGTTCGGCGAGCAGCGCGGGGACCGCGGCGGCCAGCACGACCCCGGTCATCGCCGGGCTCAGCAGGAGCAGCGAGCCGAGGAAGCCGGCCAGGGAGAGCGTTCCGCTGAGCGTGCCGCCGACGCCGTCGACGATCTCCGGCATCCGGCCGCAGCTCTCCTGGGCCAGCCGCAGCCGGTCCTGGTAGGCGGGGTCCTCGAAGGTGCGCAACCCGACCTGGCGGCCGAGCGCGGCGAACAGCCGGTCGGTGGCGACCGTGCTCGCCGCGCGGCCGATCTGCGCGCGGACGTAGTGGGTGAGCACGGGCAGCGCGGCGACGGCGAGCCCGGTGAGCACCAGCGCCCCGGCGAGGCCGCCGACCGAGCCCGTGCGCTCGACGAGCCGGTCGAGGACGAGCTTGGTCAGCCAGGCGGTGGCGATCGGGGCGGCGGCCGCGGCCACGGTCATCACCAGCAGGCCCAGCAGCCGCGCCGGGCCGGACCGCCACAGCAGCGCGGCGGCGGCCGCGGCCGCCGCCCGCACCTGGCCCGCGCCGAGCCGCCGGTCCGGTTCCGCCACGGTCACCGGCCGGCGGGCACGGGCAGCTCGTGCACCCGCCCGGCGGTCGCGGTCACCCGCCCGCCGTCGACGACGTACAGCGCGGGCGTCCAGGTGTTGCGGAACGCGGCGGCGACCGGGCCGCCGTCGAACTCCGCCGTCACCACGTGGGCGACCTCGGCGAGCGCGCGCACGGTTTCCGGCTCGTCGCCGGCGAAGACGGCGAAGACGTTGTCACGGCCTTGCGCGCGGGCGTAGGCGAGGAAGTCGGGAAGGGTTTCGTGGCAGGCGTCGCAGTCGGCGGAGAAGAACGCCACGGTGCCATTCAGCTCGGCAGCCGTGAGCGGCTCGCCGTCGGTCGTGGTGACGGCGAACTCGCCGACGGCCGCACCGGGCTGCAGCGCGAAGAGCGAACCGGAGTCCGGCTGCCCGGACTGCGTCCGCATCCGGCGCAGGATCCCGACGGTCAGGAGCAGGTTGAGCAGGCAGCACAGGCCGAGCAGCACCAAGGCGGCGACGACGATGGGCATCAGGAACTCCTTGCGAACAGGACAGCGATGTCGTCCGTGGCGATGACGAGCACGGCCACCACGACGCCGGTCGCGAAGGCGACCGCGGCCCCGGCGACGGACGGCAGGTGCTCCGGCGCGAGCGCGCCGAGGGCGGCAGAGCAGATCAGCAGGGTGTTGCGGACCAGGTGACGCGGACCGATCGGGGTTTCGGTCGCGCCGAAGCAGCGGCAGGGAGCGCGCCGTCCGCGTCGCAGTGAAGCGGCGATGGCGGCGGTGAACGCCAGCAGCAACGCCGTCGCGAGGGCGAAGCCGGCGATCGGGGTGACGAGCACGAGGACGGCGGAGGCGAGTTCGGTGGCCACGACGGCCACCGACACCGGCGTCACCCACCGCGCGGGCATCGGCACCAGCGCGGGCACCGAACGCGCGAACCCGCGGAAGTCCCGCAGCTTCGACAACGACGAAGCGGCGAACACCACGGCGATCAGCGCCGCGCCGGCGGCCCGCAGGTACTCCATGTCACTCCCCCACGCCGGGTGGTGTCCGCGGGGAAGGTGGCGGACACCACCCGGCACGCTCGCCGGCCGGTTTCAGCAGGTGCTGCGGATCTTGGTCCACTGGCAGCCGTCCTGCACGCAGCAGAACCGGTACCAGTAGCCGGGGTGACCGGCGTTGTTGCAGACGTACTGGCCGCTGCAGGCGGAAGCCTCGGCGGTGGGCACGAGCCGGTTGAGCACGCGGTCGATCAGGCGCCCCATGGTGTCTCCCTTCGACGGTGGGTGTCCGAGGCGTGGGAAGTGGTTTGCACCCCCGCGCCGGCTGCGAGCATTGCGGGCGGCGCCGTGCCCGGGCAGCAATCCCGGACGAACCCGGACGCGCCTGCCCGCCCCGGTTCCGAGCGTCGCGAATGACTCATTCGGGACTTCGGAGGTCCCGGATGAGTCATTCGCGGCATCCGGTCAGCCGCCCGCCGCCACCGGGCGACCCAGTGCTACCGCGATCTCCGCCGACTCCGGCAACCCCAGCTCCCGGTGCCGCTCCCGCGCCGCCAGCCAATGGCGCCGCGCGCCCTCCGGATCCCCCAGCGCGGTCAACGCCCTGGCCAAGCCCGTGTGCGCCCGCGCCGCCGCGTGCAAGCTGCCCAATTCCGCCGCCATCGCCAACGCGCATTCGTGGGTTGTGCGGGCGTCGTCCGTGCGGCCGAGTTCCTGGGACGCCTCCGCCAGGCACAACAGTGCCTCCACGTGCAGGTCCCGGTCGCCCGCCTGCTCGGCGATCGCCGTCGCGCGGCGGAAGTACGTGCAGGCCTCGGCGGGGCTGCCCGACCGCAGGTGCGTGTCGCCGATGTTGAGCAGGGTGCGGCCGGTGTCGCAGAGGTCGCCGGACCGCTGGTCCATGGCCAGCGCTTTCAGGTGGCTCTCCAGCGCTTCGGCGTACCAGCCCAGCCGCCCGTAGACGAAGCCGAGGTTGGTCAGCGCGGTCCGCTCGCCCGCCCGGTCACCCAGCTCGCGCGCCAGCGACAACGTCTCCCGCTGGAACCTCGCCGAGCGCACGAAATCAGCGTTCCAGGAGGCGATCGCGCCCAGTGTGCCGAGCGCCCGGCACTCGCCGGAACGGTCTCCGGCGCCGCGGAAGCAGGCCAGCGCCTCCTCGGCGTGCCGGGTCGCGACGTCGTAGCGCCCGACCTGGCCGTGGGTGGCCGCCAGGCTCAGCAGCGCGTGCCCGCGGGCGATCGGGTCCGCCGACTCCGCCGCGCTCGTGTGCAGGACCAGCGCCTCGCCGAGGTGGCCGCCGGTCTGCAGGTACCGGAACAGCAGCCGCGACAGCAGGCCCGCGTGGCCGGACGGCACCCCGTGGACGCCGGCGCCGACCAGGTTGGCCCGTTCGGCGTCCAGCCACGCGGTCGCCGGCTCGCGGTCGGTCAGCGGCGGGATCGGCAGGCCGGGGTCGGGGACGCGGAACCGGTAGTCCCGCATCCGCGGCGCGTACTGGTCCATCGCGGTCGCCGCGGCGAAGGTGTAGTAGTCGAGCAGCCGGGTCACCGCGGCCTTCCGGGCGGCGGGCGCGTCCTCGTCCTGCGCCCGCGCCATCCCGAACGCGCGGATGAGGTCGTGCAGCTCGAACCGGCCCGCCTCCCCGCGCCGCACCAGGCTGGCCGCGACGAGCCGGTCCGCGGTCCGGGTCGCCTCCGCCAGGCCGGTCCCGGCCAGGGCGGCGACGCCGTAGGCGTCCAGGTCGGCGCCCGGGTGCAGGGCGAGCAGCCGCAGAACCCGCCGTTCCGGTTCGGCGAGCTGGTCGTAGGACAGGCTGATCGACGCGTCCACGGCGTTGTCGAGCCGCAGGTGCGCCCGCCGCTGCTCGAGCCGCTCCAGGTGGTCGGCCAGCAGCCACGACCGGTGGGCCGGCGCGGTCATCCAGAGCGCGGCGAGGCTCAGCGCGAGCGGCAGCCGCCCGAGTTCGGCGGTGATCCGCCGGGCCACGCCGGGCGCCTGGTCGACCCGCGCCGCACCGACCGTGCGTCTCAGGTACGCGAACGCGTCGTCCGGGCTCAGCACGTCCAGCGGCACGGGCGTGGCCCCCGCGAGACCGGCGAGCGCCAGGCGGCTGGTGACGAGCACCGGGCCGCCCCGCTCGCCGGGCAGCAGCGGCCGCACCTGGTCCTCGCTCCCGGCGTTGTCGAGGACGACCAGCAGCCGCCGCCCGGCCGAACGCTCCCGGTAGACCCGCGTCTTGCCGGCGAGGTCGGCGGGGACGGCGTGGCCGGGGACGCCGAACAGGCGCAGGAACGAGTCGAGCACCGCGCCCGGGTCCACCGGCGGCTGGCCGGGGTCGGGGTGGAACCCGCGCAGGTTCACGAAGAGCGCGTTGTCGCACCGGCCCGTGCGCACCAGCTCGTGTCCGATTTGGACGGCCAGCCCGGTCTTGCCGACCCCGGCCATGCCCGCGATCACCGCCGGCCCGCCCGTGCCGAGCACCTCGCCGAGCCGCGCGAGCTCCGCCCGGCGTCCGGTGAAGTGCGGGACGGCCTCCGGCAGGCCGAGCTGGGCCTGCACGAAGGTCGCCGCCTCCGCGCGGCCGCGGACCACCCGCAGCACGTCCTGCCATTCGCCGACGTAGCCCGGGTCCGGGTGCAGCACCTCGACCACGGCCAGCAGCAGATCGGTGTTGGGCCGCGCCCGGCCGGTCTTGAAGCAGTCGGCGACGGTCGTGCGGGCGGTCCGCTCCCCGGGCGGGCGCCCGGCGGCCGTCCAGAGCCGGTTGACCCGCTCGGCGATCTGCGCGTACGACGGGCCGCCCGCCCACGCCTTGAGCAACCGCAGCTGCCCGATCAGCTCGGCCAGCGTGCGCGCAAGCCCCGGATCGGGTGGTTCGGTGAACGCCATTCCGCCATGGTGGCCGCGTTTCCGCGATCGGCGTCCGGATTTCGCCCCAGAAAGCGCCCGGTTCGGTGTCAGTCGAAAAGCGACAAATCGACAGACTCGGCCAGGGCCCGGTAGCCGGCGTCGCTGCCGTGCAGGAAGTCGCCGGAGTGGAACTCCGCCCGGATCCGGCTGGGCTGGTCCGGATCGCGCCAGACGGCGTCGAAGTCCAGCACCGCGTCGAACGCCCCGCCGGTGCGGATCCACTCGTTCACCACCTGCCGCGCGGCCTCACCCTCCGCGGAGTAGGCCTCCGAGCCGCCGAAGGGCGCGATCGTGGTGGCGTAGACCCGCACGCCGTGTTCGCGCGCCCGCGCCGCCAGCTGCCGGAAGCCGGCGATGACGTCGTCCGTCGTCACCGGCCCGCCGGGGAACATCTTCAGGAAGTCGGCGAGAGGACCGTCGTCGCGCGGGGCGAAGGAGATCGCGATGTCGTTGCCGCCCGCGGAGAGCACGACGCCGCCGAGGCCCGGCGTCGCCAGGACGTCCCGGTCGAAGCGGGCCAGCACGGACGCACCGAACCGGTCGTTGAGCATCCGGTTGCCGCTGATGCCCTGGTTGACGACGAAGCCGGCGCCGCGCGCGGCCAGCAGTTCCGGCCAGCTGTGGTGGGTGTCCGGAGTGGACCCGGCACCGTCGGTGCGCGAGTCGCCGATCACGACGACGGCCGAAGCCGGCGCGTCGGGGAGCACCTCGACCGCGGAGAGCAGCGCCCGCACCGGCAGCTCCGTGGCGTCCGGCGGCAGCTCGGGAGCGGCGACGGCGTCACCCGGGATCGTCCAGCCGGTGTCCAGCACGGGATCGTGGCACGTACAGGTCTCCACGCGTCCGGGCAGGTAGAGGCTGATGGACAACTCCGTCAGCGCCGCCGCCGGCAGGTCGACGGGGTCACTCAGCATCGGCGCCCCCACCGGGATGGTGCCGGACGCGGCACCGGAGAACGTCAGCACGCGCCCCTCCCGCACCCCGCCGCCCGGCACCGCGAGACCCACGTGGGCCGCGCCGATGGTCACCGGCGCGGTCCCGAACTCGTTGGTGAAGCGGACGCGCACCCGGCGCCCGCCGCCGCTGAGGCGCACCACCTGGCGAAGGGTCACGCCGGCGAGCGGCGGGTGGTCGTCGAGGGAGCCCAGCCCGTCGTGAGCCGATTGGGGTGCCGCACCCCAGCTGCGCACCCAGGGAATCTGCGTCTCGGTCATGTCTGCCTCCGTTGCTGGATCCGATGTCCGAAGGCTGCGGCGGGCCGCTCACACGCGACGCACGCGGCGCTGACACGATCGACGCATGGAGGGGCTTCGCATCACGCTGCTGGGCACGTTCCAGGTGTCCCGGGGTGACGTCGTCCTGCCGGTGCCGGGCGCGCGGTTGCAGGCCCTGCTCGTCCGGCTGGCGCTCGCCGGCGGCCGCGCGGTCGAGCCGGGCGTGCTGGTCGACGCCGTGTGGGGTGACGATCCGCCGTCCGGTACCGCCTCGGCCCTGCAGACCCTCGTCTCCCGGCTGCGCCGCGCCCTCACCGCGGCCGACGGGGTGCTCGTGCAGGTGGCGGGCGGCTACCGGCTGGCCGTGGACACCGTGGACGCGGTGCGCTTCGAAGAGCTCGCCGCGGCCGGCCGGGAGCGGCTGCGGGCCGGTGACGCGGACGCCGCGAGCGCCGCACTCGCCGAGGCCGTGGCGCTGTGGGGCGAGCCCGCGGTCATCGCCGCCGTCGCCCCGGCGGTGGCGACCCGGTTGCTCCGGCTGTCGATCGAGGCCGTCGCCGACCTCGCCGACGCCGAATTGGCACTGGGACGCGCCGAGCCGGCCGCCGCCCGGCTGACCGCGTTGCTGGCCGAGCACCCGACGCACGAACGCGCGGCGGCCCTGCTGATGGACGCGCTTGCCGCGCAAGGACGTCAGGCCGAAGCGCTGACCGTGTACGAGCGGGTCCGCCAGACACTGGCGGAGGTTCTCGGCGCCGATCCGGGCACCGCTTTGCGGGAACGCCACCTGCGCCTGCTGCACCCCGCGCCCGAACCGGACCGCCCCCGGCCCGCTCCCCTGCCCGCGCCGCTGACCAGCTTCCTCGGCCGTGACGACGACCTCGCGCGCATCGGCGCCCTGCTCACGACCGGCCGGCTGGTCACCGTCCTCGGCCCGGGCGGCGCCGGCAAGACCCGGCTGGCGCTGGAGGCGGCTCGCCGGTACCGGCACGACGTCCGGCTCATCGACCTCGCGTCCGTCACCGAACCGGCGAAGGTGGGGCAGGCCGTGCTCGCCGGGATCGGGCTGCGGGGCGGCGCGCTGTTCGACGCCCGCCGGCGGGCCGGTGGAGGCGAGACGGACGTGCTCGTCAGCGAACTCGGCGGGCGGGAAAGCCTGCTGCTGCTCGACAACTGCGAGCACCTGATCGACGCCGTCGCCCACCTGGTCGCGACGCTGCTGCCGCGCTGCCCCGGCCTGCGGGTGCTCGCCACCAGCCGCGAACCCCTGGCCGTGGACGGCGAAGCGCTCGTGCCGCTGGGCCCGCTCGCCCTGCCCGGCCCCGATGACGACGTCCGCGAAGTGGCGTCCGTGCGGTTGTTCGCCGAGCGGGCGGCCGCCGTGCGTCCCGGCTTCGCCGTCGACGGCACCACGCGGGCCGACGTCGTGCGCGTGGTGCGGGGCCTGGACGGCCTGCCGCTGGCCCTCGAGCTGGCCGCCGCCCGGCTGCGGACGCTGTCGCTGCCCGATCTGGCCGACGGGCTCGCCGACCGGTTCCGGCTGCTCACCACCGGCAGCCGGACCGCGCCGCCGCGGCACCGCACCCTGCGTGCGGTCATCGCGTGGAGCTGGGAGCTGCTCGACGAGCGCGAACGCACGCTCGCGGACCGGATTTCCGTCCTGCCCGGCGGGGTCACGACCGCGTCGGCCGCCGCCGTCTGCGCCGGCGCGGTGCCCGCGGGCGACGTGCCCGAGCTGCTCGCCGCCCTCGTCGACCGGTCGCTGCTGCAGCTCGCGCCGGGGCGCTACCGCATGCTCGAGACCATCCGCGAGTACGGGATCGAGCGCCTCACCGGCTCCGGCGACCTCGGCGCGGTCCGCGACCTGGCCGCGGCCCACTTCGCCGGGTTGCCGGCCCGGTACGACCCCGAGCTGCGCGGACCCGGCCAGCTGGCGGCGATGGCCGTCATCGGCGCCGAGTACGACAACACGCTCGCCGCCCTGCGGCACCTGTGCACCACCGGCAACGCCGCCGCGATCCGCCTGGCCCTGGCGCTGACCTGGTACTGGCAGATGTTCGGCCGCGACGCCGACGCCGGCTACTGGCTGGGCGAGGCCTTGGCGGTGCCCGGCGAGCCGTCGCCCGAGCGGGACTGCGCCCGGGCCGCCCACCTGCTCAGCCGGGCGGACATCCTGTCGGGCCTCACCGCCCGGGAGGCCGCGGCGGACCGGGCGGAGATGCGCGAGCTGGCGGGACGGCTGCTGGCGCACCCGGGACTGCCGAGCCACTACCGCGTCTTCGGCCCGATGCTGCTCTTCCTGCTGGGCGACGAGACCGCCCCCGCGCACTTCCGGCGGCTGGCCGAGGGGGACGACGAGTGGTTGTCCGGGCTGGCGCACAAGTTCCAGGCCGAAATCGCCGAGAACGCGGGTGAGCTCGACCGGGTGCGCGTCCACGTGGAGGCGGCCCTGGCCGGCTTCCGGCGGGCCGGCGACCGGTGGGGCCAGGCGGCGACGCTGCCGATGCGCGCCCAGCTGCGGCGCTACGACGACCTCGACGGCGCGCTGGCCGACCTGCGCGAGGCCCGGTCGCTGGCGGGCGAATTCGGTGTGCCCAGCCTCGGGGACCAGCTCTACAACGACCTGCGCTGGTTCGACCTGTACATCCGGCGCGGCGAAACCGGCCGGGCCCTGGACGTCATCGGCGCCGCCCGGGAGCGGGTGCGGCGCACGTCGTCGGCGGAACTGCCGGTTCTGGTCGACGGCTGGGAGGCCGGGCTGCGGGTGCAGCTCGGCGAGCTGGCCGAGGCCGGTGCCCTGCTCGACGACGCCGAACGCCGGCTGCTCGGCGACACCGGGTTCCCCTCCGACCACGCCCGGACGCTGATCGCGGGAGCGCGGTCCGCCCTGTGCCTGGCCCGGGGCGACCTGGCCGGCGCGGCCGAGGCCGGGCGCGCGGCGTACGCGGCCGCGCTGGCGGCCCGCGACCTGCCGATCCTGTCGCTGGTGGCGGTGCACACGGCCGCCCTCGCCGACGCACTCGGGCGGCCGCACGAATCGGCCGTCCTGCTCGGCGCCGCCGCCCGGCTGCGCGGCGCGCACGACCGCACCGATCCGCAGGTCCGCGCCCTCACCGGCCGGGGCCGGGCCACGCTCGGCGAGGACGAATTCGCCGCGGCGTACGCGAACGGCTGGGAGCTGGACGCGGCATCGGCGGTGGCCCGCCTCGCTTTGTGAGCGCGGTGTGCGCGCCTTGTGCGTGCCGGCGGTCAGGCTCGAGGCACGTTGCACGACCTCGAGAAGGCGGTTTGTCATGCATGACGTGGTGATCGTGGGGGCGGGCCCGGTCGGGCTGTTCCTCGCCGGCGAACTCGGCCTCGCCGGCCGTTCGGTGCTGGTGCTCGAACGGGAGCCGGAGCCGCAATCGCCGTGGCGGAGCTTCCCGCTCGGCCTGCGGGGCCTGACAGGCGGGTCGGTCGAGGCGTTCCACCGCCGCGGAATGCTGCCCGCACTGCTCGCCGCGTCCAATGTGGACGAACGTCCCGAGGCGGTCGCTCCCCGTTCGGTCGGCCACTTCGCCGGAATGCCGCTCGACCCGGCGGACGTCGACCTCGCGCGCCTGCCCCACCGGCTGCCCAGCCCGGCGCTCGACGGCATCATGACCAGCCTCGAAGCGGTGGAAACGGTGCTGGCCGAGCGAGCCGGCAAGCTCGGCGTCGAGATCCGCCGTGGCGTTGCGGTCACGGCGGTGACGCAGGACGGCGCGGGGGTGGTCGCCCGGGCCGGCGAGGAGGAGTACCCGGCCCGCTGGCTCGTCGGCTGCGACGGCGGCCGCAGCGCGGTCCGGCGGCTGGCGGGCTTCGAGTTCACCGGCACCGAGCCGCAGCTCACCGGCTACCTCGCGCTGGCCACGCTCGCCGATCCCGGCGTTCTCCGGCGGGGCTTCACGGTGACGCCGCAGGGGATGTACGTGACGATGTCCGAGCCGGGCCACTTCGGTGTGCTGGACTTCGACGGCGGGGCGTACGACCGTTCGCAGCCGCCGACGCGGGAGCACCTCGAATCGGTGCTGCGCCGCGTGTCCGGCACCGACGTGACCCTCACCGACGTCCACCGGGTCTCCACCTTCACGGACCGCGCGAAGCAGGCGACGACGTACCGCCGCGGCCGCGTCCTGCTGGCCGGCGACGCGGCGCACATCCACTCGCCGCTGGGCGGCCAGGGCCTGAACCTGGGTATCGGCGACGCGATGAACCTGGGCTGGAAGCTCGCGGCGACACTGGCGGGGGACACGCCTTCGGGCCTCCTCGACACCTACCCGGCCGAACGCCACCCGGTCGGCGCGCGGGTGCTCGACTGGTCCCGCGCCCAGGTGGCGCTGATGCGCCCGGACCCGCATTCCCGCGCGGCCCGGTCGGTCCTCGGCGACCTCCTCGCCACCCGCGACGGCACGACGTACGTCTTCGAGCGGACGTCCGGGACTTCGCTGCGCTACTTCGGCGAAGACGGCATCTCCGGGCACAACGCACCGGACTTCGTGCTGACGGACGGCACCCGCCTCGCCGACCTGCTGCACGACGGCCGAGGTGTCGCGCTGGACTTCGGCGGCCGACTGCCCGCGCTCGGCGACCGGATCCGGTACGTCACCGGCCCGGCCCGGGACGACCTGGGGTTCGGGGCGGTCCTGGTCCGGCCGGACGGGATCGTCGCGTGGGCCGGGGGCCGGGAGCCGGACGTGGGCTCCTTCGAGGAGGCCGTGCGCCGCTGGTTCTGAACCAGTCCGGCCGATCGCCCGGTTCCGGCAGCAGTCCGGCGAAGTCGGGTGCGCCAGCGGCACCCGCGATGTCGCGAATGACTCATTCGGGACGTCCGAGGTCGCGAATGAGTCATTCGCGACCTCCGAGGAGCGCCGGCACCCGCGCCGACAGAACCTCGCCGGGACCATGAATGAGCCGATGGTAACGAAAAGGTAACGGCGCTGTGCCGGTTTGAACCGCTAGTCCGAAATGCCCGTTTCTGCCTACGTCGGGACCGCTGCCCGGGCGCGCGTCACCTTGCCGCGCCCGGGAAACCGAACGAGGTGAACAACTCCATGCCCCGAAAACCCGCCACGGGCCGGCACCGCATCACCCGGCGCACCAAGCTCGCCACCCTCGGACTGGGCCTGGCGCTCGCCGCCGGTGCCCTGGTCGTCGCCACCACCACCGGCGGCACCGGCACCGCCGGAGCGTCCGAAGTGGACAAGTCGTTCTTCGTCGACATCACGAAGGTGCCCAAGGGCACGAACGTCAACCAGGCCCTGCAACGCCAAGGCGCCCGCGGAACGTTCACCGTGGACTGCGGCCGCAACGAAAACCAGCACTTCAACCCGGACAACTTCATCGCCCAGCCCGGTGTCCGCAACGGCGCCGAGCACCTGCACGACTACGTCGGCAACCTCTCCACCAACGCCGACTCCACCAACGAAAGCCTCGCGAAGGCCGGCACCACCTGCAAGAACGGCGACAAGTCGACCTACTTCTGGCCGGTCGTCCGCATCGACACCGAGGAAGACGAAGAGAACCCGCCCGCCAAGGAGGTCTCGGGCGATCGCGAGCAGGCGAAACAGGAGAAGGCCGGGACGCAGGTCGACTGCCCGGACGTCGCCAGCAAACTCGCCGACGTCCCCGACCAGGCCGCCGCCGAGGTCGAGCGCAACCTCGACCTGCTCGACAACCAGGTCAAGGAAGCGAACGCGCGGATCGCGGGCGGCGACCTGAAGTCGGAGCAGGACATCCGCAACGCCGTGCTGAACCCGCTCGGCGACAAGCGCAAGGCGACTCTCGACCGCATGGCCATCGCCATCGGCCGGACCGGGACGAAGCCGGAGGACCTCGGCGGTCTGGCGGCCTGCGCCCTGAAGAAGAACGGCCAGGGCGGGCTCGACAACGGCGGCGGCAACAGCAACGGCAAACCCGCCGAACTGCCGGGGGTCGACGAGAACAACGAAATCGGCGACAACGAAGGCGAAATCCAGCGCGTCGAGCGGGCCGATCTGACCTTCACCAGCGGCGGCGCCCGCCGGGTCGTGGCGATGCCGCAGTTCCTCCGGATCCTCTACGGCGACGCCAAGCAGAGCACGAACGGGCCGGCCAACGTCCGGCCGAGCTGGACGTGCAGCGGGTTCGAGGACCGGCTCACCGACAAGTACCCGATCTGTCCCGAGGGCAGCAAGGTGAAGCGGATCCACGCCTTCCCGAACTGCTGGGACGGCAAGAACATCGACAGCGCCAACCACCGCTCGCACATCGTGTTCGCCGACCGGCAGGGCCGGTGCCCGCAGGGCTTCAAGAACGTTCCGCAGCTGCGGATCACGCTGACCTACGACATCCCGCGGGAGGTCCAGGTCAACGGACAGTACAAAGTGGACGCCTTCGAGCAGGAGAACCACAACCCCCGCTCGGACCACGACGATTTCGCCAACGTCATGGGCCAGCGCCTGATGAACCAGGTGGTCCGCTGCATCAACAGCGGCCAGCGCTGTTCGCAGTGAACTGCCGGTAGATGCGGCTCAGGGCCGGAAAGCTCGTGCTTTCCGGCCCTGAGCGCGCGGGTGCTTACTGGTGCAGGAGGGAGGTCGCCGACCCGAGGAGGGCGCCCGGGCCCTGCTGGGTCAGGTCCGGCATCGCGGGGAGCAGTCCCTGGACGTTCGGCAGGAGCCCGCCCAGCAGCGGCAGCCCGTCGCCGATGGCCCGGCCCGACGTCGCCGTCAGCGGCAGTGTCGGCAGATCGGTCGCCGTGAGCTCGCTGCCGAGCGGCGCGTTGAGGTCCGGTTCCTGCAGGTCGCCGTCGACCTCGGCACTCGGCACGTGCTGGACCAGGGACGCCGGCACCGTGTACCGCACGGTCGGCGCGGGAAGCGCGTGGGCGGCGGGCAGCACCGCGTCGACGGCCTGGGCCGGCTGCGGCAGGTCCACGCCGGCCGCGGCGGCGGTCCCGGCGCCGACCAGCAGGAGGCCGCCGCTGACCAGGGCGACCTGCAGGATTCGCTTGGTGTGAATGCGCATGACAAATACTCCTTCGAGCAAGACAGGGGGGATTGGTCCGCGGAAAAACGAGGCGGATCAATCAGGCGTGACGCCGGGCCGGATTTCCGCGGACACCACGTCACGGTGCGACACACCATTCCGGCAGCGCACCGACTGCGCTTGGTTTGCGAAATCCGGCAGCACGACATCGCCGTAACCGCGATCCTGCCCGGACGCGGGACCGGCATTGGCCGAAATCGAGCAGGGCGGCGGCCACGATCGTCCGCCGGGATCTTCCCCGCCGTGTTCGGCCTGAAGGTCGGCCGGCAACGGTCCCGTGGTCGTGACGACGCGAACCGGGACCGTCGCCGATGCGGGTTCGGCTGGTCGCTCACGCGGGACGCTGTCCACCAGCGCGGGCGGGGCGTCGATCGGCCTCGCGGCGCTGAGGCTCGCCTTTTCGGCGTGGTCGCGAGGATCCTTGGCCGGGCTGTCGAGCTCGGTCGGCCCGGTCGCGGCAATCCGCCCGACAGCGGCGACGGCCGCGGGAATGGCTTGGGGCACCTGGCTTTGCACCAGGTCGGCCAGCCGGGCCGGGTCCACGCTCGGCAATTCGGGCACCGCGGGCAGCACCGGGGCAGCCATCCCGAGCGGGCCGTCCGTGATCTGGGTGACGGTGCTGGCCGACGCGGTGGCGGTCAGCCACGCAAGCGCGCAGGCGGCGGCAGCGCCCCCGACGACAACGAGGGCGCGCGCCAGGAAACGACCGGCCTTCGCCGGGTCTTTTTCCCGCCTGGTCACGATCGCAGTCCCGTCTGTTCCACCACCGACGATCAATCCCGCCGATTCGGCAGCTTCACCATAACGACACCGCATTCACCGTCGAGACTCACCCCCGTTTTTCGGGCCCGCGCAATTGTGGCAATTCACCCGGTACAGCGATAACGCGGCTGAATACCTTGGATTTTCGGCACCCCGATCGGGGGATCACGGCCGGAGCAGGACCTTGGTCCAGCCGTCTTCGCGGTGGTCGAACCGCTCGTAGCCCTCGGCCGCCTGGTCCAGCGGCAGTTCGTGCGACACGAGGAACGAGGGGTTGGCCCGGCCGGTGATGATCAGGTCGCGCAGCCGCCGGTTGTACCGCTTGACCGGGCACTGCCCGGTGCCCATGCGCTGGCCCTTCGTGAACAGCGTGCCGTAGTCGAACCCGATCCGGCCCTCCTTCGCCCCCTCGGTCGCCGCGCCCGGGTCCTGCGGGACGTAGACGCCGACGACCCCGATGCCGCCGGTCGAGCGCACCGACTTGACCAGGTTGTCCAGCACCAGCTCCGGGTGCTCCTGGCCGGAGTGGTCGTGCGCCTGATACCCGACGGCCTCGACCCCGCAGTCCGCGCCCTGGCCGCCGGTGGCCGCCATGATCTGCTCCACCGGGTCCGCCTCGCTGAAGTCCACCGGCAGCACGCCGATCTTCTCGGCCAAGGCCAGCCGGTCGCGTTCCTTGTCGACCACATAGACCTCGGCCGCGCCGCGGAGCACCGCGCTGTGCGCGGCCAGCAGGCCCACCGGCCCGGCCCCGAACACGACCACCCGATCGCCCGGGCGCATCCCGGCCAGCTCGGTGCCGTGCCAGCCGGTCGGGAAGATGTCCGACAGCATCGTGAAGTCGTTCTCGTACTCGGTACCCGCGGGCAGGTCGAGCAGGTTGAAGTCGGCGTAGGGCACGCGCAGGTACTCGGCCTGGCCACCGTCG
The DNA here is from genome assembly GCF_031625235.1 of Amycolatopsis sp. 505. Lineage (NCBI taxonomy): Bacteria > Bacillati > Actinomycetota > Actinomycetes > Pseudonocardiales > Pseudonocardiaceae > Amycolatopsis > Amycolatopsis sp. 505. Next base: position 340,961 of record NZ_JACKQP010000008.1, read on the forward strand.
TAGGGACCCATGTTCGCGTAGCCGTACGCGGCGCCGTCCATGCCTTCGGCCGGGTTGACCCGCAGGCAGAACGACGTCCAGCCCTCCAGGCAGTTCCGGCAGGTGCCGCAGGCGACGTTGAACGGCACCGACACCCGGTCGCCGACCTTCACCCGGGTGACCCCCGCGCCGATCTCGACGACGATGCCCATGTTCTCGTGGCCGAGGACCTTGCCCTCCTCGACCGCGGTCCGGCCCTCGTACATGTGCAGGTCGGACCCGCAGATGTTCGTGGTCGTGATCTTCACGATCGCATCCGTCGGCTGGTCGATCCCCGGATCGGGCACCTCGCGCACTTCCACCTGACGCGGACCCCGGTACACCACTGCCTTCATCTCGACTCCCATCCATCACCGCATGTCCGGCGCGGCTACCCGGCGTGTCCCGCGGTAACCGCCGATCAGGGGAGGTCGAGGATCGTCTTCCCGCGACCGTGCCCGGAATCGAGCCGTTCGTGCGCTTTGCGCACCTGGTCGAGCGGCAGGACCTCGTCGACCACCGGCCGGGCCTGACGACGTTCGAACACCGGGGTCAGCTCCTCCAGACGACGGCGTTCGCGGGTCAGCATGATCCCGTGCAGCTGCTGGTTGCGCTGGTACAGCGCGCTCAGCTCGCCCTTGGGAGCCAGGACCGTCGCGATCCGGCCGAACGCGCGGGTCGCCGCGCAGCTCTTGACCAGGTTCTCCCCGCCGACGAGATCCAGCACGGCGTCGACGCCGGTGCCGCCGGTGTGCTCGAGCGCCACCTCGACCGGGTCGGCGGCGTGGTAGTCGATCGGGACCGCACCCAGGTCACGCAGCAGATCCTGGTTGTCGGGGCCGGCCGTGGCGAGCACCCGGGCGCCCGCCGCGACGGCGAACTGGACGGCGAACGTGCCGACCCCGCCCGCGCCGGCGTGCACCAGCACCGTCTCACCGGGACGGACGGCGAGCCGGCGCACGATCGCCTCCCACGCCGTACCCCCGGCCAGCGGGATCGCCGCCGCTTCGACGTGACTGAGCCCGCGGGGCTTGGGTGCCACGATGGCCGCGGCCACGACGTTCAGCTCCGTGTAGCCGCCCGCCCGCGACGTCAGTTCCGGCGTGTAGAAAACCTCGTCTCCCTCGGCGAAATCCGTCACGCCGGGGCCGAGCGCCGCCACGACACCCGAGACGTCACCGCCCAGGACGGCCGGCAGTTCGAGGTCCGGGATCGCGACCCCCTGCCGGATCTTCGCCTCCACCGGGTTCGTCCCCGCCGCGAGCACCCGGACCAGGATCTCCCCCGGCCCCGGCTCGGGCCGGTCGACCTCTTCCAGCGTCAGGACCTCCGGACCACCGAATTCCGCCATCACCACGGCTCGCACAGACATCCCGTTCGCGTACCCGGCGAAGGCCCGGGCAAACGACTCCCGTTTGCCGACCACTCGCGCGGGTAGCCGCCCAGCGCGGCGTAGTGCGCGCCGCCCCTGACCGGAAGGAGGCGACGTGCCCGCACGCACCGCCGATGGCCCGGAACTGCTGCCCGAAACCGAAGAGCTGGCCACTGGCAAGAACTTCGCCGCGGTCACCACCGTGCTGCCGAGCGGGCGGCTGCAGACCCAGATGATCTGGGTCGACGTCGAGGACGGCGAGATCGTGCTCAACACCGAAACCCACCGCGCGAAGGCCCACAACGTCGCCCGCGACCCGCGGATCACCGTGCTGATCCGGGACGAGGCGAACCCCTACCGCTACGCCGAGGTCCGCGGCCAGGTGACCGGCGTCGAGAACGGTGAACGCGCCCGCCGCCAGGTCGACCGGCTGTCCCGCAAGTACACCGGCGAGGACTACCCACCGGACAACATCAAGTCCGAGCGCGTCATCCTGCGGGTGACCCCCGAGCGGCAGACCTACATCGACCAGGCCAAGGGCATCGCCGACTGACCAGGAGGACGAGACGTGGGACTGCTCGACGAACGGGACCGCTGGTCCGGCCGGGTGTTCACCGGCGAATGGACACCCACCGGCGCGACAACGGCTTCGACCGAGCCCGCCACCGGCGACGAGCTCGGCCAGGTCGGCACGGCCACCGCCGGCGACGTCACCCGCTCCGCCGCCACCGCGGCCGAACGCGCGCGGGACTGGGCGCACGCCGGCTACCGGGAACGCGCCGCCGTCCTGCGCCGCGCCGCGGCCCTGTTCGAACAGCACCGCGACGAGATCGCCGGCTGGCTCACCCGCGAAGCCGGTAAAACCGCCACCGCCGTCGAACTCGAGCTGAACCTCACCCTCGACGAGCTGCACGAAGCCGCGTCGCTGGCCAGCGCACCGTGGGGCACGCTGCTGCCCACCACCCAACCCGGCCGCACCAGCGTCGCCCGGCGCGTCCCCTTCGGCGTGGTCGCGGTGATCGCGCCGTGGAACTTCCCCCTCATCCTGGCCATGCGGTCGGTCGCCCCGGCCCTGGCGACCGGCAACGCGGTCGTGCTCAAACCCGCCAGCGACACCGCGATCTGCTGCGGTGTCGTCATCGCCCGCCTCTTCGAAGAAGCCGGCCTGCCCGCGGGGGTGCTGCACATGCTGCCCGGCAAGGGCAGCGAGCTCGGCAACGCCGTCGCCGAGGACCCGCACATCGACATGATCTCCTTCACCGGCTCGACCCCGGTCGGCCGCGAACTGGCGAAGGCGGCGGCCGCCGGGTTCAAGAAGTTCGTCTCCGAACTCGGCGGCAACAACGCGTTCGTCGTCCTCGACGACGCCGACGTCCCGGCCGCCGCGGCCGCGGGCGCGTTCGGCAGCTTCGTCCACCAGGGACAGGTCTGCATGGCCGTGGGCCGTCACCTGGTCGCCGAGAAGATCGCCGACGCCTACGTCGAGGAACTCACGCGGATCGCCGACGGCCTGCGGGTCGGCGATCCCCGCGAGGACGTCGACCTGGGGCCGGTCATCAACTCCAGCCAGGCCGAGCACATCGAATCGGTCGTGGCGCGGTCGGTCGACGCGGGCGCGAAGGTCACCTCCGGCGGCCGCCACGACGGCTTGTTCTTCCGGCCGACCGTGCTCGCCGGCGTCGCCCCCGAGATGCCGGCCTTCACCGAGGAGATCTTCGGGCCGGTCGCGGTCGTCACCACCTTCACCGACGACGACGAAGCCGTCCGCCTCGCCAACGCCACCCCCTACGGGCTCGTCGCCGGAGTCCACAGTGGATCCGCCGTTCGCGCCCGCGCGGTCGGCGACCGGCTGCACGCCGGAATGGTGCACGTCAACGACCAGACCGTGAACGACGAAACCATCGCGCCCTTCGGCGGCATCGGCGAATCCGGCGGGAGCAGCCGGTTCGGCTCGTTCGTCAACCTCGACGAGTTCACCCGCTGGCAGTGGGTCACGGTCCGCGACGAGCAGAGCCGGCCCCGGCTGTGAGCACCGGCCGGCCGGCGCGGACCGTGCCCGGCGCCGGTGGAAAGGTCAAGCGGAGACGTCCAGGACGGTCTTGAGCCAGCCTTCCTCGCGGCGGTCGAACGTCTCGTACGCCGAGATCGCGTTCGCCGGTTCCTCGTGCTGGGTGATGAACGCCAGCGGGTCGACCGCGCCGGAAGCGACCATGCCCAGCAGCCGCGGCACGTACCGGCGGTGGTTGCAGTTGCCCAGCTTGACGGTCAGGTTGCGGTTCATCGCGTCGCCCAGCGGGAACCGGTCGAACCCCGGCGGGTACACGCCGATCACGCCGATGCTGCCCGCCTTCGCGACGGCCTCCACCGCCCACCGCGCGGCCAGGCTCGGCGCGTCCCCGGGCACCCACTGCTCCCCCGACGGCGCTGCGTCCGGCGCGGCCAGCGCCCGCTCCTGATCGAACTGTCCGGCCTGCTCCGCGAGCTTCTCGGCGGCCGGCCCGCCCGAGGGCCGCTGCGCGTCGACGCCGACCGCGTCGATCACCCGGTCCACCCCGATGCCGCCGGTCAGCTCCTTCACCACCGCGACCGGGTCTTCGCGGTTGAAGTCGACGGTTTCGGCGTTCTGCCCGCGGGCCTTGTCCAGCCGCGACGGCAGCCCGTCGACGACGAACACGCGCCCCGCGCCCTGCCGCTTGGCCGAGGCGATGGCGAACTGCCCGACCACGCCGGCGCCCAGGACCAGCACGCTGTCGCCGTGGCCGACCTCGGCCAGCCGGGCGCCGAACCAGGCGGTCGGGAAGATGTCCGAAACCAGGATCGCCTGGTCGTCGCTCACCTGGTCGGGGATGCGCACCAGCGTGGTCATCGCGAACGGGATCCGGGCGTACTCGGCCTGGAGCCCGTCGACCGGGCCGGTCGTTTCCGGGCCGCCGAAGAACGACGTCCCCGCCGACGGCCCGTTCGGGTTGGCCGTGTCGCACTGGGCGAAGTACCCGGCCCGGCAGTACGAACAGGTGCCGCACCCGATCGTGGACGTGACGACCACGCGGTCACCGGGTGAGAACCCGCGCACGGCCGGACCGACCTCTTCCACCACCCCGACAGCCTCGTGCCCCAGGATCGTCCCCGGCTGCATGCCGGGCATCGTGCCGCGGACCAGGTGCAGATCGGTGCCGCAGATGGCGCTGCGGGTGACGCGGATGATCGCGTCGCTGGGCTCGAGGATCTTGGGGTCGGGTACCTCGTCGATGCGGATGTCCCCGATGCCGTGCCAGACGACTGCCTTCACTGCTCCTCCTTCGGCCGGAAGCCAGTCGCGTACCCGCCGCGGTGGCCGGTACGCGTTCCGCGGCGAAGCGGTTGACGCGGCGCCGGGCGGGTACGCGGCAACGGTCCCCGAATCGAACGGAGCCGTGATGACCCCGACCGACCAGCCGCTCGGCGAACTCGAAGTCGTGCACGAATTCACCGGCCCGATGCCGACCGGGGTCAGCGTGTCCCGCGGCGGCCGCGTCTTCGTCAACTTCCCGAAATGGGGCGACGACGTCCGTTTCACCGTCGCCGAACTCCGCGACGGCGACCTCGTCCCGTATCCCAGCCAGGAGTTCAACGACGCGGCGAGCGACACCGACCCGGCCGCCCTGGTCTCGGTGCAGAGCATCGTCGTCGATCCCGCCGATCGGCTCTGGATCCTCGACACCGGAAGCCCGCTGTTCCAGCCCACCGCCCACGGCGGCCCGAAACTGGTCCGCGTCGACCTCGAGCGCGACGAGGTCGCGGCGACGATCCTCTTCCCCGAGGACGTCGCCCTGCCCACGACCTACCTCAACGACGTGCGCTTCGACCTCGGCCGCGGGGTCGCGTTCATCACCGACTCCGCCGACCAGGGCCCCAACGGCATCATCGTCGTCGACCTGAACACCGGCGAATCATGGCGGCGGCTGCACGACCACCCCAGCACCAAGGCCGAAGAGCCGCCGGACCTGCGCATGGTGGTCGAAGGCTGCGACTTCGTGGAGCGCTCGGAAGACGGCACGACCAGCCCGATCAGGATGGGCGCGGACGGCATCGCCATCGGCGCGGACGGCGCCCGCTTGTACTACTGCTGCCTGGCTTCCCGCCGCTGGTGGAGCGTCTCGACCGACGCCCTGATCAACCGCGACCTGGACGACGACGCGGTCGCGGCGACGATCATCGACGAAGGCGACAAAGGCGGCGCCGGAGACGGCCTGGAAACCGACGACCAGGGCCGCCTCTACGTCACCGACGGTGAGCACAACGCCATCCACCGCCGCCACCCGGACGGCCGTTGGGAGACAGTCGTCCACGACCCCAGGTTGCTGTGGCCGGACACGATGTCGGTGGCGGACGGCTACCTGTACGTGACGGCGAACCAGTTGCACCGCCAGGACAAGTACCGCGGTGGCAAGGACGAGCGCGAGTACCCGTACGTCTTGTTCCGCACCCCGATCGACGCCGGCCCGGTCAACCTCCGCTGAGGACGTGCGGTCGGAGCGGGTCTCCGTGGCGTCGGCGCGGGTCACAGAAAGTGATAACTGGCAGGGTTCACCCAGACGGCGAGTGGTCCGTCGTCTCGATGATGGGCACGCGCGGCCGGTCAAGTTGTACTGGATGTGCCGAATCCAGACGACGAGGGAGAACCATGCTCACGCGTACCGCGCTGGCCGCCCTGTTCACCGCCACCGCTGCCGCGGCGCTGATGCCGCCGGCCGCCACCGCCGCCGAGGCCGACCCGGCCGACTACGTGATCGAGTCGGCCAACGGCACGGAGCGGGTGTGGCAGCAGACGCTGTGGGACGGCGAACCCACCATCACCGCGGACTTCCACGGCAGCGACAACCAGCACTGGATCCTCTGGGGCAACCGCACCATCCAGAACACCGGAACCGACCTCTGTGCCACGGCCGACCACGGCCGGGTCATCGGCGCGGACTGCAACGGCGACGACCCGGCACAGCGCTGGACGATCCGCGGCGACCACAACCAGAAGCAGCTGCGGAACGAAGAAACGGGAAACTGCGCGACCTACGAGGGCCACGAGGACCAGCTGACCCTGCACACCTGCGACGGCGGCCGCATCAACCAGCGCTGGTACCTCAACATCTGACCGGTTCCACGATCACGCCGGCACGCCGTTCTCGCTCGGGCTTGCCCTGTGCGAGATCGGCTCGCCGTAGGCGAGGCTCCTCTGGCCGCACGCCACGAGCCTCGCTGGTGTTGTACGTCTCGTCACTGGGATGCGCCCCACCGACCAGCCGGCCCGCGTCCAGGCGGACCCTGGTTACGCTGGCTGAGGTGCGTGGTGCCCTCGCACGGGATCGGCCACCGCTGAAGGACTTTCAAAGTCGGGCAGCGTGCTCCGGCCAGACGACTGTGACGTCCAGACCTCGGTTCCTCGCCGCATCGACGACGTCCGCGGTGCCGCCATGGCCACCGGACGGCCCGCTGTCCCACACCGCGACCATCTTGTCCACGATGGACAGAACATGTTCGCTGGCGGCCATGTACGCGTCGCGGTTCGACTCGGTGAACGGCATCGTGTGGACGCTCGCGTTTGCGATGAGGCTGTCGAACTCGGCCGCGTTGTCCGGCTTGACCTTGCGCTCGCGGTAGTCCGCGGCCGGCAGCACGACTTCGAGCGTCCCACCCAACTCCAGAACGACTAGGGCGAAGACCTGGTCGGCGCCCCGGGCCAAGCAGGTGACCCCCACAAGATCGTCGCGCTGCTCCTTCAGGATCTCGCGGAGCTCGCCGGCCACGAGCTCGGCGGTGGCGTCGGTCAGGTTGGAGTGGCCGGTGATTCCGATGCGCACCACGGAGTGTCCTCTTCCTAGACTGCGAGCTTCGCTGCGACGACCTCGCGGACGTCGCGCACGGCAGGAACCGTAGCGAACGCCCCTGCCTCCCGATCGAAGTCCCGAAGCTTGACCCCGACCCGGCCCGACGTCCACGGCGCAGCATCAGGCAGGGCGATGCCGATCAGTTCGGCGGCGCGTTCCGGCTCGCGGGTGATCAGGTGGCTGCGGGCGAGCCCGATGAGGTCGAAGACGCGGTTGCGGACCCGATCGGGATCGCGCAGGGCGATCGCGTGGCCGATGTAGTCCTGAGCTTGGGCCGCGTGCCAGACGTCGTGTCGCGACAGGTCGCGATAGCGGGCGCCGATGACGCCCATTAGCTCGGCTTCGTCCAAGCTCCGGACCGAAGGCGTTGCCGCATCGCCGTCCCGGAGCCCCTCGCTGAAGTAGTCCTCGGCGAGCCGGACGGTCCGTCGGAACGCAGGCGCGTCACCGAGCTGGGCGTGTGCCCATGCCTCGCGGGTGGCCAGGACGGCTCGCAGCCGTGGGCTGGCCGTCCGGCGCGTGGCGTACTGCGCCAGCTGCACGACCTCCAGGCCGTCGGCCGGCCGGTCGAGGTCGAAGCACTGGCGGGCCAGTGAGGCGAGGGCGACCGCGGCAAGCGCGTCGTCGCCGGCGACGTGAGCCAGCTGAGCCGCCAGCTTGAAGTAGCGCTGCGCCGCGCCGTGTGCAGCTTCGTCCCAGGCCATCGTCGCGACGATGTCGGCGAGCTCGGCGCCGACGCGGAAGGCGCGACGCGTCTCCGCGGTACCGGACGGAGCCTCCTTCAGCCGGCGAAGGTGAGAGTCCAGCTGTGCCACGGCGGTCGAGCGTGCGACGGAGCCGCTGGCCGAACGCCAGCGACGAACGAATTGGACGAATTCTTCTGCCGAGGTCAGCTCGCCATGCGCTGAACGACGACGGTACGGCCGGCCCGGCGGAACTCGACGGCGGGGTGAATCCGAGCGCGGCGTCGTCCGCCGCGCTCAGGACATGCCGAAGAGCGGCTCGATAAGCCGCACTCGGCCACCGAACGACGCCGCGCTCGAGCTTCGCCACGTAGTGGGCGTCGAAGGGATAGCGGGTACGGGTCGTCTCCCACAACCAGCGGGCGACCCCATCTGCGACATCGGCCCGAGACGCGCGTTCACCAGGCACGCTCGACGAGGGCAGCCGTTCCCGCGCTGCCCGCAGAAGGCGATTCGGCTCTGGCACGTACCCTCCCCGGTCACGCCGAGTGTAGCTACGCCTGCGCGTTGAGTCACCGCGTGAAGCTGATCTGCCCCGATCTGCCCCGTGTCTCCCCGCGACGCCCCTGAGCTTGGCCTCCCTCTTGGGAGCAGAGCCGCCGAAGCTGAGTTCGTCCAGCGCTCCGAACCCGAGGAGAACTCGATGTCGATCACCATCAGCATGCACCGAACGGGACGGTCCCTCGTCTCCGAAGACCTCTTCCGCCGCCTGACCAGCCGCATCGTCACGACGGAACGGTTCGAGCGCGACCTCGCCGAACGCATCATGGACCAGGCGCTGGCGTTCCTCGCCGCGTGCGGCTCCAACGTCGGCGCCCCACTCGCCCCGAGCGAGCTCGTCGACATCGGCTGGCACACCTTCATCCTCGACACCCACGAGTACGCCGCCTTCTGCGATCGCGTCGCCGGCAGGTTCCTCCACCACGTGCCCACCGACGGCCGGAACGACGAGGAGTCACCCGCGTCCGTCTTCGCCCGGACGACCACGGCGATGCAGCGGCTCGGCTTCTGCCTCGACGACGCACTGTGGCCACGTACCGCACTCGGCAGCTGCACCGGCTGTCACAATGGCTGCCACGAAGACCCGCCGCCGGTCGCGGCCTAGGAGGACGGACAGGATGCCGCGCAGCACCTGGGAAGCCTTGCCCGTCGCGGTGCAAACCGCGATCGAGCGCGAAACCGGCCGCGTACACGACGTCGTACTACCCGACGCAGGCCGCAACTCCGACTTCTCCGCCACCCTGCACACCGAGACCGGCACGCTTTTCTGCAAGGGCATCGCCGACGCGGATGGCAAGCGCGGTCGCATGCACCGCCACGAGGCCGCGGTCAATCCACTCCTCCCGCCCGAGGTCGCTCCTCGGCTGTTGTGGCGCGCCGAGGCCGACGGCTGGCTCCTCCTCGGCTTCGAGCACTCTCGTGGCCACCATGTCGACCTCTCCCCAGGGTCCACCGACCTGAACCTGGTGCGGGAGGCCGTCGCGGCGATGGCAGCGGGCCTGAGCACGGTGTCTGTCGACGCGCCGTCCCTGGCCGAGCAGTGGGCGAGGCTGGCAGCCTGGCGACGACTCGCCAAGGACGCTCCCGCCGATCTCGATCCTTGGGCCCGCAGCCACATCGACGAGCTGACGAGCTGGGAGACCACCGCGGTCGAGCACGTTTCGGGAAACACACTCGCCCACACCGACCTGCATGCCTTGAACCTGCTCAGCAACAACGCAAAGGTCCAGATCGTCGACTGGGCCTGGTCGCGAAACGCCAACCCGGCAGTCGATCCGGCCTTCCTCATCACCCGCCTCCTCGAAGCTGGCCACAAACCCGCAGCAGCGGAGGCCTGGGCAAACCAGCTCCCGCTCTGGCAGCGAATCCCGGCCGAAACCAAGACGGCGTTCGCGGTCGCGATCTGGGGCATCTGGGAGTACCTCGAACGCCACCAGCCCCTGGCCCACCGCCCGGCCCTCACCGCGGCCGCCCGATCATGGGCTCGACACAGGCTCGCCCTCTGATCTCACCTGCTGCCGGTGATGACAAGGCGGGCCGGGCCGGCGCATGGCGATCCGGGCACGGAACGACTGCGCCACCGGACCGTCCGGCAGCGGCGCCATCCACCGGTAGGACGGGGCACGGGCCACAGCGGCCGCCACCAGCGTGCGGCCGAAGCCGAGACGCCGGTACTCAGCCGCTACGTGGACGTAGTCCAGAGTGGCGGTCCGGCAGCTCGCACACGGACTGGCGGTCACCACGCCGACCTCAGTGCGGTCAAGACGGAGTTCGATCCGGCCGGCCAGCGTTCCCGCGGCCGGTGGATGGGCGACGAAAACGAGCCCGTCGCCCGGGTCCGCGTCGGGCGCGTGCTGAACCGTGACGTCGAGGTGCGCCCACTCGGCGAGGTGCCGAGCCGCCGGATCACAACCTTACTGTGCGCGACAGACCTCGCAAAGTGTGCCGTGCAGCCGGTAGCGATGGCTGTAGGGCTTGAGCTTGTCGTAGAGGTCCAGGTCGAGCCGGTGGCCACGTAGACAGACGATGAGCCTGCTGGTCGCGGACCGGACCAGAATCAGCCCGCCGAACTCACCGCGCGCGCCCGATCGAACGGCTCCGCCGACGTGGTGGTCGATCATCGTCACCTCGTGATTGCCCCGGCCAGTTCGAGCGCGACGACTGTGACCTGCGGATCATCCAGCGACCTCGGTCAGCCCGCGGCCGGCAGATACCTCGACGGCGACAGCTCCGCCGGGGCCTGGGAGCTGCAGCGCGACGGTGCGCGGTTGAGCCGCAGCACCGCGGCCACGGCTGGTCGCGACGACTTCGCGGAACTCCAGGTGGCCGAAGCCGTCGTCGGTGAGACCGCGCCACCGGCGGTTCGACACGCGCAGGTCGAGGTCTGCGCTGGGCCACGGACCCGCGGCAAGCAGGACAGCACCTCGATTGCGGACCCGTCCGGCGAGTCGGCGAGCCAGCTGCGGCTGCATGCCGCGGGTGACGGGCGGGCCGAGCACCACCAAGTCGAACCCGTCGATCAACGCCGAGAGCACCGCGGCGACCTCAGCCCCGGGATGGGGAAAGAGAGCGAGCCGGTCGAGGGCTACGCCCAGCTCGGCCGCCGCCACGAGACCAGCCTCGGGCATGCCGGTGATCGCCGCCCACGATCCTTCGCCGATCGCCTCGGCGAGCAACGCGAAGACCAGCGCGGTCGAGCCCGTGACGGACACCGCGCTACCGCGCCGCAACCCGCCCGGCACCAGCTTGGTGAGTGCTGGCGCCAGCGGCAGGGATCCTGCAGGCGCCGAAGCATCCGGGTTCGGCTCGCCCAGCTGCGCGGCTGTGCGAAGGCCGGGTATCGCCGCGAGCCCAGCGACTGCCTCCGGTACCGCCACCCCACACCTCCAGCACCACGAACACGCGCCGGAGACGCTCACGTGGGGAAGTCGCAAGCGAACCCGAACCATCGAACATTTGTTCGGATACTGCGGGTCGGGCCGGGCGCTGTCAAGTCGAGCCGGTCAGCTCACCCCGCTGTGACCGCGCCGGCAACGCGCGGCGCCCGCTTCCGCACCATCTGTCACCAACCACAGCGAACTCGAACATGAGTGCCGCAAGCTATCCTTCCGAGCCGACGGGCACTTCACACTGCTCACGACGGCTTCCGAGGTGAACGACGTGGACGCACAACGACTCTTCATCCATACGCTTCGAGACCTCGAAGAGCGGTCGCAGTCAACGGACGAGTACACGATACTGATGTCGGCGGCCCTGCTTCGGAAGTTGCTCTTCGATGACTTGCGGTTGGTCGACCAGGTCAATCGCACTCACGGGCTGAAGATCCGATTCAGGATCAACGGCGTATCACCGTTCGAGCAGTTTCATTACGACAACCCTCCAATCTTCTACATCATCGAGGATGCCTTCGATCCCGATTCTCCCTTTGCCTTCAACCCTTACGAGGCGACGATGGATCAATTCGTCAACCGGCGGATCATGTACAGCAACGACAACTGGCTCACCGTCCGAGACGCGGTCAACTACTTCGCCAACACCGCCGGAGCAGTTCATCACGGCCCGGCCAAGAACGTACGACAGCACGCGATGGATGCTGCTGCCGCCTTCTACGGCCGCCACGGACTTCCGGGCGCACTGCACCAGATGAAACAGATCGGGCGGGTGACCGTCGAAGGCCTTGGCCCGCTCCGCGAAGCGGTTCTGGCGCCAGGCGAGGCGACCTAGCGCCCAGCAAGCGTCGCAAGAAGCCGCCGGGTACGGGCAAGACCGGCAACCCACAGGAGCCGGCGGACGTATCTATGGGGCGAACACCCCGTCCATCACGAGGTTCTGCCCATCCCAGAGACACCGCGGGATCCCGTCGAACCACACGGGAGCAGGACCGCGCAGTGGTTGCCACCCCGACCGGCCCACTATCACCGCGGTGACCAGGCCGGGCAAACTGATGGCCGGCACATTGCCAGGACGGATTTCCATGTCCCCCCAACAAAATCGCCACTCACGTTCCGCGAGCCAGTCCTCCAGGCCAGGGTTGTAGGTAACCCGCCGGTCAAGCATGCGAACTGGAAGATCTTTCGTCGCCACCCTCTCCTGGCTGTCCATATACCAAACCGGTCGAAATCCCAGGTCGATCGCGGCATCGCGTTTGAGCACCACTGCCCACGGCTCATAGGGACCACGACCGGTCACTCCGGTGCTGAACAAGGCGGCCAGGCCGGCACCGGAAACCTCGGACGTGCATCCCACGGGCCCCCACGTGCCGAACGTGGCAAACCCCTGGATGAAGCCGCAGGTCAGAATCATGGCCAGCCGATCTTCGGGTTTCGCGGGGACACCAAGCGGAGGTGAGTAGACCCCGCGCGGCCGTCCGGTGAAGTGCACCAGGTACGGAGGGAGGTCAGGGTGCTGGCCCACCCCGAACTGCTGAACCACGGGCGCCCACCTCCGTCCGCGACTGACGATCACATCTCACTTGCGACATAGATCGCGTCGGGCCTACAAGAGGTTTCCACTCCCACTATTACGATCTGAGAAACCCAAGGGCTCAATGAACGTGCCCAGTCGGCTCCTCGGCTACGTGGAGCCCGGCGACTCTAATTCGCCGGGCTGCGACGTTCGAGGAAGACGGTGTCGTGCCAGACGCCGTCGCGCTGGGCGATGCGTTCGCGGACGCCGAGAGTGCGGTAGCCGGCTGCGCGGTGCAGCGCGATCGAGGCACGGTTCTCGTTGAAGATCGACGTCTGCAGTGTCCAGAGTCCGGCAGCGTCGGCTTCGGTGACCTGCGTGCGGATCAGCGTCTTGCCGACGCCGCGGCCACGGTGACCTTCGCCGACGTAGATCGAGGTTTCGGCGACCCCGGAGTAGCACTCCCGGGTGGACACCGGCGCGGCGGCGGCCCAGCCGACGACCTCGCCGTCGATCTCGGCGACCCAGCGGTGCCCGGGCAGCCACTTCGCGTGCAACTCGTCACGGCTGGGCACCGTGGTTTCGAACGTGGCGATGCCGGTGGCGATGCCTTCGGCGTAGATACGCCGGACCGCACCCCAGTCGCCTCGGCGAAGCGGCCGCACGGCGACGTCGTCCGGGACGTCCTCAGGGCAGCAGGGGCGGGGCGCGAGCAGGCCCATGACCGCGTCGGCCGCGTGCGGCAGGCCGGTGCAGCAGGCCTCGTTGACCGTGACGACCGTGGCCGTGCCGCGCTTGTGCATGTGCAGGAATCCGACGTCGGCGAGCTTGCGGACGTGGTGGGAGACGTTGCCCTGGCTGATGCCCATGATCTCGGTCAGCCCGCCGATGGTGAGCTCGCGGTTCGCGGTCGCCACGACGTGCAGGATCTTGACCCGGGTCGGTTCGGCCAGGCAGGAGAACCACTCCGCGTACGTGGCGGCCTCGGCGTCCGGCAGTACCGGCGGCGTGACCGGCAGGGTCGTCGTCATGCCCTCAAGTATTGACCGTGATTGATGGTTGCGTCAATCAATGGCGGTCGATACATTGCTCGTCATCGCTTCATCAAGCAATGTCGATGAAAGGACCTGGGGATGGACGAGTTGCCCGTTGTCGTCGTGGGGGCCGGCCCGGTGGGGCTGGCCGCGGCCGCGCAGCTGCTGGAACGCGGCCTCGAGCCGCTGGTGCTCGAACGCGGCGCCCAGGCCGGGGCCGCGGTGGCGGAGTGGAACCACGTCCGGCTGTTCTCGCCGTGGTCGGAGCTGGTCGACCCAGCCGCCGCACGGCTGCTGGAGCCGACCGGCTGGGTCCAGCCCGACGGCAGCGCCTACCCGACCGGCCGTGAATGGGCCGAGGCGTACCTGCGTCCGCTGGCCGCCGTCCTCGGCGAGCGAGTGCGGCTCGGGGCCGAAGTCATCGGGGTGGCCCGGCGGGGCCGGGACCGGATCGTCGACAGCGGCCGCGACGGCGAGCCGTTCTCCGTGCACGTCCGCACCGCCACCGGCGAGGAGCGGGTCCTGGCCCGCGCGGTCATCGACGCCTCAGGCACCTGGACGACGCCGAACCCGCTCGGCGGCGAAGGTCTGCCCGCGATCGGCGAGCGCGCCGCGGCCGACCGGATCTCCTACCGGGTGCCGGACCTGGCGGCGGAGCGAGCCCGGTACGCGGGCAAGCACATGGTCGTGGCGGGCAGCGGGCATTCCGCGCTGACGGCGCTGGTCGCGCTGGCCGGGCTCGGCGGGGACACGCGGATCAGCTGGGTGCTGCGCCGCGGCGGGATCGGCAACACCTTCGGCGGCGGTGACGCCGACCAGCTCCCGGCCCGTGGCGCGCTCGGGCTGCGTGCGAAGGAGGCCGTGGACGCCGGGCAGGTCACGGTGGTGACCGGGTTCCGTACCGAGGCGATCGAGCGCACCGGCGGATCGATCGCGCTGATGTCGGCGGACGGCCGGCGGCTCGAGGATGTCGACGAGGTGATCGCCCTGACTGGGTTCCGGCCCGAGCTGTCGTGGCTGTCGGAGATCCGGCTGGAGCTGGACCCGACGCTGCAGGCGCCGGTCGCGCTGGCGCCGCTGGTCGACCCGAACGTCCACTCCTGCGGCACCGTCTACCCGCACGGCGCGAAGGAGCTCTCGCACCCCGAGCAGAACTTCTACCTGGCCGGGATGAAGAGCTACGGCCGCGCGCCGACGTTCCTCGCCCAGACCGGCTACGAGCAGGTCCGCAGCATCGCCGCCGAGCTGGCCGGTGACCACGAGGCCGCCGCCCGGGTCGAGCTGATCATGGCCGAGACCGGGGTCTGCGGCGGCGCCGGCCTGTTCGACGAGCCCGACAGCGGCGCGTCCGGCTGCTGCGGCCCGGCCGAGCCCGAACTGCTGACGCTGTCGGCGCCGCCCGCCGCGTCGAACTGAGCCGGTGCCGGCGACCACGAGCACCACGGCGCAGTCCCTGAGCAGCTCGGGGCTGCGCCGGGTGCTCGCGATCCTGTGCGTCACCCAGATCACCAGCTGGGGAATCCTCTACTACGCCTTCCCCGTACTCGCCCCGGACATCGCCCGCGCGACCGGCTGGCCGACCACGGCGGTGGTCGCCGCGCTGTCCGGCGCTCAGCTGGTCACCGCCGTGGCGGGCATCCCGGTCGGGCGGTGGCTGGACCGGCGTGGGCCGCGTGCGGTGATGACCACCGGCTCGGTGCTCGGTGTGCTGGCGGTGCTCGCGGTGGCGACCGCGCCGAACCTCGCGTGGTTCGTCATCGCGTGGGCGGTGGCCGGGGCGGCGATGAGCGGGGTGCTGTATCCGCCGGCGTTCGCGGCGCTGACCCGCTGGTACGGGCCGCGCCGGATCTCGGCCCTGACCGTCCTCACCCTGGCTGGGGGTCTGGCGAGCACGGTGTTCGCGCCGGTGACGGCGCTGCTGGCCGCGCATCTGGACTGGCGCCACACCTACCTGGTGCTGGCCGTCGTCTTGGCGGCGGTCACGGTCCCCGCGCACTGGTGGGGCTTGCGGGGGCCGTGGCCGGACGCCGAGCCGGCGGTGCACGTCGAGCACGACGACCCGCGGCGGATCGCCCGCAGCGGGGCGTTCGTGGTGCTGATGATCGCGTTGAGTATGGCGACGTTCTCGGCGTTCGCGGTCGTGGTGAACCTGGTGCCGCTGCTGACCGAACGCGGCGTCAGCCCCGGGATCGCCGCCGTCGCGCTCGGGCTCGGCGGCGCCGGGCAGGTGCTGGGCCGGCTCGGCTACAGCGCGCTCTCGCGCACCACCAGCGTCCGGGCTCGCACGGGCATCATCCTGCTGGCCACGTCGGTGACGACCGCGTTGATGGCGGTGCTGTCCTCGACGGGCGCGCTGATCGCCGCGGCGGTCGTGGCGGGGATGGCCCGCGGCGTCTTCACCTTGCTGCAAGCGACGGCGATCACCGACCGCTGGGGCGCCACCCACTACGGCCGCCTCAACGGGCTGATGGCCGCGCCGATGACGATCACCATGGCGCTCGCCCCGTTCGCGGGCGCCGCGCTCGCCGGGCTGCTGGGCGGCTACGCCCACGCCTTCCTCGTCCTCGCCGCGGTCAACACCGCGGCTGCCGTGCTGGCGCTGGCCAGCAATCCTCGAATACCTACTGGGAGAACGTCATGACCGACTTCGACGCGATCGTCGTGGGCGGTGGCCACGCCGGCCTCGCCGCCGCCCACGCCCTCCGCACCCGCGGCCTCGCTCCCGTGCTGCTGGAAGCCGGGCCCGAGCCGGTCGGGTCGTGGCCGCATTACTACGACAGCCTCACTCTCTTCTCCCCGGCCCGCTACAGCAGCCTGCCCGGCCTGCCCTTCCCCGGCGATCCCGACCGATACCCACACCGCGACGAGGTCGTGGACTACCTGCGCAACTACGCCGCCCACCTCGACGTCGACATCCGCACCCGCCACCGCGTCACCGCCGTGACCCGCGACGGCGGCGGCTTCACCGCGCACGCCACCGGCGAGACGGCGGTGCGGGCACCGGTCCTGATCGCCGCGACCGGCGGATTCGGCCGCCCGCACCGGCCCGCACTGCCGGGGCTGGCCGAGTTCACCGGCACCGTGCTGCACAGCAGCGACTACCGCGAACCCGGCCCGTTCACCGGGCAGCGGGTCATCGTCGTGGGCGCCGGGAACTCGGCGGTGCAGATCGCCGTCGAGCTCGCCGCGCACGCCCGCGTCAGCCTCGCCACCCGTGCGCCGGTGAAGTTCGCGCCGCAACGGCCGCTGGGCCGGGACGTGCACTTTTGGTCCGCCACGCTCGGCTTCGACCACCTGCCGATCGGGCATCTGCTGCGCAGCACACCGGCGTCGCCGGTCCTCGACTCCGGCCGCTACCGCGAAGCCCTCGCCGCCGGTAGCCCGGACCGCCGCGACATGTTCACCCGCCTCGAAGACGACCAGGTGCGGTGGCCCGACGGCAGCCGCGAGCGCGTCGACGCCGTCATCCTCGCCACCGGCTTCCGACCCGAACTGTCCTATCTCGAAGACCTCGGCGCCTTGACGGAGGACGGCATCCCGCTGCACTCACGTGGACTGTCCACAGTGGTCGACCGGCTCGGGTATGTGGGGCTGGAATGGCAACGCAGCCTCGCGTCGGCCACCGTGCGCGGTGTCGGCCGCGACGCCACCTACGTCACCGCACGGCTGAGCACGAACACGGTGACGCGACGCTGCTGTGCACCGGCGGGGTGACGCATTCTTGGGTCTCGGAACAGCAGCGATCACGAAGCAGGCGTGGCCACGCCCGTCTTCCGGAGAGAACACTGACCGAGTGGACAAGCAGGAGGTTCACGACGAGCTGGAGCGGGCGCGGCAGGAGTTCCACGCGCTTCTCGCCGCCGCCGGCGAAGACGACCTGCGCCGGGCGAGTTCCGGCACCAAGTGGAACAACCGGCAGTTGTTGTTCCACATGCTGCTCGGTTACCTGATCATGCGGGCTTTGCTGCGGCTGGTGCACTGGTTCGGGCGGCGGCCCGATGGGGTGAGCCGCTGGTACGCGTCGCTGCTCAACGCCGGGACCAAGCCGTTCGACGTGGTGAACTTCGCCGGTTCCTGGCTGGGCGGGACGACGATGCCGCGCAGCTGGATGCTCGCGATGTTCGACCGGACCATCGTGAAGCTGCACCGCCGGCTCGACCGGGAAACGGACGCTGACCTGACGCTGGGCATGCACTACCCGACCCGCTGGGACCCGTTCTTCCAGGACTACATGACCGTGGCTGACGTCTACCGCTTCCCGACCCAGCACTTCGACTTCCACCGAGCCCAGCTCACCCTGCCCGCCGAGCGCTGAGCTCGCAGACGTTCAGGGCATCGCAGGTACTCCACGCGCCCGGGGAGAATCCAGTAGCGGACATGGCGAGCTCGTGATGCGATGCCGGTTTGGACGGAGAAGGAGGCACCGTGGCCGAACCGCTGACGCTGGTGATCGAGACCGACGCCGGCACCGCGATCCGCCGCATCCCGGACGCCTCGCCGTTGCCGGATGGCGAGACCCAGGGTCATGCGGCCGAGGACGCCATCCGCGACGCGGCAGCGACCTGGGGCCTACCGGACTTTGTCTTCCTGCCCGAACAGCAGCGCGTCGGATCCGGCGTGCGCGAACTCGGCGACGGGCTGCTGCTCGTCGGCGACCACGCAGCCGTCATCCAGTCAAAGAGCCGCACCGATCCCACCGACAACGCCGACCGCGAGCTGTCCTGGCTGCGCAAGAACGTCGAGAAGGGGCTGAAGCAGGGCAGCGGAACCGTGCGTCAGCTGAAGCTGACCAGCGCGAACATGACCAACGCCCGCGGCCGCACGGTGCCCGTGGACGGCAAGGACTACACCTGGCTGACCGTGGTCATCGTCGACCACACCGACCCGCCGCGCGGGTTCCAACCCCCTCCGGCGCCCACCGAGGTGCCGGCGATCGTGCTGCTTCGCCGGGACTGGGAGTTCCTGTTCGATCACCTGCGCTCGACGCGGTTCGTGCTCGCCTACCTCCTGCGCGCGGCCCGAGGCGGCGACGTCGTCGAGCTAGGCGACGAGCCACGCCGCTACCACGAGTACGCCCTGGCCGACGTGGCCGCCACGCCTGATCCGGTGGATCCGGCGGTGGCTCCGCTCGTCAACGCGAAGCCGACGACGGTCGCCTCGACCGCCCGGGCCCCGCTCGAACCAGTAGGCCGCGAAGACCGAGCCGCGCACATCCTCTATCGGATGATCATGGAAGACGTGGCGAACACCCCGATCCCGGAAGCCCGGGAGACGGATCGCCTGCTCATGCTCGCTGCGCTGGACGGGCTACCAGTCGGCAACCGCAGCGAGCTCGGCCGCACCTTGGTGCAGTTCATGAAGTCCGCCGCCCAGCACCAGGGCGACGGAACGCTCACCCACAGCCGGACGGTGATCCCCAACCCGGGCGAATTCGACCCGCTGGTGTTCATCGTGGCGTCGAAGCTCTCCGAGGAAGCCAACTACGCCTTGATGTTCCGGATGCAGGTGCTGCACCACGACTACAGCACCGCGGTCGGAGACTGGGAACACTGCACTCTGGGCGTCATGCTCACGCCCACGAGCGTGCCCGGCAGGCTGTGGAACACCAGCACAACGGCACTCTGGGGCGATCAAGGTCAGCCGCCCGAAGTCATCGAAGAACTACGAACCATCATCGCCGACAGCGCGATCTGACCGACGAGTCTCAAGACACCGAGGCGAGCCCCGGGGTGGCGAGCAGGCCGGACAGCTGGCTCAGGGTCTCCGACCTGGGCCGGTAGTACACCCAGGTCCCGCGGCGTTCGCTGGTGACCAGGCCTGCTTCGCGCAGCACCTTCAGGTGATGGGAGATCGTCGGGCCGCTCAGGTCGAACGCTGCGGTCAGATCGCAGACGCAGCTTTCGCCTTCCGCCGAGGTGATCAGCGACAGCAGGCGCAACCGCACCGGGTCGCCCAGCGCCTTGAACGCCTTCGCCAGGTCCACCGCCTGGTCAGCCGTCAAAGCCTCGGCGGCCAAAGGCGCGCAGCAGCCTTGGGTGATCACCGGGAGCAATGTTGGCCCGACTTGCTGTTTAGTCACCCATCTATATTGACATCCATCTAATCCATGGGCAAACTTGAGCCACTGATTCGACATCTATCTAGATAGGCCCGTTATGATCAAGCTGCTCCGCAGGCTGTTCTCCGCCTCGACGATCACCGAGTTCTGCGAGTCGTGCGCGCAGGTGTGCACCGGTCAGTGCCGCGCCAACGCCCTGCTCGACCAGGCCCGGACCCGCGCGCTGCAGCTGTCTTCCCGCTTCTGACGCCTCGACCTCGCAAGGAGATCCGTGATGAGCACTGAGACGACCGGCGGTTTTGCCGGCGACCCCGCCGAAGCCTTCACCCCGCCCGTCTCGACCGGCTGTTGCGGCACCGCACCCGCAATGGTCACCCCGGCGACCACCACGACCTGCTGCGGCACCGCGGAGGCAGCAGCCGCCGCCGGTGCCTGCTGCAATCCGGCCGCGAAAGCCGACGCCGTCGCCGAGGGCGCCGGTTGCTGCGGATGACCACGACGGCAGCGACAGAGCTTTCCGGTAGTCGTCTGCGGTCCACCGTCACCACGCTGGCCGGGGACCGCTTCACCGGCCGCCGAGTCGGCACCCCGGGCGGCCACGCGGCCGCCACGTGGCTCGCCGGACAGCTGGAGGCGATCGGCGCGACGGTCACGACCGACGAGTTCCCCGTCGTCGTGCGCGAGCTGTACCGGACACCCGAGCTTCACCAGGGCGACCTTCAGCTGGTGCACCGCCGGGACTTCGTCGAACACCTCGCGTCGGCCAATCTGCCCGAAACCCGCACCGCCGAGCTGGTGGCCGCCGACGCCGGCCGGCTCACCGATCGCTGGGTGCTCGCGCCGGACCTGGGGGTTTCGGCGCGAGCTACCCGCGACGGCGCAGCCGGGCTGCTCGTGCCGCGCGGAACCGATGAAGCCGGGTGGATGCCGAAGATGATCGTCGGCCCCATGCCCGGCGATCTGCCGGTCATCGCGGTCCGCACCGAGCTGCACGAGCGCTTGGCCGCCGGTCAGGTGATCAGCGCATCGATGCCGCTGCGCACCGTCGAGGTGACCGGGTCCAACGTGCACGGGCAGCTGCGCACCGCTACGAGCGGCGGCCCTGACATTCTGCTGACCGCGCACTTCGAGGCGTCGGCGACGACCCGGAGCAGCGGCTGCCCGCCGCGGCGGACAACGCGTCCGGCGTCGCCGTCGTGCTCGAGGCTGCCCGTCTGCTCGCCGGCACGCTCCCGGACGGCGTCGGCTTGGCGGTCACGTTCCTCGACGCCGAGGAAGCCGGAGCCCGCGGCTCCGCCCATCACGCACCGACCGTCCCGGCCGGCACGGTCGTGCTCAACGTCGACGGCGCCGCCCAGCTCGGCGACGCCGCCGCGGTGGAAGCAGGCGGGCCGGCGCACGGGCTGCTCGCCGCGCTCGACCAGGCCGGCCGGGAGACCGGCGTGCCGCTGCGGGCCGGGGCGATGGCGTCGGACAACCACCGCTACGCCGCGGCCGGGCTGGCCGCGGTCGGGATCGGCATGGGAATGCCCGGCTACCAGACCCCGGCCGAGACCCCCGATCGCGTGGAGACCGGCACCCTGATCTCGGCGACCCGGCTCGTCGTCGCCACAGTTATGGGGTTGGCCAACCACTCACGAGGATGATCTGCGTTGACTCACAAGGAGGAATTACAACGCGGGGTGTGATGCAGACGCCTTATCGGGGACCGGAATAGCCGAGTGACCGTCGAGGTCGCGGTTCCTAGCGTGGATGGGATGGCGCGGCATCGAAAACTCCCCGCAAGTCAGTACGAATGCCAGTACTGCAACCGGCGACACTTCAAGGATTCGGAAGCCGGACGGGAATGCGCACGCCGAGCCCAGCGGACACGCACCCGACGCTCTACAGCTCGAACACCAGTCCACCGGCCGACGTGGAACCCGTCGCCCGCGGTTCCGCGAAGCACGCGACCGCGACCGTCGGCGGCACCCCCACCTGTGGCGCCACCGGCTCGCGCCGTCGCGCCGCAGTTCGACCGCAGGGCCACCCGCCGCCAGCATGCCAAGGAGTCATTGAGCCGGGATCCCTCGAACATCGCCGGCGACGTCGTGGCCTATGTCTTCGATGAGAACGGTTTCTACACCCGGCTGGCCAACCGTGCCATCGACAAGGTCCCGTGGACTTCCCCTGTCCGCTACCGCAAACACGGGCTCTGCGTCTGCCTCAACAACGTGGCGAAAGGGCTCGATCCCGGTACTTACGCCAAATACGCGCAGCAGCCGTTGCGGGCGGGCCTGGTTTTGGTCGGCTGCCCGAAGTTCCTCGCCGAAGTCCTCAGCGCGGCATCCGCCTTCGGCATCAAGCAGATCCTCGGCACGTTGCCGCATGCTCAGCTATACAAGACGCTGCGGGTCATGATTCCGCTGGTCTGCCCGGACTTGGACGTCTGCCCAGCTCGGCAAGACGTGGTGAAGACCTATGCCTCGCCGGTGCTGGCTCAGGAGCTCAAGGAGTACGTCGCCGGCCTCCGCTGAACCGGTGCCATCAGCCCAGCAGCTGCGCGGCGATGTCGGCGACCGCGGCCCGGGCGGTCCGGCCGACGCCGATCAGGGTGGCCGAGGCCGGTCCGGTCCAGTCGCCGTAGCCGACGAGGTGCAGCCCGGGCACGTCGAGGGCGCGGGTGCCCTCGGTCCGGACGTGTCCGCCGGTGCTGCGCAGCTTCAGCGGCGCGAGGTGGCCGAGCTCGGGCCGGAACCCGGTGCACCAGATGACGACGTCCGCCTCGGTCGTAGTGCCATCCGGCCACAGCGGTCCCTCGGGCGTGAGCCGGGTGAACATCGGGCGGGCGTTGAGCGCGCCGGCGTCGCGAGCGCGACGCACCGGCGGCACCGCGACGATGTCGCCGAGCCCGGCAACCCCGCCAGGGTCGGCGGCGCCGCGGTCGAGAGCCTGACGGCGGCGCGTGGCGATGTCGAACAGCGCGTGCCCGTCGACCTCGTCGGGCAGGAAGCGCGGTGCTCGGCGTGTCGCCCAGGCGACCTCGGCGATGCCGGTGAGGTCCGCAGCGATCTGCGCGCCGGAGTTTCCGCCGCCGACCACGACCACGCGCTGGCCGGCGAACTCGCCGGGGCCGCGGTAGTCGACGGTGTGCAGCTGACGGCCGGCGAAGGAGCCGGGCACCAGCGGCAGGAACGGCCGCCACCAGGTCCCGGTGGCGCTGATGACGGCCTTCGCGGTCCAGGTGCCGGTGTCGGCGGTGACCGTGAAGCCGTCGCCGCTGGACTCGACCGCGGTGACGGTGACTCCGCGGTGGACGGGCAGCTCGTAGCGTTTCTCGTAGGCGGTGAGGTAGTCCACGACGTGGCTGGCCGGCGGATACCACTCGTCGCGATACGGCGGCATCAGCCAGCCGGGCAGCGAGCTGAACCGGGCCGGGGAGAACAGCCGCAGCGAGTCCCAGCCGTGCAGCCAGGCGCCGCCGGGCTGGGTCCGGGCGTCGAGGATGACGAAGTCGAGGCCCGCGCGGCGGAGGTAGTAGCCGGCGGCCAGTCCTGCCTGGCCGCCGCCGACCACGACCACCTGCGTCGAGGACATCACTTCGGTTGCGGGGTCTTCTCGACCCACCGCTTGCGCAGCCACAAGCTGACGTACACCAGCCCGACGAGGACCGGCACCTCGATCAGCGGGCCGACCACTCCGGCCAGGGCCTGGCCCGACGTCACGCCGAACACGCCGATCGCGACCGCGATCGCGAGCTCGAAGTTGTTGCCCGCCGCGGTGAACGCCAGCGTCGTGGTCCGCGCATACGACAGTCCGGATGCCTTGCCGAGCAGGTAGCCGCCGCCCCACATGATCGCGAAGTAGGCCAGCAGCGGCAGCGCGATGCGGGCGACGTGCAGCGGCTGCGAGGTGATCGTCTCGCCCTGCAGCGCGAACAGCACGACGATCGTGAACAGGAGACCGTAGAGCGCGATCGGGCCGATCTTCGGCAGGAACTTGCTCTCGTACCAGTCGCGACCCTTGCTGCGCTCGCCGATCCGCCGCGACAGGTAGCCCGCGGCCAGCGGGATGCCGAGGAAGATGACCACGGACAGTGCGATCTCCCACGGCGAGAAGGAGACGCTGGTCGTGTCGAGGCCGAGCCAGCCGGGCAGCAGGTCGAGGTAGAACCAGCCGAGCACGCCGAACATGATCACCTGAAAGACCGAGTTGAGCGCGACCAGCACGGCGGCGGCTTCGCGGTCGCCGCAGGCGAGGTCGTTCCAGATGATGACCATGGCGATGCAGCGGGCCAGCCCGACGATGATCAACCCGGTCCGGTACTCCGGCAGGTCCGGCAGCAGCAGCCACGCGAGCGCGAACATCAGCGCGGGCCCAAGGATCCAGTTCAAGACGAGCGACAGGACCATGGTGCGCTTGTCGCGAGTGACGGTGTCAAGGCGGTCGTAGCGGACCTTCGCCAGCACCGGGTACATCATCAGCAGCAGGCCGAGCGCGATCGGCAGCGACACCTGCCCGATCTTCACCGCCTCCAGCACGCCCTGCAGTCCGGGGATGACGCTGCCGAGACCGAGCCCGGCGGCCATCGCGGCGATGATCCACACCGGGAGGAAGCGGTCCAGGAAGGACAGTCTGTGCAGGACGTCGGCGTCGGCCGGGGTGGCGGTCTTGTCGGCGGTCTCGGTCACGGACCGTGCCGGTGCGGATGTCGACGTCATGAGCGCGCAGCTCGTCGGCGACCAGCGACCCGAGTTCCGGGTCCACAGTGGACAGGACCTGCAGGAGCTGTTCGACGAGGGTGACGTCGATGTCACGGGTGCGCAGCGCTTCGACCATCTCCAGGCCGATGTAGCCCGCGCCGACGACCACCGCGGAGCGTGGGCTGCGGTTCAGGGTGGCGGTCAGGGCGAAGGTGTCGTCCATGGTGTGCAGCAGATGCACGCCATCGGCGGGACCGAGCTGGTCGAGCCCCTCGATCGGCGGGCGGATCGGGACCGCGCCGGTGCCGATGACGAGCTGGTCGTAGGCCAGCTGTTCCTGGCCGCGGTCACTCGTGACCGTGACGGTCCGCGCGTCCGGGTCGACGGCGACCGCACGGGTGTTCAGCCGCAGGTCCAGCCCGGCGTTCTCCAGGTCGGCCCGGGTGCGGTGGGCGAGGCTGCGCCAGTCGGAGACCTCGCCGGAGACGTGGTAGGGGATGCCGCAGATGGAGAAGTTCGGGTAGGCGTCCGCGACGACCAGCAGCGGCCGCACGTCCGGAGCGAGCTCGTGGACGCGCAGGCCGGCGCTGATTCCGGCGTCGCTGCCCCCGATCACCACCACACGGGTCATGGCCAAGTCCTCCTTCGTCCGGCGGGCGCCGGTTGACACCCGCACATTCATTCAACCATCATTGAGTCAATGAACGTTGAGTGGAGTTCTGAGCTGCGGGCCCGCGCCCAGGTGCATGCCGCCCTGGGCGAACCCGCGCGCCTGGCGATCGTGGACCGCCTCGTGCTCGGTGACGCCTCACCGACCGAGCTCGGCCAGGACCTCGGCCTGCCGGGCAACCTGCTGGCGCATCACCTGAAGCTGCTGGAACAGGCCGGAGTGGTGGAGCGGTCCCGCTCCGAAGGCGATCGCCGCCGCACCTACCTGCAGCTGCGACCGGACTCCCTCACCGGGCTGCGGCCCACGGGAACGCGATCGGCGCCGCGGGTGGTGTTCGTGTGCACCCACAACTCCGCCCGCTCCCAGCTGGCCGCCGCGCTCTGGGCACAGCAGAGCCCGGTGCCCGCGACCTCCGCCGGCACCCACCCGGCCGCCCGGATCCACCCCCGCGCGGTCGCCATCGCCCGCGCCCGCGGCCTGTCGCTGGCCCGGGCTCGCACCTCCCGCGTCGAGGAGGTCCTGCACGAAGACGACCTGATCGTCGCGGTGTGCGACAACGCCCACGAAGAACTCGGGCCGGGCGACCGGCTGCACTGGTCGGTCCCCGACCCCGCTCGCACCGACACCGACGACGCGTTCGACCAGGCCTTCACCGACCTCGCCGACCGGATCACCCGACTCACCCCCGCCGTCCACCTCCCCGGAGCGCAGACCGATGACTGACACCCAGCACGAACCCCCTCGCGACCTGAGCATCGACCAGCAGCTGGCGCTGCGCACCGCCGCGACCCGCCTGCACGGCGAGTTCGACGGAGTCTTCGCCACCGAGACGATCGAGCAGTTCCTGCACTCCAGCTACGACCAGTTCGCCGGCCACAGCACCATCCCCAACTTCCTGCCCCTGCTGGCCGAGCGATTCGCCCGCCAGCGCCTGCACGCACTGGCCAAGGTCGAAGGCCACCACGACAGCAAGCCGACCGTGCTGTTCCTGTGCGTGCACAACGCCGGACGCAGCCAGATGGCCATGGGGTTCTTCCAGCACCTCGCCGGTGACCAGGCACTCGCCTGGTCCGGCGGCTCCGAACCCGGCCACGAGATCAACCCCTCGGCGATCGCCGCGATGCACGAACGCGGCATCAACATCGCCACCGAGTTCCCGAAGCCCTGGACCGACGAGATCGTCCGCGCCGCCGACGTCGTGATCACCATGGGCTGCGGCGACGCCTGCCCGATCTTCCCCGGCAAGCGGTACCTGGACTGGGAGCTCGAAGACCCGGCGGGCAAGAGCGTCGACGACGTCCGCCCGGTGCGCGACGAGATCGAACGCCGCGTCCGCGGCCTGCTCGACGAGCTCGGCGTGCCCGCCCTCGCCTGATCCACGACGACCACTGCCTGCCGAGGAGTACCGCATGGATCAGCCGTTGCCCCGCAAGCTTGCCGCCGAATTCCTGGGCAGCCTGCTGCTCGCCGCGCTGGTGATCGGATCCGGAATCGCCGCGCAACGCCTCTCCCCCGCCGACACCGGTCTGCAGCTGACCGAAAACGCCGCCGCCACCGCGGCCGGACTGTTTGCGCTCATCCTGATGTTCGGGCCGATCAGCGGCGCGCACTTCAACCCCGTCGTGTCCTTCGTCGACGCCGCGTTCGGCGGGCTGTCGTGGCGGCACGCCCTCGCCTACCTGCCCGCTCAGGTCGCCGGCTGCGTCGGCGGCGCGGTCCTGGCGAACCTGATGTTCTCCGCCAGCGCGGTTTCCATCAGCACCACCCATCGCGCCACGGCCGCGCATGGCTTGTCGGAAGTCGTCGCGACCGTCGGCCTGATCTTGATGATCTTTTCCCTCGTCCGCTCGGGCCGCGCCGAGCGGGCCCCGGCCGCGGTCGGCGCCTACATCGGCGCCGCGTACTGGTTCACCAGCTCCACCAGTTTCGCCAACCCCGCGATCACGATCGGTCGCATGTTCAGCGACACCTTCGCCGGCATCGCCCCGGCCTCGGTGCCGCTGTTCCTGGGAGCTCAGGTCGTCGGCGGCGGGCTCGCCCTGCTGCTCGTCCGCGCCCTCTACCCCGGCGTCACCGCCGCCCAGGCCGTCGACGTGGTCCTGCCCCACCCAGCCGCGTCCGCCAGCCGCTGACCCGCCTCAACGAGGAGGCACCCCGTGCACCAGCGCATCGACCGGGACACCGGAGCCGACCGCATCGTCAACCAGCTCGCCTACCGCTACGACGGGCTGTTCGACCGCGACCGCATCGACACCCTCTTCCACGACAGCTACGACCGACTCGCCGAAACCGCCCGCGTCACCGTCTTCCTCCCCACCCTCGCCGAGAAACTCACCGTCCAACGCCTCGACGCCCTCGCCCAAGCCGAAGGCACGATCGCCAAACGCGTGCCCGAGATCCTCTTCGTCTGCGTGGGCAACGCCGGCCGCTCCCAGATGGCCGCCGCCCTGGCCCGCCACCACGCCGGCACCCGCGTCCACATCCGCACCGGCGGCTCCAACCCCCACGAAGCGATCTACCCCGAAGTCGAACAGATCATGACCGAAACCGGGCTGTCACTCGCCGAGGAATTCCCCAAGCCGCTCACCAACGAAGTCCTCGCCGCCGCGGACGTCGTCGTCACCATGGGCTGCGGCGAACACTGCCCCATTCTGCCGGGCCGCCGATACGAGGACTGGTCCATCGACGACCCCGCCGACCAGCCACTGGACCGCATCCGGGCCATCCGCGACGACATCGACCACCATGTGCAAGCGCTCCTGACCGAGCTCGGGCAATAAGGGCGCCAGCGCCCAGGCCACGACGTGGTCGGCCGCCTCGGCATCATGCCGCGAGTGGTGACAGCGACGCGCGCCCACCTCCGTGAATCTTACTTCTTGACAATCTCGACTTCGAACGCGCACCATCGATGTCAACATGTCAGGAGGTGTGATGCCGGACGGTGACTACTTGGCGTGGCGGGTCGGCGGCAAGTGGCGCAAGGTCGCCAACTTGCTGAAGGCGCACGCCTCCTCGATCAAGGTCGAAGACGCGCTGGCCGCAGCGGTCGCCAACTCGATTCGCGCCTCCGGCGGCATCCCCGAGTTCGCCGATGTTGTGGACCGAGTGCGGCATGCAGCAAGTGGTGGCGGCGAGATCACTGCAACTCGTCCTGGCACTCCTGGGAGCGTCCTCGGCCGATTGCTCGACGAGGTCGCGCCGACATTGGTTGAGGCAATGCAGCGCGACTTGAAGCTCGTCTCACCGGTGGCGGCCACCGAGTTGGCAGCCGAACGGTTCCTGACCCGCATTGCCGAAGCCGGGTTGGACCAGATGCTGCCAACGCTCGTCGCCAACGGCTACACCATGGCCCAGCTGCGGAACCTGTTCACCATCTTGCCCAGCTCACCACCGATGGCCGCTCTGCGTGGCCGGTTCATCAAGCACCCATCAGGCGAAGGCCTGGTTGCACCGCGACGCCGAATGACAGCAAAGCCCCTCGGGGAGCTGATCGTCACGGGATTGGACGACCTGTGAAGACTGTCGACGTGACACCCTCCGACGCCGTAGTCAGGTACTGGTCCGATGCTGCTCCTGACGAGCACTGCGTCCGATTCGGCTCGGATGCGCGCTTGGACTGTGTCGGAGCCGTCAACCTGCTATCCCGCCACCTGCCGACGCTAGCTGCCGATCTTCTCGACTTTGCCGCGTCCGTCTACGCGATCGATCGGATGGTGCCACGGCCGCGCTACCGCGGCTATGACAGCGGAAGCGACTGGGCTCGTGAGATCAGAGCGGAGTTTCCCGTAAGAGAACCCGACCGGTGGACACAAGCCAAGGGCGAGCTTCACGCACTCCTCGAATGGCTGACAGACGATCACTGGGACTGTTCGTTCGTCCAATCCGCCGGCCAAGGCCTGTCCTCGGGACAGGGCTACTTGATGGGGATCCTGCCGCACGGCATCGAGCCCGTCCTGTTTTCCGGAGGGCTGGACTCGTCTGCCGGACTGGCCGTCCACGGTCGAACCCGCCCCTTACTACCGGTGAGCGTCGTGACCAACAACCACATGGCCGGCGTTCAGCGCGA
Organism: Amycolatopsis sp. 505; assembly: GCF_031625235.1. Lineage (NCBI taxonomy): Bacteria > Bacillati > Actinomycetota > Actinomycetes > Pseudonocardiales > Pseudonocardiaceae > Amycolatopsis > Amycolatopsis sp. 505. The sequence goes on from NZ_JACKQP010000008.1 coordinate 370,370, forward strand.
GGTGCTATGTCGGCTACCGGAGGGGGCAGACGAGTCCCTCCACGTCAGGTTCAAGATCAACCTGAAGCGCAGCCTTACCGGACCGTCAGGCACCTCCGAGTCGTCGCAACGCTCTCGTGGGCTGGTCTTCCTCGCCGTCGGTGCAGCAACCGCACTGACGCTGGGAACCGAACGTTTGTGGTTCTGCGAGAACGGAATCGGCGCGGTCAACCTGCCTTACATACGTTCACAACTCGGTGCCCAAGCCACACGATCAGCCCACCCTCGGACCACAGCGGCAATGGAGGCGTTGCTGGGCAAGCTCACAGGTAGGAGCTTTGAGATCCACAACCCGTTCATCGGCATGACCAAAGCCGAGGTCCTGTCCACCGTTCCGCCGGAGTCGGTTGGCGCCGTAGCGAAGAGCGTGTCCTGCGACACCAGCTTCGCGACCCGAGTGAAAGGTCATCCGCGGTGTGGGGTGTGCACGTCGTGCCTGCTTCGCCGACAGGCTGTCGCCGCTTCCCGATACCCGCTGCTCGATGAACACCTGACCTACCGAAAGGACGCGAGCGCAAGCACCAAACAGCTCGTGGCGATGCTGTGGCAAGCCTCGCGAATGTCGGCCTGCCTGGATACCGATGCCCCTTGGGCGGCGCTGGTCAACGAGTTCCCGCAGCTGGTCCACGCCAGGCAGTTCGTTCCACCCGGCACGCTGACCAGCATGTTTGCAACCTACACCCGCGAGTGGCCAGCCTTCATCGACTCGCTAGGTTTGCGCGTCGGCGATTGGTTAGGTGACCGCCGTCAGCACGCGAACGATGGGTATCACAGTGGATAAGCACGATTCGGGCGAGGCCGTGGCCACGCGGATCCGCGGCGCGCGGGAGTCAGCGAAGCTGACTCAAGCTCAGGCCGCAGCCGAGCTGGGCATTAGTCGCCCGACCCTGATCTCGATGGAGAAGGGCACTCGTCCAGTCAGCCCGGCCGAACTCGTCAAGCTCGCAGAGCTGTATCGCCAGGACGTCGCAACTCTGCTTCGCCCGTCGCAACCGCCGGCGTCGATCCGAGCCAAGTTCCGAACAGGCTTGATGACAAGTCCGAACGAAGGTGACCTCGCGGACGCAGTTGACGAGCTTGAACTTTTCGCGGACAACTACCTCGACCTCCTGCGCCGTTCACAGGTCAGGCTGCCCGGCAGGCCGCCCGCGGTCAGGCCCAACGACTACCTCGGACCTGAACAAGCCGGAGAAGCGCTTGCGAACGAGGAACGCAACCGGCTTGGCCTCGGCGATGGACCGATCCAGCAGCTACGCGAAGTCCTCGAGGTGGAGGTCGGCCTGCGGATCTTCTTCCTCGATCTCCCGTCCAAGATCGCGGGCCTGTTCATCCAGGTTGAGCCGCTGGGCGGATGCGTTGGCGTGAACCGAAACCACCCGCCGCAACGACGCCGATGGACAATGGCTCACGAATACGCCCATTACCTTGCATCAAGGGACAGGCCGGAGATCACCCGGCTCGGCGCCGGACGCATCAACGACACCGAACGCCTCGCCGAGGCCTTTGCCGGCAACTTCCTGATGCCGCGCAACGGCATCGTCCGTCGCTTCCATGAACTCAAACAAGACACCGGCGGAAAGGCTACACCGGCGACACTAGTGCAACTCGCCCACACCTACCGCGTTTCAGTACAGGCGCTGTGCCTGCGACTCGAAGACCTCGAACTCATCAAACCTGGGACCTGGGACCGACTGAAGGACCACAACTTCCAGCCTCGCGCCGCCGCCGACCTGCTCAATCTGTCGCCTTTCCCAGACAGCGGCGCACCCCTGCCCTACCACTACCGCACTCTCGCCACCCAACTGTTCATCGACGGCGAAATCACCGAGACCCAATTCGCTAAATACCTCGACATGAGCGTCGTCGACGCACGTAAGGAGTTCCTCAACCTCACATCCACACCCGACGTCGGCGACGACGGTCAGCCTCAGATCGTTGATCTCCTGGACAGCGTGGAGTGACACCCGGTGCGGAACCCGCTACTTCTGGATGCATGTATCGCGATCAATCTCCTGGCGACCAACCACTCCGAGAGCATCGCGGAAGCGCTCGAAATACACTTCCTGATGGCAAGGCAAGCTGCGACAGAATGTGAATGTCTAGACATCGCCGACGACAAGATCGCTGTTCGGCGCCAAGGCACCGAAGCCACGACGATGGCGTTCGCCGACGTGTTGTCCCTCGTGGACGCGGAGATCGACGACTACGTACAGCTGGCACGAGACATTGATGACGGTGAAGCCGCCACCATCGCGATCGCAAAATCCCGCTCACTCCCCATGGCCACAGATGACCGAAAAGCCCGGCGAGTCGCCGTCGAGGTAGGTCTCACCATCCCCATAGGCACCACGTCAATCCTGCGCAGGTACGCAGGAATCGCAAACCTGACACCACCGCACGTCGCCGAACTTCTCCAACGGGTGCGAAACGACGCGAGCTACATTCCCCGCCACACCGACGAAAACTTCGCCTGGTGGCAGCAAGCAATCCACCTTGGCTCCTGAACCACAACGCCGGAGCTGGCGGCCACCTACTTGCTGGGCGCCGTCTCGGAACGCACGATGGCGCACAGCCATGAGAAGAGGCCGCACCCGCCTCCATCTCACGCCTCAGCGTCTCGGCGGAGATAAGGCCGTCGTCGAGGCGAGCGATTTCTCATATGCCGTACTCGTCGGACAGTCGCCACCCGCGAGTCAATCACCAGCGACACTCTGCATTCGACAGGCGTCGATACCCATATGGGGTAAGTGTATCAAGCGACCTGCGTCTCGGCGTCGGTCACCCCCAGGCCCGCCAGCAGGTTGAAGCTGCCGGTGAGCTGGTTCAGGGACAACAGGGCAACCGCATCGGCGAGCACGCGATCGCTCCAGCCGTGCACGGATCGGCATCCCGTTTTCCAGCGTCACCGCTGATCGACGGACGTGGGGGTCCGACTATGACCGGAAGTACGACGTTGACCGCGCGCAGCACAACGCTCCTGGACCGGGCGCGCTACCTGACCTTGACGATCAGCTCACCCGACGGCCATCCGTGGGCGGCTGTCCTGCAATACGCCTGGCAGGATTCACCGCTTCGATTCATCTTCGGTTCCGCCGTCGATTCGAGGCACAGCAGGAACATCACGGCAAACCCGGACGTCAGCTTCGCTCTTCACAGCTGAGGGAAACCAGTTCACCGCCGTCGACGGCGCCCAGTTCACTGGCCGCTGCACGGAAGTCGGGCTCGACAAGGTCGACCAGTACCGCGAGTTGTTCTACGAGAACGTGTTCCCGGACACCCGCCAACGCGACGAGTGGTCGCTACCGCCCAGCAAGCTCCTGGTACCCGCACCGCATCGCCTCTACTCGATCAAAGTCGTCTGGTCGACACGAGAACGTGGGCGGAGGACCGGATCGACCGGCGCATCGAGATCCACGATGGCGATGTCCGAAGGGCTGCCATCGAGATGACACGGCGGTCACCCGGCGCCGCTGAAGCGGGGAGGCGCTGAAACTCGTTGTCCCTGCTGTGTTCCCTGATGCCGTTGGTCGGGTCCTCAGCAGTTCCCCGGCGTTACACTAGGCCTGACATGTCGTCGTTTGCCGCGGCTGTCGCCGCTCCACGCCCTGCGTAGTAACCGCGGTAGAGTACCCGCGCGCACGCGACTTGGGCATCCCGGCGGAAAACACTGTCGAAGGAATACGACTTCAGGTCCTCGTAGCCCTCCTGCTCGACGATCCAGGCGTTCCACTCGGCCCGCAATGTGCTCCAGGGAGTCGGGGTCGGCTGTGCGCGCCGGCGAGCGACGAACCGAGCCAATACGAGTTGCGCGATTCCTTGTGACCTCGCGCGGTATTGACCTTCGGTCCGCCTTGCGTCCAGTCGTTTCCGCGCCGCGCGGTATGCATCAGCCACCTCCTCGGGCCCGGCGGCCGGGTGTACATCGAGGGTGATGCGCTCCGACCAAGCCGTCCAGTTGCTTTCCCGAACGTTGTGGGCTCCTTCGGTGATGCGAATAAGTCCGATCAGCGGGGTGACGCCGGTGAGAACCCAGGTAGCCGCTTGAGACGGTTCCCAACCATGCGAGATCGCCAGACCAGTCGCCAACCGACGCAGCCGATCGAGCACTCCTCCTGGTGCCACAACGACTTCGCGAACCGTGTCGTAGCCACCCGCGACGTAAGCGAGCCTCTCGACGAACACGGAGGCGCCGGCGGACGGCAACGGTTCCTTGCCGTCCCATCCTTCCGGGACAGCAATACGAGCTATCGCCTTCTGCTCGGGTTGTTCCTGCACCCGCTCTGCCACCCACGCTTCGATCTGGTCCAGCGTGAGAAGCCCGTCGGGCAAGTGGACGCGCCTGAACTCGGCGGTCACCCGGTCCCGGTCGGCCCGCGCGGCAACGTTCTCGCTCAACGCCAGCGCGAAGGCGGTGGACCGGTCGCCGACGTCGGCAGACTTCCGCCCCGAGGGCGGCACCACCCGGCCCGGTTCGGACGAGCCCGCTGGTGAACCGAGAGGGAAGTGCCTCCGCAGGGACCTGACGACCGCGGCGACCGCCTTCACCTCCTCCGCCAGTTCATCGCCATCGAGGGCTTGAAGGTCTTGGACGCGTCCCTCGTCCTGCAGGTAGGCCCAGATGTCGTCGTCGACCGCGCCACGTAAGCGCTTGTTCAGGAGTTCGCGCACCTTCAGCTCTGTGACCACGGCTTTTGATTGTATGGGGTACCGATAATTCAAATGGATGCTGGGGTCATGTCCTTCGACAAGCGAGTCGCCCGGTGGGCGAAGAAGACCTGCACCGTGCTGAACGCCGTGCGGACGGTGGTGGTCGCGACGAGGCGGCTGCTGGTGACCGTCTGCCTCCTCTCGACGACGGTCATCGTCTGGATGAACGGGGTGATGCCGGGCATCAAGTAGCGGACCTCGTGCTGGCTCGGCGAGCCCAAGGCCGGCACTTTCGCTGTAGGACAGGGTGCAATCAGCTCTGCAAGCGTTTGCGCCCTGTCCTCGGCGAAGACACCTCGGACTCCGCCAGTTGCACTGCTTGCCACGGAAGTTCAACCGCAGGGCAGGTACGCGGTCTACATCTGAGCCATATCAGCGAGTGGCTTCGTGTCGAGGACCAACGCCAGATCGCAGGCTTCTGCCAATTCCTTCCGGAGGACCGCGCACAAGCGCCGGGCCTTCGTGGCGCCGATCCTGAGCTCGCGGCGCAGGGTATCTGCCGAGATCGGCCGCTTGTGCCTTGTCCAATGAGCGGCGTTGAGGGCTCGTGCACGCTCCAACTCATTCCCGATCGCCACGAGACGTGGCTCTGGAGTCGTCTGCCTCGGCGAGTCGACGTGATGCTGCACGGGCATCCCCTGTTCGTTGCCCGCCGCGGCCATCTCCCTTCCGCACTCTGTAGGCACATCCGCTCTGGCGCCCGCAACCTGCAGGCCACGAAGCAACCCGGGCCCAACCTCAGCCCAACCGATCAAAAGAAGTGGACCGACCGCGTCGAACGCCGCCTTGCCCCACTGGCCAGTGCAAACAGGTTCAGCAACGTTGAGCGCGAGCGTGACGACGCTGGCTGCCAGCAACAACCGCCGGGCCGGCAGCAGCTGCAGATCCGAAGCGCCATGCATGGCGAGATACCTCGTGCCCACCAGCAGACCCAGGACTGTCAGGTCGACCGCCGGCGCCACCAGCGGTGCGACGTAGACCGGGACGCCGATCCGCAAGGCCAGGGCCAGGACGTTTCCGAAACCGAAGAGGAAGGTCAGCCCGATGACGATACCCATCACCGTGGTTACGAACCTGGTTACGCCAGCGGAGGTACCCATCACGACCTCCCGCGCATCGACGAGAGGTCGTACGTGCCTTCGATGACCAGCGTGCCGGTCAGCCGAGGCCGATCAGGGTGATGATGGTCTGCGTGGTGCCCCCGACGGGACTCGAACCCGCACTGCGTCGATTTGCAGGCATGGTTGTCGACCATCGGTCGTCGTTGATCGAAGTTGACTACTACCTGTCGGGTTAGCGATCGCAAACGCTCCTTACTAGCGAAAGTCGGTCGTCTTTCGTCGTCAATAGTGGGGCGAATGTGGGACACTTGATCTTGAGCGCCCTGCCGACTAGGCAGCCCAGGTTTCGATAACCGTCATTGCAGTGAGCGACGCAAGCGCTACAAATAGTCCTGTTGATGTTCACATGACACTACATGTGGTGTCAGTGCCCGAACTTGTCGGTGCGGGCGGTTACGCTTGACTCGCGACAGGAAGACCCCGACCGGGGGTCAGCACCCTTCGGCCGGGGTCCAGTGCATTGGCGTGCTCTGCGACCGTACAAGGCTGCGTTGCCGGGCATCAAGGCTTGGCTTCGTTTGGTGTTCGAGGTCGCAGAACGAAGGTGCACCACCTTGGAGAGATCGATCACTTCGAGTGCTAATGATCCGGATCGTCCTCGGCTTGTTGCGTCCACTGACTACGAGGCCGCAGAGGCCGACATGGGACCGATGGACCCCGAGAACCCGATCGCGATTGCCCGGATATTCATCACAGCCTTGCACGGTCCGGAAGGCCCTCTCGTGGACGTCCTGCGCGCAGTTGTGACACCCGAGAGCCTGCCGGCGTGGGGCGATTTCCGTGACGCCGCAGAGGCGCTTGAGGGCTGCGGCATGACGTCTCGGGTGTCGCCCTCGGATGACCCAGCGGTGGTTTACGCCAAGTACGTCACTGATCACGATGGCGTCACCTACCAAGTCCAGGGTGGTGACATGGTGCTGATGGTTCGGGCCGTAGCTACGCTCGTCCATAGGCCTGAACACGGCGGATGGCTGATTCATGGCGTTGGGATGCCACTCCAGCCTGAAGAGGTGCCCCACTAACTAGTGGGTGGCCTCTTCGCCATCTCGTCGACCTGGCAACGCCCGATCGCACCGGGTCAAGGGGGCCCTTTCGCCCGGCTGAGCGCGTCCTCAGGAGTCGCCCCCTTGACGCGGTGCGATAGCCCTCCGGGAGGTCGACGAGGTGGCGACAGGCCGCTCACGGACGCAACCGGTGCTCGCCGACCGGCCATCTCGGAGACCTGCCCGTCCGGCGAGGACACCTTCTCCCCTACGGTCTGGCGGCCCCGCCGGCGAGTGGTCGCTGGGCTGCTTTTCCGCGGGCGACCGCCGGGGACCGGGCGCCAGCCCGCACGCCCCGGCGGGGCTTGCCCGCGGGTCAAACACCGTGCTCAGCGGCCCCCGGCGGGGCCGCCTTGAACAAGTAAGGAAACTCTGAACACGCAGGTTCAGTCGCGCCCGGGCTTGCAGGCCGGCAGGGCGATCACCAAGATCGGAAGGGTGAGCAGACTGGAGCTGACGACTGAGCGACGCGACGAGCTAGCAACCCTGCTCGATGACGAGCAACGGCTTCGCTCCGAGTACCCGAAGGTGGCCGACTACCTCGACGCGGCACCTCGCCTGCAGGGTACGGGTGACCAGCGGATGGATGCGGCTTTCGATCTTCGATTCGTCCACTACATGACTGCTGACGCGTCCATCAGTACGAACCCGTACTGGGACATCGTCGAACCCTTCGTGTTCGAGAGCGAAGGGCGCCGAGTCGTCAACGGTGGTCGAGCAGAGGGCAGCAGCAGGCTCGGTTACGCGGCGATGATCTTGCAGGCCGCCTACGCATACGCGCTTCCCTCGCCTGAGACCCTCCGATGGGTAGCCGCGGCCACGTCCGGGCGTCCGTTGATCGAGCTTGGCGCTGGCAGGGGATACTGGGCTGCCCAGCTCGCTCGACAAGGCCTGGCAGTGGAGGCGTACGACGTCGACCCTCCGGGCGCCGTTCAGAACCCTTCATTCCCGGCTGTCCGCGGACAGCGAGACGCATGGTACGACGTCGGAAGTCTGGAAGACTTTGCCCGCCGAAAAGAGGATATTAAAGATAGAGCTCTTTTCCTTTGCTGGCCACCGGGATGGGGAAATAAGATGGCTTCTGAGTGCCTCATAGACTTTGAGAAATCCGGAGGTACCGAGGTTATCTTTATAGGCGAACCACGGGGCGGAAAGACCGGCGATGACCAGTTCTTTGAGCTATTATCAAAGCGATGGACGCTCGCGTCCCAGGATCCAAAATTTGTTTCGTGGTGGAACTTGAAGGATGTCGCCCAGCACTGGGTAAGGTCCTAGGTGCAACCGAGGGCGGCACTGGCGCCACCCTCGATCGCACTCTGCGTTCACTATCAGTCCAGAGTCATTCGAAACACGAACGCTTCGTAGCGGTCGCGCGGGTATGAGACATCCGAAACCATGACGACTCCCCCGTCAGCGTCAATGAAGCGTTGGTGAACCGACTTGACCAATTCGCCCGAGTTCACTCGCAACCACTCTGCATGGTCAGCCGACGGAATTCGGTCCGCGATCGTCTCTTCAAGAACTTTTGCCGTCGATATTCCCTCGACACCTACAGGCTGGTAGGTGTCAGAGATTGAGATGGGGCGCCCACCTTCGGAAGCGCGGGTAACGATCCGCGAAACTTCTCGACCCGGTTCCAATCCGAGAATTTCGGCCGTCTCGACAGGTGCCGCAACCTGTTCGAAATCGCGTTCGACTCGGACATCCTGCTCGGATTCGTTTCCGAATGTGGTCTCCGGGTCCTGCATTTGTCGCTCAGGCGAGATCCGCACCAAGTTCGTCCGACTAGCGACGAAAACGCCACGGCGACGCACGGAGCGAACGAGTCCCTGATTCTGCAGGAGTTCGACCGCCTTCCGGACGACAATGTCCGAAACACCGTTTTGCTCAGCGATCTCCGCATAGCTCGGCAACTGGGTACCCGCCGGAAGTTCTCCCATCCGAATGCGACGCGCGTACTCACCTGCAATGACGACGTATGCCGGCTCGGCCACAGTCATGATCCCTTCCTCGAACTCGACAGCACTCCTGGTCACGTAAAGTATACCCAACTTCGTATACGCAAGCGAGCGGCGGTGACACTCTCCCGCGGTCGCGGCGCCGGCCTCACGCGTCGTCCAGCGAGCTTCATCGTCGTTGACCACATTTTCGCAGGTCAACCCGGCAGCCACTAGCCCGAACGAGTGAATCAGGCAGCTTACGTATACGCAAGACTTGTGCGTATACGTAGCTGCGTATACGTTGGTTGATGCAAGGCAACGCCAACCAACGGAGGTCGACATGAAGAACATCCCGGTGAACCTCGCGGGCTACCGCCTCACCGTCTCGGAGAACCCGGAGATGAAGACGCGCAAGGAGAACGGCGTCGACACCGTCGTGACCGACCGGGACGGCGTCACGAAGTACACGGTGGCGCTGATGGTGAAGGCCAAGGGCCAGAAGGGCGAGGAGATCCGAGTGACGCTGGACTCCGACCCGGGCGAGGGCTTCTCCGAGGACGAGATGACCCGGGTGGAGCTGATTGACCCGCGGGTGACGCCGTACTCGTTCAAGAACGAGCGGGGCGAGACCGTGTCGGGTGTCGCCTGGGGCGCTGCCGGCATGAAGCCGGTCCTCTGATCACCACCCGCTAGCACCATTTCCGCCCGTTCGGGCACGTAATTCCCTGTTCATTGACAAATAAATAGTGAGCCCAACCATGCCCAAATCACGCCTGTCACGGCTACGCGACGGTGATTTCCGGCCCCATTTCGCCGGAATTCGCCGGGCATATCCGTCCCAGACGAAACGAGGCACCCCATGGACGAGGACGAGTACTACGCGGCCCAGCTCAGCGCCTGGCCGTGGTTCCACCTGGCCGAGTGAACAGTACAAACACCCTCTCCGGCGGGCGCGACCCGCCACCCAGCTCGAAGGAGTGATCAGCATGAACGTTCTCCGAGTCGACGGTCTTTCCTCGTACGACCCGCACGGCCCGAAGCGGCGGAAGTGATGGCCAAGCACGTCTGCTCAGCAGATTTCTGGCTCTCCCCTACTCGTATCGCGACCTGCCGCGTCTGCGGCGCCCAGTGGCAAATCTGAGGAGTTCCGAATGTCGAATTTCGCCACCCTGACCTTCTACCCGCTGTGGCTGACCCTGGTCGGCTGCCTCGCCCTCGCGGCCCCCGTCGCCGCGGCCGCGGCACTGCTGCTCGGGCTGGTCGCCGTCCTGCGCGTCCGGGGCACGCGGTGACCGCCGAGCCGCTGGACCTGTTCGGCAACGAGCTGACCGCCACCGTCCCGGTCGAGACCGGCCGGCCGCCGGTGAACGACATGAACCTGATCGAAAAGGTGCTCCAGGTTGCCGAGAACACCGGCTACGCCCTCGTCGGCCCCGCGGAACGGGTCTACCGGATCGTCGCCAACGCCACGATCGAGGCCGCCCCCGCCGACGAGACCGACGCGGTCCACCAGCTCCTGGACTCGAAGTGGCTGACGAAGGGAGGAACCCACACCTACACCTGCCACGGGCACGCCGGCCCCGGCAACTCGGTCCTCGTGCCCCGGGCGACGAAGGAGAAGGCCCGCAAGTGGCGCGCCCTCGCGGGCCGCCCGATCACCCCCCACCAGCAGCGAAAGGTGAGCTGATGACGTCCCAGACGATCAACAACCACAATAAGGCCAAATACACCGAGTTCGAGTTCGCCCTCGACCAGGTCCGCGTGGCCTTCGACGAGATCGGCAAGCTCACCCGGGCCCTGAACGAGGGCAAGAGCACCGGGGAGCGGTTCGAGGGCTGGCAGGTCCCGAGCAAGACCGAGGTCAAGTCCGCGGTCACCGCCGCTTCCGGCGCGCTGGACGAGCTGCGCACCGCGGCCACCAAGCGCAAGGACGTGCTGATCTCCCGCTCCTGGCTTCCCTGACGCACCGCCACCCCACCGCCTACCCCATCTGCAAGGAGGAACCCGTGAGCACCAACCAGATCGACGCGAAGATCACCGAACTCGACAAGGCCATGAAGAAGCTGCGTGAGAGCATGACCGCCTTGCCGAACCGGCTCGGAGGCTTCGGCAAGCAGTACACCGAAGTCACCCGCAAGGTCGCCACCGTGATCACCACCGTGGAGGCCGCCCGCCCGCTGTTTGACACCGACCGCCGCCGGCCGAAGGCCCGCCGCCGCTGACCAGCCGAACCGCCATCACCTGAACACCGAGTGACACCGCACCTGGACGTCGTTGGGCCGTGGCCCCGCCGTCCAACGCGTGCGCAGGGCCACGGCCCGGGGCGTCCCCGAACCACGGAGACCACCCATGGCACGCAAGAACAAAACCCCCACCATCCGCCCCGGGGCGCACAAGACCCGAGCCGAAGCCCGCCTCGCGCTGTGGCTGGCCCGCCACCCCGGTGTCCTCGCTACCCCCACCGCCGTCACCGCCAGCCTGATCGAGCTGGGGCCGATCACCACCGGGAGCATCGCCGGCGGACTGCTCGCCACCGGGGCCGGCTGGTACCGCGCGCACCCTGACTCCTTCACCCGCCACGCCGCCCCGCGGATCCGGGCGTTTCACCGCCGCTGGACCCGCTACGTCGGCCGCTCCTGGCGTGACTCCCTGGACCACTGCGGCCTGACCGTCCAGCACCGCCGCACCGGTGAACTGCTCGTGCCTCGGCTGGCCAAGGTCGAATCCCCCACCCCGTCCATCGACGTCCTGCGCGTGGTGATCCGCAAGGGCCAGTCCCTGACCACCTTCCGCAACGCCCAAGAGGAACTCGCGTCCGCGCTCGGGGCCGACGTGATCGCGATCGAGAAGACCAAGCCCCGCGTCCTGACCATCACCCTGGTGCACGGCAACCCGTTCACCGACGTCGTCGCACCGGCGGAGATCCCCGGCGACGTGGACGACGTCGACCTCACGGCGATCGAACTCGGGGACGACGAGTACGGCCGGGTCTGGACCGAACCCCTGCTCGGGCAGCACTGGCTGATCGCCGGCGCGACCGGCTCGGGCAAGGGGTCGCTGCTGTGGAACCCACTGCGGGCGATGGGACCGGCCATCCGCGAGGGTGTTGTTCGCCTGTCGGTGATCGACCCCAAGGGCGGCATGGAGACCGAACGCGGCAAGCCGCTGTTCTACCGCTACGCCACCTCCGCCGACGAGGACGTCGAGTACGACCCGGACGGCGACGGCCCCGAGGACATCGACGCCATGCTCGGGCTGCTGTACGAGTTCCGCGACGAGATGAAGGCCCGGCAGGAACTGCTCCGCTCGCAGGGCAAGCGCAAGTTCACCCCGTCGACCGAGGCCCCGTTCAACGTGCTCGTGATCGACGAACTCGCCATGCTCACCGCCCTCGGGGGCCGCCGCGCCACCCTCATGGCCGTCAACAAGGTCCTCGCCGAGATCCTCACCCAGGGCCGCGCCGCGGGCAGCGCGGTGATGGCGTTCGTGCAGGAACCCACCAAGGACATCGTCCCGGTCCGAGACCTGTTCACCCGCCGGTTCTGCCTGCGTATCGGGTCCGCCGCCTACGTCGACATGGTGCTCGGGGAAGCCGCCCGCGAACGCGGCGGTCTCGCTGACGAGATCCCCGAGACCGGATGCGAAGGCATCGGCTACCGCACCTCGGAGAAGTCCCGCCAGCCCGTCCGGGTCCGCGCCGGCTACAGCGACGACGAGGACATCGACGAACTCGTGCGCCTGTGCACCCCGCACCGCCCCACCGACGACGGCCCCGCCCTCTACGCCGTCTCCGCCTGAACCGTCCCGAAAGGACACGATCATGACTGCTGCGCTCGTTCCGCTGACCGGGGTGGCCAAGCTCGCCGCGGTGGCCGTCACCTACGTCCGCGACACCCCCGCCCCGGAGCCCTGCTACCTCGCTCTCAATCCCGGATCCCAGACGGTCGAGATTCAGCCGGACGTCCGCCGGGTCGATCCGGTCGGTGTGCTCGGGACGCTACTGGTGTGGACGCACCGGCTCACCGGCATCACCGGCGACTGGTGGCACACCTCCAGCGGAGAACTGCACATCACCCTCACTGGCCGCAGCCCGTCCGGCGTCCGGTTCCTCGTCTACAGCTCGTTCCCCTACCGCGCCGCTCGCCGGCACGTCGCCCTCACCGCCGGCGCCCGCGAATCCGTCACCCCGGACGAGCTGTACCGGCTCGCCCTCGAACTCCGTAAAGGACAGAACAAATGATCACGCTCAAGTTCCTCGGCACCTGGCTCAAGATCACCGGCGTAGCCGTGCTCGCCGCCATCTTCACCGGCATCCTCGTCCACTCGCCGGGCTGGCGGACTGTCATCACCACCGTGATCGCACTGGTCTACTTCGGACTCAGCGCCGCACTCTGGCGCGAGTGGGCCGCGTTCCGTCGCGGGGACGGTGGTTACTCCTACCAGTACATCCGCTACGGCCGCGACGAGTGACCACCATGGACACTCCTGCACCGACCCCGCCCCCGTACGCCGACGTCTGGCACACCGCAGTGTCCACACTGGAAGACGGCCTCGGGATATACCCGCTCGGGTCACTGGACGGGGTGCGGTTCTGCCGGGCCACCGTGGACAACACCGCGGTGTCCGGCACCGCCACCGACGTCCTGCTCCGGGTCACCCGCACCATCCCCGGCCGCGGTCTCCAAGCCTGGGAGATCTCCATGCCGCCGGCGTTCGCCGGCTACCTCGCCGCAGCCCTCGACGCTCACGCCCGCTACATCCAAACCGGACCGGAAGGAACCTCGTCATGAACTCGAAGTCCAACCTCGACAAGCTCGTGAAACTCCAGGAAGAGTTCGACGCCACGAACAGCTCGGTGATCGCGCCCACCGGCGGCAAGAACCGTGATGCTCTGCGCCGCCTGTCCGAGGTGGCCGGACAGATGGCCCGCCTCCACGAAGAGGAAGCCGCCGAGATGCGCCGGATCGCCGGGCGGGCCCACGACCTCGCCATCACGAAGTAGGCACCTCCCCGGCATGACCGGAGTCCTCGTGACGCTCCGCCGGCCGAGATCTCCGCCGTGCCACACGCGTCCCTCGAGTGTCCTCTTGGACCTGTTCGAGAACGGAGGAACCCATGAACCACACCAAGGAATTTGATCTCTACTCGATCCTCGCCGTCACGCACAGGCTACCCTCGACCGCCTTGCAGTACCGGACGATCCTCGCGCACATGGCCGGGCGTGATGTGAGCCAGATCGGCGGTGCCGGCGTGTCCGCACTGACCCTCGCGCCGGAATGCCGAGCCTGGCTACTCGAACAGCACCCCCAGCTCAACCAGATCCCCACCTCGCCGGACTTCGACGACGACGCCGACATGGACGCCTGGGCCGCCGAACAGGCCGCCCTGATCGGCGCCGATCACCTCCCGGTCACGCCGCTCCCACCCGACCGTCCCCGCCGTCTCGGGCTTGGGGACCTGATCGACGCGATTTCTGACGCGAACGACGTGAACAAGGTGTTCGTACTCGACCCCGACAAACTGCCCCGCGTCCCGAAAGGAGTGACCGTGACCGAAGTGGACTTCGGCGAACTGACCAAGAACGCCCGCCCCCTGGTCAACGAGTACTTCGACCTGTACCGGCGCGAACAGGCCAAGCGCAACGGTGAGCAGTGGTTCCAGCACGACGAACTTGCCGACCTCGCCGACGAGGCCGCCAAGTGGTTCGAGTTCTACATGGAACTCTTCCGCCGGAACGCCCGCCGCTTCCGCGACGGCCGCTGACCACCCACCCATCCAGACACCTGAAAGGAGGTGCCTGACGTGTTCCGCAATCCCGCCCCGCGCGACGACGCCGGCCGCCCGGTCTCACGCCGGGTCCGCACCCTCACCACCCAGCTCGCCGAAGCCCACGACGTCCACCGGCTCGCCGCCGACCCGCTGCTCGGGGCGGTCACCGCGGACCGCTTCCGCACTTCCATCACCCGCACCATGTGGTTCTTCCTCGTGATCGGGCTCGGGTTCACCACCACCGGCGTCCACGACTTCCTCGCCGGACACCTGGCCGACACCGACCCGGTGTGGTGGGGAGCCTGGTTCGCCGAACCCGCCCTCGCCGGCATCCTCGTCAACCTGCTCCGCTGGGAATCCGCCATGCTCGCCGCCGGCATCCCGGTCGACGACAAGCCCGTCAAGCACCTCAAACGGCTTCTGCTCGCCGCCACCTTCGCCGCGAACGTCTGGGCCGCCTTCACCCCCACCACCGGCGGGATCTCCCAGGGCAGCGTGTTCTTCCACGTCGTCATCCCGCTCGTGGTGTTCCTGCTCGCCGAAGTCATGCCGATCATCCAGCAACGCTGCACCCAAGCCCGCGAACACGCCCTCACCGCCACCCCGCCGGCCGTCCCTCCTCCCACCCGGGTCGATCGGCCGGCCCCGGTGATCACCTCGTCCGGCAAGGTGCTCACTAAGCTCCCCGCCGGCATCCGCGACACCGTCACCGCCACCACCGCCGACGCCCACGCGGCCGGCCGCCCGGTCACCGCCGACGACCTCGCCACCAAGGTCAACCTGCCCGACCCGATGCTCACCGCCCTGGTGGACGAGCTGAACACCACGGTCAACCACCACCCGGTCACCGCCTGACCGACCGCACGACACCGCACCTTCGCCGGGCCACCCCACGACGTTGCACCGGGGTGGCCCGGCCTCGTGGTGCCCGCACGAATCGAGGCCAGCATGATCACCGAGCACGACGGGTCCTCACTGGCTACCCGCATCACCACCCACCTGTCCCGCCCCGACATCCGCGCCATCCGCGCCCGCGCCGAAGCCACCGGCGGCTGCCTCCAGCCGGTCCACCTCACCGGACACCGCACCATCACCGACCGCGCCACCGGCCGGATCGTCGACCGCACCGCCGGGGTCGTCTACGCCCCGTGCGGCAACCGCCGCGAAACCGTCTGCCCCGCCTGCTCCGACCGCTACGCCGCCGACGCCTTCCACCTGATCCGCGCCGGCATGACCGGCGGCAAGAGCGTCCCCGAGACCGTCGCCGACAAGCCCCGGCTGTTCGTCACCCTCACCGCCCCCAGCTTCGGCCCCGTCCACTCCCGGCGGATCACCCGCGCCGGGCGCCGCATCCCCTGCGCCTGCGGGGAGCACCACCATGAGGCAGACACCCGCGTCGGGACCGCGCTGAACCCCGCCACCTACGACTACCGCGGGGCGGTGCTGTGGCAGGGCCACGCCGGGGACCTGTGGCACGCGTTCACCGTCCGCCTGCGCCGCGAGATCGCTACCGCCGCCGGTTACCGCGCCAAGGACTTCCCGAGCGTGGCTCGCCTGTCCTACGCCAAGGTCGCCGAATACCAGCGCCGCGGCCTCATCCACTTCCACGCCGTCCTCCGCCTGGACGGTCCCGAAGGCCCCCACGACTCCGCACCCGCCTGGGCCGACAACCAGCTCCTCGAGAACGCCGTCCGGGCCGCCGCCGCCCACACCCGCGTCACCAAAACCCTCACCATCGACGGCGCCACCACCGAGCACGCCTTCACCTGGGGCGAGCAGGTCGACGTCCGCCCCATCCGCCCCGCCCACGCCGCGGCCATCGAAGACGACGGCGAGATCTCCGACCGCGCGCTCGCCGGCTACATCGCCAAGTACGCCACCAAGGGCACCTCAACCAGCGAAGTCCCCGACCGCCCGGTCCGCTCCGAACTCGCCATCGCTGCACTGGACGTGCACCCGCACCACCGGCGCATGATCACCACCGCGTGGGACCTCGGAGCCAACGAGGACCTTGGCTACCTGCGGAAATGGGCGCACATGCTCGGGTTTCGCGGCCACTTCCTCACCAAGTCCCAGCGCTACTCCATCACTTTCACTGCCATCCGCGGGGACCGCCGCATCCACCAGCACCTGGCCACCCTCGAAGCCGCCGGCACCCACCCCGACGCGGTGCTCGTGGTCAACCACTGGGCTTACAGCGGTAACGGCTACCGCCACCACGAAGAACGCGAGATCGCCGAAGCCATCTACGCAGGAAAGCGTCAGCAACGCAAAGAGAAACTCACCACGGAGGTACAGCAATGAGTGCTCGCCTGATGTCCATTGAGGACCTGTCCGACCATCTCGGAGTCCCGATCAACACCTTGTACAAGTGGCGCACCAAGGGCTACGGCCCCGCTGGCCGCCGGATCGGCAAGTACGTCCGCTACCGCCCCGAGGACGTCGCTGCCTGGATCGAAGCCCAGGGGACAGCCTGATGGGCCGGCAACCGATGCCGATCGGCACCGCCGGAACGATCCGCCACACCCGGACGTCGACCGGTTGGCGTGCGAAGGTGCGCTACCGCGGGCACGACGGCGTGATCCGGGATCTGAGCCGATCTGGCAAGACAAAGGCCGCCGCCGACCGAGCGCTCAAACTCGCGCTCGCGCAAGCGCTGCAAACGACCTCGGGAGGGGAGTTCACCGCACGGTCGCGCTTCCGAGAAGTAGCGGCCCCGTGGCTGGCTCGCCAGGAGCGGCGGGCGGAAGCCGGAGAGCGCGCGGCCGGAACGATCGACAACTACCGCAGCATCCTGAACAACCGCGTCCTCCCTGCTCTCGGTGAACTTCAGCTTTTCGAGGTCACCACAGGCCGCCTGAACAAGTTCCTTGCCGCGGTGAAGGAGGAGACCAGTGCCGCGCACGCTCGAACTGCTCGCGCCGTCGTGGGCGGCATCCTGCGGTACGCGATCAACAGCAGTGGTGCCTTGGCGACGAACCCGATCCGGGACGTCGATCCGATCGAGGGCGGTCCAGCGCAACGGGTCCGGGCGCTCACACGAGAGGAGCGGCGGACGTGGCTCGCTCAGCTCGAACTGGACCCGAAGGCGGTGCGTCACGATCTTCCGGACCTCACCCGGTTCATGCTCGCGACCGGGGTTCGGATCGGCGAGGCGCTTGCCCTGTACTGGGAGGACGTCACGCTCCCGGACGGCGAAGCCGGCGGTTTGGGTCTCGCCCGGTTCGAGTGGACCGTCGTTCGGCTCAGGGGAGTTGGACTCGTCCGTACTGACCCGAAGACGCCGGCGTCCGAACGAACCATCCCGCTGACCTCGTGGGCCGTCGACCTACTTCGACGACGTCGCCGGGTTGCCTTGGCCGAAGGTCGGTCTCCGGCCAGCCCGGTCTTCCCGGATTCGCTGGGCGGCCTGCGGGACCCGTCGAACACGCGCCGGTCGCTGCGGGAGTGCCGCGGCTCGGAGGGCTTCTCCTGGGTCAAGTCGCACGTCTACCGCAAGACGGCCGGCACGGTGCTCGATGAAGCCGGATATTCCCCGCGCCAGATCGCCGACTTCCTCGGGCA
The DNA here is from genome assembly GCF_031625235.1 of Amycolatopsis sp. 505. Classification (NCBI taxonomy): domain Bacteria; kingdom Bacillati; phylum Actinomycetota; class Actinomycetes; order Pseudonocardiales; family Pseudonocardiaceae; genus Amycolatopsis; species Amycolatopsis sp. 505. The sequence continues at coordinate 388,553 of NZ_JACKQP010000008.1, forward strand.
CGCTCGCCCATCGGTTACCCTCGACCGGTACGTCGGCCGGGGCGCCGTCGCACCCACGATCGCGGACGCGATGGAAGACCTGTTGTGACGGTCAGGGGAAAGTGGGGCGTAAGTGGGGCGCTTGATCTTCACTGCGCTCCACCGAGAGCCATTGACCAGCGCGTATGGTGCCCCCGACGGGACTCGAACCCGCACTGCGTCGATTTTAAGTCGACTGCCTCTGCCGATTGGGCTACGGGGGCACCCACACTCTAGGCGATACCCCGCCAGCGAACCCCGAACCCCGTCCGACCCCCGAAAGCCGAAAGCCCCCGGCCGACGAAGGGCCAGGGGCTCACAGCGGAGAAACCTCAGGACTTCGACACGCGCGCGAACTCGTCCTTCGGGTTGTTGATCTGGCCCAGGGAGATCACCTCGCGGCGGAACAGCCCACCGAGGATCCAGTCGAACAGGATGCGGATGCGGCGGTTCCACGTCGGCATGGCCTTGAGGTGGTACGCGCGGTGGAAGAGCCAGGCCGGAAAGCCCTTGATCTTCAGGTTCAGCGCGTCCGCCACGCCCTTGTGCAGGCCCAGGCTGGCCACCGCGCCCAGGTTCTTGTGGAAGTAGTCCTTCGGCTTTCCGCCGCGCAGGACCTTGATGATGTTCTTCGCCAGGAGGCGGGCCTGGCGGACCGCGTGCTGAGCGTTCGGCGGGCAGGTCGCCGTCGGGTCCTCTTCCGTTCGGGACAGGTCCGGGATCGCCGCGTTGTCGCCCGCCGTCCAGACGTCGGGGTGGCCGACCACCTGCATCGCCGCCGTGGCTTCGAGGCGGCCTCGCTTGTCCAGGGGGAGGTCCGAGTTGGCCAGGACCGGGTTGGCCTTCACACCCGCGGTCCAGATGATCGTGTCCGTGTCGAACTCGGTTCCGTCCGAGAGCACCACGTGGCCGTTCTCGAACGACTTCGCCGCCGTCGACAGGTAGACCTCGATGCCGCGCTTCTCCAGCTGCTCGACCGTGTACACGCCCAGGGTCTCGCGGACCTCGGGCAGGATGCGGCCGGCCGCCTCGACGAGCACCCAGCGGATGTCGGAGGTCTTGATGTTCGGGTAGTAGTTCTCCACCGCGAACCGGGTCATGTCCTCGAGCTCGGCCAGGGCCTCGATGCCGGCGAAGCCGCCGCCGACCACCGTGAACGTCAGGAGGCGCTTGCGCAGCTCGGGGTCGAGCGTGCTCGCGGCCTCGTCGAGCTTGGTCATGATGTGGTTGCGGAGGTAGATCGCCTCGCCGATGGTCTTGAAGGCGATGCCCTCCTCGACCAGGCCCGGGATCGGGAGGATGCGCGCGACGGCGCCGAGCGCGACGACCAGGATGTCGTAGCCGAGCTGCTCGATGTGGCCGTCGGCCGCCTCGACCGTGACGGACTTCTTCTCGTTCTCGATCTTGGTGACGCGCGCCGTCAGCACGTGGCAGCGCTTCAGCACCCGCCGCAGCGGCACGACCACGTGCCGGGGCTCGATCGCGCCGGCCGCGGCCTCCGGGAGGAACGGCGCGTAGGTCATGTGGGGCTGCGGGTCAACGACGGTCACGGAGGCCTCGTTGGCCCGGAGCATCTTCTGGAGGCCGTACGCCGTGTAGAGCCCGACGTACCCACCACCGAGGACGAGGATCCGAGTCGGTTCCGACTTCGACTTCGCAGCAGCCATGTCCTCATGGTGACACCTTCGCCGCGACCCCGCTCGGGGGCCCCATCCCGCTGTGACCAGCGTCGCTGCGGTTTCCGTAACGATTCAGTTCGGCCCTGTCACCGAGGTCGCGGCGCGGAAGACGTCCGCCACCATGGCGTGGGTCACGCGGTGTGTCTGGACATTGCGCGGCGAGACGTGATAACAGCCGAAAACCCGCAGGTCGTCCAGTTCCAGGACGGCCCCGTGCGCGAACGCCGGACGCGGCTGCGGCACCGCCCAGCCGGCCGCGTCCAGCACGGGCAGTAACGCCTGCCAGCCGAACGCCCCGAGCACCACGATCGCCCGCAGTGTCGGACGTAACAGTGCCAGTTCCTCGGCCAGCCACGGGCGGCAGGTGTCCCGCTCGGCCGGCGTCGGCTTGTTCTCCGGCGGCGCGCACCGCACGGGCGAAACGAGCCGGGCGCCGTACAGCTCCAGGCCGTCGCCGATCGCCGTCGACGTCGGCTGGGAGGCGAGCCCGACCTCGTGCAGGACGCGGAAGAGGAAATCACCCGATGGGTCGCCGGTGAACATCCGGCCGGTGCGGTTGGCGCCGTGCGCGGAGGGCGCCAGGCCGACGACCGCGAGCGACGCGTCCGGCGGCCCGAAGCCCGGCACCGGGCGCGCCCAGTACTCCTCGCCGCGGAACGCCGCCTTGGTGCCCGCGACGCCCTCGCGCCAGGCCACCAGCCGCGGGCAGGCGCGGCAGCCGGCCACCGCCGCGTCCAGCTCGGGCAGGGACCTCATCGCAGCGCCGCCCGGGACAGCCGGTCGGCGTGCCGCGTCGTCTCGGGCAGGCGGTACCGCGGGGTCAGGGCCAGCGTCAGCCGGCAGGCGTGGGCGAGGTCGATCCGGTGCCCGGCCGAGACGTACACCGGTTTGACGCCGTCCCGGGTCCGCAGCACCGCGCCGACCTCCTCGCCGGCGTCGACCAGGGCCGTTGACGATCCGCGGGCGGACGCAGGCTCGGCGTGGGTGCCGACGAAGCGCGTCTTGGCGACGCCGAACGCCGGCCGCCCGGTCAGCACCCCGAGGTGGCAGGCCAGGCCGAAGCGCCGCGGGTGCGCGAGGCCGTGACCGTCGCAGACGAGGACGTCGGGCTCGTGGTCCAGCCGCTCGAGCGCGGCCAGCAGCGGTGGCAGCTCGCGGAAGGCGAACAGGCCCGGCTCGTACGGGAAGACGGCCTTCGCGCGGTGCGTCCGCTCCTCGACCACGGTCAGCCCGGCGGTTTCGAGGGTGACGACCGCCGCGGCGATGCCGCCGGCGCCGTCGTAGGCGACGTCGAGGCCGGTCACCGTCGGCGGCAGCTCGGGGCAGTCGTCGGCGAGATCGACCCGGCCGCGGAGCCGCTCCTGCACGGCGAGCGCTTCCTCGACCGTCGACGGCCAGTCCTCGGTGTGCACCAGGTCACCCTGCCACAGACCGCCGTTCGCGCCGACTAAGTTGGGGCCATGGCGGACAGCACCCCCGAAGAGGCCACCGAGCCGAAGGCCGCGGAAGCGACCGAGGTCGCGGCCGAGCCGACCGATGACATCGTCACCACCCAGCACACGCTGACGGTGAAGCGGAAGAAGCTCGCGTACACGGCGAAAGCGGGGCGGATCGTCCTCCGCAAGGAGATCGTCAAGGACGGCAAGTCCGAGGGCTTCAAGGCGAAGGCCGAGGTGTTCATCACCTCCTACACCCTCGACGACGCCGACCCGGGCTCGCGGCCGGTGACCTTCGCCTTCAACGGCGGGCCTGGCTCGTCGAGCATCTGGCTGCACATGGGCCTGCTGGGGCCGCGGCGGGTGCTCTCGGGCGACGTCGACGACCTCGTGCCGCCGCCGTACGGGCTGGCCGACAATCCCGAGACGCTGCTGGTGCACAGCGATCTCGTCTTCATCGACCCGGTGTCCACGGGGTACTCGCGCGCGTCCGACGGCGGCGAGACGAAGGACTTCCACGGCTTCAAGGGCGACATCGAGTCGGTCGGCGAGATCATCCGGCTGTGGGTGTCGCGCCACGAGCGCTGGCTGTCGCCGAAGTTCCTGGCCGGCGAGTCGTACGGCACGCTGCGCGCCGCCGGGCTGGCCGCGCACCTGCAGGACCGGCACGGGCTGTACCTGAACGGCCTGCTGCTCATCTCGTCGGTGCTCGACCTCGGCACGCTGCGGTTCACGGAAGGCAACGACCTGCCGTACTCGCTGTACGTGCCGACGTACGCGGCGATCGCGCACTACCACGGCCTGCACGGCGAGCGCCCGCTCGACGACGTGCTCGCCGACGCCGAGGACTTCGCGGCGAAGGACCGGCCGTACGTGCTTTCGCGCGGCGCTCGGCTGTCCACTCAGGACCGGGCCGAGGCGGTGGCCACGCTGGCGTCGCTGACCGGGCTCACCGAGTCCTATGTGGACCGGGTGAACCTGCGGATCGAGCACGTCCGGTTCTTCACGGAGCTGCTGCGCGACCGCGGCCTGGTGGTCGGCCGGATGGACGGCCGCTTCACGAACTGGGAGCCCGACGGCGGCCGCGAGCACATGAGCGACGACCCGTCGATCTCCCTCGTGGTCGGCGCGTACGCGGCCGCGTTCAACCACTACGTGCGGGCGGAGCTCGGGTACGCCAACGACCTGCCGTACGAGCTCATCAGCGAGGACACGTTCAAGGCGTGGTCGTACGCGGACTTCGAGGGCCGTTCGGTGTCGGTGGTCGACTCGCTGAGCTCCGCGATGCGCGCGAACCCGCACCTGAAGGTCCACGTGGCGTTCGGGCACTACGACGGCGCGACGGCGTACTACGCGGCCGAGCACGTGCTGGCCCACCTGCAGATCCCGGAGGAGCTGCGGGACAACATCGACACGGCGTACTACCCGGCCGGCCACATGATGTACATCCACGAGCCGTCGCGGGTGCAGCAGTCGAAGGACCTGGCGAAGTTCGTCAAGAAGGCGTCGAACCGCTGAGCACGGCCCGCAGCCGCCGCCACTGCACGACACCCACGACGACCTGCGCCGCCACCGCGAGCAGGGCGTAGCCGGCGAGCCACGGACGCCATTCCGGCGGCTGCGCGTGGTCGCCGACCAGCGCTTCGAGCAGCAGCGGCAGGGCGTAGATCCCGGGCATCGCCACGAGCAGGTCGTACAGCCGCAGGGCGGCGTCCACCGCCCGGGAGGTCTCGTCCTCCGCGATGACCGGACGCCGGAGGACGTCGGTGACGATCGCGGTGGTGACCGCCGCACCCAGGGCCAGCAGCAGGAGCCAGCCGGCCGCGTAGGTGCGGAACGGCGTCGTGGCGAAGATCGTCACGGCGAGCGCGGCCCCACCGCCGAAAGTGATCAGCGGGACGGCGAGGAACCAGCCGGTCAGCTCGGTGCGCGGCGGGCCGCCGAGCGTGCCGAAGCGTGCCAGCGCCTGGCGATCGCGGACCCGCGCGGGCAGCCAGTAGCCGAGCTGCTGGATCACCAGGAGGAAGTAGAGGAACGAGCTGCCCGTCAGGTCCGCGCCGCGGACGGCGGGCAGGAAAGTCAGGCTCGCGAACCCGATCGTGGCGGCCGCGTACACCAGGACCGCCAGGCCCATCCACCGCCGCCACCCGGGCGGCCGCGCGCCGGCGCGGAAGCCGAGGCGCAGGGCCAGCAGGTCGGTCATCGCCGGCACGTCGACGCGGTGCTTGACCAGCCAGCGTCCGGCGGCCGCCCGCTCCGCCTCCGTCACCACCGTCGCCGTCACGCGGTCACCGTCCCGTAGTGGCCCGGCGGCAGCCGGCGGTTCCGGAACTCGACCGCGGCACGGGCGTAGACCGCCACGGCCAGGACGAAGTACGCCACCACCGGGACGATCCGGGCCGGGGGCCACGGCCAGTCCGCGGACAAGTCGACCCAGGGCAGGAACGTGAACAGGAACGGCACCATGAACGCCCGGGTGTCGTAGGCCCTCAGGGCCGCGTCGACGGCCGCCGATGCCGTGTCCTCGGCGAGCACCGGGGCCCGCAGGGCCCGCTCGAGGACCAGCGCCGAGCACGCGACGCCGATCACCAGGGCCGCTGCCCAGCCCACCGGGTGGGCGGCGAACACCGCGCACAGGACCACGCCGCCGCCGAACGTCACCCCCATCGCGGCGAAGTACCAGCGGCCCACCTGCCCGGCCGCCTCCCGGAACGGCAGCCGGACGCCGGGGGGAACCAGCCGGGCGGCGGCGCGGTCGGCCCGCCGCACCCGGCGCCACATCAGCAGCGGATAGGCGGTGCAGACCACGGCGACCACCAGGTAGCGCGCGAGCACCGGGACCGGCGGCAACAAGGCGACCACGTTGGCCACGGGAGAAAGAACCCAGAAGGCCTGATAGGACCGCGTGGCCAGCTCCCGGGCCCCGACGCGGACCGCGAGCAGCGGCGTCGGCTCGCCCACCGTCACGCCGTGCCGGGCCAGCCACGCCCGCGCACCCTGTCTCTCGGCGAGCGTCGTCCACGCTGTTTCCGCCACCATCGAACCTCCCCCTGTCCCGCCGTACACGCCCGAAGCGCCGGAATGGTTTAGCGGCCGTAGAAGCCGGGCGGCAGCCGGCGGTACCGGTGGCGGACCACCGCCCACCCCAGCAGCTGCAGGACGACGGCCGTGACCAGGTACGCCAGCGCCGACCACCCCAGCCAGCCGGGGATCGCCCAGTCGACGACGAAGACCGGCACCGCCAGCACGGCGTAGCCGGCGCACGGCGCGAACCGGTAGACGTCCTCGGCGCGCAGCACCTGGTCGACCGCCCGCGACGCCTCGTCCTCCGCGAGCACCGGTGCGCGGAGCGCCCGGCCGAGCACCAGCGCGGTCGCGGCGGCGCCGACCGCCAGCGCGAGTGTGTGCGCGCCGATTTCGGCGGCCGGCGAGTACCAGTGCTTCCAGGTGAACTGCGGCCGGGTCAGGAACGACGCGGCGCACAGCGCCGCCCCGCCGACGAACGTGACGGCCGTCGAACTCAGGTACCACCAGCCGACCTGCTTCGCCGCCACGCGGAGCGGGAGCGGGGCGCCACCACCTGTCAAGCGCTCCGCGAGCTGTTCGCGGCTCTGCGTGCGGCGCCAGCGGACCACCTGGAACGCGGCGAAGAGCAGGGCCATGCCGGCGGCCCTTCCCGGCAGGTCCACCTCGTGGAAGAACGGCCCGCTGAGCGCCCACAGCACCGCGAAGACGATCGCGTAAGTGGGTGTTCCCCGGGCACCGATCGCGCGCCCGCCCAGGCGCAGCGCGAGCAGCCGGGTCGGCAGCCACACCCGTACCCCGCGCTTGCCCAGCCACAGCCGCGCCCAGCCCACCTCGAGCACCGTCGGCTCACCCGGCAGCCTCGGGTCCACCGGCAGCGCCGGCTCACGAACGATCAACGGAACTCCCCCCGGTCCCGTCGTACACGCGAACCGCCCCGGGAAGGTTGCCTTCCCGGGGCGGATTCGTCCGGAATTCCCTACTTCAGGTACTGCGAGCCGCGCGTCACCGCCGCGTAGGCGTCGACCGCGCCGTGGCCGTAGAAGCCGTTGAACGACGGGTCGCCCTCACAGGTGGCCGTGAACGTCGCGTCGCGGCCCTCCTTCAGGTAGTCCACCGTGCGCGGGACCGGGCAGGCGATCTTCGCCGCCGTGCCCTCGAGGACGCGCTGGACCTGGTCCGGGTCCATCCCGAACTCGCCGTGGGACTTCTTGCCGTACTGCGAGATGATCAGCGCCGCGACGCCGGTGGCGTGCGGGGTGGCCATCGACGTGCCCTGCAGCCACTGGTAGTAGCCGACCCGGCCGTCGGCCGCCGTCGCCTTCTTGACACCCGCGGTGACGCCGTCCGGCGTGATGTTGCCGTCCGCGTCGATGTTGCCCTCGGCGATCCCCACGTTCTTCGGGTACGTCGAAAGGATTTCGTTCTCGACCGTCCGGTACCACGGGGAGCCGAAGTAGTCGCGGAAGAAGCCGCCCGGAGCCGAGACCGAGATCTGCTCGAGCCCGTAGTTCGAGTAGTCCGCCTTCTTCTGGGACGGTCCGAACGCGCTCACGCCGATCGTGTGGTTGCCCTCGACCGGCAGGTTGAGGCAGGTCGAGTTGTCCACCGTGCGCGGGTGGGTGCTGTTGGCCGGGTAGTCCGGGCTCGTGGTGTCCGGCTGCGGCGCACCCAGGTCGGTGTGCTGGTTGCCCAGCGCGACCAGCATCGTGACGCCCTTGCGGTGCGCGTAGTTCAGCGCGCGCTGGGTCGCCTCGATGATCGTGCGCTGCTCGGCCTGCTCGGCGGGCGAGTCCGCCGGGTTCGCCGTGCAGTTGTACAGCCACGGGTCCGTGTAGAACGACATGTTGACGACGTCGATGCCCGCGTCACCGGCGTAGGTGATCGCGTCGACGGTCGGCTGCAGGAAGAAGTAACCCGAGTCCTGGCCGGCGCGGATGTTCACCAGCGTCACGTTCGGTGCGACACCGGAGACGCCGAAGCCGTTGGCCGCGGCGGCGATGGTGCCGGCGACGTGCGTGCCGTGGCCGCCGTCGTCGTGGTTGGCCGGGTCGACGCAGCCGCGGAACTCACACGGTCCGTCCACTTCGGCGCCGTTGACGTCGGTCGGGATGTCGCGGGTGAAGTTGCGCGAGTCGGCCAGGTCGAAGTTCGGCGCGATGTCCGGGTGCGTGCCGTCGATGCCGGTGTCGATGACGCCGACCTTGACCTGCTTGCTGCCGGCCTGTTTGGTGCGCGAGAGGTCCGACCGGACGGACTTGAGGCCCCAGAGCTGGTCGTCCAGCGGGTCCATCCCGACGGCCTTGTTCGCCGCGGCCTTCTTCGAAGCGGCGCCGCCGCGGCCTTCCTTCTCGACGCCGGCGTCACCCTTGGTCTTCTTGCCCGTCCGCGGCACCGAACCGATGGACTGGGCCTTGGCGGCACCGAACACCGCGCGGTTCGTGGCCACCCGCTCGGTGAAGCCGGTGGCCGGCGCGCTGGCCCTGATCAGGCCGACCGCGGTGTTGGTCTCCAGGACCGTGCCGCCCGCGGCCTTGATCGCCTGCTGGGCGCTGCCGATGCTCTGGACGTCCTTGGCGAGCACGGTGAACTCGGTCGCCGGACCGGACAGCGCGGGCTGCGCCGACGCGGCCGGGACCGCGACGGCGGACACCGCGCCGAACAGCGGCACGGCCAGCACCGCGGCCAGAAGCCTGGGTCTCTTCACGTTTCTCCTCCTCGCGGAAAGCGGTTCCTGCACCGTATAGATCGGACAATGCGCGTACAACGGCCAAACGTCTGTTACGGAACAACCGACTTCTGCTCGGCGAAGTGACAAGCTGACAAGTGCCCGTCGGTCCTGGGCACCAGTTCCGGCACCTCCGTCGCGCACCGGTCCTCGGCCTTCCAGCAGCGCGTGCGGAACCGGCACCCGGACGGGGGATCCAGCGGGCTCGGCACGTCGCCGGTCAGCCGGATCACCTGGCGGCGGCCGCGCACGGCCGGGTCGGCCACCGGCACCGCGGACAGCAGCGCCTGGGTGTACGGGTGAGACGGTCGTTCGTAGATCTCCTCGTCGGTGCCGAGCTCGACGATCTTGCCGAGGTACATCACCGCGACCCGGTTCGACAGGTGCCGCACCACCGAAAGGTCGTGCGCGATGAAGACGTAGGACAGGCCGAACTCGCCCTGCAGGTCGCCGAGCAGGTTCATCACCTGCGCCTGGATCGAGACGTCCAAGGCGGACACCGGCTCGTCGCAGATGATCACCTTGGGCCGCAGCGCGAGCGCCCGCGCGATGCCGATGCGCTGGCGCTGCCCGCCGGAGAACTGGTGCGGGTAGCGGTTGAGGTGCTCGGGGTTGAGCCCGACCACTTCGAGCAGTTCCCGCACCTTGCCCGCCCGCGAGCCCTTCGGGGCGACCTCGGAGTGGATCTCGAACGGCTCGCCGACGATGTCGCCGACCGTCATCCGCGGGTTGAGCGAGGTGTACGGGTCCTGCAGCACGATCTGGATCTCGCGGCGCAGTTTCCGCAGCTCGGCGCCGCGCATGGCGAAGATGTCGCGGCCCTCGAACTTCGCGGTGCCGCCGGTCGGTTCCTCCAGGCGCATCAGGACCTGGGCGAGCGTCGACTTGCCGCAGCCGGACTCGCCGACGACGCCGAGCGTCTCGCCCGGCATCAGGTCGAACGAGACGCCGTCGACCGCCTTGACCTGGCCGATCGTGCGCTTGAACAGGATCCCGGTGCGCACCGGGAAGTACTTCTTCAGGTCGGTGACCGAAAGGATGGGGTCAGGCACGGGAGCTCACCACCTCTTCGGCGAAGTGGCACGCGCTCGTGCGGCCGAAGCCGATCGCGTGCTGCGGCGGGACATCCACGCTGCAGCGGTCCTCGGCCCGCTTGCACCGCGGGTGGAACGGGCAGCCGGGCGGGATGTCGAGCAGGCTGGGCGGCAGGCCCTTGATGGTTTCCAGGGTCTGTCCTTTGAGGTCGAGCCGGGGCAGGGAGTCCATCAGCGCGGCGGTGTACGGGTGGGCCGGCGCGCGGAACAGCTCGACGGCGTCGGCCTGCTCGACGATCCGGCCCGCGTACATCACCGCGATCCGGTCGGCGACCTCGGCCACCACGCCGAGGTCGTGGGTGATCAGGACGAGGCCCATCTTGCGTTCGGCCTGGATCTCCTCCAGCAGGTCCATGATCTGGGCCTGCACGGTGACGTCGAGGGCGGTGGTCGGCTCGTCGGCGATGAGCAGGTCCGGGTCCAGCGCCAGCGACATCGCGATCATCGCGCGCTGGCGCATGCCGCCGGAGAACTGGTGCGGGTAGTCCTTGATCCGGCGTTCGGCGGCCGGGATGCGGACGGTGTCGAGCAGTTCGATCGCCCGCTTGCGAGCGTCCTTCTTGGACATGCCGAGCCGGACGCGCAGCTGCTCCTCGATCTGGAAGCCCACGGTGAACACCGGGTTGAGCGCGGACAGCGCGTCCTGGAAGATCATCGCGATCTCGCTGCCGCGCACCTCGCGGCGGCGGTCCTCGGACGCGGTCAGCAGGTCCTCCCCGCGCCAGCGCACGGCGCCCGCGGTGATCACGCCGGGCGGCATGTCGAGGATGCCCATCACCGTCTGGGCGGTGACGCTCTTCCCGGAACCGGATTCGCCGAGGACGGCCAGCGTTTCGCCCGCGTGCACCGAATAGCCGACGCCGTTGAGCACGTTGGCCACGCCGTCGGCCGTCCGGAACTCGACGTGCAGGTCTTCGACTTCGAGCAGGAGTTCGTTGTCGGACAAGGACTTACCTCGACTTCGGATCGAGCGCGTCGCGGATGCCGTCACCCAGCATCACGAAGGCCAGCACGGTCAGGGTGACGAAGGCGCCGGGGAACAGCAGCATGTGCGGGTCGTTCCGGAAGTAGTCCCGCGAGTCGGCGATCAGCACGCCCCACGAGATCACCGGGGCCCGCACGCCGATGCCGAGGTAGGCCAGCGTCGCTTCGGCGCCGATGAACGCGCCGAGGGCGATGGTGGCGTACACCAGCACCGGCGCGATCGTGTTCGGCAGCAGGTGCCGGAAGATGATCCGCGGGGTGCTCGCGCCGAGGCCGCGCGCGGCCTTGACGTAGTCGAGCTGCTTGGCCACCAGCGTCGCCGAGCGCATGATCCGCATCCCCACCGGCCAGCTCAGCACCGCGATCGAGCAGACCACCTGGACGATGATGGTGACCGCGCCGGGGTTCGAGCCGGGCGCGTTGAACGTCGTCAGGATGACGATCGCGCCGAGCACGAACGGCAGGCCGGCGAAGATGTCGCCGAACCGCGAGAGCAGGCTGTCGACGAGCCGGCCGTAGTAGCCGGCGATGATGCCGATCACCGAGCCGAGGAGCACGGTCACCAGCGTGGAGAACAGCCCGACCAGCACCGACGCGCGGGTGCCGTAGATGGTGCGGGCGTAGACGTCCTGGCCCTGGTTGTCGTAGCCGAACCAGGCGTCCGCGGACGGGCCCTCGTTCGCGCGCGCGAGGTCGCTGAAGCCCGCGTCGCGCGAGCTGAACAGGCCGGGCGCGATCGCGATCAGCACGATGAACAGGATGATCACCGCCGAGGCGAGCACCGCCGGCTTGCGCCGCAGCTGCCGCCAGGCGTCGCTCCACAGGCTGCGGGGTTTCTGCGGGCCGGCGGCGGAATCGTCCACACGGGACAGTTCGGCCGCGTCGGCCCCGCCGCCGCCCACCAGGTTCGGGTCAGTCATAGCGGATCCTCGGGTCGAGAACGGCGTACAGCAGGTCGACGACCAGGCTCATCAGCAGGTACACCAGCACCAGCAGGACGACCACGCCGACGACGGTGGCGCTCTCCCGGTTCTGGATGCCGCGGAAGATGAGCCCGCCGAGGCCGTTGATGTTGAACACGCCTTCGGTGACGATCGCGCCGCCCATCAGGGCGCCGAGGTCGGTGCCGAGGAACGTCAGCACCGGGATCACCGAGTTGCGCAGCAGGTGGACGAGCACGACCCGGCTCTGCGGCTGGCCCTTCGCGATCGCCGTCCGGACGTAGTCGGCGCGGCGGTTCTCGGCGATGCTCGTTCTCGCCAGCCGGGCCACGTACGCCATGGACAGGCTGCCGAGCGCGATGCCGGGCACGATGAGCTCGCCGACGCTCGGGTTGTCCGACACGCTCGCTTCGATCCAGCCGAGGCCGTTGCTGCCCAGGGCGAGCTGCAGCACGATCGCGGTGACGAACACCGGCAGCGAGATCAGGAACGTGGTCGAGACCAGCACCAGGTTGTCGAGGAAACCCTTGCCGCGCAGGCCGGTCAGCACGCCGGCGGTGAGCCCGATGACCGCTTCGATGACCACGGCGATCACGGCCAGGCGCAGCGTGATCGGGTAGGACGTGGCGATCAGATCGCCGACGGACGTGCCGTTGAAGGTTTCGCCCCAGTCGCCGGTGAACAGGCTGCCGAGGTACTTGAAGTACTGGACGAAGATGTTGTCGTTCAGGTGGAACTTCTCGGTCATCTGGGCGACGTAGGACGCCGGGCAGGCGGCCTGGCCGCACTTGCCGGAGAACGGGTCGCCGGGAACCGCCCAGACCAGGACGTAGATGAGGAACGTGGTGCCGAAGAACACCGGGATCAGCTGGAGCAGCCGTCGCAGGACGTAGCGGGTCATCAAGTGTTCCTAGTGCGCGCCGGCCGTCGTGAGTGGTAAGGCGGGTAAGAACCCGCGTTACCACTCACGACGGCGTGGTGGTGGGAGCCGCAGCTACTTCTTCAGGACCTCGATGGACGGGTAGTCCGGCATCCGCCGGAAGTCCAGGGCCGCCGTCTTGAGGTTCTTCGACTTCGCCGCGACACCCTTCTCGTCCCAGGTCGGGATCGACGGCAGGTCCTTCGCGATCAGGTCCTCGGCCTGCTGGTACAGCTTGACCGCGGCGTCCTTGTCGGCGGTGGCGTCCGCCTGCTCGAGCAGCGCGTCGACCTGCGGGTTCGAGTACGTCGAGTCGTTCGAGGAGCCGCCGGTCTTGTAGATCGGGTTGAGGAAGTCCTCGATGGACGGGTAGTCCGCCGACCAGTCCGACCGGCCCATGCCGGTCAGCTTGTGACCGGTGACGATGCTGCGCCACTGGCCGAAGTCGGTCGCGGGCACGAAGTCGCACTCGACGCCGAGGGTGTTCTTGATGCTGTTGCACGCCGCGACCAGCGGCTCCTTGCGGCCACCGTCCGCGTTGGACGCGATGGTCAGCTTGCCCTTGAAGCCCGACTTCGCGAAGGCTTCCTTGGCCGCCGCCGGGTCGTACTTGCAGAACTGGCACACGCCGGGCCGCGCGCCCGGGATGCCCTGCGAGATGTAGCCGTCGGCCGGCACGTAGGTGTCGTTCATGACGGTCTTGGTGATCTGCGCGCGGTCGATCGCCATCGAGATGGCCTTGCGCAGCTCGAGGTTGTTGTAGCCCGGCACGTAGTACGGGACGGCGATGGTGCTGATCCCGAGCAGGTGGCCGGTGACCAGCCGGTCGCCGAGGTCGTTCTTGTACTTGCCGCCGGCGACGGCCGACGGCGGCAGCGCCTCCATGAAGTCGAGCCGCCCGCTCAGCAGGTCCTGGTAGGCGGTCTCCTGGCTGGAGTAGATCTTGATGTCGAGGTTCTTGAACTTGACCTTGTCGTCACCCTTGTAGTCGTCGAACCGGGTGAGCTTGATGTCCTGGTTGGGCGTCCGCGAGACGAACTTGAGCGGGCCGTTGCCGATCGGGTGCTGCTCGAAGGCCTTGGGGTCCTTGAAGAAGGAGTCGGGCAGCGGCGCGAAGGCCTGGTAGCCGACCTTGATGTCGAAGACGGAGAAGGGCGCGTTGAGCGTCACCTGGAACTCGTAGTCGCCCTTCGCGACCAGCCCGGACATCTTGTCGGTGGCCGGCTTGGCGTTCTCGTCCTCGGGGTGGACGTCCTTGTACCCCTGGATGTTCGAGAAGAAGTCGGTGTTGAGCTGGCCGTTCGGCGCGTAGGCGCCGTAGTTCCAGGCGTCGATGAAGTTGTGCGCCTTCACCTCGGTGCCGTCGTGGAACTTCCAGCCCTGCTTGATCTTGATGTCGTAGACCTTGGAGTCGGTCGTGGTGATCGAGTCCGCCATCAGGTTGAAGGGCTTGGCGTCCGCACCCTTGAAGCCGACCAGCGTGGCGAACATCGGCTGGACCGCCTTGGTGCCGCCGAGGTCGTTGATGTTGGTCGGGACCAGCGCGTTCTGCGGTTCGGTGCCGTAGACGCTGACCGTGCCGTCGGGGTCCGTCTCGCCGGCCCCCGTGGAGCTGCCCGAGCCACCGCCGCACGCGGTGAGCGCGAGCGCCAGCGAGGTCATCACCACCGTGGGTCCCCAGAGCCTGCGCGAACGACGCATGATCCCCTCCATATCCGGTGTGTCCGAAAGGTGAGACGCACGCTATCGGGGCCGGTGAAGCTGATCACAGGACTGCGGTGTTGCAAATGTGTGACGGTCGTCGGGACCACCTGGTTGGAGCACAACCAACGTAGGAATCCGGATACTCCGGACGGCCCAGCGCGGACAGCAGGTCATCACCCGCTCACCCACGGTTCGGTTGCGCCACAAGCCCTTTGGGGCGGCCGAACGGTCGGTCAGCCGGAACACCGCTGAAGCCACGTGCCCGAAAAGCCGACACGCGTGATCAGAGGGTCGACACCCGTGATTGGGAAGTCGACACGGCGTGGCTCAGCCGTGTCGACCCTTCAATCACGCGTGTCGACCCTTCAATCACGGGTGTCGACCCTTCAGTCACGGGGTCAGGCGAGGGAGAGGGCGATGCCGTCCAGGATGTCGTGTTCGCTGACGATCAGCTCGGTCGGGCCGCCGCGGGCCGCGAGCTGCTCGGCGAGGGTCTGGACCACTACCGCGCCGCCGCCGATCACGTCGACGCGGCCGGGGTGGATCACCGGGTTGGCCGCCCGGGTCGCGTGGTCGCTGTGCAGCAGGTCCGAGGCGAGGCGATCGATGTCCGCCGCGCCGAGCTTGGACAGGTGCACGCGGTCGCTGTCGTACTCCGGGAGCCCCAGCGCGATCGCCGACAGCGTGGTCACCGTGCCCGCGACGCCGATCCACGTGCGGGCGCGGGCGACGTCGACGACGTCGAACGCGTCCGTCAGCACCTTCCCGGCCAGGTCGCGGGCGGCGGCGATCTCCTCCGCGGTCGGCGGGTCGCTCTTGAGCGCGCGCTCGGTGATGCGGACGCAGCCGATGTCGACCGACTTCGCCGCGAGCACCTCGGCCCGCCGTCCGTCCCAGGTGCCGAGGACCAGCTCCGTCGAGCCGCCGCCGACGTCGACCACCACGAACGGGCCGTCGTCCGGGTCCTGCTCGCCCACCGCGCCGGTGAACGACAACCGCGCCTCCTCGTCGCCGGTGATCACCTCGGCCTCGACGCCGAGGGTCTCGCGGGTCATCCGGAAGAAGTCGTCGCGGTTCTTCGCGTCACGGGTCGCCGAGGTCGCGACCATGCGGACCTTCTCGACACCCTTGCGCCGCGCGGCGATCGTGTAGTCGGCGAGCGCCACGCGGGTGCGTTCGAGGGCCTCGGGGGCGAGCTCGCCGGTGGCGTCGACACCCTGGCCGAGCCGGACGATCCGCATTTCGCGGTGCAGGTCGCGCAGGTCGACCGTGCCGTCGTGGCGCGGCGTCAGCTCGGCGACGAGCAGGCGGATGGAGTTGGTCCCACAGTCGATCGCGGCAACACGAGGCATGCGATCACCCTAACCGGCGGGTGTCGTCGTCCCGACGGTCGTGGTCGTCGGGGTGGTCGACGTGGTGACCGAGGTGACCGTCTGACCGCAGGTGGGACTGGGGGTCTTCGTCGTCGTCGGACTCGGGCTCGGGTCGCCGGTGCCGGTCGGGGTCGGCGACGGCTCGGTCGTGACGCTGGTGACCGTCGTCGTGGTGACCGTCGTCGTCGGCGGGACGCACGTGGACGACGACGTGGCCGGCGGCGTGCTCGTGGTCGGCGGGGCCGCCGGAGAAGTCGTCGGCGGGACCGGCGGGGGCGGGATCGGCGGCGGCGCGGGCAGCGCCGCCGCGTTCGGGGCACCGACCGGCACCGTGCTGTCCGGCACCTGCATGATCCCGTTGCGGTAGGCGTCCGCCCACAGGACCACCGTGTTCACGTACGTGTCGGAGTTGTTGTACCGGTAGATCGCCCCGCGCAGCTGGTCCGGCTCGGCCAGGTCGAACCCGCCGGAGCACAGGTAGCGGCCGGTGGCCAGGGCCGCGTCGAAGATGTTGTTCGGGTCGGACTTGCCGTCGCCGTTGCCGTCGGAGGCGTAGCCCCGCCAGGTGCCCGGGATGAACTGGGTCGGGCCGACCGCGCGGTCCCACACCGGGTCGGTGTCGAGCAGGCCCTGGTCGGTGTCCGGGATGGCGGCGAAGTTGCCCTGGCCGTTGAGCTGCGGGCCGAGGATCGGCTCCCGGGTGGTCCCGTTCGCGTCGACGTACCCGCCGCGCGCGTGGTTCGACTCGATCCGGCCGATGCTGGCGATCAGGGCCCAGTCGATGTGACACGCGGGCTGCTCGCGGCCGAGGATGTCGGCGGCGTTCTGGTACGCCTTCAGCGCGGTGGCCGGGATGCCGAGCGGGCCGTCGGGGAGCTCGTACGCCGGGAGCGGCTCCGGGCTGACGCTGCCGGGGAGGGTGCCGTCGACGGCGATCTGCTGGAGGGCGGCGTTGCCGGGGTCGTAGCCCTGGGCGAGGGCGGCGTCGCGGGTGTGCTCACCGGTGCCGCCGAGCCAGCCGAGGGTGCCCCCGCCGGCGACCAGCGCCGGGATCACGGCCAGGATGCCGGTGATCAGCGGGTACGCGGTGCGGTGGCGGATCCCGAATCTTCGCGTGTAGCTGCCGACTGCGTCTGGCAGCCGCCGCACGCGCATGTTCAGAGCCCTCCTGGCCGGATCGATCGCCGCTGTCGGGACACAGCCTGCCGCAAGCGCGGCGAGGTTTCAGCCCATCGAGAGTCGGAATCGAGCTTTTCGCTCACCCAGACCAGTTATCTGTTCACAGCGCGCGAGTGTTACGCGGCGCAGTCCCCCATCGGCCACCCGTTGGCCTTAAGCAGGGCCAGCGTCTCGTCACCGAACGGATTCACGCCCGGGCCGACGGCCAGCGTGTGGGCGACGTGCACGTGCAGGCACTTGACGCGGCCCGGCATGCCCCCGGCGGTGACCTGGTGACCCAGCGGCTCGATCGCGTCCCGCTCGGCGAGGTAGGCCTCGTGGGTGCGCTGGTACTGCGCGGCGAGCTCGGGATCGGTGGTGAGCCGCTCGGTCATCTCCTTCATGATCCCGGACGCCTCGATGGTGCCGATCATCGAATTGAGCTTCGGGCAGGTCAGGTAGTAGAGCGTCGGGAACGGGGTGCCGTTCTCCAGCCGCGGGCTGGTCTGCACCACGGACGGGTGCCCGCTCGGGCACCGCGCGGCGATCGCGCGCAGCGCTCGCGGCGGCCGTCCGAGCTGCTCCGCGATGATCTCGCGGTCGGCGTCGGTGACGGGCTCGAACCGGTGCTGCTGCGTGCTGTTCACGCGGTCCAGGTTAGAGCGTGCCCCTCAGCCGCCCGAGACCTGGTTCCACAGGTTCTCGTACCAGGAGCTGCCCGCGACCTGCTGCTGCCCGGCCGGCGGGGCCGCGTCCGGCGCCTTGTCCTCCGGCAGCTGGACGATGTACGGCGTCTCGCCGGGCTTCACGTACCGCAGCCGCCGGCGCGCCTCGGCCTCGATCTGCGCCGGGTCGCTCAGCTCCGCCTTGCGGCCTTGGAGCTGAGCGACCTCCTGCTGCAGCTGGGCCTGCTGCGCCTGCTGTTCGCGGACCTCGGTCCGCTGGGAGAGGTACGTGCGCAGGGGCACGGCGATGGTGAACGCCAGCGCGCACACCACGATCGCCACCACCGCCGCGCGGCGGGTGGTGGACATGCCGAGCACCTTCGCCGCGCCTGAGGCCCGCTTCGCCGCCAGGCCCCGGCGCAGCCGGGCCCTGGTGGTCTCCGCGTCGCCGGTGCGGCGGCGCGCCGCCGCGGTGCCGTCGGTCCGGGGCGACCGGGATCCCGGGCTCCCCGCACGACCGGCCTCCGGGCGGCGGGTCCGCGCGGGTCCGCCGACCCGCGCCGAACCGCCGCCACCGCCGCGGCGGCCACGTGTCCTCCCCCGGTCCGCCATCGGCGTCAGGCCTCGGCGGTGAACCGCGGGAAGGCCAGCTCGCCGGCGTACCGGGCGGCGTCACCGAGGGTCTCCTCGATGCGCAGCAGCTGGTTGTACTTGGCGATCCGCTCGCCGCGGGCCGGGGCACCGGTCTTGATCTGGCCGACGCCGGTGGCGACGGCCAGGTCCGCGATGAACGTGTCCTCGGTCTCGCCCGAGCGGTGGCTCATCATCGACTTGTAGCCGAACGACGTGGCCAGCGAGATCGCGTCGAGCGTCTCGGACAGGGTGCCGATCTGGTTGACCTTCACCAGCAGCGCGTTGGCGGCGCGGCGGGTGATGCCCTCCTCCAGGCGGTCCGGGTTGGTGACGAACAGGTCGTCGCCGACGATCTGGACCTTCTCGCCGACCTCGGCGGTCAGGGTGACCCAGCCGTCCCAGTCGTCCTCGCTCAGCGGGTCTTCGATCGACACCAGCGGGTAGTTCGCCAGCAGTTCGGCGTAGTAGGCCGACATCTGCTCGGCGCTCTTCTTCGCGCCCTCGAAGGTGTACACGCCGTCGGAGAAGAACTCCGTCGCGGCGACGTCGAGGGCCAGCGCGACGTCGCGGCCGGGGGTGTAGCCGGCCTTCTCGATGGCCTGCAGGATCAGGTCGAGGGCCTCCCGGTTGTTGCCGAGGTTCGGCGCGAAGCCGCCTTCGTCGCCGAGACCGGTCGACAGGCCGCGGCCCTTCAGCACCGACTTCAGCGAGTGGTAGACCTCGGTGCCCCAGCGCAGGGCCTCGCGGAAGGTCTCGGCGCCGATCGGCGCGATCATGAACTCCTGGACGTCGACGTTGCTGTCGGCGTGCGAACCACCGTTGAGGATGTTCAGCATCGGCACCGGCAGCACGTGCGCGTTCGGGCCGCCCAGGTAGCGGAACAGCTCCAGCTCGGCCGACTCGGCGGCGGCCTTCGCGACGGCCAGCGAGACGCCGAGGATGGCGTTCGCGCCGAGGCGGGACTTCGCCGGCGTGCCGTCGAGGTCGACCAGCTTCTGGTCGACGATCCGCTGGTCGACGGCCTCGATGCCGACCATCTCCGGGCCGATCTCGTCGAGCACCGCGGCGACCGCGCGCTCGACGCCCTTGCCGTTGTAGCGGCCGGTGTCGCCGTCACGCAGCTCGACCGCTTCGTGCTCACCGGTCGACGCCCCCGACGGGACCGCGGCCCGCGCCAGGGTGCCGTCGTCGAGAGCCACCTCCACCTCGACCGTCGGGTTGCCGCGCGAGTCCAGAATCTCGCGCGCGCCTACCTGCTCGATGAGAGCCACGCCATGCTCCTCGGTGCGTCTTGCCTGCGATGACGCGCCCAGCCTAGCCGTCGCCGCAGTTCACCCGTTGGAGGACTCACCGCCCGCGCGCACCTCCTGCCAGCCGGGCGGCAGCTCGACGACCTCGGACGTCTGCTGCCAGAACGTCCAGCTGTTGCCCCCGAGATCGGCGACGGTGAACACCCGGGCGCCGTACGGCTGGTCCTGCGGCGGCTCCAGCTCGCACTCGTCCCCGAGGGCGGCCTCGATCCGCGCGTAGGCGGCGTCCACGTCGTCGACGTAGAGGATGTTGAGCTGGCCGACCGGGCCGTCGACGCCCTTGGCCTGCCAGTAGTCCGGGCCGACCCCGGCGAGCTGGATCCGCGCTTCGCCCGCGCGCAGCGTCGCCTGGAACACCTCGCCGGCGCCGTCGCAGAACCGGACCTCTTCGGTGAACCCGAAGACCCTGGTCAGCCAGGCGAGCGCCTCGGTGGCGTCGGCGTAGTACAGGTAGGGCGCCAGGCCCCGGTACGGGCTGCTCATGGCGGCACAGTCCATCACGTCCCGTTCGGAGGCGTGTGCAACCCCCTCCTCCGGGGTAACGTGGGAGTGACCATGACGGACGCCGCAGCTGCTTCGCAGCCTCCCGAAGAGTCGCGGTTCCATGCCTTCCGCCAGGCCGAAGACCTGGTCGGCCGCCGTCGTCCGCTCGACGCGCTGAAGGCCCTGCAGCCCCTGCTGGAATCCGAAACGGACAAACCGTCGGTGCACCTGCTGGCCGGGCGCGCGTACTTCCACTCCGCCCAGCTGCGGCGCGCCGAAGAGGCGTTCACCCGGGTGCTGGAACTGGACCCGACGGACCACTACGCCCGGTTCATCCTGGGCCGGACGCTGCAGCGGCTGGGCCGGTTCGTCGAGGCGCTGGCGCAGATGAAGATCGCCTCGGCGATGCACCCGGTGCCCGAGTACCTCGAAGCGATCAGCGAGGTCAAAGCCCACATCGCGCTGCGCGAACCCTGACCAGGGCCGAACGGCCCGGGCGTCCTCGGCCGTTCGGCCGAGCAGGCCGGGCCCCTCGACCGATGTCCCGCACCCCCTCGTCCGGCGAAGCTGGTTCCAGACCGAACCGGGAGGAACCACGATGTCGATCTTCGTCACGCTGGGCGCGTACGCCGGGCTGCTGCTGTTGGTGCTGATGGCCGTCACGCCGTTCGTCGCCGACCGCGAGCTGTGACTCAGGGCGCGACGCTCGCCTCCGCGTAGGCGTCCGCCGCGCTGAAGACGTCCTGGCCGTAGGGAACGGCCTGGTTGTAGAACAGGATCGCCCGCCACCAGCCGGCCGGGGTGCCGAGGTCGTCGCCCCCGGAACACAGGAACCGCGCCGCCGTGAAGGCCGCGTCGTCGATGTTCTGCGGGTCCGGCGCACCACCGTCGCCGTTCGCGCGCTCCTGGTGCTTCTTCCACGTCGACGGCAGGAACTGCATCGGGCCGATCAGGTGGTCCCACGTCTTGTCGCCGTCGAGCTTGCCGCCGTCGGAATCGCGCACCGCCGGGACGCCCGGCGAGCCGTCCAGCGGCGGGCCGACCACCGGCTTCGCCACCCGGCCGTCCGCGCCGATCGCCGCGAGGTCGAACTCGCCGCGTTCGGTCTCGACCCGGCCGATGCCCGCGAGCGACGCCCACGAGAGGTGGCACGTCGGCTTCTGCCGCTGCATCCACATCTCCGCCCGGCCGTACGCCGAGAGCACGCGCGCCGGGACGTGCGTCTTGTTCGCGACCCGGGTCGCCCACGCGTCCAGCTCGACGCGGTCGGACACCTGCGGCCGGTCGACCGGCGCGGCGAGCCCGGCCCGCGGCGCTTCGGCACCGGGCTGCGGACGCTGTTCGGGGATGGCGAGCGCCGGCTGCACCGGCGGGGCCGCGGCGGGCGCGTCGGGATTCCGGACACCGATGGTGACGAGCAGGATCACGCCGGTGACCACCAGCCCGAGCGCGAGGGCGATCCGGCCGACGTACCGCCTGGGCGGGCCGCCCGAGGGCGACGACGGAGGCGTGACGGTCGGCTGAGCGGTATCGGCCACCCGAACAGGTTACGGACGCACTCAAGTGGGGCTGTGTTGCTCCGGTGCTTCGCCCCGGGCCGGGGGCTCCGCCACCCGGAACCCCCGAAAAGCGGTCCCCCAAGCGGCTGACCAGGCAAGCCGACGGTTAACCCGGGCCCGCTGCCTGCGAAATCACAGAATTCGTTATCGAGTCGACGCGCAAGCCTCTGACCTGCGGTTACCCTAACCTAACTTCGAGCCGATGTCCTGTTTGCCCGATTGCATCGTTTCGGAGCGGCGCGCGCACGCTGGACTTACAGGTGAGCCTTACCTAAAACCATCACGGAAGCAGAACTCAGGGAGGCGGACCGGTGTTGTTCTCGAGCGCGTTGATCGGGCTGCGCGAAGGCCTGGAAGCCGCGCTGGTCGTCAGCATCCTGGTGGCCTTCCTGGTCAAGACCGAGCGGCGGCACGCGCTGCGCTGGGTGTGGCCGGGCGTCGGCGCCGCGGTGCTGCTGTCGGTGGCCGTCGGAGCGATCCTCACCTACACGACCGCCCAGCTGTCCTTCGAGCACCAGGAGCTGCTCGGCGGGAGCCTGTCGATCGTCGCCGTCGTGTTCGTCACCGCGATGATCTTCTGGATGCGCAAGGCGTCCAAGAGCATCGCCGCCGAACTGCGCGGGAAGATGGACGACGCGCTGGACGTCGGCCCCGCGGCCGTCCTGCTGCTGTCGTTCCTCGCGGTCGGGCGCGAAGGCCTGGAGACGGCGGTGTTCTTCTACTCCGCCGTCCAGACCGCGCAGTCGGACACCGTGCAGCCGCTGATCGGCTTCGCCGTCGGCATCGCGGCCGCGGTCGTCCTCGCCTGGCTGCTCTACCGGGGCGCGGTGCGGTTCAACCTGGGCAAGTTCTTCACGGTCACCGGCGTGCTGCTGGTGTTCGTCGCCGCGGGCGTGCTCGGCTACGGCCTGCACGACCTGCAGGAGGCCGCGTTCCTCCCGGGCATCGGCACCCTGGCCTTCGATGCTTCGGCGACGCTGCCCGAGACGTCTTGGTACGGCGCGCTGCTGAAGGGCATCTTCAACTACTCGCAGCAGACGACCGTGCTGCAGGCCGTCGCCTGGGTCGCCTACGTCGCCATCGTGCTGCCCCTCTTCCTCAAGCCCAGCAAGAAGACCGCGCCGGCGCCCGCCGCCGCGGCCGCCTCGAAGGAGTGACCGTGCGCAAGACCACCCCCCTGGCCCTGCTGGCCGGCGCCACCACCCTGGTGGCGCTCGCCGCGTGCGACAGCAAGAGCCAGCCCGCGGCGGACGGCGGCCCGATCAAGGTTTCGGCGTCCGACACCGCGTGCGAGGTCTCCGCGACCACGGCCGACGCCGGCAACGTGACCTTCGAGATCACCAACAAGGGCACCAAGGTCACCGAGTTCTACCTCTACGCCGAGGGCGACCGGATCATGGGCGAGGTCGAGAACATCGCGCCCGGGCTCAACCGGCGGCTGATCGTCGAGGTCGCCGACGCCGGCAAGTACCAGACCGCGTGCAAGCCGGGCATGGCCGGCAACGGCATCCGCGGCGACTTCACCGTCACCGGCGGCGTCGCGAAGCAGAACGACACCAACGCGCAGAAGGCGCAGGCCACCAAGAGCTACGCCGACTACATCGCGAACAACACCGGCGCGCTGCAGGACGAGACGGTGAAGTTCGCCGACCTCGTGAAGGCCGGCAAGGTCGACGAGGCGAAGACCGCATACGCGCGCACCCGCGTCTATTACGAGCGGATCGAGCCGGTCGCCGAGAAGTTCGGCGACCTCGACCCGGCCATCGACGTCCGCGAGGCCGACCTCGAGCCGAACCAGCAGTTCACCGGCTTCCACCGGCTGGAGAAGGACCTGTTCAAGACCGGCCTGCAGCCCGACAGCGCCCAGATCGCCGACAAACTGGTGACCGACGTCAAGGACCTGGTCGCCAAGACCAAGACCCTCGAACTGTCCGCGCTGGACCTCGCGAACGGGGCCAAGGGCCTGCTCGACGAGGTCGCGACCGGCAAGATCACCGGCGAGGAAGAGGCCTTCTCGCACACCGACCTCTGGGACTTCCAGGCCAATGTGGACGGTTCCAAGGGCGCGATCACCTCGCTGCGGCCGATCCTGCAGGCCAAGGACCCGGCGCTGGTGTCCACTCTGGACAAGGAGTTCGCGAACGTGCAGGGCCTGCTGGACAAGCAGCGGGCCGGTGACGGCTTCAAGCTGTACACCGAGCTTTCCCAGGACCAGGTCAAGGAGTTCGCCTCGGCCGTCGACGCGCTGAGCGAACCGCTGAGCAAGGTTGCGGAGGTCGTGTCGAAGTGACGTCGGCAGAGGGCACGCGCGTCTCGCGGCGGAAGCTCTTCGGCCTGGCGGGCGCGGGTGTCGCGCTCGCCGGGGCCGGAGCCGCCGCCGGCATCGGGATCGACAAGGCGACGAGCGGCAACGCCGAGGCGTCGACGAACACCGTCGACTTCCACGGCGAGCACCAGGCCGGGATCGTCACGCCGGCGCAGGCCAACCTGCACTTCGCGGCCCTCGACGTCACGACGAAGGACCGCGAGAAGCTGCGGGCCCTGCTCAAGACGTGGACCGAAGCGGCCCGCCGGATGACGGCGGGCCAGGAGGTCGTCGCGAACGGCGCGGTCGGCAGCGGCGCGTACGCCCCGCCCGGCGACACCGGCGAGGCGCTCGACCTGCCGGCGTCGAACCTGACGCTGACCATCGGCTTCGGGCCGTCGCTGTTCGACGGCCGGTTCGGCCTGGCCGGCAAGCGCCCGCCGCAGCTGATCGACCTGCCGCTGTTCCCGAAGGACAAGCTCGACCCGGCCCGCAGCGGCGGCGACCTGTGCATCCAGGCCTGCGCGGACGACCCGCAGGTGGCGGTGCACGCGGTCCGCAACCTGGTCCGGCTCGGCTTCGGCGTCACCGAGGTCCGCTGGTCGCAGCTGGGCTTCGGCCGCAGTTCGTCGACTTCGCGCGAACAGCAGACGCCGCGGAACCTGTTCGGCTTCAAGGACGGCACGAACAACATCAAGGCCGAGGAGCCCGACGTGCTGGCCGACCAGGTGTGGGCCACCGCGGCCGACGGCCCGGCCTGGATGGCGGGCGGCTCGTACCTGGTGGCGCGCCGGATCCGGATGCACATCGAGACGTGGGACCGCGAAACCCTCGACGGCCAGGAGAAGATCATCGGCCGTACGAAGGGCACCGGCGCCCCGCTGGGCCAGACCGCGGAGTTCGACGAGCTCGACCTGGACGTCGGCGGCGCGGGCGGCGAGAAGCTGATCCCGGAGGACGCCCACGTCCGGCTGGCCTCCCACCAGGCGCTGAACGGCGTCCGCATCCTGCGGCGCGGCTACAACTTCGTCGACGGCTCGGACGGCGTGGGGCACCTGGAGGCGGGCCTGTTCTTCCTGGCGTTCAACCGCGACACCCGCAAGCAGTACGTGCCGATGCAGCAGGCGCTGTCGTCGAAGGACGCGATGATGGAGTACGTCCAGCACACGGGCTCGGCGCACTTCGCGGTCCCGCCGGGCGTGACCCGCGAGTCGAGCTGGGCGGACGCGCTCTTCTCCTGACCCCGGTTGCCTAAAGCCTTTAGGTCGATCTACCCTGGCTTTAGGCAAATGGGAGAAGGATGATGGTTCGAGCAGGGCTGACCACCGCACGCGTGGTGCACGCGGCGGCAGAACTCGCCGACGAGGCCGGCTTCGACAGGGTGACGCCGTCGGAGCTGGCGCGGCGGCTCGGCGTTCAGGTCGCCAGCCTGTATTCGCACGTCAAGAACGCTCACGACCTGCGGACGAAGGTCGCGCTGCTGGCGCTCGACGAGCTCGCCGATCGGGCCGCCGCCGCGCTCGCGGGGCGGGCTGGGCGGGATGCGCTGGTTGCCTTCGCCGACGTCTACCGGGACTACGCCCGTGAACACCCCGGGCGGTACGCCGCCGCGCAAGTGCGGCTCGACCCGGAGACCGCTGCCGCGAGTGCCGGGCCGCGGCACGCCGAGATGATGCGCGCGATCCTGCGCGGCTACGCCCTGACGGGCCCGGACGAGACCCACGCCGTGCGGTTGCTGGGCAGCGTTTTCCACGGGTTCGTCAGCCTCGAAGCCCAAGGCGGGTTCGACCACAGTTCCCCCGCCGCGCCGGAAAGCTGGGTCCGCATCCTCGCCGCCCTCGATGCCCTTCTGCAGGATTGGCCGACTTCGTGATCGACATCCCCCTGACCGCGGAGCTGGTTCGCGGCGCACTCGAACTCGAACGCACCGAGCGCGGCCTGGTGCCCCACCGGCTCCCGGCTCGCGCACGGGCGCAGAACACCGACCCGCGGCTCGCCATGGCCGAGGCGCAGCCCGCCGGCGTGCGGCTGCGGTTCCGGACCCGCGCGGACGTCGTCGAGCTGGAAACGCTGCGCACCAAGCAGGTCTACCCCGGCGCCCCGCCGCGGCCGGACGGCGTTTACGACCTGCTCGTCGACGGCGAGCTGACCGCCCAGGCGAGTGTGGGCGGCGGCAACATCCTCACCGTCGACATGGCGGCCGGTACGTCCTCGCTCACCGCGGGACCGCCCGGGGTCGTCCGGTTCGCCGGGCT
This sequence comes from Amycolatopsis sp. 505, assembly GCF_031625235.1. NCBI lineage: Bacteria > Bacillati > Actinomycetota > Actinomycetes > Pseudonocardiales > Pseudonocardiaceae > Amycolatopsis > Amycolatopsis sp. 505. Next base: position 414,821 of record NZ_JACKQP010000008.1, read on the forward strand.
GGGCGGGCAGCCCAAGGACGTCGAGATCTGGTTGCCGCACAACGAACTCACCGAGCTGATCGCCCTGCGGGCCGACGCGCCGGCCGAGGCCGTCCCCGAAGGCCGGGTGTGGCTGCACCACGGCAGCTCGATCAGCCACGGCTCGAACGCGGCGAGCCCGGCGACGACGTGGCCCGCGCTCGCCGCCACCGCGGCCGGCGTCGACCTGGTGAACCTCGGCTTCAGCGGCAACGCGCTGCTCGACCCGTTCACCGCCCGGGCGCTGCGGGACACACCCGCCGACCTGATCAGCGTCAAGCTGGGCATCAACGTCGTCAACGCGGACCTGATGCGCCTACGCGCGTTCGGGCCCGCGGTGCACGGGTTCCTCGACACGATCCGCGACGGCCACCCGGACACCCCGCTCGTGGTCGTCTCACCGCTGTACTGCCCGATCCACGAGCGGACGCCGGGCCCGGGCGACTTCGACCACGAAGCGCTGGCGGCCGGCGTGGTCCGTTTCCGCGCGACCGGCGACCCCGCCGAGCGCGCGGCGGGCAAGCTGACGCTGGAGGTCATCCGGGACGAGCTGGCCCGGATCGTGACGCAGCGGCAGGCCTCCGATCCGCACCTGAGCTACCTCGACGGCCTTGCGCTGTACGGCGAAGCCGACTTCGCGGACCTCCCGCTGCCGGACGACCTCCACCCGTGCCCGGCGGCCCACCGCCGGATCGGGGCGCGGTTCGCCGCACTGGCCCTTGACTTCAAGGGAGCTTGAAGTTGGACACTTCGATCATGTTTACCGAAGCAGAGCTCGCCTATCTGACCGACCAGCTGCTGGGCCGGCTGGCGACCCGGCAACCGAACGGGACGCTGCAGGTGAACCCGGTCGGATTCCGGTATAACCCCGACGAAAAAGCCATCGACATCACCGGGCACCGCCTGCGCGGGACCCAGAAGTTCCGCAACATCGCGACCGACGACCGCGTCGCCCTCGTGGTCGACGACGTCCCTTCGACGAACCCGTGGCGGGTCCGGTGCCTGGAGATCCGGGGCCGCGCGGAGGCCCTGGTGGGTGTCGGAGTCCCGCAGGGGCAGTACGAACACCTCTCGGACGTCCACTTCGACGACGCGGTGATCCGCATCCACCCGGAGCGCATCCTCGCGTTCGGCGTCGAGAACTGGGACCGGGAGCCGTACGAACTCGAGATGAACGTCCGCAACGTCTGAACCTTCCCGAGGTGGCCGCCACTAGCGGCGGCCACCCCAAGCGGTGTACGTCACCGCTCCCGCGATCGCCAGCACCGCCGCTGTCCAGGTGGCCGCCGGGGTTTCCGGAGGTTGCAGCAGCCAGGCGGCGACGCGGTTCACCGTCGTGGGGTCACCGGGGACGAACAGCGAGGCCGCCGACCAGGCCAGCGGGAGCGTCCAGCCGAACTGGCCGCCCGCGACCGTGGCCGCCAGCCCCGCCAGCCCCGCGAGACCGGCCGCGTCGCGGACGATGATCGACGCGGCGACCGGCGACGGGCCCAGTTCCTGCACGCCCAGCACCACCGCCCCGGACAGGACCGCGATCAGGGCCAGGTGGGCGAACCGCCGGACCGGCCACGGCAGCGCCGCCGTCCGGTCGAGGTCGGGGTCCTGGCCGCTCAGCCCGATGGCCGCCACCGCGACCGCCGTGGTCAGCGCCAGCGTGGCGAAGATGCCGCCCCAGGAGTCCCGGCCCAGGAACCACACCCCGGACGTCGCCACCAGCAGCGCCCCGAACGCCGCCGGCAGCTGCCGCGAACGGGCGTACAGCGTCGCCCACCTCATCGGCCCGATCCCGGCACCAGCGTTTCGAGCGGGTCACCCTGGCACGTCAGCAACGCCTGGCGCACGGCGACGACCCTGGTGAACCGGACATCCGCGGGCAGAGCGCGGAACTTCGTCCAGGCCTGCTCGATCGGGCCCGCTTGCGGTGGGAACCACCTCCCGGCGTACTCGGGAAGCGGTTTCAGCTCTTCGGTGAAGTACGCCGCCGCGATCATCCGGCCACCCATGTCGGACACGGTCGCGTTGGTCGGCCACTCGCAGGACGGCACGCCCGCCCCGGACAGCACGGCCACCCGCAGGGCGCTCGCGTCCGCCGTGAGGAGTTCGGCGTTGCGCTGGAAGTCGAGGTAGACGACGGCGGGATCGCGCCGGACGGGCTCGTACACCGGGTTGGGCGCGACCTGTTCTTCGACCCGGGTCGGCGCGCCGGGCAGCTTCGCCAGCATCGCGAGCGCTTCGCGGCCGGGGCCGGCCAAGGCGGCCAGCCTGTCGCGGTGCAGCTCCGCCACGCAGACCGGGCCGTCGCAGACCTTCCGGGCGGCGGCGTTGTCGACGGTGAGGACGTCCGCGGGGAACAGCGGCAGGGCGATGGCGGCACCGGCGACGAGCGGCAGCAGGCTCAACAGCCGCGCTCGCACGGAGTGCACCGACAGCAGCAGGAACCCGGTGACGGCGAGGCCGAGGAACCACCCGGCCTGCCCGGCGTCGAGCGCGCCGGCGGTCGTCACCATCGAGCCCCGCGGCTGGGCCAGCACCGGCGCCAGCGGACCGGCCCGGCGCGGCAGGACGGCGTCCAGCCCCGGTTCGAACGACAGCCAGCAGAGGATCGTCCCGACGAAGGCGAGTACGGCCAGCCCGGGCGCGGTCAGCGGATGCGGCAACAGCCGTCCGACAGCCAGCCCGAGCCAGCTGCCGGCGACCACACCGAGCACCCCGACACCGATGACGGGGACGAAGGCGCCCGAGAAGAACCCGTCGTGGGCCAGGACTTCGGCGGCACCCACCCCGAACACGACCAGGTAGCCGACGGCGGCCAGCCCGCCGACGGCGCCGGCCAGCCGGATCGCCCGGTGCCACGCGGGCCGCGGCGTGGTGGCCAGCAGTTCGATCGTGCCGGAGCGGCTGTCGCGCATGCCCTGGATGGCGCCGGCCCCGACCACGACGGGCCAGAGGAACTGCAGCAGGAACCGGAGCCAGAGCGCGGTCGTGGTGGTGTTCGCGGTCAGCGGCGCGGGCACCTTCCACCACGGCCCGGAAAGCAGGAAGAGGAACCCGAGCGCGAAGACGACGACCGCAAGGCCGGCCCAGGGCGCGATCGAGCGCCGGAGTTCGATGCGGAAGATCACCACGCCCCCTGACCCGGCTCGTGGTTGAGCAGCGCGGAGTAGCCGCGCTCGATCGGGCTGTCGCCGACGTGCTCGAGGGTGCCCGCGGCGGCCAGTTCGTCCGGTGTTCCCTGGAACACCAGCTTCCCCGCCGCGAACAGGATGACGTCCGTGCACGCCGTGGCGACGTCCTCGACCAGGTGCGTCGAGATCAGCACGCAGGAGTCGCGGCCCAGTTCCTGGACCAGCTCGCGGAACCGGACCCGCTGCGCCGGGTCGAGGCCGGCCGTCGGCTCGTCGAGGAGCAGGACCTCCGGGTCGTTGACGATCGCCTGGGCGATGCCCACCCGGCGGACCATGCCGCCCGACAGCGTCTTCATCCGGTCGTCCGCGCGATCGGCCAGGCCGACCCGCTCCACCGCCCGCTGGACCGCACCCGGGATGTCCTCTTTGGACATCTCCTTGAGCCAAGCCAGGTACTCGACGAACTCACGGACGGTGAACCGCTTGTAGTACCCGAAGTTCTGCGGCAGGTACCCGATCCGGCGGCGCAGCTCGCGCTGGCCGGTGCGGCCGCCGGCCGGCGTGCCGAGCAGCGACAGGCGGCCCGACTCCGGCCGGAGCACTGTCGCCAGGGCCCGGATCAGCGTCGTCTTGCCGGCGCCGTTCGGGCCGAGCAGCCCGTGCACGCCCTTGCCGAGCGACAGGTCCAGCCCGTCCACGGCCATCTTCTTCCGTCCCACCCGCACCTTCAGCGCCTCGGCCTGGATTTCCCAGGCGTACGTCGCCGGAGCGACCTCGGCGGCCCCTACTGCCCGCATGCTTTCCTCCCTAGTGACGTGCGCCGAGCCGGGTGAACGCCGGCCCGCGCAGGGCGACGACCACCGTGGTCAGCACGAAGACCCCCGCCCACACCGGCAGCGCGCCGGTGCCGAGCGAAAACGCTTGCCCCGGCTGGACGTACGCCGGCAGCACGACGACCGCGATCCACACCGCGATCAGCGCGTACGCCGCCCGGCTGACGCCGACCAGCCCGCCGAGCGCGAGCGTGCCGCTGGTGAAGGCCAGGCTCGGCAGCAGCCAGAGCGCCGGCTGCGTGCCGGTCAGCCACCCGGCGACCCCCAGCACCGGCAGGACGGCGGCGAGCACCGCGAACGTCCGCCGGATGATCAGGTAGAGCCCCGCCCGCGGGGTCGCGGTGACGACCTCGTAGGCCGGATCCAGCCCCCGGGCCCACGCCGCGGCGACGCCGAGCACCGGCAGCACCGGGGCGAACAGCTGCACGGCCGGCACCCGGGCCGTCGCGACCCAGACACCATCGAGCAGGACTGCGGCCAGCGTGACGGCCACGATCATCGCCAGCCACGGCGCCATCGCGGGGGTGACCCAGGTGTCGAGCCACCGCCACCGCCGCGGTCGCCGCCGCGGCTGGGGTGGGAGGGCGGGCTCGTGGAACGGGACGGCCGGCAGCCGGACGTCGACCGAAAGCCGGCTCCAGACGAGGTCCACCACCGGCTCGACCGGCGCCACCTCCGCGAGCCGCGCCCGGCAGACGGGGCAGGCTTCGAGGTGGGCTTCGAGACCCCATAGCTGGTCGCCTGGGAGGTCTTCGCCGGCCACGTACGCGGCGATGAGCCGCTCCGGTGCGTGGTTCATGACAGCGCCTCCTCTAACGCGATCGGTCGCCGTCGCACGCGGGAACTCACGGCTCCGACCGGCAACGCGGCCCACCCGCGAACCGTCATGACAGGGCCTCCCCGCAACGCAATCCGTCCCCGACGCACGCGGAGGTTCACGGTTCCCTCCGGCAACACGGCCCTCTTGCGACCCGTCATGACAGCGCCTCCAGCAGCAATCCGCCCCCGGCGTGCGCACGAACTCACAGTCCCAGCCGGCAACGCGGCCCTCTGGCAACCCGTCATGACAGCGCCTCCCGCAATGCGATCCGCGCCCGCCGCGCCCGCGTCTTGACCGTTCCCTCCGGCAAGCCCAGCAGCACCGCGGTCTCCCGGACCGTCAGCCCGTCGAGCACCATCGCCTGCAGCACGGCCCGCAGCTCCGGCGCGAGGTCGCGCAGGGCCGAACCGAGCTCGTCGCCCACCGTCGCCGCCAAGGCCACGTCTTCGGCCGCGAGGACCGGGGCGGCGTCGAGCGCGACCTCGGGCGGCGGCTGGGCGTGGTGCGCCCGGCGCCGGAACGCGTCGACCAGGCGGCGGGCCGCGATCGTCCAGACCCAGCCGACCGCGCTGCCGCCGGTGGCCGCGCCCGCGAACGACGCCGCCGCGCGCCAGACGGCCAGGAACGTCTCCTGCATGACCTCCGCGACGATCTGCTCGTCCGCGCACCGGCGGCGCAGGCGCACGGCGAGCCAGGGCGCCGTGCGGCGGTAGAACTCCTCGAACGCCGCGCGATCGCCCGTGGCCGTGCGCCGGACGAGGTGCTCCTCGTCGGCGTCTTTCAGTGACGGGTGTCTCACACCAAGCAAGACGCCGGATGATCCAAAACGGTTCTCACCCGAATGTGTTCTGCGTCACACCTGACGGTCGGGCCAGAACTTGCGCCAGCCGTCGGCCTCCAGGGTCGTCGGCTCCAGGCCGGCGTCGCGGGCGGCCTGCTCGGCGGCCTGGATGTCCTTCGCGAACTGCTTCGCCAGCGCCCGCAGCTCGCCCTCGGCGTCGACCCCCGCCCGGCGCGCGGTGGCCGCGATGCGGAACAGCTGGGCAGGTGCCCCGGGCCCCTCCGGGAAGAGGTCGAGCGGGATGCCCGCGCGCCCGGAGCGCTGACCCAGCTTGCCCGCCAGCGCGACCGCGGGCTGACCGAACGCCACGCCGTCCACAATGGACCGACGCTGCTTCTCCTGCTGCTTCAGCTCTTCCCACTTCACGTTCTGGTGCTCGACGGTGTGCACCTTGTCGCCGTCGGTGAAGACGTGCGGGTGCCGGCCGACCAGCTTCGCGACGAGCGCCGCGGCAACGTCGTCGATGCCGAACGGGTCGTCCACGTCCTCGGCCGCGACCCGCGCGTGGAAGAGCACCTGCAGGAGGACGTCGCCGAGCTCTTCGCGCAGCGCCTCGCGGTCACCCTCCTCGATCGCGTCGAGCAGCTCGTAGGTCTCTTCGACCAGGTACTGCCGCAGCGAATCGTGCGTCTGCACCGCGTCCCATGGGCAGCCGCCGGGCGAACGGAGCCGGTCCATCACGTCGGCGGCCTCGACCAGCGGCGGCACCGGCGTCTCGATGACGTCCGCGCCGGTCGCGATGAGCAGCGACGCCGCGGGCTCGTCCCGGGATCCGGCGAGCAGTACGACGTCCTTCAGCGAAGGCGCCTCGGTGACGGCCGGGACGCCGAACGCGGCCGGGTCGACGTCCGTGGCCGCGTAGACGGCGGGAGACTCACGCAGGATCTTCAGCGCCGCACCGGGCAGCGTCGTCCCGCGGACGACTACGACGACACCCGTGCTCACTGCTGCGCGGGCGCGGCACCGCGGACGGGCAGCACGATGCCCTGGGTGGCGTCGGAGTTCGGCACGAGGTTCATGCCCACAACATCCCACACGCCGTAACGCGGGTTGACGCGCAGGCCGCCCTGGCCGAGGTACGGCTGCAGCAGCCGGGTGCCGATCGCGGTCAGCTGCGCGTCGGTCGGCTTCTGCGCTTCCTGGTCGGCCGGGACGGCCTTGTCGGTGCCGCGGGCGCGGATGACGAAGACGAACCAGTCCGGCCGCTGCGGCTTCTGCGCCTGGAAGACGACGACGTTGTTCTTCTCCGTGCCGAACAGCACGGTCTGCGCGAGACCGGGGTACTGGGCGGCGCCGAAGAGTTCGGCGGTCTGGCCGGCGGAGTACCCGCTGGGGCCGGGCGCCCCGGTCTGCTGGGCCTGCTGGCCTTCCTGCTGCGCCTGCTGGACGACGCCCTGGACCTTGCCGGGGTCGTCGGCGAACTCCTTCGCCAGGTCGAAGGCGCGGGTGCGGGCCACCGGGTCGTTGTCGGCGGTCGCGCTGATGCCGACGTAGTCCGCGCCGACCGACAGCTTCGGCAGCAGCTTCGCGGCGAGCGCCTGCTCCAGGACGACGTCGCTCGCGACCTCGTTGCGGTCGCGCAGCTGCGAAACGATCTGGGTGACGGCGACCTGGTCGCCCTGCCCGGTGTCCGCGACCGGCGCGTTCGACACCTGCGCGGCCAGCCCGGCGATCTTCGCCTGGTCGGCGACGAGGTTTTCCTGCTCGGTCGCGCGCACCGTCAGCTCGTGGAGGACGGTCTGCCGGACGATCTCGCGGCCCAGCAGGTCGAGCTTGTGCTCGCCGGCGAGCTTCTGCGCGTACGGGTGTTCGCGGACAGCCTGGTCGATCATCGACTGGACCCGGTCGATCGACACCGACCGGTCGCCGACGATGACGGCGCTGCCGACCTGGCTGGGGCCCGAGCCGCACCCGGCGAGCAGAAGAGCACCGGCAACGACCGCGACCAGCGCGCGAGGGCGCCCCATGATCCGCATCACAGGCCATACCCTCTCACACCATCGCCCCCGAAACGCAACACCCATGGGGTCACGGCGGCGGTAATGTCGACATATGGACCATTGGCTGACCATCGAAGTGTTCGACGGGGAGCATTCGGCTTCGCTGTGGCGCCTGGCTCAAGGGGACGCACTCACCGAAGCGGCGCTGACGAACGGCGCTGAGCAGTGGGTTTGGCACGAGCACCGGTGGGGTGTGGTGCTGGAGATCGAGTTCGCGACGGAGGAACGCCGGGATGCGTTCCGGGCTCTTCCCGTGGTGACGGCGGCGCTTGATGCCGTTCCGGATCCGGCTCGGGGGTTGCTGGTGTACCCGGGGCGGGGTGGCGGGTCGGGGTCGCGGGTGCCGCGGCGTCCCCGGCCGCTGCCGATGGCCGGGGCTGGGGCGGTTCCGGTGCCTGAGGAGCAGGTGCGGATGAGGTTGGCTGAGCCTCTGCCGCCCATGTTCAGCGAAGTCGGCTGACGCCTGCTTGGGATTCGCGCTTGTTGTGCCCGCCACCCCGAAGCCTGATTGTGACTACGGCCGGTGGCGCCGCGTCAAGGCGGGAAAGCGTGCCTTGACCCGGCGCCACCGGCCGTGTTCTGGCTTCGGATCGGGGTTGCGGGGGGTCTGGGTGGTGGGCCCTGTTGAGCTGTTAGGTGCGGTTTCGTTGGCTGGCTAGACCGCTGCGGGTTTCTTCGTCAGCTGGACCAGTAGCTTTGTGCACCAGTCCAGGAGTTCCTCGTCCCTCAACGTCGGTGCGCCGATTCGGCCGCCGGCTGGGCCCTCGGTCGGCTTCGGGACCGACACCGTGTTCGTCACCGCCTTGTACACCGCCTTCGGATACAGGCGCTTCAGGCGCACCATCTGCGAGTCCAGCAGCGGCAGCGGTGCGAAACGGATCGTGGTGCCCTGGACCGCCACCTCCGTCACGCCCGCCTCGCGGCACGTGTGGCGGAACTTGGCCACCGCCAGGAGCCGGTTGACCGGGGCCGGGGGCTGGCCGTAGCGGTCGATGAGCTCTTCGCGGACCGCGTCGAGGCCTTCGGTGTCCGGGGCCGCCGCGATCTTGCGGTACGCCTCCAGGCGCAACCTTTCCCCTGGAACGTAGTCGTGTGGGATGTGGGCGTCGATCGGGAGGTCGACGCGGACTTCCGCCAGCTCCTCTTCCTCCGCCGTCTCCGCGCCCGCGTGCCTCCGGAACGCGTCGACCGCTTCGCCGACCAAGCGCACGTACAGGTCGAAGCCGACACCCGCGATGTGCCCGGACTGCTCCGCCCCCAGGATGTTGCCCGCGCCGCGGATCTCGAGGTCCTTCATCGCGACCGCCATGCCTGCGCCGAGCTCGGTGTTCTGGGCGATCGTCGCCAGCCTGTCGTGGGCCGTCTCCGTCAGCGGCGCTTCCGGCGGGTACAGGAAGTACGCGTACCCGCGCTCGCGCCCGCGCCCGACCCGGCCGCGCAGCTGGTGCAGCTGCGCCAGGCCCAGCAGGTCGCCGCGCTCGACCAGCAGCGTGTTCGCGTTCGAGATGTCGAGCCCGGTTTCGACGATCGTCGTGCAGACGAGCACGTCGTACTCGTTCTCCCAGAAGCCCTGGATGATCTTTTCGAGCTTCTCTTCGTTCATCTGGCCGTGCGCGGTGACGACCCGCGCCTCCGGCACCAGCTCGCGGATCCGCCGGGCCGCCTTCTCGATCGAGGAGACCCGGTTGTGGACGTAGAAGACCTGGCCGTCGCGCAGCAGCTCACGGCGGATCGCCGCGCCGACCTGCTTGTCGTCGTACGCGCCGACGTAGGTCAGGATCGGATGGCGGTCCTCCGGCGGGGTCAGGATCGTCGACATCTCGCGGATGCCGGCCAGGGACATCTCCAGCGTGCGCGGGATCGGTGTCGCCGACATGGTGAGCACGTCGACGTGCGTGCGCAGCGCCTTGATGTGCTCCTTGTGCTCGACGCCGAAGCGCTGCTCCTCGTCGACGATCACCAGGCCGAGGTCCTTGTAGCGGATGCCCGTCTGCAGCAACCGGTGCGTGCCGATGACGATGTCGACCTCGCCGCCGGCGAGCTGCTCCAGGATCGCGTCCGACTCCGCCTTGTTCGTGAAGCGGGACAAGCCCTTGATCGTCACCGGGAACGACCGCATGCGCTCGGTGAAGGTGTTCAGGTGCTGCTGGGCGAGCAGCGTGGTCGGGACGAGCACCGCGACCTGCTTGCCGTCCTGCACCGCTTTGAACGCCGCGCGCACGGCGATCTCCGTCTTGCCGTAGCCGACGTCGCCGCAGATGACGCGGTCCATCGGGACGCCGCGCTCCATGTCCGCCTTGACCTCGTCGATCGCGGCGAGCTGGTCGTTCGTCTCGGTGAACGGGAAGGCGTCTTCCAGCTCGTGCTGCCACGGCGTGTCCGGCCCGAACGCGTGCCCGGGCGCGGCCTGGCGCGCCGCATAGAGCTGGACGAGCTCCGCGGCGATCTCCTTGACGGCCTTCTTCGCGCGCGCCTTGGTGTTCTTCCAGTCGGAGCCGCCGAGCTTGTTGAGCGTGGGCAGCTCGCCGCCGACGTACCGGGAGACCTCGTCGAGCTGGTCGGTGGGCACGAACAGCCTGTCGCCCGGGTGGCCACGCTTCGACGACGCGTACTCCAGCAGGAGGTACTCGCGGGTGGCGCCGGCCACCGTGCGCTGCACCATCTCGACGAACCGGCCGATGCCGTGCTGGTCGTGCACCACGTAATCGCCGGCCTTCAGCGCCAGCGGGTCGACCGCGTTGCGCCGCCGGGACGGCATCTTGGTGTTCAGGTCCTTTGTGGACGTTCCGGCGCCCGCGCCGCGGCCGGTGAGGTCCGCTTCGCTCAGCACGACCAGGGCGCGCTCCGGCGAGACGAACCCGTCGGTGAGGCCGCCGCAGGTGACCGTGACCATCCCCGCGGACGGCGGCCCGGCCAGCCCGTCACCGGCCTGGGTGGCCGGGACGTCGGCGCCCGTGAGCTGCTCCACCGCGCGCGCCGCGGTGCCCTGGCCGGCGACGACGAGCACCGCCGTGCCGCCCGCCGCGGTGTGCGCGCGCAGGTCCGCCGTCGCGCGTTCGAGCTCGCCCCGGTACGCCGGCGCGGCCTCGACCGAGACGCGGTAGACGTCCGGGTCTTCGCTGGTCAGCTGGGTGAGCGTCCACCAGGCGCGCTTGGTGTCCTGCGCGTGGGACGCGATCTCGTCGAGCCCGCGGTAGGCCGACGCGCCGAGGTCGATCGGGGCCTGCCCGCCCGCCGCGGCCGTCGTCCAGGACGCTTCGAGGAACTCCTGGCCGGTGCGGACCAGGTCGGCGGCGCGGGCGCGGATCTTCTCCGGGTCGGTGAGCAGGACGTGGGTGCCTTCCGGCATCGCGTCGGTGAGCAGCTCCAGCTCGCCTTCGCAGAGCACCGGGATGAGCGCCTCCATGCCCTCGACCGGGATGCCGTCGGCGAGCTTGGTGAGCATCTCGGCCAGGTGCGCGTCCGCCTCGTACGTCTTCGACAGCTCCGCGGCCTTCTCCTTGACCGGCCGGGTGAGCAGCAGCTCGCGGCACGGCGGCGCGGTGACCCGCGGGATCTCGCCGGGCAGCGACCGCTGGTCGGAGACGGCGAACGCGCGGATCTCGCTGACCTCGTCGCCCCAGAACTCCACCCGGACGGGGTGCTGCGCGGTCGGCCCGAAGAGGTCGAGGATGCCGCCGCGGACGGCGAACTCGCCGCGCTTCTCGACCATGTCGACGCGGGTGTAGGCCAGCTCGACCAGCCGTTCCAGGAGTTCCTCGAACGGCGTCTCCTCGCCGACGACGAGGTCGATCGGCTTCAGCGACCCGAGCCCGGGCGCCATCGGCTGGATCAGGCTGCGGACGGTGGCGACGACGACGCGCAGGCCGTCGTCCCCCGTCTTCAGCCGGTGCAGCACCTCGAGGCGGCGGCCGACGGTGTCCGCGCGCGGGGAGAGGCGCTCGTGCGGGAGGGTCTCCCAGCTCGGGAAGTCGGCGACTCTGCTCCTGCCGAGGAGGGCACCGAGGGACGCGGTCAGCTCGTCGGCCTCGCGGCCGGTGGCGGTGACGGCCAGGACGGGACGGCCGGCGCCGGTGTCGGCGGCGACGGCGGCCGCGACGAGCTGCCGGGCGGCGATCGGGCCCTGCAGCTCGAGCAGCGGCGCGCCGGCGCGCTCGACCACGCCGCGCAGGGCCGGGTCGGGAAGGATGGCGGTGAGGAGTCCGGACAGTGGAGCGTCGGTCACGGTCCCAGCCTACGTGCCACCCCCGACAGGTTTCCGATCACGGCTGGTCGCGCAGCAGTTCCACCACCTCCGCGACCCGGGGCAGCTGCTCGTCGAACACCTTCGGGTCCGTGCTCGCGATGCGCAGCAGGAAGTGCTCCACGCCTTCGTACTCGCGCAGCCGCGAAGCCACTTCCGCGGCACTGCCGGTCACCTGCATCTGGATGCCCTGGACGAAGCTCGCCGGCATCCCGTAGTTGCGCCGGCAGTACTCCTCCAGGAGTTCGCTTCCGCGCGCCGGATCGTCCTCGACCAGGACCGTCGCGAACAACGCCGGCGTGACCGGGCGCGAAGCCGTGGCCCGGATGCGGGCCAGGCCGGTGCCGTAGTCCGCGGGGTCCGGCGGGTAGGGCAGCCAGCCGTCGTACAGCCGGCCGACCCGCTCGAGTGCGCCCGGCGTGTACGCCGCCAGCCACACCGGCGGGCCACCCGGGCGGGCCGGCGCCGGGAACACCGGCAGCGAGTCGTAGCGCAGCACCGGACCGTGGAAGGACGAAGCGCCGCTCCAGGCCGCACGCCAGAGGGCGACGATGTCGTCCAGCCGGGCGCGGCGGCGCTCCCAGGGGACGCCGGCGAACGCGAACTCCGGCTCGCTGCGCCCGGCGAACCCGGCGCCGACAGCCACGGTGAGCCGTCCTTCGCTGAGGAGATCGATGCCGAGCAGCTGGTTGGCCGTCGAAATCGGGTTCCGCAGGGCCGGGAGCAGCGCCGCCGTCCCCAGCGTCACGCGGGACGTCCGGGCGGCGAAGGCGGCCAGCATGGTGAGCGCGTCGAGCGGAGCCTTCGCGAGGGTGTCGCCGACCCAGACCGAGTCGAGGCCGAGTTCTTCCGCGGCGACGGCGGTGGCGACCAGCTCGGGCGCGGTCCGCCCGGTGTCGAGGATGGCCTGGTAGGTCGGGACGACCAGTCCGTAGTTCGTCATGGCCGAAGCGTCGCCGAACCGGGGAATGCCCTCAATTCCCCGCGGGGAATGGACGCCCCGAGCAGGATGGGGCCGTGGACTTCGGAACGGCGCTCAAGGACTGGCGCACCCGGCGGCGGCTCAGCCAGCTCGACCTCGCCCTGCGCGCGGGCACGACGCAGCGGCACGTCAGCTTCATGGAGAGCGGGCGCTCGGTGCCCGGCCGCGGCATGGTCCTGCGCGTCGCGGAGTCCCTCGAACTGCCCCTGCGCGAGCGCAACGGCCTGCTCCACGCGGCCGGCTACGCGCCGACGTACCCCGAAACCCGGCTCGACGACCCGGCGATCCGGCCGGTGCTCGACGGGCTGCGGCGGCTGCTCGACGGCCACCGGCCCTACCCCGCGATCGTCGTCGACCGCCACGGCGTGCTGGTCGCGGCGAACGACGGGTTCCGGCTGCTCACCGAGGGGGTCGCGCCGGAGCTGCTGCGCGAACCGGTCGACACGCTGCGGCTGGCGCTGCACCCGCGCGGGATGGCGCCGCGCGTGGCCAACCTCGACGACTGGGCGCGGCACATCCTCGAACGCCTCCGCAACGACCTCGCCCGCACGCCCGACGACCGGCTGGCCGCCCAGCTCGCCGAGCTCGAGGGGTACCTGCCGCCGGCGGCCGCCCCCGGCCCGGAGCACCTGGGGTTCGCGGTGCCGGTCCGCCTGGCCACCTCGCTCGGCGAACTGCGGCTGATCACGGCGATCACGACGTTCGCGACGGCAGCGGACGTGACCGTGTCGGAGCTGAAGCTGGAGACGTTCCTCCCCGCCGACGCCGAGACCGCGGAACGGCTTCACAGCACCAGCGCCGTCGTGTGACCCACCAGCAGTTCCGCGCTCGCCCACAGCACCGCCGCGCCCACGCTGCCCGCCGCGAACCGGCGGTACGGCATCGCCGCCGAGCCCGCCACCCGCGGCACCAGCGTGCGGACACCCGCCAGGCAGCGGCCCGCGATCACCGCCGGGACGCCGCGATCTGGTCGCCGAGGACCGCCGAAGCGACGGCCACCGCCCAAGCGAGTCCGAGGTGGAGCGTGCCCCGCTCGGCGAGGAAACCCATCAGCAGCAGCGTCGACAACGTCGGCAGCACGATTCCCGGCAGCAGCGCGGTTTCCGCCGTGATGATCAGGGCGCAGACCAGGTAGACGACCGCCGGGGGCGCGTCAAGCAGGGGCCGCAGCAGGCTGTCCACGCCGGGCCCTCCCCACCGCCACCGGCAGCGCCGCGCGGTAGACGAACGCGGGCGGCAGGTTGCCCCAGACGACCCGCGTGCGCTCCACGACCGCGAACCGGCTGCGCAGCGACGCGGCGAAGCGGCGGGCGGGCGGGGTCCAGGCCGCGTGGGCGTACGCGAAGGTCGTGAACCGGCCGTTCGGGGCGAGCGCCGCGGTGACCGCGTCGAGGATGCGCTGCTGCCGGGCCGCGGTCATGGCCGTCCACGGCAGCCCGGAGACGACGACGTCGACGTCCTCGAGCGCCAGGTGCTCCGCCGAGCCGGTGACGACGTCCACCTGCGGAAGACGGTCCTGCAGCGAAGCGGCGAGACGCGGGTTGATCTCGACGGCCGTGAAGCGCGCTTCGGGGCGAAGCAGCGCGAGGACCGCTTCGGTGAACACGCCGGTGCCCGGCCCCAGTTCCGCGACGCACGACGCGCGTTCCAGGCCGAGGCCCGCCGTCATCTCTTCGGCCAGCCGCGGCGAGCTCGGCGCGATCGCGCCCGTCAGCACGGGGTGGCGGAGAAATTCCCTGGTGATCGACATGATCCCGACGGTAGGAACGGCGGCTGTGGTCCCGAATCGTCCGGACCGGCCGGCTCCCTCCTCCCGGAGGAGGACGAGGACCGGCCGCAGGAAGGACGCCCCGGCCGGCCCCCCGGCACTACGTTCGGGGCGTGGAACGACTCGTGAAGTGGGTGCGCCGGCACCGGTGGACGGTGGATCTGCCGCTGTACGGCGTGTTCGTCTTCCTCGCGCCGAGCTGGACCGGCCCGGAGCCGTGGACCGTGCGGGCCATCCCGATGCTGTTCCTGCTCCCGCTGCTGGTGCGCCGCCGGTACCCGCGCACGGTCGCGGTGCTGATCATCGCCGGGGCGGCGGTGGTGTACTTCACCGAGATCTGGGCGTACGACCGCGGCCGCACCGAGCTGGCGATGGCGGTGGTGCTGTTCAACCTGGTCAAACGGCGGGACCGGTGGTTCGCCGCGGTGATCGCGGTGGCGATCGCCGTGCTCGGCACCCAGTGGTACGTCCTCTACGCGCCGGAGACGGCGAACCCGACGTTGACCCTGGTCGGCATCCTGCCGCTGCACATCGCGGCGTGGGCGCTCGGCGAGTTCTTCCGCAAGCAGGAGGAGCTCGTCGCCGAGGAGAAGAAGCGGGACGACGCCCAGGCCCGCGCGGCGGTCGCCGAGGAGCGCACCAGGATCGCGCGGGAGCTGCACGACGTCCTGGCGCACAGCATGAGCGTGATCGTGCTGAACGCCGAGGGCGCGAAGCTGGCCCGGCACCGCGACCCGGCGGCCGTCGACCGCACGCTCGACACGATCGTCCACACGGGCCGGGACGCGCTGGCCGAGCTGCGCCGGCTCCTCGAAGTCCTGCACGCCGGCCAGGCGGCGCGCAGTCCCCAGCCGACCCTCGCCGGGCTGCGCGAGCTCGTCGAGCAGGCCGGCCGGGAGGTCACCCTCGACGTCACCGGCGACCCGGGCACCCTGCCCGCGAGCGCCGCGCTGCAGGCGTACCGGATCGTCCAGGAGGCACTGACCAACATGATCAAGCACGCCCCCGCCGACGCGACCGGCCGCGTCGGCGTCGCCTTCGAGCCACCGGAGGTCCGCATCGAGGTGACGAACACCGGCGGCCACGCACCGCCGGCGCCCGCCCTGCCGTCGTCCGGGCGCGGGCTGGCCGGCATGCGCCAGCGCGTCGAGATGTACCACGGCGAGCTGACGACGGGCCCTCTGCCGGACGGCGGGTACCGGGTGCGCGCCAGCCTGGTGGTGACCCCGTGACCACCCGGATCCTGCTCTGCGACGACCAGCAGCTCGTCCGCGTCGGCCTGCGCATGATCGTCGAGAGCCAGGACGACCTCGCCGTAGTCGGTGAGGCCGCCAACGGCGAAGAAGCCGTCGCCCTCGCCCGGGAACTGCGTCCCGACCTGGTCCTGATGGACGTCCGGATGCCGGTGCTCGACGGCGTCACGGCGACCGCGCGGATCTGCGCCGAGCTGCCGGACGTGCGTGTCCTGATCATCACCACCTTCGACCTCGACGAGTACGCCTACGCCGCTCTTCGGGGCGGGGCGAGCGGGTTCCTCGTCAAGGACGCGCCCGCCGAGGAGATGCTCGTCGCGATCCGGGGCGTGCTGCGGGGTGACTCGATGGTGTCGCCGTCGGTCACGCGGCGGCTGCTCGACCGGTACCTCGCCGACGACCGCGATCCCGTCGACGTCGCGAAGCTCGGGGTGCTGACCGAACGCGAGAAGGACGTCCTGGGGCTCATCGCGCGCGGGCTGTCGAACACCGAGATCGCCGCGAAGCTGTACATCGGCGAGACGACGGTGAAGACGCACGTCGGGCGGGTGCTCGGCAAGCTGGGCCTGCGGGACCGGGTGCACGCCGTCGTGTTCGCCTACGAGTCCGGGCTGGTGCGGCCGGGCTCCTGAGCGCAGGCCCGTCCGGTGCCACCGCCACCACCTCCGGCGAGCAGCTCGGCACCCACCTCACCGACGCTCGACATGGCCCAGCAGGCATTGTGCGGGCAGCTGGAAGGGTTCTCCGTCCTACTACCGCCAAGACGCCGAAGCGGCTGGCGAACGGCGATTTCACCGCATGGTGGCAGGATGGGCCTCATGCGGCGTTCGCTGGGTCTCCTCGGTGCGGTGTCCCTGCTGGTCCTGGGCTGTTCGGGGGCGGCGAGCGAACCCGTGCAGAGCGTCCCGCCGGCGTCGTCCCCGGCCGCCGCGAGCGGGAAGTTCAAGGTCGAGACGGTGACCGGCGGGCTGGAGCACGGCTGGGACGTGGGGTTCCTGCCCGACGGCGGCATCCTCGTGCCGCAGCGGCCCGGCAAGCTCGCGCTGGTCCGCAACGGCCAGGCCGCCGAGGTGCGCGCCGACCTCTCCGACGTCATGGCCAAGGGCGAAGGCGGGCTGCTCGGCATGGTCGTCAGCCCGGACTTCGCGACCAGCCGCGAGTTCATCACCTGCCAGGACCACCAGGAAAACGGCAAGGCCGTCGACATCCGGCTGGTCACCTGGAAGCTGGCCGCCGACGGCGCGAGCGCGGCCAAGGTGAAGGACCTGCTCACCGGGCTGCCGGTGAACCCGAGCGGACGGCACTCCGGCTGCCGTCCGACGTTCGCCCCGGACGGCGCGCTGCTCGTCGGCACCGGCGACACCGCCCGCGCGTCGATCTCCCAGGACCGCCACTCCCTCGGCGGCAAGGTGCTGCGGCTGGACGCGAAGACCGGAGAGCCGTTGCCGGACAACCCGTTCATCACTTCGAGTGACCCGCGCGAACGGCTGATCTACACCTACGGCCACCGCAACGTCCAGGGCGTGGCGATCCGGCCGGGCAGCGGCCAGGTGATCACCGCCGAGCACGGGCCGTCGTTCGACGACGAGGTGAACCTGCTGAAGCCGGGCGCCAACTACGGCTGGGACCCGTCCAAGGGCGGCACGGAATCGAGCTACGACGAGAGCGTGCCGATGACCGACCTCAAGCGCTTCCCGGACGCGGTGAGTCCACTGTGGACGTCCGGGAAGACCACCGAGGCGATCAGCGGCGACGCCTTCCTGACCGGCGCCCAGTGGGGGACGAACGACGGCGCGCTGGTCGTGGTCGCGCTCAAGGGCCAGAAACTGCTGCTGTACCACCTGGACCCGGCGGGCAAGGTCCTCGACGTCACGCTGCCCCCGGAGTTCGACGACACGTTCGGCCGCCTCCGCGCGGTCCGCAGCGGCCCGGACGGCGCCCTGTACGTGACCACCTCGGACGGTACGGACGACAAGCTGCTGAAGGTCACGCCCGCCTGATCATGCGAAAAGCACGGCCACTGTGTGCCGTGGACACTTACGCCCGGGCGGCGATCGGCGGAACATGGTGTGCACCAAGAGTTTTCGCCCGCCCCCGACGCGTGTTGGACGCGGTCCGAAGAGAGCGTTCCCGCGGCAGCACCGTGCCGGTCCCCGGGCGCCGTCGCCGACCTGGCGATCCGGGGGCCGGCCTCCAGCCCCGCTTCAGGCCTTTCCGGCCTTGAGCGAGCCCTTCAGTGAGCCGACGGCGGTGGTCACCGCCGTGGTCGCGGCCGGCCAGTCGACGGTGTCGCTCCAGGACGCCATCACCGCGACGGCGTAGGTCCCGGACGGGGTCCGGACCAGGCCGGTGGTGTTGAGCACCCGCCGGGACTCGGAGCTGCCCCAGCCCTGCTTGACCGCCCACGCCGCACCGGAGAAGGCGCGCGGGATCCCGAAGTGCTGGTCGAACCCGTCGACGGCGGTGCGCGGGGCGTTCTCGCGGCGGTGATGTGCCGGTAGACGGTGACGACGTCGGTGGGTGACATCCGGGTGGAGCCCCACTGGCCGGCGCCGGCCGGCGGCGTGGTGTGTGCGAGCCCGAGTTTCCCGGCCTGCCGCCGCACGATGTCCGGGCCACCGTTCTGCTGCCACAGCCGGCTGGCGACGCGATCATCAGTGGCGGCGAGCATGCTGTGGACGGCCGTCGCTTCACCGCCCGAGGGCACCCCGGACCGGTCGAGCAGGTCGAGGGCGATGAGCAGCTTCACCACGGACGCGGCGGGCTGCGGCTGGTCGGCCTTCCACCGGGTTTCGACCACGCAGGCGACCGCGACGAGCAGGCCGCCGACCACGATGACCACGGCGATGCCGACGAGCACCTTCAGGTTGTTCAGCCGCTCGAGCACCAGGCCACCTCCGCCGGATCGGTGAGGAATCCGAAGCTATTGCGGAGGTAGACCGCGGGGATCGCCCGAAAAGCCGGGGTGTTCCGGCCTTCCGGCGGACAACCGGCGCGCGCATTGGCCGATCGGCCGATCTCATCTGCCCGGGTGGGCACCGCCGTTGACGTGCAGCACCTGCCCGGTGACGTGCCCGGCGACGGGGCTCGCCAGGTACGTCACCGCGGCGACGACGTCGTCCGGCGAGCCCGGGCGCTTGTTCATCGTGTTGCCGATCAGCCACTCGCGGCGCTGGTCGCTCAGCTGGCCGTGGAAGAACTCGGTGTCCCCGATCAGGCCCGGCGCGACGACGTTCGCGGTGATCCCGCGCGGCCCGAACTCGCGCGCCACGCTCACGTTCCACGCCTCGACCGCGGCCTTCGCGGCGCCGTACGACCCCGCGCCGGTGTGCGCGGCGATCGATCCGATGGTGATGATCCGCGCGCCCTCGGCGAGGCGGTCGCGCAGCGCGTGCGTCACCAAGGCCGCACTGACCACATTGGACCGGAGGTTCCGCTCGAAAGCCGCCGCGAAGCCGGCCAGCCCCGTTTCGCCGCCGCCGTCGAGGAAATCCGTGTTGCCGCCCGCGTTGTTGACGAGGACGTCGACGCGGTCCGGCAACTCCTCCAGTGCGGCTTCGACGGCCGCGGGGTCGGCGGCGTCGAACACGACGGGCCGCGCGCCGGCGAGTGTCGCGGCTTCGGTGAGCACCTTCTCGCGGCGCCCGGTGATCGTGACGCGCTCGCCGGCCTGGGCGAAGGCCGCCGCCACGGCGTACCCGATGCCCGTGCCGCCGCCCGTCACCACGATTTCCCTGTTGTTCGCCATGAGCCCGACCCTAGTGCCTAGGATCGGGGCATGAGCAAGATCGACCCGGCCACCTCCGCGCTCGTGCTGATCGACCTGCAGGAGCGGATCGTGGCGCTGCCCACCACGCCGTACCGCGGCGAAGAAGTCCTCGCGAACGCCCTGCGGCTGCGGGACGCGTTCCGCAAGGCCGGGGCGCCGGTGGTGGTCGTGAAGGTGTCGCGCCCGGACAACCCGCCGGGCAACGAACTGGCCTTCGACGCCGAGGACGACAAGATCGTCACGAAGTACACGATCGGCGGCTTCGCGGGCACGGACCTCGACGAGTTCCTGCGCGGCGCGGGTGTCCGCACGGTGTACTTCGGCGGCATCGCCACGGAGTTCGGCGTGGAGTCGACCCTGCGCGCGGCCTCGGACCACGGCTACGACACGGTCGCGGTGTCCGACGCGATGACGGCGCTGTCGGACATCTCGCACGAGAACGCCATCACGAAGATCTTCCCGCGCCTGGGCACGGTCGTGACGACCGACGAGGCGCTGGCGGCGCTCGCGTGATCGACAAGATCGCTTGGATCCACGTGGTGGACGGCCGCATCCTGGTGGCGCGTTCGCGGGGGAAGGACAAGTTCTACCTCCCGGGCGGCAAACGCGAGCCGGGCGAGACCGACGCCGAGACGCTGGTCCGGGAGATCCGCGAGGAACTCGGCGTGGCGATCGACGCGGCTTCGATCACGCCGGCGGGCACGTTCGAAGGCCAGGCGCACGGTCACGCGGAGGGGACGCTCGTGCGCACGACGGCCTACTCGGCGGAGTACGAGGGAACGCCGCGGGCGTGCGCGGAGATCGAGGAGATCGCCTGGCTGGGCTATGCGGACCGGCCCCGGGTTTCCTTGGTGGCGCAGCTGATCTTCGACCACCTGCACGCCGCGGGGCAGTTGCGGTGACGCTCAACCGCGCTTGATCAGCGGCGCGTCCCGCGAGAACGCCCGGAACCCCACGCCGTAGTACAGCTCGCGCGCCGGGGCCGGCTCTCCCATGCAGGCGACCGTCGCGTCCCGGGCGCCCGCCGAGCGCGCGAGGCGCATTCCGTGCAACAGCATCGCGCGCGCCAGCCCCTTGCGCCGGTAGCGCGGGTGCGTTCCGACCGGCTCGAACTCGACCGTCTCGTTCGCCTCGTCGAGCCACATGATCGCCGAGCACGCCATCGGGCCGTCCGGTGCCTGCACCAGGACGTGCAGGTCGTCGCGGTAGCCCGGCGCCTGCCGGACGCCGAGGTACGACGCCTCCGTGTACGACGTCGGGGCCCAGGCGTCCACATGCGCCTGCACCACGGCTTCCGGCGGCAACTCCGCCGCCGTGCGGAACGAAAATCCGGCCGGCAGCGACGGTTCTTCCACCTCGGTGAGATCGCGCTCGTTGAGCTGCGACCATTCCTCGTCGGCTTCGTAACCGTGCGCCGCCCAGCGCTGCAGACCGTGCGCGTCGGCCGCCGCCGGGAGCACGGTGCGGGACACGCCGGGTGCCGTCGCCTCGTACCAGGCGATCACGTCGTCGACCAGCTCCGCGTGCGCGGGATGCACCTGGTAGGCCAGGTACGCGTCGGTGATGTCCTTGACCGAACCGTCGTTGCGCCGCACCTGGCGCGGCAACTCGGCCCGGCCCCACGCGACGAGCTCGTCGCCCGCGAACCACAGCCGGTGCTCGCCCTCGCCGCGGGTGCGGCCCCAGTTCCAGGCCAGCTCGCCGAACGACGCGTCGCTGTTCACCAGCTCCGGGTGGGTGGCGGTGATCCGCTGCGCCAGGCCCTGCATGAGCCGCAACTCCGCGGCCGTGAGCGCCACGACGTCAGCCCAGCCGCAGCTTCGGCTTGTGCTCCAGGTGCGACAACCCGTTCCACGCCAGGTTGACCAGGTGCGCCGCCACCTCGTCGCGCTTGGGCTTGCGCGCGTCCAGCCACCACTGGCCGGTCAGCGCCACCATGCCCACCAGCGCCTGCGCGTACAGCGCCGCCAGCTTCTCGTCGTAGCCGCGGGCGGCGAACTGCTGGGCCAGGATGTGCTCGACCTGGCTCGCGATGTCGTTCAGCACCGTGGAAAACGTCCCCGTGGAGCTCGCCACCGGGGAGTCGCGGACCAGGATGCGGAACCCGTCGTGGGAGTCCTCGACGTAGGACAGCAGCGCCGTCGCCGCCTGCTCCAGCATCGCGCGCGGGTGGCCGCCGTGGAGGGTCGAGACCATCCGGTCGAGCAGCAGCTGCGTTTCGCGGTCGACGACCACCGCGTAGATGCCCTCTTTGCCGCCGAAGTGCTCGTACACCACCGGCTTCGAAACGTTGGCGCGGTGGGCGATCTCCTCGATCGACGTGCCGTCGAAGCCCTTCTCGGCGAACAGCGCCCGGGCGACGTTCAGCAGTTGCTGACGCCGCTCGGTGCCGGTCATCCGGACCCGGGTCACCGGGGCGGCCGGACGGGCCCCGGTGACCTGCTGCTCACGCTTCGAACGTCGTCTCCCCGCCATCGGGGCAGCCTAGTTGACTAGGCTTTTTCGGTGGCGATACGGGCCAGGCGCTGCGGCGTCGGCCAGCGGACGTCGTGCACCCAGCCGAACTTCTCGAAGATCCAGATCAGCCGCGCGGAGATGTCGATCTGGCCGCGCTTGACGCCGTGGCGGGCGGACGTCGGGTCGGCGTGGTGGAGGTTGTGCCACGACTCGCCGAAGCTGAAGATCGCCAGGGGCCAGAAGTTGGCCGACTTGTCGCGGGCGGCGAACGGCCGCTCGCCGATCATGTGGCAGATCGAGTTGACCGACCAGGTCACGTGGTGCAGCACGCAGATGCGGACCAGCCCGGCCCAGAAGAACGCCGTCACCGCGCCCCACAGCGACCACGAGATCAGCCCGCCGAGCAGCGCCGGCAGGGTCAGGCTGACCAGGGCCCACAGCCAGAACAGGTCGTCGACCTTCTTGATCGCCGGGTCCTTCACCAGGTCCGGCGCGAAGCGCTCGGCGTTGGTCTGGTCGCGCTCGAAGAGCCAGCCCATGTGCGCGTGCCAGAAGCCCTTGGCGATGGCCCACGGCGAGGTGCCGAACGCCCACGGCGAGTGCGGGTCGCCGTCGCGGTCGGAGAACGCGTGGTGGCGGCGGTGGTCGGCGACCCAGGTGATCACCGGGCCCTGCAGGGCGATGCTGCCCGCGATGGCCATGAACACGCGCAGCCACTGCTTGGCCTTGAACGAACCGTGCGTGAAGTAGCGGTGGTACGACACCGTGATGCCGAGCCCGCTGATCGCGTAGAACACCACGAAGATGCCGACGTCGACCCAGCTCAGTCCCCAGCCCCACGCGAACGGCACCGCGACCAGGAGGGCCACGAGCGGGGCGATCACACCGAAGTAGACCGACAGCTGCACGCCGATGCCGCGCTTGCCGTCGATGACGGGTTTGGGCCCCTTGGGGGCCGGAGGCTCCCCGGTGGGCTGGGAACGGTCGAGCGTGGCCGTCATACGCTTCACTTCTTCCTACACACGGCGCCCTTTACCAAGGGTGACCTAACCTACGATGCCGTAAGTTACGGTACAGGAGGTTCGGGCGGCTGGGGAGTGCCTGAAGCCACACACCTGTCCCGAGGAGCGGGTACCCGGCCGCCGGGCGCCTAACGCATCCCCCGCGCGGACGACACCCGATCGTCGCTATCCTGACCAGGATCGATCCGCCGTAGTGTAATCGGCAGCACTTCAGATTTTGGTTCTGACAGTTCAGGTTCGAATCCTGGCGGCGGAGCAGCAGAGGAACCGGAAACCCACGACACCGGGAGGTTGGCGCTGACCGACGAGGCGACCGACCCGGTGATGGCCAGGCGGCCCGCGCTGGCCGAGATGTCCGACGCCTGGATCGTCGGGCGCGCGCGGGAGCTGAACGCCGCGGTCCAGCGGCACGAGTACACCCAGCAGCTCGAGATCGTCGCGATGATGGACGAGCTGCTCGACGAGACCCAGCGGCGCGGCGAGCCCCTGCTCGTGGCCCAGCTGCTGCGCTCGTCCGCCCTCGCCCGGCTGGCCACGAAGGGCCTGGCCGCGGAGGCCGAGCCCCGGCTCGACGAGATGCTCGCGCACACCCGGCGCCACGGCATCGCCCTGCTCCGGGCCGACGCGCACGCCCTGCGCGGGCGCCGGCTCGTGATCGCCGCGCAGGAGGACGCCGCGCTCACCGAGATCGCCCGGGCGCTGGCCATCCTCGACGACTCGACCATCCCGGACCGCCAGGTCGGGCTGCGCAACTGGAACCGGCTGCTCTCCTCGACGCTGATCGACTGCTGGCTGGTGCTCAACCAGCTCGGCGTCTACGAGGCGGCCGAAGAGGTGATCGGCCGGGCCGCGGCGGCGATCCGCGAGAGCGCGAGCCCGCACGACATCGCCCTGCAGCTGATCAACCGGATCAAGATGCTGCTCGGCTGGGGCCTGCGGCTGGAGCGCATCGACGAGTACGACGAGAGCGCCGAGAAGTTCCGCACGGCGGCGTCGATGGGGGCGGCCGCCGAAGGGCCGTTCGCCGAGTCGCTGTTCCCGCGCAAGGCGAACGTCGACGCGATCGACCAGGTCGGCGTCCTGGCCGCGGCGCCGGCGCTGAACCAGCCGGGCGGCGAGCACGTCGAGCGGCTGCAGAACCTCTACACCGAGCGCGCGTTCGGGCACGACCGCGAGATCGTCGCGATCGCGCTGGCGCGCTGCCTGGACAGGGAGGGCCGCCGCGACGAGGCCCTCTCGGTCCTGCGCGAGACCCGCCAGTCGATCTCGGACGACACCTCCCAGCCGTCGATGCGGCTGAACATCGCCCGCGAGCTGGCCCGGCTGGACACGAGCCCGGGCTCCGGCGCCGGCGAGTCGCTGATCGACTACGCGCGGCGCCTGGAGTCGGAGATGTGGAGCCTGCGCGAGTCGCAGATCGCCACGCTGAACGCCCGCCGCGAGCACGAACGCCTGTCCGCCGAGCACGGCGCGATCACCCAGCAGGCGCTGCAGGACCCGCTCACCGGCCTGCCCAACCGGCGCGCGCTGGACGAGAAGCTGCGCCAGCTCGCGTCGTCGGCGGACGCGCAGCCGCTGGCGGTGGCGCTGGTCGACCTGGACGGCTTCAAGGGCGTCAACGACAAGCAGTCGCACGCGGAAGGCGACAACGTGCTGCGTGTGGTGGCGAGCACGCTTCGTGACGCCTTGCGCGGCGACGACCTGGTGGCCCGCTACGGCGGCGACGAGTTCATCGTCCTGCTTCCGGGCACGCCGGCCTCTGCGGCGAAGATGGCGCTCGGGCGGGCCGTGAAGTCCGTCTCGAACCTGCCGCACCACCTTTCGCACGGCGTGACGCTGTCGATCGGGCTCGTCTCGCTGCGGCCGCAGGAACGCGGCGAGCAGGTCCTGGCGCGTGCGGATGCGGCGATGTACCAGGCCAAACGCGGTGGCGGCAACCAAGTGGCGTCGGCGAACTCGATGGCCGCCGACCCCGCCGCGGCATGGGCCAGCGAGGCCCCTCCTACCGACCCCGCGTGGGACGCCGAAGAGCACAGTTAGGATCGGTGCCCGACAGAAGCCATCTTTTGGTAACCGTTGGGAGCGCCGTTGACCGGCCCGCTGAGCACGTTGATCCTCGCCGCGGGTGAGGGCACCCGCATGCGTTCCTCGACGCCGAAGGTGCTGCACCCGATCGCCGGGCGGCCCCTCGTCGAGCACGCCGTCCGGGCCGCCGCCGGCCTGAACCCCGAACACCTCGTGGTGGTCATCGGGCACGGCCGGGAAGCGGTCGGCGAACGGCTGAGCGCGGTCGGCGAAGCCCTCGGCCGCCCGGTCGGCACCGCGGTGCAGGCCGAGCAGAAGGGCACCGGCCACGCCGTGTCCTGCGCGCTCGCCACCCTCCCCGCCGACGTCACCGGCACGGTGATCGTCAGCTACGGCGACGTCCCGCTGCTCGACACCGCCACCCTCGGCGCGCTGCTCGACGAGCACACCGAGGCGAAGAACGCCGTCACCGTGCTCACCTCGGTCGTCGCCGACCCGACCGGCTACGGCCGGATCGTGCGCGACAGCGCGGGCAAGGTCACCGGGATCGTCGAGCACAAGGACGCCACCCCGGAGCAGGCCGAGATCACCGAGATCAACTCGGGCGTCTACGCCTTCGACGCCGCCGTGCTGCGCGACGGCCTCTCGCGCCTCTCGACCGACAACGCCCAGGGCGAGCTCTACCTGACCGACGTCCTCGGCATCGCGAACGGCGACGGCCTCCACGTCGGCGCGCTGGTCGTCGACGACCCGTGGCTGACCGAAGGCGTCAACGACCGGGTGCAGCTGTCGGTGCTCGGCGCCGAGCTCAACCGCCGGATCGTGCAGCGCTGGCAGCGCGAAGGCGTCACCATCACCGACCCGGCCACGACCTGGATCGACGCCGGCGTGACCCTGGCCCGTGACGTCGTCATCGAGCCCGGCGTGCAGCTGAAGGGCACGACCTCGGTCGGCGAGGGCAGCACGGTCGGCCCGGACAGCACGCTGACGAACGTCACGATCGGTGCGGGCGCTTCGGTGGTCCGCGTGCACGGCTCGGACTCCGAACTCGGCGACGGCGTCAACGTCGGCCCGTTCACCTACCTGCGCCCAGGCACGAAGCTGGGCGTCAAGGCGAAGCTGGGCGCGTTCGTCGAGACGAAGGCGGCCGACATCGGCGCCGGGACGAAGGTCCCCCACCTGACCTACGTGGGTGACGCCACGATCGGTGAGCACAGCAACATCGGTTGCTCCAGCGTGTTCGTGAACTACGACGGCGTGAACAAGCACCGGACCGTTATCGGGTCGTATGTCCGGTTGGGCGCGGACAACACCTTCGTCGCCCCGGTGCACATCGGTGACGGCGCTTACAGTGGTGCGGGTGCCGTGATCCGCGAAGACGTCCCGCCAGGCACACTCGCGGTGTCGGCGCCGCCGCAGCGCAACATCGAAGGCTGGGCGATCCGGCGCCGGCCGGGTACGCCCGCGGCGGAGGCGGCCCAGGCCGCCCTCGACGCCGATTCAGCAGCAGGAACCGACGGGGAGTCGCCAGCATGAGTCCGAAGCAAGGGACGCCGAAGAAGAACCTGATGCTCTTCTCCGGACGCGCGCACCAGGAGCTCGCCGAAGAGGTGGCCCAGCACCTCAACGTCACGATCACCCCGCAGACGGCGCACACCTTCGCCAACGGGGAGCTGTTCGTCCGGTTCGAGGAGTCCGTCCGCGGGACCGACGCCTTCGTCATCCAGGCGCACACCACGCCCATCAACGAGTTCGTGATGGAGCAGCTGATCATGGTGGACGCGCTCAAGCGGGCGAGCGCGAAGCGGATCACCGTCGTGATGCCGTTCTACCCGTACGCGCGCCAGGACAAGAAGCACAAGGGCCGCGAGCCGATCTCGGCGCGGCTGATCGCGGACCTGTTCAAGACCGCGGGCGCCGACCGGATCATGACGGTCGACCTGCACACCGCGCAGATCCAGGGCTTCTTCGACGGCCCGGTCGACCACCTGATGGCGCAGACCGTGCTGGCCGACCACATCAAGGCCACCTACGGCGACGCGGACATCACGGTCGTCTCCCCGGACTCGGGCCGCGTGCGGCTGGCCGAGAAGTGGGCCGCCCAGCTGGGCGACCGCCCGATCGCGTTCATCCACAAGACGCGTGACCCGGACAAGCCCAACCAGGCGGTGGCCAACCGCGTGGTCGGCAAGGTCGAGGGCAAGCTCTGCGTGCTGATCGACGACATGATCGACACGGGCGGCACGATCGTGAAGGCGACCGAGGCCCTGATCGAAGAGGGCGCGGCGGACGTCGTCATCGCGACGACCCACGGCATCCTGTCCGACCCGGCCACCCAGCGGCTGTCGTCGTGCAAGGCGCGCGAGGTCATCGTCACGAACTCGCTGCCGATCCCGGAGGAGAAGCGGTTCCCGGGGCTGACCGTGCTGTCGATCGCGCCGATGCTGGCCGAGGCGATCCAGCAGGTCTTCGAGGACGGCTCGGTGACGTCCCTCTTCGACGGCAACGCCTGAGGTTCCGCGCGGGAGCGTGCCACCGGTGTCGCGAATGACTCATTGGGGACCTCGGAGGTCCCGAATGAGTCATTCGCGGCACTGAGAGCGCGGTCAGTAGGCGACGGTGAAGCGCGCGCGGCGGTGCTTCGGCCGCTCGATCTCGTCGACGTAGGCGATCGCGAAGTCGTCGCCGCCGATGTGGGACCGGCCGTTTTCGTCGGTCACCAGGACGTCGCCGCCGATCCGGTACTCGCCGCGGCGCTCGCCCGGCGTCCACGCGCCGAACTCGGCGGCGGGGCTGACGTAGAACCAGTCGACCCCCTCGGGCTGCTCGCGCAGCAGGCCGAGGACCTCGGCGTGGTTGCCCGCCTCGTCCTTGTACTCGGCCGGGAACTCACGAGTGTCGAACAACCGCGGGCCGCCTTCGGCCACGTGCAGGCTCGCCGCGCCGCCGACGAACGACAGCCGGACGCCGTTCTCGCTCGCGATGCGGGCCAGGGCCGGGACCGCCTCGATCAGCTTCTTGCCGTCGAGCTCCCGGGCCGGGGTGGCGACCACGAACACGTCCGCGTCCTTCGCCAAGCTCGCCACGAACTCCTCGTCGTGCAGCGAACCCTGGTGTTCGTCGACGCCCTCGGGCACCGAGCCGGCGTGCCGCGCGACGCCGGCCACCTCGTGGCCGCGACGCAGCGCCTCGGCGCCGATCCTGCCCCCGGCGTACCCCGTCGCCCCGAAAATGACCAGCTTGGCCATGGCTGTTTCTCCGTTTCCTCTCGGCTGTTCGCAGCCGATGCTAGGAACGGAAGATCACCTACTTCAACGGAAGCAACACACCTGGGGGTAGGTGTCCAGGTCAGCCGCCGAGGCCCGCGAACTCGGTGGCCACCCGCTGTTTCACGGCGTTGACGTCGAGACCCGCGCGGACCTCCGCCGTCGCGTTCGGCTTCGACAGCACCTGGTAGCTGGCCGTGCGGTTGGGCAGCTTGAACTTCACCGCGCACGACAGCTGGATCGTCTTGTACGGCTCCGCGTCCCCGGCCGCCGTGCACGTCTGCGCCCCGAGCGACTCGGCGCTGACCTCGACCGACAGGGTGATGTGCACGACGCTCTTCTCCCCGGACGCCGGCGTGCCGACGACGCTGTTGGAGACGTCGACCGTCGTCGTGCAGGAGCCGACGAAGTCCTTGCAGTCGAGCTTGTCGTTGGTGACGACGGCGCTGGCCTGCACCAGCCCTTCGAACGGCTGCCCCAGCCCGCCGACGGCGGCGTCAAGGTCGGTGTGGAACGCCTTGACCGCCTCCCCGGTGAGCGCGGTGACGCCGAACTCGGCGCCGTACTTCGGGCCGTTCTGCGGGTCGAGCAGCGTCGGGGCGAAGCTGACGACCCGGTTCGGCTTGGCCGTCGTGACGCGCAGGACGCTCGGCGCGGCGCCGAGCTGGTAGACCTCGGTGCCGTCGGGCAGCTTGGCCTTGACCGGCTCGCCCATCCGGTCGAGCCCGGCCAGCGCCTTGCGCAGCCCTTCGGCCAGCGCCGGCGGCGCGAACCGGGCCGCCGGGTCGAAGGGCAGCTCGGAGCCGAGCGAACGCACCCAATTCGTGCCGAACTGCGTGCCCTCGTCGATCGCGTGCGCCTTCCAGTAGTCGGCGTCGGCCTGCAGGTAGAACTGGCTCGCGGCGGCCGTCACCTGGACGAACCGGCCTTCCAGCGGCAGCGCGCCGACGGCGTAGCCGCCGCGGGTGATCCGGAACTGCTGCTCGGCGCCCTTCACCGTGGCCTTCAGCGCGATCGCGGGCGCCTGGCCCAGCGCGGTCAGGGCCGCGTCGACCGCCGTGCGCTGCTCCGCGCGCCGGTCGGCCGTCGCCTGGTCGGCCGCGGAGACACCGGCGGTGCCGGCCACGGCCACCTGGCAGCCCGCCAGCAGCCCACCCAGCAGCAGCACCGCCGCCACTTTGCTCCACCGAGCGCGCATTTCCCGCCCCCTGCTCTCCCGCTACCCGAGCACACCTCGGCCGGCGTCGTCCCGCCACCGGATTTGTGTCGTCACGTACCGGGGTTCCAGGAGGGTTCTAGCCTGGGCCGGGCACCCGCCGCAACCCACCGTGATGAGGTTGGTTTACACTCTTGAGGTTGTCTCGGCGAGGCGGGGCCCTTCTGGGGTGCCCGGCGTGATCGACGCGGCGGCTCGAGTAGCCCCCGTCGTCGTGCACGCCCGGAAACTCGCCGCCGAAACTTCCTTGAACAGAACACACATCGGCTTCCCCCGCCGCAGCATGCTGTCTTTGATTTGAAGGAGTGCAACACCGTGTCCGAGGTACGTCTGTCCGTCGAGCCGCGCACCGAGTTCGGCAAGGGCGCCGCGCGCCGCACGCGTCGCGCCGGCAAGATCCCCGCCGTCCTCTACGGCCACGGGTCGGACCCGCGGCACTTCGCGCTGCCGGCGATCGAGTTCGCCCGCGTCGTGCGGGAGAACGGCTCGAACGCCGTCATCACCCTGGACCTGGAGGGCTCCAGCGAGCTGGCCCTGACCAAGACCATCGTGGTGCACCCGCTGAAGAACTACATCGAGCACGTCGACCTGCTGGTCGTCAAGCGCGGCGAGAAGGTCACCGTCGACGTCCCCGTCGTCGTGACCGGCACCCCCGGCCCGGGCGGCCTGGTCAACCAGGACGTCGACACCCTGCAGGTCGAGGTCGAGGCGCTGCACATCCCGGAGCAGGTCGAGGTCTCGATCGAGGGCCTCGAGGTCGGCACCCAGATCCTGGCCGGCCAGGTCCAGCTGCCGCAGGGCGCGACCCTGGTCACCGACCCGGAGTCGCTGGTCGTGTCGGTCAACGAGCCGCAGCGTGAAGAGGCCGACGAAGAGGCCGAAGCTGGCGAAGAGTCGGCCGAAGCCGCCGAATAACATCGCTGTATGACGGAAGACCTGCCCGGGGCCGGCGAGCTGGTATTGCTCGCCGGCCTCGGCAATCCTGGACCCCAGTACGCCGGAAACCGGCACAACGTCGGGTTCATGGTGCTGGACGAGCTCGCCGCCCGCGTCGGCGGCAAGTTCAAGGCGCACAAGACCGGCGGCGAGGTGCTGGAAGGCCGCCTGGCCGGGCGCCGCGTGGTGCTGGTGAAGCCGCGCTCGTACATGAACCTCTCCGGCGGGCCGGTGGTCGGCGCGGCGCGGTTCTACAAGGTCGAGCCGTCCGGCATCGTGGTGGTGCACGACGAGCTCGACGTCGACTTCGGCGCGCTGAAGCTGAAGCTGGGTGGCGGCGACAACGGCCACAACGGCCTCCGCTCGATCACGAAGTCCCTGGGCACCCGCGACTACTACCGGGTGCGGTTCGGCATCGGCCGCCCGCCCGGCCGCCAGGACCCGGCGGACTTCGTGCTGAAGGACTTTTCGACGGTCGAGCGCAAGGAACTCCCGCTGGAGGTGGACCGGTGCGCGGACGCGACCGAGGCGCTGATCAGCACCGGTCTCGCGGCCGCGCAGAACACCTTCCACGCGGGCTGACATGGGTGGCAAGGTGAAGCCATGACCCCCGACGAAGTCCGGGCGATCGCTTTCGGCAAACCCCGCTTCGGCCGGCGCGGCTACAACGAGGACGAGGTGGACGCGTTCCTCGACCTCATCGCCGAGGCACTGGCCGGGCGGAACATCCTCACGCCGGACGACATCCACTACGTCGAGTTCACGATCATGCCGGTCGGCATGCGCAGCTACGACCAGGCCCAGGTCGACCTGTTCCTGGACGAGGCCGAGGCGGCGCTGGTCGAGCTGCGGAACCCGAAGCCGGCAGTCGTCGAGGAGCCGCAGCGCCCACAGGGCACGCGGAAGTGGTTCGGGCGCAGCTGACCCTCGTGTGAGGGGCGCCACACAGCGCTCGGTAGCGCAAACTCACCCGAAGGCGGGCGCGCGGCTGCCCGTGGGGGTGAGGTTGGGGGCAGGCCCTTCCGGGGAGCGTGTCCACCGGTTAGGACGGTGTACGGGAGTTTCGCACCCGCCGACCCCGGAATCGGAGAGTTCCATGTCGTTCACCGCCGAAGACCTCGCCGCGGTCACCTTCGGTAACGCCCCGATCGGCCGCCGTGGTTACGCGAAGCACGAGGTCGACGCGTTCGTCCGGCGGATCGCCAAGACCCTTGCCGACGAAGACGACCTGACCGCCGCCGAAGTGCACCACGTGATGTTCGCGAAGCCGCTGATCGGCAAGCGCGGCTACGACGAGCGCGAAGTCGACGAGTTCCTCGACGCGGTCGAGGACCAGCTCGCCGCCCGCACCGGCCAGGCCCCGGACCTCCCCGGCGCCCGC
This sequence comes from Amycolatopsis sp. 505, assembly GCF_031625235.1. Classification (NCBI taxonomy): domain Bacteria; kingdom Bacillati; phylum Actinomycetota; class Actinomycetes; order Pseudonocardiales; family Pseudonocardiaceae; genus Amycolatopsis; species Amycolatopsis sp. 505. Next base: position 446,776 of record NZ_JACKQP010000008.1, read on the forward strand.
ACGGCGCCCGAAGCCACCACCGAGCGCGCCGCCCCGCCGACCCTCCGCGCGGTGCGCGTCCAGCAGCGCTGACCTGGCCGGCGGCGGGTCGTCGAGGCCCGCCGCCGGAGCCCGTCAGGCGTCGGCGTTCTTCGAGATCTTGTCCGCGAACTGCTGGGCCGTCGCCGCGCGCTTGACCTTGCCCGACGGCGTCTTCGGGAGGCTGCCCGCCGGGAGCACCACCACCGCGTACGGCCGCATGTCCACCGCGTCGCGGACCCGGGCCGACACCTGCTTCATCAGGTTCTTCTCGGCCTCGGCGTCGCCCGCCAGCTTCGACTCCACGACCACCGCGAACCGCTCGCGACGGCTGCCCGCGTCCAGCCGGACCGCCACCGCGTTGCCCGCCCGCACGCCCTCGACCGACGTCGCCGCGCGCTCGATGTCCGTCGGGTACAGGTTGCGGCCGCCCATGATGATGACGTCCTTGCGGCGGCCGCAGATGACGATCTGGCCGTCCACCAGGTAGCCGAGGTCGCCGGTGTTCAGCCACCCGTCGTCGTCCTGCGTCGCGAGCGGGCCGTCCATGGTCAGGTAGCCCGGGGTCACGGCCTCGCCGCGCAGCCGGATCTCGCCGACCTCGCGCTCGCCCAGCCGCGCGCCCGACTCGTCGACGATCTCCGCCTCCAGTCCGTCGAGGGGCCGGCCGAGCAGCGCGAACGACCGGACGCTGTCGGTGCCGCGCCGCGGGTCGCCCTCCAGCACCGGCACCGCGCGGTTGTCCGCCTCCAGCGCGTCGGCTTCGACGACGTCCAGGGTGAGGCCGGTGAACAGCGGCGCGAACGACACCGCGAGCGTCGCCTCCGCCATGCCGTAGGCCGGGAAGACGCACTCGGCGGGCATCTTGAACCGGGCGCCGGCGTCCACAAAGGTCTGGACGGCGGTCTCGTCGATCGGCTCGGCGCCGTTCAGCGCGATGCGCAGCGTCGAGAGGTCGTAGGCGTCGTCCTCGTCGACACGGGCCATCCGGCGCCCGACGATGGCGTACGCGAAGTTCGGCGCCGCCGTCGTCGTGCCGTGGTATTTGGTGATCAGTTCCGGCCAGATCAACGGCCCCGAGAGGAACTCGACCGGCGTGATCTTGACCAGCTCGACGCCGAAGGTCATCGGCACGGTCAGGAAGCCGACCATGCCCATGTCGTGGAACGTCGGCAGCCACGACACCATCACGTCGACGTCGAAGTCGAACTCGGCGCGCTCGACCATGGCCTTGACGTTGGAGTACAGGTTCCCGTAGGTGATCCGCACGGCCTTGGGATCGGCGGTCGAGCCGCTGGTGAGCTGCAGGAGCGCGGTGTCGCCCTCGTCGGTGGGGACGACGTCGGCGAGCGGCTCGGCCGCGGCGAGCTCGGTGATGAGCTTGAACCCGATGCCCTTCTGCTCCAGCACGGGCGCGAGCTGGTCGAAGGGCTCCCCCAGCAGCACCAGGTCGGAGCCGATCATGCCGAGCACCCGCACGGTGTCCTCGGCCCACTCGGCGAGGTCGGTGCGCGGGGTCGGCTGGTGCAGCATGGTGACGCTGCCGCCGGCCAGCCAGACGGCCTGCACGGTCGGCGCGATCAGCACCGGCGCGGCGGCCAGCACGGCGACCGCGCCCCCGCGTTCGAACCCGCCGGCCACCAGGCCACCGGCGATCCGCCGCGCCTCGGCGTGCACCTCGGCCCAGGTCCGCCGGACCGGCTCCTTCGGCTCCCCGGTGACCATGCCGCGCTGCTGCCCCCGCTTCGTCGCGGTGGCGACGAGCGTGTCCACGAACCTGCTCATAGCGGGAACATTACTGTCTGGACGTCAACATCCGCCGAGCAACGCGGAAACGAGGCCTCGAAGCCGGCGGTCCACCTGGTGCTGCCCGCGCAGCCGGACGACGACGAGGCCAGGGTGGCGGTCCTCGTCGATCGGGCCGAGCACGCTGGTCACTCCAGCAGCTCGGACGTCTCCAGCCAGCGGCCCTCGACGTCCTCGATCTCGCCCTGGACGCCCTTGAGCTCGGCGTTCAGCTCCATCAGCTTCGCCGGGTCCGTCGCCGCCGCCAGCAGGGCTGCGTGGAGCTTCTCCTCCTTCGCGTGCAGCTGGTCGAGCTTGCGCTCCAGCCGGCCGAGTTCCTTCTGGGCCGCGCGCAGGTCGGCCGCCGACTTCTTCGCCTCCGCCTTCTCCGCCGTCGGCGCCGCCGCGGCCGCCGGTTCCTTGGCGAGAGCGCGGCGGTTCAGGTACTCCTCGATTCCGCCCGGGAGGTGGGTGATCCGGCCGTCGCCGAACAGCGCGACGATCGTGTCGCACACCCGCTCCACCAGGTAGCGGTCGTGGGAGACCACGACCATCGTGCCCGGCCAGCCGTCGAGGAGGTCCTCCAGCTGCTGGAGCGTGTCGATGTCCAGGTCGTTCGTCGGCTCGTCGAGGAGCAGCACGTTCGGCTCGGCCATCAACAGCCGGCACAGCTGCAACCGGCGGCGCTCGCCGCCCGAGAGGTCCTCGACCGGGGTCCACTGGCGGGCCGCCGGGAAGCCGAGCTTCTCGCCCAGCTGCGACGCCGTCATCTCCTGCTTGCCGAACACCACGCGCCCGGCGACCTGCTCGATCGCCTGCAGCACGCGCAGGTCGCCGGGCAGGTCGTCGAGCTCCTGGCGCAGGTGCGCGAGCGCGACCGTCTTGCCCTCGATCCGGCGACCCGTCGAGCCCTCGACATCGCCGCCGAGCAGCTTCAGCAGCGACGTCTTGCCCGAGCCGTTGACGCCGACCAGGCCGATCCGGTCGCCCGGGCCGATCCGCCAGGTGACGTGGTCGAGCAGCGTCCGGTCACCCACCGCGTACGTCGTGTCTTCCAGCTCCAGCACGGTTTTCCCGAGCCGCCGCTTCGCGAACGCCTGCAGCTCGACGGAGTCGCGCGGCGGCGGGACGTCGGCGATCAGCGCTTCGGCCGCCTCGACGCGGTAGCGCGGCTTCGACGAGCGCGCCTGCGGGCCGCGGCGCAGCCACGCCAGCTCCTTGCGGGCCAGGTTCTGCCGCTTCTCCTCGGCCGTCGCGGCCAGCCGCGCCCGCTCGGCGCGCGCGAAGATCCAGTCGGCGTAACCACCTTCGTACTGCTCGACGCGGCCGTTCGCGACCTCCCACGTCAGGGTCGCGACGGTGTCGAGGAACCACCGGTCGTGCGTGACGACCACGACGGCGACCTTCCGGGCCAGCAGGTGGTCGGCGAGCCAGCGGACACCTTCGACGTCCAGGTGGTTGGTCGGCTCGTCGAGCACGATCAGGTCGAGCTCGCCGGTCAGCGCGGCGGCCAGGGAGACCCGGCGCCGCTCGCCGCCGGACAGGTTCGCCGTCGGGGTGTCCAGACCGATCGCCGTGATACCCAGGCCGTCCACAATGGACCGGACACGGGCGTCGGCGGCCCATTCGTGCTCGGCGCCGTAGCGTTCGAGCACGACGTCGCCGACCGTGCTGCCGTCCGGGAGTTCCGTGCGTTGGGTGACCACGGCCATCCGCAGATCGCGAACATGGCTCACCCGCCCTGAATCCGGCTCGGCGAGTCCGGAAAGGACTTCCAGCAGCGTGGTCTTGCCGCCCCCGTTGAGGCCGACGACGCCGATGCGCTGCCCGGCCGCGATGCCGAGGGAAACGCCGTCCAGCAGCGGGCGAACCCCGTAGGACTTGCTCACCGCCTCCAGGTTGACCAGGTTGGCCATCCGCTCAGCCGATCCTTTCCACAATGACGAACCGGGTCGCCACGACCTGAGTCGTGTCGTCCACGGTGAATTCCGGGTTCTCCAGGGCGGCGCGCACTTCCGCGCTCTGCCAGAACTTCGTGTGCTCCGCGCGCCACTCGGCAACGCTCGCGAAACCCTCGCCCTCGCCGAGCGCGTGCTCGATGTCCACTGCGGACAGTGGCAGGACACGTACCTCGACCGTTTCGATGACCGCCACCCCGGTGCCGGCGGAGTCGAGCACCAGCTCTCGCTCACCCACGAAGGGCAACGCTTCGCCGTCGTGTTCGTATTCCGCGAGCAGGGCCGAGGTCGTCGTCTTCTCCCCGGCCAGGATCGCCGCGACCAGCTTGTCGCGCAGCGGGCCGGGGAACGCGAACTCGGCGTGCTTCATGCGTGCACCCGCGGCGGCGCCGGGCGCGGCGCGTCGTCCCCGCCGACCACCCGGGCGCCGGGGACCGGGCCGTGGGCCACGCGGACCGTGCGGCAGACGCCGGCGCCCGACAGCTCGGCCGCGACCTCCACCGCCGACTGCGCGTCTTCGCAGAGGAACGCGCACGTCGGGCCGGAACCGGACACCGTGCCCGCGAGCGCGCCCGCGTTCACGCCCGCCCGGAGCGTGCGGCGCAGGTCGGGCCGCAGCGAGACCGCGGCCGCCTGGAGGTCGTTGCCCAGCAGCAAGGCCAGCTGGCGCGGGTCGCCCGAGGCCAGCGCCTCGACGACCGGCGTGTGCGAGCCGATCCGGGGCGGGTTGCCCGCCGCGCGCAGGCGGTCGAGTTCGCCGAACACCTTCGGCGTCGACAGCCCCTCGGCGGCGAAAGCCAGCACCCAGTGGAACGTGTGCCGCGACAGCACCGGGACGAGCTGTTCGCCGCGGCCGGTGCCCAGCGCGGTGCCGCCGTAGAGCGCGAACGGGACGTCGCTGCCCAGGCCGGCGGCGATTTCGGCGAGTTCGTCGCGGGTGACGTCGAGCCCCCACAGCGAAGCGAGTCCGACCAGTGTCGCCGCGGCGTCGGCGCTGCCGCCCGCCATGCCGCCCGCGACCGGGATGCCCTTGCGCAGCACCACCCGGACCTTCGGCTCACCGGTGCGCCCGACGTGCGCCGCGAGCGCCTCGACGGCCCGCCAGGCCAGGTTTTCGGGGCCGATCGGGACCGAGCCCTCCCCCTCGCCGTAGACCTCGATGCCGGGCTCTTCGGTGACCGCGACGGTCACCTCGTCGGTCAGCGACAGCGCCTGGAACACGGTGACCAGCTCGTGGTAACCGTCTTCCCGCAGGTCGTCGACCGAAAGGTGCAGGTTGACCTTGGCCGGGACCCGGACGGTGACTGGGGGCGGAACTACAGCGAGCACCCGACCAGCCTACGTGCCCGCGGAAACGCCCCGATGCGACCTGCGCATCGGGGCGTTCCCGGTGGAAAGCTCAGGCAGCCGCCACACCCTGCGGGCTGCGCGCGGTCTGCGTCACGTGCCCGCCGCGCTCGGCGACCCAGGCCAGCGCCGCGTCGGCCCGCTCGCCGCGGACACCCAGGCGGAACCGGCCGACCGGCGTGTCACCGATGCGGGTCAGGCCGCCGCCGATGGTGGCGAACTCGACGTCGAAGCGGCCGGCGGCCTCGGGCAGCAGCGCGCCCACCGAAGCGAAACCGACCAGCACGACGTCGGCCGAGCGGTCGTAGCGCGCCGCCTGCGAGCGGGTCGTCTCGATGGCCGGCAGCAGCGCCTGGGCGGTGCGGCTGGCCGGGTTCGAGATCAGGTCGAGCACCGTGCCGCGCTCGACGACCGTGCCGTCCTCCAGCACCGCGACGTCGTCGCAGACCCGGCGGACCACGCCCGCGTCCGGCGTCGTGACGACGATCGTGGTGCCCAGCTCGGAGCGCGCCCGGTCGAGGACGGCGAGCACCGCGCCGGCCTCCTCCGGGTCGACGCCGGCGGTCGGGTCGTCGGCGAGCAGCACGGCCGGGGCCGCCGCCAGCGCCTTCGCGACCGCGACGCGGCGCAGCTGCCCGGCGGACAGCTCACCGGGCCGCTGCGTGGCGCGCTGGGTCAGGCCGACGAGGTCGAGCAGCGAGCCGACCCGGCTGCGGCGCTGCGGGCCGTCGACGCCGAGCTGCTCGAGCGGGGAAGCGATGTTGCCGGCGATGGTGCGCTCGGCGATCAGCTCCGGCTTCGTGGAAACGACGCCGAGCTGACGGCGGATTTCGCGGAGGCGGCGGCCGTCGAGGGTGCCGGTGTTGAGGCCGTCGAGGCGGACGACACCGCGGTCGGGGCGCTCCTGCAGGGCGATGCACCGGGCGAGGACGGACTTGCCCGACCCGGCGGGACCGACCACGCCGAACAGCGAGCCTGCCTGGACGTCGACGCTCACGTCCCGCAGCGCGACGACGGAGTTTCCGTTGGTGGCAAAGGTTTTGGACAGGTTTTCGACGGTGATCACGAAGGCTCCAGAAAACGGGGTGCAGGCAGCGCGCAGCACCCGGCCGCAAGCGAGTTCCGTCCTGTTCGGACGGTGCATGAAGAAGAGGTGGACCGGCTCGGACTAGCTCAGTGGGAGCGTCGACATGCGGTCACGGAGCGGCGGCCTTCGTCGACAACGCGACGCCTGGTCAGGAGCAGGGGGCGGGCTACCCTCTTCATCGAAAACGGCCTCCATCGGTCCTGGCGGTAGCACCTGCCCTGTGGAGGGTGGTTGCTGCGACTTCGGCGAGCCAGGTCTCTCAGTCGCTCGGGATGGACGTATTGAGTAAAACCGATCCCGAGGAGCGAAAGCAAGCCCGTTGGCCCAGATCACACGAGTGGAGGTGTCCGAATCGCGGGATCACGGGCTTGGCGGGCGTATTTTCACGCCTCCACTGTGGAGCCGCTAGCGCGCGGCGGCGATGCGGGCGAAGTCGTGCACATCCAGCTGCTCGCCACGGGTCCTGGGGTCGATCCCGGCCGCCGTCAGGAGTTCGCCGGCGCGCTCGGCCGAGCCCGCCCAGCCCGCGAGCGCGGCCCGGAGCGTCTTCCTGCGTTGTGAGAAAGCGGCGTCCACCAGGCCGAAGAGGACGTCCCGGTCGTCGGACGCCGTCGCGTCGGCCCGCTCGAAGGCGACGAGCGCGGAATCGACGTTCGGCACCGGCCAGAACACCGAGCGTGGCACGGCGGCGACCTTGCGTGCGGGGCCGTACCAGGCGAGCTTGACGCTGGGCACGCCGTAGATCCGGCTGCCGGGGCCGGCGGCCATCCGGTCGGCGACCTCGGTCTGCACCATGACGAGACCGGTCCGGAGGGAGGGCACCTCGGCCAGGAGGTGCAGCACGACGGGCACGGCGACGTTGTAGGGCAGGTTGGCGACGAGAGCGGTCGGCTCGCCCAGTTGTTCGCGGGTGACGCGCAGGGCGTCCGCCCCGACGACGGTGAGGTTCCCCGCGGCCTCGGGCCCGCGTTCGGCGACGGTCTTGGGCAGCCGTTCGGCGAGCTTGGGGTCGATCTCGACGGCGACCACCCGGGCGCCGGTGGCGAGCAGCCCGAGGGTCAGGGACCCGAGGCCGGGCCCGACCTCGAGGACGACGTCGTCGGGCGTGACGTTCGCCAGCTCGACGATCCGCCGGACGGTGTTGGGGTCGTGCACGAAGTTCTGCCCGAGCTTCTTGGTCGGCCGCACGTCGAGTTCGGCCGCCAGCGCACGGATTTCGGCCGGTCCCAGCAGTTCAACCACCGCTGGAGCCTACTTGAACCCGGAATTCGCGTGATCAGAGGCGCATCTCGCGTGATTGGGGGGACGACACGCGTGATTGGAGAGCCGACACGCGTGATTGGCGGGTCGACACGCGAAACGGCCCCCGTCCGGGGAGGGACGGGGGCCGGTTCGAAGCGGTACTCAGGCCTTCTTGCCGCAGACCGGCCAGGCGCTGTAGCCGCCGCGGGCGTCGCGGACCTTCTCCGCGACCGCGATCTGCTGCTCGCGCGAAGCCTGGCTCGGCAGGTTCGCGTACTGGTCGCCGCCGTAGGCGTCCCACGTGCGCTTGTCGAACTGGAGGCCGCCGTAGTAGCCGTTGCCGGTGTTGATGGACCAGTTGCCGCCCGACTCGCACTGCGCGATGCGGTCCCACGCGGAGCCGTCGCCGATGTTCGGGGCCGGGGCTTCCTTGGTGCCGACGTGGACGATCTTCGGCTTCGGCTGGGTGATGACCTTCTCGGAGATGCTCTCCCGGCCGACCTCTTTGCCGTTCTTCTGCGTGACCTTGTAGGTCACTTCCTTCTCACCCGGCGTGCCGGGGTCCTCGACCTGCGTCTTGCCCTTGGCGAGGTTCGGGTCGTCGACGCGCTGCTCGGGCGGGTCGATGGACTCCTTCTGGACGACCGTCGAGACGCCGGTGCGGCTGATGTGCACCTCGGCGCCGTCGGTCAGCTTGACGTCCAGGCCGCCCTCGGCCTGGTCCTCCGGGCCCAGGGTGAGCTTGTACTCGCCCAGGAACTCCTTCGTCGTCACGGCCGTGGTCTTGACCTGCTTCGGCGCGTTGCCGCCGTCGTACAGGGTGATGTTCTTGAGCGTCTTGATCTCGACGGTCGCGCCCTGCAGCGGCAGCTCGCCGCTCTTCGGCATTGACATCCAGGTGCCGGCCTTGTCCATCTCGGTCATCCCGAGCTGGCTCAGCGCGTCGCCGAGGTGGGTCGCGCGGACCCAGGAGGTGCGCTCGGCGCCGTCGACGATCAGCTTCAGCTGGCGGCCGCGCTCGAGCTTGATGACGCCGCCGTCGCCGACCTCCGCCTGCGGGGAGGGCGAGAGCGAGTCGTGCTCGCCGACGGACAGGCCCGCGTCCTCGAGCACCTCGCCGACGGTGCCGCCGAAGGAGTGCACGGTCTGCTGGTGGCCGTCGACGTCGACGGTGATGCTCTTGTTCATCGCCAGCGCGGCCGCGCCGCCGCCGGCGACGCTGATCATGACGCTGAGGACGGCACCCTTGAGGAACCGGCGCTTCCAGACCTTGGTGGTCTGGCGGAGGCCCTCGTCCAGAGCCGCACGGCGCGCTTCGGGGGAAGCGGTGCGGTCCTCCTCGAGGCCGTCCGGGATGACGATCGGCGGCAGGTACGTCGTCTCGGCGTTGATGAGGCGGATCAGTTCGTCGACGTCGACGTCGATCTCGGCCATCATCGCGTCGGCATCGGGGCCGAGCGCGGCGAGGATGTCCTGCTGCGTGATGTTCGGGTCGTCGGAGAAGTCGAGCTGGCCGTACGCGGTGTCCTCGAAATGACCGCGTTCGAGGACGGCGGAGCGCGCTCCAGCCTGTCTGCTACCTGTCACCGGGGATCGTTCCCTTTCACGAGACGACGGTCGGGGGCGCCGTCTCTACGACTGGGCGTGACGATCGGCAACTGCTGAGCGCAGGTCCGACCGGCACGATCACGGGACAGTAACGGGTCGCGGCGGGTTGCGCAAACACCCCCCGGAGTGTCGTGATCTGGGTCACTCCATCAGGTGGACGAGCCGGGAACCCTGTTGTCGCAATGCGTTCAACCCGTTGTGACACTGGGGAGTCGGTAGACCCGCTCGGCGGTGGTCCGGACCGCTTCGGCGACTTCGTGGACAGCTTCGCCCCTGAGCGCCGCGAGGTGACGGACGGTGTAAGCGGCGCCGAACGGCTCGTTCGGCCGCCCACGGAACGGGTGGGGGGTCAGAAACGGCGCGTCGGTCTCGACGAGGTACTGCCCCGGCGGGCAGAGCCGGGCCGCCTCGTGAAGCCCCTTCGCGTTCTTGAACGTCACCGTGCCCGCGAAGGAAAGGACAAAGCCCGCGTCGACGCACTTGCGGGCCATTTCCGCGTCCCCGGAGAAACAATGGAAAATTACGGCATTCGGCGCACCCTCTTCGGCCAGGATGCGCAATACGTCGTCGTGGGCCTCGCGGTCGTGGATCATCAGCGGCTTGTCCAGCCGCTTCGCGAGGTCGATGTGCCAGCGGAACGCCTCCTGCTGGGCGTCGTGCGGCGAGTAGTCCCAGTAGTAGTCGAGGCCGGTCTCGCCGACGGCGACCACCCGCTCGTGCCCGGCCAGCCGCTCGATCTCGGCCTTCTCGGCCTCGCCGAACTCCTTGGTCCGGGTCGGGTGGATCGCGACGGCGGCCCAGACGCGACGGTCCCAGCCGGCGGCCTCCGCGGCCCAGCGGGCCGACGCGAGGTCGTCCGCGACCGTGACGACGCGGGCGACGCCGGCGCGCTCGGCGCGGTCGACCATGGCCGTGACATCGGCCGCGGTGACCGCGCCGCACGCGTCGAGATGGGTGTGCGCGTCCACCACCGACACCGGGAGCCGGTCCGGGACAGGCGGCAGCTCGCGCTTCTGATCACCCATGTGTTCTTCTCACTCCTTGATGATCGGCGCCCACTCGGGACCGGTCTCGCCGAGCGCCGGGTCGAGCTTGGTGAACAGCGGCGACGGCTTCTGCAGGGGCGTGCCGACCTCGATCGGCGTCGACTCCCACTTCGCCTGCTCGGCCGCGTAGTCGCCGGTCAGGATCGGGTTGACCCGGCCGTCGATGTCGAGGTCCTCGACCTCCTTGAGCTCCGGCTGGGCGGCCCAGACGCCGGTGCCGCCGAGGGCCTCGTGCACCTTCTGGGCCGAGTGCGGCAGGAACGGCGTCAGCAGCGTGTTGGCGTCCGAGACGACCTGCAGCGCGGTGTGCAGCACCGTGTCGCGCCGCGTGGGGTCGTCCTTGAGCTTCCACGGCTCCTGGTCGGAGATGTACTTGTTCGCCGCGGTGACGACCTTCATCGCCTCGGCCGCCGCCAGCTTGAACCGGGACCGGGCCAGGTGCGCGCCCGCGGTGTCAAACGCCTTGCGCGACAACGCTTTCAGCTCTTCGTCGGCCGCCGTCGGCGCCTCCGGGCGCGGGATGGCCCCGACGTTCTTGTGGGCCATCGAGATCGACCGGTTGACCAGGTTGCCCCACTCGTTGGCCAGCTCGAAGTTGGTCCGGCGGACGAACTCGTCCCAGGTGAAGTCGGTGTCCTGGGTCTCCGGGCCGGCGACCGAGATGAAGTACCGCAGCGTGTCCGGGCCGAAGTCGCGCAGGAAGTCCTCGACGTAGATCACGCGCCCGCGCGAGGTCGAGAACTTCGAGCCGCTCATGGTGAGGAACTCGGACGAGACGATCTCGTCGGGCAGGTGGAGGCGGCCGTACTTCCCGGGCTCGCCGCCCTTGTCGCCCTCGCCGTTGTGACCGAACAGCAGGGCCGGCCAGATCTGGGCGTGGAAGGTGATGTTGTCCTTGCCCATGAAGTAGTACGACCGGGCGTCGGCGTTGTTCCACCACTCCTGCCACGCGTCCGGGTTCCCGGAGCGGCGGGCCCACTCGACGCTGGCCGAGAAGTACCCGATCACCGCGTCGAACCAGACGTAGAACCGCTTCAGCGGCTGGTCGCGCCAGCCGTCGAGGGGGATCTTGACGCCCCAGTCGAGGTCGCGGGTGATCGGCCGCGGCCGCATGTCGTCGATCAGGTTCTTGGTGAAGTTGAGGACGTTCGGGCGCCAGTCGGTCTTCGTCGACAGCCAGTCGCCGAGGGTCTTGGTGAACGCCGGCAGGTCGAGGAAGTAGTGCTCGGTCTCGACGAACTTCGGCGTCTCGCCGTTGATCCGCGACTTCGGGTTGATCAGCTCCGCGGCGTCGAGCTGGTTGCCGCAGTTGTCGCACTGGTCGCCGCGCGCGCCGTCGTACCCGCAGATCGGGCAGGTGCCCTCGACGTAGCGGTCGGGCAGGGTGCGGCCGGTGGACGGGCTGATCGCCCCGCGGGTGGTCTTGGGCACGACGTAGCCGTTGCGGTGCAGCGCGAGGAAGATCTGCTGCGTGACCTCGGCGTGGTTGCCGGTGGTGGTGCGGGTGAACAGGTCGTAGGAGAGGCCGAGGCCCTGCAGGTCGGTGCCGATCTGGCGGGTGTACTTGTCCGCCGTCTCCTGCGGGGTCGAGTTCTCCTTGTCCGCCTGGACGGTGATCGGGGTGCCGTGTTCGTCGGTCCCGGACACCATGAGCACCCGGTTGCCGGCCATTCGCTGGTAGCGGGAGAAGACGTCGGAGGGGACGCCGAATCCGGACACGTGGCCGATGTGGCGGGGGCCGTTGGCATAGGGCCAGGCCACCGCGGTCAACACAGGGGTGCTCATACCTTATTAGCCTACGGAGGGCGTCACGCGCGTTTTCGGGAGGGAGGTCCAGCCCGGGTCGATCCACCACGCCCTGAAGAAGATGACCGCCGAGGACCTGCTGGAGCCAGCGGCAGGCGGAGCTGATGCTCGAGGAGCTGAAGGTCGGCAGGGGCCTGGGCACGCCGGAGCACGTCGGCGAGCTGTACCGGCGGTGGGGCGGGATCACGAACGCGAGCCACGCCTGGCCGGAACGCCTGATCGTGCGGCTCGAAGTGATCAGGCGGTCTGGTCGCGAAGGGTGTCCCGCAGGCGCAGCAGTGCGGCGCGCCGGGCGTGTGCCCGCGCCAGCAGCAGCCCGGCCGCCACGACGAGGACACCGCCGGTCAGGGCGGTGGCCAGGAGCTCGGCCGTGGTGCCGCGGGCCGCGGCCACGGCCGTGCCGGCGGCGCCGGTGGCCAGGCTGACCGCGAGCGCGAGCCGGGCACCCAGCACCCGGTCCCGGGCGAACAGCGGCCGGCGGCGGGTCAGCACCCACCCGGCGAAGGCGGCCCAGGCCAGGCCGACCGCGATCAGCGCGGCGAAGGCGGCCCGGGTGCGGGCGGGCAGCGGGTGCGGCTCGGTCACCCACAGCACGGTGAGCAGCGCCGCACCGCACCCGCCCGCGAGCCCCACGGCCACGTGCCGCATCCGGGAGCGCAGCGAGACCTCCGCCGCCAGCGCGCGCTCCAGTTCCACCGGGACGGCCCGGTCCGTCGCGTCGTCGTGCTCACTCATGCCTCGTACCCCTTCTCCACCAGGGCCTCCCGCAGCATCCGGCGCGCGCGGTGCAGCCTGCTCTTGACCGTGCCCGGCGGGACGCCGAGCACCTCCGCGCAGCCGGCCAGCGGGAGGTCCTCCAGGTGGAACAGGATCAGCACCTCGCGTTCCAGCGGCGGCAGCCCGCTCAGGCCGGCTTCGACCTCCAGCGCGGTCAGGACGTCACCGAGGCCGTCGTCGGCCGTGGCCTCGTCCGGCTCGGCCTCGGCGGTCCTCGGCGCCCCATACGCCCGGCGCAGGTGGTCGGTCACGGTGCGCCGGGCGATGGTGAACAGCCAGGGGGCGAACCGGGCCGGCTCGTGCAGGCGCGGCAGCCCGCGCACCACGGCGACCCACGCCTCCTGGGCGAGGTCGTCCGCGACGTGCGACGAGCCCACCATGCCCCGCACGTAGCGCCACAGCGGTCCGTGCCAGCGCCGGACGAGGTCGTGGAACGCCGCCCGCTCCCCGAGCTGGCAGCGCACCACCAGCAACTCGTTGCGCCGTTCCTCGCTCACCGCGTCTCCCCGTCTCACTTCGTGCGCGTCACCAAGACAGTCGGGGTTCCGGGCGGAAAGGTTCACCGCCGCGGTAATCAAATTTGACTAGTGCACTCTTCTGAGGCACAGTGTGCGACTCAATTAGTCAAGATGGACTACTGCGAGAGGGGATCTCATGATCACGGCACGCGGTCTCGAGCGGCGGTTCCGCCGCAAGGGCCGCACTGGGGGCGAAGTCCACGCGGTGAAGGGCGTCGACCTCGACGTCGAAGCGGGTGAGCTGGTCGGCTTCCTCGGGCCCAACGGCGCCGGGAAGACGACCACCCTGCGGATGCTGACCACGCTGCTGAAGCCGACCGCGGGCACCGCGACCGTCGGCGGCTGCGACCTCCTGTCCGACCCGCTGGGCGTGCGCAAGCGGATCGGCTACGTCGCCCAGGGCGGCGGCAGCGCGCCCGAGAGCAAGGTCGCCGACGAGCTGGAGCTGCAGGGCCGGCTCTACCGGATGAGCAAGGCCGACGCGATCGCGCGCGGCGCCGAACTCGCCGAGCAGCTCGACCTGACCGGGCTGGACCAGCGGCTGACCAAGACGCTCTCGGGGGGCCAGCGGCGTCGGCTCGACATCGCGCTCGGGCTGATCCACTCGCCCGGCCTGGTGTTCCTCGACGAGCCGTCGACCGGCCTCGACCCGCAGAGCCGCGCCAACCTGTGGGACCACATCCGCCGGCTGCGCGCGGAGCAGGGCGTCACGGTCTTCCTGACCACCCACTACCTGGACGAGGCGGACGCGCTGTCGGACCGGCTGATCGTGATCGACGACGGCCGGATCGTCGCCGAAGGGACGCCGGACGTGCTCAAGGCGCGGGTCAACGGCGACCGCGTCGAGGTGGGTGTCGAGCCGGAGCAGGCCGCGGACGCCGCGGAGATCGCCGGGCGGCTCGCGGGTGTTCAGGAGCTGTCCGTCGACGGCGGGGAGGTCCGGTTCCGGGTGCCGCGCGGCGACGTCGCGCTGCCGGAGCTGCTGCGGGCGCTGGACGCGAAGAGCATCGCGATGCTGTCGGTGCAGGTCCACCGGCCGACGCTCGACGACGTCTTCCTGACACTCACCGGGCGTTCGCTGCGGGAAGCGGAGGAGGCCGGCCGTGCTGCGTGACACCTGGCTGATCTTCCGCCGCGACATGCTGGCGGCGCTGCGCAACCCGACCTGGGTGCTGATCGGGATCATGCAGCCGCTGCTGTACCTGTTCCTGTTCGGGCCGCTGATGGTCCGGACCGTGCAGGACCAGGGCCTGACCGAAACGGCGGGCTGGATGCTGCTGACCCCGGCGCTGATCGCCCAGCTGGCCCTGTTCGGCAGCTCGTTCGTCGGCTTCGGGCTGCTGGCCGAATACCGCTCCGGCGTCGTCGAGCGGTTCCGGGTGACGCCGGTCAGCCGGGTCGCGCTGCTGCTGGGCAAGGTGCTGGCCAACGCGCTGCAGGCGGTGGTGCAGGCCGTGCTGATCATCGTGCTGGCCACGCTGGTGTTCCCGCTCGACGCCCCGGCGGGCGGCGTGCTGCTGAGCCTGGTGATCGTGTTCCTGCTGGCGGTGTCGCTGGCGTCGTGCTCCTACGCGCTGGCGTTGACGCTGAAGAGCGAGGAAACGTTCCCGGCCTTGCTCAACGCGGTGTTGATCCCGCTGCTGCTGCTTTCCGGCATCCTGCTGCCGATCACCGCCGGGCGGGCGCCGGACTGGCTCTACACGGTTTCGCGGATCAACCCGTTCCGGCACGTGGTCGACGTCGAGCGGAACAGCTTCGGCGGCGACTTCACGATGGACGCCCTGTTCACGGGCAGTGTCGTGGTGCTGGTGATGGCGGTGTTGTCCCTGTGGTGGGGCACCCGGACGTTCCAGCGCGAAAACGCCTGATCAACCGCGCGTTTGTCACTGCGGGTCCGTCCCCGGCGACGTATGGTGTGCTCTCCACCGACGTGCCGGGGGCGGACCGTGACAGAGCCGGAGAGTGAACTCGGCATTTCGCTGTCGCACCGCGAGCGGGTGGCCGACTGGCAGGCCGTGCGCGCCGCCCAGACCCGGTTCGTGTCGGTGACGATCAGCGAGAACGTCAACTGGAGCAACCCCGCCGCGGAGCGGAACCTGGCCGGCGCGCAGGAAGCCGGGCTGCACGCGGGCGGTCGGCACTACGCCCGGCCCGGCGCCGTGCACGACCAGGCGGACTTCTTCGTGCGGACGGCGAGCCGGCTCGGCGCGTTCGCCCCGGGCTCGCTGGCCCCGGCACTGGAGGTCGCGGCGCCGAGCGTCGACGACCGGTTCGTCAAGGCGTGGATCAAGCACGTCCGGCACGCGGCCCGCATCGAGCGGGTACTGGTTTACGCCGACCACGACTGCTGGGCGCACCGGCTGCACCCGGACCGCTGGGCCGACAGCGAGGTCGTGCTGTGGCTGATCCGGCACAACGGCATCCCCGGGCGGCCGGGCTGGTTCCACTCGCGGCTCGGCGTGCACCAGCACGCCTACGCCCCGGACGTCCCCGGCATCGCGGCGCCGGTGGAGCAGAACGCCGTCGTGTACCCGTTCACATTGGGCGACTTGCTGCTCTGACGTGTGGTGGTATGTCGCCATGCGCGTGACGAGCAGGGCACTCCGGACGGACGTGACGCCGGCGCGCGCGTTCTCGGTGCTGGCCCACCACGCCGCTTCGCGCGGCTTGCCGCCGCCGGCCATGCTGTCCGGTGAGTGGTTTTCTTCCCGGGCGGTGATCGCGCCGTCGCTGGCGGTCGCCCCGTCCGCGTTGCCTTCCTTCGCGCCGGAGGTCGACGCCGCCCCCGGCGTGCTCGGCGGCGGCTGGTTCGGGTACCTGTCCTACGACTCGGCGGACCCGTCCGGCCGCACCGGCGCGCTGCCCGCGTCCGCCTGGGGCTGGGCGGACCACGTGCTGCGGTGGTCCGGCACGGGCACGTGCTACCTGGAGTCCCTGGACGGCGGCGGCCCCTCGGTGTCCACAATGGAGTCGCTGCTGGCTTCGCCCGCGCCTCCGGCGTCGTGGACGGCGGGGCCGCTGCAGCGTCCGCTGCCCTCGGAGCACCGGGACGCGGTGAAGGCGTGCGTGCACGCGATCGAAGCCGGCGAGCTGTTCCAGGCCAACATCTGCGCCCGGTTCACGGGTCCGTTCTCGGGGTCTCCCGCGGCGGTGTTCGCGGCGGGGGTGTCTTCGCTGTCGCCTCGCCGCGCGGCCTTCCTGTCGGGGGCGTGGGGGTCGGTGGTTTCGTTCTCGCCGGAGCTGTTCCTCGCGCGCCACCGGCGTTCGGTGCGCTCGACGCCGATCAAGGGGACGCTCCCCCGCCGCGGGCCCGAGGACGACGGGAACGCCGCGCTGCTGCGGCAGTCCACCAAGGACGTCGCGGAGAACGTGATGATCACCGACCTGGTGCGCAACGACCTCGGCCGGGTGTGCGAGGTGGGGTCGGTGACGGTGCCGTCGCTGCTGCAGGTCCGCGAGGCGCCCGGGGTCTGGCACCTGGACTCGACGGTGACGGGCGTGCTGCGGCCCTCGGTTCCGGACGCCGCGTTGCTGGAAGCGACCTTCCCGCCGGGGTCGGTGACGGGCGCGCCGAAGATCCGCGCGCTGGACCTGATCGCGGCCTTGGAGCCGTGCGGGCGCGGGGTCTACACGGGCGCGATCGGGCTGGTGTCCCCGGCGGCGGGGCTGGAGCTGAACGTCGCGATCCGCACGTTCGAGATCTCCGGCGGTTCGATCGCGCTCGGTGTCGGCGGCGGGATCACGGCGGATTCGGACCCGGAGGCGGAGTGGCAGGAGTGCCTCCACAAGGCGGCACCCCTGGAACGCCTACTTGCCGGGGTCGAGCAGTAGCTTCCCGACCGTCTTGCGCGACCGCAGGGCCTCGTGCGCGCCACGGGCGTCCGACAGCGCGTACTCGCCACCCGGGATCGCCTTGAGCTTGCTTTCGAGAACCAGGTCGAACAGCTCCGTCAGCGCCGTCCCGAAGACGTTGCCGGGCAGCCGGAAGACGTGCGGGAGCCACATGCCGCTGATCGTCGTGCTGTGGCCGAGGACGTTGCGCAGCTCCACCGGCTTCGGGTTCTCGCGGCCCGCCATGCCGTAGAACGCCAGCCGCCCGAAGGGGGCGAGGGCGGCGATGCTCTGGTCGGTGGTCGTCCCGCCGACCATGTCGAGCACGACATCGACGCGGCGGCCGTCGTTCGCCTCGATCAGGGCGGCCGTCATGTCCTCGGCGCGCGAGTCGATGGCGATGTCCGCCCCCAGCTCGAGGGCCAGCGCGCGCTTCTCCTCGCTGCTCGCGGTGGCGATGACGCGCCCGGCACCCCAGGCCTTGGCGAGCTGGACGGCGACCGTCCCGACCCCGCCGGCGGCCGCGTGCACGACGACCGATTCGCCTTCGGCCAGGTGGGCGTTCTTGCGGAGCAGGACCCACGCGGTCGTGCCCTGGACCAGCATGGACAGCGCGGTGAGGTCGTCGATGCCGTCGGGCACCGGGAACGTCGTGGCCGACGGCGCGACGGCCTTCTCGGCGTACCCGCCACCGCCGTTGAGCAGGGCGACGACCCGCTTGCCGTCCTGGGTGCCGACGACCTCGCCGCCGGGGACGAGCGGCAGCCGGGACGGCGCGAGGTAGGAGTTCTCGGCCTGGTGGGTGTCGGCGTAGTTGACGCCGATGCGCTCGACGTCGATGAGCACCTCGCCGGGCCCGGCCACCGGGTCGGGCAGCTCGACGGGAGTGAGCACCTCGGGTCCGCCGAACTCGGTCACCTGCACTGCGCGCATGTCGCGTTCCCTCTCCGTCGTGGTTGTGAGACATTCTGACATATGTCTCAGGAGTTCGAGGTGGCCCGTGAGTGGTTCCTGTCCGGCCGCCGGCTGGACATGGGCGAGCTGGCTCAGGAGCTGTCGATCAGCCGCGCGACGCTGCACCGGCGAGTGGGGTCTCGCGACCTGCTGCTGGGCGAGATCCTGTGGTCGCTCTCGGAGGTCACGATCGCCCACCTGTGGCCTTCGTGCGCCGGCCGCGGCGCAGCCGGGATCGCGGACTTCGTGAGCGGGTACGTCCGGCTGGCGAACGACGCACCGCCGTTCCGCGACTTCCTGCGCCGCGAGCCGGAGCGCGCTTTGCGGCTGCTGACGACCCGCGCAAGCGTTTGCCAACGCCGGACGACGGAGAAGCTGGTCACCCTGCTGGAGGGCGAGGTCGCGGCCGGGCGGCTGGTCCCGCCGCTGCCGGTGCCGGATCTGGCTTACCTGCTGGTCCGGATCGGCGAGTCGTTCGTGTACACGGACGTGATCACCGGGGATGCCCCGGACGCGGAGAAGGCGCACGCCGCGGTGACCGCGTTGCTCACTTGACCCGCGCCGCCAGCACGGCGTCGTAGAGCTCCTTTTTGGACACCCCGGCCGCCGCGGCGACCTCCGCCGCCGCCGACTTCAGGCGCTCGCCGGACGCCACCCGGTCGGCCACCTCGCCCACCAGGTCCGCCACCGAAACCTGCCTCGGCGAGGCGCCCGACAACACGACCGTGATCTCCCCGCGCACCCCGTCCTCGGCCCACGCAGCCAGCTCCGCCAGCGTTCCCCGCTTCACCTCTTCGTACGTCTTGGTCAGCTCCCGGCACACCGCCGCGCGCCGGTCCGGCCCCAGAACCGCGGCCGCATCGGACAAAAGGGATGCCAGGCGGTGCGGGGACTCGAAGAACACCGCCGTCCGGGGCTCGTCGCGCAACGCCGTCAGCCAGCGCGTGCGCTCGCCCGGCTTGCGGGGCGCGAAGCCCTCGAAACAGAACCGGTCGCACGGCAAACCGGACAACGCCAGCGCCGTCGTCACCGCGGACGGGCCGGGCAGGCACGTCACCGGCAGATCCTCCGCCACGCACGCCGCCACCAGGCGGAAGCCCGGGTCGGACACGCTCGGCATGCCCGCGTCCGTCACCAGGACCACCGTTTCGCCCGCCTGCAACGCTTCGAGCAGCTTGGGCAGGCGCGCCGGCTCGACGTCCTCGTAGAAGCTCACCACGCGGCCGCGCGGGGTCACGCCCAGCGCCGTCGCCAGCGACCGGAACCGGCGGGTGTCCTCGGCGGCGATCACGTCCGCGTCCGCCAGGGCCGAAGCCAGGCGCGGGGAAGCGTCGCGGACGTCGCCGAGCGGGGTGGCGGCGAGGATCAGACGGCCCTGGGTCACCCGGCCAGCCTAGGCTGATCAGCGGATCCGGACGACGGACGCCCTGCCTCGCCCGTAGGATCGCCCCGTGACCGCCGTGCTGACCCGTCCCGACGACGAAAGCGTCCGGCCGGACCCGGTCGAGGCGCTCCGGCCGCCCACCGACCGCGAGCTGACCCTGCTCGGCCGAGGCATGCCGGCCGACCGGCTGCGCGGCTGGGTCGTCACCCTGGTGCTGACGCTGATCGGCGGCATCGTCCGCCTGCAGAACCTCGGCGTGCCCACCGACAAGGGCAGCCCGGTCTTCGACGAGAAGCACTACGTCCCGCAGGCGTGGCAGGTGCTGCGCAACGGCGGTTACGAGGACAACTACGGCTACGAGCTGGTCGTCCACCCGCCGCTGGCCAAGCAGCTGATCGCGATCGGCGAATGGCTGTTCGGCTACAACGGCTGGGGCTGGCGGATCATGCCCGCGCTGGCCGGCACGCTGCTGGTGCTGCTGGTCGTCCGCGTCGCCCGCCGCCTGACCCGCTCCACGCTGCTCGGCGGCATCGCCGGCATCCTGGTGATCAGCGACGGCGTGCTGCACCTGCAGTCGCGGATGGGCATGCTCGACATCTTCATCGCGCTGTTCGTCTTCGCCGCGTTCGCCTGCCTGCTGGTGGACCGCGACCAGGTGCGCGAACGGCTGGCGACGGCGGTCCGCGAGGGCTGGGTCAACGAGTCCGTCTGGGGCCCCAAGCTGGGCTTCCGCTGGTGGCGGTTCGCGACCGGGCTGATGATCGGGCTCACCTTCGGCGTCAAGTGGTCGGCGCTGTACTACATCGTCGCGTTCGGGCTGCTGTGCGTGTTCTTCGACGTCGCGGCCCGGCGCGCGGCCGGCGTCGAACGGCCCTGGCTGGGCACGATCCGCCGGGACGTGCTGCCCGCGCTGTGGGCCATCCTGATCATCCCGTTCCTGATGTACTTCGCCGCGTACTGGGCCTGGTTCGCCAGCGAGACGGCGACCGACCGGCACTACACCGAGATCAAGGACATCGCGCCGGGTTTCTGGTCGTGGGTGCCGCCGGCGCTGCGCTCGCTCGGCGACTACACGGCGAACGTCCTGCACTTCCACGAAACGCTGGTCACGCCCAAGGACAACCCGCACCCGTGGGAGTCCAAGCCGTGGACGTGGCCGATGGGCCTGCGCCCGATGCTCTACAGCTACAACGGCGAAGTCACCGGCTGCGGCGAGGCCCGCTGCATCAGCGCGACGATGCTGATCGGCACCCCGGCGATGTGGTGGCTGGCGATCCCGATGCTCGGCTGGGCGGCCTGGCGCTCGATCTTCCGCGCGGACTGGCGCTTCGCGGCGGTCCTGGTCGGTTACCTCGGCGGGTACGTCTTCTGGTTCACCAACATCGACCGCCAGATGTACTTCTTCTACGCGACCCCGCTGGCGGCGTTCCTGGTGCTGGGACTGACGTTGTGCCTGGGCCAGATCCTGGGCAGCGCGCGGCGCGGCTTCGAAAGACGGGGAACGGGTCTGCTCGTGGTGTCGCTGTACGTCGGGCTGGTGGTGGCGAACTTCGCCTGGCTGTGGCCGATCCTGAACGGCATCGCTATCACAAACGGTCAGTGGGAGGCCGAGCGCTGGCTGCCGTCCTGGCGGTAGTCAGCCCGCGAAGTAGGCGCCCGGCGTGACCCCGACGGCGCGCCGGAAGGCGGCGACGAACGCGCTGGCCGAGCTGTACCCGACCCGGTAGGCCACCGTCTCCAGCGGCGTGCCCTGGGCCAGCAGCGGCAGGGCCGCACGCAGCCGCACCTGCGTGCGCCAGGTCCCGAACGGCATCCGGCACTCCCGGACGAAGATCCGCGCGAGCGTGCGTTCCGCGGCACCGACGTCCCGGCCGAACTCGGCGAGCGTGCGGGCGTCGGCCGGGTTCGCCAGCACCGCGCGCTCGACGTCCCGCGCCCGGGCGTCTTCCGGTGACGGCACCACGATCGGCACCACATCGAGGGGTTCCAGCAGGTCGAAGGCCACGGCTTCGGCGCGCAGCCGGGCGTCGGGCGCGACGCCGTCGCCGGTCAGGTATTCGAGCAGTTCCCGCAGCAGCGGCCGGACGACGACCATCCGCGGTTCCGGCCACGACACCGGCGAGCGCGCCGGGTCGGCGTAGATGCCGCGCAGCGCCGCTCGCCCGAGAGCGCCGGTCCGGTGCCGCACGCCGGCGGGCATCCAGAGGGCCCGCGTCGGCGGGAGGACCCAGCCCGCGTCGCCTGCCTTGACCGCGACGACCCCGCGCGCCGACCAGACGAGCTGGTGCGCCGGGTGTTCGTGCCACGGGAACCAGGTCCCGGCGGGCAGGTCGAGCGCGCCGAGAAGCATGGCTTGGCTGTTTGGCGACATGGGTTGGCAGCGTATCGGCTACCGGTCACCCGCGCCCCAAAATAGCGTCGGGACCATGCCGATGAACCTCATCCACCGCAAGCTCTGCCGGTCCGCCTGGTGGGCGGACAAGATCGAGCGGCTCCTGAAGCCCTGGCTGGCCCGCCAGGACCTCGGCGACGACGTCCTCGAGCTCGGCCCCGGCTTCGGCGCGACGACGAACCTGCTGCTCGACGTGGTCCCGAAGCTGACGGTCCTGGAGATCGACCCGGCTTCCACCCAGCTCCTGCGCGAGAAGTTCGGCGACCGCGCCGACGTCCACGAGGGCAGCGGCGCCGAGATGCCCTTCGCGGAGGGCCGCTTCTCGGCGGTCGTCTGCTTCACGATGCTGCACCACGTCCCGACGACCGAGCTGCAGGACGCGATCTTCGCCGAAGCGGCCAGGGTCCTGCGGCCGGGCGGGAGGTTCTGCGGCACGGACAGCCAGCTCAGCTTCCGGTTCCGGCTGCTGCACATCGGCGACACGATGAACGTGCTCGACGCATCTACCCTGGCGCAGCGGCTGAAGAAGGCCGGGTTCGAGCAGGTCGAGGTGCAGACCCGCCCGAAGGAGACCGTGACGTTCTCGGCGGTCAAGCCCGGCTAGCGGCGGGGCAGCTGGCTCCCCGGCTGGCGCGGCACCACCCGCGTCACCGGGCCGTCCGCCGACTTGCCCGCCCGCGACAGCCAGCCCTCGACCTCGCGCCGCACCGCGTTCAGCGTCGGGCGCCGGCGCGGCTCCGGGTCGAGTGACGCCGCCAGCAGCCGCGCGTGCGCACTCCGCTGGGGCAGCCGCGACACCGGCTCCGCCCGGGCCGCCGCCATCAACGCCGCCATCGGTGTCTCGCGCGTCCCACGCGGCGGCTGGCCCGACAGCGCGTAACTGATCGTCGCCGCCAGCTGCCACGCGTCCGAGGCCGGCGACGCCGCCGAGCCCATCGCCTGCTCGGGGGCCACGAAGTCCGGCGTGCCGATCATCATGCCGGTCGCCGTCATCTTCGAGTCGCCCTGGCTGCGGGCGATGCCGAAGTCGATCAGGTGGGCCAGGCCGCTCGGGTCGAGGACGATGTTCGACGGCTTGATGTCGCGGTGCAGGACGCCCTTCTCGTGCGCCGCCGCCAGTGCGCCCGCCATCGTCGCCCACAGGCGGCCCGCCGCGACGTCGTCCAGCGGGCCCTGACCGTCGACCAGCTCGGCCAGCGGGCGGCCCTCCAGGTACTCCATCACCAGCGCCAGGCCGTCCGGCTCCTCGGCCAGGTCGTACACCTTGACGCAGTTCGGGTGGCTGACCACGGCCAGCGCGCGGGCCTCGCGCTGCATGCGCTCGGCCGTGTCGCGGTCCGGTGCGTGCGCGATCTTCAGCGCGACCGTGCGGTTCAGCTGGGTGTCCACGGCCTGCCAGACCGTGCCGAACCCGCCCGCGCCCAGCTGCTTGACGCGCCGGTAGCGGCTGCCACCGGCGTTGCGGGAGCCCGGCGGCGGCGGGATCGGGCCCGGGGCCGCGGCCAGCATGCCCCCCGGCGGGGACGGCGGCTCGGGCGCGGAGGCCAGCGCCGTCTTCGGGTACGGGCGGTTGGCCGGGGGCGGCGGTGGGGGCGGCGGGGTCGGACGCGGCTGGACCTGCGACGGCGGCGGGCGGTGCAGCTCCGGTTCGCGACGCGGCGGCGGCTCGTCCGACCGGTCCGACCGGTTGATCACCGACCACGGCGGCGGCCCGACCATCGCGACCGGGATCAGCCCCAGCACGCTGAACGGCAGGAACCCGAGCCAGAAGTGCAGCGCGGTGTTCGCCTCCATGCCGACGCTGAACACGAGCATCGCGGCGAACGGGATCCAGAAGAACCGCGACGGCCACTTCGGGCCGCGGCGGAAGGCCGTGCGGCCCTGCAACATCACGAAGAACAGCGAGCCGGCACCCAGCACGATGAACGCCAGCAGGTACACGAAGAACGGGAGGTCCTTGCCGTTCTGCGAGGACAGCACGTCGAAGACGGTCTGGCCGCCGCCCAGGTAGTCCCGCTGGTTGTCCACCCAGCAGCCGCCGGGGCCGTTCAGCGTCGACAGCTCGGTCGCCGACAGCCCGGTCTTCGCCTTGCCGTAGGCCGCCTGGAAGACGCCCGAGACGCCGATGGCCAGCAGCCACGGCAGCACCAGCGTGCTGAGCAGGCCGATCACGCCGAAGACGCCCAGTGTCGTGGCGTCGTAGCGGTTGCCGGTGCCCTTCCGGATGATCGACACGGCGACCGCGCCGATCGGCGGGAGCAGCGCGACCAGCGCACCGGCCGCACTCGTGGCCCAGACCCAGTCGCCGGGGCAGAAACCCGGGCCGAACAAGGAATGGGCTAGCGAGAGCAACGCGCTCGCGAGTCCGTTCACCGCCGGGCTCCCCTCACTGTCCGTGTTCACTTCGTGGCCGTCACGCGGCGTTTGCCCGCGGTCCAGCTTAGGACGCTCCCGGGCTCCGTGAGGTTGCCGGGTCTTTCCGCGCGGGAATCCGGCGCGCCCGCCGCTCCCGCGCCATGATGGGACCGGCGGAACGTCCGACCCGAAGGAGCCGAGCATGGGCGCGTACTCCGAAGCCTACCGGCGCAGCCTGGCCGAGCGGGACGCGTTCTGGCTGGCCGCGGCCCAGTCGATCAGCTGGACCAGAGCGCCGGAGCGGGCCTTGGACGACACCCACCCACCCTTCTACCGGTGGTTCCCGGACGCCGAGCTGAACACCTCGTACAACGCGCTGGACCGGCACATCGAGGCCGGCCGCGGCGGCCAGGCCGCGCTGATCTGGGACTCTCCCGTGACCGGACGGCAACGCACCTACACCTACGAGGAGCTGCGGGACACCGTCGCGCGGTTCGCCGGCGCGCTGCGCTCGCTGGGGGTCACTAAGGGTGACCGGGTCATCGTCTACCTGCCGATGGTGCCGGAGGCCGCGATCGCCATGCTGGCCTGCGCGCGGATCGGCGCGGTGCACTCGGTGGTCTTCGGCGGGTTCGCGCCGAAGGAGCTGGCCGCCCGGATCGAGGACGCGAAACCCAAGGTCATCCTGGCCGCGTCCTGCGGCATCGAGCCGACGCGGGTGGTCGAGTACCAGCCGATCATCGAGGCCGCCCTCGGCATGACCGAGCACCAGCCCGACCACGTCGTCATGCTGCAGCGCGAGCAGGCACCGGCCACGGCCGGCCGCCACTTCGACTGGCGCGAGCTGGCGGCGGGCGCCGACCCGGCCGACCCGGTGCCGGTCGCGGCCACCGATCCGCTCTACATCCTCTACACGTCCGGGACGACCGGGAAGCCGAAGGGCGTCGTCCGCGACACCGGCGGCCACGCCGTCGCGCTCGCCTACTCGATGGACGCCGTCTACGACGTCCACGCCGGCGACGTCTGGTGGACCGCGTCCGACGTCGGCTGGGTCGTCGGGCACTCCTACATCGTCTACGCGCCGCTGCTCGTCGGAGCGACGACGGTGATGTACGAGGGCAAGCCCGTCGGCACGCCGGACGCGGGCGCGTTCTGGCGGGTCATCGCCGAGCACGGCGTCCAGGCCCTGTTCACCGCGCCGACCGCGCTGCGGGCCGTCAAGAAGGTCGACCCGGACGCCCGCGAGCTGGCGAAGTACGAGCTGAAGCAGTTCCGGACGCTGTTCCTGGCCGGCGAGCGGCTCGACCCGGAGACCTACCACTGGGCCCACGAGAAGCTCGGCGTCCCGGTGGTCGACCACTGGTGGCAGACCGAGACCGGCTGGCCGATCGCGGCGAACCCGCGCGGCCTGGAGCCGATGGACGTCAAGGCCGGGTCCGCGACCAAGCCGGTCCCCGGCTGGGACGTCCGGATCCTCGACCAAGCCGGCGAGGAGCTGCCGCCCGGGCGCGAAGGCGCCATCACGGTCAAGCTGCCGCTGCCGCCGGGGTCGTTGCCGACGCTCTGGGGCGACGACGAGCGCTACCGCGAGGCCTACCTCTCCCGCTACGAAGGCCACTACCTGACCGGCGACTCCGGTTACTTCGACGAAGACGGCTACCTGTTCGTCATGGGCCGCACCGACGACGTCATCAACGTCGCCGGGCACCGGCTGTCCACCGGGTCGATGGAGGCCGTGCTGGCCGCCCACCCGGCGGTCGCCGAGTGCGCCGTGATCGGCGTGGCCGACCAGCTCAAGGGCCAGCTCCCGCGCGGGTTCGTGGTGCTCAAGGCGGGCGCGGGCATCGCGCCGGAAAAGCTGCGCGAGGAACTGGTGGCGATGGTCCGCCGGGACATCGGCCCGGTCGCCGCCTTCCGTGACGTGTCCATTGTGGACGCGCTGCCGAAGACGCGGTCGGGGAAGATCCTGCGCAAGACCATGCGCGCGATCGCCGACGGCCGCGACGAGGCCGTGCCCTCGACGATCGAGGACCCGAGCGTCCTGGAGGCCATCCGGGCCGCCCTTCGTTAAGAGCTGTTCCAAATGCCCCGGCTGGTCTGTACCTTTGCAGGGAGTCCCCGACCGGAGGTGCTTCGATGCGCTTGTCCAGAGCCGTCCTGACCGCGGCCGTCGTGAGTCTCACGGCCGCCGGCCTGCCCGCTTCCGCCACGGCCGCCCCGGCCGCACCCGAACGCGGCGTGACCGACGTCGTCCCGGCGCCCGTCTCGGCGAAGGCCGATCCGCGCGGCGACTTCCGGCTCACGCCGCTCACCGTCATCACCGCCGACCGCGGGGCCGGCCAGGTCGCGGACTACCTGCGCGGCCTGCTCCGCCCGGCCACCGGCTACCCGCTGCCGGTCGTGCCGCACGCCGCCGGTCTGCCCGCGATCTCACTGAAGTTGAGTCACGACCCGCGGATCGGCACCGAGGGTTACCGGCTGAAGGTCGCGCGAGACGGCGTCACGCTGACCGCCAACACCGCCGACGGGCTCTTCGAAGGCGTGCAGTCGCTGCGGCAGCTGCTGCCGTCGGCGATCGAGGCCACCCGCGTGCAGCACCGGACGTGGACCGTCGCCGGCGGCACGATCCTCGACTACCCGCGCTTCGCCGAGCGCGGCGCGATGCTCGACGTCGCCCGGCACTTCTTCAAGCCGGACCAGGTGAAGCGCTACATCGACCAGATCGCCCAGTACAAGGTCAACACGCTGCACCTGCACCTGGCCGACGACCAGGGCTGGCGGATCGAGATCAAGAGCTGGCCGAAGCTGGCCACGGTCGGCGGCAAGACCGCGGTCGACGGCGACCCGGGCGGCTACTACACGCAGAAGCAGTACAAGGACATCGTCGCCTACGCGGCTTCGCGGCACATCACGGTGATCCCGGAGATCGACATGCCGGGCCACACGAACGCGGCGCAGTCGACGTACGCGGAGCTCAACTGCGACGGCAAAGCCGTTCCGGTCCGCACGGACACCGAGGTCGGCTACAGCTCGCTGTGCATCTCCTCGCCGATCACGTACAAGTTCGTCGAGGACGTCGTGCGCGAGCTGGCGGCCCTCACGCCCGGGGAGTACCTGCACATCGGCGGCGACGAAGCCCACTCGACACCGCCCGCGGACTACCTGACCTTCGAGCGGAAGGTCCAGCCGATCGTCGCCAAGTACGGCAAGAAGGTCACCGGCTGGCACGAGATCGCCAAGTCGGCCCCGCCGGCGTCGGCGGTCCCGCAGTACTGGGACTTCGGCGGCGACAACCCGGACGTCGCGGCGGCCGCGGCGCGCGGCAACAAGATCCTGATGTCGCCGGCGAACTACGCGTACCTCGACATGAAGTACAACCCGCAGACGCCGCTCGGCCAGGACTGGGCCGCGCTGATCGAGGTTCGCGACGGCTACAACTGGGACCCGGCCTCGCTGGTCACCGGCGTCGGCGAGAGCCAGATCGCGGGTGTCGAAGCGCCGCTGTGGACCGAGACGATCCGGACCAGCGACGACATCGAGTACATGGCGTTCCCGCGGCTGCCGGGGATCGCGGAGATCGGCTGGTCCCCGCGGAGCACCCACAACTGGGACGCCTACCGGGTGCGGCTGGCGAAGCAGAGCCCGCGCTGGGTGGCGCAGGGCATCGACTTCTACCGGAGCCCGCAGGTCGACTGGAAGTGACCTCAGCCCAGGGTCCGGCTGCGGAGGTAGACGACTTCGCGGCCGGGCCCCGGCTTGACGAGCACCCAGAAGGTCGACCACCGGTCCGGCGCGTGGAAGCCGAAGTAGAGGTCGTACCGCACGCCCGCGTCGAGCACCCACCCGAACTGCCGCATCTCCGCCGGGTCGAACGGGGGGTTCTGCGGCCCGATCTCGTCCTGCGGCTTCGCCGGATCGACGCCGTACTGCCGCAGATAACCGTCCACACAGGACTTGGGCGCGGTGAAGGTGACCGCCAGCCGGTCGGTGAGCGGCGGCTGGACGTCGAACCGGAAGCCCTCCACCGGGCACGACGGGAGCGAGATCCGGTACCGCGCCGCGGCATCTTCCCAGCTCACCCCGCTTTCACTGCCCGGGTAGGCCCGCGGGTCGGGCTCCTTGCCGCAGCCGGCCAGAACGGCGGCCGCGGCAAGGAGCCCGAGAACGGCCGTCAGCGGCCGTGCACGCATCGCACTCCTCGCGGATTCATCGGTGCCCCGCAATGTCGAGCTTCTGGTTCGTGCTGCCCTGCACGGTGAAGTCCTGCGCGAGGCCGACGGTGGGCATCTGGGCCAGGTCCTTCACATTGTAGTCAACGCCGTGCACGGTGATCGGCGGCTTGTCGGGGTCGAAGTTGTAGGCCTTCTTCAGGTCCACGCGGTAGCCACCGGTCAGCTGCACCGTCCCGTCGCCGGTCACCTTGGCGGTGAGGTCGCCGGTGAGCCGGTACTCGAACGAGTGCAACGCGAAGATGTGGTCGGACACCTGCGTGAACTGCGAGCCGAGCCAGTTCGTGTCCAGCTTCAGCGCGCACGTGAAGCCGACCGGCCCGGTGCACTTGGCCGCGGCCTGCTTGGCGTAGGCCGCCAGCCGGGTGTTCAGTTCGCCCTGCCACTGCGGATCGCTGTAGAAATTGGCCATCTGATCGGCGCTGAGGACGTAGTCCTTGCCGCTCGCCTTCGCCCAGTGGTCGAACAGCGCGCAGGTGATCGGCCGGTTGTTGCAGACGAACAGCGCGGCCGCGCCCTGTTCCATGGTCAGCATGTTGATGTAGTCCTGCAGCCCGACCCGCTCCCAGGGCGTCGGCTCGTGGTAGGCCGGGTGGCCCGCCTGGTCGTCGCTGTAGGGGTGCCCGTCGGGATCGGTCATGTCCGGCCGGCTGCCGCCGCCGGCTTCGGCGATCTCGCGCAGGTAGAGGTCGATCGTCCGCTGGAAGGCGTCGGCCGCGGCCTGCACGGCCTGGTCGCGGCTGAGGTTGGCGTCCGCGGCCGACTTGGCCGCGTCGGCCGCCGCCGTCCGCGCGTCGGCCGCCGAGGCCGCCGCGTCCGAAGCGGACGCCTGGGCCTTGTTCGCGGACTGCTGCGCCTGCTGGGCCGCCTGGTGGGCGGCGGCCTCGGCCTGCTTGGCCTGGTTCGCCGACTGCACCGCCGCGTCCGCCGACGCCTTGGCGTCCTGCGCCGACGCCGCGGCCTGCGCGGCGTAGGTCTTGGCCAGCTCGGCGGAGTCCTTGGCCTGCTGCGCGTAGCGGGCCGCGTCGTCGGCCGCGCCCCGCGCCACCGCGGCGGCCTTGGCCGCCTCGGCCGCGTTCTGGCGGGCCAGCGCCGCCGAGCGGGCGGCGTCGGCGACGTACCCGGCGACCTCGGCCCGGTGGGTGGCGGTCAGCGCGTCCCGCTGCCGCGCCCGGTACAGCCCGGACTCCAGGAACGTCCGGACGACGCCCGCCGGCCCGGCCAGCGCGGCCCGCGCCGAGGCGCGCACCTCCGGCCCGCCGGTCGAGACGGCCTGCGTGGCCAGCACCCGGTCGTCGGCCTCGCGGGCGGTGTACTGCCCGGTGCGCAGGAACGCCCGGACGTCGTCCGCGGTCCCGTCGAGGGCGCGCCGGCCGGCGGCCTGCACGCCGGGTCCGCCCGCCGCGATGATCTGGGTGGCGAGCACCCGGTCGTCGGTTTCGCTGCCCGGGTACCGGCGGTTGCGCAGGAAGTCCTGCACCTGCGCGTCGGTGCCGACCATCGCGGTCCGCGCGGTCGTCGCCTCGGCCGGGTGGGCGGTGGACGCCGCGATGGCCGCGACGCTGGCCCGGTCGTCCTTGCGCTCGGTGGCCGGCTGGACGGTGGTGACGAACGCCTTGACGTCGAAGTCGTCCCCGACCAGCGCCGTTTCCGCGGCGGAGCGGGTGAACGGGCCGCCGAGCTTGAGCAGGCCCGCCGCGGCCTTACGACCGTTGCGCGTCACCACGGCCGCGTCGGCGCCCGGCGTGCGCGCTTCGGTGAGCAGGCGCTGGGTTTCGGCGTCGAGCTTGGCTTCTTCGCCGGCGGTCCAGGTGGCGTCCGCCTGGGCGTCCGCTTCGGCGTCCTTGGCCGCTTCGGCTTCGGCCGTCTCCTGGGCTTCCTGCTGGGCCAGCCGCTCTTCGTCGGCCTTGCGCGCGGTCGCGGCGACGGTCGCGGCGGTGTCGGACGCGGTCTTCGCATCGTTCGCGGCGGTGTCCGCTTCCCGCGCGGCGGCTTCGGCTCGTTCGGCCGCGTGGGCGGCTTCGCCGGCGTGGGCCGCGGCTTCCTCGGCGGCGGTGGCCGCCGCATCGGCGTGCGCGGCGGCCGAATCCGCGGCCGCGGCGGCCTGGTTGGCCGCCCCCACCGCCTCGTTCGCCAGCGCGGTGGCGGCGTTCGCCGCGCGGGTCGCCTCGGCGGCCTGTCGCTTCGCCTGCTGGGCCGCGCGCCGCGCCCGGTCGGCCTGCGCGCCGGCCTGCTCGGCGAACCCACCGGCGGCGTTCGCGGCGTCGCCGGCCGCGGTGGCGTGCTGCCCGGCCGCCGCGGCCGCTGTGGCGGCATCGGCCGCGGCGAAGGCCGCGGTCACCGCACCACGGGCGGCATCGGCGGCCCGGCGGGCGTTCCACGAGACCTGACGGGCGTCGACCGCGGCCTGCCGCGCCCGGTCCGCCTGGCCGGCGTCGGTGGCGGCCGCGGCCGCCGCGTTGCGCGCGTTCGTCGCGGCCTGCCCGGCCTGCACGGCCGCGGTGGCGGCCTGGGACGCCGCGCTCGCCGCGATCCGCGCCGATTCGGTGGCCGCGGAGGCCGCCCGGATCGCCGTCTTGGCCGCGTCGGCGGCTCGCCGGGCCGCGTCCGCCGCCCGGCCGGCCGCGGCGGCCGCGGTCAGGGAGTCGTTGCGGGCCGCCTCGGTCTCCTGGGCCGCCCGCTGCGCCGCCTGCTTGGCCAGCTCCGCGGCCTGCACGGCCTGGGCGGCGGCCTCCTTCGCGGCCTCCGTCTGGGCCGCGGCCCGCGTCTGCGCGTCCGCGGCGAGGTCCGCGAGCTGCGACACGGTCAGGGTTTCGTGGTCCTGCGCGACCGCGACCGGGTAGCCGGCGGTGAGGAAGCGCGAGATGTCTTCGTCGGTGCCGTCCAGCGCGATCTGCGCGGCCCGCTTGACCTGCGGACCACCCGCCGCCATCAGCTGGGTGACCCGCACGCGGTCGTCGCCGGCCTGGGCCCGCGCCCGGCCGGAGCTGAGGAATTCCCGCTGCTGCTCCGGGGTCCCGGCCAGCGCCGTCTGGGCGGCCCGCTTGACGCCGGGGCCGCCCGCGGCCAGTGCCTGGGTGACCTGCACGCGCAGGTCGTCGAGGCTCGGCTGCTGCCACCCGGTGTCGAGGAACGCCTGCATCTGCGGGACGGTGCCGCCGGCCGCGGTCTGCAGGGCGCGCCGCAGGCCCGGGCCCGCCCGCGAGACGAGCTGCGAGATGCGCACCCGCAGGTCCTGCTCGGCGGCGACGGCCAGCCCGGCGGTCAGGAAGGCGTGCACGTCGGCGTCGGAGCCGCAGAGGGCTCGCTCGGCGGCGGTCTTGACGCCGGGTCCGCCGGTCTTGAGCTGTTCGAGGGCCTGCGCCCGCTCGCTCGGCGGCGCCGGTTCGGCGGCGGCCGCGGGCAGCGCGGTGACTCCGGACAGGAAACCCACGGCGGCCAGCACGGCGGCCACGGGTCTGCGGAAGGATTTCATGTCTCGTCTCTCCCCTTTTTGGGCACGACGAAATCGCGGAACCCGGCCACGCGGAAAATCAGCGCGACCGGACCGCGCGAATGGACGGAATACCGGTCAGCGGAACACGACCGGAGCGGCTCAGGACCGGCCGGAGCGCAATTCGACGAGCGGGGTGAAACCGTTCTGCGGGTCGGCACCCTCGCCGACCGGCGTGTAGGTGTTCTTGACCACGTCGGTGGGCGTCGCGGTGCCCTTGATCACCACGGTGGCCTTGAGCTCGTGGGCGTCGCCGGTGATCGCGAAGACGTCGGGGACGTCCATGGTCAGGTAGCCGGATTCGCCGGTGATGCGGAAGCAGAAGTAGGAGCGCTCGGCGATCCGGCTCCACACCTTGACGAGCGGGCCGCTCGCGGTGCAGTCGGTGAACAGGATGTGCCCGTCACCCTTGAGCAGCCGGATGTGGTACTGCGCGTAGATCGCGTCGGCGCCGGGGTAGTCGTACTCCTCGACGATCGGCGGCGGGACGTCGTCCGCGGCGGCGATTCCGGGAACGAACGGCAGAACGGCAGCGGAAAGAGCACCCGCGACGAGCGGGCGCGCGAACTTCTTCACAGTTTTCATCCCCCTGAAAAAAGGCGGCTTTCGCCGCCTCGAATCCCCGATCCGAAGCCGATCTTACGGAGACCACACCGGGGAAGTCAACGGGCGAACCCGGCGCACCGTTCGCTAACGCCCGGCGGCTTCGAGCCGCGCCCGGATCGCCCGCCGGGCCAGCTCGTAGGGGCGGGTCCCGCCGCCGAGGACGGCGTCGGCGTTGGCCGCGCGGCCCAGCGCGTGGAGCTCGAAGGCCAGCACCTCGGCGTCCGCCTCGACGTGCCCGAGCGCGACCGCCTCCGCCGCGGTTTCCCGCAGGAAAGCGGCGAACGAGCCGCCCGCCGCCGCGACCGCGTCGTGCACTCGGCCCGGGCGCGCGTCGAACTCCGCGCCGACGTTGAAGAAGAAGCAGCCGCCCGGGAAGACGCGCTGTTCGGAGTAGGCCAGCCACTTCTCGCACACCGCGCGCAGCCGCGGCAGCCCGGGCGCCACCGCCCGGGCCGGTGTCACGACGTGCGAACGGAAGATCCGCAGCGCCGCGTCGATCGTCGCGAGCTGCAGCTCCTCCTTGGAGCCGAAGAGCGCGAACACCCCGCTCTTGCTCAGCTCCAGTTCGGTGGCCAGCCGGCCGAGGGAGAGCCCCTCGAGACCGTCGACCGAAGCGACGTCGACGGCCCGGCGCAGCACCAGCCGCCGGGTCGCGTCGCCGCGGGCGACCCGGCCGTCACCCGGCACGCCGCGCCCGCCAGCGGTCCACAGTGGACTGGACGCCGCCGCGGTAGGACGCCGAGAGCGCGGGCGCGGCCAGCACGCGGTCGGCGAGGTCCAGCGCCGCCCCGACCTTGTCCTCCGGCAGCTGCCCGTAGTTGGCGAAGGAGACGAGGTACACCTCGGTGATCGTCGGCCCGTCCGCGCGCTCGACGAGCTCGACCGGCCCGGACGTCGGCACCGTGCCGGGCCGCAGGACGCGCAGGTACCAGCCGCTGCGCCCGCTGTCGATCATCAGCGGCGTGACGTCCTTGCGCCCGGTCTTCATGGCCAGCTTGAAGCACGGCTGCCGCGGCTGCGAGACCTGGACCAGCGCGTCACCCCAGGCCCAGACGTCCCCGATCCGGACGTCGTCCTCGGTGACGCCGGACAGCGAAACGTTCTCGCCGAAGCCGCCCGGCTCGGCGTCGAGACCGTCGGCCGCCCACGCCGGGTAGTGCTCGGCCGGGTAGACGTAGACCGCTTTGTCGACCCCGCCGTGCACGGTGAGGTCGGCCTGGCGGTCGCCGTCGAGGTTCAGCTCGGTCAGGTGCAGCTCCGGGGCGGTGACCCGCGCCTTCGTGATCGCGCTCAGCACCGGCCGCTCCCGCCGGTACCCCAGGACGCTCGGTTCCCCCACAAACACGCCGTCGACGTTCATGAGAGGAAGGTAGCACGATCGTTCGTTTATTTTTCTGGCTCCGCCGGCCGGCTTGTCCGCGGGTTAAGCGAACCGGCGGCCGGCAACGGAAGCCGGCCAACGACGTCACCAGGCCTCCCCCGCCCCTCATCCCAGCTTTCTCTTCAGCCGGCGGAGGGGCGGGGGCGGTCGGACCCGCTCTGCCGCGGCAGAGCACCTCGCCGAAGCCTCCCCAGAAACTCCCTAAGCCGAAGTGCCACATCACGGTGACATTTGGCCCTAGGGCGACCGAACGGCCCTTACAGCTTGCCACCTGCCAGCCCGCCAACTGATCTTTTCTGCCGCCGCAGAAAAGATCAAAGCTGTCCTCGCCGGACGGGCAGGCTCCGGGATGACCTCCGGGAGCGCTGCCGTCTCACCTTCTGGAGTTGGGCCACTGGGTGGTCATCCCGTCGCCTGATTGAGGCCTATCACGGCCTCAGGCGACGGGATGACCGCCCAGCTCCTTTCTTGGGTGTTGTTCGGGCCGTCACGGCTCGAGGTCGGTCCGGCCCTGGCCGGTCGCCATGTCGAGCGGCACCGATGCCTGGTCGTGGACGATCACCCAGTCGTCGCCCGTCTTCCGGAAGACGAAGGTCGCCCGGACCCACATGCCGTCCGTCACCACCCCGTTCTTCAGTGTTCCGCTGACCCGGCCGAAGCCGTGTCCGACAGCGAGGTTGCCGCTCGTCGTGATGGTCAGGTCTCGCAGCTCGTAATCCACCTTTTCGAAGACCGTGAACACCCGGGCCCAGTTCTCCAGCTTCGCGTCGGTCCCGACGTGCTGCAGCGGCGGTTCGACGTCGAAGGACACGACGTCCGGGGCGTAGACCCGGCGCAGGGCTTCGAGGTCCTTGTTCCGCAGCCCGTCGATGATCGCGTCGAGCCTGCTCCGGATCGCCGCTTCCGCGTCGCCGCCCCGCAGCGGCGCCAGCGCGGTGCTCCAGGCGACGACGTGGTCGAGCAGCGTGTCCAGTGCGGCGAGCTGGTGGTCGCCCGGCTTGAAGACAGCGTGGTTCTCGAACTCGGTCGCCAGGGGCAGCGTCACCTGCGGGGCCACGTCGGCCAGCTGGAGTGCGCCGCAGACGAGCCGCAGCTGCTCGACCGACCGGGCGCCGCCGACCCCGCCGTACGAGACGAAGCCGGCCGCCTTGTTGTTCCACTCCACGTAGACGTGGTCCAGGGCGTTCTTGAGCACTCCGGGCACGGAGTGGTTGTACTCCGGCGTCACGAAGACGAACCCGTCGCACGACGCGACGACCGCAGCGAACGCCTGGGTGCGCTCGTCCTGGTACTGCCCCGAGAAGCCCGGCGGCTCTTCGAGGTGGGGCAGCGGGTGGTCGCGCAGGTCGATCACGGCGAACTCCGCGTCGCTCCGGCGCGCGGCGCGCTCGTGCACCCACCGGGCGACCTGGTCCCCCACGCGGCCGGAGCGGGTGCTGCCCAGCACGATTCCGATCTTGGTCATCGTCTTCTCCCCTGTTCGGTTGCCTTCGAGCGGTACGACGAAGCAGCCGCCGGGAACGTCAGGCCCTGACGTTCCGGCAGGCTGTGTCGTCGGAGGAGTCATGACAACGTCACCGGAACCGGTCGTCGCCGAACGACGTCACCTGGTCAACCTCGCCTATCGGCTGCTCGGCTCGCTGACCGAAGCCGAGGACGCCGTCCAGGAGACCTACGCCCGCTGGTACGCCCTGTCGCCGGCGCAGCAGGAGGCGATCTCCTCGCCCGGCGCCTGGCTGACGACGGTGGCCGGCCGCATCTGCCTGGACGTCCTCGGCTCGGCGCGGGTCCGGCGCGAGCGGTATGTCGGCGAGTGGCTGCCGGAACCGCTGCCCGACCAGCCCGATCCGGCCGACCGGATCACCTTGGACGAGTCGGTGAGCATGGCTTTCCTGGTGGCGCTCGAAGCGATGACGCCGGCCCAGCGGGTGGCCCTCGTCCTGCACGACGTCTTCGGGTACTCGTTCGCCGAGGTCGCCGAGACCACCGGCCGGACACCGGCGGCGTGCCGCGAACTCGCCTCCGCGGCCCGCCGCCGGATCCGCGCCGACCGGCCCGCCGTCTCGGTCGGCCGCCAAGCCGGTCTGGTACGGGACTTCAAGGAGGCCTGGGCCGCCGGCGACATCGGCACCCTCGTCGGGCTCCTCGACCCGGACGCCACCCTGACCGCGGACGGCGGCGGCCGGGTCCGCGCCGCGATCGCCCCGATCGAAGGTGGCGAACTCGTCGCCCGGTACGTGGCGGAGCTGGCCTCCTCCGGCGAGCTGACGCTCGAGGAGCGCATGGTCAACGGCCGCCCGGGCCTGGTGCTCAGCCGCGGCGACGAGCTGGCGGCCGTCTACTCCTTCGCCGTCAAGGACGGCCGGATCACCCGCATCTGGGCGATGCGGAACCCGGAGAAGCTGGGTCCCTGGCTGGGGTGAACGCCGAGTAGACACCGTCTACACAAGTTTGATAGACAGTGTCCACAAGGTGAACCACGGGTTACGGAGATCGGGATGAGCTACCACCGTTTCGTCGTCGTCGGCGACAGCTGCGCCGAAGGCCTCGACGACCCGTACCCGGACCAGCGGCACTACCGCGGCTGGGCCGACTTCGTCGCCGCCCGGCTGGCCGAGGACGAGCCCCGCTTCCGGTACGCCAACCTCGCCGTCCGCGGGCGCCGGCTCGACCAGATCGTGCCCGAGCAGCTCCCGGCCGCCCGGCGCCTCGAACCCGACCTGGTCGCCCTCTTCGGCGGCGGCAACGACGTCATGAGCCGGGGCTGGGACGCGCGCACGGTCGCCCGGCGGGTCGACGCCGCCGTCCGGGCCTGCACCGACATCTCGCCCGTCGTCGTCACCTTCACGCTCAGCGACGTCTCCCGCCGGATGCCGCTGGGCAGCCGGATGCGGCCGCGGATCATCGCGCTCAACGACGCCATCCGCGAAGCCGCCGTCAGCTACGGGGCCCAGCTCATCGACCTGTGGCCCGACCAGGCCGTCACCGATTCGCGCTACTTCGGCGCCGACCGGCTGCACCTGTCCGCCCACGGGCACCGACGGCTCGCCGCGTACGTCCTCGCGCGGCTCGGCCTCGATCACGATCCCGCCTGGCTCGCGCCCCTGCCCGGCAGCGCCGCGCCCGGCAGCCGGCGCGCCGACCTGCAGTGGCTGCTCCGGGAGGTGCTGCCGGTCGCCGTCACGCGCACGCGCAACCGGCTGATCGGCCGCCAGCCCGGCGACGGCTTCTTCCCGAAGCGCCCCGACCTGCTCCCGATGACCCTGGACGAGGCATGGGCACGCGGCAACGCCTGATCACGACGGCGTCGGAGCTGCTCGCCGACGAAGGCGTCGGCGCGGTCACCCTGCGCGGGATCGCCAAGGCGGCCGGGGTTTCCCACGGCGCACCCCTGCGGCACTTCTCGGGCCGCGCCGAGCTGCTGTCCGCCGTCGCGACCCGCGGGTACGCCGAGCTGCTCGCCCGCCGGGAGACGCTGCCGGACACCTCCCCGCGGGAGCGGCTCACCGCGGCTTGCCACAGCTACCTCGACTTCGCGCTGACCAACCCGGCGATGTTCGAGCTGATGTTTCGCCGCGACCTGATCGACCCGGACGACCCGGCACTCTCGGCCGCGGCGAGCGCGGTGTTCGACACCTTCGCCGTGCTGGTGGCGGCGGTACCGACCCGGGTCGCGCGGTCCGGTGCCGACCTGCGGCTGGTCGCCGCGTCGCTGTGGGCCGCGCTGCACGGCCTCGCCCAGCTGTGGCTGTGGGGCGGCCTGGCCGGGGCGAGTTTCGCGCCGTCGCCGGAAGCGGCGCTGGCCGTCACGCTCGACGCGTACCTCGGCTGAGGAGCGCGTCGAGGTCCTGCTGAACGGCGATCACGGCCGGCAGCGAGCTGAAGCCGAGTTCGCGGTTGACCCGGATCATGTGCGCGTTCTCCACCCCGGTGGTGGTGCTGATCCGCCGCAGCCCGGGGCGCTCGGCGAGCAGCCACCGGATCATGTGCGCCTTGACGCACCGCCCCAGGCCGTGCCCGCGGTGCCGGGGGAGCACCGCGGTGTCCCGCTGGTAGCCCCAGTCCGGCCGGCGCGGGTGCACGCACACTTCGGTGAACCCGGCGACGTCCCCGGTTTCCTCGTGGACCGCGGCGACGATCCGTTGTTCGAGGCCCTGCGACCGAGCTTCGGCTTCGGCCGCGCGCACCCGCTCCGCCGTCCACGCCGGCCACTGGTAACCCGAGTCCCCGAGCGGGGCGTCGTGGATCGCCGCCCGTGCGCCGGCATAGGAATCGAGCAGATCGCCCGGGGCCGCACCCGCCCACCGCACCACCCGGTATCCCACCGGGACGGTCACCTCCCAGCGCGCCCGCTCGCCCTTCGGCGAAGACCAGGGCCTGCCGCACGATCGTCCGCACCGGCCGGAAGCCGAGCGCCTCGGCCCACGGCTCCCCGGCGGACCCCGCGGCAACCTGCCACCCTTCGACGCTCCGGCGGTCCCGCGCGCGCAGTTCCGGCAGCACTGCGTGCAGCAACGCGGTGCCGATCCCCGAGCGCCGCGCGGCCGGGTGCACGACGACGTCGATCAGCCCGATTCCGCTGTTTTCGGCCTCGAGGAAGTGCACCTCGGCGAACGCGACGAGCTCGTTGCCGCGGTACGCCACCCACTGGGCGGCTTCCCCCATCCCCGGCAGCGGCCTCGTCAGCCGTCCGGCCAGCTCACCGAGCGGCAGCACGGGTTCACCGGGCCGGTCGGTTTCCCGGCTCGCCGCGAGCACGGCGTGGTAAGCCGAGAATTCCGCCTCGGCGGCCGACAGCGGGGCGAAGCGTTCGATCGTCACCATCCCCCCAGTGTCCAGGCCGACACGCCGACCCGGTCCCCGCACCCGAACACCTGATCGAATACCCTCTCGGCATGACCGAGTCAGACCCGCAGCTCGAGCGCATCCGCAAGCTGCTGGCCAAGGCCGAAGACCCGGCGGTCACCGAGGCGGAAGCCGAGGCGTACAACCAGAAGGCCGCCGAACTCGTCGCGCGGTACGGCATCGACCAGGCGATGCTCGCCGCGTCCGGGGCCGGCAGCGACGAGATCGGCACGCTGAAGATCCCGATGAACGACCCGTACAGCCGCGACAAGGCGAGCCTGCTGACCTCGGTCGCGTACCCGCTGCGCTGCCGGACGCTCCTGCATCGCCTCGGCCAGAAGGTCGAGAGCGTCACGGTGTTCGGCTTCCGCTCCGACCTCGGCCGGGTGGAGCTGCTGTTCACCAGCCTCCTGCTGCAGGCGAGCACGCAGCTGACGCGCGTCCGGCCGGACGGCTTCTTCCCCGGCGAATCCCTGGCCGCGTACCGGCGCACCTGGCTGCACGGCTTCGCACGCGCGGTCCACGAACGGCTTTCCCACGCCGAACAGGAGGCCGTCCGCACCGCGGTGCCGGGCGAGCGGTCGGCGGAACTGGTGGTCCGCGACCGCGCGCAGATGGTCCAGCACGCGTTCGACTCCGAGTACGGCGACCTGCGCGCCGCCTCGCCCCGGCGGCTCTCCGGCAGCGGTTACCTCGACGGCCACGACGCCGGCACCCGGGCCAACCTCGACCCGGCCGCGCTGACCCGGCGCCGCAAAGCCCTGCGCTGAGTCGCCCGGTTGCCGCTATCGCGGCGGTGATCGCTTCCGCTTGTATGGGCGCATGCGCGTTGTCGATCTTGCCGGCCGCCCCGACCTCCTCGACGCCGCACTGGCCCTCGGCGACGTCGGCGGCCAGTTCATCTACCAGGGCGTGAGCGGCCGGATGATCACCGGCGAGCGCTTCCTGCGCCACTGGGCGCGGTACTTCCTGATCGCCCTGGACGACGCCGGCACGCCGATGGCCCGCGCCCTGTCGGTCCCGCTGGCCTACCCGGCCCCGGACCGCACCGAGCTCCCGGACCGCGGCTGGGACCAGGCGATCGAGTGGGCGGCCCACGACATCATCGACGGCCGCGCGCCGAACGCGTTGTGCGCACTGGAAGTCGTGATCGCCCCGCACCTGCGCGGCACGGGCCTGTCGGCCCCGATGCTGAAGGCGCTGAAGGCCCGGGCGGCGGAAACGGGCCTGCGCAAGCTGATCGTCTCGGTCCGTCCGATCGGCAAGGAGGCCGAGCCGGCGGTCCCGATGCCGGAGTACGCGGCCCGCCGCCGCCCGGACGGCCTCCTGGCCGACCGCTGGCTGCGCACCCACGAGCGTCTCGGCGCACGGGTGGTGAAGGTGTGCCCGTTCGCGGTGACCCTCTCGGGATCCTTGTCCGACTGGCACGACTGGACGGGCGTCAAGCTCCAGGAAGGCGAGAACTTCATCCCGGGCGGCATCGCCCCGGTCCACGCCTCGACCGCCTACGACATGGCGACCTACGTCGAGCCGAACGTGTGGATGGAACACCCGATGTGATCTCGGGGATCACCCCGATGGCCAGGCCGCCGACCACCTGCTAACTTTTGTTGGCATGTGGACGACGGGTGACGAGCTCCTGCGGCAGCTGGGCGCCCTCGGCAACCCGCACCGGCTGCGGATCGTCGCGGCCCTGCACGCCGAACGCACCTACGTCAGCAAGCTGGCCCGCGAGCTGCGGATCAGCCGCGCGCTGCTGCAGGTCCACCTGCGCAAGCTCGAAGCCGCCGGCCTGGTCACCGCCAGCTTCGAGGCCGGCGAGGACGGCAAGACGCTGCGGTTCTACGAGCTGACCCCGTTCTCCGTCGTGCTGACGCCGGAGGCGATCGCGGCCGCCGCGCCGACGCTCACCACACCGGATTCCGTCCACGGGGACGGCGAGGAGGGACGGACATGAACTGGCACCAGTGGCAGGAGATCATCGGCGTCACCGGGGTGTTCGCCCTGCTGTCGATCGCGATCGTGCAGCTGGCCTCGACCTGGCGCGCCAAGGCGAAGCTGGCGCGGGAGCACGAATACCGGGCGCTGGCCGAGAAAGCCGTCCGGACGCAGGAAGAGACCGAACGGCAGCTCAAGGACGTCCAGGACCGGCTGCGCTCCATCGAACGCGTGCTCAAGGAGGTCGACTGAAGTGAGGCCCTGGGCCACCGAGCGGCAACTCGGCGGCCCAGGAAGAAGAAGCAATCACCTCGCCCGAGGGCGAGCTCTCATCGGATCACTCCTTCACGGAAGGACCTTAGTTCATGCTGCCCGCAAAAACGCCGGTGGTCGAGACCGTGACGAACTGGTCGTTGCGGCACCGCGCCGCCGCGATCCTCGGCTGGCTGGCGCTCGTCGCGCTGGCCTGGGCCGTCGGCACGTTCGTCCCCGGCACCGACGCGCGGTCGAGCCCGGCCGGCGACGCCGGCACCGGCCAGGCCGTCCTCGACCGCCAGGCCACCCGCGAACCCTTCTGGGAGAACGTCCTCGTCCAGCCCGGTCCCCCGAGGCCACGGCCGACCTCGTGACCACCTTGACGACGTCGGGCGCGGCCGCGGACATCCGCTCCGAAGTCTCCGCCGACCACCGGTCGGAACTGGTCACCTTCCGGATCACCGGCAGCGGCCCCGAAATCCGGGCCAATCTGGCCACGGCGACGGCAGCCGTCGACACCGTCGCGACCCGGCACAGCGGCGTCCGGCTGGCCCAGGCCGGCGACCTCAGCGTGCCCGGCGCGGTCGACAAGAGCATCAAGGAGGACATCGGCCGGTCGGAGGCCCGCTCGCTCCCGATCACCGTGCTCATCCTGCTGCTCGTGTTCGGCTCACTGGTCGCGGCCGCGATCCCGGTCCTGCTGGCGGCCACCGCGGTGGCCGCCACCTTCGGCTTTCTGTCCGTTGTGGACAATGCGATCCCGGTCAACAGCGCGACTTCCGCGATCACCTTGCTCATCGGCATGGCGGTCGGGGTCGACTATTCGCTGTTCTTCCTGCGCCGGGTCCGGGAGGACCGCGAACACGGCACCGACGAGTCCATCCGGATCGCGGCCCGGACGTCGGGGCACGTGATCGTCGTGTCCGGGCTGACCGTCGTGCTGTGCGTGACCGGCCTGCTGTTCACCGGCCTCGACAACCTCCGGGGCCTGACCGTCGGCACGGTCCTGGTCGTCGGCCTGGCCGTGCTGGCCGCGGTGACGGTGCTGCCCGCGACGCTTTCCCTGCTCGGTTCCCGCGTCGACCGCGGCCGCATCCCGTGGCTGGGCCGCCGCCGCCTGCGCTCCCGGTTCTGGGCCGGCGTGGCCGACGTGGTCACCCGGCGGCCCGCGGTCTGGAGCGGGCTGGCCACCGCCCTGCTCGTGCTGCTCACCATGCCCGCGCTGGGCATGCGGCTGCAGGACCCGGCACCGACCGAAAGCCTGCCGCGCAGCATCCCGGTGATCGACGCCGCCGTGCGCGTCCAGGAAGCGTTTCCCGGGGTCACCATGCCCGCGCACGTCGTCCTCTGGAACACCCGTGGCGGCCCGGTCGACACCCCCGCGCTGCGTCAGGCGATCGGCGAACTCACCGCGGAGGTCCCGCGCCCGGCCGTCGTCGTGCCGGTGGATGATGCACTCGTCGTCCGGATCCCGCTCGGCGGCACCGGCAACGACGAAGCGGCGAGCCGCACGCTCACGACGTTGCGGGAAACCCTGCTGCCGCGGACGGTCGGGCGGATCGACGGGGTCGGGTACGCGGTGGCGGGCCGGACCGCCGAAGCACACGACTTCACCGAGCAGGCGATCGCCCGGGCGCCGTACACCTTCGGGTTCATCCTGCTGCTCGCCTTCGTGCTGCTGCTCGTGGTGTTCCGGTCGGTCGCGGTGCCGGTGGTGTCGATCCTGCTCAACCTGCTGTCGGCCGGCGCGGCCTACGGCGTGCTCACCCTCGTGTTCCAGGACGGGTTTCTCGCGCCGCTGCTGGGTTTCACGCCCTACGGCGGGGTGCTCGGCTGGCTGCCGTTGTTCCTCTTCGTGCTGCTGTTCGGCCTGAGCACCGACTACCACGTGTTCATCCTGAGCCGGATCCGCGAGCGACGGCTGTCCGGCGCGCCGGTCCGGCAGGCGATCGTCGAAGGCACCGCGCGCAGTTCCGGCGTGGTGACGAGCGCCGCGCTGATCATGACCGGGGTGTTCAGCGTCTTCCTCAGCCTCGCCGCGATCGAGTACAAGATGCTCGGCCTCGGCATGGCGGTCGCGATCCTGCTCGACGCGACGATCGTCCGGGGTGTCCTGCTGCCCGCCGCGCTGGCCCTGTTCGGCGACCGGCTCTGGCGCCGGGAGGAATTAGCACCCCTTAAAGATCCGTCCAGAACTCTTCACTTGTCCTGACGGGTCCGCTTCGGCACGGTTGATCTCATGAACGGTGGACGGGGCGCCTCGGCCCGGATAGCGGCCCTGGCCCTGCTGTGGGGCTCGGGTTTCCTCTGGATCAAGCTGGCCCTGACCGGGCTGAGCCCCGTCCACCTCACCCTCGTCCGCTGCGCCCTCGGCGCGCTGACGCTGCTGGGCCTGGCGTTCGCCGCCCGGCAGCGGCTGCCGCGGGACCGCCGGACCTGGGCGCGGCTGATCGTCGCCGCGTTCTTCTGCAACGCCTTGCCGTTCGCGCTGTTCGGCATCGGGGAACGCACCGTCGACTCCGGCGTCGCCGGCGTCATGAACGCCACCACCCCGCTGTGGTCGCTGCTGATCGGCGTGGCGCTCGGGACGGAACGGCGGCTCAACCCCGCGCGGCTGCTCGGGCTGGCCCTCGGCTTCGCCGGCATCGTGGTGATCTTCGCGCCGTGGCACCGGTCGGGGTTGCTGAGCACGGGTGCGCTGGCCCTGCTCGGCGCCGGCCTCAGCTACGCGATCGCGTTCGCCTACATGGCCCGGAAACTGCCGCCGGACGGCGCTCCGCTCGCGCTGTCGGCCGCGCAGCTGATGACCGCCACCGGGCTGACCGCGCTCGCCCTGCCGGTCGCGGGCACGGCGCCGCACCTGACGCTCACCGCCGTCGTCGCGGTGACGATCCTGGGTGTCTTCGGGACCGGCATCACCTTCTCCCTGAACTACCGGATCCTCACCGACGAAGGCCCGACCGCCGCGGCGACCGTCGGCTACCTGCTGCCCGTGGTGTCGGTGGCGCTCGGCGCGCTCTTCCTCGGCGAGCCGCTGTCGCTCCGGGTCGTCGGCGGGATGGCGGTCGTGCTGGTCGCCGTCGGCCTGACCCGGTGGCAGCCTCAGGTGCGGGCGAACTGCCCGGCGAGCTCGGCCGGCGGCCTGGCCACCCCGAAGTAGTCGCCGGTCGCCAGCTCCGCGCCGGCCGTGCGCCACCAGTCCGCCTGGTCCTCGGTGTGGATCCCGTCGACGACGAGCGTCGCGCCGACCTGCCGGACCAGCGGTACCAGTGCGCCGAGGAACGTCGAGTCCGACCACGCCTGCCACTCCGCGAGCCGCCGGTCGACGCGCACGATGTCCACCGGCAGGTCCTCGATCGCGCGCAGGTCGTCGGGCCCCAGCCCGAACTCGTCGAGCATGACGTGCACGCCGAGGTCGGCCAGCGCGGTGACGTTCTCGATCACGCCGGCGACCGGCAGCGCGCCGGCCGGGACGCCGAGCATCAGCTGCCCGGGCGGCAGGCCGGTGTCGCGCAGCAGCCGCGTCACGCGCGTGCCGAGCGCGTCGTCGGACACCTGGTGCCCGGTCAGGCCGGCGACCATCGGGAGACCGAAGCCCGCGCGCTGCCGCCACCATTCGCCCTGCCGGCCTGCCGCGCGCACCAGCCAGTCGCCGAGCGGCAGCATCAGCCCGGTCGACTCGGCGAGCTCGACGCAGCATTCGTGCGAAAGGGCCGTGTCGTCCGGCCGGTTCCAGTGCAGGCGGGCTTCGACGCCGGCGACTTCGCCGTCCGCCAGCCGCGCCATCGGCCGGTACCGCACGCCGATCTCGCCGTGCTCCCAGGCACCCGC
This sequence comes from Amycolatopsis sp. 505, assembly GCF_031625235.1. Lineage (NCBI taxonomy): Bacteria > Bacillati > Actinomycetota > Actinomycetes > Pseudonocardiales > Pseudonocardiaceae > Amycolatopsis > Amycolatopsis sp. 505. Next base: position 491,462 of record NZ_JACKQP010000008.1, read on the forward strand.
CATGCCGACGGCCACCGCCTGCGTCCGCCGGTCGTGGGCGTCGGCGTCGCGGTCGAACATCTTCCACTGGCCGCGCCGGCGCTCCTTGGCCCGCCGCAGCGTCTGGTCCGCCTGGCGCAGCAGTTCGAGGGGGTCGATGCCCTTCGCCGGCCGGTGCACCACCCCGGCGCTGGCCGACAGCGCGAGCCCGTGGCCGTCGACGAAGAACGGCTCGGCGAGCTCGTCGTTGATCGCGCGGACGATCGTGTCGATGTCCGGCGTCGATTCGGTGTTCTCGACCAGGATGCCGAACTCGTCGCTGTGGAACCGCGCGATCATCGCGTTTTCGCGGGCCATCACCGCCTTGAGCCGCTGCGCGAAGTGCACCAGCAGCTGCTCGCCGACCCGGCGGCCGAGGCTGTTGCAGACCATGCCGAACGCGTCGAGGTCGACGTGGAACAGCGTGACCCCGTACGCCGGATCGGCGCGCCGCAGCGCCGCTTCCAGGTGCGTGCCGAAGTACTGGCGGTTCGGCAGCCCGGTGAGGACGTCGTGCAGGGCCTGGCGGCTCAGCTCGCCCTGCAGCAGCATCAGCTCGGTGCCGTCCTCGATCACGACGACGAAGTGGGACGGCCGGTTTTCCGCGTCACGCAACAGGGACGCGGTCAGCGAGATGCGGACGACGTCGCCGTCCTTGCGCAGCAGCCGTTCCGACTGCCGGATCCGCTCCTTGCCGCCGTCCAGCAGCGCCGTCATCGCGTCGCGGAGGACCTCGACGGACTCGGGGTGGACGACGTCGTACAGCACCGAGCCGGCCAGTTCGCCCGCCGGGTGCCCGAGCATCTCGGCCAGCGCCGCGTTGGCGCGCACGATCCGGCCGTCCAGCGCGACGACGGCGATGCCGCTCGCCGTCGACGTCACCACTTCTTCGAAGCGCGCTTCGCTCTGCCGCAGGTTCCACTGGGCGTCCCGCACCGCCTTGATCAGCGACAGGTGCATGATCTCCTGCTGGTCGAGGACGCTGCGCTCGTGCGCGAGCAGGAAGCCGCAGGCCAGCGCGCCGAGCGCGGCCACGACCCGGTCGGCGGCGCCGTCCACCTCCTGGAGTTCGGGCAGTGCGGGCAGGCCCTTGCCGAGGACGTCGAGCGTGCACCGCAGCCCGGGCTCGCCGACGTAGCCGAGCGCGACCAGCCGAGCGCCGATCCGCTCGGCCGGGGTCAGGTCCGGGGACGTCCGGCGCAGGGCGTCGCAGAGCGTGCCGACCAGATCGCGCAGTTCCGCGTCGAGTTCTTCGCGGCTCAGCGACACGACGGTCACGCCGCTGAGCAGGTACGCCCATTTCCGGGCGAGCAGCACCCGCCCGCGGCCCGCATCGGGTGCGAGGGGCTGATCCGACTGGGATTCGATCATCGGCATGAGGGCGTCCGCCATCAGATCCTGCGGCCGATTCCGCAGGAAAGCGCGATGGGTACGGTTATATCGGCACCCGGCGGAACGAATCCCGGTGATCGTGTCACGAAGAACACCTTCTCGATGAGGCTTGTTTCAGCCGTCGGACGGAAAGAGCTTAGCGATTCCCGGTGGTCCGGCTACTGGGCCATCCGCGTGAGCCCACACCACCCGATCGGGCACTGTCCCGTTCGACCGGACAGGCCTACCGTGAGCCGTCTCGTTGGGAAATCCACACAATGGCGCAACGAGGAGTATGCATGAGCGTCCCGGTCGCCCCCAGCCGGTGGCCTTTTCTCGGCCACACTCCGGCGCTCCTCCGGCAGCGCTTCGCATTCACCGACTCATTGCCCGCCCACGGCGAGATCGTCAAACTCTATGTCGGACCCGCGCCCGTCTACTTCGTCGCGAGCCCGCGATTGGCCCACGAAGTGCTGGTCAACGAGGGACCGAAGTTCCGCAAGGGCGCAATGTTCGACAAGTTCCGGCCGTTCGTCGGAAACGGCTTGGTGCTTTCGAACGGCGACTTCCACCTCCGGCAGCGCCGGTTGATGCAACCGGCGTTCCACCGCGACCGCCTGGCCGCCTACGCGGAGATCATGCGGCGCGCGGCCGCGGACCTGAGCGACTCGTGGCGCGCCGGCGAAGTGCGGCCGATCGACGACGACATGCAGAGCCTGGCCGTGACGATCGTCGGCGAAGCGCTGTTTTCCACCGAACTGGGGAAAGCGGCGATCGCCGAAGCCCGCCGTTCGATTTACGTGATCATCCAGCAGGGGATGATTCGCGCGTTGTCGCCCAAGTTCGTCGAAAAGCTCCCGGTGCCGGGGAACCGGCGGTTCGACGAGGCGATCGCCCGGATGCGGGGAATCGTCGTCGAGGTGATCCGCGACTGGCGGCGCGCCGGCACCGACCACGGCGACCTGCTGTCGACGTTGCTGCTGGCCGGCATGACCGACGAGCAGGCGCGCGACGAGGCACTCACCCTGCTCACCGCGGGCATCGAGACGACGGCACTGGCCCTGGCCTGGACGTTCCACGAACTCGGCCGCCACCCGGAGATCGAGGCGCGGGTCCACGCCGAGCTCGACGAGGTGCTGGGCGGCCGCCCGGTCACCATCGAGGACCTCCCCCGCCTGACCTACACCCGGCAGGTGGTCGACGAGGTGCTGCGGCAGTACCCGCTCTGGATGCTGATGCGCCGCACGCTCACCGAAGTCGACCTCGGCGGCACCCGGCTGCCGGAGGGGGCGGAGGTGATCGTCAGCCCGCACGCGCTCCACCACGACCCCACGTCGTTCGCCGACCCCGACCGCTTCGACCCGGACCGCTGGACCCCGGAGCGGGCGGCGGCGGTGCCGAAGGGCGCGTTCGTACCGTTCGGCGCGGGCACCCGGCAGTGCATCGGGAACCGGTTCGCCCAGAACGAAATCGTCATCACCCTGGCCACGGTGGCCGCCCGCTGGCGGCTGGTGCCGGTGCCGGGCAAGCCGGTCCGCGTGAAGTTCACGTCGGCCGCGTACCCGGAAAGCCTGCCGATGACGGTGGTTCCCCGCTAGCGGCAGGCCAGATCCTGGACAGATCCGGGACAGTTGGCGGCGATCCGTGCCGGTCCGCCCGCCCGCGTAATACAAACGGGCCGCAGGCACGAGACCACCGGGGAGTGCGCATGCGGGTCGTGGCGGTCATGAACTACAAGGGCGGAGTGGGCAAGACGACGCTGACGGCGAACCTCGGCGCGGTCGCCGCGAGCCGCGGCCTGCGGGTCCTGCTGCTGGATCTCGATCCGCAGACCAACCTGACGTTTTCGTTCTTCTCCATCGACGACTGGCACGAGCGGCTGGCGGACAAACGCACGATCAAGCAGTGGTACGGCGCCGAACTGCCCGGCCGGGACATCCCGCTGGCCCAGCTCGTCGTGTCGCCGGAAAGGGTGAACAAGGTCCTCGACGGCACCGGCGGACGGCTCGACCTGATCTCCTCCCACCTCGGCCTGATCGACATCGACCTCGAACTCGCCGCCCTGCTCGGCGGGACGACCACCCTCGACGGCTCCAAGCGGCGGTTCCTGGACCTGCACGGCTGCCTGCGCCGGGCCTTGGCGGACAGTTTCTTCGCCGAATACGACCTGGTCCTCATCGACTGCGCCCCAAACTTCGGGCTCGTCACCAAGACGGCGATCGTCGCGAGCGAGCGGATCCTCGTCCCGGCGAAAGCGGACTACCTGTCCACCCTGGGGCTGGACTACCTCGGGGGCAACTGCACCGGCCTCGTCGAGCAGTTCAACGACTTCGTCCACCACAAAGGGGGCAGTCACGGACACAAGCCGATCAATCCCGAGTTCCTCGGCGTCGTGTTCACCATGGTGCAGTTCTACGCCCAGCGGCTGACGGCCGCCCAGCAGAAGTACGTCGACGAAGCGCAAGCGAACTCCCAGGTTCCGGTGCTGAAGAGCTACATCCGCAACAGCACTCCCCATTTCGGTGACGCCGGCGAAGACGGCGTGCCGGCCATGCTTCGCGCCACCAGCCGCGACAACGTCGTGCGGGAGTTCGACGAATTCGCCGACGAGGTCCTCGGCGCGCTTTCCCTCTCCGGAGATCGCCGGTGAACGACCTGAAGCGGCTCGCCGCCCTTCAAGCGCGGGTGTTCGAATTCCTGGAGCAGCAGGACGAGGCCACGCTGGAAGCGATCATCGACGGCACGGCTCAGCTGACCGTCGACGGTGCGGCCGAGCCGCCCCAGACCCGCGCGGGCTTGGAGGCGAAGACGGTGCCCGAGCTCAAGGTGCTGGTGAAGAACCGCCGGTTGGGCCCGTACAGCAAACTCACCAAGCGCGAACTCATCGACCGGCTGCTCGGCGCCGGCTCCAGCGCCCCCGTCGCCGAGCAGCCAACGGCCCCCGCCGCTCCCCAGCCGGTCGCGAGCCCGCCGCCCGCACCGCCGCCGGCCGCCGCGCGCCCCGGCGTCGACGCGGCCGCCATCGCCGCCCACCTGCGCGAAACCGAAACCGAAGAGGAAGGCGCCGCCTACCTCGAGGCGCAGCACCTCGACCGGGACAGCCTGCTCGCCGTCGCCACCGAGCTGCAGCTCACCCGGGTGGACCGCCTGAGCCAGAAGGAACTGAAACGCCGGATCCTCAAGCAGGCCATCGGCGCCCGGCGCAAGTTCGCCGGGCTGCGGAAGTGGTGACCGCCGACGGCCGCTCGATGTACCTGATCGACGGCCGCCGCGTCACCGTGCCGGACCTGCTGGAAGCCGGCCTGCTGGCGCCCGGGGCGAAGCTCAGGTTCGAGCGCAAGCGCGTCGGCGCGACCTTCGACGCGACCGTCACCGCCGCCGGCAAGATCCGGATCGAGCCCGACGGCGAAGAATTCCGCTCGCCCTCCCGCGCGGCGATGGTGGCCGCCGGGATGCGCGCGGTCGACGGGTGGCGGGCCTGGGTGGTGGTGGCCGAGCAGCGCCTGCTGGATTCGGTGCGCCAAGACTTCCTCGACCAGGCGATCTCCGCCACCGACCGGCAAACCGGGGACCAGCGCGTCCACGAGCGGTTGCGGCAGGCCCGCACCCGGGCCGACCAGGGCGATCCCGAGCGCATCACGGTCCGCGACCTGCTGAAGCTGTGGGGCGTGACCGACCGCGGCGACCAGGTCGGCCGGATCGAAGCGGGCCTGGCCAACCACGGATTGGTGACGTCCCCCGGCTTCCGCGCGGTCACCCTCGACACCGTCGTCACCCTGACGACGCCACCGGAGGAGCCCGAAGAACCGGCGGCCCCCGACGTCCTGCCGGCCACCGAAGACGACGAAGGCGGCGGCGACCTGGACGTCCGCTTGACGGTGGGCAACCTGAAGCCGGTCGAAGGCCTGGCGTTCATCGGGCCCAACGGCTCGCTCGAAGAAGCCATCACCACGATGCTCCTCAACGACTTCTCGCAGCTGGCCGTGCTGAGCGGCCCGCGCAACCCCCGCGGAGCCGTGACGTGGCGCTCCATCGTGCAGGCCATGCACAGCAAGCCCGGGGCGAGGCTCGCCGACGCGATCGTCCACGCCGAGGTCGTCGCCTACGACCGCGACCTCTTCGATGTCCTGCCCACCCTCCAGCAGCAGGAGTTCGTGCTGGTCACCGACGAGAGCCGGGCCGTGCAGGGCATCGTCACGACCTCCGACGTCGCCCGGCGCTACGGCGAGATGGCCACGCCGTTCTTCCAGCTGGGCGAGCTGGACCAGACGCTCCGCTGGATCATCCGGTGCGAACTGGACCTTCCGGCCGTCCGGCCCCTGTGCGGCCGCCCGGTCGACAGCTTCGACCACCTGACCTTCGGCGACTACCAGCGGATCCTGGAGAACAAGGACGCCTGGAACCGCATCGGCTGGCCCCTGGACCGGCCGGCGTTCATCGCCCGCCTGAACGAGATCCGGCAGATCCGCAACAGCGTCATGCACTTCCACCCGGACCCGATCTCCGAAGACACCGTCGAGAAGCTGCGGCACTTCAACAGCCTGCTGCACCGCTACCGCACCCGGGCCTAGGAGGCCTCGAGCACCGCAAGATCACGCACGGCGTAACGGTGGTGCTCGGCCTCCTCCTTCAGCACGACCTTGTGACACCGCCGCACGACGTACTCCTGGTCGGGATACGGGTCGGCCGGCTTGCGGCCACACACCCGGTCGAGCTCGGCCTCGGTGAGCCCGTCGACCACCCGCCGCATCGCGGCCATGCGGGCGAGCCGCGGTGCGAGCACCTCGTCGAGCGTCGGAGTGGCTTCGAGGGTGAGACCGAGCTTCGCGGCCGCGTCGGGCGACATCCCACCGGCCGGAAAGCCCAGTGGGTGGTACGGCGCTTCCTCCTCGAGCACGGCGTTGCCGAGCCAGGCGTCGCACGCGAACAGCAGGTGCCGCTGGGTTTCGACGAACGACCACTCGCCGTCGACCCGCTCGTGCAGTTTCGCCTCGGGCAGCAGTCTCGCCCGGTCGAGCGTCGCGCTCCACAGGTTCTCGACGGCGTCCCAAGCCGCCCGGTAGTCCTCGGGCGAAGCCGCCTCCCGCGCCAGCACGCGCGCGGGGTGCCTCCGGTCGAGCTCGGCCTCGACGTAAGCGGTCACGTCGACGTCGTTGACGACGAGGCGCTCGAAGTCGCCACCGAGGTAGACGTCGCCGCCGTAGCAGTCGACGATCTTCAGGCCGCTCACCTCGCAGTCGCGGATCTCGAGGCCGGCGAGGTCGCACAGGTGGATGCGGGCACCGCGGAACTGGTCGCTCTGGGTGTATTCGGAAACCATCGGAGCAGTCTCCTCCTCCGGCGGCTACCGCGTCCGCGGATCCTGCGACGGGTCGGCGTACATCGGCGGGCACCCGTGTTCCACGGCTTCGGGCCGCAGTTCGTAGTGCCACGGTTCGTTGCGGTAGATCTGGCACAACCCGTACCGGGCGCCGTGTTCGGCCAGCCACCTCCGGGCGGCGGGCGGGCCGATGTCGACCGCCTGCCCCCGCACGTGCGCCGACCGGTCCGGAGTCGTCACCCAGCGGGCCGCGGCCGCTTCCGAGCCGTGCTTCGCGACCCCCTGACGCCGTAGCTGCTCCTGGTACGCCCAGGAACGCCAACCGCCGTTGACGACGAACGACACCCCGTCGGCCGCGGCGGCCACCGCGGCCCGGCGGAGGGCGTCGAGCAAGCCGGGGTCGAGGTTCGCCACGGCCGGGGAGTCGTCGAAGACCGGCAGGCCGTCCGGGACGGCGCCGTGTCCCCGGCCGAGCGACGTGCGTTGGCTGGAGGTCATGGCCGTCAGTCAAGGCCGCGCGGTGTTGCCGGCACGTACGCGCTTTCCGATATGCGCCCGATATGCACCCGCTCGTAGCATCGGCGGGGTGCGTGTCTTGATCGTCGAGGACGAGCCCTACCTGGCCGACGCCATCCGGGACGGCCTCCGGCTGGAGGCCATCGCGGCGGACACCGCCGGCGACGGCGACACCGCGCTGGAGCTGCTGAGCGTCAACACCTACGACATCGCCGTCCTCGACCGCGACATCCCCGGCCCGTCCGGCGACGAGATCGCCCGGCACATCGTCGCCTCCGGCAGCGGCCTGCCGATCCTCATGCTCACCGCCGCCGACCGGCTCGACGACAAGGCCACCGGCTTCGGCCTCGGCGCCGACGACTACCTCACGAAGCCGTTCGAACTCCGCGAACTCGTGCTCCGGCTCCGCGCCCTCGACCGGCGGCGCGCGCACAACCGGCCGCCGGTGCACGAAATCGCCGGCCTGCGCCTGGACCCGTTCCGCCGCGAGGTCTACCGCGACGGCCGGTACGTGGCCCTGACGCGCAAGCAGTTCGCCGTGCTCGAAGTCCTCGTCGCGGCCGGGGGCGGGGTGATCAGCGCCGAAGAGCTGCTGGAGCGGGCCTGGGACGAGAACGCGGACCCGTTCACCAACGCCGTGCGCATCACGGTGTCCGTGCTGCGCAAGCGGCTCGGCGAACCCGGGATCATCGCGACCGTGCCCGGCGTCGGCTACCGCATCGACACCGGCGACGAGGACCGTGGCTAGGGAACCGGGGTTGAGCGCCCGCCTCAAGCTCACCCTCAGCTACGCCGGGTTCGTCATGCTGGCCGGCATCTTGCTGATGGGCGCCGTGCTGGCCTTCTACCTGTACTTCCTGCCCAACGGCTGGATCATCACCGAGGGCAACTTCTGGATCAACCGCTCGCGCCTGGTGCGCGCGTTCGTCCCGTTCATGGCCGTCGTGATCGTCTTCCTGCTGGTGTTCGGGCTGCTGGGCGGGTGGGTCCTCGCCGGCCGGATGCTCGACCCGCTGACCCGCATCACCGACGCCACGCGCGTCGCCGCCACCGGCACGCTCTCCCATCGCATCCGCCTGCCCGGCCGCGCCGACGAGTTCCGCGAACTCGCCGACGCCTTCGACACCATGCTCGCGCGGCTCGAGACGCACGTCGCCGAGCAGCGCAGGTTCGCCGCCAACGCGTCCCACGAACTGCGCACACCGCTGGCGATCACGCAGAGCCTGCTCGACGTGGCCCGCAACGACCCCGAGCGCACCACCGACGAACTCGACGAACGCCTTCGCGTCGTCAACACCCGGGCGATCGAGCTCACCGAAGCCCTGCTGCTGCTCAGCCGCGCCGAGCAGCGGGCCTTCAGCCGCGACCGCGTCGACCTGTCCCTGGTCGCGGAGGAAGCCGCCGAAACGCTCCTGCCCCTCGCCGAGAAGCGGGGCGTCACCGTCGAGACGTCCGGCGACGCCGCGCTGACCCTCGGCTCACCGGCGCTCCTGCTGCAGCTGACGACCAACCTGGTGCACAACGCGATCGTCCACAACCTGCCCGAGCAGGGCGCGGTGTGGGTCACGACGGGCGCCGAGCCGGGGGCGGTGGTGCTCACCGTGGAAAACACCGGCGAGCACCTCCCGCGACCCCTGGTGGCCACCCTCGCCGAGCCCTTCCAGCGCGGCACCGAGCGCATCCGCACCGACCAGGCGGGCGTGGGCCTCGGCCTGGCCATCGCCAAGAGCATCACCCAGGCCCACGACGGAACGCTGACGCTGATCCCGCGACCGACGGGCGGCCTCCGCGTCACCGTCCGGCTGCCCGGTCACGCGACGGGGAAGTCGAAGTAGGTGTCCGGGTAGGGCTCGTCCTTCAGGCCGTAGTGCCACCATTCGCGGTCGTAGGCGGCGAACCCGCAAGCCTCCATGATGGAACGGAGGCAGGCGCGGTTCCCGGCTTCGGCCTGCGGGATCCCCCGGGCACCGTGGTGCGAGATCGCGTCCATCAGGTCGTGGCCGCCGCCCATGGACGCGAGCTCGCCGGTGTCGAGGTGGTAGAGCGTCAGGTCGACGGTGCTGCCCCGGCTGTGGCCCGACTTCGCGGCCACGTACCCCTTGGCGAACATCGCGCGCCGGTCGATGTTCGGGTAGTGCCACAGCTTCGTCCGGCCGTCCTCGGGTTCGTCCACCCAGCGCAGGAAGCAGTCGACTGCGCGTTGCGGGCGGTAGCCGTCCCACAGCACCAGTCCGAAGCCGAGGGAGGCGGCCTTCTCCTGCGCTTCGCCTAGGGCGGCGCACAGAGTCTTCGTCCCGGCGATCCGGTTGACGAGGTAGCCGTCCACCGGCCTGCCGGTGAAGTTGTCCCAGGTGGCGTACTTGGCGTCCCAGCGGATGCCGGGCACCAGTTCGTCCACGAAGGCGAAGTCGTCGTTCACCGCGCCGCCCCGGCGACGATCCGGTCGATCAGCTCCGAAAGCGGCACCCCGGCGGCGGCCATCATCCGCGGGTAGCGGCTGTAGGACGTCAGACCGGGCAAGGTGTTGACCTCGTTGAGGACTATCGTGCCGTCGTCGGTGAGGAACATGTCCACCCGGGCCAGTCCCCCGCACCCCAACGCGCGGTAGATGGCTTTCGCCGTCTCCTGGACGCGTGCGCGGGTTTCCGCCGGGATGTCGGCGGGCACGATCGGTGTCGAGTTCTCGGAGCCGGTTTCGGGCGCGTCCTCCTGGTGGATCCGGAAGAAGCCGTGGGAAAGGGCGATCCGGTCCACCTCCCCGGCGAAGAGCTCCGGGCCGCGGCCCAGGATCGCGCACCCGACCTCGCTGCCGGCCACGGTCTCCTCGATCAGCACCTTCGAGTCGTACCGCGCCGCGGTCGCGATGGCCGCCGCCAGCTCGTCCGCACCGGACACCTTGCTGACGCCGAATGACGAGCCGGAACGGGCCGGCTTCACGAAAACGGGATAAGTGAGCCCTTCGACGTCCTCGCCCGCCTGAACGGTCCGGAAGTTCGGCGTGGCGATGCCCGCGCTCCGGGCGACGACGTAGGCGAGTGATTTGTCCATGCACAGGGCCGAACTCTGGACGTCGCAGCCGGCGTAGGGAAGGCCGGAGAGTTCCAGCAGCCCCTGGATCGCCCCGTCCTCGCCGAGCTTGCCGTGCAGCACGGGCAGCACCACGTCCAGCTCGATCGTCTCGTACTTCCCGTCTTCCAGGACGAGCAGCCCGGGAACGCTCCGGTCCGGCGACAGAACGACGGTCCGCCCGTCTTCCCAGCCCGCTTCCGGTCCGTCACAGAGCTTCCAGGCCCCGGTCTTCGTGATCCCGACCCAGCTCGGTGCGTACTTCCCGGTGTCGAGGTGTTTCGCGACCTCTTGCGCGGACTTGACCGAGACGGGGTGTTCTTCAGAACCGCCCCCGAAGATGATCCCGAGCCTAACCTTGGCCATGCCGTTCCCCGCTTTCGAATTCCAGGCAGTTGACGATGGAGTTTTCGACGGTGTCGCGCAGCGCGTGGTCCGTGTAGTAGGCGGTGTGCGGACTGACGAGCACGTTCGGCAGTTTCTGCAGCCGCACCAGCAGTTCGCTTTCGACGGGCCGTCCCCGCCAATCGGCGTAGAAGACGCCTTCTTCTCCTTCGAGGACATCGAGTGCGGCCCCGCCCAGCCGGCCGGTTTCCAGCGCCTCGACAAGGGCTCCGGTATCGAGAAGCGGCCCTCGCCCGGTGTTGACGACGAACGCACCGGGCTTCATCAGCTCGAGCCGCCCTCGGTCCAGGAGGTGACGCGTACCGGCGTCGAGTGGCGTGTGAAGGGTGACGATGTCGCTCGACCGCAGCAGTTCTTCGAGCGGCAGGTAGTCGACGTCCGCGTGCGGCCGGCTGTCGTACGCCACCACCCGGGCGCCGAACCCGCGCAGCCGCCGGACGACCGCGGCGCCGATCCGTCCGGTCCCGATCACCCCGACGGTCAGATCGCGCAGTTCTCTTCCCCGCACGTCGTTCAACCGGTAGTCGTGCTCGTCGGCCCGCCGGATGACGGACTGGGCGTCCCGCGACAGCATCAACATGAGCATGAGCGTGTAGTCGGCCACGCTGTCCGGCGAATAGGCGACGTTCCCCACGGAAATGCCGACGCTGTGCGCGTACCCGACATCGACGTGGTCGTAGCCGACGCTCCTCGTGGAGAGATAGGAGACGCCGACCCGGCTGAGCGCAAGAAGAGTCCGGTCGTCGACCGGCGACTTGTGGCCGACGCTGACGCACCGGCGGCCGGCGGCGAGCCCGACGTTGGCCTCGCACAGGGCAGCGTCCGTAATGGTCGGCGTCACCCCGAAGCGCGGCGCCATCTCCCGGAACAGCAGGCCCTCATCGGGTGCACACCCATAGATCGTCATCCCGAGTGCCGGTTCGCTCATGCCGGCCAGTCAAGGGAAGACGGCGTTGCCGGGACGTATGCGCTTTTGGATACACCGACGATAAGTTACCGTCTGGTAAGTAACACCGACGCTGACACTCGACGCAAAAGGCCCGCACCCTGCACGGGTACGGGCCACCGAAGCGTGGAGGTCAGGGGGTCTTACTCGAGACGGAATTCGACTACTGCTGTGGACTACGCCGCGGCGCGCGAGTAGTTGGCTCGCTTATACGCCAGGGTCACACCATCGAAGACCGGCAGCATGCTCAGGTCGACCCGGTCGTCATCGCATAGTGCGGCGTTCAGTGCGCGGAGTGAGTCCGTCTCCTGGTCACTGATGTCGGGGCGGGCCACCTTGCCTGACCAGAGCACGTTGTCCAGCACAAGCAATCCGCCCGGCCGGAGTAATTCAAGGCATCGTTCGAAGTAGTCGGAATAGCTTTCCTTGTTGCAGTCGATGAACGCGAAGTCCACCGTGCCGGCGGCACCGTCGGCAAGCAGTGCGTCCAAGGTCTCGACGGCGGGACGGATTTCCACCTGGATACGGTCGGCGACCCCGGCCCGTTCCCAGAAAGGGCGGCCGATCTCGGGCCACTGCGCGTTGACGTCGCACGTGATGACGCGCCCATGTGCGGGGACGGCGCGGGCCATGGCCAGCGTGCCATACCCGGTGAACGTCCCGACCTCGACGACGGTGGTGGCCCCCGTCAGCCGGACGAGGAAGCCAAGCAACTGCGCCTCCTCCGGTGGAGTCAACATGCCGTGCTCGAACGAGAGCCGCACGGTGGCCGCCCGCAGCTCACGCGCGATGTCGTCTTCGCGAAGGGAAACATCCCGCACATACTTCTGGATTCGATGGTCCAGTACCAAATTGCGGAGCACCCGGTTCCTCCTGATCTCGGCGATGGCGTGTTGCGAGTTCAGCTCGCGATGCCCAGTTCCAATTGAGCGAGTTCACGGGGGGCGATGGTGGCCAGATAGATGTGCACTCCGGCATGCGTATGCAGAGTCGACATATCCCGCCAGATCCGCTCGAGCCGTTCGCCCGCACGTACGGCGCTGGTCCCGGCGGTGGGATACAGGATGTCGGACACCGTGTTCCACGTCATCCGTACGACCTCGCGGCTGATGATCGACATCCGGAGCTCCACCTCACGGGTGACATTCCCCTGCTCGGCTGTCTCATGCCATTGCCTCAGCACGTCCGTCATCGCCGCCCGTGCCGCCGCGATGCGTCCAGCCGCTTCGCCGTAACGGAGCTGAAAATCCGGGTCCTCGGAACGCGGTCCGAACGGCGGATACGTGACCGGACGTTCCCGCGTCAGCTCGGCGTAGACATCCAGCGCCGCGGTGGCCATGCCCACGGACAGCGCGCCGAGCTGGAAGGTGAACGGGGCCACCACGCTGCCGCCGTACAAGGTGTTGCGATGCAGCCGAAGCCCCGGCGTTCCCCCGACGACGGAGATCATTCCCATATGCGTACCAGGCAGCGCGTAGTGCGCCGGGATATGCGCCTTCTCGACTTTGACGCTGTGCGAGCCACTGCCTTTCAGGCCAAGCTGGGAACCCCAGTCGTCCAGCCGCCGCCACTGGTCCCTCGGCACGATGAACATCAACTGCTCGGGCGGTTCTCCTTCCGCTCCCGCGACGAAGGTCTGGCCGACGAAATGAGTGGCGTAGGGCGAGCCGGAGGCATAGCGGAACACGCCGTCCACGATCCAGCCGCCGTCTTCGGCGGGCTCGGCGAACCCGGCCGGCGCGATGACTCCCGGGCAGATGAAGTCACCGCCCGCGAATAGCTCATCCTGCGCTTGTTCGCCATAAACAGCAGCAATCAGATGGGCGTGGGACGCCCCAAAGGTGTACATCCACGCCGTCGACGCGCACCCCCGCGCGAGCCTTTCAACCACCTGCATGTGAGTGTCGATACCGAATTCGTAACCGCCGTATCGCCGTGGCACCATCAGCCGGTAGAAGCCGGATTTGAGCAGCAGTTCATGCGTGTCGAGCGCATAGAATCCGCGGGCCTCCGTCTCCTGCTGTCGGTCGACGAGGGTCTTGGCGATCCGTTCGGCGCGGGCCAAGACTTCGTGCTCGGTCAGGCCCGGCTCCGGTGGAAGCGGATAGTCCTTCGCCGAGGTATCCATGGCGGCAGTCATGTGCTGACGCTCCTTTCATCGAAACACGATCACGTCAGCCAAGGAGGGCGCGGCCTGCCGCGCCGACGTCGGGGAACGAGGCAAGGTCCGGGACCTGCCAGCCGTTCAGGTCATATTCGGCAAGACAGCGGTCGACGAACGCACGATAGCCGTCGAGTTTGCCGTCGCCGAGTTGCCCGCGAAGTAGTTCGGTCCTGGTGTTTTCGTGGTTACCGGTATAGTTGCGTTCGTAGAGTTCGTGCCTGCCGCCGAATTCGGTGCCGACCGCGTCCCAGAGCAGTTTCATCACCTTTACCCGCTCCACGGCGTCGACCCCGTTCGATCCGCGCAGGTACTTGTCAAGGTACGGCCGGATGTCATCGTTGTGGAAGTCCTGCGCGCTGGAGTTGAGGTAGATCAGTCCGCTCGCGACATCTTGCAACACGATCTCCCTGATCCTCGCGTAGCCGATCTGGGAGAACCAGCGGTAAGCCATGGCGTAGTCCGGGTTGGGCAGGACAGCACCACCCCGCCACGGCACCGGGTTCCGCGCTGCGGCGTCGGACAGCCCCCAGAACAGATTGCGCCAAGCGAGCACTTCCCCCAGTCGCGTCTGGACCCCGCGGAACTCGGAGACCCCGGTGATGTCCAGCGCCTTGGCCAGCAGACCGGCGATGAACTCCAGTTTCACCGCGAGCCGCGTGCAACCGTGAAACATGGCGCGCTCGTTGAACCCGGAAAACCCGGTGAACATGCCGACCTTGGCAGTATCCCCGTAGATGAACACGTTTTCCCACGGGATCAGCACCTTGTCCAGCACCAGCACGCTGTCGTTCTCGTCCAGCCGCGAGGACAGCGGGTAGTCGAACGGGCTGCCGGTCAGCGCGGCCGAGGCGGCGTACGACTGGCGGCAGATCAGTTTTTGGCCGGGGGCGTTCATCGGCACGGTGGCGACGATGGCGAACTTGCGGTCTTTGATGGGCAACCCGGTGTGGGCGATGAAGTTGTAATGCGTGAGCGCGGAGTTCGTCGCGACGACCTTCGCTCCGCTCACCACCAGACCGCTGTCGGTCTCCCGCTCGACGTGCACGAACACATCGGCGACCTCGTCCGGCGGCCGGTGCCGGTCCACCGGCGGGTGTACGAAGGCGTGGTTCCAATACAGGACCTTCTCCTGTGACTCCCGGTACCAGCGCTTCGCATTGTCGGCGAACGGGTTGTAGAACTCGGCGTTCGCTCCGAGCGTGCCGAGGAACGACGCCTTGTAGTCCGGGCCACGGCCCATCCAGCCGTAGCTCAGCCGGGACCACGCGGCGATAGCCTGTTGGTCAGCGATCAGATCGGCCGCGCTGTGCGGCGTGGTGAAAAACCGGTGCGTGTAGCCGCCGGGGCCGCCGGCGTCGGTCTCGGTGGTCAGCACGTCCCGATGCTCCGGGTCGTGCAGTGCGTCGTAGAGCCGGGCCGTCATGCGCGCCGGGTTGCGGAACGCGGGGTGTTCGGTGACGTCCTTGACTCGGTCGCCATAGAGGTAGATCTCGCGGCCGTCGCGGAGACTTTCAAGATATTCGGCGCCGGTCAGCGGCCGGGTCTGTTCGGTCATCGCGTTCTCTTTGTCTCTCAGGCCGCGGTGCTCTGCGTGGCGTCGACAAGTGCCGCGGGACCGGCCATCCGCTCGTCCGACCCGGCGCACGTCCGCTCGACCTGAGCGGAGAACAAGTCCCGAATGGAATCGGCTGACATCGCATCTCCTGTGCCTGATTGGTTCTGACGTGCGGCCTCGGTTCCGGCCGGACATGGCGGCGCGGTCCTAGCCGACACCATGCCTGGGCCGCTTTGCTCGCGGTGACGCCACGTGACGCCACCGACCGCCACTTTCGTGGAGATGTCTCCTCAATCTCGATCGAGGTCGAGGAGACACCTTCCTAGCTGTTGACAGGGCTCGTCTGCCTCGACACGACCCGCCAGTCGCCGTCCTTCTTGACGAGCACCCACAGCGAGCGGGCCAGCTCTTCCGGTTCGATGTCGTCTTGGTCCTTCTTGACGACACCTCCCTCGGTGACCGCGATCGCTACCGAGTCGGTCAGCAGGCGGACCTCCTTCGGCTCGTCGGTCAGCCGGGTTCCCTGGAAACCACCGGCGAAGGCGTCGGCCAGGTACGCGCGGATCTCCTCACGGCTGCTCAGCTGGGCATCGCCCACGAGCATGCTGCCGTTGTCGACGAACAGGTCGGCGATGGCGTCGGCGTCGTTCGCGTCCCACCCCGCCCGTACGCGCAGCTGCGCGGTCACCACGGCACCCTCGACCCCATTGGGGTAGGGGCCGTAGTGCGAGGCCCACTTCTTCGCACCCTCCACGAGGGCTTCGGCGTTGCTGCTCATTGGATCGTCCTCCAAGCGAGTCTGGTCAGGTGTTTGCTGATCGCGGCGGATTACCAGCGCAGGGTCGCGCCGCCCCCACGCGGGCTGTTCTGGTAGGCGGCGAGCTGCCACTGGCCGTCCCGCTTCACGACGACCCAGCTCGACAGCACCGCCAGTTCCGGCGCGATCTCGGTCTCCCCGGGCGCGAGAATCCCGCCGTGCGTCCGGAACACGGCGACGTCGTCGGTGACGAACCGAAAATCGACCGGTCGTCCCGTCACGCCCGTTCCCTTGAACGGACCGGAGTAAGCGGCCGCCATGAAAGCCTGGATCTCTTCGCGGCCGCGCTTGTAGACGTCGCCGGGAAGCAGCATCACACCCTCTTCGGTGAACACCTTCGCGACGTCGGTCGCGTCGTTGCGCGACCACGCCTCGACCAGCCGCAGCGGCACGCCAAGGGCTTCCTTCTGCTTCTCGCCGGTGAACTCGCCGTAGTAGGCGTCCAGGGCGTCGCTGGTCGCCTCGGCCTCATGAATCGCGGTCATTGAACGTCCTCTCGACATCAGGACAGGCACTTCCAGTAATGGCCTGTCGATTATGGTTGCCGGTCACGGGCCCGGCCGTCTCCTCGCTTGCCGATCCGGTCCGCCCGCAGCTCCGACGGTGCGTACCGTGGCGACCTGGGGCCGGGTATCGGCCCCGGCGCCGCCGTAACGGTGCACCTCGAATAGGTAGGCGGCATCGTCGTAGAGGACGGCAAGGACCGAACGACGGGATCGGATCAGTGTCTCCAGGGCCGGGAAGCCCCATCAACGCGCCGCCGTCGCGGCCTCCGCCGAGCGCGACCGTCCGTTCCGCGGGAGGGATTCCAGCGAGCTCCAAGCTCAGCGTGCGCGGGTCGATCCGTTCAGTCGTGCTCACGTCCGTGTACGGCTCCTGTGCCCACCCCACTCCGGCCGGCATCGGCTCCGCCACGTCGCGCCAGTCGGTGCGCACCAGTTCGGCCGCGTCGATGGCGTCGAGCGACGCACCGAAGGCCAGCACCAGCGGCCTGCGCGCCGTGACGAGCCGGTGCAGGACGGCGTCCACTTCCGCCGGCTGGCACGCGGGCCGGCGGACCGGCTCGCCTGCTGTCACGCGGACCGCGCGGGCACCGATCGCGTCGGCGAATCCCGCCGTGTTCATGTCGAAAGGGCGTGGGCCGCCGGTCGGCGCGTCGCCGCAGATGACGATCACGGAGCTGCGATGTTTCACCGCCTCGCTCAACGCCGTGGCGGTGTTGGAAAGACCGGCTTTATGCACGGTGGCGCAGACCGCGGTCTCGCCGGTGGCCCGGTAGCAGGCGTCGGCCATCGCCATCGCCCCGCCTTCGTGCCGGGCGGCCACGTGGTCGACGCCGAACGCCTGCCGTACGCCGCCACGGGCCCGCTCCCTCACCAGAACGGACACCAGGTCTGTCATGCCCCGCGTCCCATCGTCGATGAGTGGCCTAGGTGGCACCACGTTCGCAGCACCCACGGAACCGGTGCATCTCCCTGGCTGCTTTCCGGCAGGGCGATCGGCACGAGAAGCGCACGGTCGGAGACGCCCTGGTGAGAACCGTGCTATGACGCTTGACCACATGAATGGGCCACTGACCGGCGACGAGTACGGCCCGGCGCGAGTGTTCGTCCACGTGGACAAGGAACCGACGCGGGGCTGGTGGTGAGCGGCGCCGAGGTGGTCGCGACCGGCTCGGCGCTGACCCACTACAACTTCATCGCCCACTATGGACCGACACCATCCTGGTGCCGGACAAGCCTGGCGAAGGGCGCTGGATATCACCGGTGTCAGCGACTTCCGTGGGGTGCAGGTACGGCTCGGTGAGGTCCTGGCGTGGCGCAAACTGCTCCAGGGCCTTTCCGATTCCGCCGCGCGTACCCCGGTGCCGTGGGTCGACGGCGCGGAGGACTTCGCCAACTACTGTACGGCCGCCTCTTCTCGATTGCTGCCCGCGACAACAGCGATTCTCGCACGATTCCCGCGCGCCACGGCCGGGGCACTATCAGAGAAGACGTTTCTTACGGTTACTGGGCATGCTGTCAACAGCGAGTGATCACAAAGCGTCGCGCTCGAGGTTTCAGCTGCCACGAATCGTGCGTCGCCGACAGGCCGTGCGTTTCGAACGATGTGGAAGGCAGTCCATGAGCAGCTTTGACGTTTCGCGCATTCTTGCGGCGGGAATGTGGTGGTCCTGATGGGTGTCGAGCGGGTCGCGATCGTCGGTGTCGGTCTGTGCTACCCGGACGCCGATTCGCCAGGTGAGCTGTGGGAGAACGTGCTGGCGGGGCGCCGGGCTTTCCGGCGGTTGCCGGACGAACGGATGAACAGCCAGGACTACTGGTCACCCGATCCCGAAGCCCCGGACCGGTTCTACTCGCAGCAGGCGGCCGTGCTGCGCGACTTCGAGTTCGACCGGGTGCGGTACAAGGTCGCGGGGAGCACGTACCGCTCCACCGACCTGACCCACTGGCTGGCGCTCGAGGTGGCGTCGAGGGCGCTGGCCGACGCCGGGCTGCCCGGCGGCGAAGGACTGCCGAGGGAGTCGACCGGTGTCGTGCTGGGCAACAGCCTCACCGGCGAGTTCTCCAGGGCCAACCTCATGCGGCTGCGCTGGCCCTACGTCCGGCGGACCGTGGCCGCCGAGCTGGTCGAGAAGGGCTGGGGTGAGGACGAGACGGCGACGTTCCTCGGCAAGCTGGAGCAGCGGTACAAGGCGCCGTTCCCCGGGATCGACGAGGACACGCTCGCCGGTGGGCTCGCCAACACGATCGCGGGCCGGATCTGCAACCACTTCGACTTCAAGGGCGGCGGGTTCACCGTCGACGGCGCGTGCTCGTCGTCGCTGCTGTCCGTCGCGACGGCGGCGAACGCGCTGGCCGACGGTGAGCTGGACGTGGCGCTCGCCGGTGGCGTCGACCTTTCGATCGACCCGTTCGAGGTGATCGGCTTCGCCAAGACCGGCGCGCTGGCCACCGGCGAGATGAAGGTCTACGACCGGGGCTCGAACGGCTTCTGGCCTGGCGAGGGTTCCGGGATCCTGGTGCTGATGCGGGAGAGCGACGCGCTCGCCAGGGGCGCGCGGATCTACGCCTCGATCACCGGCTGGGGAATCTCCTCGGACGGCAAGGGCGGCATCACCCGGCCGGAGGTCGGCGGCCACCGGCTCGCGCTGGCGCGGGCCTACGGCCGCGCGGGCTACGGCGTGGAAACGGTGTCCTATTTCGAGGGGCACGGCACCGGGACCGCGGTCGGCGACGCCACCGAGATCGAGGCGCTCTCGTCGGCCCGCCGGGACGCGGACGCGAGCGCCGAACCGGCCGCGCTCAGCACCATCAAGGGAAACTTCGGGCACACCAAGGCAGCGGCGGGGGTCGCCGGGTTGATCAAGGCGGCCCTCGCCGTCTACCACCAGGTGATCCCACCGGCCACCGGCCACGTCGACCCGCACCCGCAGCTGCTGGCGGAGTCGGCGGCGATGTACGTGCCGCACGAGGCGGGGCTGTGGCCCGCCGAGCGGCCGGTCCGGGCCGGGGTCTCCGCGATGGGCTTCGGCGGGATCAACTCGCACATCGCCGTCGAGCAGGCCCCCGGCGTGCCGCGGCGCGTGGAACTGGACGACACCACGAGGAACCTGGTCACCGGAAGGCAGGACGCGGAGCTGCTCCTGCTCGACGCGGGCGACCTCGCCGAGCTGCGCGAGCGGATCGAAAAGGTGGCGGGGTTCGTCGGCAAGCTGGCGATGGCCGAGCTGACCGACCTGGCCGGGGCGCTGGCGGGCACGCTGACCGGCGGGGCCGCGCGGGCCGCGGTCGTGGCGAGCACGCCGGACGAGGCCGAGCGCAAGCTGACCCGCTTGCTCAGCACGCTCGAAGGAGGGGCGACCAGTGTGTTCGCCGCCGGTGAGGGCGTCTTCGCCGCAACCAGGACGAGTGCCCCGCGCATCGCGTACCTGTTCCCCGGGCAGGGCTCTGGCCGGGGTGCCGCCGGCGCGCTGCGGCGCCGGTTCGTCTCGGCCGACGACATCTTCCGGATCGCGAACCTGCCCGAGGGCGGCGACCAGGTGGCGACCGAGGTGGCCCAGCCCCGCATCGTCACCGGCTCGCTCGCGGCGTTGCGGGTGCTCGGCGAGCTCGGTATCGAGGCGGCCATCGCGGCCGGGCACAGCCTCGGCGAGCTGAGTGCGCTGCACTGGGGCGGGGCGATGGACGAGGCGCAGGTGCTCCGGCTCGCCGCGATCCGCGGCAAGGTGATGGCCGGCGCCGGCCACGGCGACGGGGCGATGGCCGGGCTGGCCACCGACCCGAACGGCGTGGAGCATTTCGCCGACGGCGAAGACGTGGTGATCGCCGGGTACAACGCGCCGAGGCAGACCGTGATCTCCGGCCCCGCCGAGGCGGTGGAAAGGGTGTGCGCGAAGGCGCGGGCCGCCGGCGTGACCGCGACGAGGATCAACGTCTCGCACGCGTTCCACTCGCCCGCCGTCGAACCGGCCGCCGAGGCGCTGACCGAGCATCTGGCCGGGTTCGGGTTCGACCGGCTCAGCGGGGCGGTGGTGTCCACCGTGACCGGTGAGGTCCTGCACGGCGCCGAGGACCTCGGCGAGCTGCTGCGCGACCAGGTCGTGCTGCCGGTGCGGTTCCGCGAGGCCGCGGCGAAGGCGGCCGAGGGCTGCGACCTCGTGCTCGAGGTCGGTCCTGGCCGGGTACTCGCCGGGCTGCTCGAGTCGATCGCGCCGGGCACCCCGGTGCTGTCGGTGGACACCGACAGCGGCTCGTTGTCGTCGTTGCTTTCCGTCGCGGGCGCGGCGTTCAGCCTCGGCGCGCCCGTGCGGACCGAGGCCCTGTTCGAGGGCAGGGTTGTGCGGCCGATTTCGCTCGAAGGCGATATGACCTTCCTGGCCAGCCCATGTGAGTCGGCTCCGGCGATCGACGCCGAGCTGGTGTCCGCCGAACCCGCCGAGCGGCCGAGGCAGGCAGCGGCCGAACCGGCCGGTGGCGGCGGCAGCACGCTGGATCTGCTGCGCAAGCTGGCCGCGGAGCGCGTCGAGCTGCCGCTGGAGACCGTCACCGCGGACAGCCACCCGCTGGACGACCTGCACCTGAGTTCCATCACGGTCGGCCAGCTGGTCAACGAGGTGACCAGGGCGCTCGGCCGCCCGCCGCTGGAAGGCATGCCCAACTTCGCCACCGCGTGCCTCGGTGAGCTGGCCGAGATGATCGACGAGCTGGCCGAGACCGAGCAGGCCAAGGACGAGACGTCCGGGGCCGGCGAGGTGCCGGGCGTCGAGCCGTGGGTGCGCTCGTTCGCCGTGGACTACGTCGAGCGGCCGCGCCCGGGCGCCGATCTCGGCCCGGCGGGGGGCGCGACGCACGAGTGGACCGTGTTCGCCCCGGACGGCCACCCGCTGGCCGAACCGCTGCGAGCCGCGCTGGCCGGGGCGGGGGTCGGCGACGGCGTGCTGCTGTGCCTGCCCGCCGACTGCGGTGCCGGCCACCTCGGCTTGTTCCTCGACGCGGGCAGGGCGGCGCTGGCCGCACCGACCGGTACCCGGTTCGTCGTGGTGCAGCGCGGGCTCGGGGCCGCCGGGCTGGCCAGGACGCTGCGGCTGGAGGACCCTTCGACGCGAACCACGATCGTTGACCTCGACGACATCGTGCCCTCGGGCGACGCGCTCGCCGACGCGGTGTCCACCGTGGTCGCCGAGGTGGCGGCCACGACGGACTTCGCCGAGGTGCGGTACACCGCCGACGGCAGGCGGACCGTGCCGATGCTGGAGGCGAGGCAGGCGAGGGCGGTCGAACCCGGCACGTCGCCGCTCGGCGAGGGCGACGTACTGCTGGTCACCGGAGGCGGCAAGGGCATCACGGCCGAGTGCGCGCTGGCGATCGCGAAGGATTCGGGCGCGAAACTGGCCCTGCTCGGCAGGGCCGACCCGGCCGAGGACACCGAGCTGGCGGCCAACCTGTCCAGATTGGACGCGGCGGGTGTGCGGTACCGCTACGTGCGGGCCGACGTGACGTCGGCCGGGCAGGTGGGCGAGGCGGTCGAGCAGGTGCAGGCCAGCCTCGGCCAGGTCACCGCGGTGCTGCACGGGGCGGGGCGGAACGAACCCGCGGCCGTGTTCTCCCTTACCGAGCAGGGATTCCGTTCGACGGTGGCGCCCAAGGTGGACGGCCTGAAAGCGGTGCTGTCCGCTGTGGACGCCGACCGGATCAAGCTGCTGGTGACCTTCGGCAGCATCATCGGCAGGGCGGGCCTGCGCGGAGAGGCGCACTACGCCACCGCCAACGACTGGATGTCCGAGCTGACCTTGCGGTTCGGCCAGGAACACCCAGGGGCCCGGGTGCTGGCGATGGAGTGGTCGGTGTGGTCCGGCGCCGGGATGGGCGAGAAGCTGGGCGTGGTCGAGGCGTTGCAGCGCGACGGCATCACCCCGATCTCCACCGAGAAGGGCATCGACGTGCTGCGCCAGGTGCTCGCCGACCCAGGGGCGCCGCCGGTGCTCGTCGTCGGTGGCCGCACGGGCGGGCTGGCCACGCTGCCCATCGAGCGGCCCGAGCTGCCGCTGACCAGGTTCGTGGACCGGGCCGTCGTGCACTACCCCGGGATCGAGCTGATCACCGAGGCCGACCTCGCCGACGGCAGCGATCCCTATCTCGGCGACCATCTGCTCGACGGCGACCTGCTCTTCCCCGCGGTGCTGGGCATGGAGGCGATGACCCAGGTGGCCGCGGCGGTGAGCGGGCGGACGGGCTCGCCGCGGCTGGACGGCGTCGAGTTCCTCCGGCCGATCGTGGTGCCCCGCACGGGCTCGACCACGATCAGGGTGGCCGCACTGGTCCGCGACCAGGACACGGTCGACGTCGTGATCCGCAGCGGGGAGACCGGGTTCGGCGCGGACCACTTCCGGGCCAGGCTGCGGTACTCCGGCCCCGAGCCGGAACGGGGCGAGGTCACCGGGGCGCACGAGCTGCCGGCGGTTCCGGTGGACCCGGTGACCGAGCTCTACGGCAGCGTGCTGTTCCAGGGCAAGCGGTTCCAGCGGCTGCTGGCCTACCGCAGGGCGAGCGCGCGGCAGGCGGTGGCCGAGATCTCCACCAGGTCCGAGGCCGCGTGGTTCGCGCCGTTCCTTCCGCAGGAACGGATCCTGGCCGACCCGGGTACGCGGGACGCGATGATGCACGCGATCCAGTGCTGCGTCCCGGACGCGACGCTGCTGCCGCAGGGCATCGAGCGGCTGTACCTCGCCGACCGCGAGCGGCAGCAGGCCCTGGAGTACGTGGTGCTGGACGCGGTGGAGCGTTCGCAGGACGGCGACACCTACGTCTACGACCTCGACGTGCGGGCCCAGGACGGCGAGCTGGTGGAGCGCTGGGAGGGGCTGACCCTGCGGGCGGTCCGCAAGCGGGACGGCGCCGGACCGTGGGTTCCGGCCGTGCTCGGATCCTCTGTGGAGCGTGCGCTGGAGCGGGTGCTCGGTGGCCACCGGGCGGTGGTGGTCGAGCCCGACCCCGCCGACGGCGACGTCGGCACGACCGCGCAGCGCAGGGCACAGACCGAACTGGCCGCGAGCAGGGCGGCGGGCAGGCTGGTGCGGCTGCGCTACCGCCCGGACGGCAAGCCGGAGGCGGACGGGTTCGAGGTCTCGGCCTCGCACACCGCGGGCCTGACGTTCGTGGTGGCCGGTTCCGGCAAGCTCACCTGCGATGCCGAGGCCGCCACCGAGCGCGGCGAACAGGACTGGGCCGGCCTGCTCGGCGCCGAGCTGCTCGCGGTGAGCGACCTGCTCGCCGCCGAGTCGGGCGAGCCGGCGACGGTGTCGCGCACGAGGGTGTGGACCGCGCTGGAGTGCGTCCGCAAGACCGGTGAGCTGACCCAGTCGCTGGCCGTGCACCGGGTGCACCAGGACGGCTGGGCCGTGCTGTCCGCCGGCGGGGCGAAGATCGCGACCTGGGCGACGACGGTGCACGACCGGCCCGCCCCGGTGGTGTTCGCGGTACTCGCGGGAGAGGAAGCCTGAGCATGACGGACTACCACGAGCTCCGGCACACCGTCGGGTTCGAGGAGACCAACCTGGTCGGCAACGAAGGTCGAGTGTGAGTTCTTCGCCGAGATCCTGGTCGCCCGCGGCAGGCAGCGGATCGCGTGCATGCGCGGCCCGAACACGAACACCATCCCGGCCAGGGTTCCCGAGCAGCTGCGTGCCGCGCTCGCTCCGTACTCGGCGAACACGGCCATGCTGACCGCGGGAGGATGACTTGGCCGACAACGGTTCCGCGGGTGGCCATCGGCCGATAGCCAGGTTGCCGCGCCGGCCAAAGCAACGGTTGTCGAGGCAGGCATCGCAGCGCGAGGTGATGGCGCAGTTCGCCACCGGGGTCACCGTGCTCACCGCGGGCGGCCGGGACGGCCACGGGATGACGGCGAACGCGTTCACGTCGGTGTCGCTGGAGCCGCCGCTCGTGCTGTGCTGCGTGGCCAAGGCGGCGCGGATGCACGAGGTGATCACGTCCGCGCGGTCGTTCGCGGTTTCCGTGCTCGCCGGGGACCAGCAGGAGGTGGCGCGGCACTTCGCCGACTCGCGGCGGCCGCGCGGCCGGGCCCAGTTCGACGCCATCGAGTGGGTGCGCGGCCCGCGTACCGGTACCCCGCTGGTCGCCGGTGCCCTTGCCTGGCTGGAATGCGAGCTGGTCAAGGTGTACGACGGGGGCGACCACTCGATCTTCGTCGGCGAGGTGCTCGAAGCCACTCGCGGCGTGGGTGATTCGGCGCTGCTCTTTCACGGCAGCCGGTTCGGGCACACCAGCACCGGGCCGGCCCACGGCAAAAAGGCCATCTCGTGACTACCGACCAGGCCGCGGTGCCCGTCCCGATCGAGCCGAGAACCCCCGAACCGGATTGCCGGCTCGGCCGGGGCATCGAGTTCCGACCCGGCCGAGCGAAATTCGGCATACCACTTCCATTCTATCGACAATCCAGCGACACACCATGTTGGGCGCGTATATTCCGATCGGCGGAACCGGTAAACCGATAATGCCGAAGGTGGGGGCGTTTGTCTTGACACGGAAACCTTTGGGACAGTTGGCCAATTTTTCGCTGTTGCCGGCGGACGACAACGACCTGATTGCAGAATCGAACGATACGGCCACGGAATTCGCCGATTCCGAACGGTTGCTGCACGAATTGTTCCACCGCGCCGCGTTGCGGCACTCCGAAGAGCCGGCGGTCATCCACCCGGGCGGGCAGCTGACCTACCGGCAGCTCGGCGACCGGGTGAACAGGCTCGCCGCCCGGCTGCTCGCGACGGGTCTGCGGCCCGGTGACGCCGTCGCGATCGTCATGGACAAGGGGTGGGAGCAGGTCGTCGCCTCGCTCGCGGTGCCCGCGGCGGGCGGGTTCTTCGTTCCGGTGGATCCGCGGGTGCCGCGGGATCGGTTGCACCACCTGCTCGACCACGCGGGCGCCGCCGTCGTGGTGACCCAGCCCTGTCTGGTCGAAGGGGTGGACTGGCCGGACGGCGCCGTCGTGCTGGACGTCCCGGACGCCGACCCGGGCACGCGGGAGCCGGTGAGCACGCCGGACCGGGGCCCGGACGACCTCGCCTACGTGATCTACACCTCCGGTTCGACCGGTGCCCCCAAGGGCGTGATGATCAACCACCGCGGTGCGGTGAACACCTGCCTGGACATCAACGAGCGGTTCGGGATCACCGCCGGGGACCGCGTGCTCGCCTTGTCGGCGCTGACGTTCGACCTCGCCGTGTACGACGTGTTCGGCGTGCTGGCCGCGGGCGCGACGATCGTCGTCCCGGCGCCCTCCCCGGCACCGGATCCGGACTACTGGGCGGAGTTGACCCACCGGACCGGGGTGACCGTGTGGAACTCCGTGCCCGCGCTGATGGAACTCGCGGTCGCCGCGGCGCGGCCAGGGGCATTGGCGAGCCTTCGCCTCGTCATGCTGAGCGGGGACTGGATCCGCGTCGGGCTCCCGGCCGACATCGCACGCGCCTGCCCGGACGCCAAGGTCATCAGCCTCGGTGGTGCCACGGAGGCGTCGATCTGGTCGATCCTCCACGAGATCGGCGACGTCGACCCCGCATGGACGAGCATTCCTTACGGGCGGCCGATGGCGAACCAGACCTTCCACGTCCTCGACAAGGCGATGTCCCCCTGTCCGATCGGTGTGCCCGGTGATCTCCACATCGGCGGCGTCGGCGTGGCGATGGGCTACTGGAATGCCCCGGAGCTGACCGCGGCGAGCTTTGTCGACCACCCGGAGACCGGCGCTCGGATCTACCGCACCGGTGACCTCGGGCGGTACTTGCCGGACGGGACGATCGAGTTCCTCGGCCGGGACGACTTCCAGGTGAAGATCCAGGGTTTCCGAATCGAGCTCGGCGAGGTCGAGGCCGCGCTGCGGCAGTCCACGGGTGTGGCGGACGCGGTCGCGGCGGCCGAGGTCGGCGACGGTGGTGCGCGGCTGGTGGCCTTCGTCCGGGGCGCCGACGGGCTGGATCCCGAGCAGCTGCGTGCGGATATGGGGCGGACGCTGCCCGCGTACATGGTCCCGTCGAGTGTGGCCGTCGTCGGCAGCTGGCCGCTGACGGGGAACGGGAAGGTGGACCGGGCCGCCCTGGTGCGCGGGCACCTCCCGGTCGCGGAGGGCGGTGGGGAGCCGCGGGACGCACTCGACGAGCTGCTGGCCGAGCTGTGGGCCGACACGCTCGACCGGGACGCGGTCGGCACCCGCGACAGCTTCTTCACGCTCGGTGGCCAGTCACTGCTCGCCGCCCGGCTCGTGCTGGCCATCAACGCGGTTCTCGACCTCGAGGTGCCGGTCCGGGCGCTGTTCGAGGCGCCCACGGTCGTCGCCTTCCGGGACTGGCTCGAGGTCAAGCCGGAGGTCGACGCAGACGCGCTGCTCGGCACCGCGGAGGCGTTGCTCGCCGACGGGTACGAGATGGACGAAGACGAGAGCACGGTTCGATGACCGCCTCGCCCAGGAGGCGTCCCGCCGCCGTGCGCGCGGCCTTGCGCAAGGCCGCCGCCGGGACCGGCGCCTACCCCGACGAGCAGCGTCTCGTGCCGTCCGCCGGCCAGGAGCGGCTGTGGTTCCTCGACCAGCTCTCCCCTGGCAGTCCGGCCTACAACGTGCCGCTCGCGTTCCGGCTGAGCGGCCCGCTCGACGTCGCCGCACTGGGCCAGGCCCTCGCCGCGGTCGTCACGCGGCACGACTCACTCCGCTCGAACATCGTCGCCGCGGATGGCACACCGGTGCTCACGATCACCCCGGACCACCGGGTCATCATCGCCGTCGACGACATCGGCAGCGACGCCGCCGGCGAGCAAGCCTGGCTCGGCAGGCACATCCGGGCGCCCTTCGACCTGGGCCACGACCCGCTCGTGCGTGCCCGGCTCGCCAGGTTCGGCGCGGATCACCACCTGCTGCTGGTGGTGATCCACCACGCCGTGTGCGACGGATGGTCCCAGGACGTCCTGGTTCGCGAACTGTCCACTGCGTACGATCAACTCGTCCGAACTGGACAGACGAACCTGCCGCCGGTGCCGGCACAGTACCCGGACTTCGCCGCGTGGCAGCGGGAGCGGCTCGCCGAGCGCAGCGCGGCCGAGCTGGCTCACTGGCGCGAGCACCTCGCGGGTGCGCCGGAGTCGCTCGAGCTGCCGACCGACTTCCCGCGCCCGTCCGCCGCCACCCTGCGCGGAGACGACCTGCCGGTCACCGTGTCTCCGGAGACCTCGCACGGGCTGCGAGCCCTCGCCCGGGCCGAGGGCACGACGATGTTCCCGGTGCTGCTCGCCGCGTTCCAGACGCTGCTCGCCCGCTACACCGGCAGCCGCGACGTGGTCGCGGGCACGCCCATGGCGGGCCGGGTCCGAGGTGGCACCGAGGATGTGATCGGGTTCTTCGTCAACACGGTGCCCTTGCGGGTCGACGTCGGCGACGCGTCGGTACGCGAGCTGGTGACCCGCTGCCGGGAAGCGACGCTCACCGCCTACGAACACCAGGAACTGCCACTCGAACTGCTCGCCGGCCGCGTGCGCGGCACCGGGCACGACACCCTCGTCCGCGCGCTCGTCCAGCTCGACGACGCACCACGCGTGCTCGCGGCGGGTGGCGCGGAGTGGACGCCGGTGGCGGTCACCAACGGCGCCGCCCGCTTCGACCTCGACTTCATGGCGGTCGACGGCGGGGAGCTGACCGGGCGGCTGCGCTACGCCCGTGACCTGTTCACCCGGGCGACCGCGGAGCGCATGGCGGGTCACCTCGGTCTGGTGCTCGCGGCGTTCGCCGAGGACCCCGACCAGCAGGCGCTGGATATTCCGCTGTGGACGGACGAGGAGCGGGCGCTGGTCCGCGCCGCCAACGACACCTCGGTGCCGGAATCCGGCGCGTGCCTGCACGAGCTGGTCTCCGCGCAGGTGGCGAAAACTCCGGACCTGATCGCCGTCGCCGACGAGCACACCGGGCTGACCTTCCGCGAGCTCGATCGGCGGGCCAACCGGCTCGCTCACCGGTTGCGCGAGCTCGGTGCCGGACCGGACATCCTGGTCGGGGTCTGCCTCCCGCGATCGACAGAGCTCGTCGTGGCCCTGCTCGCGGTCCTCAAGGCAGGTGCGGGCTACCTGCCGCTCGAACCCGACCTCCCCCCGGTACGGCTCGGACGCATGGTCGCCGATGCGCGCCCGGTCGCGGTCGTGACCGAGGCCGAGGCGACCCGCGCACTGCGGAGCACCGACCTGCCCCCGGTCGTCCTCCTCGACCGCGACGACCTCACGAGCTTCCCGGACGGAGCACCCGGCACCGGCGTGACACCGGATGCCACCGCATACGTGATCTACACCTCCGGCTCGACCGGGTCGCCGAAGGGAGTCGCGATCCCGCACCGGGCCGTGGTCAACCACCACCTCTGGCTCGCCGGCGAGCTGGGCCTCGACCGCGCCGACGTCGTCCTGCAGAAGACACCGTTCGGGTTCGACGTCTCCGTCTGGGAGCTGTTCCTGCCGCTGATGACGGGAGCGCGCATGGTGCTGGCCCGTCCCGGAGGCCACCGCGACCCGCGCTACCTCGCCGAGCTGATCGACCAAGCGGGCGTGACCGCGGCACACTTCGTGCCGTCGATGCTGCGGACCTTCGTCGACGCCACCGGAGTCCCCGCCGGCACGAGCCTGCGCGTGATCATCTGCAGCGGTGAGGCGCTACCCGGCGACCTGCGCGACCGGGTGCTCGCCGAGTTCGACGGCTCCCTGCTCAACCTGTACGGCCCGACCGAGACCACGATCCACAGTACCGGCGCCTGGGCGTCCACAACGGACCACGGCGCGGTCGCGTCGATCGGCCGTCCGATGTGGAACACCACGGCGCACGTGCTCGATCCCGACGGCCGGGAGGCGGGGTTCGGGCTGCCGGGCGAGCTGTACCACGGCGGGACCGCGGTCGGCCGGGGGTACCTGAACAAGCCGGGGCTGACCGCGGAGCGATTCGTGCCCGATCCCACCGTGCTCGGAGGCCGGCGCTACGCGACCGGCGACGTGGTCCGCTGGCGGCCGGACGGCACGCTCGAGTTCCTCGGCCGCACCGACCACCAGGTCAAGGTCAACGGGCAGCGGATCGAACCGGCCGAGATCGCGGCCGCCCTCGCCGCGCACCCGGCGGTGGGCGAGGTCGCGGTGCGCCCGGTCGCCGACCGGGCGGGCACCACCACACTCGCCGCGTACCTCACCGTCGCCGGTCCGGCGCCCGGACCGGCGGAGCTGCGTGCCCACCTCCGGGAACACCTGCCGGCAGGCTGGGTACCGCAGCACTTCGTCGTGCTGGACGCACTGCCGCGCACAGCCAACGGCAAGCTCGACCGGGACGCGCTCCCCGCACCCGAACCGGCACCGGCGAGCAGCACGCCCCTCCGGACCGATGGCGAGCGTGCGCTGGCCGGAATCTGGGCCGAGGTGCTCGGCAGGGCGGACATCGGCGCCGACGCCCGCTTCTTCGACCTCGGCGGCCACTCACTCCAGTTGATCCAGATGGTGGTGCGGCTCGAGCGCGCGACCGGGGTGCGGGTTCCGGTGCAAACCGCGTTCGAGGCGGCCACGCTCGCCGACCTCGCCCAGTACGTCGAGGAACAGGCCGGTGGTGAGAGCACGCCGCCGGTCCGCGTGTCGCGTCGAAGCGGCCCCGACGCGCTGTCATACGGCCAGGAACGGCTGTGGTTCCTCGACCGGCTGGTGCCCGGCTCCCCGGCCTACAACGTGCAGCTGGTGCTCGCGCTGCCCGAACTGCTGGACGTGCCCGCACTGCGGGCGGCACTCACCGAGG
Organism: Amycolatopsis sp. 505; assembly: GCF_031625235.1. Taxonomy (NCBI): domain Bacteria; kingdom Bacillati; phylum Actinomycetota; class Actinomycetes; order Pseudonocardiales; family Pseudonocardiaceae; genus Amycolatopsis; species Amycolatopsis sp. 505. The sequence continues at coordinate 521,953 of NZ_JACKQP010000008.1, forward strand.
TCGTGCGCCGCCACGAGATCCTCCGCACCGTCTACGACGACACCGGCAGTGGCCCGGCCGGCCGGTTGCTGCCCGCCGAGCCGGTGCCACTTCCGGAGGTGGACCTGACGGCGCACGCGGACCAGGACGGCGCGGTCCGCGCCGCGGCCGACACCCAGGCGCGGCTCCCGTTCGATCTCGCCACCGGACCGTTGCTGCGGGCCGAGTTGCTGCTGCGGGCCGGTCGGCCGGTGCTGGTGCTGACGATGCACCACATCGTCACCGACGGCTGGTCGCTCGGGCTGCTCGTCGACGAGTTGGCCGCGCTGTACCACGGGCGCACGCTCGCCGAGCCGGCGCTCCAGTACGCCGACTACGCCGCGTGGCAGCGGGACTGGATGGCGGGCGAGCGGCTGGACCGCGAGCTCGACCACTGGCGGTCCGTGCTGGACGGGGCACCCGCGATCCTCGACCTGCCGGGCACCGGCGTCCGGCCACCCGTGCCGACCTACCGCGGCGGCATCCGGCGGTTCACGCTCGACGCCGGCCTCACCTCGGCGGTGCGTGCGGTGGCCATGGCGCACGGCGCGACGCCGTTCATGGTGCTGCTGACCGGGTTCACGCTGCTGCTCGCCCGGTTCGGCGGCACGGACGACCTCGTGGTCGGCACGCCGGTGGCCGGGCGTGCGACCTCGGAACTGGAGGACGTGCCCGGCTTCTTCGTCAACACCGTCGCGCTGCGCGCCGATCTGTCCGGCGCCACGACCTTCGCGGACGCGCTGACGGTCGTGCTGGACGCGGCAGTCGCCGCCTACGAGCACCAGGACGTGCCGTTCGAGAAGGTCGTCGAGGCGGTGGCGCCGCACCGGGACCTCGCCCACCAGCCGTTCCACCAGGTCATGTTCGAGCTGCACGCGCCCCGCCCGGCCGGCGGGACGTGGGCCGAGGTGTTGCCGGTCGGCGTATCCAACGACACGGTCAAGAACGACCTGACCCTGGTCGCCACCGACTCGGGCGACCGGTTCGACTGCGGGCTTCGGTTCGCCACCGACGTGTTCGCCGGTGCGGAGGCGGACGTCCTCGTCGAGGGATGGCGCACCATCCTGGCCGCCATGGTCGCCGACCCGTCCGCACCGCACGCCGACGTGTCGCTGCTGACCGCGGCGGGACAGGCCCTGCTCGACCGCGCGGGCGACACCGCCACACCGGTCCCCGACACCGGAGTGGCCGCGCTGGTCGCCGCACGGGCGGCGCTGCACCCGGACGCGGACGCGGTGGTGTGCGGGGACGAGGTCGTGACGTACCGGGATCTGGACCGCCGGGCCGCCCGGCTGGCCGGCCGGCTCACGGCATTGGGCGCCGGACCCGAACGGCTCATCGCGGTGCGGCTGCCGCGCGGCGTCGACCTCGTCGTCGCCCTCCTCGCCGTCTGGCGCACCGGAGCGGGCTTCGTCGCATTGGATCCGGAGCTGCCGCCGCGGCGGGCCGCGGACGTGCTCGCCGACGCACGACCCGACCTCGAGCTCACCGAACTGCCCCCACTCGAGGACGGGCCCGAGCCGCCGCCGCGGCTCGTCCACCCGGACGGCCGCGCGTACGTCGTCTACACCTCCGGTACGACCGGCACCCCGAAGGGCATCTCCGGCACCCACCGCGGAGTCGCCAACTACCTGGCCGATCTGAGCCGGGCCGGTCTCGTCACCGCTGCCGACACGGTGACGGCGTTGACCACCGTGTCCTTCGACGCGTCGCTGCGCGACCTGCTGCTCCCGCTCGCCGTCGGCGCACGCGTCGTCCTCGTGCCGGGCGGTGCGGCCGACCTCGACGCGGTTGCCGGCGCCATCGCCGAGACGACCGTCGTACCCGCCGTCGTGCCGTCGCTGCTGCGCATGCTCACCACACGCGGGAGGCAGTGGCCGGATCTGCGGACCGTGCTGGTCTCCGGTGAGCCGCTGCACCCCGAGGACGTGGCCGCGGTGGCGGCCGTCGCGCCGAATGCGGCCGTCTACAACATGTACGGGCCCAGCGAAACGACCATGACCACCACCCGCCACCGCGTACGGCCCGGCGCGACCGACCGGATCCCGGTGGGCACGGCGATCGGCAACACTCGTGTCGAGGTGCTCGACGAACGGTTGCGCCCGGTGGGGATCGGCATGCCGGGCCGCGTCTTCATCGGTGGCGCGGGCCTCGCACGCGGCTACCACCGGCAGCCGGGGCGCACCGCCGAGCGGTTCGTCCCCCACCCCACCAGGGCCGGGGAACGGATGTACGACACCGGTGACCGCGCCAGGTACCTGCCCGACGGGACTCTGCAGTACCTCGGGCGCACCGACCACCAGCTCAAGGTCAACGGGGTGCGCATCGACCCGAGCGAGATCGAGGCAGCGCTGTGCGCGCACCCCGCGATCGCCGAGGCCGCGGTGCACGCGCCCGGCGGCAGGCTGGTGGCGTGCGTGGTGCCGGCGGGCACTTTGCCCACGCCCCAGCGCATCCGCGCCGATCTGGCCGACCGGCTGCCCACCACCCACCTCCCGGCCGGTTTCGTCCCGCTCGACCGGCTCCCGCGCACCACGACCGGGAAGATCCGCCGCGATGCGCTCCCCGTACCCGCGGCGGAGGCGGTGACCGACCAGCACCCGCGCGACGGTGTCGAGGAGCTGATAGCCCGCGTTTGGTGCGACGTCCTCGACGTGCCGGAAGTCGGGGTGCACCAGGACTTCTTCACCCTCGGCGGACATTCGCTGCTCGCCGCACGGACCGTCGCCGGGCTACGGGAGTCGCTGGGCGTACTGCTGCCGGTGCGTGCGTTGTTCGAGAGCCCGACTGTCGCGGAGCTCGCGACGCGGGTCCGTGACGCGGAAGCCGACCCGCTGCCCGACCTCGTGCCGGCTTCGGGCGAGCCGGTGCTGACCGCCGCGCAGCGTCGGTTGTGGTCCCTGGAACGGAGTTCCGGGCGGTATGCGTGCTACAACGTGCCGATTGTCCGGCGGCTGCGCGGCGAGCTCGACCACGACGCGCTGGCGACGGCCCTCACCGGGCTCGTCGCACGGCACGACGCGCTGCGGACGGTCTTCCCCGCGCACGGCCCGCAGCTCCGGCCGCCCGCGCCGGTGCCGCTCGAGGTGGTCGACGTGGCTCCCGCCGACCTGGCCGGTGCGGTCGCGGCGCGGACCGGGCAGCCGTTCGACCTGGCGGCCGGGCCATTGCTGCGTGCGACGCTGCTGCGGCAGGGCCCGCGGGACCACGTCCTGTGCGTGGTCATCCATCACCTCGTCGCCGACGGGTGGTCGGTCGGCCTGGTTCTCCGCGACCTCACCGCGCTGTACCAGTCCACTGTGGAGCTTCCGCCGGTCGCGCGGTACGCGGACTTCGCCGCGTGGCAGCGGGCGTATCTCACCCACGAGTTCGTCGCGGCCGAAGTCGACCACTGGCGTCGCGAACTCGCCGGGGCCGGCTCGCTGTTCGAGCTGCCACCGGACTACCCGCGGCTCACCGGGGCCGCCCGGCCGGCCCGTGGCAGGGTGACCCGCACCCTCACCGCCGGGCAGAGCGCCCGGGTCCACGAGCTGTGCCGCCGGCTGCGGGCGACACCGTTCATGGTGCTCATGGCGGCGTTCCAGGCCGCGCTCGGCACCCGGTTCGGCCGGGACGACTTCACGGTCGCGGTGCCCATGGCCAATCGCGACCGCCCGGAGCTCGACGCGATGGTGGGGTACGTCGCGAACATGGTGGTGCTGCGGGCCGATCTGACCGGCCGGCCGGACTTCGCCACGCTGGTCGACCGCACGCGGGGCCGGGTGCTCGACGCCCATTCCCACCGCCACCTGCCGTTGGAACTCCTGCTCGACGAGTTGGCGCCCGACCAGGCCGCGAGCCACGCGCCGCTCGCGCAGGCGCTGTTCAACATGCAGGACTTCCCGCACCGGGCCGTCGAGGTTGCCGGACTGGAGATCGAGCACACCGGCCTGAACGAGGTCTGGGCCCGCTACCCGATCACGCTGTTCGCGCACGACCGGCCGGGAGGTGTGTTCCTCGACCTGATCTACGACCAGGAGCTGTTCGACCCGGGCCGGGCTGGGTCGCTCCTGGACACGATGGTGACCGCGACCGAGGCGGATGGCGATGACCTTGCTGCGTAACGGCCCGTTCGTGCGTCTGTGGACGGGACAGACGATCTCCGAGTTCGGCTATCACCTCTCGCTGGTGGCGTTGCCACTGGTCGCGGTGATCCAGCTCGACGCGACGGCCACCGAGATGGGGCTGTTCGTCGGCGTCGGCATGGCACCCATGGCGTTCGCATGGCCGTTCTTCGGGGTGCTCGCCGACCGGGTCGACCGCCGCCGGATGCTGGTCGCGACCTACACCGGCCGCGCGGTGCTGCTCGGTTCGCTGCCGGTCGCGGCGCTATTCGGCCTGCTCTCCATGCCGTGGCTGATAGTCGTGTACTTCCTGGTCAGCACGCTGCACGTGGCGTTCAGTGTGGTGTCGCCCTCGCTGCTGCCCGCGCTGGTGAGCGGGCGCGAGCTGGTGGACGCCAACAGCAAGCTGGAACTCACCCGTTCCGCCGCGATGATCGTCGGTCCGTCGATCGCCGGGTTCCTCGCGGAGTTGCTCGGCGCCGCCAACACCGTCGCCATCGACGCGGTCTGCTACCTGGCGGCAGCCGGGTTGATCGTCACCCTCACCGTGCCGAAGCGGGCGGGGGCGGCGGAAACGACCGCGGCGCCCCCGGCGGCCTCGGTCTGGCGGGACATCCGCGAAGGCCTGTCGACCGTGTTCGGCGACCGGCTGCTGCGCCCGATGGCGATCTCGTCCGGGATCATGAACGCCTTCTTCTACATCCGCACCCCGATCCTCGCCCTGTTCGTGCTGGAGGACCTCGGTTTCTCGGCCGGGAGCCTCGGGCTGATCCTGGCCGCGGCCGGGCCGGGCGCGCTGGTCGGCTCGTTCGTCGTGCGCAGGGTCAACGGCCGAGCCGGCCTCGGCACCACGGTGACCTGGGCGGCGTTCGTCGCGGGCGGGCCGGTGCTGATCGTCCCACTGGTGCCGGACAACAGCTGGTGGAGCCTGGGGTTGCTGATCCTGTCGACCTTCACGGTGAGCGCGGGGGTGCAGACCTACAGCATCAGCCTGGTCAGCGCGCGGCAGATCATGACACCCGACCACCTGCTGGGGCGGGTGAACGCGACGTTCCGCTGGGTCGCCTGGGCGGCCACCCCGGTCACCGCGGTGGTGAGCGGGCTGCTCGCGGAGCTCTTCGGGCTGCGCGGGGCGATTGCGGTCGCGGGCGCCGGACTCCTGCTCCCCGCCCTGTTCCTGGCGTTCTCACCAGTCCGCGGCACCCGGATCGTCCCAGGCCTGGCGGGACAGCCGTCATGACGCTCGCCCACGACGACATGATGCCGCCGGCGGAGTACCTGGGCGCCCACCGCACGGCCATCGAGGAGGCGGCCCGGCGGGTGCGGTCCCGCATCCGGCACACGCCGCTGCGCGCGCTGCCCTGCGGGACCTGGCTCAAGCTCGAGTCGATGCAGGTGTCGGGGTCGTTCAAGATGCGCGGTGCGTACAACGCCCTGCTGCGGCTGCCCGGTCACCCCGCGGGTGTGGTCGCCGCCAGCTCTGGCAACCACGCCAAGGCGGTGGCCACCGCCGGGCGGGCGCTGGGCATCGCGGTGACGGTCGTGGCACCGGAGAACGTGCTGCCCACGAAGCTCGCTGCCGTCCGCGACCTCGGCGCCGAGGTGATCACCCACGGCGTCACCTTCGGCAACCGCGACGGGCTGGCCCGCGCGATCGCCGCCGAACGCGGCTGGCCGTTCGTGCACTCCTCCGACGACTGGGACGTCATCCATGGTCAGGCCACAGTCGCCGAGGAGGTCATGGCCGCGGTCCGGGATCTCGCGACCGTCGTGGTGCCGGTCGGCGGTGGCGGCCTGCTCGGCGGTACCGCTCTCGCGGTCAAATCCCGCGCCCCGCACGTCGCGGTCATCGGGGTGGAGCCGGAACGGGCCGCGGACGCCGCGGCCAGCCTGCGCACCGGCAGGCTGCACCGGCTCCACGGCGAGGCCGACACCATCGCCGACGGGGCCCGGGTGGCGAACCTCGGCGAACGGCCTTTCGAGGTCGTCGTCGGCAGGGGGCTGGTCGACGACATCGTCACCGTCTCCGAGGACAGCATCCGCACCGCGTGGCACGCCATGGCAGACGTGCCGGCCGAACCGACCGCGGCGCTGCCGCTCGCCGCGCTGCTCGACAGAGCGGTTCCCGCCGGCACCGGCACGGTGCTGGTCATCAGTGGCGGCAACGTCAAACGCCCCGCATCGGAGACGTGAGATGGACCTTCGCCCGACCCCGGATCTCATCGAGGAACAGTGCCACCGCGCACCGGACGCGACGGCGGTGACGTTCGAAGGCACCCACCTCACCTTTGCCGAGCTCGATGACCGGGCCGCGCGGTTCGCGGCCCGGCTGCGCGAGCTCGGCGTCGGCGCGGAGACGGTGGTCGGCGTGTGCCTGCCGCGCGGCATCGACCTGATCGTCACGCTCGTCGCGATCTGGCAGGCGGGTGGGGCGTACGTGCCGCTCGACCCGGACTACCCGAGGGAGCGGCTGCGGTACATGGTCGCCGACGCCGCCCCGGCGGTGCTGGTCACCGACAACACCGACCGGGCGGGAGCGCTGCTCGACGACAACGAGCACCGGCCCGAGCTGGTGTGCCTCGACCGGGACCGCGGCACGGTCCTGGCCGGGCCCCGGATCGACCTGCGCGTCCGTACCGCGCCGGACAACCTCGCTTACGTCATCTACACGTCGGGCTCGACCGGGCGGCCGAAGGGCACGATGCTCGACCACCGGTCGGTGGCCAACTACCTTGCGTGGACCAGGGATCTGCTGCCGGTCGGCGCCGGCGATGCCGTGCTGCTGCGCACCGCGATCAGCTTCGACCCGTCCGTGTGGGAGCTGTTCCTCCCGTTGACCACCGGCGCCCGGCTCGTCGTGCCGAAGCAGGACGGGCACCGCGAGCCCGACTACCTGTCCGCGTTGATCGCCAGGGAACGAGTCACGGTCGCGCAGTTCGTGCCGTCGCTGCTGCACCTGTTCCTCGACGAGGCCGACCCGGCCTCGTGCGCGAGCCTGCGCTGGCTGGTGGCGGGCGGCGAGGCACTGCCCGCCGCCCTGGCCGACCGGGTGGCGGCGGCGCTCGACGTCGAGTTCTACAACTTCTACGGGCCGACCGAGACCACGATCTCCTCGACGTTCGCCCGGTGCCGGGGCGGCGAGTCACCCGTGCCGATCGGGGTCGCTGTGCCCGGCAACACGCTGCACGTGCTCGACGAGCACCTGCGCCCGGTCCCGCCCGGCACACCGGGTGAGCTGCACATCGGGGGCGTCGCGGTGTGCCGGGGCTACTTCCGCAGACCTGGCCTGACCGCCGACCGGTTCGTGCCCGATCCGACCGTGCCCGGCGGACGCCTGTACCGGACCGGTGACCTGGTCCGCGAGCGTCCGGACGGGCAGCTCGACTACCTCGGGAGGCTGGACAACCAGATCAAGGTCAACGGAGTCCGGGTCGAGGCGGGCGAGATCGAGGCGGTGCTCACCGGCCACCCGGGGGTCGCGGCCGCCGTGGTCCACCAGCGCGACGGACGGCTCGTCGCCTACGTGGTGCCCCGTCCCGGCACGCCGGGGCCGGGCGCGCGGGAGCTGCGCGAGCACCTCGCGGACTCGCTGCCCGCCATGGTCGTGCCGCGGTACTACGTGACGTTGCCGCGTTTTCCGCTCAACCCCGCGGGAAAGGTCGACCGAGCCGCGCTCCCCGCGCCCGGCCCGGAGCGGGCCGAGGAGCACGTCGCGCCGTCGAACGACCTCGAACGGCGGCTCGCCGGGATCTGGTCGGCGGTACTGGGTGCCGACGGGGTCGGCGTGACCGACCACTTCCTCGACGTCGGCGGGCACTCGCTCGCGGGGATCCGGATCGTCACCAGGATCGCGCGGCAGCTGGGCGTCCGGCTCACGCTCGCCGACCTGTTGCGTGCCGGCACGGTCGCGGGTCTCGCCGACCTGATCTCCACCCGGGGGCGGGACGCGGCGGACGAACCGCGGCCGCTGCCGCGTGACGGACGGCCGCTGCCGCTGTCGTTCGCGCAGCAGCAGCTGTGGTTCGTCGAGCAGGTGGGAGACCAGGCAGGCACCTACAACCTGGCGCTGGCCCTGCACCTGTCCGGGCCCCTCGATGTCGACGTGCTGCGCGAGGCGGTCACCGGGTTGCTCGCCCGCCACGAGACGCTGCGAACGACCTTCCACGCCGAGAACGGTGTGCCGTACGCCCAGGTGCACCCGCCCGAGGCGGTGAGGATGGCGGTCGAGGACGTCGCACCGGACGAGGTGGCCGCCGTGCTGGCCGAGGAGACCGCGCGGCCGTTCGACCTGGCGACGTATCCGCTGGTGCGGGCCCGGGTCCTGCGGGTCGGCGCGGACGAGCACGTTCTGGTCGTCGTGGTGCACCACATCGTCGCCGACGGAATGTCGTTGGACGTGCTCGCTCGCGACCTCGGCTCGATCTACGCGGGTGCGGAACTGCCCGTGCCCGCCATGCAGTACGCCGACTTCGCCGCCTGGCAACGAGAGCGGCTCACCGGCGCTCGCCTCGACGCCGGGCTCTCGTACTGGAAGTCCGCTTTGGATGGTGCGGAGCTCGTGCTCGACCTGCCGAGTGACCTGGTGCGCCCGGCGGTGCAGAACTTCCGCGGCGGCCGGGTCTCGTTCACCGTCGACGGCATCTTGTGTGCCCGGCTGCGCGAGCTCGCCAGGGCCGGGCAGGCCACGCTGTTCATGGTGCTGCTGGCCGGCTACCAGGCACTGCTCGCCCGGTACACCGGCCGGGACGACGTGCTGGTCGGTTCCCCCGTCTCCGGGCGGGACCACGTCGACTTCGAGCCGCTGGCCGGGCTGTTCGTCAACACGGTCGTGTTTCGCACCTCGGTGTCCGGCGACCCGAGTTTCCGGCAGCTGCTCGATCGGGTGGCCGCGACCGCGCTCGGCGCCTACGCGCACCAGGACGTGCCGTTCGAGCGTCTCGTCGAGGCGCTGGCACCGGACCGCGACCTCACCCGGCATCCCCTCGTGCAGGCGCAGTTCGTCGTGGAGAGCGATCCAGCGGCCGGCTTCGCCGTACCCGACCTCGCCGCGCGCTCGGTGCCGGTCCCGGTGGGCGGGGTCAAGTGTGACTTGCGGCTCGCGGTGACCGTGCACGCCGGCGGCCTGGCCGGGACGCTCGAGTTCGACAGAGACGTCGTCGACCAGGCTTGGGCGGAGACGTTCGTGGCGCACTGGCTGCGGCTGCTCGACCTCGTCGCCGCCGAACCGGACCGCCCGGTAACGCGCGTGCCGCTCACCCCGGCACCGGTCCCGCGACGGGTCACCCCCGCGGTGGCCGACCCGTGGGAGCCGGTGGCCCGGCAGATCGCCGCCCGGCCGGACCGGGTCGCGGTGCGTGCCGCCGGGACCGACGTCACGTACGCCGAGCTCGGCGCCCGCGTCGACCGCCTCGCCACCCGGCTCGTGGCGGCCGGTGCGGGACCGGAGACGCTCGTCGCCGTCCACCTCGGCCGGGACGCGGAGCTGGTCGTCGCCCTGATGGCGGTGTGGCGGGCCGGAGCGGGGTTCGTGCCCCTCGACCCGGAGCACCCGCCCGCTCGGCTGGCCGGAATCCTCGACGACACCCGCCCCGGCGTGTTGCTGACGAAGAAACCTCTGCCGGGGTTCGCGGGCCCGGTGGTCCAGGCGGGCGACCTGCCGGTCGACCGGATCGCGGAGTTCCCCCGGGCCGAGCCGGACAGCCTGGCCTACGTCGTGCACACGTCCGGCTCGACCGGGGCGGCCAAGGGGATCGCGGGCACGCGCCGCGGCGTGGCGAACTATTTCGCGGATATGCGGCGGCGCGAGTACGCGGGCCCTGGTGACACCGTGGCGGCGATGACGACCGTCTCGTTCGACGCGAGCCTGCGCGACCTCGTGTTCCCGCTGACGGTCGGCGCGCGGATCGCGCTGCTGACCGACGGGGTGGCCGATCTGGACACGGCCGTCGACGTGCTCGCAGCCGAACCGGTGAGCGTGGTCGCGTCCGTCGTCCCGTCGGTCCTGCGGGTGCTCACCGGCCACCTCGCCCGGCGCAGGGTCACACTGCCGGCGCTGCGCACCGTCCTGGTCAGCGGCGAGCCGCTGCACGCCGGTGACGTACTCGACCTCGCCGTGGTCGCGCCCTCGGCGCGCGTGGTCAACATGTACGGCCCCAGCGAGACGACGATGACGACCACCGCACACGAGGTCCGGGCGCCCGCGGTGCACCGCCACGTGCCCGTCGGCCGGCCGATCGACGGCACGTGGGTCGAGTTGCTCGACGACGGGATGATCCCGGTGGGCGCGGGCCTGCCCGGCCACGTCTACGTCGGTGGCGCCGGCCTGGCCCGCGGCTACCACGGCAACCCGTCGCTGACCGCGGACCGGTTCGTGCCCCACCCGACGCTGCCGGGGCAACGCCTCTACCGCACCGGCGACCGGGCCAGGTACCTGCCCGACGGCAACCTGCAGTACCTCGGGCGGTCCGACGACCAGCTCAAGGTCAACGGCGTCCGCTTCGACCCGGCTGACGTGGAGGCAGCGCTGCGGGCGCACCCGACCGTCGGCCGGGCGGCCGTCGCGGTGCACGGGGTGCTGGTGGCGTACGTGGTCGCGGACCCCGCCGTGGCGGCGGTCGCGGAACCGGTCGTGCTGCGCGCGTTCCTCGCCGAGTCGCTGCCGCACGCGCTCGTGCCGTCGGCATACGTGCCGCTGACCGAGCTGCCCACGACACCGACGGGGAAGCTCGCCCGGCGCGCGCTGCCGGCCCCACCGGAGCCCGCGATGGCAGGCGGGCGGGCGCCGGAAACGGAGGCGGAACGGGTCCTGGCGGCCGTCTGGGCGCAGGTGCTCGACGTGCCGGCACCGGCGGCGGACGCCAACTACTTCGCGCTCGGCGGCGACTCGATCCGCGCCATCCAGATCGTCGCGCGGGCGGCGAGCGCCGGGCTGCACCTGACCCCGCGGCAGTTCTTCGCCCACCAGACGATCGCCGAGCTCGCCGCGGTCGCCACACCGGTCGAGGCACCGGTCGCCACACCGCCGGAGTGGGCCGCCCGGCGTGCGGCGATCCTGCGCCGCGACCCGGCCGCGGCGGACGCGTACCCGCTGGCACCGACCCAGGAAGGCATGCTCTTCCACGTACTCGCCGAACCGGGCAGCGGTCTGTACGTCAGCCAGACGGTGTGGCCGCAGGAGGGTCTCGACCCGGACACGTGCACCGCGGCGTGGGCGGAGCTGGCGCGCCGCCACCCGGTGCTGCGCACCCGTTTCCTGCTCGACGACCGGCAAGAACCGTGGCAGGTGGTGGACCGGCACGCCACATCGGCCGCCGACGTCGTCCTCGGCACCGCCTGGCCGCCGGACACCCACCGCAAACGGCTCGAGGAACTGTTGATGGCCGACCGCATCCGGGGCTTCGACCTGTTCGAGGCGCCGCTGGTCCGGCTGACCATGGTCGACCTCGCAGACGGGGACTGGGTGGTCGCGTTGACCAGCCATCACCTCGTGCTGGACGGCTGGAGCCTCGTCGCGCTGGTCGACGAGTACCTCACCGTGTACGACGCGCTCCGCGCCGGGGCACCCCCACCGCACGACCCGGCGCCGTCCTGGTCGGCGCACATCGCGTGGCTCCGTGCGCAGGACCACGAGCGGGCCCGCCCGTTCTGGCAGCGGTACCTGGCGGGCTTCCGCGAGCCGACCCCACTGCCGTCGCACGCGTCCGGCGGGCCGGGGCACGCGCAGTGCGAGCGCCTGCTCGACCTCGGTGACCGGCTGACCGGGTTCACGAGGGCACACCGAGTCACCGCGAGCACGGTGCTGCAGGCGGCGTGGGGTCTGGTGTTGTCCCGGTACGCGGGCACCCCGGACGTCGTCTTCGGCGTGACGCGCAGCGGCCGGTCAACGGAACCGGACAACACCCGCATGCTCGGGATGTTCATCAACACGCTGCCGGTGCGGGTCACCATCCCGGCGGACGGGGACCTGGTGACGTGGCTGCAGGACAACCAGCGCCACCAGGCGGAGCTGCCGTCGGACCACACACCGCTGGTGCGGGTGCACGGCTGGAGCGAGGTGCCGGGCAATGTGCCGCTGTTCGAGACCATCCTGGTGTTCGAGAACTATCCGGTGCGCGAGTCGGCCCGCGAACGACTCGCGCCGGCGGGCGCCACCGCGGTATCCGCGAAGACGTGGACGAACTACCCGTTCACCCTGGTGGTCACACCGGGCGACCGGATGCGCCTCGAAGCCGTGTTCGACCGAGGGCGGTACGACGACCGCTTCGTGGCGCACGTGCTCGCCAACTTCGAAGCCGTGCTGGACAACATCATCACCGACACCGAGGAGCCGCAGTGACGTACCGGGTGGTCGTCAACGACGAGGAGCAGTACTCGATCTGGCCGGCGGACCGCGAAGGCCCGCCCGGCTGGACCGCGACCGGGTTCACCGGCGCGAAGGAGGAGTGCCTGTCCCACATCGACGAGGTATGGACCGACATGCGCCCGGCAAGCCTACGGCGCGCCATGTCTACTTCGGACGGACCGGTCACGGGACAACGTGTCTCGAAGCACCCGGGCTAGCTGGACAGCCGGGTGTAGGCGCGGAGTTAGCCAATGCTCGGGGCGCAGGAGGATGCGGACCACGCGTCCGGTGGCGCCGGTGCGCTTTCGATGTGGGCGCCGGCGCCATCGGGGCCGAGGTAGCGGCTGGCGAGACCCAGCGTTGCTCGACGGCGACGGGGTCCTCGATCGCGATGATCGAGCCCTCGCTGAGGCGTGCTGCAGCTCAACCAGCTCGGTATGCTCCGGCACCCGGTTGGACGCTGAATTTGCGGCAACGGTGACCGCTATTGGGGTGAGCTCAGCCCCGCTGATGGCGTCCGCACTGCAGATCAGCACTGTCGCTCACCCTGGCCCAGCGGCCGTCGAACCCCTCAACTCGTCCACAACTGACGACGCCGAATGAGAGGCTGGGTCAGATCCTTGTCGTCGAATGGGCTCGTCACCGCTGCGCCAATCGCTCGACCAAATCACGTCACGCACTTCGCAGAAGCAGCACCACGTCGTCGGGGCCGGTCACCAAGTTCTTCAGTTCAGCACGGAATCGGCTCACCCACTGCGCGATACTGCTTCGGTCAACGAGCCCGTCCTTGTACGCGATGTTACCGATGAGCTCGCCCGTCGTGTCAATGGTGAGTGTCCACAATACGCCGTCCGGGATATCCGACGTGCGTGATTGTGAGCCGATCCGCCGCCGGATCTCGCTGTACTCCAGGTCCCCCACTCGGGTGCCGTCGAGCGGGAAGGGGAAGGGAAAGACTTGGAAGATGATCGGCACCTCATTGTCCACCGCCATCGGCCGCATGAACTCGGGTGCTTCGCCCGGGATCGCCGGAATGTCGTGGACGTATGCCTCCAGACAGGTGTTTCGAGTGAGCTGCAGCACGTCCCGATACTTGGCGCATGCCGTGACATCCACGCGGATCGGTACGAAGTTGAAGAACAGACCGACCGCCTCGTCGAAACGGCCATATTCGCGGCCAGGCGTCAATGTCGGGGTGGCGATGTCCGTCGCCCCGGACAGCCGGTTGACCGCGATCGTGAAAGCGGCGAGGAGCACCATAAAGGAGGACCCGCGCACTTCCCTGGCCAGCGCGGACACGCCGGCCATCAGCTCAGCGTCCACTTCGAACCGGTACATGGCTGTTGTCTGCGGCAAGCCCATCGATCGCGGCCGGTCCGCGGGCATGGTCAGGGTTTCCCCACCTCGCAGCTTATCCTGCCAGTAACGACGCGACGAATGCTCGGCGGGACCGCCCAATCTCGCAAGCTGCCACGTCGTGAAGTCGCGATACTGCTGCGGCTCTGCGAGCTCATGGCCCCCGTGTCCGGTCCGGGTCGCATACCGGGCCGCGAGATCGCGAAAGATGACCTGCACGGACCACCCGTCCGCGGCCGCATGGTGCACGACGAGCACGAGCAGGGCGTCGTGGTCGTCGAACCGGTTGAGGACCGCGCGAAGTTTCGGTACCGAGGATGCGTCGAAGTCGGCCGTCTCCTCCTCGACGAGCAAGGCGTCGATTCGGCGTCCCCGCTCTTCCGGCTCGATCCCCGGAAGATCCCGAACGGTCAGCTCCGCGGGAGCCGGCTGATGGACGACCTGGCACCGCGCTTCCGGATCGCGGATGATCACAGAGCGCAACGCATCGTGGCGCACGACGATGTCATCGAGCGCGCTCTGCAATGCCTGCACGTCGACCTGTCCATGGATGCGCCACCCGTGGACGATGTGGTGACGAGGACCGAACGGCCCCTCGGCGTCGCCCTGATCGAGGGCACAGAGGAACTCTTGATTCGCTGACAGCGGCCACCGCTCGCCGGCGCCGGTCGAAGTGTCCATGGTCGTCATGGTTTCTTACCTTCTTGCCAGGTGTTTCAGGCCGGTCGTGGGGTTCGCGGCACTCAGGGGTGCCGGGTATGACTTTCCTGCCTCTGCCGCTGATGGCCCAGGAGGATTGGCCGCCCGGCGCCCCCGAAGACTTGACCGCTGATGGGGAGGTGCGAGGACCTCAACGCCGATGGCGCGGCGCTGGCGGAAACGTGTCATCGATCATGCTGCGTCCTCGACGGCACCGTGGCTTTGCTCGACCGCCTCATAGAGCGCCTTGATGTTTCCGCTCCCGAAGGTTGTCGCGCCAAGGCGTTCGATCAGCTCGACGAAGAAGGTATTGCGCGGGGTGACCGGCTTGGCGAAGATCTGGAACAGCTGCCCGTCATGGTCCTCATCAGCCAGAATGCCACGTACGCGCAGATCTTCTACCGAATGCCTTTCCAGCTCGATCCGTTCATCCAAACGGTCGTAGTACCGTCCGGGCGTTGAAAGGAACTGAACACCAGCCGCCTGGACCTGGTCGACCGCCCGCACGATGTCCGGCACCCGGAGCGCCACATGCTGGATCCCGGCACCGGCGTGGTCACGCAGGAAGGTGTCTATCTGGCCTGGCGACTTGGTCAAGTCCGGCTCGATCAGAGTGAAGGTGACGGCGCCGGAGGTACTTTGCACAACCTTGGAATTCATCGATTGTCTACCGACGAATATCTTCTCCTCGTACACGACGCGGAAGTCGAGTACCTCTTCGTAGAACGCCACGGTGGAATCGAGCTGCCCGCCGGGCAGGCAGACAGCGAAGTGGTCGATAGCAGCAGCGCCGATGTCACGCGCGGAAGGCGAACCGGCCGGGGGAAGCGGTCCGCTCGCGGCGCGCTGCACGAAGGTATGGGCGACATCCGCAAAGGCCAAGATACTCGCCGTCACCACCCCGTCATCTTCGGTCGGCCCGTGTAGCGGTACAGCGCCACGACTTACCGCCTCGTGGAACGCAGTCCGAGCGTCGGCCACGCCGAGCCCGATGTCGGCGACTCCGTCTCCGTGCCGGGAGACGTAGATGGCGGCCTGATGGTCAGGTACACGCGGCTCGGTGAGCAGCAACCGGATGTCATCGCGCCCAACTCCGACGGTGCGGCTTCGGCCGTCTTCGATCCGCTGGAACTCCGAGAAGGCATAGCCTCGGGTCCACAGGTCCGCCGCTGATGCGGAATCCTCGACGAAGAACCGAACGTGGTCGACCTTCATGCCCGTGTAGACAGAGTTCTGCTCGACCGCCATCACGCCACACCCTGGTTACGGCCGGCACCACGTGGGCGGAGGTCGGTCCAGTTCATCGCGACGTAACGCAGACAGGACGTGCGATCTGTCGCAGCGAGGGCCACCCGCCAGCCCGCGGGCGCCACCACGAACTCGGGCCAGAGAGAGTGTTGACCGGCTTCGTTGACCAGCACGACGAACTGGCCGTCCTCGCGGTCGAACGGATTCGACATATCCGGAATCCTTCCTGTTAGCTCGCCCTGGCGACCTGGTCGCCGTGAATCGCGGTGATGTGCTGGTCAATGAGCGCGACGGTGGGGACATCGAATATCTCCACTACGCTGAGCTTCACGCCCAGCTCAGCCTCGATGCGCAACACGAGCCGCGCCGCCTGGAGCGATTGACCGCCCAGATCGAAGAAGCTGTCGTCGAGGCCGACTTGGTCGACATTCAAGGTCTTGCTGAAGATGGCGCACAGCGTTTCCTGACGTGGGCTGAGCGGCGCGCGATGTTGCTTGGCCCGGTCGAACTCCGACTCCGGCAGAGCATCTCGATCCACCTTCCCGTTGACGGTCACCGGTATCGCGTCGATGGCGGTGAACGCGGCGGGCACCATGTAATCGGGCAGAGCCCTGGCCAGGTGGGTGCGCAGCTCGCCGAAGTCGACGCCGCCCGCACAGGGGACGACGTAGGCGGCCAACCGCTGATCCTCGTCGCTCGAGGTGCCGACGACCACCGCATCCGCCACGGCCGGATGCGTTCGAAGGGCGGCCTCGACCTCTCCCAGCTCGACCCGGAAGCCACGGACCTTGATCTGCTGGTCAGCCCGCCCGAGGAACTCGAGCGAGCCGCCGGCGGTCTGCCGGACCAGATCACCGGTACGAAACATCCGCTCGCCTGGAGCGCCGAACGGGTCCGCAACGAACCGCTCCGCAGTGAGATCAGGGCGGTCGACATACCCCCGCGCCAGGCAGCCGCCCGCAACGTACAGTTCGCCGACCCCACCTTCGGCTACTCGGTTCAAGCTCTCATCGAGCACGTAAAGTCGCTTGTCATCGAGAGCCTGACCGAGCGGGACGAAAGCACCGACCTGCGCGTGCTGCGTCAACGACAGCTGGGTGGCGAACAGAGTGGTCTCAGTCTGTCCGTACATCACTCTGACCCGGATATCCGGATTTGCGGAAAGGATCCGACGCACCGCCTCTGGCGAGACGACGTCACCACCGGTCATGACTTCACGCACGGATGAAAGACAGGTGGGATCCTCCTCGGCAACGAGCCTGAAGAGCCCCGATGTCAAGTGAACTGCGGTCGCTTCGCCCCGCCTGAGATCGTCGCGCAGCGCATCGATGTCGAACTCGCCCGGGTGTGCCAGGACAATTTGTCCACCGCGCAATAACGGTGCCCACAATTCAAACGTTGACATTCCGAACGCATACGGCGCGATCATCAGGATCCGACTGAACACCGAATCGTTCCAGGTCTGGTCTTCGATCAGCCCGATCACACTGCGGTGAGAAACTCCGACACCTTTGGGCGCGCCGGCCGATCCTGAAGTGAAGAGAACGTAGGCAAGCTGGTCCTCGGCTACCGAAACCAGCGGTTCGGACTCTTGCGCTTGTTCCGCGTCGCTGGTCGTGATCACCTCGCCGAAGCTGGACAGCGTGGCCGCGGGCGTCGAGCCGTCGGTGATTACCATCCGCACCTTGAGCTGGTCGCTGATCGACCGCAGTCGCTCCGTCGGCATCGTTGTGGCCAGGGGCACATACGTGGCGCCCGCCTTGATCACCGCGAGGGTCGCAACGACCAGGTCGAACGACCGGCCGAGACATACCGCTACGGGCTGCTCCGCTTCCACTCCACGCTCGATCAGAAGGTTGGCCAAGCGATTGGCCCGGCGGTTCAGTTCATCGAAGGTCAGAAACCCGTCGGCCGACCGCACGGCAACCGCTTCGGGCCGCCGGCGAACCTGATTCAAAAAGGTCTCTGGCAGTGTAGAGGCCATATCGAAGCTCCCATCGGCATATTTCCCGGCGCGGCAGGACCGCCGGTCTGCACAAGTCCATGCCGCTCCGGCCTGCCCTACTCTCTGAGTCTTCCAGCCGCCATCGAAGGCTGCGTCTTCGATATTGCGACCAGGCCAACACACCCAGCGTGAGTTGTTCGCGGCGATCCGGCGAGACTCGAGGGCTTGTCGGTTCGGGCTCTGGCGCGCAAGTATCAGGTGCATCGCCGAACGGTGCGCGAAGCGTTGACCTCGGCGTTTTCGAAGCCGCGGGGGAAGCAGCCGCCGCGTCGGTCTCGGCTGGATCCAGACCGACTCGACCCCGAGCTTCTCCCCCTCGACAACCCGCTCGCGGTGGCCGTCGACACAGTCGACGACCACCGCGAGCGGAACCTCCCGCCCAGGCGGGGAATCGTCAGACGCTACTTGATTTTGCGGCCGAGCTCCGCGGCGGCGAAAACGCCGAGGCCGTCCACAATCAGCGTTCCTGGGCGAGTTTCTCGAGCCACGGCACGAGTTGTGCGGGAGTCGGTGTCGACGCCCACTCCTCTTCTCGGAGTCGGAGCGCAGCGTCGCGCACTTCGGGGTCCTCGACAACGCGACGCAGCATCGAGCGGATCTCGGAGACTGACTGCTTCTGGTGGTCGAGCCGGGCGCCCGCACCCCGGTCGGCCAGGTAGTTCGATGTGAGGGTCGAGTAGCCTTGTTTGGGCGACGTTCGATCCCACTCGACGCCGTCCGGGGTCGCGCGGCCGAAGAACCTCGTCGGCTCGTCGGTGTCGCACACTATCTGCGGTACGGCATTGGCGAGACCAGCTATGACGGTCCCGAAGCTCCCGTGGTTGACCAGCGCGGAGCAGGTCGGCAGCAGTTGTGACAAGGGGACGTAGTCCATGGCGCGAACGTTGTCCGGCAGCGTCCCGACCTGGTCGGAGAGCTGGTCCTTGTTGAGGGTTGCGATCACCTCGACGTCCAGCCCGTCCACCGCCTCGAGCAGCGCCGGGATCCGGCCCGTGCTGTCGCCCTTGTCGACGGCCCGGGCGGAGACCCCGAGACTGATCGCCATTCGCGGTCGCGTTGGTTCGTCCCGCAACCAGCGCTCGGACACGCTCCCGCCGCTGTAGGGCAGGTACCGGACGGGAACGGTGGGAGTCCGGGTGGGCAGCCGCATGCCCGCGGGGATCGGATCGAGCGTCGCCTGCCCCAGCAACAGCTCGTCGTCGACCGTCACGCCGTGGTGGTCGGCCAGCGGTTGCATCGCCTCCGCCAGCATGCTCGGCAGTCCCCTGCTCACGAACCGCTCGTGAGCCCACGCTGTGTAGTCGGGAGAGATGAGGGTACGGACATGGGCCGCTCCGCTCGCCTTGGCTGCGACCGCGCCGCAGGGGAACCACGGCTCCCACAGCACGAGATCCGGGCGCCAGTTTTTCGCGAAAGCGACGATGTCGTCGATGTCCTCGCGCGGCCGCGGCGGTTGGTAGTTCCGGATGGCGAGGATCGCGTAGTGGTAGAAGACGTCCCACATGTCACGCTCGACGCGCTCGTGCACGGACAACGCCCGCACGTATCGCTCGGTCTCGTCCGGGTTCGGGAGCACGTCGGCGTAGTCCGGGTCGTCGCAATCGTGTACCGCCAGCGGTGTCTGCGGCCCACAGGGTACAGCGACGATGCCGGACTCGGTCACGCGCTGCGCGAAGTCCGTGGATATGATGCCGGAGGGGGAGGGGAACCCGGACGGCGCCACCACCCGCACGTCGTGACCCGCGCTCTGCAACGCCCACGCGTAGGGTACGAGCGGCCAGAAGTGAGCGGGCGCCGGAAAGCACGTGATCATGACACGCATGGCTTCTCCATTCACACAGTTGTGCGGGCAGGGGACTCGTCGAGCAGGAAGTCGCCGACCGGGCCCTTCAGCTTCTCGGCGTCGATGACGTGCGGTCCTTCGGCGACGACGCCGCGCTGTGCCGAGGGGACACAGGCGACGACGGCGTCGGCCGCCTCACCGAAGAAGTTCGGTCGGAGCTCGCTCATCGTCGGGTGGTCCTGCGACGCGCTGCCGTTGAGCACGAGCGTGGGCACGCGGATCCGTGAGAACCGCTCGGCCGGTGGCTGATTGGTGGTCCCCATGCAGGCGGCGTCGTAAGGCAGCGTATGGGCCAGACTGATCAGGTGTGACCACTTCGGATGCTTCCTTGCTCGCCGCACCGACTCCTCCGGCGAGCCCCAAGCGCGCATCGAGAGCTCGAACGCCTCGGACCGCCGGCCCTCGTCGAGCAGGGCGCGTACGCGCTGTATGTACTGACCGTGCAGAACCTCCGCGTCCGCACCCATGTCGTAGGGCAAGTCGTAGACGACCAGCCTGTTCATCGCGACACCAGCCGCCGCTGCCTCCAACGCCAGCGCCCCACCTGAGCACGCCCCGAAGACATGGGGCGACCCGCCGGCTTCGTCGATCACCGCGGCCAAGTCCTCGATCTCGCGGCGAACGGCGTACGGTGCGACGTCCCCGCTGTCGCCCCGGCCGCGCCGCGCGTAGTTGTAGACGGTGAACCGCGACGCGAGTTCGAGACCGAGCGGAGCGTTCTCGGTGCCGTCATCCATCGCCCCACACACGAGTACCACGGCGGGACCACTGCCGAAGCGCTCGTACGCGATCCGCGTCCCGTCCGGGGAGCGCACTGTACCGAAGGTGCTCATGACGGCTCCCCCTCGCCTTGGGTTTCGGTGCTGGAACCCTTGACTGCGACGAAGATGCCCCGCCCGTTGATGCCTTCGGCGGAGTACGTTGCGGGGCAGCCGGCTTCCTCGAAGGCCTGCAGGTACTCATCCTGGGTGAAGAGCATGAGTTCGTGGACCTGGGTGACCTCCCGGATCCCTTCGGCGCGGGCGATGAGGTACCGGGTCTCGAGCCGCGAGTGACGACCTTGACTCGAGGTGTGCGATACCCGAGCGATGGCACTTCCCTCGACATGCGCCGAGTCGGCGGCGAGGTACCCGTCGAGGAAATTCTCGGGGAACCACCAGGGCTCGACGACGAGCACGCCGCCGGGAACCAGGTGTTCGGCCATCGCCTGGATCGCCGCATGGAGTTCCTCGCGGCTCTCGACGTACCCGATGGCATGGAACAGGCAGGTGACGGCGTCGAACCGGCGCGGCAGCCGGAAGTTGCGCATGTCGCCGCGGTGCACCTGGGACGGGAAGCGGTCCCATGCGCGCCGCAACATCGGCTCCGAGAGCTCGACCCCCTCGACGTCGCCCACCAGCTCTGCGAACGTCTCCAGGTGGGCTCCGGTCCCGCAGGCCACGTCGAGCAACGATCCGGCGTGCGGATACCGCTCGCGCACGAGCGCGACGACCGCCTCGGCCTCACGCACCCAGTCCTTGCCACGAGCCTTGTAGACCGTCTCGTAGATGTCGACGAAATCGGCTCCGTACGTCATCGGCTCGTCCGCGAACGCTCGGTGTCTTCGGCGCCGTCGATGCCCTGCTCGTCCACGAGGTCGCGAACAGTGCCGCGGTCGTCGGTCGACGCATCCGTATCCGTGGGCGAGGCGGTGCCGGCATCGTCGGCCCCATCCTTGCCGTCCCCGTGGGCTGGGACGTGGCGCAGCGAGATGCCCGCGACGACTGCGAGAACGAGCGCGACTACACCCCCGAAGGCGGCGGCCACGTTGAGCCCATCGGTGAATGCCTCGGCCGCCTTGCGCGCCAGCTCCTCGCCGGCCGGCCCTGGAGTACCCTGGGCCACCGACATCGCGCCGGCGACGCTCTCCCGTGCGGTCGCGGCGTCGACGCCCGGAACCGGGTCACTGAAGGCGCTGCGGTAAATGGCCGCGGCGATGCTGCCTGTCAAGGCAATGCCGAGGGAGACACCGAAGTCACCGCTGGTCTCCGAGACAGCAGCCGCCGAGCCCGCCTTCTCCGGCGGAGCCGAAGTCATGATGAGCCCGGCTCCCAATGCGCCCGCCGGACCGGACCCCAGCGACGCCACCACGAACCCGGACATGAGCAGGGCCACGCCGCTCTCCGGGCCGACCTGGGTCACCGCGACGAGCCCGAGCACCGAGATGATCATGCCCGCAACGATCACTTTGCCCGGCGGGATGCGGCGCGTGAACGCCGGGGCCAGCATGGACCCGACCATGCCCGCGAACGTGGGGGCGATCAGCCACAAGCCCGTCGAGAGCGGGGAGTAACCGGCCACCGATTGGAGGTACAGCGCGACGAGGAAGGCGTACCCGGACATGATCCCCATCAGCAACATGAGGGTCGCTGCCGAGGCGAAGACCCGGTTGCGGAACAGCGAGACGTCGAGGAGCGGCTCGGCGAGACGACTCTGCCGCCGCACGAATATCACGCCCGCGAGTACCCCGACGACGAGGGCAACGACGGCGATGACCGTGAGGCCGTTCTTGGCGATCTCCTTCACGCCGTAGACGAACGGGAGGATCGCGACGAGCGAGAGTACGACGCTGAGCAGGTCAATGCGGCCGCGGATCTCGCCGCCCCGCGCCTCGGGCAGCAGGAACGGAGCGGCCACCACCAGCAGGACCATCACAGGTACTGGAAGGAGGAGCGTTGAGCCCCACCAGAAGTGCTCGAGCAGGACGCCGCCGACGACCGGGCCGAGCGCGATACCGCCCATGAAGCAGCTCATATAGGCGCCGATGGCCATGGCATGATGCCGCTTGTCGGTGAACAGGCTGTTGAGGAGCGCCAGCGTCGAAGGCATGAGAGTCGCTCCGGCGATGCCGAGTACACCACGCGCCGCGATCAGCACCTCGATGCTCGGCGAGTACGCGGCCACCGCCGACACCACGGCGAACGCGCCCGCCCCGATCAGAAGCAGGCGCCGACGTCCGATGCGATCACCGAGATTCCCCATGGTGATCAGGAGTGCGGCGACCACGAAACCGTAGATGTCCAGAGCCCACAACTGCTCCGTCGAGTTTGCACCGAGATCTACCGACAGAGCCGGCACCGCCACGTACAGAATGCTGAGATCCATGGCCATCATCAGCGTCGGCAGCGCCAGGATGACGAGCCCGAATACCGCTCGTTTCCCGTGCTCGCTTGGGGTTAATTCGGCCACGAGTACTCCTCCGATAGTGTCGGACGTTGGTCGATTCGCATCGCGCCGCGCCGAAAGGCCGTTCCCTCAAATATTTATTAAAAAGAGTAACACGGTCCATCGGACGGCGAAACGGAGAATTCCACGAACCGAACCTGGACCTATCCCACCGGTTTCGTGAGATTCTCATAGTCGGCGAGTGCACGGCAGCCTGGTCACCGGCAACGGTGATCTGCATACTCATTATCACAGACGAAAAGGACCAGCCACCGGCTGGAGACGTCGGAGTACAGGAGGCCTCGGTGATCAGAATCTTCCAGCCGACAGTGGGTGAGGACGAACTTGCCGCGCTCGCAGAGGTCTTCGACTCGGCCTGGTTGGGCAAGGGTCCTCGGGCGGATGCTTTCGAGCAGGCGTTCGCTGGGCACCTCGATGTCGACGCCGAACAGGTGACCTCGATCAGTTCGTGCACGGCAGGCCTGTTCATCGCTGCGAAGCTCGCCGACCTCGGCCCGGACTGTGAGGCAGTGCTGCCGACCGTCAGCTACGTCGCCGCGGGCAATGCGGTGGCCGCGACGGGTGCGCGTCCTGTCTTCTGCGATGTCGACGAGCGGACGCTGAACCCGACCGTGGACGACGTCGAGGCAGCACTGACCCCGCGGACCCGGGCAGTGGTCCTCCTGCATTACGGAGGCTACCCGGGCAATGTCGTCGAGATCGCCCGTCTGTGCCGGGAGCGCGGCATCCTGCTCATCGAGGATTCGGCCTGCTCGGTCGCGTCGCGCGCAGGCGAGCAGGCGTGTGGAACCGTGGGCGATATCGGGCTGTGGAGCTTCGACAGCATGAAGATTCTGGTCACCGGCGACGGTGGCATGCTGTATGCCCGCGACCCCGAGATGGTCGAGCGCGCCAGGAAGCTGGCGTACCTGGGGCTGGAACAGTTCAGCGGGCTGTCGCAAGCACCCCTGGTCGACTCGCGCTGGTGGGAGTTCGAGGTCTCGTCGTTCTCCGGCCGCACGGTCATGAATGACATGCAGGCGGCGATGGGGCTGGTGCAGCTCCCCAAGGTGGAGGCATTCGTCAAGCGCCGCAGGGCGGTCGCCGAATTCTACGACCGCGAACTCGTCGACTTGACCGGTGTTCGCACTCCCCCGCCGCTCCCCGCCGACCACCAGTCGTCCTATTACCTGTATTGGGTCCAGATGGAGACCGAGGTGCGCGACCGGGTGGCGAAAACGCTCCTCGAACGCGGCATCTACACCACCTTCCGCTACCCGGCACTGCACCGTGTCCGGGCTTACGGATCGACGGCGAGCCTGCCCCGCGCCGAGCGCGCTGTCGACCAGACGCTCTGCCTGCCCCTGCACCAGGCGCTGACCGACGCTGACGTGGAACGCATTGCCGCGGAGTTCCGCAATGCGGTGTCGTCGGCCACCGCGAACTCGCGATAAGACGCCCCGCGACCGATAGCAGAAATGGAGTTGACGATGACGGTCCACGTATGGGGCTATCTCGACGAGTACCAGCAGGAGCGCGAGGAGATACTCGAGTGTGTCGACACGGTCTTCAGCTCCGGAAAGCTCATCCTCGGCAAGAGCGTGCACATGTTCGAGCAGGAGTTCGCCGATTACCATAGCGTCGCGCACTGCGTAGGCGTCGACAACGGCACGAACGCCATCAAGCTTGCGCTGGAGGCGTTGGGCATCGGTCCGGGAGACGAAGTCATCACCGTGTCCAATACCGCGGCTCCCACCGTTGTCGCAATCGTGTCGACAGGTGCGACACCGGTCTTCGTCGACGTCCGCGAGGACGACTTCCTGATGGACACGACCCTCATCAGTGCTGCGATCACGGCTCGGACCAAGGCGATCGTCCCGGTCCATCTCTACGGACAGTGCGTCGACATGGCCGCTGTGGGCGCGATCGCCCGTGAGCACGGACTGGCCGTGGTCGAGGACTGCGCCCAGGCCCACGGCGCCCGCCAGCATGGACATCTTGCCGGTACTTGGGGGGATGCCTCCAGCTTCTCGTTCTACCCGACCAAGGTCCTCGGTGCGTACGGCGACGGCGGTGCGGTGCTGACGCCGAACGAGGAGACCGACCGTGCACTGCGCCGCTTGCGCTTCTACGGCATGGAGTCCGACTACCACACCGTCGCGACGCCGGCGCACAACAGCCGGCTCGACGAAGTGCACGCCGAGATCTTGCGGAAGAAGCTCACCCGGCTGGATCGCTACATCGAGCAACGACGCGCGGTCGCAGCGCGCTACGAGCGCGATCTCGGCGATACCGCGCTGACGCTGCCGTCGACCGTGAAGGGAAACGAGCACGTCTACTACGTCTACGTGGTGAGGCACCCGGCACGCGATTCGATCATCGCGGCGATGCAGGAGCATGGTGTTCAGCTGAACGTCAGCTACCGGTGGCCGGTTCACCTGATGACGGGGTTCGCCTATCTCGGGTACCGAGAGGGCTCGCTACCGGTGACGGAGAAACTCGCGGGCGAGATCTTTTCCCTGCCGATGTTTGCTTCGCTGCGGCGCGACGATCAGGACCACACCGTCGAAGCCCTTCGTGACGTGCTGGGAAGAATCTGAGACGGCTCGACGAAAGGGAGTAGACACGTGGAGATCCGAGAACTGGCTGTCGAGGGTGCGCTCGAGTTCACGCCCTCGGCGTACCCCGACGAGCGGGGGCTCTTCGTGGCACCGTTCCAGGGACCCGCACTCGCCCAGGCGCGGGGCCAGGGCACGTTTCCCGTGCGACAGGCCAACCAGAGCCGGTCCCGGCGCGGGGCGCTCCGCGGGGTCCACTACACCCGAACGCCGCCCGGAGTCGCGAAGTATGTGAGCTGCGCCCACGGCAGGGCCCTGGACATCGTCGTCGATCTGCGCGTGGGCTCACCGACCTACGGACGGTGGGAGTGCGTCGAGATGAACCAGGAATCGTTCCGGTCGGTGTACTTCCCTGTGGGGGTCGGGCACGCCTTCATCGCCCTCGAGGACGATACGGTGATGTCCTACATGCTGAATGGCAGCTACGTCGCCGAGAACGAACTCGCAGTCTCGGCGCTGGACCCTCGATTGGCGCTGCCGATCCCGGACGGGCTGGAGATGATCCTCTCGCCCCGGGACCGGGCCGCCATCTCGCTCGAGGAAGCCGCCCGGCAGGGACTGTTGCCCGAGTACGACCGGTGCGTCCAGCTCGACGCCGAGCTGCGGCGACAGGGCGACGGCGAGGCTCTCACATCCCTGTGAGCCTCAGCGGCTCACGGCCCGCCCGCACCTGGGCGAGCACCGACGCGGGCCGGTCCCGCCTGCTGGATATTCTGGAGTTTCGCAGCGCCAACGCCTCGATCACCGGCCGGTGATCGAGGCGTTGGCGCTGAGGCGTGGCGCAACCCTGAACAGGATCTGCCGGCCGACTTCGCCCAGCGCCGCCAGGAGCACCAGCTCGACGATGCGTTGCCCGGACTGGACTGGGTGGAGGTCACCGACCGGGCGTCCGGGCCGATCACCTTGTCCGAGCACGAGGCGGCACCGGAGCCGGTGAGTCCGCGCCGGCTGAAGGCCGAGGTCGGCCGGAGAGGGGGCACCGTCGCGCTGATCGACGTGGTGAAAGAGACGGTGCTTGCGCACCGGTTGCCTGGACCAGGTCAGCGCCGTCGCCGTCGGCGGCGCGCTGCCGGTCGACGCGCTCGGCGAGCGGCTGATGCTGGCGATCTACGCCTACGGCACCGACACAGGCATCCGCGCGGTCGCCGCCGGAGGCGGGCATGCCCACAGCGAGGGAACAGCTGCGCTACGCCCGGCGCCGCTACGTGACCCGCGAGGCCGCCGCTCGGGTCGCCGTCGCGATCGCGAACGCCACCTTCGCGTCGCGGCGGTGGACGCGATGGTCGAGGGTGCGGTCCGGCACGGCAACACCATGAGCGTGGAGAGCAGCTACGTCGGCTCCCACGGCCAGTCCGAGATCGTCTTCGGCATCACCCGGCTGTTGGCCAGATCGCGCAATGTCGCCGCCTCCGGCACGGTCAGCCCGCATCGGTTCGGCGTGCTCATCACGGTCAGTACCGGGATGCTCATATGCTAGAGCCTGCAAGTGAGTGAACCGAGCGCAGGCAGCGCCGGCTGCCGAGGCGATTGAACTTGTCGAGCAGCGCGGAGCGAGTCCGAGCAGATTGAGCGGAGGTGGGCGCATGTCGGCGACGAAGCTCCTGGTACTCGGTATCGTGCAGCTCTCCGGCGGCGCGCACGGCTACCAGGTCCGGTCCGAACTGCAGAGCTGGCATGCGGAAACCTGGGCCAAGATCAAGCCCGGCTCGATCTATCACGCACTGAAGAAAGCGGCGGCCGATGGCCTCCTCACCGAACACGCCGAGCCGGGCAACTCCGGTCCCGAGCGCGTTCTCTACCGCGCAACAGCTCGAGGACGTGACGAGATCGTCGAACTGGTCCGCGACGGCCTGCAGCGCACCCACGACCCGGACATGCTCAACGCGTCCATCGCCATGTTGCCCATGCTGACCAGGTCAGATGCCATCGCGCACGTCAACGAGCGGGTCGCGCGCCTGGAAGCGGAGCTCGTCGTGCAGGCCAAGGGGTGGGAGAGCCCGAACCCCGGCATCCCCGAGCACGTCCGCGAGCAGGCCGAACTGTGGGCGGGACACGCACGCACCGAACTGGAGTGGGCGAAGAGCCTGAGCAAACGACTGTCCGAGGGCGCCTACACCATGGCCGATGACCCGGGCTCGTGGCGAACGGTCCACGATCCCCTCAAGATGCACTTCTAATCAAACTTGACTAGACGCTCCTCCCGTGGCACTCTGACTAAGTACTCAAATTTGACTAGCTCGAGCAATCCGTTCGCAGATAGAAGGAGACAGTGCGATGAGCACCACAGTGCACACCGACGCTCCAGCGATCACCCGCAAGCCAGGTCGCGCAACCAACGTCGGGTTGTGGGTACTGCAGGCAGGGCTGGCCGTCCAGTTCGCCGGGGGCGGCATCATGAAGGTCACCGGCGCACCCGTCATGGTTGAAATGTTCACCGAGATCGGAGCGGGTCAGTGGCTGCGCTACGTGGTCGGCGTCCTGGAGATCGCCGGCGCGGTCGGGCTGCTGATCCCGCTGCTCTCGAGCCTCGCCGCTCTCGGGCTGGCCGCCGTGCTGGTCGGCGCGGCCAGCACCAACGTGTTCCTTCTGGAGGAGAGCCCGTGGCTGCCACTGGCCCTCCTGGTCGGGGCTGCGGTGATCGCCTGGGCTCGCAGATCCAGGACCTCAAACCTGGTCGACATGCTCCGACGGTGACGGACACGCATCGAGAAGTGGCGCGAAGCCAGGAACGAGATGACACTCCGCGTGACGTCCGCCGACGGCACATTCAGCAGAGTGGGCGCGTGTCGGCGACGAAGCTGCTGGTGCTCGGTATCGTGCACATCTCCGGCGGCGCGCACGGCTACCAGGTGCGGTCCGAACTGCAGAGCTGGCGTGCGGAAACCTGGGCCAAGATCAAGCCCGGCTCGATCTATCACGCACTGAAGAAAGCGGCGGCCGATGGCCTCCTCACCGAACACGCCGAGCCGGGCAACTCCGGCCCGGAACGCGTTCTGTACCGCACGACAGCTCGAGGACGTGACGAGATCGTCGAACTGGTCCGCGACGGCCTGCAGCGCACCCACGACCCGGACATGCTCAACGCGTCCATCGCCATGTTGCCCATGCTGACCAGGTCAGATGCCATCGCGCACGT
>NZ_JACKQP010000008.1:550622-630572 GCF_031625235.1 Amycolatopsis sp. 505
GCTCGAGGACGTGACGAGATCGTCGAACTGGTCCGCGACGGCCTGCAGCGCACCCACGACCCGGACATGCTCAACGCGTCCATCGCCATGTTGCCCATGCTGACCAGGTCAGATGCCATCGCGCACGTTGGCGAGCGCGTCGCGCACCTGGAAGCGGAGCTCGTCGTGCGGGCCGAGTGGCAGGAGCACCCCGATCGGGACATCCCCGAGCACATCCCCGAGCACGTCCGCGAGCAGGCCGAACTGTGGGCGGGACACGCACGCACCGAACTGGAGTGGGCGAAGAGCCTGAGCAAACGACTGTCCGAGGGCGCCTACACCATGGCCGATGATCCGGGGTCGTGGCGAACGGTCCCCGATCCCCTCAAGATGCACCTCTAATCAAACTTGACTAGACGCTCCTCCCTGTGCCATTCTGACCAAGTACTCAAACTTGACTAGGCTCAACTAATCCGTTCGCAACACCGAGAGAAGGACTCGAACCCATGGGAAAACTCGCGATCGAGACGAGAGGGTTGAAGAAGAGCTTCGGCGAGACCCACGCGGTCGCCGGTGTCGACCTGTCCGTGAGCGCCGGGAGCGTGTTTGGCGTGCTCGGTCCGAACGGGGCGGGCAAAACCACCACGATCCGCATGCTGGCCACGCTCCTGCAGCCCGACGCCGGAGAGGCGCAAGTGCTCGGCTACGACGTCGTGCGTGACGCCCAGGCGGTGCGAAGCAGGGTGGGCCTCACCGGGCAGTACGCGTCGGTCGACGAGGACCTCACCGGGGCGGAGAACCTGTTGTTGCTCGCCAGGCTGCTCGGCTACTCACGCCCCCGAGGCAAGGAGCGGGCGGCCGACCTGCTCGACGCGTTCGGCCTTGCCGAGGCGGCCGACCGGCAGGTGAAGAAGTACTCCGGCGGGATGCGCCGGCGTATCGACATCGCGGCGAGCCTGGTCGTCCCCCCCGAACTGATCTTCCTCGACGAGCCCACGACCGGGCTCGACCCGCGCAGCAGGAACCAGGTCTGGGAGATCGTCAGGGGCTTGGTCGCCCAGGGCACCACCGTGTTGCTGACCACGCAGTACCTCGACGAGGCCGACCAGCTGGCCGACCGGATAGCGGTGATCGACCACGGGAAGGTGATCGCCGAGGGCTCGAGCGGCCAGCTCAAAGCATCGGTCGGCGCCGGCTCGCTGCACGTACGGCTACGTGCGCCCGAGCAGCGGGCCGACGCCGAACGGGTCCTCGCCGCCGCGCTCGACGAGCCGGTCGAGCTCTCCGCTGACCCGGCCGCGCTGTCCGCAAGGATCTCCGACCCCGAACGGGTCTCCCGTTCCCTGGCCGAACTGTCCCGCAGCGGCATCGACGTCACCGAGTTCGCGCTCGGTCAGCCGAGCCTGGACGAGGTGTTCCTCACCCTGACCGGACGCACCGCCGAAAAGACTCCCGAGGAGGAGGCCGCATGACCACCATGACCACCACGTCCGCCGAGCAGGCGTCGGCGCCAGTCACCGAGGACGCGCTGCGCCGTGTGCTACTGGTCGGTGAGCGCCCGTCCCGACCCGGCCCGGTGCGCACCTCATTGACATTCGGCTGGCGCGCTCTGCTGAAGATCAAGCACCTCCCGGAGCAGCTCGTCGACGTGACCATGTTCCCGATCATGTTCACGCTGATGTTCACCTACCTGTTCGGCGGCGCGCTCGCCGGGTCGACAGGGGACTACCTGCAGTTCCTGATTCCGGGCATCCTGGTGCAGGCGAACGTCATGATCACCATGAACACTGGCATCACGCTGAACACCGACATCCAGAAGGGGGTGTTCGACAGGTTCAGGTCACTTCCGGTGTGGCGGCCATCCCCGCTGGTCGGCGCCCTGCTCGGCGATCTGGTGCGCTACTCGATCGGGTCGGCGGTCGTCATCGGGCTCGGACTGGCCCTGGGGTTCCGGCCGGAGGGTGGCGCCGCCGGCGTGGTGCTCTCGGTCGCGCTGCTGCTGGTGTTCTCGTTCTGCCTGTCGTGGCTGTGGACGATGCTCGGCCTGATCCTGAGCACGCCGAACTCGGTGGCGGGGGTCAGCATGATGGTGATGTTCCCGCTGACGTTCGTGAGCAACATCTTCGTGGACCCGAAGACGATGCCCGGGTGGATGCAGGCGGTCATCGACGTCAACCCGATCACCCACCTGGTGAACGTGGTACGCGGCCTGATGCACGGCTCGGTCCCGGCCGGGGAAATCGGCTGGGTGCTCGTCTCGGCCGTACTTCTCGTCGCGGTCTTCGGCCCGCTCACCATGGCCCGCTACCGCAACAAGAAGTAGCTGCCGCTACCGCGAGCACTCGGCCGAAATCAACTCCGGCAACCCGGCCCACTCGGCCAACGCCAGCACCGATACCAGGCCCTGACACGATAAGGAGAGACGATGAGCGAGCTGACCACCACGCAGCCCGCTGGCACACCGACCTGGATCGACCTGGGCATCCCGGATCTCGACCGCGCGATGACCTTCTACGGCGCGTTGTTCGGTTGGGAGTTCGATGTGGGACCGGCGGAGTTCGGCCACTACACCCAATGCTTGCTACGGGGCAAACCCGTCGCGGCCATCAGGCCGAACCCCGATCCCGACGCCACGGACTTCTGGTGGAACGTCTACTTCGCGACGGATGACTGTGACGCCGCGGCCGCCCGAGCGCGAGACGCGGGCGGCGCGGTCATCACGGGCCCGATGGACGTGCTGGACCAGGGCCGGACGGCGATCATCAAGGACACCACCGGTGCGCAGTGTGGACTGTGGCAGGCCGGTGCCCACATCGGCTGCGAGATCGTCAACGAGCCGAACGCCCTGCTCCGCAACGACCTGGTCACCGCGGAATCCGGGCCCGCGCGTGACTTCTACGTCGCGGTCTTCGGCCACACGTTGGATGCCAACCCGGACCGGCCTGAGCTCGACTTCACGTTCCTGCGCAGACCGGATGGCCACGAGATCGGCGGCATCGCCGGTGACCCAACGGCCACGAAGTCCCGTTGGGGGACCTTGTTCCAGGTGGACGACGCCGATGCGGCGGCGCAGCGAGCGGTCGACGCGGGTGGGACCTCGACCGAGCCCTACGACATGATCTACGGGCGGGTCGCGAACATCACGGACCCGTTCGGCACGGAGTTCGATGTCGGTGCGGCGATGACGAGCTGAACCGGCGGTCAGCTACTTTCTTGAAGCATCGAGTTCGAGAGGAATCGCAATGAACATTGCACTGTGGATCGTGGCCGGACTGCTCGCGGTCGCCTTCCTGGGGGCGGGAGCCAGCAAGCTCGTCACACCGAAGAAGAAGCTGTACGACAAGGGCATGACATACGTCGAGGACTTCTCCGACGCCCAGATCAAGACCATCGGCACGCTCGAAATCCTTGGCGCGATCGGCCTCATTGTGCCCGCGTTCATCTCGGGGGCGACCTGGCTCGTCCCCACCGCCGCGACAGGCCTGCTCCTGACGATGATCGGCGCGGTGGTCGTGCACATCCGGCGCAAGGAACAGTTCGTTTCGCCGCTCGTGCTCGGGTTGCTCGCGGCGTTCGTTGCTGTCGGCCGGTTCTGGATCGAAACCCTCTAGGAGGTCGTCACGCGGCAGCTCCGATCCGGAGCTGCCGCGTCCACTCAGGAATCACCCCATCGCCACCCCCGATGAGCAGCGCCTGACAGCCGGCAGCCAGCGCGCGGCGGGAGTCGTCGTGTCACGCAGGTCCCCGGCCCAACGTCATTCAGGTCGGGCTCCCAGCGGTCGAGCCGGGTCTGCTCATCGCCGAACTCACGGATTGCCGTATGCCTCGACCCGAGGCAACTCACGTCGCACTCGAGAAGACGCCGGATCCGCCCGGCCGCGGAAACAATAGCGGCGCGCCCTCGCGCATGCGGCGTCTGGACGCTGGCAGTTCACGTAGGCGAGAACGGAGAAGGATATGACCGGGCCAGGCGTGACCGAAATTACCGCGTGGATCATCGAACATAAATTCACTCCGCCCGGTGGTGAAGCCCGCCCGTCCGAAACCTACGACGGTGAAGAATACCTCCAACCGATTCTGGAAATGGCCCGCGAGTTCGAGCGGGCCCACCCGGAGTACGCGGTGCGCGTCGAGGGTCACGATCCCTGGACGATGGCGGAAGAAGTCGCGCGCGCCGCCGAGCGCGGGGAGGCACCGGACATCGCCGAGTACTACGCCACCGCGACCCAACTCGCCTACGATACCTACACGCCAGACGGTAAGCCGCTGTTTACGTCCATCGAGAGGGCTCTCGGCGGCCGCAAGGAAGTGCTGGGGGAGCGTGTGCTGATCGACGACATCGAACCGCTCTCACGGAGCTTCTACACGTATCAGGGCGACCAGTTCTCGGTGCCCATGACGGCCACCACTCCCCTGCTGTACTCGAACATGACGATCCTGCGCAAGGCCGGGATCGACACACCCCCCAGGACCTGGGATGAGCTCGTCACGGCGTGCGAGGCGGTCGCGCGGCTCGACGAAGCTCCAGCCTACGGGGCGGCCTGGCCCAACAACGGCTGGATCTTCCAGCAGGCACTGGCGCAGCAGGGCGGTCTCCTCGCGAACAACGGCAACGGCAGGGAAGCCAGAGCTACCGTGGTCGACCTGGCCTCCAAGGAAATGATCTCGTGGGTCGAGTGGATGCGGGACTTGCATGCGGCCGGTCACTACGTCTACTCAGAGGGGGCCTTCTGGAGCGCGTTCGAGACATTCGCCCGGCAGGATGCGGTGTTCGCGCTGAGCTCGTCGAAGCAGGCCGAGGAGTTCGTCCGTTCCGGCGAGGAGAATGGCTTCGAGGTGACCGCGAGTTCGATGCCGTTCAACTCGTCGGTGCCCTACGTGGGGAGCCTGGTGTCGGGGTACTCCCTGTTCCTGCGGGACGGTCTCGACGAAGCCAAGCGGGACGGCGCGCTCGCGTTCATCCAGCACCTGATCAAGCCGTCGAGCATCATTCGATGGCACCGGGCGCACGGATTCCTCCCCATCACCAACGAGGCTTACGACACGCTGGAGGGCGAGGGCTGGTTCGCGGCCAATCCACATCATCGAGCGGCCAGTGACCAGCTCCGCACGTCGGCGCAGTGCGCCGCGACGTCCGGTGCGTTGTTGGGTGACTTCGCGGGCGTCCAGCACGCCATGACCAGGGCATTGAAGGACGTTTTGTTGTCAGGCGCGGACCCCGGTCCGAGGTTCGAGCAGGCGACCGAGGAGGCACAGCGTCTCCTGGATGACCACAACGCCGCCTGCCTGCGGCCGATCCCCTCGACCCCGGCGCGGCTCGAGGTGTACTGACGTGGAGGACCTGTCCTGACGACGATCGAGGGTGTCAGCGGATCGCGACTTCGGGCCCTGCCATCATCAGGTGGTGCCTGAAGGCGCGAGACCTGCGCGATGTCTCCTCGGACGACCGAGCCGACGGATGGTCGGTGCGATCATGCCGTCCCGCGATTTCCGGCGGGACAAGGTGCGCGGAGCGGAGACGCTCGCGATGCCGGCAGACCGACCAAGGTCGGCGGGTCTACGACCGCGTGAATGACAGCGGCCTGTCCGCACGCCACATCGGATCAGGCAGGCGATGGAACCCTGGTGACGCAGGGAATGATCCGCTATGCCGGGTCATCGATGTGGATCGGGAGGTCATTCCCGTCGCGCACAGGGCTATGGCGTGGGAGCCGTGGCGCGGTCGCCGCTGATGGCGGCACCCCGGCGTACCGCCGGGGGTCAGACGCCGAAGAACCGCTGGAGTATCGGCGCAACCGCCTTGGGGCCGGCGACGTGGCCCTCCTCGACCGCGGCGGTCGTAGCTGTAAACCGTGGACACCCGGTGCGGCGACAGCACCACGACGACCACGCCACCTACCGAACCCCTCGACGTGCTCGAACTCGCCGGCCGGCCGTCGCAGCAGCGTGCCGGTGCCGCACCCACCTGGAGCAGGCTCCAAGTGGGTGCGGGATCCTGGCGCGGAACCGCGCCGGCCACCGCTTTCGCGGTGACCACCTCGTTCCCGGCTGCCCGTGCGCCAAGCCCGGAGTAGCTTGGCGAACGGTCAGCGACCCCGGTCGGCGGCGGCCAGCGCCCTCGCCTCCGGCAACTCCGCCGCTTCCGGGGCGGGGATGCCGCGGATCAGGTCGGCCGCCTTCTCCGCGACGACGATCGCCGTTGCATTGGGAATCCCGCGGCCGACCTCCGGCATGACGGACACATCGACCACCCGCAGCCCATCGACGCCCCGCACGCGCAGGTCGGCGTCGACCACCGAGCCCATCGCACAGGTACTCGTCGGGTGGAAGATCGACTGCGTGTACTTCCTGGCGTAGGACTTCAGGTCCGCGTCCGATTCCGATTCCGGGTAACGGAACACGCCCTCGTTGTAGAGCCGCATCGCCGGCTGCCTACCGATGTCCATCGCGATGCGCAGCCCGATCAGGGTGCGCTCCAGGTCCGAAGGATCGGCGTAGTAGTCGTGCACGATCCTGGGCTTGGCCGTGGGATCGGCGGACGCCAGGTGCACCCGGCCGCGGCTTTGCGGGGTGGCGACCGCGGGACCGAACGAGATCGCGTGCGCGGTCGGCGGCCCGAGGCCGCTGTCGGCCAGCATGCCCGGCGCCGCGAAGAACTGCAGATCCGGCGCGGCCAGGTCGCTTGCGGTGCGCACGAAGCCGCCCGCCTCGGGCCCGTTGGACGCGAGCGGCCCGCGGCCCTCGCGCTGGTACAGCTCGACATTGGCGGGCTCGCCGGCGGCCAGCAGGCTGATCGGCTGGGAATGCGTGAGGATGAGCGGCACCAGCGCGTGGTCCTGCAGGTTCGCGCCGACCTCCTCGTTGTCGGCGACCACCGGAACGCCGAGTTTCCGCAGCGTGTCGGCGGGGCCGACACCGGAAAGCATGAGCAGCTGCGGGGAGTTGTACACGCCGCCGGAGAGCAGCACCTCGCGTTCGGCCCGCAGGACGATCTCGTCCTCCAGCCGGTACCCGACGACGCCGGTCGCCCGGCCGTCCTCGATGAGCACCCGGTGCACCTGGAGGTTGGTCTCGACGGTGAGGTTGGGCCGGTCGATCACCGGGTGCAGGAACGCCGCCGCCGTGCTGCAGCGACGTCCGTTGCGCTGGGTGACCTGGTAGAAGCCGAAACCGTCCTGCTCCGGGCCGTTGAAGTCGTCGTTGGCCGCGAACCCGGCCTCCGTCGCCGCCGCGATGAACGCCGCCGTGCTGGGGTTCTTGGACCGGTTCTCCGACACCGACAGCGGCCCGCCCGCGCCGTGGTAGGCCGACGCGCCACGCTCGTTGTCCTCGGACCGCTTGAAGTACGGCAGCAGGTCCGCGTAGGCCCAGCCCGGCTGGTTCCACGAGTCGTAGTCGTACGGGTTGCCCCGCGCGTAGGCCATCGCGTTCATCGAGCTGGTCCCGCCGAGCACCCGGCCACGGGGCAGGAACACCCGCCGGCGGTTCAGCTGGGCCTCGTCGTGCGTGTCGTAGTCCCAGTCGACCTGGGTCCGGAACAGCTTGGCGAACGCGGCGGGCACCTGGATGTTCGGATGGCTGTCCGTCGGGCCCGCCTCGACCAGGCAGACCCGGATGTCCGGGTCCTCCGTCAGCCGCGCCGCCAGGACGCAGCCTGCCGATCCCGCACCGACGATGATGTAGTCGTACATACCGCTCCTTGGCTGATCAGAAGAACTGCGTGTTCGGGGCGAGGCCGCACAGCACCCGGCCGTAGATCTCGTAAAGGATGTGCGGCGTGTTCAGGGCGTGCTGGGTGAGCGCGTGCAGGTCGCGCCAGGTGCGCTGGATGGGCACGCTGGAGAAGATCGCCGAGCCGCCGCTGCCGACGTAGAGCGTGTCGACCGCCTCCAGCGCGCGCTTGCAGGTGGCGCCCATGGCGATCCGGGCCAGGGCCCGGTCCTCGGTGGACCACTCGCTGTGGTCGGCGACCTTCGCGTCGACGAGGTCGGCGACCCGGTAGGCGTGGAAGGCGGCCTCGTCGATCGCGACCCGGGCCTCCGCCACCTGCAGGTGCGTCATCGTGGCTTCGCGCTGGTCGGTGTAGTCGGTGTAGGTGATCTTGCGGCCGGGCATCCGGTCGGTGAAGCAGTCCCACGCCGCACGGGCCATGCCGACCACGTTGCCGACCGAACACGCGGACGCCAGCGCGGCGAGCGGGGCGCGGTACATGTCGATGTCCGCGTTGAGGACCGAGGCGGACTGGTTGGTCAGCAGCGCCATCAGCGGCAGCGTGCGTTCCGCGGGGACGAACACGTCTTCGGCGACCGTGGTGACACTGCCGGAGCCGCGCAGGCCGGTGGTGTTCCAGTCGTCCACGATTCCCAGGTCCGCCATCGGGATCAGGGCGACGATCGGCTCCATCTCGCCGCTGTCGTTCGGGGTGACCGCGATCGCGACCTGCCAGTGGCTGTGCAGCGCACCGCTGATGAAGCCCCACTGTCCATTCACGACATAACCGCCCGGCGCCTTCGCAGCCATGGCGGTGGGGCTGAGCGTCCCGCAGACCCGGGCGTTCTCGGTGGCGTAGACCTCGTCCTGGACGGCGTCGGGGAACAGGCCCACCATCCACCCGGGGATCCACCACACCGACGCGATCCAGCCGACGGCGCCGTCACCGCGGCCCAGCTCGGCCGCGACGTCGACCACGGTGCGGGTGTCGCACTCGTAACCGCCGTAGCGGGCCGGAATCCGCATCTTGAAGACGCCCGCCGCGGCGAGGGCCTCGATCGTCTCCTCGTGCAGGCGCCGGTTCTCGTCGGTCCACTGGGCGTGATCGCGGAGCAGCGGAACGAGCTTCGTCGCCCGATCGACGAGTTCGTCGTGGGTGGGGGGCTGGAGCGTCACCATGGCCTCCTCGGTGGCCTCGGCCTGGACAGAATCGAAGGGCGCCTTGCGTCAAGGCATCGTTTCCCGCGGCGTTCCGGGATGGCGTCTCCCGCATTGCGAACGGCCGTCACAGCTTGCTGCGCATCGCCCACAGGTCGGGGAACATCTGGTGGAACAAGGTCGAACGCAGGTACGAGACTCCCGACGATCCGCCGGTGCCGGTCTTGTCGCCGATGATCGCCGCGACGAACTTCACGTGCTGGTAGCGCCACTGCTGGAAGCACTGGTCGACCTCCATGAGCGCGTCGCAGATCTGCGCTATCACGCCGTCTTCGAGGTAGGCCTTCCGGAGGGCCTGCTGCACGTCTTCGGACGGAGCAGATGGCTTGGACACGTCGCGGTCCAGTACGGAGTCCGGCATGGGATACCCGCGGTCGTCGAGGAAACGGGCGAACGAGTCGAAGACGGTCGGTCGACGTAGAACCTGCTCGAGCTCGGCGCGCTCACCAGCACCGACCCGGTAGTACTCGAACATCTGCGGATCTCGCCTGCCGAGCACCGCCTCGATCCGCCTGAACTGGGTGGACTGCGCCCCGCTCCCGCCGCCGAGCGCGTGCCGGAAGCTGTTGAACTGGCGCGGCGTCAACGTCGCCATCACGTCGGCGTTGGCAACCACGGCACGAACCAGTACCGCGGTGCGCTGCAGCGTGCGCAGGGCGGCGCCGTCGGCGCCGTCGGCCAGGTGGTCCTGGAACCTGGCGAGCTCGTGGAGGATCAGTTTGAACCAAAGTTCGTGGACCTGGTGCGTCACGAGAAAGAGCAGCTCGTCATGCTCGCCCGTCCGCGTACGCTGGATCGACAGTAGTTCGTCGAGTGCCAGGTAGGCGTGATACTCGCCAGTCTCTTCCACGATTCCAGGTTAGACACGCCGGGACGATTCGCGACAGCACGGCGAACAACGAGAGCAATGGTGAAGCAATACGGTCCACCGAGGCGTGGAACTCAGGCATACCGCAAGAAGTTCCGCCCCAGGCCGTGTGGGACGTTGTAGGTTTGGATGACAAACCACCGGGCGGGGGACCACGCGAACGAGGTCGTCGCCGAATTGAGCGACGACCACGCCGCGACGACGCCGGCGGCACTCGCGAGTGCGGCTCGGGTCACGCGACGCATTCGGGAAGACGACTTTGCCGAACGCCTGGGCGCACACTCTGGGCACCGGATCGACTGGCTCCGTGCTCAGGGAGGCGCACAGCGTGATCAATATCCTCCAGCCGACGTCGGGTGCGGACGAACTTGCCGCAGCCGGCGACGTTTTCGCCTCTTCGTGGATCGACCGGGAGCGGATGACCTCGGTCGGCTCCTGTCCGGAAGGCGTGTCGATGCAACTCGTCGGCGTGCGGGAGCGCACCGACGGTCGGGAGCGGTGATGGCGAGCCCGCTGGAGCAGGAGGGCTCGGAGGCCGACATCGTCGCGGACCTCGCCGTGTCGGCGGCCACGACGCGTGGATTCCACCTGTCCACTGCCGAGTTCGACGACTGGTTGGTAGAACGTTGTGTGGCCAACGATTTCGAGGTCTCGCGTGTCCCGCTCGACGAACTCGACCACTGGACGTTCGCCGGCGACAGTGGAAATCTGACCCACCGCAGCGGCCGGTTCTTCACGGTCGAAGGGTTGCGGGTGCGGGCGGCGGACGGAGCGGTGCCGGAGTGGCATCAACCGATCATCAACCAGCCGGAGATCGGCATCCTCGGCATCGTCGCCAAGAGGTTCGGCGGCGTCCTGCACTTCCTCATGCAGGCGAAAATGGAACCGGGGAACGTCAACCTCGTGCAACTGTCGCCGACGGTGCAGGCCACGAAGAGCAATTACCGCAGGGCGCACGGCGGCAGCGAGGTGGCCTACCTGCACCACTTCATCGGCCCGCGACGCGGCAAGGCGATCGTCGACGTGCTTCAGTCCGAGCACGGTTCGTGGTTCTACCGCAAGCGCAATCGCAACATGGTTGTCGAGGTAACTGAGCACGTCGAGGTCGGACGCGACTTCTGCTGGCTGACTCTCGGCCAGATCAACGAACTTCTGGCTCGCGACTACGTCATCAACATGGACTCGCGGACGGTGCTGTCCTGCCTGCCGGCGAGTTCGGTGCCCGCGTGGTCGCGTGACGCCACCCTGCCCGGCGCGCACCGAAGCACGAACGCGTTGCTGAGGTGGCTCACCGAACGGCAGGTCGACAGCGAACTCGACGCACAACGGGTGCGCCTGACCAACCTCCCCGAGTGGATCCGCACCGACTGGGAAATCACGCGAGGTGACGGCAGGTTCTTCAGTGTCGTGGGGGTGTCGGTTCGCGCGGGTACCCGCGAGGTGTCGAGCTGGCACCAACCGCTGATCGAGCAGCACGGGCACGGGATCGTGGCTTTCGTCGTCAAGGAGTTCCGCGGCGTCCTGCACGTTCTGGTCCGCGCGACGATGGAGGCAGGTTTCCTCGGCGCCATCGAGCTCGGCCCGACCGTGCAATGCGTCCCCGCCAACTACGCTCCGGGCGACGCACCGTTTCTGTTGGACTACGTCATGGCAGCCGGCCCCGAGCGGATTCGCTACGCCGCTTTCCATTCGGAAGAAGGTGGCCGGTTCCGGAACGCGGCGAGCCAGTACATGATAATCGAGGCGGACGAGACGCTGCCCAAGCTAGTGCCTGCCGACTACACCTGGGTCGCCGCGGGCCAGCTCGCCGAACTGCTGAGGCACAGCCATTACGTCAACGTTCAGGCCCGTAGCCTGGTGGCCTTCTTGAAGACGCTACCGTAAAGTGGTCGTCCGCCGGATCATGGCGGACCTGTGGGACAAGACTCGCCCGCGGGCCGATCGCGCAGGTGGCGCGGGAGTTGGCGGTCAACGAGGGCACGCTGGGCAACTGGTGTGCCCGGGATCGTCGTGCGCGTGAGGGTGGCAATGGTAGCGCAACACCCTCGAGCGGGCATTCGGCCACGTAAGCAATGGCGCGGGGCCTACCTCCATCAGCTCATCAGCGCCATACGGGCGGGCCCGACCAGTGGCGGCGAAAGGAACGTACTTCACCCCGCCTGCAGCCGCATGCGGAGCATGCGTTGGCACGTGAGTCGTCGCAGCAGCATGACCGGCCGCCCGGGCTGCAGCCCGGGCGGCCGGACGTCACTCACGTCGCGAGCAGCCATGCCCGACCCGCCTTGATCGCCATCCGCGGGGGAGTCATCTGCCGCCACGCGGGCGAAGTTCTGCGGCGCTGCTCCGGACCGTCCCGGTTCGGATGCGTATACCGGTCAGATCCGCGGCTGCTCGCCGCGTTACGCCTTGTCGGCCGCCATCGCTTCCTGCAGGCTTCGCGGCCGCATGTCGGTCCAGTTCTCCTCGACATAGGCGAGGCTCTCGGCTCGTGTCGCCGGACCGAACTTGGCCTGCCAGCCGGCCGGAACGTCCTCGAACGTCGGCCACAGTGAGTGCTGGCCCTCGTCATTGACCAGTACGAAGAACTCACCGTTGTCGTCATCGAAGGGGTTCACACTCATGAGTCAGCTCCCGAGTCGAGGTTGGTCAACGGCCCGACAATGCGGCTGGTCTCAGCCGCATTGTCGGGCCAGTACATTTCTTGGTGTGACATCACCTGGAGCAGCAGCTCATGAAGTCACCGTGCCTTCCGCTCGTCAACGAAGGCAAGAAGCGCATCCACACCCGACTTGAGAATCTCTGGATCCACGCAGAAGGCGATCCGCACAAGGTTGTCCGCATGGGAATCGGTGTCCATCGCCACCAGAGCGCCTCGGTCATCAAGCTGCGGACGTAACCCGAACCCCGAGCCGGGAACAACGGCCACACTACGTTCCGCGAGCAACTGCGCTGAGAAGGCCTCTGCTCCCAGACCGGTGCTGCTGACATCCACCATCGCGTACCACCCGCCGGATGGTAGCTCGCGGATCAGGCCGGCGTCTCGAAGTGCGGGTAACACGGTGTCTCTGTTCTGCTGTACCAACTTTCGGTTCGCCTGTGCAACATCGGGCATCTCCAGCGCCGCGATGCCGCCGTACTGCACCGG
Organism: Amycolatopsis sp. 505; assembly: GCF_031625235.1. Taxonomy (NCBI): domain Bacteria; kingdom Bacillati; phylum Actinomycetota; class Actinomycetes; order Pseudonocardiales; family Pseudonocardiaceae; genus Amycolatopsis; species Amycolatopsis sp. 505. The sequence continues at coordinate 563,543 of NZ_JACKQP010000008.1, forward strand.
TGTCGGCGGAGCGATGATGCCGGCCTCTTGCACCACCCTCAGCCCGGCGGCTGCCTCCTCCGTCGCCGGCACGACGTAGCCGAGCCGGTAGCCCGTCATCGCCAGGCTCTTGGAGAACGTGAAGACGCTGTGCACGATCCGCTGCTCCACGGGCAGTTGGCGTTCACTTGCCGCCAGGGACAGATGGTCGCCCTCGTACACGAAGTGCTCGTATGCCTCGTCGCTGATCACGTGCCATCCACGATCGCGCGCGAGGGTGAGCAGACCCTCTATCCGGTCCGCGTCCAGTACCGCGCCGGTGGGATTGGCCGGCGAGTTCACCAGAAGGATCCGGGTGTTGGGTCCCGACCTCTCGGCGATCGATTCGAGGTCCGGGAAGTACCTGTCGTCGAGTGAGTAGAACACCGGGCGCAGACCCGCGAGCAGGCTCTGCTGCACATGGATCGGCCAGTGCAGCTCAGGAAGCAGGATCTCGGTCCCCGGTTCGGCCAGCGACAGCAACAGCGCCTGCAGTCCTTGACAGGAACCCGGCGTGACGAAGATCCGCGAGATCGGCGCGTCGATGCGGTTCTCCCGTTCCAGCTTCGCACTCAACGCGCGCCGCAGTTCCGGAAGACCTTCGACATCGGTGTACGTCGTCCGGCCGGCCCGCTGAGCTTCCGCGATCGCCTCGGCGACCTCGGGAGGGGAGGTGAAGTACGGCTCTCCGACGTGAAGTCTGGTCACCGGTGACCCGGTGGCCAGCGCGCGGGCGTCGGCGGCACGAAAGATCTGGTGCAGCGACGACGACGGAATCGCTGTGGCAATAGGCGGATGGCTCATCGTTTCGGTCCCCAACTCATGGTCAGTTGCGCGGTCACTGTCAGGTCGAGACACTGCTGCCAGGCGGAGGAAGTCGTGCGGCCACGCACCACGAGGCTGCTACGTCGGCGAAGACGTCCTCGAGCAGTTCACCGACGGCTGAGAAGACGTGGAAGTGCCCACCCGAGCGACGACGTACGGAGAATGACCCAGTGGTGACTTCGCCCCACTCAACCAGCTCGGACTCGTTCACGAGCGGATCGCCGATGCCGTGGTAACAGATCACCGGACAGTCGAGCGAGGGCGGGTTCACCGGCGGTTCGTAGAGCTCGTTGGCCCTGATGTCCGAGCGCAGAATCGGCAGCAGAACCTCACGCAAGTCGGCGTCGGCGGCAATCTCCGGCTCGACTCCACCGTAGCCGCAGACGATCGACCACAGTTCGTCGTCGCCATGGAGATGGGTTTTCCCCCCACCGGCCAGCCGCGGCGGAGGCGACGCCGAGATGACGAGTTGCACCGGCCGTACTCCGCTGCGCTGCAGCGAGAGCGCGGTCTCGTAGGCCACCAAAGCGCCGAAACTGTGCCCGAACAACAGCAGCGGGGCGTGGGGCTCGAGAGTCAGGAGTTCCGCGCTCACGGACGACGCCATCCGCCGGACATCCTCCACGGCGGGTTCGGCGAACCTGTCGCCACGACCCGGGTACTGGGTCACCACCAGTTCGGCCTGGGCGGGCAGCTCGTTGGCAAAGCCGGCATAGCTCGCGGCCGCACCACCGGCGTGCGGAAAGCAGACGAGCCGGATCGCCGGCCGCGGGATGACGTGCGACCGCCGTAGCCAACCTCGGTCCCCGGTAGGAGTCATGACCTCCACCTAACGTTCAAGCAGACATGCTCTATCAGAGCCTTGCACCTCTGCGGGTGGCCGGGCTTGAATCTTTCGTCTCTCAGTCACCGGTGAAGGAACTACGCAAGACACTCCGGACTCGACGAGTCGCCTAGTCACGCTGGCACTTGCTGTCCGCACGAAGGTCCGGCTGAAGGAGACGCAGGTGGGTGCTGGCGAGTTTCTCGATCTCACGGATCCGGCGACGTTCGTCCGGCACGAACCGCGTGACTACTGGCAGGTGATTCGGCCGCAGCATCCCATCTACTGGCACGACTCCCCCGGCGATCTGCCGGGATTCTGGGTGGTCACCAGGTTCGGCGACATACAGGCGGCGTACCGCAACGCCAAATTCCTGAGCTCGGCGCGCGGCACCGTGCTCGACGTACTGCTGCACGGCAACGACTCCGCAAGCGGCAAGATGCTCGCCGTCACCGATCGCCCCCGCCACCAGCAGCTGCGGAACCTGATGCTGCGGGCGTTCTCCCCCAAGGTCCTCGGACCGGTGGTCGAGCGGGTCGAGCAACGCACCCGGAGTCTGGTCGCCAGCGTGGTCGATGTGGGCACGTTCGACTTCGCCGCCGAGGTCGCCGAGCACATCCCGATGACGACGATCTGCGATCTCCTGTCGATCCCCGACGGCGACCGCGCCGAGCTGCTCAGGTGGAACAAGCTGGCCCTGTCCGCGGACAGCGAGGAGGTTGACGACCTCGACTCGCTGATCGCCCGCAACGACATCGTTTCCTACTTCATGGATCTCGCCAAGCACCGCCGGGAGAACCCCGGCGATGACGTCATCACCATGATCGCGAGCACCCAGGTCGACGGCGAGCTGCTCAGCGAGGAAGAGGTCGCCCTGAACTGCTACAGCCTCATCCTGGGCGGCGATGAATCGTCCCGGATGTCAGCGATCGGAGCGGTCAAAGCACTGGCCGAGAACCCTGGGCAGTGGGCCGCGCTGCGGGCCGGCGTCGCCTCCCTCGACGACGCGGTCGAGGAGGTGCTGCGCTGGGTCACGCCCGCTATGCACTTTGCCCGGACCGCGCTCACCGACCTGGAGATCGCCGGTCAGAAGATCCGGGCCGGGGACATCGTCACTTTGTGGAACACCTCGGCCAACGACGACGAGACAGTGTTTCCCGATCCGCGAACGTTGGACCTGGCACGCAAGACCAACAAGCACCTCACCTTCGGCCACGGGCCCCACTTCTGCGTCGGTGCGTTTCTGGGCCGGGCGGAACTGCGGGCCCTGTTGTCCTCGCTCGCGGAGTCGGTGCGTTCAATCGAGCTGGATGGCACGCCCTCGCGGATCTACTCGAACTTCCTGTTCGGCTACAGCAGTTTGCCCGTCAGCTTCCGGTGAGCGGACCCGTCTCAGTCGCCGGTCAGACGGCCCTCTCCACCACCAGCGCCAACTCCGAGATACTGCCGGCCTCGAAGAGTGAGCGGATCGGGATCTTGATGCCGAGGTCCTGCCGGATCCGCGCGGCCAGCTTCGTCGCCAGCACAGAGTGCCCACCGATCTCGAAGAAGTTCTGATCCGGGGTGACCACCGGCAGGCCCAGGAGTTCGGCGACGATCGCGCACAGCACGTCGGCGTACGGCATACCCTCCTGCCAGCTGAGCTGTTCGGCAGGGGGCTCGGCGGGGCGCGGTCGCAACGCCTTCCGGTCGATCTTTCCGTTGTGCGTCGTCGGAAGCTGGTCGAGCAGGGTGACTGTCGACGGCACCATGAATTCCGGCAACATACGGCGGACGTGGTGGCGCAGCTCCGACTCGGTCACTTCCGCCCCCGGCGACGTCGTCACGTACGCAACCACACGGGCGTCTGCCAGTTCCCCTTCCACCGCAGCGACGGCGAGTTTGACCGCGGCGTGACCGGCCAAGGCTGCCTCGACCTCGGCAAGCTCGACCCGGAAGCCACGAACCTTCACCTGGGCATCGGCGCGACCCGAGAAAAGGATCTCTCCATCAGCCCGACGCGAGCCGCGGTCGCCGGAGCGGTACATCCGGCTGCCGGGTGCTCCCTGTGGATCGGCGACAAAACGGGTGGCAGTGAGGCTCGGACGGTTGAGATAACCGCGGGCCAGCCCGGGCCCGGACAGGTACAGCTCCCCTTCGGCGCCGTCGGCAACTTCTTGCATGCGCTCGTCGAGCACCTGGACGGTCTCGCCGAGCCAGGGCGTCCCGATGGTGATCTCGTCGACAGCCGGGTCGACCGGTCCGCTGAGGGTGGAGCCGACAGTCACCTCGGTCGGACCGTAACCGTTGAAGAGCCGTCGACCGGGTGCCCACTTGCGGACCAAGGTCGGCGTACAGGTATCGCCCGTCGACATCACCGTGCCGCCTAGCAGAACGCCATCGGCGTCAGTGGCACTCAAGGCCACCGGCGGCAAGGTCGCGTGGGTGATCCGGTGCTTCAGCAGGGTTTCCCGCAACGGATCTCCCGGCAGGACGTCGTCTGAGGACACCATGACCAGCGCGGCTCCGGACAGAAGCGCAAGGGTGATGTCCCAAAACGCGGCGTCGAAGCTGATCGACGCCCACTGCAGCACCCGGTCACCAGGGCCCGGACCGATTCGGTGCGCGTGAGTTGCGAGCATATCGCCCGTACCTGCATGGGTCACCGCCACGCCCTTCGGCGTACCAGTGGAGCCTGACGTGTAGATCACGTACATCAAATGGGATGTGTACAACGGAGACAGCCGCTCAGCGTCAGTCAGGTCGCCGGTCGCCTCACCTTGGATGTCCTCCTGCAGGTCAGGGTCGTCGATCACGTAGTCGGCCACCTCGTCACTCAGGCGGGAAACCTGGCTCGACCGGATCACCAAGACGGGGCTCGCGTCGTCGATGATGTGCGCCAGCCGATCATCCGGGTAGGTCGGGTCCAGCGGAAGGTACGCGCCGCCGGCCTTCAGCACGGCCAGCAGCACGATGATCAGCTCGTCCGAGCGCGGTATGGCGACCGCCACCAAGGAATCCGGCCCGACTCCCAGGGCCACCAAGCGCCTGGCCAGCTGGTTCGCGTGGGTGTTCAGCTCGGTGTAACTCAAACTGATGTCACCGAAGATGACCGCGGGCTGGTCGGGGAAGCGGGCAACAGTCGACTCGAACAACTCCGGAACCGTGGACAAGGTCAACTCCTTGGATCAGCCGACTCAGGGAAGGGACACCGCACCTGCTACGGACCCTAGAAGCCCAGGCCGATGACGACCATCGAACTGACAGAGACAGGACAGCGCCGAACCAAACCCGCACGGGGCTCCTGTCGCGTCTCTGTCAGCACGATTGCCTGACGGCGGCGGATGCCAGATGGTGAAGACCGTTGGCCTGTCGTACCGCTGGTCCTCAGTTCGATATCTAGTCTGATCGGGAGCCGAGATGCTCGAAGGCTGCGTTTCCTGGCCCGACGAACTCGCCGAGCAGTATCGCCGCCAGGGTTATTGGCAAGGGCGATCGCTGGGCGAGCTCCTGGAGGCGGCCTGCGCCGAACATGCCACCAAGGTGGCTGTCGTGTACGGCGAGCAGCGGCTCACGTACGCGGACCTCGCAGCCCGCTCCGACCTCGTAGCCCGGCAGTTCGTGGCTCGTGGGATCGGCCCGCTCGATCGGGTCGTCGTGCAGTTGCCGAACGTGCCGGAGTTCGCGACCGTGGTTTTCGCGTTGTTCCGGCTGGGTGCCATTCCGGTGCTGGCTCTGCCGGGGCATCGCAAGCACGAGCTCGTTCACCTGGCCTCCCAGTCCGGCGCCGTCGCACTGATCGTGCTGAGCGAGTTCCGAGGCTTCGACTACCGGCAACTCGCCCAAGAGGTGCAGCAAGACGTCCCAGGGATCGAGCAGGTGCTGATTGCGAACGAGCTCGCCGACAGCGCGCCGGAGACGCGGTATCCGCAGGTCGATCCGTCCGAGCCGGCTTTCTTTCTGCTCTCCGGCGGGACGACTGGTCGGCCGAAACTGATCCCCCGCACGCACAACGACTACGCGTACAACATGCTGGCTACCGCGGAGGCGCTCCGGGTCGACAGCACGTCGACGTACCTGGCCGTGAACCCGGTCGCCCACAACGCCGCGCTCGGTTGCCCTGGGCTGTTCGGAACGCTGCTCGTCGGTGGCAAGGTCGTACTCGCCCCGACTTCCCGGCTGGCGGAGCTGATCGGGCTCATCCGTGCGGAGCAGGTCACGCTCACGACGTTGGTACCGGGAACCGTGCGGCTTTGGATCGACTACGCGCAGCGGACGCCTGTCGACCTTTCCGGCGTCCACTTGCAGATCGGCAGTTCCAAGCTGACACCTGTGCAGGCCGAGGAAGCGCGCCAATTCCTGAACTGCGACCTGAGTCAGTGGTTCGGTGTCGGCGAAGGGCTCCTCACCTACACCCGGCTTGACGACCCGGATGAGGTGAGGTTCAACACCGAGGGCCGTCCAATGGCTCCCGACGACGAAATCCGGGTTGTAGACGACGCCGGCCACGACGTACCGGACAACGTCGAAGGTGAGCTACTGACGCGAGGCCCATACACCATACGCGGCTACTACCGTGCCGAGCAGGAGAACACCGACTCCTTCACGTCGGATGGGTTCTTCCGGACCGGGGACCTGGTGCGACGCAGGTCGGACGGCAACATCGTCGTCGTCGGCCGGCTCAAGGACGTGATCAACCGGTCTGGCGACAAGATTCCGGTCGAGGAGGTGGAGGAACAGCTCATGGCGCATCCCGGCGTCCGGGACGCGGCGGTCGTGGGGGTCGAGGACCCAGTACTGGGTGAGCGCACCTACGCATTCGTCGTACTGCGAAACGAGAGCGTCGAGCTCCAAGCCCTGAAGGCATTCCTGCGAGATCGCGGTCTCGCGACCTACAAGATCCCGGACAAGCTCGTGTCCGTCTCCGAACTGCCCCGCACGCCGGTAGGTAAGGCGGACAAGGTCGCACTGCGCGCCCTGGCCACCCTCACCCCGCCCGGCGCCGGCCGACAGGCGGCATGAAACACCCCCGCGCCGGGGTCAAGGCCAAGCCCTCCGGGTGGCCTCCGGCCGGCCTTGACCCCTCCTGCGGCGGAGGACGAAATCGGCCTGCTGACTCGCGGGGCCCAAGGTGTCGGCCAGGGGCCGTCACCCCTTCCTAGCCTCGGAGGTGCCGGTGTACGACCCCGACGCTGGATTCCCCGGAGTAGTCGTCGAACTTGGCTACACCGACGTACCGGCCGCCGTAGCCTGGCTCGCCCGGGTCTTCGGCTTCCGCGAAATACTCCGCCAAACCGTCGACGGCACTGTCTGCCACGCCGACCTGCACACCGGTGCCGGCGTCGTCATGCTCGCCAAGGTCAGCGAGCGGCTCACCACCCCGCCCACCGGTGTGCCAGCCGTTGCTCAGGTGATCGTCTGGGTCGATGACGTCGACAAGCACTACGCCCGCTCGCGCGCCGAGGGTGCCCGGACCCTCCACGAACCCCGCGACAAACCCTGGGGCCTACGGCAGTACCTCGCCCTCGACCACGAGAACCACCTGTGGGAGTTCACCCAGCACGTGCGTAACGTCCCCGCCACCGAGTGGGGAGCGACGACCTTCGCATGATCGACACCGCCTAGCTACAACGGCAGCCGAAGGGATCACCTCTGTTGGGACGGCTGATCGACGTTCCCACAGCATCGGGGAGTTCGAACCTGCCGTTGTGATCCGGTGTGCTTAAGAGGGGTGCCGGTGTACCGCTCCCGCACCGGCACCGGATCCCACTGCGAGGTCGACATGAACTATTGCAAGCCTGATCACGAAAGAACGTGCCCGGTCACCTGGCATCCAGCCGGATCAGGTGGTCCGGCCGCCGTCGACCGGTAAGAGCACACCGGTGACCCACCCCGACGTGTCGTCATCGAGGAGCAGGGTGATCCACCGGGCGATCTCATCGGGTTCGCCGAACCTCTCCAACGGGGTCGACGCCAGCAAGTCCGCACGGAGGGTCTGGGTCTGTGGACCGGTAAGCCCCAGGTCGTCGTACATCGGCGTGTCGACCGGGCCGGGCAGGATCGCGTTCACCCGGACCTGTGGCGCCAGCTCCCGTGCCCACGACCGGGTCAGGCTGTTCACAGCGGCCTTCGTCGCGCCGTAGAGGGATCGGTTCGGCATCGCCAGAAGGCCACCGACCGACGACACGTTCACCACCGCGCCACGATGCTTGCGCAGTTCCGGTAAGCAGGCCTGCAGCACGTTCACCGGTCCACGGAGGTGCACCGCGAACATGGCGTCCAGATCGGACGGCGAGGAAAATTCGATCGGCGCGAAGCGCGCCAGGCCGGCATTGTTGACGACTCCGCTCACCGGACCGCACCGAGCCGTCAGAGTCCGTACCGCGTGCTCGACCTCGGCTGCCGAACCGACGTCGGCGGGCAGCGCTACCACCTCACCGGGCTCGTCCCTGAGGTCATCGCACAGAGCCAGCAGTGGTTCCTTGCGCCGACCGATCGCGCCCACCCGCGCGCCTGCCCGGCACAACCTTGCACACGTCGCACGGCCGATCCCCGAACCGGCGCCGGTCACGACTACAGTTCTGCCGGACAAGCTCATCCGCGTACGCTCCTCATTTGCAGTTTCCCCGACGCTTCGCCCACAGCCGGCCGCATGCTGACGGCACCAGACGCTACCCGTGCCCCACGACACCGACCACACCTACGAAATGTCTTTGAAAGATGCTTTAGATCGGTCTTTCAGAATCCTGTTAAACAGTCGAAACGTTGCCGGGACAAATGTTAGCGTGTGACACCGTACTAGTTGGGGGTTATGACAATGACGACCATCCGGGGCGACTTGGACCAACAGTACTCGCCCAGCTCGTGCATTACCGACATCGAGTACTACCTACACGAGTACGCCACACGGAGCGCAGGCGCCCGAGCCACATACCGGCATCATACCGTGCATTATGGGTATTCCGATGTCGAGCAACTTGACCTCTTTCCGCATTACGACGCCAACACACTGCTGGTCTACGTGCACGGCGGCAACTGGCAGCAGCTCAGCAAGAACGAGTCCAGCTTCGCCGCGCCTGCCGCCTTGCACGCCGGCGCGGCCTTCGCTGCCCTGGGCTACGGTCTCGCACCGAACTACGACCTCGACGCGATTGTGGCAATGGTGCGCCGTGGCCTGCTGTGGCTGGTGGACAACGCGCACACCTATGGCATCGCGCCGGGCCGGATCCACCTCAGCGGCAGCTCGGCGGGTGCGCACCTGGTCGCCATGGCCCTGACCGACGACTGGCTGCCCGACGGGCGGACACCAGCCGAAGTGTTCGGCTCAGCCACACTGCTCAGCGGCATCTACGACCTCGACCCGGTCCGGCACAGTTACGTCAACGATGCACTGAGCCTCACGGAGGAATCGGCTCGCCGCAACAGCCCCGTCCAGCACGCCCCAGTCAAGGCGCCACCGATCACCGTCGCCCGTGGCGGACTCGAGACACCGGAGTACGCCCGTCAGCACGACAACTACGTCGCTGCCCTACGTGCGAACGGAATCGCCGTCGAGGAAATGGTCCTCGCGCACCGAAATCACTTCGACCTGCCGTTCGACCTCGCCAACCCGGACACACCTGTCGGCAGCACCTTGGTCCGACTGCTGACCAGCAACAGCTGAGCACTGCGAGCGGTCGGCAGCCAGCCGCTTCAGGAGCGCATAGCCTCCAGGATGTATCCTCGGCCCCACGCGGTGCGGATCGACAGATCGATCGACTGAAGTCTTCGGCGGAGCCGCATGATATGCAGGTCGAGCGAGTTCCTTGTAAGAGTCGTCACCTGCGTTGCCAAATAGTTCGTGAGCTCGTTGCGGTACACTACCTCGCCGAAGCGTTCGACGAGCAGGGCCATGAGGTGGGCCTGAGTGGTCGAGATCGTGATCGAGTGACTGCCGAAGATCAGAGTTCCCGCTGAGTCGATCCTCGGCGCCCGGCGGCTGTCGAACCGGTTCTGCAAGGCATTGACCCTCGCATCCAGGTCAACCCGAGATATCGGTTGGCGAGCCCAATCTTCAATCGGGTCGTTGCTGACCGGCGGTACCGCGCCTCCTTCTACGACAAGTAATCGAGGTCTCCCCTCAAGCTGATAGCGGTTCCGCAGGTCCGCCTGCGCGGGCCACCTGACGAAGACTACGTCGGAGTTCCGACTCCCCATCATTGGTCCTCCAGTCCCGATCAATAATCGCTTGTAGAAATATTCATCCCCGAGCTCTGTGGCGCCGACGTCGACTGGAGGGACTGAAGGCCCCCGCGATCCACCGCGGCGGCGAGCGCATCGGCGTCGGGTCGGCCAGCCGGACGCGCACACCGCTGCGGGTCAGCGCGAGGCCGATCGACGTGCCGATCGTGCCTGCGCCGAGCGCGATCACAGTGCGGAGGTCCACGAGCACGACGGTACGGCCGCCTATCGGAGGTCGTCCTCTCTTCGAGTGCACACTCCCCCGTTTCAATCGTCGGCACCTGCCGAGGTCGCCGGTCGCTCCGATGACCGCACGCAAGCAACGGTGGCGTCACCCGCAGCTATGCCCCGTGGCCACGGAGCACGAAATGCTCCGCATTGGCGACACCGGCCATCGGCTGGACATACGACAGCTCGGAAAGCCGGTGCGGTCGCCAACCGGTCTCCTCCACCACCTCACGCACGGCGGCTTCCACCGGTGTCTCTCGTAGTCGGGAAGCAGGCCCCGGTCCAGCGCCTCGGCGAGGAAAGGCGCGGATGCGGACGTCGGCACACCGCCCACGCGTCCGGAGCCGGGCCGCCCAGCGAGACCGAAACCGCCCCCGACCGGCGACTCAATCCTCAGGTCAGGCCGCAACCCGCAGCTCGGGACGGGCCAGATCGCGGCTCATACCGCGCGGGAAGGTCTCGGAGGCCAGCGTGATCGCGATGGGCGGATCGGTCGGTTGCAGTTCGCGCAACCGCAGGGACACCCTGGTGGCGCCACCCGGCGACACGGCGACCGGCTGCCGAACCGTGCCGAGGTAGATGCTCTCCGCGCCCCCGCCGTGCGCGCCCTCGGCGACCGCGAGCACGGTCCACCGCCCTGGCGGCACGTCCGAGATGGTCAGCCTGGTCGAGCCGACACCGGCCTGCGCGGCGTACGCCACGGGCCCGCACTGCGGGATGCGCTCGGCGAACAGGCCGACCAGCACGTTGGCCGGTGCGGCCGCGGCGGGCAGGTCGACCGTGGCGGACACCGACGCCGCGCCCTGCACGGGCAGCCCGCTCGCGCCGGGCAGTGCCTCGGCCGGGGGCACCCGGTGGAAGTCGGGGCTCACGGCGAGCAGCAACTCGCGTACCTCCGGGCTGCGGTACTGGGTGGGGGTCATGCCGACCGCCTTGGTGAACCGGCTGGTGAACGTGCCGACGCTGTTGTAGCCGACGCTGGACACGACGTCGGCCACGGTGAGATCGGTGGTCAGCAGCAACCGCTTGGCCTCGAACAACCGGACGGCGGTCAGGTAACGGCCCGGCGTCACGCCCGTCAGCTCCGCGAACACCCTGGAGAGATGAAAGGGGCTGACGAACACCTCAGCCGCTATCTGGCCGAGGGTGATGGGGTCGAAGTAACGATCGCGCATCGCCGAAATTGCTTGCTGGACGGCAAGTTGCATAGGTCTCTCCTCCGGTCCTCGAGAACGATCCGCAACCGCCGGATCAACTCGACTCCCCATGGACTCCAGCATTGGCGGCACAGTCCGGAACCCTGGAGACAAAAATGTCCTACCTGCTGTGGTCCCTGCTCACTCGCGGCCTCTCACTCGCTTCCGAGTCACCGCACGTCCCTGACCGGGCGGCTCGGCCCCAGTTCGCGTCGTGGTCCGCCCCGGCCACGACCTACCGGAGCGCCGCGCGAGGTGCGGCGACGTTCCGGCTCGTCATTGCTTCCGACGTCCGTGTCGACGAATCGCGCCGTCAACCTCGTCTGGGAGCCAGCATGACGCCATCTGTTCTCACGCTCGTCAAAGAGGGATCAAGGACCAGCCAAGTCAGTGGTGCCCAGCCGGTGGCACGGGCAGTGCGCACGCGGTGGGCCGCTGGGGGGGCAGCCGCATCACCTGATTGTCGTAACGACAAGCACTGATGAACCGGGTCGCCGGCTTCATGCTCAAGGACGCGCCTTCCGACAAGCTGGCGAACGCCATCAGGAACGTCGCGGCAGACCAGCGCGCCGGCATCGCCGACGCTGAACTCGCCCCACCTGGTGACCGCCACGAGGAACTCGCTCTCCGGATCAGCCTCGACCAGGACGTCCTCAATCAACGACCACAGCCGTACCGTGCTCGAAACGCCGTCGTCGGGCTGCTGGTTCAACACACCAGCCGCAACCGGCGAGGGTTGCTCCACTGGTCGAATTCGTCTATTTGAAGATCGATGGCCTAGACATTGCTCGACTGTTCAGAGTAGTGTTTGCTGCCATCTTGCGCACTTTCTGGACCCGATCAGCCATCATTACCCCTCAGTATTGTGCAGCGCGTGACCAACCAACAGACTACTGGCGGTTCGGGAAAGTCAGTCTTGAGCTGGAAATTCTGGTTTCGTGTCGCCGATATCACCAATGCACAATCCATGAACCGCATATGCGTTGACCATAGGTGCCGCGGGCCGGATTCAAATCGGTATTCGTGGCCGGTGCACTGCCGCGGCCACGATCGATCTGCCAATGTTCAGGAATCGACCGTCGCTTGGATCGACATCGAACTGGGTGGACGTCAACCAGCGACGGAAGTCACCGATGGGAGCCACGTATGTTGGATTCCGACCTGGCGCTATGGGACCGATCTGACGACGCCTCGGCCGGGTTCGCCGGCCAGCCCAACGGTGGGCCGCACTTCACCCTGCTCGGCCCCTTGGAGGTCCGCAAGGACGGCGAGGACCACGCGCCGACGGCACCGAAGGTGCTCCAGGTGCTGGCGATGCTGCTCATGCGTCCCGGCAAGGTCGTGCAGGGTGATCTGATCATCAAGGAGCTGTGGGCGGGCGACCCGCCCCGCGGCGGCCGGACCACCATGCAGACACACGTCTGGCAACTGCGCAGGTACATCGAAGCCAACGGATTCGCCAGCGACGGCGACCAGATCATCGTGACCAGGGCACCCGGCTATCTGCTGCGCGTCGACCCTGGCCAGGTCGACGTCGCCGTGTTCCAGTGGCTGGCCCGGGAGGGCAGGGCGCTGTTCGACCGGCAGCACTACGCCGAAGCCGCCACCGTCCTGCGCAAGGCACTGGACCTGTGGGGCGGGCCGCCGCTGGCCAACGTGACATGCGGCCCTGTGCTCTCGGTGTATGCGACCGACCTGGAGGAACAGCGACGAAACACGCAGCGCCTGTGCATCCATGCCGAGATCGAGGCGGGCATGTACCACGACCTGATTGGCGAGTTGCGGTCGCTGATCGCCGCCAGCCCCCTTGACGAGGGCCTCAACGGCCAGCTGATGCGGGTGCTCAACCTCAGCGGCAGGCGGATCGAGGCGCTGGAGCTCTACCGGCAGTTCCGGGCAAGGCTGAGCGGCGAGGTCGGCCTCGAGCCGTGCAACGAGCTCCAGGAGCTGCACCACGTCCTGCTCTCGGACCAGTCGCACCGCTGAAGAGGCCACGCGAACAGACCAGCTTTCGAACGCAAACCACAACACCTACTCCGCCCACACCGGCGTAGAAGGGACGCACATCATGACCGGTCGAACCTACGGGCAATTCTGTGGCCTCGCCCGCGCCCTCGAGCTCGTCGGCGAGCGATGGTCGCTGCTCGTCGTGCGAGACCTGTTGCTCGGCCCGAAGCGGTACTCGGACCTGCGGCAGACCCTGCCGAAGCTGCCACCGAGCGTGCTTTCCGGCAGGCTCAACGAACTGGAAAAGGCAGGCGTGCTCCGGCGGCGCGTGCTGCCGCAACTGGACGCGGCCGTGGTCTACGAACTCACCGAGTACGGCCGCGAGCTGGAACCGGTGCTGTTGCAGCTGGGGCTGTGGGGCGCGAGGGCAATGCTCGACCCCGCGCCGGACGACCTGTTCACCATGGACTCCGCGATCCTTTCGCTGTACACGACGTTCCGGCCGGAGCACGCGGCGGGCGTCAACGTCGGCTTCGAGATCCGCTATGGCGACCTGATCGTGCACGCCCTCGTGGACGACGGCGCACTCAAGGTCGCCGAGGGCGCCCTTCCCCGGGCCGACCTCGTCATCGAGTCGGTCGGCTCGATCCAGCCGCTGCTGAGCGGCAGGCTGAGCCCGCTGGCGGCGATCGAGGCCGGGATCCTGCAGGCGAGCGGCGACCTCACCCTGCTGGACCGGTTCGTCGACCTCTTCCACATCCCGGCGCCCCCGGCCCCGGTGGAGGGCCTCGTCGTCCGCTGACCCTGGGCCGCCTTCACTGTTCGGTCACCATCGGCGCGGCCAGGAACTGCTCCTACCTCGGATACGTCGAGTACGATGGCGAAGAATCTCGAATCTCGCATGACGGCACAAGTCCGCGATTCGCTTCAGCCAGCCGTTCATCGCCTACATGCGCGACACCATCTACATCGAGGACGACAAGATCACAGACGGCGAACTCCACGCCATCCAAGGTCAGCGGGCCGCAGCAACCGGCACGGAGGGCACAATTAAAAGGACCACCCGCATTGCGGGTGGTCCTGGGCAAGAACCCTAGGGTGGAGCTGAGGGGAATCGAACCCCTGACCTTCTCGATGCGAACGAGACGCGCTACCAACTGCGCTACAGCCCCTTGGTCGTGCTCGTAGAGCTTAGCAGTGCCCCACGAGCACCCCACGCAGGGGGGTCACTCGCCCACCGCACGCCGATATGGCCCGGTCCCAGGCTCGTCCAGCTCCTCGAACGCGGGGTCCTCGTCGTCCAGGTCGACGACCACCGCGCTGCGGCGGACGCGGGATGTCGGGGACGGGCGGCGCTCGACCACCTCGCGGCGGACCGGCTCCACGACCTCGACGTCCTCGACCTCGTCGCGTTCCTCTTCCACCGGGGCCGAAACCGAAGGACCCTGAACAGACGGGCGCCGCGGCGCTCGGGTGCTGTTGAAGCGGGCGAGCCGGCGCTGGCGGATCTCCTCCTCGATGCGCACCTGGCGGCGCAGGTACACCAGGTACCCGACGAGCACGACGTCGACCACGCCGTGCCCCCACCAGGCCAGCGGGAAGACGAAGCCGGCGACGGCGCCGCTGATCACCGCGATCGCGAGCAGGATGACGACGATGCGCTGCCGGAAGCTGTACTTGGCCCGGGCCGCGATCTCGGCGGCTTCGGGGTCGAAGCCGCCGCGGCCGGGCCGGTAGCCGGGGCGGTCGCGTTCGGCCCGGCGGCCGTGGGCCGGCTGCGGGAGCGGCGCGGGCTCGGGCTCCGGTTCCTCGACGTCGTCATCGAGTTCGAGCTCGGCTTCCAGCTCGGCGAGGTCGTCCTCCACCGATGGCCGGGACCTCCCGGGATCGTCGGACATGGCGAATTCCTCCCGGTCTTCGTTGCGTCCACTGCGCACGACCCTGGCCGCGAGCGCCGAGTCGGCCGTCCTCGCGACCTGCTGCCGCCTACGCGCGACCATGGGCACGAGTACGACGAGCCATGCCGCGGCGAGCGCGACGATGATCACGGAGCTGGGCATCTCCCGTCACCTCCCCCGATCCTTCCACCACGAATCACGTTAGTCACAGGAGTAACAGATCAGGCGGAGGCTCGCCGGGTTCGATCACGGAAAAGCCTCACCGGATTAGGTGAAACTCACAGCATGTGGTAACACGACTACCGACCCGGGTGGGTAATCACGTTCAGGCGTAGTCGGCGCGGCCCGCGGCGACCAGCCGCGACACCAGCCCAGGCCCGGTTTCCTCGCGCGTCACGGCGTAGCAGAAGTGGTCCCGCCAGCCGCCCGCGACGTCGAGGTAGCGCTCGAACAGCCCCTCCCGCCGGTAGCCCGCCTTGGTGAGAACCCGCAGGCTGGCGGCGTTTTCCGGCCGCACGGTAGCCTCCAGCCGGTGCAGCCCGGCCGGGCCGAAGGCGTGGTCGGTGACGAGCGCGACGGCGGCCGTCGCCACCCCGCCGCGGACCACTTCGGACGATACCCAATAGCCGATCCAGGCCGATCGGAGCGACGCCCGGATGACGTTACCCACAGTGATCTGACCCGCGAGACGCCCGTCCAGGGTGATCGTGAACGGGAGACACTGACCACGGCGAGCGAGCGAACGCAGAGCCGCCCACTGCGACGGCCACGACCAGAAGGCGTTGCGTTCCGGCCACGGGCCGACCCCGGTGGGTTCCCACATTTCGAGGTGCGCGCGGTCCCGGAGCCGGATCCGGCTCCACTCGCCGGCGTCGCGCAGCCGGACCGGCCGGATCGCGACCTCGCCCGCGGGCACCCGCAGCGGGCCGAGCCGGGCGGGCCAGCCCGGGTGCCGGCTCTCCACCGGATAGGACACGCCCGACACGGAGTTCATCAGGCCCGTTGCGCCAGGAAGGTGACTTGGACCTGCTCGCCGGCGGGGACGTCGGTCGCCTCTTCCGGCACGTTAATCAGGCAGTTCGCCTCGGCCAGCGACGCGAGCAGGTGCGCCCCGGACTGGCCGAGCGGCTGGACCAGGTACTCGCCGTTGGCCTCGTCGCGCAGCAGCTGGCCGCGGAGGAAGCCGCGCCGGCCCGGGGTCGAGGTGATCGGCGACAGCAGCCGCGCGCCGACGATCCGCCGGTGCGGGTTGCGGGTGCCGCGCGCCGCCCGGATCAGCGGCCGCACCAGCACCTCGAACACCACCAGGGCGCTCATCGGGTTGCCCGGGATGAGGAACGTCGGCACCGAGTCGGGGCCGAGCCGGCCGAACCCCTGGACCGACCCGGGGTGCATCGCCACCCGCGTCATGTCGATCCGGCCGAGGTCGGACAGCGCGGCGTGGACCTCGTCGCCGGTGGCGCCCCCGGCGCCGCCCGCGACCACGACGATCTCCGACATCAGCAGCCGTCCCTCGACGACCTCCCGCAGCCGCTTCGGCTCGCTCGGCACGATGCCGACCCGGCTGACCTCGGCGCCCGCGTCCCGCGCCGCCGCGGCCAGCGCGTAGGAGTTGACGTCGTAGACCTGCCCGACCGACGGCGTCCGGTCGATGTCGACCAGCTCGTCGCCGACCGACACGATCGACACCCGCGGCCGCGGGTAGACCAGGACCTTCGCCCGGCCGACCGCGGCCAGCAGGCCCACCTGGGCCGAGCCGATCGTGTCGCCGCGGCGCACCGCGACGTCCCCGATCTGGACGTCCTCGCCGGCCCGTCGCACGTACCCCGCCGACGGCACCGAGCGGTGCACCGTGACCTTGGCCTGGTGCCCGTCGGTGTAGGCGAGCGGCACGACCGCGTCGGCCAGCGTCGGCAGCGGCGCGCCGGTGTCGACCCGGACGGCCTGGCCGGGCTGGAGCCGCCGCGGCTGGCGCGAACCCGCCGCGATCTCCCCGACGACCGGCAGCTGCACCGGCTCCTGTCCGGCGTTGCGCACGTCCACGCTGCGCACCGCGTACCCGTCGATCGCGGCCTGGTCGAACCCGGGCAGCGCGTGCTCGGCGACCACCTCCTCGGCGCAGAGCAGGCCCTGGGCCTCGGAGATCGCCACGCGCACCGGCTGCGGCCGGACGGCGGCATCCAAGGTCATGGAGATCTGCGCGTCGACCGAGCGCAGCTCGGCCTCGTCCCCGGCCGCCTCGGGCCGTGCCGCGTCGAGGGATTCCGTCATGGGCGCTGTGTCCCGATCCGTTCCGTCAGCCACGCCCGTAAAGATGGACCGTACTCGGGCGTTTCAAGCGCGAAATCGACCGCGGCGCGCAGGAAACCACCCGGATTCCCCAGGTCGTGGCGTCCACCGCGGTGGACGACGACGTGCACCGGGTGTCCTTCGCTGATCAGCAGCGCGACCGCGTCGGTCAGCTGCAGCTCGCCGCCGCTGCCCGGGGTGATCCGCTTGAGCGCGTCGAAGATCGCCCGGTCGAGCAGGTAGCGCCCGGCCGCGGCGTAGGTCGACGGCGCGTCCTCCGGCTTCGGCTTCTCGACCATCCCGTGCACGCGCTTGACGTCGTCGTCGTCGGTGTCGGTGACGTCGAAGACGCCGTACGGGGAGATCTCGGCCTTCGGGATGTCGAACGCGCAGAGCACGCTACCGCCGAACTGGGCCCGGACCGCGCTCATCTTCTCGAGCACGCCGGTCGGCAGCACCAGGTCGTCCGGGAGCAGCACGGCGACGGCCTCGTCGTCGGGCTTCAGGTTGGGCTCGGCCTGCGCGACGGCGTGGCCGAGGCCGAGGGCCTGCTCCTGGATGGCGGTTTCGACGGCGAGGAGGTCGGAGCCCCGGCGGACCTTGGCGAGCAGGTCGGTCTTGCCCTTGCTTTCGAGGTTCTGCTCGAGCTCGGGCTGCTTTTCGAAGTACCGGACCACGGCGTCCTTGCCCGGTGAGGTCACGATGACCAGGCGTTCCGCGCCGGCGGCGGCGGCCTCCGCGGCGACCAGCTCGATGCCCGGCGTGTCCACCACCGGCAGGAGCTCCTTGGGCACGGCCTTCGTCGCCGGGAGGAACCGTGTCCCGAGGCCGGCGGCAGGCACGATGGCGGTTCTGAACGTCTGGGTGGTTGCGGCGCCCGTCATGGGCGCAGAGCCTAACGTGAGGTCATGCACGCGCTGGGCAATGAGCACCTGAGCAAGACGGAGTGGCGTGACCGGGTGACGCGCGCCCGGGCGGGGCAGGCAGCCGAATCCCACGCCCGGGAGGCGTCGGCGCTGGTCAGTGCGGTGTCGAAGGTCACAGCCGGCACCGTGTGCGCGTACCTGCCGTTCGGCACCGAGCCGGGCACGACGGCGTTCGTCGACGCGCTGGTGGCGGGCGGCGCGCGGGTGCTGCTGCCGGTCATCCGGTCGCGGACGGAGCCGCTCGACTGGGCCGAGTACACGGGCGAGGCCGACCTGGTGCCCAGCACGTTCCGGGGCATCCGCGAGCCGGGCGGGAAACGCCTGGGTACCGAGGTTGTGGGCGAGGCGGAGCTGGTCCTGGTGCCGGCGCTGGCCGTGGACCGCCGGGGCGTCCGGCTCGGGCGCGGGGCCGGCCACTACGATCGCTCGCTGGTCTTCGCCGCGGCCGGCGCGGCGCTGCTGGCCGTCGTCCGGGACGAAGAGCTGGTCGAACGGCTGCCCGGGGAGGCCCACGACGTGCGCATGACCGGGGCCCTGACACCGGGGCGCGGCGTGGTCGATCTGCCGGTGTGAGCAACCAGGAATTGCCTTCCGGGAAGGTTTTCCCGCACAATCGGGTTAGCACTCAGGTCGGATGAGTGCCAGCAAAGGAGCCGTCAGTGCCTACGTACCAGTACGCCTGCAAAGAATGCGACCACCGGTTCGAAGCCGTGCAGTCGTTCTCGGACCCCAGCCTGACCGTCTGCCCGCAGTGCTCCGGGGCGCTGCGCAAGGTCTTCAGCTCGGTCGGCGTCGTCTTCAAGGGGAGCGGGTTCTACCGCACGGACTCGCGCGACTCGAGCAAGTCGAGCACCGCGGCCGCCCCGGCGAAGACCGAGACCAAGACGGAGTCGAAGTCCGACACGAGCTCGGCATCCTCCTCTTCGACCACGACGAAGACGGCCGCCGCGGCGTCCTGACCCGCAGGTTATCCACAACACCCCGGTTGTCCACAGATGCCGGACGTGGCCCTTCCGGCGGCCCGTCCGGCTTCCCTAACGTCGATCTCGTGCGGCACCCCGCCGCACCCGATCCGGCCGAGGGGGCCCCGTGGACATCCTGCCGAAGCTCCGCGCACTTCATCCGACCCGGCTGCCGAGCCGGCGGGCACGGCTCATCCGCCGTTGGCTCGCCGTCGGCCTGCTCGTCCTGGGCGGGCTGTCGCTCGTTCACCCCGGTTCCGCGCGAGGCGCACCGACCGTCCTCGCGGCACACGACCTTCCTTCCGGAGCGACGCTGAGCGCTGCCGACGTCCGGCTGGCCGACCTGCCCGACGAAGCACGTCCGAGCGGCGTGCTGAGCACCTTCGAGGCCGTCGAGGGGCGCCTGCTGGCGGGCGCGGTCCGGGCCGGTGAGCCGCTGACCGACGTCCGCCTGGCCACGGCCCCCGCCCGGGGTGATCCCGGCACGGCGACCGTGCCGGTCCGGCTGGCCGACGAGGCGGTCGCGGACCTGCTCCAGCCCGGCCAGCGCGTCGACGTCGTCGCGGCGCCGGAGCAGGCAGTGCCGGCCTCCGTGCTGGCCGCCGGGGCGACGGTCGTGACGGTCGGGCACCGGCAGCCGGCCACGCCCAAGGGGCCGCTGGTGCTGCTCCGCCTTCCGGAAGCG
The DNA here is from genome assembly GCF_031625235.1 of Amycolatopsis sp. 505. Lineage (NCBI taxonomy): Bacteria > Bacillati > Actinomycetota > Actinomycetes > Pseudonocardiales > Pseudonocardiaceae > Amycolatopsis > Amycolatopsis sp. 505. The sequence continues at coordinate 583,539 of NZ_JACKQP010000008.1, forward strand.
GCCGCGACAACGGTGGCGGCGATTTCACTGGAGCGTCCGGTAACGGTTACTCTCCGCTAGCCCACGCCCGCCGATACGGGCCGGGCGTCCCCTTCCGGTTCGTGGCTCGTGAGGAGAGCAAGGTGTTCAAAGGCTTCAAGGACTTCCTGATGCGCGGCAACGTCGTGGACCTCGCCGTGGCGGTGGTCATCGGCTCGGCGTTCACGGCGATCGTCACGGCGTTCACCAACGGCCTGATCAAGCCCCTGATCAGCACGATCGGCGGCACCGACGCCGCGAACGGCCTCGGATACCAGATCTTCGACAACAACAAGGCGACGTTCCTGGACTTCGGCAGCGTGATCAACGCGGCGATCAACTTCGTCCTGGTCGCGGCGGTCGTCTACTTCGTCATCGTGCTGCCGGTCAAGAAGGTGCAGGAGCGCCGCAAGCGCGGCCAGGAGCCGGGCCCCTCGGAGCCGACGGACGTGGAGCTGCTGACCGAGATCCGCGACCTGCTGCGCGCCCAGCAGACCAACCAGCGCGGCACCGACCGCGACTGACGAGGTCAGCGGTCGTGGTGCGGTGGCCGGTTCTCCCGGTACCAGTCATCCGGGAGACCGGTGCGCCGCTCGGGATCACGCTCATCGGAGGTCGTCTCGGGCAGAACGTCCCCGAAGATCTCATCAACCCGGCGCCGTTGCTCGCCGGTCTGAGGTTTCCGCTGTTCACCCGCCATGCCCCAAGTATCCCACGACGCGCTGTTTGACAACTCCAGAGCGAAGACCCCGGCGACTCCCACCGCCGGCCACCACCCCGCTGCCGGCGCACCAACCCTCCGCCCCGAACAACCCCGCGCCACCCGCCGACACGTCACCGCGGCGCGACCCCAGCCGAGCGAATCGAGCCGCCCCAGCTGCTCGGCACTCAGCACAAGCCCCGCAGCGGCGACGTTCTCCTCCAGGTGCGCAATCCGCCCGGTACCCGGAACCGGCAGCACCACCGGCGACCGGCGCAACGGGCCGCCAAGGCAGGGACGCGAACTCGCCGACGGTCGCTTCGGACCGCCCGAGCAGGCCGACCTTCCCGGCGGACTGCAGCTCGGAGCGCCCCGAGCTGGTCGGCCAACGGCGTTTCCGGGTCGATGGGGTGCAGGGCCGCGGCAAGCACCTCCTCGTTGACCCCCGCCGCCGTAGAGGTACGCGGTGTCAATGAGCGTGACACCCAGCTCAACGGCGAGCGCCCCGGCCCGGCGGAGGCCCGGCTTCGGTCGGCAGGTACATCGCCCCGAAACCGGGCCTCCGGACATTCAACCTGCCGCCGATCCGGAAACCGCGAGGCACACCGAAAGCTCGTCGACCACGAACGAGGTCAGTCCGCCACCGATCCGCAAACCGCGGGTCACACCTCTTCGAGACCCGAAAGCTCGTCGATCACATGCGGCACGAGCGAGGTCAGCGTCGCCATCCCATCGCGCACCGCGGACCGCGACCCGGCCAGGTTGACCACGAGCGTGCTTCCCGAAACCCCGGCGAGCCCGCGCGAGATCCCGGCGTCGACCGCGCCGGCGGCCAGCCCGGACGCGCGGATGGCCTCGCTGATGCCCGGGATCGGCCGGTCGAGCACACCGGCGGTGGCGTCCGGGGTCCGGTCACGCGGCAGCACGCCGGTGCCGCCGACGGTGATCACCAGGTCGGCGCCGCCGATCACGGCGGTGTTGAGCGCGTTGCGGATACCCGCGGTCTCGGCCTCGACCACCACGACACCGTCGACGATGAAGCCCGCTTCTTCGAGCAGCTCCGTGACCAGCGGGCCAGTGGTGTCCTCGTGCTCGCCGTGCGCCACGCGATCGTCCACGATGACCACGAGGGCCCGGCCCAGCCGTTGTGCACTCCGTTCCATGGCGCCCACCGTAGCCGGTTTCGGCGGCCGGGCGCCGGGAGGTTCCGGGTGAGTTCTGACGATTCGGTGACGTGCCGCGGTGAGCGTCGGCGAGCTCCGCCGAAGCCCCCTAGCGTGGCCGGTGTGCGTGTACTGGTCACCGGCGGAGCCGGGTTCATCGGGTCCCACATCGCCGACCTCCTCGCCGATGGCGGCGACGACGTCGTGGTGCTGGACAACCTCCTCCCGACGGCCCACGGTTCCCGCACCCCACCGCCGTACACGGGCAGGCACCGGTTCCTGCGCGGCGACGTCACGGACACGGAAATCGTCGCGGAGCTGCTGGACGGCGTCGACGCGGTCTGCCACCAGGCGGCGGTGGTCGGCCACGGCGTCGACCCGTCCGACGCGCCGTCGTACGCCCTGCACAACGACTACGGCACGGCGGTGCTCCTGGCCGGCATGCACGCGGCCGGCGTCGGGAAGCTGGTCCTGGCCTCGTCGATGGTCGTCTACGGCGAAGGCCGCTATACCTGCCCGGCCCACGGCGTGGTGGCACCCTCGCCACGCCGCCGGTCCGATGTGGACGCGGGCCGGTTCGAGCCGCGCTGCCCGTCGTGCGAGGAGGAGCTGAGTTGGCAGTTGGTGCCCGAGGACGCGCCGCTGAACCCGCGCAGCACGTACGCGGCGACGAAACTGGCCCAGGAACACCTGGCCGGTGCCTGGGCCCGCCAAACGGGCGGCACGGTGTGGGCCATGCGCTACCACAACGTCTACGGCCCACGGATGCCCCAGAACACGCCGTACGCGGGAGTCGCATCGCTCTTCCGATCGGCACTGGCCCGCGGCGAGGCCCCGCAAGTCCTGGAGGACGGCCGCCAGCAACGCGACTTCGTCCACGTCCACGACGTCGCCAAGGCAAACGTCCTGGCCCTCCGGACACCCGGCCCGAACGACCTCACCCCGCTGAACATCTGCTCCGGCACCCCGCACACGGTGGGCGACCTGGCAACAGAGCTGGCCCGGGCATGTGGCGGCCCGGCGCCGAAGGTCATGGGCGGCGCCCGCGCGGCCGACGTCCGCCACGTCGTCGCGGACCCGGCCCGAGCCCGCGAGCTGCTCGGCTTCACCGCGGAAATCGGCTTCGCGGAGGGCATCGCCGACTTCGCCACGGCCGAGCTCCGCGAGCCGGTCTCACCCTGACACCAGATCGGCTCCCGCGGCCCCTGAGCCGAACGCCGCGCTGCGTCCGGTTCCGGGCCGCTCGCGCGACCGGACATCACCTGCCGCGGTCCCGGATCACAGCCACAGCCGAGGTATCCCTCGGTCCCGGGCCGGCCGCGCCACGCGGAACCCGGACCCGCCGCGGCCTACGGCATCGCGAGCGGCAGGCGCACCTCGAACCGGCACCCCGGCCCGTGGTTCTGCACCCCGATCCGCCCGCGGTGCGCCTCCACCAACCCCTTGGCGATGGCCAGGCCGAGCCCGCCCCCGCTGGTCGTTCCGCCGCGCTCGGGCGTCCGCGCCTGCGTCCCGCGGAACGCCACGTCGAACACCCGGTTGATCTCGTCGTCCGGGATGCCGCCGCAGGAGTCGTCGACGGCGAGCAACGCCTCGTCGCCGTCGACGCCGATCTGCACCGCCACCGTCCCGTCGGGCGGGGTGTGCCGGATCGCGTTGGACACCAGGTTCCGCACGATCCGGGCCAGTTCCGGGTCGCTGCCGGTCACCACCGGCCAGGTCGACGCGTTGGCGAGCACCTGGACCCGCTTCCGGAGGGCCACCGGCGCCTGGGCGGCGACGGCGTCGCTCACCACGTCCCGCAGCGGCACCGCGGACATCGTGAGCTCCAGGGCGCCGGCGGTGATCCGCGAGAGCTCGAACAGGTCTCCGACCATCGCGGACAGCCGACGGGTTTCGCCGCCGATCCGCTGGGCGTAGTCGGCGACCTCGTCGCGTTCGGACACCACGCCGTCGGCCAGCGCTTCGGCCATCGCCTGGATGCCGGCCAGCGGGCTGCGCAGGTCGTGGCTGATCCAGGCGACCAGTTCGCGCCGCGACGCCTCGGCGGCGCGTTCCCGCTCCCGCGCCTCGCGCTCCCACACGCTGCGACGGGCGATCGCCCGGCCGAGGATGATCGCCGCGGGCACGGTGACCAGCGCGACGAGCAGGCAGACCAGCAGCATCGTCGTCAACGCCGGGGTGAACATGAACCCGCTGATGCCCAGGACGCCGGCCAGCGTGGCGAGCACCGGGATCAGCACCAGCACCGTGAGCGTGGTGGCCAGCGAGCCGCGGCGCAGGACGTACAGCGCCACGCCGCCCAGCGCCGCGATCGGCAGCGAGAACAGCAGCGCGAACGGCAGGATGTGCCAGAGGTGCGTCAGCATCTCCGGGACGGATTCACCCGAGCCGATCACGGCTGCTCCCGGTCGTAGCGATAGCCGACACCCCACACGGTCGCCACCCGAGTCGGCTTGGCCGGGTCGCGCTCGATCTTCTCGCGCAACCGTCGCACGTGGACGGTCACTGTGGACTGATCGCCGAAGTCCCAGCTCCACACCTTCTCGAGCAGGTCCGCGCGCGAGTAGGCGACGCCCGGGTGGGCGAGGAAGAACGCGAGCAGGTCGAACTCGCGGGTGGTGAGCGGCAGCTCGCGGCCGCCGAGGGTCGCGGTCCGGGCCTTCATCTGCAGGCGCAGTGCGCCGTCCACGAGCTCGGCGGCGGCCGGCTCCGGGCGTGGCATCCGGGCACGGCGCAGCACCGAGGCGACGCGAAGGGCGAGCTCCTTGGGGCTGAACGGCTTGGTCACGTAGTCGTCGGCGCCGAGCTGGAGCCCGGCGATCCGGTTCTCCTCCTCGCCGAGGGCGGTGAGCATGACGATCGGCACCTGGCTCACCTCACGCAGCTGCCGGCACACCTCGAGGCCGTTGATCCCCGGCATCATGACGTCGAGAACGACCAGGTCGGGCTCGTGGGCGGCGAACCGGGCCAGGCCCTCGGCACCGTCGCCGGCAATGTCGACGGTGAACCCGGCCACCTCGAGGTAGCGGCGGACGACGTCGCGGACCGTCTCGTCGTCGTCGACCACGAGCACGTGCCCGGTCTGATCGCTCATCACGTCTCCCTCACCAGCCCGTCAGCAGCAGGTGGTTGACCGCCAGCGCCGTCGCCGCCTGCGCGGCCAGCCACCACCGGCGACCGGGCCGCGGGAGCAACGCCGTCATCGGCAGCAACCACACCCCGAACGGTAGCCAGATCCGCTCGGTCTCGGCTTTCGACAGGCCCGAAACGTCGGCGAAGAGAATGGCGGCCAGGGCGGCGAGACCGAGCAGGAGCACCGGATCGGTGAGCAGGGCCCGGCGCGGAGATCCGACGCCGCGCCGGACGGCGGCCACGACCGCGGGGCCGAGGGCGACGACGACCGCCGCGAGGTCGGCCCACACCCAGTACGAATAGGGCCGGACCAGCGCGACGCCCTGGTAGTAGCGCTCGACGACCAGGTGGTAGCCGTCGAGCCACCAGAAGCCGGCCCAGGCGAACACGCCCACGACGGCGAGCGCCGCGACGATCGCCAGCGCCGCCGCCCGCCACTGCCGGCCGAGAACGGCGACCGCCACCGCGAGCACGCCGAGCAGCACCAGGCCGTAAGACAGGAAGATCCCGAAGCCGAGCAGCACCCCGGCGGCCAGTCCGGCCGGGACGGCGTACCGGCGGCCGTGGGAGAACCCCGTCGCGGACAGCGCGAGCAGCGCCAGGCCGGTGGCCGTCACGCCGGCGAACAGGCCGTCCGCGGACACGCCGATCCACACCGCGCCGGGGGTGAGGACGGCGAACGGCAGCACCGTGCGGGCCGCCTCGGGCCGGCCGAGCAGCGCGACCGTGGCCGGCACGGCCACCGCGACCAGGCTGCCGGCGAGCACGACGGCCGTGGCCGCCCACGCGCCGCCGTGCAGGCCGAGCCGGTCCAGCCAGACGAAGACGAGCGTCGCGCCCGGTGGGTGGCCCGACACGTGCGTCGTCCACGAATGCGGCTGGAAATCGAGGATGCGGGAGGAGAATTCGCGCAGCATCCGCGGGATGTCGGTGATGCCCGGGACCTCGTGGAGGTACTCCTGCGGAATGGTGAGGTGCCCGGCGAATCCGCGGTCCCAGCCGTCGACCATGGTCAGCGAGAAGATCCAGGCGAGCGAGGCGAGGTAGCCGGCGGCGAGCGCGCGGCGCCACGGCAGCCGGGCGGCCAGCGTGGGGCCGTGCAGGACGACCGCGACCGCGATGAGCACCGCGAACACCGAGCCCGGGCCGACGTGCGGCAGCCAGTCGGCGAACAACGGCGGCGCGGACACGAAGATGACCACGCCGGAGTGCGGCCGGTTGTAGTACAGGCCGACCGCGGTGGCCGTGGCGACGAGCACCGCCGCCGCGGCGACGGCGAGGAGGTCGGCGCGGCGGCCGGTGACCGGGGCTTCGGGTTCGCGGGCAGGCGGCTCGGCGAGCCGGGCTGCCGGGTTCGGCTCGCTCATCGCCGCCCACCCTAGGTCCGCGGCGGCCGGTCCGCGCCCTCGGAGCGGGAGCCGTAACGACGCGGTAAGAACTCGCCGGATGTCATGATTCGGTAAGCGCCGCAAGGGTTCTACGCCACTCCCGGACGGACTTACGGTCGGCGGCGTGACTGACTTGGAAGTGGACGTCGTCCTCCCCTGCCTCGACGAAGCGGCCGCGCTGCCCGGCGTGCTGGCCGGCCTGCCACCCGGCTACCGCGCGATCGTGGTCGACAACGGTTCGTCCGACGGCTCACCCGAGGTAGCGGCCTCGCTGGGCGCGAAGGTCCTCCACGAACCGCGTCGCGGCTACGGCGCGGCCGTGCACACGGGACTGGAAGCCGCCACCGCGGACATCGTGTGCTTCGCCGACGCCGACGGGTCCCTGGACCTCGCCGACTTGCCACAGCTGGTGAGCGCGGTCGGGCACTGCGCGGACCTGGCGGTCGGACGCCGGGTGCCGACCGGTCCCGGGGTGTGGCCGTGGCACGCGCGAGCAGGCAACGTCGTGCTGGCGTCGCTGTTGCGCAGCCGTGGGCTGCCGGTGCGGGACATCGCGCCTCTGCGCGCCGCGGACCGGCGGGCGCTGCTCGGCCTCGGCGTCGCCGACCGGGCCTTCGGCTACCCCCTGGAGCTGCTGATCAAGGCACAGCGAGCCGGGTGGCGGGTCCGCGAGTTCGACGTCCGCTACGGCGAGCGCGCCAAGGGCACGAAGTCGAAGGTGTCCGGGTCGGCTCGGGGGACGCTGCGTGCGGTGCGCGACTTCGGGCGGGTGCTGGCCCGATGACGCCGTTCGTCCTGCTGGTCGTGGCCAAGGCGCCGGTTCCCGGCTTCGCGAAGACCCGGCTCTGCCCACCCGCGACCCCGGCTCAGGCGGCCGAGATCGCCGCGGCCGCACTGCTCGACACGCTCGACGCCGTCTGCGCGGTCCCCGGCGCCTTGCCCGTCGTCGCGATGACCGGCGACCTCGGCGCCGCGGCCCGGGCCGCCGAGATCGGTGCGGCGCTCCGGCTCGCGACCGTCATCTCGCAGCGTGGCCGGGATTTCGGGGCGCGGCTGGCGAACGCCCACGCCGACGCCGCCGCGGTGCACGCCGGTCTGCCCATCCTCCAGATCGGCATGGACACGCCACAGGTGACGCCGGAGTCCCTCGCCGCGGCGGCCGCACCGGTCCGGCACGGCAGCCACGACTCGGTGCTCGGGCTGGCCGAGGACGGTGGCTGGTGGGCGCTGGGACTCGCCGAGCCACGGCATGCGCAGGCTCTCGTGGACGTCCCGATGTCCCGCGACGACACCGGCGAGCGCACGCTGCGCGCCCTCGCCGAGCGCGGGTTGCAGACACGACAGGCGTTCCGCCTGTCCGATGTGGACACCATGGCGGACGCGCGTTCGGTGGCGGCGGCGTGTCCGGGAGGCCGGTTCGCCCACGCCGTCGCGGCCGTCGGCGGACAGGCGGTGGCGTCATGACGGCCCCGGCGAGCGCCGGCCACGAGTTCGACCTCGGCCTGCTCGGGCACCGGTGCTGGCTCGAACTGGCCAACGGAGAGCGGATGGAGTTGGCGGTGGAACGCTGGGCGGAAACCTCCGAAGGCGACGACGTCCTGCTCGACGCGTGTTCCGGCCCCACCATCGACCTGGGGTGCGGGCCCGGGAGGCTGACCGCGGCACTGGCCGCGCGCGGGGTGGTCGTGCTGGGCGTGGACAGTTCGCGCACGGCCGTCGGGCTGACCCGGCGGCGCGGCGGAAGTGCGTTGAAGCGCAACATCTTCGACCGCCTGCCCGGCGAAGGGCGGTGGCGGCACGCCCTGCTCGCGGACGGCAACATCGGCATCGGCGGCGACCCGGTCACCCTGCTCCGGCGCACGGCGCGGCTGATCGCCCCCGACGGCGACGTGCTCGTCGAACTGGAGCCGCCCGGCCGGGGACTCCGGCACGAGCGCGTCCGGCTCCGGCCCGGTCACGCCGACGTCGCCTGGTTCACCTGGGCCTGGGTGGGGGTCGACGCGATCGCCGGAGTCGCCGCGCGTGCCGGGTTGTGCGTCGACCGGACCACCCGGCACGGTCACCGCTGGTTCGCGCGATTGGAGCGAGCGTGAAACTCCCGATCCCGGCGGAGGAGCAGTTCCGGGCGCCGGCGCACCACGAGCGTGTGACGTCGAAGATCGGCCTGGCCCTGGCGATCACGTTCACGACGTGCTTCCTGACGGGCTTGCTCAGCCACCTCATCCAGCACCCACCCGAGTGGTTCTTCTGGCCGAGCCGGCCGGTCGGGCTCTACCGCGTCACGCAGGGGTTGCACGTGATCTCGGGCGTGGCTTCGATCCCGTTGCTGCTGGCGAAACTGTGGAGCGTCTACCCGAAGCTGTTCGGCCGGCCGCTCGTCCGCTCGCTGCCGCACGCCCTTGAGCGGCTGTCGATCCTGGTGCTGTCCGGCGCGGCGTTCTTCGAGCTGACGACCGGGCTGCTGAACGTCGCGCAGAACTACCCGTGGGGCTTCTACTTCCCGCAGGTGCACTACGCGGTCGCGTGGCTGGCGATCGGCTCGATCCTGGTGCACGTCGCGGTGAAGCTGCCGATCATCCGCCGTGCCCTGAGCCGGGGCACCGTCGAGGAACCACCGGCGGAAGGGCTGTCGCGACGGGGTTTCCTGGTGACCACCGGGCTGGCGACCGGCGTCGCGGTCGTGGCCACCGCGGGCGCGACGGTCCCGTTCCTGCGCGGCGTCTCCGCCCTCTCCTGGAAGACCGGCAAGGGTACGCAGAACCTGCCGGTCAACCGCACGGCGGCGGCCGCCGGTGTCACGTGGTCGCCGGCCTGGCGGCTCTCGGTGGTGACCCCGCGCGGCACGACGAAGTTCTCGCTCGACGACCTGCGCGCCCTGCCCCAGACGACGGCCGAGCTCCCGATCGCGTGTGTCGAGGGCTGGAGCCAGTCGGCCACCTGGCGCGGGATCTCCCTGCCCACGCTGCTGAAGGCCGTCGGCGCGACACCGGGCACGGCGGTCCGGGTGTCCTCTTCGGAGCGTGGCGGGCTGTACGGCGTCAGCGTCCTCCCCGGCGAGCACACGGCCGACGAGCTGACGCTGCTGGCCCTGGAGCTGAACGGCGAGGTCCTCGCCCCCGACCACGGCTTCCCCTGCCGCATCATCGCCCCGAACCGGCCCGGCGTGCTGCAGACGAAGTGGGTCACGAAGCTGGAGGCGCTGTGAAGACCGCCCGCGCGCTCCTTGCGCTGCCCGGCCTCGCGGCACTGGCCTGGGGTGTGGTGCTGTTCGCCGAGTACGCGCTGCCCCTGCGTCCCGACGTCTTCGGCACGGTGGGCTGGATCATCGGCGGCCCGCTCGTCAACGACGCGATCATCGCCCCGCTGACGGCCCTGCTCGGCTTCGCCCTGTCCCGGCTCCTCCCGCCCCGCTGGCGAACCCCCGTCGTGGCGGGCACGGTCATCACCGCCACGCTGGCCATCCTGGCGTTCCCGCTGCTCTGGCGCCCGTACGGGACCCCACCGATGCCCGGCCTCCACGACACCAACCCGGCCCCGGCCCTGGCCGTCACCTTGGCCGCAGTCTGGCTCGCGGTGGTCCTGACCGCCCTCCGCCACCGTGTCGTCCCCCCAATCACACGTGATGTCCCTCCAATCACGAGTGATGACCCTCCAGACACGCGAGATGCCCGCCCCGGCACGCCAACCGACCGTCCAAGCACGCCGGCCGACCCTCCCGGCACACCAGCCGACGGCCCGGGCACGCGACCAACCCCGGCCGCTCCTCCAGGCACACCGGCCGGCTCTCCGGACACGCGGCCTACCCCGCCCCGCGACCCGGCCGACCTTCCAGACACGCCACCCGACCCTCCAGATACGCGGCCTGCCGAGTCCGCCTTCCCGGCCAACCCTCCAGGCACGCAAGCCGACCGCCCCGGCACGCCGGCCGACCGTCCCTGACCCGGGCACAAATGCGGCCACGCGCGACCGGCATCGAGTGCCTGGTCGCGCGTGGCCTTGTGGGTCCGGCCCCGGATACGGGGGTCGAGCCGAAGTTGGTCTCGGCCGCGCCAGGGCGGCCGAGCGTCTGGATCAGCAATCAGTTGGGCTGGACCGGCTGGCCGCCGAAGGTGACCTCGACCGTGCGGCCGTCGGCGAGCGTGAACGTCGCCTTCTCGTCCGGGGCCCGGGTGCGGACCGCCGCGACCAGCGTGTCGGCCGAGTCGATCGGGCGGTCGTCGATCTTGGTGACGACGTCGCCCGCCTTCAGGCCGGCCTTCTCCGCCGGGCTGCCGGCCTTGATCGCGCCGAGCTCGGCGCCGCCCTGCGGGGCGTCCTTGACCTCCGCACCGATGTAGGTCTGCACCGCCTGGCCGGTCTTGATGATCGTGTCCGCCGTGCGGCGGGCCTGGTCGATCGGGATGGCGAAGCCGATGCCGACGTTGCCACCCTCGGACGCGCCCTGGCCCTGACCACCCGACTGCGGGCTGTAGATCGCCGAGTTGATGCCGATGACCTGGCCGGACATGTTCGCCAGCGGACCGCCCGAGTTGCCCGGGTTGATCGCCGCGTCGGTCTGGACCGCGTCCATCACCGTGGTCTGGTCGCCGCTGCTGCCGCCCGCCCGCACCGGCCGGTGCAGCGAACTGACGATGCCCGACGTCACCGTGCCGGCCAGCTCGAACGGCGAGCCGATGGCCACCACGGACTGGCCGACGCGCAAGTCGTCGGACCGGCCGAGCTCCACCGGGGTCAGGTTGCTGACGCCGTTGACCTTGACGACCGCGATGTCGGTCGTCGGGTCGCGGCCGACGATCTTGGCGGCGGCCTTCTTGCCGTCCTGGAACACCGCCTGGATCTGGCCGCCGTTCGCGCCGACCTCGACGACGTGGTTGTTCGTCAGGATGTAGCCGTCGGTGCTGATCACGAACCCGGAGCCTTCGCCGGCCCCCTGCTGGCCGCTGACCTGCAGCTCGACCACGCTGGGCGACAGCTTCTGCGCAACGGACTCGACCGAGCCGGCGGGCGCGTTGCCCGTCTGCTGGGCCGGCTTCGGCGCGTCGAGCGCGTTGCTGGACGAGCCGGACGACCCGCCGGTCAGGTACCCGACCGCCCCGCCGGCGATGCCGCCGACCAGCAGCGCGACCAGCGCGACACCGGCGAGCAGCTTCCCACCGGAGCGCTTGGGCTCGGGCGGCGTGGCCACCGGGTAACCGCCGGTGGCGGGCTGCCCGTACGGGTTCGGCGGCGGGTAGACGCTCTGCTGGGTCTGGCCGGACGGCATCTGCGCGCCCTGGGCCGACCACGGGTTCGCGCCCTGCCCGCCGTACGCCGGATCGGCCCCGGTCACCGCGTGGTAGGAGGGCTCCGAATACTGCGGCGCACCGCCGGACTCGGGCTGGGCCTGCTCACCGTACGGGTTCCCCGCCCAACCGCCCTGCGCCGGCTGCTGGCCGGTCTCGGGGTGCCTCGGCGCCGCGGGGTCGTGTGCGCTGGGGTCGTTCTCGGTCATGTCCTCACCTTGCGCGATGGTCCTGAGAGGTTCCTGAGCCGAACCTGTGCATCGCAGATGAGTATGGCCGCTCAGCCCGCCGCGCGGAGCCGTTCCGCGATCTGCTCCGGCGTCGCGTCGTTGATCCACACCGCCATGCCCGATTCGGACCCCGCCAGGTACTTCAGCTTGTCCTTCGCGCGCAGCACGGAGAACAGTTCCAGGTGGAGCCAGCCGAGCTCGCGGTCGCGGCGCACCGGCGCCTGGTGCCACGCCGCGATGTAGGGCAGCGGCCGGTCGTACAGCGCGTCGCAGCGGCGCAGCACGTCGAGGTAGACGTCGGCGAAGTCGTCACGCTCGGCGTCGGTCAGCGCGGGGATGTCCGGGACCTGCCGGTGCGGCACGATCTGGACCTGGACCGGCCAGCGCGCCGCCGGCGGCACGTACGCCGTCCAGTGCTCGCCGGAGGTCACCACGCGTGCGCCGGACTTGCGTTCGGCCGCTAACACGTCGCCGAGCACCGGGCGGCCGTGTTCGGCCTGGTAGGCGCGGGCGACGTCGAGCATCCGCTCGGTCTTCGGCGTGACGAACGGGTAGCCGTAGATCTGCCCGTGCGGGTGCGACAGCGTGACGCCGATTTCCTCGCCGCGGTTCTCGAACGGGAAGACCTGCTCGACGCCGGGCACCGCGGAAAGCCCGGTCGTGCGGTCCGCCCACGCGTCCACCACGGCCCGCACCTGCTTCGCGCTCAGCTGCGCGAAAGAACCGTCGTGGTTGCTGGTGAAGCAGACGACCTCGCAGCGGCCGCGCCCGGGCCGCACCGGCACCAGCCCGAGACCATCCACAGTGGACGGCTCGCCGACGACGTCCTCGGCGAAGGACGGGAACCGGTTCTCGAAGACGACGACGTCGTAATCGCTTTCCGGGATCTCGCTCGGTTTGCCGGGCTTGCTCGGGCACAGCGGGCAGAGGTCGGCCGGCGGCTTGTAGGTCCGCGTCTGGCGGTGCGCGGCCATCGCGACCCACTCACCGGTCAGCGGGTCCCGCCGGATCTCCGACGCGGCCGAAACCGGCGGCAGGTCGCGGGTGTCCTCGGCGACGCGGTCGGGCGCGCCGGGCTGGTCGAAGTAGATGATCTCCCGGCCGTCGGCCAGGTGTCGTACGGTGCGCTTCACGCTTCTTGGGCCTCGTCCGTCTCCGCCGTCTCGGCGATCATGAGTTCTCCCGCCCGTTCGGCGAGAACTTCCTTGGCCTCGTCGGGAATCCCGTCATCGGTGACGACGACGTCGGCCTCGTCCAGGTCGGCGATCGTCGAGATCCCGACGGTGCCCCACTTGGTGTGGTCGGCGAGCACGACCAGCTTGCGCCCGGCCTCGACCAGCGCGCGGTCGGTCTCGCTCTCGGTGAGGTTCGGGGTCGTGAAGCCCGGCCCGTCGGCCATCCCGTGCACGCCGAGGAAGACGGCGTCCAGGTGCAGCGACCGCAGGCTGTGCACGGCGACCGGCCCGACCAGCGCGTCCGAGGGCGTCCGCACCCCGCCGGTGAGCACGACGGTGCGGTCCGGCTGCGTCGACCCGCGGAGCACGTCGGCGACCTGGATCGAGTTGGTCACGATGGTGAGCCCGGGGATGGCGTCGAGCGCCCGGGCGAGGGTCCACGTGGTGGTGCCGGCGGAGAGGCCGATCGCGGTGCCGGGCCGGACCAGCGTCGCGGCGAGCTCGGCGATGGCTTCCTTCTGCGCCCGCTGGCGCACGGACTTGGCTTCGAAGCCGGGTTCGTCGGTGCTTTTGCCGATGACCGAAGTGGCGCCGCCGTAGACCTTCTCCACGAGCCCGCGCCCGGCGAGGACGTCGAGGTCGCGGCGCACCGTCATGTCGGACACGCCCAGCCTGGTCACGAGGTCGCTCACACGGACCGCACCGGTCCGGCGTGCCTCTTCCAGGATCACCGCCTGTCGCTGACGCGCCAGCACCGTTCACTCCGTCCGTCGAACCTCAACCACACAAAATCCTACACGATTCAACACGAGATCCGCAGGAGCAGCGTGGGTGAACTTCGAAACAACAGGTCAGGGCAGGCGTGCGCCGACCAGGGTGAACAACACCACCAGAGGAAGCGCGAACAAGCAACAGCCGACCACGAGCGGGTCTCAGCCGGGCGCTCCCGGCAGCCGGATCGTCATCAACGCGCCGCCTTCGGGCGCCCGCGAGGCGTACACCGCGCCGCCGTGCCGCTCGGCCGCGTGCTTCACGATCGCCAGGCCGAGGCCCGAACCAGGCAGCGTCCGCGCCTCCGACGAGCGGTAGAAGCGGTCGAACACCTTGGGCAGGTCCTCTTCGGCGATGCCCGGCCCGGCGTCGGCGACCTCGACCACGGCGGTGCCGTCGCCGAGCGGGTACAGCCGCACCCACACCGTCGCGTCGGGCGGCGAGAACTTCACCGCGTTGTCCAGCAGGTTCAGCACCGCGCGCTCGAGCGAGCTGTTGTCGCCGGTAAGCACCCACGGCTGCAGCGAGACGTCGAAGTTGATCTCACCCGCCCGGCGCCGCGCCCGGTCGAGCGCCCGCTCGACGACCTCCAGCAGCTCGACGCGCTCGAAGCGCTCGCGCGGCTCGTCCTGGCGCGCGAGCTCGACCAGGTCGCCGATGAGCTGCGTCAGCTCGTCGAGCTGCCCGCTGATGTCCGCGACGATGTCGACGCGGTCTTCGTCCCGCAGCGGCGGCGCGCCCGGCTTGCTGGCGGCGAGCAGCAGCTCGAGGTTGGTGCGCAGCGACGTCAGCGGCGTCCGGAGCTCGTGGCCGGCGTCCGCGACCAACTGGCGCTGGCGTTCCTGCGAGTCCGCGACCGTGCCGAGCATGGTGTTGAACGTCTGGGTGAGACGCGCGAGTTCGTCGTCGCCGCTGACCGGGATGGGCCGCAGGTCGCCGGTCTTGGCGACGCGCTCGGCGGCCGACGTCAGCCGGTCGACCGGACGCAGGCCGGCGCGCGCCACCGCCGTGCCCGCCGCGGCCGCGACCAGGATGCCGGCGCCGCCGATCAGGAAGAGCACCAGCGCGAGCTCGTTCAGCGTGCGCTTGGTCGGGCCCATCGACTGGGCCAGCACGATGGCCTCGCCGTGCCCGGTCGGCAACGCGACCACGCGGCTGTCGGAGCGGAAGTCCGTCCGCAGCGACTCCGCCGAATCGCCGTTCGCGACCGCCAGCTCGTCCTGCCCGAAGGGCGGCGGCGAGCTCGACAGCGGGTACGTCATCACCGCGTGCTGGACGTCGGGCGCCGCGTTGAGCTGCCCGATCTGCAGGTCGGCACTGGCCAGGAAGGCGCCGGGGACCTGCCGCAGCTCGGTCTGCACCTGCGGCGAGTCGGCCGCCGCCTGCGCGCGCGCCAGCAGGCTGTCGTCGAGCTGCTGGTAAAGGTTGCTGCGCACGACCATGTACGCGCCGATCGACACCAGCGCGACGGCGCCGGCGACACAGGCGGCGGCGAGCAGCGTCACCCGGCCGCGCAGCGAGAACCGGCGGGCTCCCCAGCGCGTGCCGCGGGGATCGCCGGGTTCGGTCACGGCGGGGTTTCCCTCAGGACGTACCCCACTCCCCGCACCGTGTGGATCAGCCTCGGCTCCCCCTCGGCCTCCGTCTTGCGGCGCAAATAACCGACGTAGACCTCCAGCGCGTTGCCCGACGTCGGGAAGTCGTAACCCCATACTTCCTCCAGGATCCGGCCACGCGTGAGGACGTGCTTCGGGTAGGAAAGGAACAGTTCCAGCAGGGCGAATTCGGTCCGGGTCAGGCTGATCTCGCGGCCGCCGCGGCGAACCTCCCGCGTGCCGGGGTCGAGGGTCAGATCCGCGAAGGACAGCACCTCCGACGCCTGGCCGTTCTGCCCCTCCGGCATGGCGCGGCGCAGCAGCGCCCGCAGCCGGGCGAGCAGCTCCTCGAGCGCGAAGGGCTTCGGCAGGTAGTCGTCGGCGCCGGCGTCCAGCCCGGACACCCGGTCGGAGACGGTGTCGCGCGCGGTCAGCACCAGGATCGGCAGGTCGTCGCCGGTGCTGCGCAGGCGGCGGGCGACCTCCAGGCCGTCGAGCCGGGGCATCATGACGTCGAGCACCATCGCGTCCGGCCGGTCGGCGATGATCGCCTCCAGGGCCTGCGCACCGTCACTGGCCAGCTGGACCTGGTAGCCGTTGAACTCCAGGGACCGCCGGAGCGACTCACGGACGGCGCGGTCGTCGTCCACCACAAGGATGCGCATGGCGCTAGTTTTACGCAGCGTGCTGAGACCCGCCTAAGAACACACGCAGAACTCACAAAGGATTTCTCACTCGGGACCCCGCGCGACCGGCGCGTTCCAGTGCCGCCAGAGCGCGACCATCCGGAGGGAAACCACGACGGCGGCCGCGACGACGGTCACCGGGCCGCCGGGCAGTCGCACAGCGTGACCGACGGCGACGAGAGCCGAGCCGGCCAGCGCGGCCACGGCGTAGATCTCCTTCCGCAGGACGAGCGGGATTTCCCGGAGCAGCAGATCCCGCACGGCCCCGCCGCCGATGCCGGTCGTCATCCCGATCAGACACGCGGCGTAGACGGTGGCGCCGGCGTTGAGCGCGATGGTCGTCCCGGCGGTGGCGAAGACGCCGAGCCCGAGCGCGTCGGCCAGGAGAACGCCCCGCCGCAGCCGCGCGACCTGCGGGTGGAACACGAAGACGACCAGCGCGGTCCCGGCGCAGACGGCGAGGTAGGGCCAGTTCCGCAGCGTCGTGGGCGGGTGGATGCCGAGCAGGACGTCCCGGATGACTCCGCCGCCGAGAGCGGTGGTGAGCCCGACCACGACGACGCCGAAGACATCGAGCCGCGCCCGCACCGCGGCGAGCGCCCCGGACGCGGCGAAGGCGACGAGCCCGACGAACTCCAGCGCCGTGAGCAGCATCTATTGGTCGAGCAGCCCACCGCGGTAGGCCAGCAGAGCGGCCTGCACCCGGTTCGCGGCCCCGATCTTGGAGAGCACGGCGGAGACGTACCCCTTGACGGTGGCCTCCGAGAGGTGCAGCCGGCCCCCGATCTCGGCGTTGGAGAGGCCTTGCCCGATGAGCGCGACGACCTCGCGTTCCCGTTCGGACAGCGACGCGAGCAGCTTCCGGGCGGGCTGAGCGGCGCGTTGTTCGTCCCGGTGCGACTGAACCATCCGCGCGGCCACGCCCGGATCCAGCACGGCGCCCCCGCGCGCAAGGTCCCGGACCGCCCTGAGCAGCGCCGCGGGATCGATGTCCTTGAGGAGGAAGCCGTTGGCGCCGAGCCGCAGAGCGAGACTGACGTACTCGTCGATGTCGAAGGTGGTCAGCATGGCCACGGTGGGTGGATCGGGGAGGGCGAGGATGGCCCGGAGTGCACGAATGCCGTCGTCCGGGGCCCGCATCTTGATGTCGAGCAGGGCCACATCGGGGTGGTACCGCCGGGCGACCTCCACCGCGGATCTGCCGTCGCTCGCCTCGCCCACGATCTCGATGTCCTGGGCCCCGGACATCATCGCGCGCAACCCCGAGCGCACCAGTTCCTCGTCGTCGGCGAACATGAGCTTGATCAACGAAGCCCTCCGCAACAGCCGGTGGAGGCGGCTCCCCGCATCCCGTTAACGAAGGTTACCTACTGTTGTTCAGCAGTTCGAAACCAGACACGACCAGGTGAGGCACTGGTCCGTCCAGGTCAGGTCGGGTCCGCCGTCCGGCTGGGTGTATCGGGCCTGTCGGCTGCCCGTGAGAACCACTCACCTGGGTGACGACGAGAGTCGGGCGACCTCCTCGAACACTTCGGCCAGTTCGGCGATCCCCACCCCGTCCGGATGACCCGAAGTGGTGATCGCTTCCGCCAAGTGCGCACGTTCGTCGGCGGGCACCTCGACAAGCGTCGAAGCCGTCGCTTCCGGCCCGGCCGTCTCCAAGAGAACGAGGAACTGTTCGGTGATGCCGAGCAGCCCCTCGCGGGCATCAAGGTCTTCGAGAGCCAGGTCTCCACGCTCGACCAGCAACTGCGTCGCAATCGGACCCAATGCCGGGTCGGTGCGCAGACCGCGCAGCACCGCGTCGCCGTCCGGCAGGGAATCGACCAGGATCTGAAGCATGACGGACGCCCGCGTGCGGAACGGGCACCTGCGGACGGCGTCCAGCAGCATCGGCAGCCCCGTGTCCCGGCCACCGTGCGCGGCCAGCCAGCCGTCGATCTCCGCTCCGGCCCAGTCTTCACTGAAGTGCTCCGAGACCCCGCCCAGCATGGCAGCGGGAGAGGCGCCGGCGAGTTCACCCACCAGTGGCGCGACCCGGCCTTCTCGCAGCAGCCGTTCCCGGATCGCCCAGGTTCCCAACGGAGTGAGAGCGACCAGCTCGAGCGACGGCGCACCGAGAGCGGCCCGCAAGCGGTCTTGCGCTTCGGGCGTCAGTTCGGGGTTCTCGGGCACCAGGTCCATGGTGTACATCGGATCGGCCGGCCCCGTGGTCAGCTCGACCGCCCCGAATCCGGCCAGCACGACGAGCAACCGGCGGAACTCGCCCATGAGCCCGTCTCGCCAGATCGCCTCGATCGACGGTTCGAGATCGACACAGACACCTTCGACACAGGCCAGCCAGACACTTTCGGCGAGCCGGACCACGGGCATCGGCTCGGGCATGCCGTAGATCGTGTTGAGCACGTCCGGCAGCACGAAGTCGAGACAGTCGTCGAGCAACAGGGCGTAGTCGGGGCCCCAGCCGCTGTCCTTGACCAGCAGACCCCGGCCGGGAAGCGCGTCGAACGCCGTCCTCCACAGAGCGAGGGCGTCATGGAGTAGTGGCGCCGCCTTCGCCACGCGGACCAGCTTGCCCTTGACCACCCGCACGATCCGCGCGCGCTTCGCGAGTTCGAACAGGATGGCGAGGTTCGGCAGATCGGCGCTGCTGCGGACCCGCTGGACCTCGCGACCCAGCTCCCACTCGAGCCGATCACCGGTGTCCAGCAGCGGCACGAGCTGTCGCGCATCGGCGAGCTTCAGGGCACCGGTGCCGGTCAGCGCCCGGCCGTCACCCACCCACTCGACGAACTTCCGCAGCTTGACCACGAGCGAAGAGCGCTCCGCGGCAGCGCCGAGTTCCGCCTCCGCGGGCAACGACACCGGTAGTTGCGGAAGTGCCCGTCCGGTCTGCTCACCGAGGTGCCTGCCGGCAAGCCCGGCGACCAGTTCGGCGTCGTACGGGTGCTGCCCCGCCCGCACTTCGGCGAGAAAGGCATCCATGGCCTCGGAGTCCACAGGGTCGACCCCGTTCCGCATGGCGGTCATCACCCAGTACTTGGCAATACCGAAGTTGCGTTCATCGGCCATGGCGGCCGGAAACTCGGCCGCTGCCTTCCCGACGGCGTCCTCGAGGTCGGCGAGCGAGTCGCCGGCGGGGTCGGCCAGCTCGGTCTCGTGCAGATACCGGAGGAACAGGCGCAAGGTCTCGGGAAGGAGCACGGCGTCGCCGGCCTCGGCCGACAAAGTGCGCGGGACGTAGGAGAGGAGGAAGTCCCGAACCAGCGCGGCAGTCCAGTAAGCGAGCCGCCCGTCAACCGAGGTGTGCCGGAACTCCAACGCCGACACGACGGCATACGGATCGACCTCCCACCCCTGTGCGGCCGCCCAGCCGGAGAAGCGCCGGACCAGCAGACCTTGCCCCGCTGCGTAGCCCTCGTGGTCATCCTCGTCGTAATAGGTCCGCACCCCGGCTCCCGTCCTGTCGACCGCCGAACACGGTAGCGCCGAGACCGACCCCGGCCGTGCCGGGATGACTTCACCCTGCCAATCGCCGCGCCTCAGTTCACCACAATGGGTAACGCGTCGTCACCGCTCGCAGTATCGGCCCTGGGGCTCGGCGCTCGTCCGCAGGCCCCACCACCCGCTGTGCCGACTGTCGGGTAACCTGTCCGAGGTAAGCAGGCCCTCGTAGCTCAGGGGATAGAGCACCGCTCTCCTAAAGCGGGTGTCGCAGGTTCGAATCCTGCCGAGGGCACTCCAAGGATGGGAACGGGAGAGATGTCGGACATGACATCCTCCCCTTTCTTGTTTTCACGATTGCGCCGTTCGAGCCGCCTGTCTCGGTCGAACGGCAAGATGGACGCTTCGTGAGCAGCCTGGCGTGCCGCCGCGACGGTCGGCCCGAGCAAGGTGACCGTGCACTTCACCCGGTTGGTGCTCTTGCAGTAGCGGAGTTCGAGCCGGAGGGCTTCGAACAGCCGCCGAGCGACGTCCTCCGGTAGCTCCTCCACCTGGACCTCCCCCATTGGCAAGGCATCAAGCAGGTCGGGGTTGGCCGTCTGCTGGTTCTCCTCTTCGACTTCGGCAAGCTGGGCTTCGAGCTGGACTTTGCGTTTGTGAAGCCCGTCGCGTTCCTCGTTGACTTCGTCGACGAGGTCCTTGGTCGGCCTGTCGAACAGAGCCAAGCTGCGGACGAGGTTCTTGATCATGCGCGTGGTGTCGTCGATCTCGCGGCGCAAGGCATCGATGCGCTGCTGCCGCTCTTGCTTCGCGGCGGCACCGAGTTCTCGGGCGGTGTCGCCCAACAGGCTGCGACGGTAGGAGCCGAAGACGTGCGCGGACAGGAACTCGTTGAGCTTGGCGACGATCGCGTCTTCGCGGATCCAGAAGCTGCCCGCGGCCGGGTGTCCCCCCGGGACGTAACCCTTCTTCGGCGCACACACGTAGTAGGCGTGCCCACGACGAGTCTTGCCGTTCATGCGTCGGCCGCAGCCGCCGCAAAACAGGTAGGTGCGCAACAGGTAGCTGCGTTTGGTCTGGGGATGCTTGACGTTGGTGTTGCTGGTGCTGCGGGACCCGAACCGATGTCGGCTGATTTCCTGGGCCTGCAGCCAATCCTCCAACGTGACGAGAGCTTCGTGAACCCGCTGCGCGGACCAGATCCACTCCTCGACAGGATTGAACTGGTTGCCGCGGGACTTGCGGCCGCGCACGTTCCACACCATGTGCCCGGTGTACTTCGGATTAGTAAGGACGTCGCGCACGTTCGAGGAAGTCCAGTGGCCGACGGCACGCTTCGGGTCGACCGGAACCGGCGGCGGGTAGGTGGCGGGGTCGCGGTTGAGCCGGTCCGCGATCGCCTGATAGCCAAGGCGTTCAGTGATCCGCCAGTGGTACGCCTTCCGCACCGCGGGCGCCTGCGCGGAGTCGACTTCGAGGAAAGTTTTCTTGGCGCCCTTGGCCCGCTTGGCGGGAACGGGGTGCGGGACGTGCCGGGCGCGGTAGCCGTAGCAGGGCTTGCCGATGTTGTAGCCGGCCTCGGTGTGGACGGCGTAGCCGTCCCACGACTTCTCCAGCATGTCGACGACGTAGAACTCGGACAGGGTCTGCTTCACCCGCCGCGTGAGCAGTTGAGTGGCCCGCTTGGGTTTGCGTCCGTCCACCAGCCCAAGCTGGAACGGTTCGTCGGAGGCCAGCAGGCGCACTCCGGCCTGTTCCAAGCGGTGCTCGATGGTGGTGCCGTAGTACATGTGCCGGGCAGTGCGCTCGATCGACTCGCAGATGACGTAGTCGAAGCGCCGATCCTGCCGCTGAGCTTCGGCGAGAAGGTCCTGGATTCCGCCGTCACGCGGGACGGGGATCTCGAACTGCTCGTGGGCGCGGCCGCTCCCGCGGGCGTCAAGGTCCATGCGCCCGGACTCGACGTCATAGAAGTGCGCGACGATCAAGCCATCCTCGGGCAAGGCGCGCTGCGAGTTCCCCAGCTGGCGTGGCAAGGACAAGGTTGGGTCCTGCATGTCCTTCGTGGACACGCGTCCGAGCCATGCGAAGCGAAGGAACGACGGCCGCGCCGCGACACCGGCCGAACCGCCACCCGCCGCTTCGCTGTAGGCGCTTCGCGCGCGTCCTACGCTGCGCTGTCCAGCCCACGCGCGGACTTGTTCCGGGCCTGCCACTGCGTTACCTCCCAGAGCACCCGTGCCTGCTCGCCAGCCAGACGCTGAGCCGCGTTTCCGTCTACGGTCTTGATTTCAACCACCAGCTCCGGTGGCTCGTCAGGAGCCAGCCGTCCGGTAACGTCGTCCCGGCGGCCGTTCACTGCCGACTTCGACGATCTCGGCCAGCTGTACCAGCTGAAGCAGCTGCGCGACAAGGTGAACCTTCTGGCACGGTCGCGCCCGAGCTGATCTCCCAGCGAGTCCGGCGGACGCCGTCGACCCCTCGGGACTGGCGCGGGCGGGACGTCGTCGTCCATCCCGACCGCGGTCGAAGGTCCGCCACGGGAAGCAGGCCAGCAGCCCGCAGGCTTGCACCGCTTTCTCCCGCCTGCGTGTAGCTGATGAGGCGCAGGTAGCCCATGGCACGAGCCGCGCGCCAGACCGCGCCGTAGAGCTTCGAGTTCGCGTTCGGCTCGCCGACGGTGCAGCTTCGTGTCACCTCCAGTGTGACGCCGTCGTCGAGACACCTCGCGACTGGACGACCGGCGGTCGCCACACCGACCAGTTCACCGCCGCGCGCGACGCCGATCGCGAACTTCATGCCGCGGGGTGGGCGGTGGTGGCGGTGGTGGGCGTCGATGAATTCGCATGCCTGCCGGAAGGTCAGGGGAACGATTGTCAAGCGCACCGCTGTTCCTCCCCTGCCCCGTGCTGAGCACGCCGGAACACGCGCTCGTCGACCAGCGGCTCGTGGACCATCGGCGCCGAGGTCACCCACTGCTCGACAGGAGCAGGACGACCGGCCGCCGTGCGAGCCCAGACCTGGCGCCCCGTGTACTTGACGTTGGTGACGATCCGCTGGACAGCTTTCGCCGTCCACCGCTCGCTCGGCGCCGGGTACTGGCGAAGGTCGGCGTTGAGGCGTGCCGCTATGGCGGCGAACGTCAAGCCGTCGTCGGCTCGCCACACGAAGATCTGCTTCACGACCGCGGCGGTCTGCCAGTCAGGGACCAGGACCACCCGCAGCTTGCTGCATCCGCCGGGATCGGTAACGCGGATGCGCAGCGCGCGGTAGCCGTAGGGCGGGGGCCCGATCTGGTAACCGGCACGGACGATTTCGATCATCGCCTCGCGGGCGCGGCGGGTTGTTTCGGCGTGGTGCCGAGCGAGCGCGTCCCGGCCCTCCGCGGCGACGCCAGGTCGTTTTGTCCACAGGTTTACCCACAGCCGGGACCACCGCTGTGGACGGGTCTCAGCCACCGGCGTGCCGGTGTGCTCGCAGCAGGAGAAGCGGATTGTCATGCCGCTCGCCTCCATCCCGCATGGACGGCGTCGTTGACTTCGGGCCGGGTCGGCCGGGGAACGCCGCTTGCCGCCGCGGCGGCAAGTTCGACATCGTGGGCGAGTCCGAAGACGAGCACCTCGTGGTGCGCCGGGAGCGCGGTCGGCGCGCCGGCGGCACGGGCTCGGGCAGCAGTCCGACGGGGAGAGAGCGAGGCGCGGGTGACCAGCCGGCTGCCGCGCAGTCCGGCGGTCAGGGCAACGCACCGCTCGACCGGCGCCAGCCCGGCCATGGTCGCGGCGGCGATGAGCGGGGTGGTCAAGTCGGCCAACGTGCTGTCCGGGCGCCGGCGCGGCCTTGCAACGATGACGAAGTGGCCGCCTGAGCGCAGCAGCGATTCGCTGTAGAACATCGTCGCGGCGACGTCAGCGAGCGCGGACTCGACCGGGTCGCGGTTTGGACCGTTCGCGGTCTCCGGTTCCATTCGAAGGGCGGTCAGCACGAGTCCGACTCGCCCGATCAAGCCAGCGGCTCGGGCAGTCGCGAGGACCTTCGGACGGGCATCGAAGACCGAGCCGTCGCGCCACGCCCCCGCGGTCTTGGCGGCGGTGACGTTGGCGCGGGCAAGGGACCACCACCGGGTGCGGCCGGTCAAGCCGAGCGCGTCCCGGCCGGCGCTCAGCGCCGCGGGCAGTACTGTCCCCGCACCGCAATCAGGATCGAGAACGAGGTCGCCGGGTTGGCTGTAGACGGCGATCGCGTGCGCGGCGACGGCAGGGGGAACCCGCTCCTCGTCGATCTCGGTACCGGGTACACACCCGGCGTCGCGCAGCTGCTCGAGCGGGCTCCGCTGCCCGGTCGGCCAGACCGAAAAAGGCGGCCCGTCGACCGACGATCGAAGTAATTTCAGCTGGTCATTCATCGGAGGTCTCCTCCCCTGCAACGGCGACCTTGGAGACCGGCTTGCGGGCGAAGACCAAGAGGTCGTCGTGCACCCGGGCGTGCCGCGCAGGCGGCACAGCGGGCTGCACGGGCGGTGCCGCGGCAGCGAGCGCCCCGTTACGAACCGGCGCGCGCAGCAAGGCGATGCGATCGAGGTAGCGCAGGCCGGCGCCCTGCGCAGCACGCACGAACGAGCCTGCGGGGTCGATGAGCCGACCCTCCGCACGATCACCATGCGTGATCACGGCGAGTATGCCGGTCGAGTTGAGCGCATCGGCCCAATCAGCCGGTCGGAACCAGTCGCCGGGCCGCGGTCCGGACGCGGTGATGATGAGGTCGTAGCGGTCCGGTTCGACGCCGGTCGCGGTCGTGTCCGGTCCGGACCGATCGCTCGCAGGCGGCGCAACAACCCCGACGCCGGTCGGACCGCCCGAGCCGGGTCCGAGGCCGGACTCGGACCCGGCCAACGCGTCGCCGTGGTGTTCCCCGATCGGATCCTGGGGCGCGACGGCGGTCTGGGTCTGGACTCGACGACCGAGTCGGACCACCGTCCAGCTGGCTTCGTGCAGCCCGCCGTACGGACCGGGCCGGGACCGGTGTCGATCGCCGATTGGCGAGGACGACGTGGAGGACCCGAGGTAAGGCGCAGGCGCGAGCAGGAGCACCCGCTGGCCCGGCTGCGTGTAGGCGGTGACGATCTTCACGACCGCAGTCAGCAACCAGCTCGCGAGCAGCCCGGTGCCTCCGAGGAGCTCGTCTTGCGCGCACGTCCAGACGGTGCTCGGCCGGACCGTTCGCGGACGACGCACGGTGCGCAGACGCCGCGCTCGCCGACGCTGCGGAAGCAGGATCGGGACGGTCGGCGGGTCGGCGGGAGCGTGCTGCGGCGAGCCAACCTCTGGACGTTCGTTGTCGTATGCCGGGGTCATCGTGGATCTCCTCCGACGGAAGGGTGCTGCGTGTTCTGACACCCCTTAACTCCGGCTGGAGGCCCGATTTTGGACACACCTTCGAGAAATCGACGGACACCTCAACGAGGACACCGCGCCGCCTACTAGAGGAATACTACGAACAGAGGTCAGTCATCATTTTCAAATTCAACTAGTCGATCTTCAGTTCGGACGATCGCCGAGCCGAATAGTAGGCCTCTAGCAGGGTGAGGACAGCCGCTAGTCGGCATCAAGCAATAGCACGGTATTTCCGTGGTACCGGTCGTGGATTCATGGCGTCGTTGTTGTTCGCATCGACGCCGTGGGAGTCACGACACATGGCAACTCAATCCGCTTTTCGTCGCCGTAACGACGAGGCCACCCCGAACTCTCTGGACATCGCCCGGAACACGTTCACCTGGCTGGTGACGGGACCGCATCCGGTGTCGCTGAACGGCCGGCTCTTCGCCGGCTTCCCGGACCGGCATGTCCCGCTCGACGAGGTCCGCGATCGCCTGCTGGCGCGCAGGTGCCCGCAAGCGACGCGCGACGCGGTGTGGGCGCATCTGGTGTTGCGCTCGCGAACCGAAGGAGCGACCTGGACGGTCGCCGCCGTGGGTGTTGCGCTGCCCGCCCTGACGTCGGCAGCGGCCACCTTGTCCCATCGGTTCGCCGGCGATCCGGCCGACGTTCACGCGGAGGTGCTGCGCGGCTTCCTGACCGCGTTGTCGACGATCGACCTCCGGCCGCCGCGGATCATGCTGCGGCTGCGGTGGGCCGCCTACCGGGCCGGCTACGACGCGCTGACCGAAGCGTTGGCCGGTCCGACTCCGGTCGCACCGGGCTTCCGATCCACCCCACCGCACGCGCCGTGGGGACACCCGGATCTCGTCCTCGCTCGCGCCGTCGCGGACGGAGTCCTGACCCGGACCGAGGCCGCGCTCATCGGCGCGACCCGGCTGGAAAACATGCCGGTGACGGACTGGGCCGCGCAGCACCAAACCGGTGAGTGGGCCGCCTACAAGACGCGCAAACGCGCCGAACGCCGGCTTGCCGAATACCTGCGCGAGGGCGCGGCCACGGCCGATCCGGCCGACCCGCTGAGCGACCAGGTGGCCGCCGCGGTGGCCCTGGCACGCCCCGTCACACCCGCTCGCGAGACGCCACGGTTGTCACCTTCCGTGTCCGACACCAACGGCGAATCGGAGCGGAAAGTTCGGCGCCGCGTGTCCAAAACGGACGCGGATTCCGGAGTTCAGGGCTGCGGGACGAACCCGCGCTCAGCCCGAACTTCGGAGGTGACCCAATGCGCCTGATCGATGCGGAGAGCGGGCCGCGTGGTGCTCGTCTTGACGGCAGCATGCAGCCGCCGGACCGGACCATGGATACGAGCTCGAAACTGTCGAATGCTCCGACCATTAGGCCAGGACGTCTTCGGCGGTGGTCGCACGTGGTGCTGGTGGTCGAGTCGTCGGCCATCGCGTTGCTGGCCTCGGCGTCGGCGGGACACGCCGACACGATGGTCGTCGCCCTCGCCGGGTCGGTCACCGACGTCCTGAACAACGTCCGCAACTGGATCATGGGCATCCTGGCCGGCCTCGCCACGGTGTTCCTGTCCATCGGTGGCGTCCGCTACGTGATGGGCGGCGGCGACCCCGGCGAGGTCGAGAAGGCCAAGACGGCTTTCAAGTCCGCGGGGTGGGGCTACGGCTTGGCGGCGCTCGCGCCCCTGGTCGTGGAGATCCTCAAAGGGATCGTGGGGGCCTGACCGATGGCCGTCAGCACCCTGCCCACGGTTCGCCCGTACCGCCGGTCCGGCAACCCGTCCGAGACCGCTGCCGCGGCGGATCGACCGATGCTCGCCCCCATCAGCGACGCCGGCCAGCAGGTCTCCATCCGAGGGCGGCGCCGGCGCGCGGGCTGGCTACTGGTGCTGACCGTCGTGCTCCTGGCCGGCATCCTCGCCGTCAACGCGTGGGCCTCGCCGACCGCGCCACGGCAGCCGCCTGCGGACCCGCCGCTGCCTCCTCCGACCGCGCTGCCCACGCCCACGCCGTGCAGCTTCCCCGGCCAGCTCGGCTGCACCTCGCCGACGCCGACCACAACGCCGAGCAAGCCGTGCACGGGCGAGGACTGCATCCCGCAGCCGACTCCGCCGGCGCCGAGCACGAACCCGCAGCAGCCGGGCACCGGCAGCGGCGACGGCGACTCGGACTGCGGCATCACCGACGTCGGCGCGTGCATCACCGAGTCCATCAACTCGGCGTTCCGCAGTGTCGTCGACGACGCGCTGGATCCGATCCTCGAGCTGATCGGCCACACCGCGCTGTCCACGCCGACGATCAGCGACCTGCCCGGCATCGGCGAGCTCTGGAACAGCTCCTGGGAGATCGTGGTTGCCGCCTACGGACTGCTCATCTTGCTCGGCGGCATTCTGCTGATGGGCCACGAGACGGTCCAGACGCGTTACTCGATCAAGGAGATCGGGCCGCGCATCCCGATCGCATTCATCGCCTCGGCGCTCTCGCTGTTCTTCGCCGACAAGCTCATTCGGCTGGCCAACGGCCTGACCTTGGGTGTCCTCGGAGACGGAGTCAACGCGCCTTCGCTGGGCAACACCTTGCAGGAGGCCGTTCAAGGCGTCCAGACCGGCGGGCTCTTCATCATCTTGGTCGCGCTCGTGCTGGTGGTGCTCGGCCTCGGTCTCTTGGTCGTCTACGTCGTCCGGATCGTCATCACCCTCGTGCTGATCATCAGCGCGCCGTTCTTCTTGATGTGCCACGGGCTGCCCCACACCGAGCCGCTGGCGCACTGGTGGTGGAAGGCGATCACCGTGACGACAGGGGTTCAGTTCGCCCAGGCGCTGGTGCTGATCACCGCGGTACGCACGTTCCTGTCCGGCGGCGTGCACCTGTTCGGCTCGACGCTCTCCGCGCTAGGCACGCTGATCGCCGCGATCGCTCTGTTCTTCGTCCTGTTCAAGATCCCGTTCTGGATGCTGAAGGCCGTCAAGGTCGGCTCCGGCCGTTCCTTCCTCGGCGGGTTGGCTCGCGCGTACATCGCGGCGAAAACCTTCGGCATGGTCGCCGGCAAGACCGGTGCGTTCGGCAAGGCCGGCGCCGCCGGTGCGACGAAGAACGCCGGTCGCGGCGGCGGCGCGGCGGCCGATCCACCGTGGCCGGCACAGCCGCGTTTCGCGCCCAACCCCGAAGCGGTCAACCGGCGGCTCAAGGCGGCCCACGACGCCGAGCGTGCCCGCGCAGCTCAGCGGCCGACGTTGCCCTCGCAGGCGCCGCATTTCCTGCAGCCCTCGCCCCAAGACAGCACCCACGACCCCGCCGTGATCCCGGCGAACCAGGGACCGACCATGCCCGAATTCAGTTCCGCACCATCGTCCGCCAAACCCACGCCACGGCGTGGACCACGGCCGCCAATGCCACCGCAGTTTCAAGCCGCCAACGGCTCGCGTCGACGCGGCCCAGTCTCACCGCCGGTCCGTGCGGCTTCGGTCCCACCGCAGCTGCAGTTCCGACCGGCAAGGCCGCCCGCACCACAACCGCTCCCGGCCAAACCGGCCTCCGCACCTGCTGCGCCGGTGTTCCGGCAGGCGACGCCGGAGCCCCGTCTCGGTGACGCCCATCGCCGTACCCAGTCCGTTCCGCCGCCGATGTTCCGCGCGCCGAAGCCAGCTCCAGGAGGTGAAGCGAAATGAGCCAGCCCGTCCGGATTCCTGCCGATGTCGACCGCGAAGACCGGGTGATCGGTCCGCTCACCGCGCGACAGCTGCTGATCCTGACCGTCACCGGGATCGTGCTGTACGGGACGTACACGATCACCCGCGCGTTCGTCCCGCTGGCTGTGTTCCTCGTGGTCGCCATCCCGCTCGGCGTGACCGCCGCGTTCCTCGCGCTGGGTCAGCGCGACGGCATCCCCCTCGACCGGCTCGTCCTGGCGGCGCTGCACCAGCGGATGAGTCCGCAGCACCGGGTTGCCGCGCCGGAAGGGATCCGGCCTGCGCCCGAGTGGACCGGGCAAGTCGCGAGCTCGATCTCACCGGCCGCGCTGCGACTGCCCGCCGAAGGGATCACCGACGCCGGCGTCATCGATCTCGGCAAGGACGGCTCCGCCGTGGTCGCGGTCTGCTCCACGATCAACTTCGGGCTGCGCACGCCTGCCGAGCAGGAGGCCCTCATCACCTCCTTCGGCCGGTACCTGCACTCGCTGACCGCGCCGGTCCAAGTGCTCGTCCGGGCGGAACGGCTGGACCTGTCGGGGCAGATCGCGGAACTTCGCGAACAGGCCGGCGGGCTGCCGCACCCCGCGCTGGAACGGGCTGCGCGTGAGCACGCCGAGTACCTCGATCAGCTCGGCCGCGCGACCGACCTGCTGCGGCGCCAGGTCCTGCTGATCCTGCGAGAGCCACTGCGAACCAGCGGTCCGACCGACGGGCTGGGTGGGGCCTCGCCGCTGGCCGCGTTGTCGGCGCGGCGCAGGGCTGCGAGGCAGGCTGCGTCGATCGACGACGCCGCTCGACGCGCCGCTGAAGCGCGGTTGGTGCGTCGGCTGGGCGAGGCAGTGGAGCTGCTGTCGCCGTCCGGGATCGTGGTCACCCCGCTGGATGCCGGCCAGGCCACCGCGGTCCTCGCCGCGGCGTGCAACCCCGACAGCTTGATCCCGCCGAACTCCGACCTCGCCGGCTCCGACGATGTCATCACCACCGCCCCGGACGAGAGCTGGAACGACACCGCGTTCGCCACCGAAGACGCGTTCGGCGCTGCCGAGCCCGAGTGGGAGGACGACGAAGACCCCGACGACTACGACGATGCCGCAAGGAGGGACCGCCGATGAAGAGGACCAGGCACCGCGACGCCGCAAGCAGGCAGGCCCCCGTCGGGCAGGCTGGCGCGTTCACCCCGGACGCCATCTCCGTGCGTCCCCGAGCGCTCGAAGTCGGAGGCGAATGGGTCGCGTCATTCGCCGTCACCGGCTACCCGCGCGAGGTTCATCCCGGCTGGCTGCAGCCCCTGCTGACTTATCCCGGACGAGTCGACGTCTCGCTGCACATCGAGCCGATCGACCCCGTCACCGCGGCAAACCGACTGAAGAAGCAGCTGTCGAAGCTGGAGTCCGGCCGCCGGCACACCAGCGACAAGGGACGGCTGATCGACCCCCAGGTCGAAGCAGCCACCGAGGACGCCTACGACCTCTCCGCGCGAGTCGCCCGCGGCGAGGGCAAGCTCTACCGGCTCGGGCTCTACCTCACCGTGCACGCCGCGACCGAAGAAGCGCTCGGCGACGAGGTCGCCGCGATCCGGTCGCTGGCGGCCTCGCTCCTGCTGGACTGCAAGCCCACCACCTACCGGAGCCTGCAGGGCTGGATCACCAGCCTGCCGATGGGCCTGGACCTGGTCGGGATGCGCCGCACTTTCGACACCAGCGCGCTGTCGGCGGCGTTCCCATTCACGTCACCGGACCTGCCGCCGCCGGACCCGACCTCGGTCGGTGCCCCGAGCGGCGTTCTCTACGGCTTCAACGTCGGCAGCCAAGGGCTCGTCCACCACGACCGGTTCGCCCTCGATAACCACAACAGCGTAATCCTCGGCCGGTCCGGCGCCGGCAAGTCGTACCTGGTGAAGCTGGAGCTCCTGCGCAGCCTGTACCGCGGCATCGAGATTCACGTCATCGACCCGGAGGACGAGTACGCCCGGCTGGCGGCCGCGGTCGGGGGCACTTACGTCCACCTCGGCGCCGAGCAGGTCCGGCTGAACCCGATGGACTTGCCGATCCATACCCGGCCGGACGGACGCCGGACAGCTCCCCGCGACGCGCTCATCCGGCGCAGCCTGTTCCTGCACACCGTCATCTCGGTACTTCTGGGCAGCGAACTCGCCGCGACCGAGCGGGCCGCGCTCGACCGGGCAATCACCGCGACCTACCAGCGCGCCGGCATCACGTCGGATCCGCGAACCTGGACCCGGCCAGCACCGCTGCTCGCCGACCTCGCCGAGGTTCTCACCGGGACTGGCGACCCCTCCGAAGTCGACCTCGCCGCGCGCCTCGCCCCGTACATCACGGGCGCGTTCTCCGGGTTGTTCGCCGGTCCGACCACGACGCGGCCGGAGGGCCATCTGGTGGTGTTTTCCCTGCGGGATCTCGCCGACGAGCTCAAGTCGATCGGCACGCTGCTGACGCTCGACGCGATCTGGCGGCAGGTCTCCAACCCGGCCATCCGCAAGCCCCGGCTGGTCGTGGTGGATGAGGCGTGGCTGCTGATGAAAGAACCCGCTGGTGCGGAGTTCTTGTTCCGGATGGCCAAGGCCAGCCGGAAGCACTGGGCCGGGTTGACCGTGGCCACCCAGGACACCGCGGACGTCCTGAGCTCGGACTTGGGCAAGGCTGTCGTCGCGAACGCAGCGACCCAGATCCTCCTGAGGCAAGCCTCCCAAGCGATCGACGAGATCACCCGCACCTTCGACCTCTCCATGGGTGAACGTCAGTTCCTCTTCTCCGCAGACCGCGGCCAAGGTCTGCTCAGCACGGGTACGCAACGAGTGGCGTTCCAGTCCATCGCTTCGCCGACTGAGCATCGCCTGGTCACGACTGACCCGGCAGAACTCTCCGAGTACTTAGACGAGCCGAGGGAGGCTGCAAGTGCCTTCGTCGAACTCGATGGCTAGCGCCAATCACGATCTTGATTGCCACAACAGTCCTACTTGCTTTGCGCGTCACAGACATGACTACTCAGCTTCAGCCGACCGCTGTTTCCTACGCTTCCTCAGGTAGGCGCGGCCAATCCAAGTAATCCCCGCCACACACGTCGTAGAACCAGTGACCAACACGCTTCCAGCAAGCAAACCCACACTTGAATAACGAATCATGACCGAAGCGACACTTATAATAATCGCAAGAACAACACCCACGCTGAACGCGATGTAGCCGATAGCCTTGGCGCCTGACTTCATCAATTCGCGCGCATTGTTGGTTCTATTGATATCTGACATCACGCGATCAAGAAAGTCTAGCTTGGACACTGGAGGCGACATAGATGGCGCGGACCATACTGGACCAACAGAACCCAGACTCTCATTCGAGGGTGACGTCGCAGCACGCGCAGCGTCAACAGGCGCGCTCCTATCCATAACAGCCCCATTGCCATCCAACCGCCACGTGAACGTCGATTTCAGCATCGAGGCCGGACAGCGGCGGACAGCACGTCCCAACAACAGAAGCCTCGCCATGTTCGAGGTTCCACCCACAGGCCCCAACCCAACAGTTGGCCACACTTACCTCCTAGCTGCGAGCCGACCATGACGTCATCCAGGACGCACCAGCTGCCGCTACGAGACAGCCGCAACGACACTTAGAGTGACGACAACCCGCCAGGCCGCCTGATTAGGTGAACCTTGAGGTCTGCCCTTGCGAGCTCTAGGTATACCTGATGAACCACCGTTGCGGAGCGATCGAACGGGTATCTACCTCAAACGAACAGTCACTCAGTGGGTTTGCTGTAACACGATCGGGCTAGTACACGGCCAGTTGCTAACGGATAGCCCAGCGCGGTCGATGCAATGGAGTTTGCCTCCGATCGGTGCACATGCAGCGAACCTTGATGACTCGCGCACGACCGCGCCGCAGAGGTCTTGCAGCGCACCGTCGGGGGCCTCGCGAACTCGCGGTCCTATCAAGTGTTCGTCTGGAGGTTCTTTCGCCGTACGTCTAATCGCCAGTTTCCATCACCGGCTTCGCCATCGAGGAGACTCATGCCTTCCACAACGGCCAGCCCACTCTTATCAATCTCCCTTGATTTACGCGTCCGCTTGACCACCGACTTCCTTGCCACCGCGATTGACAGCTATTTTCGCGACCCACTCGGCATCAGCCAACGTCTGATAGCGTATATCTGCCATGTTGTGCTGATATCAGGCCCGATCGTCGGATCGGCGCTCGCAGGCACTTTTACTGCCACCGCAATTGCGCGACATCGATGGCGCCGCCGCTACCACGAGAGCCTGGTCACCGACGCCCGGTTGATCACGGTGTTGGCGCCGCCGACCGTCGACCCATCCGGCGCGATCACCGTGTGGTCCAACCTGGTCGGCCTGCTGCGACCAGCCTGGCGTCGGCGCTTCGGCGGGCAACCTCACCTGGCTTTCGAGTTGACGTTCACCGACGATGGCGTGCAAATCCGCTTGTGGGTGCCTGGCCTGGTGCCGCCGGGCATGGTCGAGCGCGCCATCGAGGCGGCCTGGCCCGGCGCGCACACCCGAACGACGCCAGCCAAGCCCCCGATCCCCACGGCCGCGCCGGCGGGCCGGCGGATCGAAGCGGTCGGCGGTGAGCTTCGGCTGGCTCGCTCGGAAGCACTCCCGATCCGAACCGAGCACCCCGCAGACCCGATCCGGGCCCTGCTCGGCGCCCCGGTCGGGCTCGGGCCCCACGAGCGGGCCTGCGTGCAATTCCTCGCCCGTCCCGTCGCCGGGCACCGCGTGACCAAGGCACGGCGCGCGGCAAGGCGGGTGCACGCGGGCAGCTCAGTCAACATGGTCGGCCGGCTCCTGGACATCGTCACGCCAGGCAAGACCGCGAAGCCGTCGTCCAGCGCGCGGACGCCGGGGCTGGATCGGCAAACAAGCCTGGAGTTCGCCGCGCAGGACCGCGCCGTCGTGGAAAAGCTGCGGCACAACCAGTTCGAGACCCGCATCCGATACGCAGTCGCCACCACGGTCCCCGAGCACGCGACGACCGCCGAGGTCCAAGCGGTCCGGGAGGTGCTGCGGGGACGCGGCCACGCGATCGCCTCGGCGTTCGCCGCCTTCTCCGAGCACAATTACTTCCGTCGGGTCCGTCTCCGCCGGGCCCCGGTCCAGGTGCTGGCGGAACGCCGTTTCGGCAAGGGCGACCTGCTGTCGATCCCGGAGCTAGCCGCGCTCGCGCACCTGCCGATCGACGAAGCCACGCCCGGTCTCCAGCGCGCCGGCGCGAAGGCCGTACCGCCGCCGCCCGGCATCGCCACGGCTGGCAACTTGATCAAGCCGCTCGGCTTGTCGGACTCGGGGAACGCCCGGCCGGTCGGCCTGCATGTCGCGGACGCTCGTCATCACCTGCACATCCTCGGCGCGACCGGCTCCGGCAAGTCGGAGCTGATGGCCCGCTTGATCCTCGACGACGCCGAGGCCGGCCGCGGCGTGGTGGTCGTCGACCCTAAGGGCGACCTCGTGTCGGACCTGCTGATGCGCATCCCCGAGGAGCTCGGCGAGAAGGTCGTGCTCTTCGACGCCGACTCCCGCACCCGGCCGCCGGTGCTCAATCCGCTGGAGGGCGTGGACAAGGCCCGCGCGGTCGACAACCTCGTCAGCATCTTCTCCCGGATCTACGCCTCCTCATGGGGCCCGCGCACCGATGACATCCTGCGCGCCGGCCTGCTCACCCTGACCGCGATGCCCGGCACGCCGACGCTGCTCGACCTGCCCAAGCTCCTCACGGTCCCGGCGTTCCGGCAACGGGCCTGCGACCAGATCGACGATGACGTGCTGCGCGGGTTCTGGTCCTGGTACGACGCCCTGTCCGAAGCGAGCCGGGCGCAGGTCATCGCGCCATTGATGAACAAGGTCCGCGGCTTCCTGCTGCGCCCGTTCGTCCGCGCCGCGATCGCCGGCGGGGAATCCACGGTGGACATGGACGAAGTGCTCAACACTGGCGGCATCTGCCTGGTGCGCATCGCCCGCGACGCGCTGGGAATGGAAACGGCGCGGCTGGTCGGCTCGATCGTCGTCGCCCGCACCTGGCAAGCCGCCACCCGCCGGGCCCGCGTCCCGCAGCGTCAGCGGCGCGACTGCGGGCTCTACGTCGACGAGTGCCACAACTTCCTGAACCTGGCGTACCCGCTGGAAGACATGCTCGCCGAGGCTCGCGGATATCGCCTGTCGATGACTCTGGCCCACCAGTATCTCGGCCAGCTCCCGAAGGAACTCGAAGAGGGCATCAGCACGAACGCCCGGTCGAAGATCTTCTTCAACGCGTCCCCTGAGGACGCGAAGCGGCTGGCACGCCACACCATGCCGCGGCTGAACGATCACGACCTGTCCAACCTAAGCGCCTTCCACGTCGCCGCCCGCCTGGTCCTCGGCGGCGAGGAAGCACCGCCGTTCACCGCAGCAACCGAAAAGCTGCGGCCCGCGGTCCCCGGCCGTGCCAGGGCGATCCGCAAAGCAGCCCGAATCAACACTCGGCCACCAGTCGCCGAGATCGAGCCCATCACACCCGGAGCCGCAGCGCCCACCGCCGATCCCCGCCGCGCCGCCTAAAACCGGAGGTACTCCGATGATTTCGAACCCCACTCCTCAGCGGGCGTTGCGCGGGCACATGCCCCAGCGCCCCACGCCGCGAGCAGCCACCACCGGCGAGCACCACGCCCAGCTCGCCGGGCGGCTGACCCACCGCGACCGGTGGCTGGCCCGGATGCTCTACGAGCACAAGGTCTTCACGACCCAGCAGATCGTCGAGCTCTGCTACCCGAGCATGCGCGCGGCCAACCACCGGCTACTTGACCTGTTCAAGTGGCGGGTCGTCGACCGGTTCCAGCCGTTCGTCACGACCGGCACCGCCCCGATGCACTACGTGCTCGACATCGCCGGCGCGGTCGCCCTCGCCTACGAAGACGGGCTCGATCCGAAGTCGATCGGCTACCGGCACGAAGACGCGATCGGGATCGCGCACTCCCTGCGCCTGGCCCACACGGTCGGCGTCAACGGCTTCTTCACCACCCTGGTCGCGCTGGGCCGACGTCCCGGGGCTCGAAGGTCGCTGACGGCGTGGTGGTCCGAGCTGCGGTGCGGACGCCTGTTCGGCGACATGGTGCGTCCCGACGCCTACGGCCGGTGGCGCGAAGACGACCACCAGCTCGAGTTCTTCCTCGAGTTCGACTTCGGCACCGAAGACCTCGGCAAGCTCAGCCGCAAGCTCTACGGCTACGAGAAGCTCGCCGCCGCGACAGGCATCACCACCCCGGTCCTCATCTGGCTGCCCACCCATCGGCGCGAGACGTCCGCCCGCCGAGCGCTCGCCGACTGCCTGTCCCAGCTCGACCGGCCCAAGCTCGTGCCGCTGGCCACCACCGCCGCGGACGCAGCCAGCGACCCCGCCGCTGCCCGATGGCTGCCGATCGCCGGATCGGCAACGCGTCATCCCGGCCGGTTGCGGCTCGTCGAACTCGCCCAGCTCTGGCCCCAACCTGATCTGCCCGGCGACGTGCCGGCGTCAGGCCCGGTCCCTGCCCAGCAGGGTCCAGCGGCCCTGACCGCTCCGGATCCGTTCCCACCCGCCTCGCCCTCCAGCCGCTTCCTGAGGCGCCCATGAAGTTCGCCTACACCGCGGTCGTGGTCGTCATCATCCTCATCGGCGGTATCGGGCAAGGCGTCGTGAAGGCCGTGTTCGGCAGCAGCACCGAGCCGAGCCAGGAGGCCATCGCCGACATCCCCGGCGACTACCTCGCCCTCTATCGGGCGGCAGCTTCCGCGTGTCCCAGCTTGGACTGGTCGATCCTCGCGGCGATCGGCAAGGTCGAGAGCGACCACGGCCGCAGCAAGCTGATCGGTATCGCGGAGGGAACCGAGAACTCGTTCGGCGCTCGCGGGCCGATGCAGTTCCTCCAGTCCACGTTCGACGGCGTCGTCGCCCGGCATCCACTACCGCCGGGCGGCAAGACCCCGCCGTCGCCATGGGACAAGCGCGACGCGATCTACGCGGCGGCGTACTACCTGTGCGAGTCCGGCGCGCCCGGCGACATCCGCAAGGCACTGTTCGCCTACAACCACGCGGATTGGTACGTCAACGACGTCCTCGACCAAGCAGAGAGGTACAGCAAGGCCGCGGTCGGCACCGGCCGTTGCGACAATATCCAGGCACCGAACCCTGCCACCGCCACCGCGATCAACTTCGCCTGCGGCCAGCTCGGGCTGCCGTACCTCTGGGGCGGCAACGGACCGTTGAACGGCGACAGCGGCTTCGACTGCTCGGGCCTGACCAAGGCGGCCTACGCGGCTGCCGACGTCGCCCTGCCGCGGACGGCCCGGACCCAGTACGCCGCCGGCCCGCTGGTGCCGGGCGGCCAACCGCTACTCCCCGGCGACCTGGTCTTCTACGGCACCCACGGCAACGTCCACCACGTCGGCCTGTACATCGGGGCCGGGAAGATGGTGCACGCCCCGACCTTCGGCAAGCCGGTCCAGGTCAGCCAGTACCGCTGGCATGGGGACGACTACCTGACAGCTTCGCGACCGGCCACTTAGTACAGCAGCCGCAGTGTGTCGTCTGGCGGCGTGTCGTGATCACGACGGCGGACAACGGGTGATCGGCTTCAGGGGGTGTTGGATCTCGAAGAGGACGCGGTGGCCGCGTCATGGACTGCAGTTGATGATCGTCTTACCCGTTGGCAGGCCGGGTTCGATGACGTGTTCGCGCAGGTCGCGGGGTATTCCGCAGAGGCAGACTCACGGCGCCGAGCCCAGATCCATGTGCCAGACGTCCACACTACGGCTCGAGTACCAGACTCGCTACGTCACGAAGGAACCCATGTCAGAAGCCGCATCCAGTCGCGGTGACGTCCGTAGCGTCGGAAAGGAGGGTTCGGTCCTGCGGCCGCGGACTGGTTCGCTGGCGTGGTCCGCGCGCACGGGCGGATTCCAGGTTGACGTGAACAACCTCGCCGAGCCGGACCTGCCGCTGGTTCTCTCGGCCTTTGACACCGCACGGAATGACAAGGCCAATGCGTCATCTTCATCTCCGTACGGCGGGATTTGCGGCTACCTGCGCGCAGTCTTCGTCGATCATCTGATGAATGAGGTTTTCGAGTGCTGCCATTCAGATAGCAACACTCGCCACCGCGTGTTTATCCTAAGACTGTTGCCTAGCATGAAAATATTCGCACCAAGGCTTACCCTTGAGATATTCGAGCGCGGCGGGGGTGAAATTGCGGGGAAGGCCGACAGCGGCGCCAACCAATCTTCATCAATTTCAAATGCCGCACAGGAGACAGCGAGCAACAGGACAGGATACCCTAAGCCTACCTCGAATGACTTGCGTCCACCGGATTCGACGCCGCTATATATCTCCAGCACTCGGCGTTGCCCGTCTGGATTGCCCATTATCGCCAAAAGCTTCTTTGCCACCATATGCGACATTGGAATTAGGGAATCCGGAAAACTGGCAATTTGATCAAGAATCCACACAATCTTGTCGGATCTTCGACGCGAGGCGGACTCAATGAGTGTTTCGTAAAGCAGGCATCGCGTGCTCGGCTCGCCCATGCGGTTCGTAAATGAGAGTTCCGTCAACGCATGCCTGCCGAGCGCCTCAGCATATCGAGAGAGGGAAATAATCTCTTGCTTGTGTAGTTGATATATTACAAAGGGGTGCGACGCTCCGATTTTTCTGAGTTCTGTCAGATAGCCCGGCGAAAGACTCCCATCAGATTGCCAAAGATAGAGGTTCTCACCAATTCCTAACGGGATCTTACTTGCCACCAGTAGCCCAATGCCACCTATAATAGCTCCATTCTCAAGGCTTTCGTCGACATTATTCCCGTCTACAATCTGTTCGTGGCACACGCTTTGTAGGACTGGTGCGACTGCAATAGGAATCCTGGCAAGTTCGGTAGCGGTCGAGTTGTCGCGCCGAATTGTTATATGTCGAATAGCCTCGAGTAATATATGCTTTATTGTCTGCGCACCAGGCTTTACGTAATGCAGGAGATCGAGCAGGAACTTATAGAGAAGTCCGGCTTCTTTCGCTCCGATCTCAACAAGACGCTCGAGGATCCTATTTAATCCGTCGTGCCGATGGAGTTCACATTGCTGTATTACGATCTGAGCAACAACGTAGCTTTTTCCTTCTCGAATTACAGTCCAGACGCGCTGTGCGGCATCCTCTAGATCTTCACTCTGGCGAGTAATGTAACATGCCGCAAAATACTCCATGAAGGTGCGATGCGTAAAGTCGAATAACTTCTCCCCTCGGGACGTGCTTCCTACCTGCGATAGCAACCATGCGCGCCCCGCGCAAAAATTAAGAAATTCCACAGCTTCAATCGAAACTCTTTCATCTCGCATTCCTTCCGATTGGCGCACTACGTACTGCTCGATGACTTTCTTGATTGAAGATTCTGTCGGTGGCACATCAGTCCTACGTGCGACGAAGAACCAATATGCTATTTCTTGAAATAAAAACCACACTTCCCGGGAACTGAGGGTCGTCTCCCTTAGTTCAACTCTTCTAACTCGGTCCCATCTGACAAATAAGAGATTTGCGCATTCTTCATAGACCTGAAGTCTATTCTCTGGAATCCAACCCTCGTACTCATAAAGCAGGCATAGCAATGAAAGCATCAAAGGATTTGATCTCAAATCCTCAAGATGTGCACTTTCTCGCAGAAAGGCGGCTGACCGCTCTTTACTATCCAGCTCTCCAAGGGCCGAAACAAGACCGAACCATCGGTAAATATACGTGTGAATTTGAGCATTGTTGAAATCAGGTAGAATGTAGGTGGCAAATAAATCTCGATCAAGTGGCGCACTTACGTAACCTTCGCGGCGAGCGGTAACGAGAATCCTCACGAGAGGAAACCGTCTCGAGAAACCTTCGATCGACTGCGCGGCCTCACGTCGCTCAAGCAAGTCGCCAACCTCGTCAATTCCATCAAATATTACCGTGGCGAGCCCGAGTGTCAAAATATTGCCAATAATCTTTGCTTCAATGTCACGGTGAAGCATCTTACTGAGCCGTCGACAAATCATGTCGATGACGCTGTCTGAATTTTTTCCGTAAGTCTTTAATTCAACTAAGAATGGCACACTGCTATTATTTCTCGCGTCGGCGGCACTGAGCCAGTAAGTCAAGTACCTAACATAAGTACTTTTGCCGGCGCCGGGATTTCCCAGTATTACAACTCGCCTCTCGACGTTGTGAATCTGATGATCTGGCACGCCGTCCGCGTCTCCCACGGCTGCCAGTTCGCTTATTCTGGAGTTCGTATACGTTGGACGGAGGTTTCTATGAACATATAGTTGACCAATAGGGACGCGAAAATTTTCGCGTGAATGCGGCATCTGCAAGGTCTCGTATATTTTACGGGTCTCATTTCGAGCCTCAGAAGTTACCTTTCGCGCACTCAAGACGTCGGCTTGTCGTGTTGATATAGTTGATCGACTGTCTACAGCCCTTTGTAGCATTCTTTCGTCTGGGAAAAGTCTGGAGTTGAGCAATGACGCAACGTAGAAGCTAGACGAGCTACTTATACCACCTCCTCCTCTCAGATTGGCGACTTCGAGTCTTATTGAATCGTGTATCAGCGTCCATAAGTCGCCAAGTAACTTGCGTAAGACATCATCAGCAAGAGTTAGTCTTCCACTTAACTCGGCGTAAAAGGCTTGACGAAGCTTTGCCTGCTCGTCCTCCCAGTATTCTGAGCGACTGTACTCGGTAAAAGAAAGCATCTCAAGCAACCCCTGACCTTCTCGACTTTCAAGAAAATCAGAGATCTTGTTCATTTGATTCTGATCAATCTGGACTTCTCGCCAAGCCGTGAATCGCTTTACTATTGCAGGATCCCTGCGAACCTTCTTCAGGAGTTTTCTGACGGCTGGCGTACTGGCGGTCACAGCACTTCCTGCTACCGCTTTGACCGCCGCCTGGACGGCAATCGATGTCAGCGTCGGCTCAGGCATGCCTGTCGGTCCAATCGAGTTGGTAACGTTGTCAAGAACATCGCTAGAACAGGACGGGTTGTTACAGAAACCGACTCGTACATGCAATGCTAGATTCGAGCATCGAACCGCGAAGGGTTTGAGATAGTTCTTTTCGATAGTGGATGCACAGCGCGACCGCCGCCCCCTGCATCGAGAGATAGAGATGCAGGAATGGCGCGTAGAATCCACGCAGGATTCGTTCTTTGTTCTTCAGCCCGCCTGCGATTGAATCGCTGCAATAGCTCGCCGTACCGAAATTCAAATACATCAGGAATATGGACCGGCCTATAAATGAGACCGGGAATCTAAATTCCCCGGGACGACTGTCTCAGTGTGTGACCTAGCGGCGTGTTGTGATCATTAAGGCGGCCACCGAGCGATCGGCTTCGAGGCGGGTTGGACCTCAGAGCACAAGAGATAAACCAAGAAGACTGATGCAGATATTTATCATTCCGGCAAACACGCCTCCGGCAGAGCACACGGCGACCAGCAGGACGCCAAGCAGCAGGTGAGGCATGCTGCGGCGCCGGCCCCCGCCACTCAGGCGTGCGGGCGTCTTGCCATCACGGCTCGCCCACGAGTTCAGCGACGCGGGTTTCGCGTCCGGGCTGGTTGAACTTGCGGTAGTGGTCACCACCGACCTCCTCAAGGCATGACGCCATCGCGACGCGTCGACTCGGGTGTTCGACGTGCCCTTTCTCAACGAGAGTTGTGTTGTGCGTGCCGAACCTCAGCCGGTCGCGATTCCCTGGCTCTCCGCCACACGGAACGCCGCCGAGGCGGAGGTCGTCATGTTCGGGAACGTGCCGCCCGTGCCGGCGCCCGACCACGTCACGGTCCAGTTCACCGTGGCGGTCACCGGGAACGCGTCCGAGCGCTGGCCAGCCGAGGACGTCTTGTACGTGTAGCCGCAGTCCGGCGACGCGCTCTTCGGGTCACCGCCTCCGGGAAACGGCGAGCCGGGGCCGGTGCAGGTCACCGAGCCACCTTCGCCCATCGACCAGGTAACGGAGGTCGGCTTGGCGACTGCGGTCACCGAGACGCCTGGCACCGACGCGGTGGCCGAGACGTCGCCCCAGCTGCTCCGGTCCAGCCACAGCCAGGTCGGCAGGGTGACCAGCTGGTCCCCGGCCGGATTAGCTTTGATCTTCGGCGCGGGCAGACGCAGCTGGTTCCGCGCCTGCGCGGCGAGCTCAGCGGGCGATGGCAGCGGCGCCGGACCTGGTTCACCGTCCGCGATCCAGACGGGTGGCCGGTACAGCGCGTCCCGGAAGCCGGCGCCGGTGCACTTGTAGACGTACCAGGCGCCGGACGGCGGCTGCGCACCCGCCAGTCGCCGATAGGCAGCAGGCACCGCCGTGGCCGGTCCAGTCCTCGGCGGGACATGGAACGCTGCCGGCTGAGCGCTTCCAGGTGGCGGTCCCTGGTATCCGCTGCGCTCGTAGCCGCACTGGGCGAGGTTGCCGCCGCCGATGATCGTGTCGCCGCCGGGATCCGAAGGTCCGCCGCCGGAGTTGTGGTGCCCTGGGCCTCCGGGCTTGTTCGGCTGGTTGCCGTGGTCGCCACCCTGCTGCCCACCCTTGCCCGCTCCGAGTTCACAGCCGGGATTCGGGTACTGGCTGCAGTCGGTGTAGCCGTAGCCGTCGGCGAGCGCGGGCGCGGCGGCGATCACCGCGATGGCCGCCGCCAGCACGGCCGCGGGCGCCGTACGGTTCAGCATGTCCCCACCCCCTCGACCGCGAACCTGGTGACCTTCCACGAGCCGTCCGCCTGCTGCTTGACCTCCGCGGTGATCGCGCGATGCCCGCCCGGCGAGTCGGTGAAAGGGGAACCGTCCTTTTTGTACTTCAACCAGTTCGTGCTGTCTCCGCAGTCGGAGATCATGATCGTCGTGGGCTTGCTCGGCGGCTTCTCCTCGGTGACTTTCGGGCTCGTCACTGGTGCTCCCTTCGACACCACGCCGTTGAGGTGGTCGGTGTAGAGGCTGCGGTTGATCACGCCGAGCGCGTCACCGGTCGCATACTTCGCCACTTCGGGTGATTGCCAATCCGCCGTCTCACCGGCCTTCGCCATCGCCCGCCACATGCCTACGTAGGCATCGGTCGCCAGCTCGGGCGCAGGAGTCGGCTGCGGAACCGAGGTCGAGCTGGTCGCCGGCGGGTTCGACGCAGAGGCTGACGGTGCGGAAGAACCGCCGCCGGAGCACGCACTGAGCGTTAGCGCGGCGAAGCTCAGCAAGATCGCGTGGGTTGACACCTTCGTCCATGATGGACGAATCGCACCTGACGGAGTCGACATCATTCCGCTACCCCTGTTCATCCTGACCGGCATCGCGGCCGCCGTCGCGGTCGTGATGGGTGCTGCACTCGTGGTCCGTTCTCCCCGCCGGCAGGTAGCGGCGCAGCTGGTGATCGCGGCTGCACTCGTCGGCGCGCTCGCCTGGCGCGTTCACGACGTGGCGCCGTTCGCGATTTCCGCGAGCGTGGCGGCGTTCGGCGTGCCACTCGCCTTCGCCGACGCGCGACACCGTCGCCTGCCGA
Source organism: Amycolatopsis sp. 505 (assembly GCF_031625235.1). Classification (NCBI taxonomy): domain Bacteria; kingdom Bacillati; phylum Actinomycetota; class Actinomycetes; order Pseudonocardiales; family Pseudonocardiaceae; genus Amycolatopsis; species Amycolatopsis sp. 505. Next base: position 626,757 of record NZ_JACKQP010000008.1, read on the forward strand.
ACCTGCTTGTTCTCGGACTCGCCGGTTCGGTCGGCGCCGCGGTCGTCACGATCGCCGTCTTCAACCGCGAGGCGGGTTCGCTGGCTCGCGCCGTCGCCGGCGCGGCCGTGACCGCCGCGTTCTTCCTCGCCGTGTACTTCACGGCGCCCGGCCAGCTCGGTGGCGGGGACGTGAAGCTGGCCGTTCCTCTGGGGGCGGCACTTGCGTGGTTCGGCTGGCAAACGCTCGTTCTCGGCAGTCTGCTGCCCTGGCTGGCCGCCGCGATCACGGCGGCGATCATGCGTCTCGGTCGGCGTCGGACCGCGATACCGATGGGACCGTTCCTGATCGCCGGCACGCTGGCCGCCATGCTCCTCGCGAACGGGTAGCCGATTGATCGGCTCAAGCGAGCAAGACGTCATCGCAGCTTCCCTCCCCCCGTAGGTCTCGGTGACCGGCCGGCCTTCTCGCCAGACACGGCCGGCCACCGTCCCCTTCGATTCCTCTTCCGTTCCCAGGCGCCGGAGCCCGGGTGACTTCGGTTTAGCGGCCTGACCTCGGCTGAGTGCAAGGTAAGTCGACGGGTGAGTCTGGACTCAGTCGGCGGATCTTCACTCGTTCGGACGAAGGTGTCCGGCCGACGGGACGTCAAAAACTCGACTGGGGCAAGCCGGGCGTTGCTTCGTGATAGGTCTGCAGGGGTGGATGACTGGGACGTGCCGTACCGGCAGAGCGTGTACGAGGTGCTTGCCCTGCTGCGAGGTGACTGGACCGTCGCCGTCCTCGCGACCCTCGCGCTCGGCGAGCTGGAGTTCACCAAGCTGCGGAACGAGGTGAACGAAGCCGAGGAGCGCTCCGGCTGGACGGCGCACTCGAAGCCACTGACGGCTCGCACGCTGACCGACACGCTCCGGCGGCTCGAGCAGGACGGGCTCGTCGAACGACGCGCGGAAGGCAGCGCCTTCTCCAATGTCTGGTACAAGCTGTCACCCGACGGCCGTGCGCTTCTGCGCGCGTTGCGTCCCTTGGCCACGTGGTCGCAGCAGCGTCGCGACCAGACACGAGCCGACAGCCGCGGTCATCGCTAGGCGGTCGACTTGACGACTCGGACCTGATTGCGCCCGGCGTCCTTGGCCGCGAACAGCGCGTTGTCGGCGGAGATCAGGACCTCTTCCAGCGAACTGCCCGCCGCGGGGAACGCAGCTGCGCCGATCGACACGCTGACGTGGAAGCCGGGTCCGGAATCCGGCTCGATGACGGTGCGTTCGACGTGCTCCCGGATGCGGTCCGCGATGGCGCGAATCGCGTCCGGCGAGCTGCCCGGCAGCAGGACGACGAACTCCTCGCCACCGAACCGCCCGCAGAGGTCGTCGCTCCGGACTTCGCTCCGGATGGCGTTGCCGACGAGGACGAGCGCTCTGTCGCCGGTCAGGTGTCCGTGAACGTTGTTCACGTCGCGGAAGTGGTCAATGTCGATCATCAGGACACCGACGCTGAAGCCGTGCTGGCGAGCTCGGTCGATCTCCTTCGCCGCGATCGCGTGCCAGCTCGCCGCGTTGAGCAGTCCGGTCTTCGAATCGGTGGTCGAGGCGTGCTCGAACTGGCGGATCAGGACGCTGCGATGCAGCGCGTAGAGCGGCAGGAACAACACGATCACGAGCCACGGGCGCAGAGTCAGGAGGACCGCGGTCAGCGCGCCCATGCACAGTGTCGCCAGCTCGAGGATGTTCTCGTTGAGCGCACCGAGCATCCGCTTGAACGAAAGGCTCCGCCTGGCGAGGGCGATCGCCACGCCGACGATCGTCGAGTTCGCGGTGAAGTAGATCGCGATCACCGATGCCAAGCCCACCGCGGTCCAGATGCCGGCCTCCTGGCCGGGCGGCACGACGTGCAGCTGCTTGGCAGCCCACCCGGCGATCTGGCAGGACAGGATGACGTTCGCCGTGCTGAAGATGACGCGGTGCGCGTGGATCCCGGCGACGCCCCGCCAGCTGCGCAGCCAGAGGTGCCCGTACAGCAGCACGGCGACGAGGGCGGCCAAGGCGGTCGGGAGGGTCAGCGCGGCGGCCAGGGTCCACACGGACGAGAAGTTGACGTGCGGGGTGTCCGAAAACCGCCGTCGCCGGCGCTCGACCCGGCGGGTCATCTCCGCGGCCAAGATGCCGAGCCCGACGATCAACCCGCAGGACACGACATCTCGCCAGGCCATCGGGGCGCCCGCGTCGACGATGACGGCAGCTACCGCGATGACATCGATGACCAGCAGAAACACCGCCGCGGGCCGCGGCAGCAACCAGATAGCCCATCGTGACCAATCAGAGCGCTCAGCGACCCCCTCGTTCGGCATACTGATCTCGCTTCCGTTCCCAGGGGAGGACCCGAGGTCCTCGAGCTCCGGCCGCCGCACCTCGGCACCTCCCGCCGCCGGACGCTCCGGGAGGGGGTCACTATGCGTAACAAGGACTTCTGAGCGCGCTGAATCCGCCGGTGCGGGCTCGTCCTCGACAGTTCTCGCCTGCCGAGGTCGAGCCGCCCACCAGACGAACCCAGCCGCGACCGCGGAGAGTGACGCCACCGCGCCCGACCCGGCGACGACGAAGACGGGATCAAGCCGCTCGGCGACCACGCCGGCGCCGAGGATCGCGATGCCCTGCGAGCTGTAGAGGCAGGTGCTCAGCCGTCCCATCGTGGTGCCGCGACGCGCGTCCGGCACCAGCTCGACGACGACCGCCTGCAGCCGGATCAAGTAGATGGTGGACAGCGCACCCGAGACCGCCCAGAGGCCTGCGGCCCACCAAGCGCCTGGTAACGCGAGACAAGCGGTCAGGGGCAGGCCGGACGCCGCTGCCGGCACGACGACCAGCTTCGCCGTGAGCGCGGTATCGGGCCGGAGCCAGCTGGCCAGCCAGCCGCCGAGCACGCTGCCGACGGGATCGGCCGCCATCAGGACGCCGACCCCGATCGACGTCAGGCCCACCGCGTTCGCGTACGGAGCTGCCAGGCCCTCGGGTACGACAAGAAATCCGACCATCGCGGCCAGCATGTAGATAGCGACCATGCGCGGGTCGCTGGCTGCCGCCGACGACCGCGGCGTCGACTTGATCTCGGCTCGGCTGACGGGACGAGCTCGGACCACTGCGGCGACCGCTACGGCACTGACGAGGAACGTCGCGGCGTTCACCAGCAGGGCGCCGCTCGTGCTCAAGCTCGTGACGAGCAGGCCGCCAAGTCCGAAGCCGGCCACCTGGGCCGTCTGCGTGCTGATCTGCCGGAGGCCGAGACCGGCCTGGTACAGCCCGTTCGGAAGCACGTCCGGCAGGAGCGCGAGCTGAGCGGCCTTGAACGGCGCCGCAGCCATGGTCAGGCAGCCGATCAACGCCCAAAGGATCCAGAGCGGCATCCCCGGCACGGCCATCGCCGCCGCCAGCACGGCGCGCACGACGTCGGTCACGACGATCACCGTCCGGCGCGGATAACGGTCCGCCAGACCGGAGAGCAATAAGCCACCCAGGATCGCCGGCACGAAGGTCAGGGCGTAGGTGAGTGCCGTCAGCGCCGCGGAGTCCGTGCGCGCGTAGACCAGCAGCGCGAGCGCGACTCGCGCGACCTGATCGCCGAAGACCGACAAGGCTTCGGCGAGCCACAGCGCGCGGAACTCACGACCTCGCAACGCCGCCGTAAAACCGCGGGACCCGATTTCGGTCATCGGCCCTCCATAAGATTGTTGGTGTTCAGGACGGGTTGTCCTGGATGCCCAGGGCGATGGGGTGTGGCTGATCGGTCCTTGCCTTGTGTGGTGGCTTCTGAGGAGTGGCCGCCCTGTCGTTCTGGACGCCC
>NZ_JACKQP010000009.1:0-537417 GCF_031625235.1 Amycolatopsis sp. 505
CCCGTTCGCCACTCATCCACACCCGAAGGTGCTTCAGCGTTCGACTTGCATGTGTTAAGCACGCCGCCAGCGTTCGTCCTGAGCCAGGATCAAACTCTCCAACAATGAATAGTTTAATCGAGGCAATATAATGCTCTCAAAGGAAACCCCGACGAGGGGGTTTCAAATATAAGCTCTACTGGCTTAGTTCACTAGCACACTGTTGAGTTCTCAAGCAACACACTTCGGACCGCCGCGCCGCGAAGGCGCCTTGGTCTTCGGCTTTTGTTTCAAGCTTTGTTCCAGGGATACCACCCTGGTTCGGGACCACCCACTCTACCACGATCGTGGGAGCTTGGTTCGTGTTCCCGGCGGCCGCTCGGTTTCCCTGGCGACTTGGAGAACTTTACATGCCCCCGAAACCCCCTTGCACAGGGGGGTACCTTTTTTCACGCCAGGCCTCTGACCTGCACCGATACGCCCCCACGGCCGGAGACCGCCCGTCAGGCCGGGGAGACCGGTGCGCAGCTCGCGGAGACCGGTGCTCCCCTCAAGCCGGCCGCTGAGATCCATGAGTCGCGACGACCGTCAGCACCACCAGCGCAGCCGTCAGCACGGCCGCCACGTGGATCGGCGCCGGCGTGAACGATGCCGCCAATACCAGCGCCGCCGTTGCCGGGAAGCCGATGGCGATCGGGCGGCACTCGTTCGTCGGCCCTATGTGCAGCAACCACACGCTCAGCAGGAACACCGCGACCGGCACCGTGGTCGGCAAGGCCGCCGCCACCCCGGCGAGGTGCAGCGCACCCGTGTCGTACGCCACCGCCACCTCGAGGCCCGCCCCGACCGCCGCCGCGGAGGCGAAGATGAAGTAGTGGCCGTAGCCCCAGCTCATCGAGGTGAACATGCCCGGGCGGCGGACCAGCCGGGCGTGTCCCGGCCGGTCGAAGTACAGCCACCACATCGAGAACACGAGCACCAGGCCGGCCGCGGCCAGTGACACCAGCGCTCCGATGTGCCCGGGCTCGGCCGTGCCCTCCTTGATCGCGTTGGTCGCGCTCAGGATCGTCTCGCCGAGCACGATCAGCGTGAACAGGCCGTACCGCTCGGCGATGTGGTGCGGGTGCCACGTCGTCCCGCCGCGGCTCTCGGCCCACACCGGCACGGCGAGCTCCGCCACCACCAGCACGACGAACGCGACGGCGCCCGCCGTCCCCGGCACCCACAGCCGCGCGATCCACAGCACCTGGACCACCGCGATCCCGGCGGCGTAGCGCAGCGCGGCCGGACGGCACTCCGGCTCCGACCGCGCCGCGCGCAGCCACTGGACCACCATCGCCAGGCGCATCAGGACGTACCCGGCGACGATCACCCGGAAGTCGCCCTCGAACGCGGTGGACACCCCGGCCGCGATGGTCAGCCCGCCGGCGATCTGCAGGAGCGTGGCCAGCCGGTACGGGACGTCGTCGGTGTCGAACGCCGAGGCGAACCAGCTGAAGTTGAGCCAGCCCCACCAGATCGCGAAGAACACCATCGCGAACGACGTCACGCCGTGCGCGGCGTGCCCCTCCGCGAGCGCGTGGTGCAACGCCGCCGCGGCCTGGCCGACGGCGACCACGAAACACAGGTCGAAGAGCAGTTCCAGCGGAGTCGCGACGCGGTGGTGCTCACCGCGATCGCGGGAGCGCATCGGCCGGTACCAGACCCGGGTCCCGGACGGCTGTTCGGTCATCGGGACTCCCCCGCGTCGGCCTCGGACGGACGCGATCATCCCAGCACGAGCAGCGCGGGAGCGGCGAGCACGACACGGGTGAAGAAGACGGACGGGCCCGGTTCCCCCTCACCCGGGCCCGCCCGCCGCCGTCACGCGCCGGCGGGCACCGATGGGCAGCCCTTCCGCGAGTGCCGGACGGTCCCCCGCGGACGCCGACACCCACTGGACGGAAGGTGACCGAGTGTGTCCATTCCCTCGAACTCCGGACGCCTCGATCGCTCAAGCCGGTCACCCCATCCCCGGGTGGCCGACTGATTGCCACTGTCGGTAGCCGAAGCCGCGCAGTGAAGGCTCCATAAGATCTACCCGGTCGCTCTCCGTAGCACCAGTGTCTTTCCCCGCTCGTCACTCGGATGGAGCATCGCGAATCTGCGGAAAGTAGTGTCCTAACCCCGGTGGACGTCCGCGGCAGACGTCTCGGCCTTCCGGGCTTCCCGCTCCTGCTCGGACGCCCGGTGCCGCCGCGCCCGGAGCTCGGCGACCGCGAGGGCGAGCGCGCCGCACGTCAGGACGGCCGCACAGCCGAGCGCGACGGTGAGCGCCACGGGATAGCCGCGGCCGAGGACCAGGCCGAAGACCGACGCGAGCACGGCGGTGCCGATCGCCGTGCCGATCCGCTGCCCGGTCTGCAGCGCGCCGCCGGCGACCCCGGCCATCCGGACCGGCACGCACTCCAGCGTCAACGTCGTGTTCGGCGAGATCACCATCCCGCCGCCCACGCCCGCGAACAGCAGCGGCAGCGCGAACGCCCACCCGGACGCCGACGGCGGGACCAGCTCGGCGAGCAGCGCGACCCCCAGCAGCCCGGCGGCGACCATGGCCAGCCCGGTCACGGTGAGGCGGCGGCCGTAGCGGGGCACGAGCCGCCCGGCGACCGCGGCCGACACCGCCGACCCGAGCGCGAACGGCGTCACCGACAGGCCCGACTGCAGCGGCGAATAGCCGAGGCCCTGCTGGAAGTACATCGCGAAGACCAGCCAGATCCCGGCGAAGCCGCAGAAGTAGAGCGCACCGACCGCCGCGCCGGCCGCGTAGCCGGGGGTGCCGGTGAACAGGCGGGTGTCCAGCAGCGGCGACCGCCCGCGCCGGACCACCGAGTGCTCCCAGCGCACGAACACGACCCCGAAGACGAGCGCGACGGGGAACAGCCACCACAGCCGGGCCAGACCGCCCTGGTCGGACTCGACGACCGGGAGCAGCACGCCGAGGACGGCCACGGCCAGCAGCCCGATGCCGACGAAGTCGATCTCCGACCGGATCCGGAGCTGCTTCTTCTCACTCCGTGGCAGCAGCCGCAGGGCCAGGGCGAACGCCAGCACGCCGATCGGGACGTTGACGTAGAACACCCAGCGCCAGCCGTCCTCCGCGCCGAAGAGCGCGATGATGGCGCCCCCGAGGATCGGGCCGACCGCCGTGGAGATCCCGACGACCGCGCCGAACATCCCGAACGCGCGGCCGCGCTCGGCTCCGCGGAAGAGGTCCTGGATCAGGCCGGTGTTCTGCGGGGTCAGCATGCCCGCCGCGACCCCCTGGGCGAGCCGCGCGATGACCAGCGTGAGCTCGTTCGGGGCCGCGCCGGCCAGCGCGCTGGTGAGGACGAACGCGGCGAGGGCGCCGAGGAACATGTTCCGCCGGCCGAACGCGTCCCCGAGGCGGCCGCCGGTGACCAGGACCAGGCCGAACGCCAGCGCGTAGCCGGAGACGACCCAGCGGATCCCGCCGCTGCTCGCGTGCAGGCCGGCCTGCATCGAGGGCAGGGCGACGTTGACGATGCTGACGTCGAGCAAGCCCATGAACCCGGCCGTCAGCGAGACGGCAAGCGCTTTCCAGCGGCGGGGGTCGGGTTCGTACGTCATCCTGTCCAGCAAACACGAAAGGCGGGATCCGCGCGCGCTGTGCGCCCGGATCCCGCCTCGCGGAACGTCACGTCGACGCGGTGATCCCGCGGATGCCCTTCAGCTCGCCGATCAGCATCGAGCTGACCTTGACCGGGTAGTCGTACAGCGCGAAGACCGTCTGGTTCTTGCCCACCAGCTTGAGGTGCACCGGGGTCTCCCCCTTGTGGGCGAGCAGCGTCGACCGCAGCTCGCTCACCACCGACTGGTCGATCTTCTCGGCCGCGGCCAGCAGGACCAGCGGCGGCTCGTCGTCGCCGTTGCCGGTGCCGACCTCGGACAGGTCCAGCGTGGCCAGGCCGCCGCCGAAGACCGACATCTTGTCCTCGCGCCAGTTCACCCGGCCCTTGACCAGCACCGCGTTGTCCTCGATCAGCTCACTCGCGAAGAGCGCGTACGACTTCGGGAAGAACAGCACCTCGAGGGAGGCGTCCATGTCCTCCACCGTGCAGATCGCCCAGGGCTCGCCCTTCTTGTTGACCCGCCGCTCGAGGGAGGTGATCAGCCCGGAGATCACGAGCTCACCTTCCTTCGGCGGGTCGTTGAGGATGCTCGCGATCGGCTTGGGCGCGTGCTTGCGCAGGATCCGCTCGGCGCCGTCCAGCGGGTGCGCCGAGACGTACAGGCCGAGCATCTCGCGCTCGTAGGCGAGCAGCTGCTTGCGCGGGTACTCCTCCTCGCCGAACTTCAGGTGCGCGAGCGGGGACGACGACGGCGCCGCCTCCCCCTCGTCGCCGCCGAAGCCGAACAGGTCGAACTGGCCCATCGCCTCCTGGCGCTTGAGCGGGACGACGGCTTCGACCGCGTCTTCGTGGACCTGGATCATCGACAGCCGCGTGTGGCCGAGCGAGTCGAACCCGCCCGCCTTGATCAGCGACTCGATCACCCGCTTGTTGCAGGCCACGAGCTCGGACTTGTCGAGGAAGTCGGTGAAGGACGCGTACTTGCCCTTCTCCTCGCGGGTCTTGATGATCGACTCGACGACGTTCGCGCCGACGTTGCGGACGGCACCCAGCCCGAAGCGGATGTCGTCCCCGACGGCCGCGAAGCGCAGGGCCGATTCGTTGACGTCCGGCGGCAGCACCTTGATGCCGAGCCGGCGGCACTCGGACAGGTAGACGGCCGACTTGTCCTTGTTGTCACCCACCGAGGTGAGCAGCGCGGCCATGTACTCGGGCGTGAAGTTCGCCTTGAGGTACGCGGTCCAATAGGAGACCAGGCCGTACGCGGCCGCGTGGCTCTTGTTGAACGCGTAGCCGGCGAACGGGAGGATCGTGTCCCAGAGCGCCTTGACGGCCTCGGCGGAGAACCCGCCCGGGACCAGGTCGCTGGCCTTCATCCCGGCTTCGAAGCCCTCGTACTCGAGGTCGAGGACTTCCTTCTTCTTCTTGCCCATCGCGCGGCGCAGAACATCTGCCCGCCCCATCGTGTACCCGGCCACCTTCTGGCCGATGTGCATGATCTGCTCTTGGTACACGATCAGGCCGTAGGTGTCGGCCAGGATCTCCCGCAGCGGCTCGTCGAGCTCCGGGTGGATCGGCTTGACCTTCTGCCGGTTGTTCTTCCGGTCGGCGTAGTCGTTGTGCGCGTTCATGCCCATCGGGCCGGGGCGGTAGAGCGCGCCGACCGCGACGATGTCGTCGAACACCGTGGGCTCCATGCGGCGGAGCAGGTCGCGCATGGGGCCGCCGTCCAGCTGGAACACGCCGAGCGTGTCGCCGCGGGCCAGCAGCTTGTACGTCTCCGGGTCGTCGACGCCGAGGGTGTCGAGGTCGATGTCGATCCCGCGGTTGGCCTTGATGTTGTCGATCGCGTCACCGATGACGGTGAGGTTCCGCAGGCCCAGGAAGTCCATCTTCAGCAGGCCGATGGCCTCGCACGACGGGTAGTCCCAGCCGGTGATGATCGAGCCGTCGTCGCGCTGCCAGAGCGGGATCGCGTCGGTCAGCGGGTCGCACGACATGATGACCGCACAGGCGTGCACGCCCGCGTTGCGGATCAGGCCCTCGAGGCCGCGGGCGGTCTCGAAGATCGTCTTGCACTCTTCGTCGGTCTCGACCAGCGCGCGGACCTCGGCGGCCTCGCCGTAGCGCTCGTGCTTCGAGTCGACGATGCCCGAGAGCGGGATGTCCTTCGCCATGATCGGCGGCGGCAGCGCCTTGGAGATCTTGTCCGCGATCGCGTACCCGGGCTGGCCGAAGTGGACGCGCGCGGAGTCCTTGATCGCCGCTTTGGTTTTAATGGTGCCGAAGGTGATGACCTGGGCGACCTTGTCCGCGCCGTACTTCTCGGTGGCGTACCGGATCATCTCGCCGCGCCGGCGGTCGTCGAAGTCGATGTCGATGTCGGGCATCGAGACGCGCTCGGGGTTGAGGAACCGCTCGAACAGCAGCTTCTGCGGGATCGGGTCCAGGTTGGTGATACCGAGGACGTAGGCGACCAGCGAGCCGGCGGCCGAACCACGGCCGGGGCCGACCCGGATGCCGACGCGGCGGGCGTAGCTGATGAGGTCGGCGACGATCAGGAAGTAGGCCGGGAAGCCCTTCCCGATGATGACGTCGAGCTCGATCTCGATGCGCTCGTTGTAGTAGGGGTCCGGCACGCCGTCCGGGAAGCGCCACTCGAGGCCGCGCTGGACCTCTTCGCGCAGCCAGCTGCCCTGGTCGTAGCCCTCCGGCACCTCGAAGAACGGCAGCCGGTCCTTGTGCGCGTACACCTCTTCGTAGGACTCGACGCGCTCGGCGATCATCAGCGTCGTGTCGGCCGCGCCCGGGACCTCCTTGTCCCAGTACTCGCGCATCTCGGCGGCGGACTTGAGGTAGTAGCCGTCGCCGTCGAACTTGAACCGGGTCGGGTCGTTGAGGGTCTTGCCGGCCTGGACGCACAGCAGCGCCGAGTGCGTGTCCGCCTGGTCCTTGGTGACGTAGTGCGAGTCGTTGGTGGCGATCGGCTTGAGGTCGAGCAGCCGGCCGATCTCGAGGAGGCCCTCGCGGACCGACCGCTCGATCGGCAGGCCGTGGTCCATCAGCTCGAGAAAGAAGTTGTCCGCGCCGAAGATGTCCTTGTAGTCGGACGCGGCCTGGATGGCCTCCTCGCGCTGGCCCAGCCGCAGCCGGGTCTGCACCTCGCCCGACGGGCAGCCGGTGGTGGCGATGATCCCCGAGTGGTTCTCGGAGATCAGCTCGCGGTCCATCCGGGGCTTGCGGTAGTAGCCCTGCATGCTGGCCAGCGAGGACAGCTTGAAGAGGTTCCGCAGCCCGGTCGCGTTCGAGGCGAGCATGGTCATGTGCGTGTACGCACCGCCACCGGAGACGTCGCCGCCCTCACCGAACTCGTCCGAGCCGCGCTGGTTGGCCTGACCCCAGAAGACGGGCTTCTTGTGGAACCGGCTCTCCGGCGCGATGTAGGCCTCGATGCCGATGATCGGCTTGATCCCGGCCTTCTTGGACTGCTGGTAGAACTCGTCGCCGCCGTACATGTTGCCGTGGTCGGTCATGCCGACCGCGGGCATGCCGAGGCGCGCGGCCTCCGCGAAGAGGGGGGCGATCTTCGCCGCACCGTCGAGCATCGAGTACTCGGTGTGGACGTGCAGGTGGACGAAGGAATCGTTCGACACCAGCGAAAACCTCCCCTAGGTGGATCGGACCGGCGCGCCCGGGTCTCCCACCTTATCCCGCACTCGCCGGGCTCGATTGTGCGCCTCGGCGGGGCCGCGGGAGTGCACCGACGCGCGGCTCCTTCGGGCGGAAACGATCACGACACGCGCCGCGCCCGGACGGTCACGCGGACGGCACCCCGCCGCGTGCCGCGAATGACTCATCCGGGACCTCGCACGTCCCGAATGAGTCATTCGCGACCCCTCGGGCCGGGCGGGGCGGTGGGTGAGGTGGGCCACAGACCGCGACACTCGCGTTGACACCGGGGGCACCGGGATCGAGCATTCCCGCCATGAACCTGTCTGACAGCCAGACAGCCGGACAAGGTGGTCCTCGCCGGGTGAGCGCCATGGAAGCCGTGCTGGCCCACCTGCGCGCCTCGATCGAGCGCGGCGAGCACGCCGTCGGCGAGAAGCTCCCCTCCGAAGCGGCTCTGAGCAGGGAGTTCGAGGTCAGCCGCTCGGTGATCCGGGAGGCGTTGCGCGGTCTGCAGGCGCTCGGCATGACCGAGTCGAAGACCGGCAAGGGCACCTTCGTCACCGCGACCGGCCCGGCCGACAACCCCACCTTCGGGCCCTACTCCGCCCGCGACCTCATCGAGGTGCGCCGGCACGTCGAGATCCCGGTCGCCGGGTACGCGGCCGTGCGGCGCAGCCAGGACGACCTCGACCTGCTCGCCCACCTGCTCGACCGGATGGACGCCGAGACGGACAACACCGCCTGGGTCGCGCTCGACTCCTTCTTCCACATCACCATCGCCCAGGCCTCGGGCAACCCGGTGTTCGGGAAGGTGATCGAGGAGATCCGGGACGCGCTCGCCCGCCAGTCCGCCTTCCTCAACCAGCTCGGCGACCGGCGCCGCCAGTCGAACATCGAGCACCGGGCGATCGTCAAGGCGATCGAGAGCCGCGTGGAAAGCGCCGCCGTCGCGGCCATGTCCGCGCACCTGGAGCACGTCGAAGCCACCCTCAACAGCATCGTGAACGGGGACCAGTGACCGAACAGACCCTCCCGGCCACGACCGGCACCACCGCGGACGCGGGCGACGCCGGCTACCGCAAGGCCCTGAAGTCCCGGCACGTCAACATGATCGCCATCGGCGGCGCGATCGGCACCGGCCTGTTCCTCGGCGCCGGCGGACGGCTGGCCCAGGCCGGCCCGGCGCTGGCGATCGTCTACGGCGTCTGCGGGCTCTTCGCCTTCTTCGTCGTCCGCGCGCTCGGCGAGCTGATCCTGTACCGGCCCTCCAGCGGCGCGTTCGTCTCCTACGCCCGCGAGTTCATGGGCGAGAAGGGCGCGTACGTCGCCGGCTGGATGCACTTCCTCAACTGGTCGACCACCGGCATCGCCGACATCACGGCGATCGCGCTCTACGCGCACTTCTGGTCGTTCTTCTCGCCGATCCCGCAGTGGGTGCTCGCGCTGATCGCGCTGGCCGTCGTCCTGACGCTCAACATGGTGTCGGTGAAGCTGTTCGGCGAGATGGAGTTCTGGTTCGCCATCATCAAGGTCGCCGCACTCGTGCTGTTCATGGTGATCGGCATCTTCCTGCTGGTGACGCAGACGCCGATCGACGGCGTCGCGGGCGGCCCGCAGCTGATCGCCGACCACGGCGGGATCTTCCCGTCCGGGCTGCTGCCGATGGTGCTGATCGTGCAGGGCGTGGTGTTCGCCTACGCCTCGGTCGAGCTGGTCGGCGTCGCCGCGGGCGAGACCGAGAACCCGGAGAAGATCATGCCGAAGGCGATCAACTCCATCATGTGGCGCATCCTCGTCTTCTACGTCGGTTCGGTCGTGTTGCTGGCGATGCTGCTGCCGTGGAGCTCCTACACGAAGGACCAGAGCCCGTTCGTCACCGTGCTCTCGCACCTGGGCGTGCCCGCGGCGGACAGCGTGATGAACCTGGTCGTGCTCACCGCGGCGCTGTCCAGCCTGAACTCCGGCCTGTACTCGACCGGCCGGATCCTGCGGTCGATGGCGACGGCGGGCTCGGCGCCGAAGTTCACCGGCGTGATGAACCGCAACCACGTGCCCTACGGCGGGATCCTGCTCACCGCGGCCGTCTGCGTGCTCGGCGTCGGGCTGAACTACCTGGTGCCGAAGGAGGCCTTCGACATCGTGCTGAACTTCGCCGCGATCGGCATCCTCGCCACCTGGGCCATCATCGTGCTCTGCCACCTGCTGTTCGTGCGCCGGGCCAAGCGCGACGGCCTCGAGCGGCCGTCCTTCCGGCTGCCGTTCTCGCCGTACACCGAGATCGCGACGCTGGTGTTCCTCGCCGCCGTCGTGGTGCTGATGGGCTTCGACGAGACCGGCCGGATCACCCTGCTCGCGCTGCCCGCCATCGCCGTCGCGCTGGTCGCAGGCTGGTTCGGCGTGCGCAAGCGGATCGACATGCGGGCGTTCGACGAGGAGGGCATGTGAGCCACGAACCCCTCGTCGAGCTGCTCCGCGACGGCCTGGTCGAGGGCGTCCACCACGGCTCGGCCGTGGTGCTCGCCCCGGACGGCTCGGCGCGGTTCGCCGCCGGGGACGTCGACACCCCGATGTACCCGCGGTCGACGGCGAAGCCGCTGCAGGCCACCGCGATGGCCCGGCTCGGCCTGCGCCTGTCCCCCGCCGGGTTCGCGATCGCCGCGGCCAGCCACTCCGGCGAGGCGATGCACCTGGACGCCGCTCTCGACGTCCTCGACGGGCGCTCCCCCGACCTGCTCGGGAACCCCGCGGACTTCCCGTTCGACCCGGTCGAGCGGGACCGCTGGCTCGCCGCCGGGCGGGCGCCCAGCCGGCTCGGGCACAACTGCTCCGGCAAGCACGCGGCGATGCTCGCGACCTGCGCTTTGAACGGCTGGCCGGTCGAGGGCTACCTCGACCCGGCCCACCCGCTGCAGCGCGCGATCGCAGCCACCGTCGAGGACCTGACCGGCCGGGGCATCGCCCGGGTGGCCGTCGACGGCTGCGGCGCGCCGCTCTTCGCGACGACGTTGCGCGGGCTCGCGACCGCGGTGTCGAAGATCGCGCTCGCCGCGCCGGACACGCCGGAAGGGCTGGTGGCCGCCGGGATCCGGCAGCACCCGGAGCTGGTCGGCGGCAGCCGCCGGGACGTCACCGCCGTCATGCGGGCGGTGCCGGGGCTGATCGCGAAGGACGGGTTCGAGGCCGTCCAGGTCGCCGCGCTGCCGGACGGCACGGCGATCGCGGTCAAGATCGCCGACGGCGGCGACCGGGCGCGCTACCCCGTGCTGGCCGCGCTGCTCGGCCTGTGCGGGGTCGACGTCCCGCCCGGCCCGGACAACCTGCGTTTCGCCGGAAATCTTCCTGTGGGGAGCACCGTATGACCACCCGCCGCGAACACGACCTGCTCGGCGACAAGGACGTCCCCGCCGACGCGTACTGGGGCGTGCACACCGCCCGCGCCCGCGAGAACTTCCCCATCACCGGCACGACGCTCGCCGCCTACCCGCACCTGGTCGAGGCGCTGGCCTCGGTGAAGGAAGCCGCCGCGCGCGCCAACGCCGAACTCGGCCTGCTCGCCCCCGGCATCGCGGACGCGATCTGCGCGGCCTGCCGGGAAATCCGCGAAGGCGCGCTGCACGGCGAGTTCGTCGTCGACGTCATCCAGGGCGGTGCCGGGACGTCGACCAACATGAACGCCAACGAGGTCATCGCCAACCGCGCCCTGGAACTGCTCGGGCACGCCAAGGGCGACTACCACGTCGTCCACCCCAACGAGCACGTCAACCTCTCGCAGTCGACGAACGACGCCTACCCGACCGCGGTCAACGTCGCGACGATCCTCGCCGTGCGCGAGCTGTCCGAGTCGATGGTCGTGCTGGAGAAGGCGTTCGCGGCCAAGGCCGTCGAGTTCCACGACGTGCTGAAGATGGGCCGCACGCAGCTGCAGGACGCCGTGCCGATGACGCTCGGCCAGGAGTTCGGCACGTACGCGGTGATGCTCGGCGAGGACCGGCAGCGGCTGAACGAAGCCGTCGCCCTGCTGCACGAGATCAACCTCGGCGCGACCGCGATCGGCACCGGCCTCAACGCCGCGCCGGGGTACGCCGAAGCCGCGTGCCGCCACCTGCGGGAGATCACCGGCCTGCCGGTCGTGACCGCCGTCGACCTGGTCGAGGCGACCCAGGACTGCGGCGCGTTCGTGCACCTCTCGGGTGTCCTCAAGCGGATCGCGGTCAAGCTGTCCAAGAGCTGCAACGACCTGCGGCTGCTGTCCTCGGGCCCGCGCGCCGGGCTGAACGAGATCAACCTGCCGCCGGTGCAGGCCGGGTCGTCGATCATGCCGGGCAAGATCAACCCGGTGATCCCCGAGGTGGTCAACCAGGTCGCGTTCGAGGTGATCGGCAACGACGTCACCGTGACGATGGCCGCCGAGGCCGGCCAGCTCCAGCTCAACGCCTTCGAGCCGATCATCCTGCACTCGCTCTCGGAGAGCATCACGCACCTGGGCGCGGCCTGCCGGACGCTGGCGTCGAAGTGCGTCGCCGGGATCACGGCGAACGTCGACGTCCTGCGCGCGTACGTGGAGAACTCGATCGGGCTGGTGACGGCGCTCAACCCGAGCATCGGCTACGCGGCCGCGACGGAAATCGCGAAGGAGGCCCTGGCCACCGGGCGCGGGGTCGCCGAGCTCGTCGTCGAGAAGGGCCTGATCCCGGCCGAGGAGCTGGCGAAACTGCTGCATCCGGAAACCCTCGCCCGCGCGAACTGAGGTACGGTCGGATCCGGAAGGATCTACTCCACTTCGGAAGGCGGGCACCCGTGCTGGACCGACTTGTCGACAAGTTGCTCGGGCTCCCCCGCGCCGAAGGACCGAAGCCGGTCGTGACGCGCGACCTCGCCGTGCCGATGCCCGACGGCGTCACGCTGCTCGCCGACCGGTACGCCCCGGCCGGGACGACGTCGGCGCCGGTGGTGCTGATCCGCACGCCGTACGGGCGCAAGGGCCTGGCGTCGAAGCTCTTCGGCGAGACGTTCGCCCGGCACGGGCTGCAGACGGTCGTCCAGAGCACCCGCGGCTCGTTCGGCTCCGGCGGCGAGTTCCGGCCCTTCCACCTCGAACGCGAGGACGGTATCGCCACCGCCGAGTGGCTGCGCGCGCAGCCGTGGTGCGACGGCACCCTCGGCATGGCCGGCGCCAGCTACCTCGGGCACACGCAGTGGGCGATCGGGCCGTACCTCGACCCGCCGCTGGCCGCGATGTGCCTCGGCGTGACGGCGTCGGAGTTCGTCTCGACGTTCTACCCGGGCGGTGTGCTCGCGGCGGACAACATGGTCTCCTGGTCGGCGATGATCGGCCGCCAGGAGGAACGCTTCGCAGCGCTGCCGAACCCGCTGCAGAAGCGGAAGACCCGTAAGGCGATGTCGTTCCTGCCGCTGAGCCGCGCCGACGTCGCCGCGATCGGCAAGCCGGTGCAGTTCCTCCAGGACGTCACCGAGCACTTCGTCCCCGACGACGGCTACTGGGCGATGTCCGACCACAGCGCCGAGGTGGCGAAGCTGGACGTCCCGGTGTCGATGGTCACCGGCTGGTACGACCTGTTCATCGGCTCGCAGCTGCGCGACTTCCGGACCCTCGCCGACGCGGGCAAGGCGCCGCGGATCACGATCGGGCCGTGGGCGCACGGCGAGCCCGCGAGCATGGGCCCGATGCTGCGGGACCAGCTCGGCTTCCTGCGCGCGCACCTGCTCGGCGACCGGACGTACCTGCAGCGCTCGCCGGTCCGGTTGTTCCTGCAGGGCGCCGGGACGTGGCTGGACTTCGAGTCGTGGCCGCCGCCGTCGAAGGCGACCGAGGCGCACCTGCGGCCGATCGGCGGCCTCGGCGAGAGCTTCGGCGAGCCGGCGTTGCCGACGGCGTTCACCTACGACCCGGCCGACCCGACGCCCGCGGTCGGCGGCCCGCTGCTGACGGGCGAGTGGAAGCAGCGCGACAACCAGCAGGTCGAGGCCCGGCCGGACGTCCTGGTGTTCACCGGCGAGCCACTGCCGTCGGACCTCGACGTCATCGGCGAGGTGTCGGCGACCGTGCACGTCCGCACCGAGCTCGGCCACGCCGACGTCTACGTCCGGCTTTGCGACGTCGACGCCGGCGGGGTTTCGCGCAACGTGACCGACGGGATCCTGCGCCTGCGCCCAGGCGTCCCGGCCGCGGACGCGGACGGCGTGGTGACGGCGGAGGTGACGCTCGACCCGACGGCGTACCGCTTCCGCCGCGGCCACCGCCTGCGCGTCCAGGTGGCGGGCGGCGCGTTCCCGCGGTTCGCGCGCAACCACGGGACGGACGAGCCGGTGACGTCGGCGGTGGCGGGGAAGCCGAACCGCTTCGAGGTGTTCCACGACGCGGCCCGGCCGTCCCGGCTCACGCTGCCGGTGTTCAGCAGCTGACGAGGCGCACCCACGGCCGGCGCAGCAGCGGCCAGGCGGCGAGGAAGAGCGCGGCGGCCGTCCAGACCGGCCAGCCCGCGGCCGCCCAGAGCCCGATCGCGCGGAGAGTGCCGGATTCGCCGATCGGCAGCCAGGCGGCGTGCGCGGCGAGCAGCAGCCAGCCCAGCTGGACCAGCCAGCCCAGCGGGTAGCACGCGATCGCGGCGAAGGCGGTGGCGCGCGGGCCCGCGCGCAGCAGCCGGCGGCGCAGGGCCATGGGCGGGTGAGTGAGCCTGGCAAGCACGCGGCCGCGGTGCGTGGCACCCAGCCGCATTGCCGGTCCGGCCGCGGCGACGTGGTCGGCGGCGAACTCGGCGCTCCACGAACCGGCGACGGGCAGCGTGATGGCGGCGAGCAGCAGCCCGAGCGCGTTGAGCAGCATCAGGCCCAGCCCGGTGAAGAGCTGCCCGGTGGAGGGCACGGCGCGAGCGAGGACGTCGGCGAACCACACTGCCCCGACCGGCACCACGGCGGCCCAGGCGAACAGGGCGAACCAGTGCCGGACGAGGAAGGCGAGCGGGCTGGTGGCGCCGGCGAGGTAGGTGTCGCCATGCCGGCAGTGGGCGAGTTCGTGCCGCACGACGGCTTCGGCGGCGGCGCGGTCCCGCCGCCAGAGCACGACGAGCGGGGCGAAGACGGCGAGCCGCGGCCGCCGGGGACGGCGGAGGTAGGCGAAGGCGAGCAGGTCGGTGCGCCGCGGGTTGGCCCGGACTTCGACACCGGGCAGCTGGGCCCGCGCGTAGCCGGCGATGGCGGCGAGGCTCGGGGTGCGGAGGTCGTCGCTCAGCCCGTACCGGCGCTCGACGAGCCGCCCGCGCACCCCGGCACCCGCCACGGTGACGACGGCGGCGAGCAACACGACAGCGGGCATGAGATCGACCAGCCCGGCCACGCGCAGGACGTCGCTGCCGGGGACGGTGGTGGCGGGGTTCGGGGTGACGCCGAGGAGGTCGAACAGGCTGTCCCGCCAGGTCGGGAGCTGCCGGGGCACGGTCCAGCACAGGGCGGTGAGGAACCAGAAGAGCAGCCAGGGCGGCGCCGGCGACCGGGGTGGGGTGAGGGTTTGCCGGAGTGGTGCGGATACGCCCTGCCGAGCGTCGCCGCCGGTCATCGGCTCGGGTTCTCCGGTGGGGCCGCGGCCAGGTAGGCCCGGGTGCCCGCGCCGTCCTTGATCAGGGCCCGGACGATGCGGAACGTCAGGACCTCGCTGTCGGTCTCCGGCACCCCCGCCGCCTTCAGCTCGGCGCTGATCGCGTCGATCAGGTGGTTCAGCTCGGGCAGCCCCGGCGCCTGCGGTTCCGCGGCCGGGACCTGCTTCGCGCGGCGGCGGTCCCACAGGTCGCCGAGGTTCTTCAGCAGCGTCGAGACGCTGCTCGCGTTGCCGCCCAGCGCCGTCCAGATCGCGTGGCCCGCCAGCGTCACCGTCGCCAGCACGTGCGGGAACAGCACGATCGGCGCGGTCACGTCGAAGCCGCCCGGTGCCGCGTTCGTGCGCGCGAACAGCTCCCGCCGGGCCGCGCCGCCCGCCAGGTACGCCGCCGTCACCGCCGGAACCAGTTCCGCCTCGTCCGGTGCCACCTCCGCCGCCAGCCGCACCGCCCAGCCGATGACCTCGTCGCTCACCCGTCCCGCCCCTCTATGCGAACGCTTCGTGGAACTCCACCTCGTACGGGCCGGGCACGAACGGCCCGCCGAGCCCCAGCTCGACCACCACCGTCGCGCCGGGGCCGACCGCCGATCGTGCCTGGCCGAACAGCTCCGCCACCTTCGTGCCGCCGACGAAGAGGGTCAGCCGGAACAATCCCGTTCGCGGCCGGTCCGCCCGGTTCGTCACCGTGATCTCGCCGGTGAAGAACCCGGTGCCGTCGTCACCCAGCCGAGCGCCGCTCAGGTCCCACTGCCGGTCGCTCCCCCGCGCCGCGACGTCCACCGCGGACGGCGGCGGCGGGACCTCGGGCACCGGCGCGGCCGGCCGGCTCAGGAAAAGGACGAATCCGAGCAGCAGCGAGCCCGCGACCACCGCGAGCGCGTGCACTCCCGCGCGACGGACAACGCCCGGCACCGACCCTCCACAGTGGACGAACGCCCGGCCGGGCGTTCGTCCACGAGTCGCGCGGGCGGGCCAAGCCGTTACAAACCCCGCCGTAACGTCTCCGCGGCCGCCCGCGTCTACGCCGGTGACAGCACCGCCCCGCCTCTGTCAGATCGGGATTCCCTTGATCAGCAACCGAAAGATCGTCACCGCGCTGACCGCCGGGCTGCTGCTGCTCACCGCCGGCTGCGGCGGCGTCGAGCAGGTCGCGAGCCCGGCACCGGTCTCGACGACCGAAACGCCGGCGCCGACCACCGAGACGACTCCGACCAGCACGGCGGAGACCACGACCGAGACGACCCCGGCGGACACCTCGGAAACCACGACCACCGAAGAAGAAACGACCACCTCGGAGACCGAAGAAGAAGCGCCACGGACGCCGTCCGGCTCCTACGACGTCACGATTTCCGGCTCGGTCTCGGGCACCTCGTTCCGCCGGTCCGCCACCCTCCGCATCGTCGAGACGATCTCCTCGAGCGGCACCACGAACGACGTCAACCCGGTCGACGTCTGCCTGGTTTCCGGCAACCCGGCCGGGCAGCCGCAGCCAGGCGCGATCTGGTTCGGCTCGAACTCCGGCTGCGTCCCCGGCGCCGGCGCGGGGCACCTCGACCTGGCGACCGTCGACGTGGACGGGGACACGGTCACCGTCGAGCCCGTCGAGAACATGGCCGCCACCGGCGGCAACGTCTTCACGTCGTCGTCGAGCATCGCGGCGTGCCCGTTCTTCCCGGTGTCGGGACGGCTGCGGGTGACCGCGGGCGGCGGCGTTTCCGGCCGCATCGAGGTCACCGGCTACGGCGGCGCGTTCTGCGGGAAGACGGTCTACAGCGCGAAGATCTCCGGCTGAGTACCTCAGAGCGGGACCACGCGGTGGTGGCTGGTCACCCGGCCGTCGTCGTGGAGGACGTGCAGCAGCAGGGCCGGCGGGCGGTCGTACTCCAGCGGGCCGCCGTCGGTCCAGCCGCTGTCGCCGCCCGGCTCGATCGGGAGCAGGGAGCCCGAAACGACGCCGGGCGCGATGCGCAGCGGCACGCCCGCGAACGTCGTCGAAGCGCCCGTGTGCACGTGTCCGGCCAGCAGCGCGACCACCCGCGGATGGCGTTCCAGCACCGAGGCCAGCCGCTCCGAGCCGTCCTGGCGGATCGCGTCCACCAGCGGGACGCCGACCTCGACCGGCGGGTGGTGGAAGGCGACGAACGCCGGGCCGTCACCGCCGGAAAGGACGCCGTCGAGCCAGTCCAGCGTCTCGTCGGCGAGGAAGCCGGCGCCGCGGCCCGGGATCGTCGAATCACACAGCGCGAACAGCACGCCACCGATCTCCTGCGCGAGGTCGATCGGGCCGTCGGACGCGGGCACGTCGAGCAGGCTCGTGCGGAACGCCGCGCGGACGTCGTGGTTGCCGGGGCACAGCAGCACCGGTGCCGGGTGCTTCAGCAGCTCGGCGGCACGCGCGTACTCCTCGGCCGTGCCGTGGTCGGCGATGTCACCGGTGACGACGACCGCGTCGACCGGCAGCTGCCCGAGGTAGGCCATCGCCGCCGCGACACGGGCCTCCGCCCGCGAGCCGCCGTCGAGGTGCAGGTCGCTCAGGTGCGCGATGATCATGGTCCGTCCTTCCCCAGGTACGCCAAGGCCTTGACCCAGTTGGCGACGAGCACCGAGGACGCGGCGGCCAGGTCGCCGTCGCGCAGGGCCGCGGCGATGCGGCGGTGCTCGCCGATGCTCTCCCCGGCGTGGTCGTGCCGGGCGAAGTACGCCGACTCGTAGCGCTTGAGCAGCGGCTTCGTCTGCTCGATCAGGCGCAGCAGGTGCGGGTTCGGGCAGCGGGACAGCAGCAGAGCGTGCCAGCGATCGTCCAAAGCGGACAGATCACCGCCGTCGGCGACGGCCATTTCGCCGGCCACGGCGTCGAGCGCGTCCGGCAGCCCGGCCAGCTCCAGCGGCGACGTCCAGCGCAGCGCGAGCGCTTCGAGCTCGGCCACCAGCGGGTAGAGCCGGCGGGCCTCGTCGAGGTCGAACGGCGGGACCAGGAACCCCCGGCCGGGCGCGGCGACCAGCAGGCCGCGGTCGGCGAGCCCGATCAGCGCCTCCCGCAGCGGCGTCCGGCTGACCCCCAGCTCGCGCGCCAGGTGCACCTCGTTGACGCGGGCGCCGGCCGCGAGCCGCCGGTCGAGCACGCGGGCGGTGATCTGCTCGATGAGGTCGCTGCGCAACGGGGTGCGGGCCATGCCGGGCAGTATTGCATACAATAGATATCTACTGTATTCAGTTCGTATGAGCTTCGACGTCGAACGCGCGCGGCGCGAGACCCCGGGCTGCGCCGAGGTGGTCCACTTCAACAACGCGGGCGCGGCGCTGCCCCCGGCCGTCGTGACCGACACCGTCGTCGAGTACCTGCGCCACGAAGCGCTGGTCGGCGGCTACGAAGCGGCCGCCGCGGCCGCGGAACGCCTGGACGCGGTGTACGCGTCGGTGGCCCGCCTGCTCGGTGCCGGCCACGACGACATCGCGCTCACCGACAACGCGACCCGCTCCTGGCAGGCGGTGTTCTACGCGCTGCCGTTCGGCCCCGGGGACCGGATCCTGACCTCGCGGGCGGAGTACGCCAGCAACGCGATCGCGTTCCTGCAGGTCGCCGGGCGCACCGGCGCGGTCGTCGAGGTGATCGGCGACGACGAATCCGGGCAGCTGGACGTCGACGAGCTGCGGCGGCGCGTCGACGGCAGCGTCAAGCTGATCGCCGTCAGCCACGTGCCCACCCAGGGCGGCCTGGTCAACCCGGCCGAGGAGATCGGCGCGGTCGCCGAGGCGGCCGGCATCCCGTTCCTGCTGGACGCCTGCCAGTCGGCGGGCCAGCTCGACCTCGACGTCTCCCGCCTCAAGTGCGACGCGCTGTCGGGAACGGGCCGCAAGTACCTGCGCGGCCCGCGCGGCACCGGGTTCCTGTACGTGCACCCACGGCTGCGCGAGCGGCTGGAGCCGGCGATGCTCGACCTGCACTCGGCGAGCTGGGAGTCGCCGACGGAGTACGTCGTCGACCCGACGGCCAAACGCTTCGAGGTGTGGGAACGCGACTTCGCCGCGGTGTGCGGCCTCGGCGCGGCGATCGACTACGCCCTCGACTGGGGATTGCCCGCGATCGAGTCGCGCGTTGCTTCACTGGCGGCGTTGCTGCGCGAGCGGCTGACCGAGGCCGGCGCGCGCGTCCACGACGCCGGGGCGCGGAAGTGCGGCCTGGTCACGTTCAGCGTGGACGGCACGCCGGCCACGGAGATCAAGGCGCGGCTGGCGGAGGCGAACATCAACACGTCGCTGTCGACCCGCACGTCGGCGCAGTACGACTTCACCGCGCGGGCGCTGCCGGACATGGTGCGGGCGTCGGTGCACTACTACAACACCGAGAACGAGATCGACTTGCTCGTGCGGGAAGTCGAGAAGCTCTAGCCGCGCCCGCGGATGGTGCGCTGGATCCAGCCGGCGTAGGCGGGCACGCTGGTGTAGAGGCCGGGTCCGTTGGCGCAGGGCACGTCGTCGTCGCCGGGACCGGAGGTGACTCCGATCAGCTCCCACCGGCCGGCTGCCCCGCGCCGGATCTGCGGGCCGCCGGAGTCGCCCATGCACGCCATCGCACCGGGCTTGCGGCTCACGGTGCACAGCCGGGTTCGATCCGCGTAGCCGGGCGAACACTCCGATTCCGCGCCGCGACGGGTGTCGAGCTGCTGGAGCCGCTCCGGGAACACCGCCTCGGTGACGTCGGCGGTGTCGACGGTGGTGCCGAACCCCAGCAGGCGGGTCGGCGTGCCGGGGCGGCCGGGACGCTCGGCGACGCGGATCGGCCGGTGCGGCACCGGCCGGTCCAGGCGCACCAGCGCGATGTCGTTCTCGTTCGGCGCCCCGGGCCGGTAACCCGGGTGACGCACCCACCGATCGATCGCGCGCACCGTGCCGCCGGAGCTCCGCCGCTCGCTGCCGATCCGCACGGTTCCCTCCGGCCTGGCCGGGTTGCGTCCCGGATCGACGCAGTGCGCCGCGGTCACCACCCACTGCGGGTGGATCAGCACCGCCCCGCAAACGCCCTTGGCGTTGCCCAGCTCGGGCACGACCTCCGGGATCGAGGCCATGAAACCGTAGCGTTCGGTGGAGTCCTCCCCGTTGACCACGGCGCCGGCACTGCCGGGCACCGCCAGCGCGCAGAAGGCTCCGGCCAGGACGACCCCCGCCACCCGGACCATGGTGCGACGCACGGATTCCGCTTTCGACATGCTGTTCCTTCGTTCGACGACTTCGGACTGGTGAAGATCAGCTTCGTCGTCGGTCCCCGCCGGAACCACCAGGTCCGCCCCCGGATCCGCCGGGGCGGCCACGCGACGCCGGGTGGTGGGGTCCGCCCCACCCTCCGCCGTCCGGCTCAGGCGAAGGCGTTCACGCCGGTCAGCTCGGCGGACACCGTCCAGAGCCGTTCGGCGAGCGCAGGGTCGATCGCGTAGTCCTTCACGCCGGTGCGGCTGCCGTCGGCCGGGGCGGGCTCGGCGACCTCGCAGTCCTCGAGGTACACGCCGCCGAGGCCGTCGAGCTGCGGGGACGTCGCCGCCCAGACCTGGGTGGCGGCGCCCTGCTCCGGCGTCTTCGCCCCTCCGGTGACCCGGCCGGACTCGTCGACCATGCCGGCGTCGACGAGCTCCTGGCGGTCCAGGTGGCGCACGAGCTCGGTGAGGATCCGCCCGGGGTGCAGGGCGAACGCGCGGATTCCGCGCTCGCGGGCCAGCCGGTCGAGGTGCACGGCGAACAGGATGTTCGCCGTTTTCGCCTGGCCGTAGGCGAGCCACTTGTCGTAGCCGCGCTCGAAGTCCAGGTCGTCGAAGCGCACCGGGCCGTAGTGGTGGCCGCGCGAGGACACCGAAACCACGCGGGCGCCCGGGCGAAACGCCGGCCAGAGGCGGTTCACCAGCGCGAAGTGCCCGAGGTGGTTGGTGGCGAACTGCGCCTCCCAGCCCGGTCCGACGCGGGTTTCCGGCAGCGCCATGATGCCCGCGCTGCCGATGAGGACGTCGATGCCGCGGCCCGAAGCGAGGACCCGCTCGGCGAAGGCGCGGACGCTTTCGAGGTCACCGAGATCGAGCTCGCCGATCTCGACGTTTTCGAAGCCCTGCAACGCTTTCTCGGCCGTGACGGGCCGCCGGGCCGGGACGACGACGTGCGCGCCCGCCCCCGTCAACGCCCGCGTGGTCTCCAGGCCGATGCCCGAGTAGCCGCCGGTGACGATCGCGAGCTTGCCGGTCAGGTCGAGGCCGTCGAGGACTTCGGCCGCCGTGGTGGTGGCGCCGAAACCGGAGCCGATCTTGTGCTGTGCGGTGGTCATGCCCGCGACGGTAGGACCTGGAGCGGACTCCAGCGCAAGTTCAGCCCTTGAGCAGCTGCCGCGCGATCACGAGCTTCTGGATTTCGCTGGTCCCTTCGTAGATCCGGAACAGCCGCGCGTCGCGGTAGATCCGCTCGACCGTCACGCCGCGGACGTACCCCGTCCCGCCGTGGACCTGCACCGCGCGGTCGGCGACCCGGCCGAGCATCTCGGTGCAGAACAGCTTCGCCGACGACGGCCCGAGCTTGCGGTCCTCGCCCGAGTCGTACTTCGCCGCGGCCTCGTGCACCATCGCGCGGCCGGCCGCGAGCTCGGCGTGGGACTCCGCCAACAGCGCCTGCACCAGCTGGTACTCGCCGATCACCCGGCCGCCCTGACGTGCCGTCCGCGCGTACTCGACGGCTTCGGCGAGCGCCCGCTCGGCCAGGCCGACGCACAGCGCCGCGATGTGCAGGCGGCCGCGGGCGAGCGAGGCCATGGCGATGCCGAACCCCTTGCCCTCCGCGCCGACCAGCGCGTCGGCCGACAGCTCGACGTCGTCGAAGACCACCTCCGACGTCCAGGCGCCGGCCTGGCCCATCTTGGTGTCGTGCGGGCCGACGGTGACGCCGGGCGCGCCCGCGGGCACGAGGAACGCGGAAATGCCGTGGCGGCCGGTGCTTTCCGGATCGGTGCGGGCGAAGGTGACGAACACTTCGGCGAGCGGCGCGTTGGTGATGAACCGCTTGGTGCCCGAGAGCCGGTAGCGGTCGCCGTCGCGGACCGCGCGGCTGGTCAGGCCGCCCGGGTCCGAGCCCGCCTCGGCTTCGGTGAGCGCGAACGACGCGATCGCCCCGCCCGCGGCCAGCCGCGGCAGCCAGCGGGTGCGCTGGTCCGGCGTCCCGTGGTGCACGATCGCCTGGCCGGCGATGCCGTTGTTGGTGCCGAACAGCGACCGGAAGGCCGGCGTCGTCCAGCCGAGCTCGATCGCCAGCCGGACGTCCTCGGCCATGCCGAGCCCGAGCCCGCCGTACTCCTCCGGCAGCGCCCACCCGAACAGGCCGAGCTCGGCGGCCTTCTCCCGGATCCTGGCCGGGATTTCGTCCCGTTCGTCGATCTCCGCCTCGCGCGGCACGACCTCCTTGCGCACGAAGTCCCGCACCGCGTCGAGGACCTGCCCGAAAACGTCCGCGTCCATGCCGCGGCACGCTACCCGGATCACTGCCCCCAAGGGCACACCCGGACGCGGTAGCTTGGGCGATGCGCAAGCCGATCGCCGTAGTCACGGCCGCCCTCGCCGCGGCCCTGGTCCTGCCCGCCACCGCCTCCGCGACGCCCGGCAGCGGCGTCGCCGGCACGATCCTGGCCCAGAAGACCATCGGCCACACCGATTACACGCTGCGGGAGATCACCATCCAGCCGGGCGGCTACACGGGCTGGCACTTCCACGACGGCACGCTCTACGCGTACGTCAAGGCGGGCACGTTGACGCACAACCTGGCCGACTGCAGCATCGACGGCGTCTTCGGCACCGGTCGCGCGTTCACCGAGAAGCCGGACCAGGTGCACATCGGCCGCAACCTCGGGTCGACGCCGCTGGTGCTGGAGGTGCTGTACGTGCTCCCGAAGGGCAGCCCGCTGTCGGAGGACGCCCCGAACCCGGGCTGCGGCTTCTAGCCCGCCAGCCATCCGGCGGCGTCCAGCCGATAAGCCGCTGGGCCCACGACCGCGCGCAAGTCGTTCTCCAGCGCGGCGATCCGCTCCGCCCCCACCACTCGCGCCCACTCCGCGCGCAGCTCGTCGAAGATCTCCGCGGACTTCCGGAGTGCGTCGACGCCGTGCGCCGTCAGGCGGACGATCTTGCGGCGGGCATCCGCCGGGTCGTCGGCGCGCTCGGCGTACCCGAGCGTCTCGAGCCGTTCCACCGTCTTGCCCGCCGCCTGCTTGGACACGCCCAGGCGGCGGCCGATCTCCGATGCCGTCGCGCCCTGGACGCCGATGGCCTGCATCGCGAAGCCGTACGACGGGCGCACGTCGGGGTGGCCGCGGCGGGCGAGCTCGGCGTGCAGGCGGTCGATGAGCGTGCGGAAACCACCGAAGAGCAGGAAGGGCAGCTCGTAGCCCGGCGTGTCCGTCATCGGACCTTGCCAAACTCGACAACCTGGTTTACGGTTTCGACAACCACGTTGTCGATCCTAACTCGGGAGACGCCTTGTTCGCCGATCACACCCCGGAGTCTGCACCCCCCGCCGCCCGCCCCGCGATGACGGCCACCGCGAAGAAGTTCGGCCGCGTGCCGTCCGCCGTCGCCCGGCTGGCGACCTCACCGGAACTGCTCAACGGATTCCTGAAGCTCAGCGCCATCTTCGAGACCACGACCCTGACGGCGCTGGAACGCGAAGTGCTGATCATGACCGTGGCGGCGCGCAACGAGTGCCACCTCTGCGTGGCGATGCACACGGCCACGCTGACCCGCCTCAACGCGCCGGCGGAACTCGTGGCGGCGCTGCGGGCGGAAGCCTCGCTGCCGGACCCGCGGCTGGAGGCGCTGCGCGTCTTCGTCCACGCGGTGATGGACACGCGCGGCGAGGCGCCGGCCGAAGCGCTGGAGGCGTTCACCGGCGCCGGTTACACGGAGCGGAACGCCTTGGAGGTGGTGCTGGGCATCGGAACGTACACGCTGTCGACGTACGCGAACCGCCTCACCCGCGCCCCGCTCGACGAGGTCTTCGCCGAGCACGCCTGGCACGCGGCGTAAGGCCGTGGGGCCGCCCGGAGCAGGCGGCCCCACGGCCGGGAACTCAGCCCTTCGCCAGGGTGACGACCGTGGTGGTGTCGACCGAGACGTTGGTGTTGTAGTTCGGGTCGAGCGCGGTCGCCTGGGTGACGACCTCGGCCTGGCCCTTCTGGAACGGCGTGGTGCCCGTCGGGACCACGGTCGCCTTCCACGGCGCCGCCGTGCCCGGCGTGCAGGCGACCTGCACCGAGTAGGTGCCGCGGATGATGACGTTGTGCTTGACCTGCGTCGCCGCCCCGCTCAAGGTGACCTTCGCCGGGCCGGTGCATTCGACGGTGCCGTGCAGGTACGCGTTGCCGTTGAGCGTGCTCGCGGTGCCGTCGGTGGCCACCTTGAGCCCGATCGCCAGCTCCGCCGGGGCCGGCGGGTTCGCGATGTGCACCTCACCGCGCAGGGCGGCCGTGCCCCCTTCGCAGTGCTGCTCGTAGGTGGCGTCGAGCGCCTGGACGTACCCGTGCGGCCCGAAGACGACGTTCTGCACGGTGAACGTCCCGGTCAGGGTGTTGCAGCCCCGGCCGTTGCCGCTCAGGTCCAGCCCCGGCGCGTTGGCACCCTGGAACGGGTAGCGCGTCGCCCCGTCGTAGGTGCCGGCGGTCAGGCCCGTGCCGCTGGGTGCGGCCAGGTCGAGCGTCCACCAGTCGCTGTTGAAGCCGCTGACGCTCACCGCGATGTGGTTGCGGTCCTCCGACGCGTTGACCGTGAGCCGGTCCTTCGCTTCGGTGGAGTAGGCGTAGGAACCGCCCCCGCTGATGTAGTCGCCTTCGTCCCCGCTGAACGACAGCGCTCCGGTGGCGACCGGCTGCGCCTGCGCCGGCACGGCCCCCAGGAGCACGGCCAGCACGGGCACCGCGACGACTACGGCTCGCTTCAAAAACCCTGAACCCTTCACAGGTTCCCCCTCAGGTGAGTTGGTCACTTGCCGACCTGCCTGTCGGCCGGACTCGATCACCCGTTACGCCCGAGAAGCGATTTTTGCTTTTCGCACAACAAGATAGGGGTTCCGCGCGCGGATTTTGACAAAGCTTCCCGATCAGCGGGCACGACGACGGCAACCGGCGTCCCGCGGCGCCGGCGTTGACGAGCGCGCCGAGACCGCTGCCCGGGATCGGCTCGGTGAACGTCCCGCCGGTGAGCGTGATCGAGCCCGCGGCGGGCAGGTGCCTCGCCGTGCGCCGGGCGAGCGCGACCTGGCCGAGCAGGTTGGCGCGCAGGTCGTCGAGCACCTGCTCGTCGGGTCGGCACGGCGAGCGGGCGCAGCAGGACGTTGGCGGCGCAGCACACGACGGCGTCCGCGGCGGTCGCGAACAGCGCATCGAGCGAGACGGGGTCGTTGAGGTCCGCGGCGAGCGGGGACGTCCGCGACACGGGAACGACCTCGTGGCGCGGTTCGAGCGCGGCGGCGACGGCTCGCACGACGAGCCGGCCGCGAAAAAGTTCCCGCGACCGTGTCCGGTCCCCCGTCCCGGCTCCGACCTCCCGGCAAACGAACCACGGAGAAGGAGCCGAAATGGAGAAGCCGGCCGGACGGCGGGAGTGGCTGGGCCTGGCGGTGCTCGTGCTGCCCACCCTGCTCGTCGCGATGGACATGACCTCGCTGTTCCTCGCCTTGCCGCAGCTGAGCGCGGACCTCGGCGCGAACAGCACCGAGCAGTTGTGGATCACCGACAGCTACGGCTTCGTCGTCGCCGGGTTCGTCATCACCATGGGCACGCTCGGCGACCGGATCGGGCGACGGCGGCTGCTGCTCGCCGGCGGCGGGGCCTTCGGGCTCCTCTCGATCGTCGCCGCGTTCTCGACCGGGCCGATCATGCTCATCGTCGTGCGCGGGGCGCTCGGGGTGGCCGGGGCGACGCTCATGCCGTCGACGCTCGCCCTGATCACGAACATGTTCCGCGACGAAAAGCAGCGCGGGAAGGCCGTTTCGATCTGGGCCACCTGCCAGTTCGCGGGCGGCGCGGCCGGCCCGGTGTTCGCCGGCTTCCTGCTCCAGCACTTCTCGTGGGGCTCGGTGTTCCTGGTCGCCGTTCCGGCCGTCGCCGTGCTGCTCGTCGCGGGCCCGTTCCTGCTGCCGGAGTTCCGCGCGCCGGCGTCCGGGCGGCTGGACCTGCCCGGCGTGGCGCTCTCGCTGACCGCCGTGCTGCTGATCGTGTTCGGCCTCAAGCAGCTGGCCACCGGCTCGCTGGTCCTGCCGCTCGCGGCGATCGCCGCCGGGGCGCTGCTGGGCGCCGTCTTCGCCCGCCGCCAGCTGACGACGTCGTCGCCGCTGTTGGACCTGCGGCTGTTCCGGAACCGCCCGTTCACCGCGGTGCTGGTGGCGCTGGTGTTCGCCGGCGTCGCGATGGCCGGCGTCGGGCTGCTGGTGACGCAGTACCTGCAGAGCGTCCTCGGGCATTCGCCGCTCGTCTCGGCCCTGCTGTTCGCTCCGATGGGCCTCGGCGTGGCGGCGGGCACGATGACGGCGCCGGCGTTGACCCGCTGGATGCCTCCGGCCACGGCGATCGCGGGCGGTCTCGCGGTGTCGGCGGCGGGCAGCCTGCTGCTGGTGGTCACCGACGGCCTGGTCCCGGTCGTGCTGGGCATCACGGTGCTGACGCTGGGCACGGGCCCGCTGTTCGCCCTCGGCATCGGCCTGGTGCTGGGCTCGGTCCCACCGGAGCGCGCGGGTTCGGCGGCCTCGATGGCCGACACCGGCAACTACCTCGGCGGCTCGCTGGGCCTGGCCCTGATCGGCCTGACGGCGGCGGCGGTGTACCGCGGCGTCTTCCCGGCGGGCACGACGCTCGCGGCGGACATCACCCGGCCGGCGCTGGCGGAGCAGGCGAAGGCGGCGTTCACGACGGCGCTCAACGTGACGGGCGTGATCGCGGCGGTGCTGTTCGCGGGGCTGGCGTTGCTGGTGACGACCATGCGCCGGACTGAGGCTGTGGACGCCGAGCCGGTCACGGCGGTGCCGGAAAATGCCGGATGACCAAGGCCGGAGTGCCTGCGTTGACGGCCGGCCGGGGCGGTCGGGTCACCGGCGGGCACGCGGGCCTTCGTGGCTCACCCGGCGGGCACCATCTCCTGGCCCGACGGGCGTTCGGCCTCCGTCGACGGCACCGTCCACGCGGTCAGCGGCTACCGCGAGACCTGACCTCGCGGAGATGACAACGGGGCCCTCGACGCGCTCGAGGGCCCCGTTTCGCTGGTGGGCGCAGCAGGGTTCGAACCTGCGACCGCTCGGGTGTAAGCCGAGTGCTCTTCCGCTGAGCTATGCGCCCTCACGGGGGCGGGCCGGTGCCGGACCGCCGCCGCGGAAACTCAAGCTGCCAGTTCGGCCACGGCCTTCTTCCAGCCCTGCTGGTCGCGCGCGTCGCGGGGCCCGTTGACCTCGGCGAACCGGACGATGCCGGTCGAGTCGATCAGGAACGTGCCGCGGATCGCCAGGCCGGCTTCGGCGTTGAACACGCCGTACGCCTGGGCCACCTCGCCGTGCGGCCAGAAGTCCGAGAGCAGCGGGAACTGGTAGCCCTCCTTCTCGGCCCACGCTTTGAGCGAAAACGGCGTGTCGACCGAGACGCCCAGGACCTGGACGCCCTTGCCGTCGTAGTCCGCGAACTCGTCGCGGAGCTGGCAGAGCTCGCCGGTGCAGATGCCGCTGAACGCGAACGGGTAGAAGACCAGCAGCACCGGCTTGTCACCCCGGAAGGACGACAGCTGGACCGGCTGCATGTTGTAGTCCTTGAGCGTGAAGTCGGGGGCCTCAGAACCGACCGCGACAGTCATACCAGCGTTTCCTCTCCCGAACGGACACGTGCCTGCGACGACAACCCTATCGTGTCCGTCCGGCGGGACTTGTTCAGCGCTGCTTCGACTTCGACTTCGGCGACACCAGGCGGGTGCCGATCCAGTTCGGGCCGACACTGATGTTGGCGGTCTGGGCCAGGCCGACGGCGGGCACCGCTTCGGCGATTTCGCTCGGCTCGACGTGCCCGGGCTGTCCCGTCTTGGGGGTGAGCACCCAGATCACGCCGGTCTCCTCCAGGGGGCCCCTGGCGTCGATGAGCGCGTCGCCCAGGTCGCCGTCGTCCTCGCGCCACCAGAGCAGCACCACGTCGATGACCTCGTCGGCGTCCTCGTCGAGGATGTCCCCGCCGATCTGCTCCTCGATCGCCGCGCGGACGTCGTCGTCGACGTCCTCGTCCCAGCCGATCTCCTGGACCACCATCTCGGGCTTGATGCCGAGCCTCTCGGC
The DNA here is from genome assembly GCF_031625235.1 of Amycolatopsis sp. 505. Taxonomy (NCBI): domain Bacteria; kingdom Bacillati; phylum Actinomycetota; class Actinomycetes; order Pseudonocardiales; family Pseudonocardiaceae; genus Amycolatopsis; species Amycolatopsis sp. 505. Next base: position 28,210 of record NZ_JACKQP010000009.1, read on the forward strand.
GACGCTGCTCTGATCAGCGTCTCCCGCGGCGACCACTGCTTTCACTCCTCCAACTGCGACGGAGTGCGGCGTCCCCCAGCCCCTCGGAGGGTACGACGGCGCCACACTCGGCTACCCGGTTGCCGATAGCGAACACTGGTGAGGCTCCGCGCGCAACCGTCCACACCGGATCTTTGACAACTCGTGTCGCAGGATACGGCCCGCCACCGGCCGCCCGCGACGGCGTTTCGGGTGCCTGGCGCCCCCGGTCTGCCACCCCTCCGGGGGTCGTCCCCTAGGGTGGGGGAGAAGAAAACGCGCGCGCGATACACCGCGCGCAGGGAGTGGCTCGACCGGGCCGGTCTATGTTACCGCCAAGTAGCGGTGCGGAAGCCGGGACGGAAGACGACGATGGAGAGTCGTACACCCCCGCGTACGAGCACCACCGGCTACAACTTTTCGCAAGGAGACCCCTTGGCCCCGCAGAACGACGGCGCCTCCGGCAAGGAGACCCCGGCACGCGTACGCGTCATCCGTGACGGACTGGCGGCGCACCTGCCCGACATCGACCCGGAGGAGACCGCCGAGTGGCTGGACTCCTTCGACGAGGCCCTCGCGAGGGGCGGGCAGCAGCGAGCCAGGTACCTGATGCTGCGCATCCTCGAGCGCGCCCGGGAGCGGAACGTCGGCGTCCCGGCCCTGACCTCGACGGACTACGTCAACACGATCCCCACCGAGAACGAGCCCTGGTTCCCCGGTGACGAGGACATCGAGCGCCGCTACCGCGCCTGGATCCGCTGGAACGCCGCGATCATGGTGCACCGCGCGCAGCGTCCCGGCGTCGGCGTCGGCGGCCACATCTCGACCTACGCCTCCTCGGCCGCGCTCTACGAGGTGGGCTTCAACCACTTCTTCCGCGGCAAGGACCACTCCGGCGGCGGCGACCAGATCTACATCCAGGGCCACGCCTCCCCCGGCATCTACGCCCGCGCGTTCCTCGAAGGCCGCCTGAGCGAGTCGCAGCTCGACGGCTTCCGCCAGGAGTTCAGCCACGCCGGCGAGGGCGGCGGCCTGCCGTCGTACCCGCACCCGCGGCTGATGCCGGAGTTCTGGGAGAACCCGACGGTGTCGATGGGCCTCGGCCCGATGAACGCCATCTACCAGGCCCGGTTCAACCGCTACCTGCGCGACCGCGGCATCAAGAACACCGACGACCAGCACGTCTGGGCGTTCCTCGGCGACGGCGAGATGGACGAGGCCGAGTCCCGCGGCCTCATCCACGTCGCGGCCGGCGAGGGCCTCGACAACCTGACTTTCGTGATCAACTGCAACCTGCAGCGGCTCGACGGCCCGGTGCGCGGCAACGGCAAGATCATCCAGGAGCTGGAGTCGTACTTCCGCGGCGCCGGCTGGAACGTCATCAAGGTGATCTGGGGCCGCGAGTGGGACTCGCTGCTGCACGCCGACCGCGACGGCGCGCTGGTCAACCTGATGAACGTCACCCCCGACGGTGACTACCAGACGTACAAGGCCAACGACGGCGCCTTCGTCCGCGAGCACTTCTTCGGCCGCGACCCGCGGACGAAGGACCTGGTCAAGGACCTCTCCGACGCCGACATCTGGAACCTCAAGCGCGGCGGCCACGACTACCGCAAGGTGTACGCGGCGTACAAGTCGGCGCTGGAGCACCACGGCCAGCCGACGGTGATCCTGGCCCACACCATCAAGGGCTACGGCCTCGGCCCGGCGTTCGAGGGCCGCAACGCCACGCACCAGATGAAGAAGCTCACCCTCGACGACCTGAAGCTGTTCCGCGACTCGCAGCGGATCCCGATCAGCGACGAGGAGCTCGAGCGCAACCCGAAGCTGCCGCCGTACTACCACCCGGGCGCCAACTCGCCCGAGATCGAGTACATGATCGGCCGCCGCAAGGCGCTCGGCGGGTTCCTGCCGGAACGTCGTCCCAAGGCCGCCAAGGCCCTGGTGCTGCCCGGCGACAAGGTCTACGAGGGCATCCGGAAGGGCTCCGGCAAGCAGGAGGTCGCCACCACGATGGCGTTCGTCCGGCTGGTCCGCGAGCTGGCGAAGGACTCCGAGATCGGCAAGCGCGTCGTCCCGATCATCCCGGACGAGGCCCGCACCTTCGGCCTCGACTCGATGTTCCCGACGGCCAAGATCTACAACCCGCACGGCCAGACCTACACGTCGGTCGACGCGAGCCTGATGCTGGCCTACAAGGAGTCCGAGAAGGGCCAGCTGCTGCACGAAGGCATCAACGAGGCCGGCTCGACGGCGTCGTTCACCGCCGTCGGCACGTCGTACGCGACGCACGGCGAGCCGATGATCCCGATCTACATCTTCTACTCGATGTTCGGGTTCCAGCGGACCGGTGACGGCCTGTACGCGGCCGCCGACCAGATGGCCCGCGGGTTCGTCCTCGGCGCCACCGCCGGCCGGACCACCCTCACGGGTGAGGGTCTGCAGCACGCGGACGGGCACTCGCTGCTGCTGGCGGCGACCAACCCGGCCGCGGTGGCCTACGACCCGGCGTGGTCGTTCGAGATCGCGCACATCGTCAAGGACGGCCTGCGCCGGATGTACGGCGAGACCGGCCCGGACGGCAACGGCGAGAACGTCTTCTACTACATGACGATCTACAACGAGCCGTACCAGCAGCCTGCCGAGCCGGAGAACCTCGACGTCGACGGCCTGCTCAAGGGTCTGTACAAGTACGCCGACGCGCCCGGAGGCGACGGTCCCGAGGTGCAGATCCTGGTCTCGGGCGTCACGATGCCGGACGCGCTGAAGGCGCAGAAGCTGCTGGCCGAGGAGTGGGGCGTGCGGGCCGCGGTGTGGTCGGCCACGTCGTGGACCGAGCTGCGGCGCGAGGCCGTCGAGATCGACCACGACAACCTGCTCTACCCGGGCAGCGAGCCGCGCGTGCCGTACGTCACCGAGGCGCTCAAGGGCGCGAACGGGCCGGTCGTCGCGGTGTCGGACTGGATGCGCGCGGTGCCGGACCTGATCCGCCCGTACGTCCCGACCGACATGCTGACGCTGGGCACGGACGGCTTCGGCTTCTCCGACACGCGGCCGGCGGCGCGGCGGAAGTTCCTGGTCGACGCCGAGTCGATCACCGTCGGGGCGCTGTCGATCCTGGCCAAGCGGGGCGAGGTCGACCAGGCGAAGGTCCTCGAAGCGGCCACGAAGTACCGGCTCGACGACATCGCGGCCGCCGGGCCGCAGACGTCGGATTCCGGGAACGCGTGATCTCCTGCTAGGTTCGGGACCCGGCAGACATCCGATGTCTGCCGGGTCCCGTGGCACGTAGGGAGTTGATGAAGGTGACGAAGCGCCGGTTGCCCAAGCCGAGCGAGCTGCAGCAGATCCTGCGGCCGAAGCCGATCGTGCTGAACCCGACGGACCGGCGGCTGGCCAACGCGCACACCATCGCCGACCTGCGGATGATCGCCCGCAAGCGCACCCCGCGGGCGGCGTTCGACTACACCGACGGCGCGGCCGAGCTCGAGGACAGCCTGCTGCGTGCCCGGCAGGCGTACCGGCGCATCGAGTTCCACCCGAACGTGCTGCGCGGGGTGTCCGATGTGGACACCACCCGCGAGATCCTCGGGAAGACGTCGGCGCTGCCGTTCGCCTTCGCCCCCACCGGGTTCACCCGGATGATGCAGCACGAGGGCGAACGCGCGGTGGCCCGCGTCGCCGAGCGCACCGGGATCCCGGTCGGGCTCTCGACGATGGCGACGACGTCGATCGAGGATCTCGCCGAAGCCGCGCCCGGCGCGCGCAAGTGGTTCCAGCTCTACGTCTGGCGCGACCACGGCGCCGGTGAAGATCTGATGAATCGGGCGTGGGCCGCGGGCTACGACACGCTCATGCTGACCGTGGACACCCCGGTCGCGGGCGCCCGGCTGCGGGACGTCCGCAACGGCCTGACCATCCCGCCGGCGCTGACCCTCAAGACGTTCCTCGACGGGGCGACCCACCCGGCGTGGTGGTTCAACCTGCTCACCACCGAGCCGCTGACGTTCGCGTCGCTCAACCAGTTCGGCGGCACCGTGGCCGAGCTGCTGAACAAGCTGTTCGACCCGACGCTGAACTACGACGACCTCGACTGGGTACGGCAGACCTGGCCGGGCAAGCTCGTGGTCAAGGGCGTGCAGAACGTCGACGACGCCCGCGACGTCGTCAAGCACGGCGCGGACGCGGTGCTGCTCTCCAACCACGGCGGCCGCCAGCTCGACCGCGCCCCCACGCCCCTGGAACTGCTCCCGGCGGTGCTGGACGAGCTCCAGGGCGGCGCGGAGGTCTGGATCGACACGGGCATCCTGTCCGGCGGCGACATCGTGGCGGCGATCGCCCGCGGTGCGGACGCCGTCCTGATCGGCCGCGCGTTCCTGTACGGCCTGATGGCCGGCGGCGAACGCGGCGTCCAGCGCTGCGTCGACATCCTGCGGACCGAGCTGGTCCGCACGATGCAGCTGCTCGGCGTCCGGACCCTGAAGGACCTGACGCCGAGCCACGCCACCCTGCGTTAGACCTGTGCCGCGCCGCCGTCGACGAAGAACTCGATGCCGTTGACGAAGCTCGACTCCTCGGAAGCCAGGAACAGCGCCGCGGCGGCGATCTCGGCCGGTTCCCCGACCCGGCCGAGCGGGACCTGCGCCGCGAGGTTGTCGAGCAAACCTTGCTGCTCGTCCTCGGCGACGAGGCCGAGCAGGCCGGGGGTGCGCGTGGGTCCCGGGGCCAGGACGTTGACCCGCGTCCCGGTCCCCTTGAGGTCGGTCGCCCAGCCGCGGGCGAAGTTGCGCACCGCCGCCTTCGTCGCCCCGTAGACGCTGAAGGCCGGGTCGACCCGGGTCGACGCCGTCGAGCCGGTGAGGATGATCGACGCGTTCGCGTTCAGCAGCGGCAGCGCCTTCTGGACGGTGAAGAGCACTCCCTTGACGTTCGTGGCGAAGGTCTTGTCGAACTGCTCCTCGGTGATCTCGCCGAGCGGGGCGAAGCTGCCACCGCCGGAGTTGGCCACCAGCACGTCCAGGCCGCGGCCGCGCTCGGCCACCGCGCGGTAGAGCGCGTCCAGGTCGGCCAAGTTCGCCGAGTCCGCCCGGATCGCCGTCACGTCGCCCCCGATCTCGGCGACCGCCTCGTCGAGGACTTCCTTGCGGCGGCCGGTGATGAACACGTGCGCACCTTCGGCCGCGAAACGCTTCGCGATGGCGAGCCCGATGCCGGTGCCGCCGCCGGTCACGACCGCGGTCTTGTTCTCCAGGTTCACGCTGCTCCTCCAGTTCTTGACTATCTCGTCCAGAACGTACGCCGTTCTGGACGAGATAGTCAAGAATGGGTAGCCTGATCCCATGGCGAGACCCCGGAGCTTCGACGAGACAGCGGTCCTGCGCGCGGCCAGGGACCAGTTCTGGGAACACGGCTACGCCGGCACGAAGGTCGACGACATCGCCGCCGCGACCGGCCTCGGCAAGGGCAGCCTGTATGGCGCCTTCGGCGACAAGCACGCGCTCTACCTGCGCGTCTACGACTACTACTGCACCGAAGCGACCGACGGCGTACGACACCAGCTCGAAGGCCCCGACGACACCGCCCACCGGCGGCTGTGCGACCACGTGCGAGCCATCGCCGAGTCGGTCGTCGCCGACCGGGACCGCCGCGGCTGCCTGATGGCCAAGGGCGCGGCCGAATGCTCGGAGCACGACGAGGCCGTCGCCACGCGGACCGGGCGAGCGTTCCGCGCCCTGCAGGACTCCCTGACGGCGTGCATCACGGGTGCGCAGCGCGCGGGCGACATCGCTGCCGAGGCCGACCCCGCCCACCTCGCCGGACTGGTGCTGGCCGTCCTGCGCGGGCTCGAAGCCCTGGGCAAGGGCGGCGTCGGACCGGACGAGATCCGTGCGATCGCCGAGACCGCCCTGGCCGTGCTGCCGAAGCCGTGAAGCACTGACCCGTTGGGCCAACTGGTCTCAACTTCTTGACGGACCGCCTGGTTTGTGACGAAGATCTCGGGCACCCGCCGAAAGGCCGTTTTCGCATCGTGGAAACGGAGGTCGCCCGTGTTCGTCCAGGATCTGACTCCGCTGGGTTCGCTGGGCCTGTCCGCGCTGGTCGCCGTGCTGCCGCTCGCCACCGTCCTCGTGCTGCTCGGCGCCGTGCGGATGCGAGCGCACCACGCCGCCCTCATCGGCTTGCTCGTCGCCCTCGTCGTCGGCGTCGCCGCGTACGGGATGCCGGTCGTGCAGGCCGTCTCCGGGGCGCTCGAAGGCGCCGCGTTCGGGTTGTGGCCGATCATGTGGATCGTCGTCAACGCGCTGTGGATCTACCGGCTCACCGTGCGAACCGGGCACTTCGACGTCCTGCGCCGCTCGTTCGGCCGGATCTCCGACGACCCGCGCATCCAGGCGCTGATCATCGCCTTCTGCTTCGGCGCGCTGATGGAAGCCCTCGCCGGGTTCGGCGCGCCGGTCGCGATCAGCGCCGTGATGCTGGTGGCGGTCGGCTTCCACCCGGTCAAGGCCGCCGTCGTCGCGCTGGTCGCCAACACCGCGCCGGTCGCGTTCGGCGCCATGGGCACCCCGGTCGTCACCCTCGCCCAGGTCACCGGCCTGCCGCTGCAGGACGTCTCGTCGATCGTCGGGCGGCAGACGCCGCTGCTCGCGCTGGTCGTGCCGCTGCTGCTGGTGATCATCGTCGACGGCAAGCGCGGCCTGAAGGACACCTGGCTGCCCGCGCTCGTCTGCGGGGTCGCGTTCGGGCTCGTGCAGTTCCTCGCGTCGAACTACGTGTCCCCGCAGCTGGCCGACATCGGCGCGGCGCTGGCCGGCGCGGCCGCGCTGGTCGCCCTCCCCCAGACCCGGCGCCCGGTGCCCGAAGCCGTCCGGATCGGCACCGGCGGCACGGCGACCGCCGAAGCGCCGCCGGAGGACGCGCGCGGCGACGTCGTCAAGGCGTACCTGCCGTACCTGCTCATCATCGTGATCTTCTCGGTCGCCGTGCTGCCGCCGGTCAAGCGGCTGCTGGACAAGGCGACCTGGAAGTTCCATTGGCCCGGGCTGAACGTCGCCGGGCCGAACGGGAAACCGGTGTCCGGCAACACGTTCTCGCTGCCGTTCCTCAACACCGGCGGGACACTCGTGCTGCTGGCGGGCGTCATCACGGCGGCGCTGCTGGCCGTTTCGGCGAGCGACACCGCGCGGGAGTGGCTGGCCACGGTCAAGGAACTGCGGTTCGCGATCCTCACCGTCACCGGCGTGCTCGCGCTGGCCTACGTGATGAACCTGTCCGGCCAGACGACCACGATCGGCACGTTCATCGCCGCCGCGGGCGCCGGGCTGGCGTTCCTCTCCCCGGTGCTGGGCTGGTTCGGCGTCGCCGTCTCGGGGTCCGACACCTCGGCGAACGCGCTGTTCGGCGCCCTGCAGGTGACGGCGGCGCACCAGACGGGCCTGCCCGCGGACCTGCTGGCCGCGGCCAACAGCTCCGGCGGCGTCCTCGGCAAGATGGTGTCGCCGCAGAACCTCACCATTGCCTGCGTGGCGGCGAACCTGCCCGGCGAAGAGGGAAAACTGCTGCGGAAGGTGCTGCCGTGGAGCGTCGGGCTGCTGCTGGTGATGTGCCTGATCGTCCTGGGTCAGAGCACCGCGGTGCTCAGCTGGATGCTGCCGTGACCCCGGGCCGGGCGGCGACGCGCTGGGCGGAGCGGTTCCAGCTCCACCAGCCGTGCACGACCAGGCCGGCGAACACGATGTAGATCGCAGCGGAGAAGTAGAGCCCGGAGGAGATCTGCAGCGGGACGCCGATGGCGTCGACGGCCAGCCAGACCAGCCAGAACTCGACCAGCCCGAGCCCCTGCGCCCCGAAGGCGACGAGGGTGCCGACGAAGATGGCGGCGTCCGGCCAGGGCGCCCAGGACGCGTTCAGGGCGTCGAGGACCAGCGCCATCACGGTGGTGCCGACGACGAAGGCGCCGATCATGGCCAGCCGTTCGGCGAGCCGGCCCTTGCGGACGACGACGCCGAACACCGGGTCCTGGCGGCGCGTCCAGGCCCACCAGCCGTAGACGGAGATGGCGAGGATGGCGACCTGCCGCGCGGCGAGCCCGCCGAGGTGCGCGGAGACGTAGACGGCGAACAGCAGCACGGTGGCCCCGACCTGCACCGGCCACGTCCACAGGGTGCGACGCTGCGCGAGGAACACGACGGCGAGCGCGAACACCTGCCCGGCGAGCTCCGCGATCGAAATCCACTGGCCGAGCACGGTGATCCCGTGGTGCAGCAGGAAGTCCACGTCACGCCCCTTTCGTCCTACCGCTCCCAACATGCTCGCCGGCGGGCGAATTCCCTAGGGAGTGTGAGGGGCGAGACATCCCACGGACTGGACGTCCCCGACGCGGAGCGTGCCGCCGCGGACGACCCGGGCGTGCACGCCGAGCGTCATGCCGTTCGCGCCGGTGATCGTCTTGAGCAGCCCGGGCGCGGCCGGGAGCCCGTCCCAGGGCAGGTCGACCATCACGCAGCGGACGGCCTTGCGCAGGATTTCCAGCTCGACCTCGCCGATCCGGACGTGCCGCCCCAGCCAGGCCTCTTCGGCGAGCTCCGGCGCCGGGCCGGTGTCGAGCAGGATGTTGGGCCGCAGCCGCCGCGCGTCGATCCCGGCGCCGGGAGCGCGCTCGGCCAGCCAGGCCAGCGACGACGTCGTCAGCAGGTGGACGGCGGCCTCGTCGTGGTGCGGGACGTCCGCTTCCTTCGTCAGCGCGACGCCGGGCCGGCCGAGGGCGGCCGCGATGTCGGCGTCGCCCCGGGCGGTGCGGCCGTCCGGCAGGGTCACGACCGGGACGTCACCGTCGTAGCGGGCGGCGAAGGTGTTCAGGCCGGGCATCCGCCGGAAACGGCGGGTGTTCTTGCCACTGCCGAACTTGCCGTCCGGATCACGGACCGCGTACAGGCGGTCGCCGTCGAGGCCGCGTTCGCCGACCTTCGCCTCGGCCAGGCGTTCGCCGGCCATCGACTTCACCGGATAGCGCCACAGCGCCGCGACGACCCCCATGCCATGAGGGTAACGGGCACCGCGGGATGTCCCGAATGAGTCATTCGCGGCTTCGCAGGTCCCGAATGAGTCATTCGCGACTTCGGAGCGCGGCGCGGGCCCGGCGGCATCCCCGTCCGCCGGGCCCGCGCCACTCCCCCGCGATCCTTCGATCAGACCTGCGGGCGCGGGGTGCCCACCGGCGGCGTCGGGGTGCTGTCCACGCCGACCGCCGCGCGCGGGGCGGCCGGGCCGGTGCCCATCTCGCCCGTGCGCTGGGCCGGGGTCTCCAGCTGGTGCTCCATGTTCGCCATCCAGCCGCGCCAGCGGTCCTGGGCCGGCTTGATCAGGCCGCCGCCGAAGCCGACCACGATCACGCCGCCGATCGTCGCCAGCACCGCGATCAGCACCGGGCCGGTGATCGCCGTCGCGATGTTCACCTGTCCGAGGGCCGCGATGATGCCGAACGCCATGATCAGCCAATAGGCCCCCAGCGACAGCGGGCGGGCCGCGCCCCGGCCGGACAGCGCGGACGCGACGACGTCACGCACCACCTTCGCGATCGCCGCGGCCACCACCACGAGCACCAGCGCCACCACGATCCGCGGCAGGAACGCGATGATGTCGTTGAGCAGCTGGCTCACCGGGTTGGTCGGCCCGAACACGCCGAACGCCAGCTGCAGCGCGATCAGCAGAATGAAGTAGTAGACCAATTTGACCAGGATCCCGGTCGCGTCGATCTTCTGCTGGCCGACCTTTCCGCTCAGCCCGGTCCGCTCGACCAGTTTCCCGAAACCGGCTTTCCCGAGCACGAGCGCCAGCCCTTTCGAGACGGCTTTCGCGATCAACCAGCCGATCAGCAGGATGATCAGGAATCCCACGAGTTTCGGGACGAACGTGGCCACCATGGCCCACGCCTGCCCGAGCCCGTCCTTCAGTTGCTCGCCCATACCGACTCCCTCCACGGATTTGCACCGGATCGTCGATCAAGTACCCAGGGGCGGCAACTCGTGCGCCCCACGATCGAGTGAGACGACTGGCGCGCGAAGATCACCCGTGGCCATACTGGTTCTACCGGTGGGGACCGGGGAGACGAGGCCGTCCGGCGCAGCGTAAACCGCAAGCGCCGGGCGGCCTCGAGCATTTAGCGCACACGCCCCCGCAACCGGACGATTCCGGCCCCGGAGCGCGGGGCCGGCACCGATGTCGCGAATGACTCATTCGGGACGTCAGAGGTCCCGAATGAGTCATTCGCGACGTTCGCCGGGCGCTCAGGCCGCGCGCAGGGCGTCGCGGAGTTTCACTTTCGCGCCGGTGCGCATGACGGCGTTCCGGTAGATCCGCGCGGCAAACCAGATCAATACCGGAATCAGCAGCACCACCAGCCCCACCGACACCACGGCTTCCCACACGGGCACCCCGCCCATGGCCAGCCGCATCGGCATCAGCGTCGGCGAGAACACCGGGATCACCGAAAGCACCTCGACGAACGTGTTGCCCGGATCCGACGGCAGCACCGAAATACCGATCACGTACCCGGCGATCACGAACATCAGCGCCGGCGTCGTCACGCCGCCGACGTCCTCCTGGCGCGAAACCAGCGCCCCGAGCGCGGCGAACACGATCGAGTACATCAAGAACCCGAGCAGGTACCAGACGATCAGCCAGACGACCGTGCCCACCGCCGCCGAGACGGAGATCGTCAGCACGTCGGTGGCCAGCGCGGTCACCACCCCGCCGACGCCGATCACGACCATCTGGATCAGCCCGACCGCCCCGATGCCGAGCACCTTGCCCGCCATCAGCTGCCACGGCTTGATCGTCGACAACAGCAGCTCGACCACGCGCGAGGTCTTCTCCTCGACGACGCCCTGCGCGACGATCTGGCCGTTCATCAGCAGCGACATGTAGATCAGGATGCCGGCGATGATGCCCAGCACGAGCTGCTGGCCGTTGTAGTCGTAGGGCTGCTCCAACGGCGGGTCCTCGACGAACTTCGCCGAGGCGACCGCTTCCTGGAACCGGGCCGGGTCCCCGCCCAGCGCCGCGACCTGCTGGCTGACCGCCACCTGCTGCGACAGCACCTGCAGGACGTCCTTCAGGTTGCCGTCGAGGTCCTTCTTCACCTGGACGTGCAAGCTCTTGCCGTCGCCGGTGAGCAGCGCGTCGAGCGAGCCGTCGGCCAGCTTGGCGCGCCCGGCGGCCTCGTCGGCGACCGGGATGACGTCGACGGTCTCGCCGATCGCCTGGCCGGTCGCCTTCAGCGGCGCCGAGAACCCGGCGGTCGCCGGGGTGTAGCCGACCTTCGAGTCGGCGCCGCCACCGGAGAACAGCTTGATCGCCAGGATGCCGACCACGATCAGCAGCAGCGTGACCGCGGTGCTGATGCGGTAGGCCTTCGACTTCAGGCGGGTGCTGATCTCGCGCGAGGCGACCAGGCCCACCGCCGCCGCGGGGCTCATCCGGACGTCCGGAGCCGGGGTGGTCATGCCGGGACCTCCTGGTGGGTGACGACGGAGCGGAACAGTTCGGTCAGTGACGGCTGTTCGCGGGCGAACTCGCGGACCGGCCCGGTGGCCAGCGCCGCCTTGAGCACGGCCTGGTCGTCGGCGTCCGCGCCCAGCTCGAGCTCGGTCACCGCGCCCGTCCGGCCGAGCACCTTCACCCCGGGCAGGCCGTCGGCCCACCCGTCGGCGGCCTCGGGGACGTCGACCCGCAGCCGCAGCGCGCCGCCGGCACGCAGCTCGTCGACCGTGCCCTTGGCGACCATCTGTCCACTGCGGACGATGCCGACCCGGTCGCAGAGCCGTTCCACCAGATCGAGCTGGTGGCTGGAGAACACGACCGGCACCCCCTCGGCCGCCTTTTCCTTGAGCACCTGGCTCATCACGTCGACCGCGACCGGGTCGAGACCGGAGAACGGCTCGTCGAGCACCAGGATCCGCGGCTCGTGCACCAGCGCCGCGGCCAGCTGGACGCGCTGCTGGTTGCCGAGCGAGAGCTTCTGCACCTCGTCGTCGCGGCGGCCGGCGACGCCCAGCCGTTCCGTCCACTTGGTCACCGACGCCTGCGCGTCGGCGGCGGGCATGCCGTGCAGCCGCGCGAGGTACGTCAGCTGCTCGGCCACCTTCATCCTCGGGTAGAGGCCGCGTTCTTCGGGCATGTAGCCGATGTGGCGGCGCGTTTCGTGCGTCACGGGCGCGCCGTCGTAGCGGACTTCGCCGGCGTCGGCGGAGAGCACGCCGAGCGCGATCCGCATGGTCGTGGTCTTGCCGGCACCGTTGCTGCCGACGAAGCCGAACAACTCGCCCGGACGGACGTCGAAGGTCATTTCGCGCAGGGCGACCACGTCGCCGTAGCGTTTGGAGATCCCGTCTATTTCCAAACCGGTCATTCCGGTTCCCCCGTTCTCGTGTGGCCCCGATCCTAGGCAGTGCGTACACGCGCCGCCTACCCTCGCGCGTTGCCGCGAGGGGCTACCAAAGTTGCGGGCACGTAGGATCGCCTCCGCCATGGATGGAACCACCGCCCCGCGCCGGGTGCCGAAGCACCACGGACTGTCCGCGAAGACGCTCCGGCGGCTGGAGCACGCGTCCGGCAGCCTGGCGAGCGCGAGCATCTCGGTGATGGAGCGGCGGCTGCCCTGGTTCGCCCGGCTGCCCGCCGACCAGCGCGCGAGCGTCCTGCTGATCACCCAGGCCGGGGCCGCCGGGTTCGTCGACTGGCTGCGGGACTCCAAAGAGGCGCTGAAGCTCACGACCGAGGCGTTCCGCGACGCGCCGGCCGAGCTTTCGCGGTGGATCAGCCTCCGCCAGGCGGTCGGCATGGTGCGGCTGGCCATCGAGGTGTTCGAGGAGCAGCTGCCCGATTTCGCCGCGAACGAAGCCGAACGGGCCGCGCTGATCGAAGGGATCCTGCGCTACGGCCGGGAAATCGCCTTCGCGGCGGCGAATTCCTACGCGGCGGCGGCGGAAGCACGCGGCGCCTGGGACGCCCGCCTGGAGGCGCTGGTCGTCGACGGCATCGTCCGCGGCGACGCCGAGGAGTCGGTGCTCTCCCGGGCGACGGCGCTGGGCTGGGACCCCACGGCGGCGGCGACGGTGCTGGTCGGCAACCCGCCGTCGGAGGACCCGCCGACGGTGGTGTTCGAGGTCCGCAGCCGCGCGGCCCGCGTCGGGCGTCCGGTCCTGCTGTCGGTGCAGGGTTCCCGGCTGGTGGTCGTGGTGGGCGGCCCGACCGACGGCGGGGTGAAGGAGCGGGAGATCCTGACCCGGATGTCGGTGGCGTTCGCCGACGGCGCGGTGGTGGCCGGCCCGACGGTGCCGACGCTGGCGGAGGCCCACCACAGCGCGACGGAGGCGTTGTCGGGGCTGCGCGCGGTGGTCGGCTGGCCGGGCGCGCCCCGCCCGGTGCGCTCGGGCGACCTGCTGCCCGAGCGCGCGCTGTCCGGGGACGCGGAGGCCGAGCGCCTGCTGGTGGACACGATCGCGCGCCCGCTGGAGGAGGCCGGCCCGACGTTGCAGCGCACGGTGGAGGCGTACCTGGAGAGCGGCGGCGTGCTGGAGACGTGCGCGAAGACGCTGTTCGTCCACCCGAACACGGTCCGCTACCGGCTGCGCAAGGCCGCGGACCTGACCGGCTGCCAGGCGACCGACCCGCGCGACGCGCTGGTGCTGCGGATCGCGCTGACCGTCGGACGGCTGGCGCGCGCCCGCGGCCTCTGGTGATGTCGAGAACCCGGCGCCGGCTTCGTCTCAAGGGCAGGAGCGGCCACCCGGCCGCGTGACCCGGGGAGAAACCCGTGACGATCCAGCGGATGGACAACGTCGGCGTCGTCGTCGACGACCTGGCGGCGGTGACGGCGTTCTTCGTCGCCCTCGGCCTGGAGCTCGAGGGCGAAGCGACGGTCGGCGGGCCGGAGGTCGACAGCCTCGTCGCGCTCGAAGGTGTGCGGTGCGACCTGGCCGTGGTGCGCACGCCGGACGGCCACGGGCGGCTCGAACTGATGAAGTTCCACGCGCCGGTGGCCCCGGCCGCCGGGGCCGCCGAGCCGGTCAACGCCTTCGGGATGCGCCGCATCATGTTCGCCGTCGAGGACCTCGGCACCGTCCTCGCTCGCGTGCGCCCGCACGGCGCGGAGCTCCTGGGCGAGGTGGTCGAATACGAGGGCAGCCACCGGCTCGCCTACGTCCGCGGTCCCGAGGGCCTCATCGTCGCGCTCGCCGAAAACCTCCGCTGACCCACTGGGAAAGGACACCTCATGGCCGTCGCCGACGACCTCGACCGCGCCACCGACTCCACCGACCCGCAGTGGGCGTGGGTGGCCGAACAGACCCGCGCCTACCTGGCCTCCGGCGGCGCCGTGGGCCACGAGTCGAACGGCCTGCGCACGCTCATCCTCGCCACGACCGGCCGCCGGACCGGGGTGCCCCGGCGCACGTGCTTGATCTACGGCACCGCGGGGGACGACTTCGTGGTCGTCGCGTCCAAGGGCGGCGCCGACGAGGACCCCGCGTGGTTCAAGAACCTCCTGGCCGAACCGAGCGTCGGCGTCCAGGTCGGCCCGCGCCGGTTCACCGCCCGCGCCCGGCCGGCCTCCGCGGCCGAGCGCGGTCCGCTGTGGACCACGATGGCGGGCCTCTTCCCGCTCTACGACGAGTACGCGCGCAAGACCGATCGCGTCATCCCGGTCGTCGTGCTCACCCCGCGGGAGTGAGCCTTCCCGAGACGGGCGTCACGTGATGGACTTAACAGCGAAAGGTGATTGAACCCGACAAGGCTTCCGGGTTACGCGCGAGCTTCTGCGGCGCGTCTTTGGAGGGTTCCGACAAAGACGCCGCACAGACACTGTGAACGTCGGCATCCCGGGGAACGCCCTCCGCCGTGTTGTCTTGAAGGGTGACAGCAGCAGTCCTCGCTCCCGGCCAGGGGTCCCAGGCCCCCGGTATGTTCACGCCCTGGCTCGACCTCGACGGCGCGCGCGAGCGCGTCGCGCAGTGGTCCGAGCGCGCCGGGCTCGACCTGCTCCGCCTCGGCACCGAGTCGGACGCCGACGAGATCCAGGACACCGCGATCGCCCAGCCGTTGATCGTCGCGCTGTCGCTGCTCACCTTCGAGCACCTCCAGGCCACCGCGCCGGTGCCCGCGGACGCGCCGGTCGCCGGCCACTCCGTCGGCGAGCTCGCGGCCGCCGCGATCGCCGGGGTGCTGAAGCCCGAAGACGCCGTCGCGCTCGCCGCCGTCCGCGGGGCCGAGATGGCGAAGGCGTGCGCGCTGGAACCGACGT
This sequence comes from Amycolatopsis sp. 505, assembly GCF_031625235.1. Lineage (NCBI taxonomy): Bacteria > Bacillati > Actinomycetota > Actinomycetes > Pseudonocardiales > Pseudonocardiaceae > Amycolatopsis > Amycolatopsis sp. 505. The sequence goes on from NZ_JACKQP010000009.1 coordinate 43,529, forward strand.
CGATGGCCGCGGTCATGCTCGGGGACCCCGAGCAGGTCGTCGCGTGGCTCGGAGAGCAGGGCCTGACCGCGGCGAACCGCAACGGTGCCGGCCAGATCGTCGCCTCCGGTGCCGCCGACGCGATCGCGAAGATCGTCGCCGAGCCCCTCGAAGGCACGAAGATCCGCGCCCTCAAGGTCGCCGGCGCGTTCCACACGCCCTACATGGCGTCCGCCGAAGAGGCGATGCGCGCCCACGCCGCCGAGCTGACCCCGGCCGACCCCACCCGCCCGCTGCTGTCCAACGCGGACGGTGCCGTCGTCACCAGCGGGGCCGAGTACCTGGCGCGGCTGGTCTCCCAGGTCACCCGCCCGGTCCGCTGGGACCTGACGATGGACGGCCTGGTCTCCCTCGGCGTCACCCGCACGATCGAACTCGCGCCCGCGGGCACCCTGACCGGCCTGGTCAAGCGGCAGCTCAAGGGCGTCGTCACCACTATCACCGCGCTGAAGACGCCGGCCGAGCTGGCGGCGCTGCGCCAGGAGGACGCCTCGTGACCGACCGACCCGCCCTGAGCCTCAACACCGGCTCCCGCGGCAGCCGCGTGCTGGGCATCGGCAGCGCGCAGCCGGAGAAGATCGTCACCAACGACGACCTGTCCCAGATCATGGAAACCAGCGACGAGTGGATCCAGTCCCGGGTCGGGATCGTCGAGCGCCGGTTCGCCGAGAAGGACGAGCTGCTCACCGACTTCGCCGTCGCCGCGGGCAAGGCCGCGCTGGAGGACGCCGGGGTCGACCCGTCCGAAGTGGACACGGTCATCCTGCCGAACTGCACCATGCCGACGCTCATCCCGAACGCCGCCGCGCAGGTGGCGGCCCGGATCGGCATCCCCAGCCCCGGCGCGTTCGACCTCAACGCCGCGTGCGCCGGGTTCTGCTACGGCCTCGGTGTCGCCTCCGACCTGATCCGGGCCGGCTCGGCGAAGAAGGTCCTGGTCATCGGCGCGGAGAAGCTCACCGACTCCGTCGACCCGGTCGACCGGGCCAACGCGATCATCTTCGCCGACGGCGCGGGCGCCGCGGTGGTCGGCGCCTCCGACGAGCCGGAGATCGGCCCGGTCTCCTGGGGCAGCGCGGGCGACCTGGTCGACCTGATCTACATGCGCGACCAGAAGTACATCTACCAGGAGGGCCAGTCGGTCTTCCGGTGGGCGACCACGAAGATCGCGCCGATCGCGATGCAGGCGCTCGAGGTCGCCGGGCTCAAGCCGTCCGATGTGGACGTGCTGATCCCGCACCAGGCCAACCTGCGCATCGTCGAGGCGATCGCGAAGAAGCTGCGGGCCAACGGCGCCCGCGACGACATGGTCGTCGCCGACGACATCAAGTACTCCGGCAACACCTCGTCGGCGTCCATCCCGCTCGCGCTGGACCACATGCGCAAGGCCGGGACGGCGAAGACCGGCGACGTGGTGCTGGCGGTCGGGTTCGGCGCGGGCCTGTCCTACGCCGGGCAGGCGTTCATCTGCCCCTGACCACCGTTACGCTCCCCGCGGGCACTCGCCCGAGGGAAACAGACCCCCAGAAAGACCGAGAAGGGAACTACCCCATGGCTGACAACGCTGAGATCCTCGCCGGCCTCGCCGAGATCGTCGAAGAGGTCGCCGGTGTGGCTCAGGACGACGTCACCGCCGAGAAGTCGTTCGTGGACGACCTGGACATCGACTCGCTGTCGATGGTCGAGATCGCCGTGCAGGCCGAGGACAAGTTCGGCGTCAAGATCCCGGACGACGAGCTCGCCAACCTGAAGACCGTGGGCGACGCGGTGAACTACGTGTCGGCCAACTCGAAGTAAGTCCTCTTCCCTCCTTGAGGAGACTCCCATGAGCAACATCGACGTCGTGATCACCGGTCTCGGCGCCACCACACCGCTCGGCGGGGACGTCACGTCCACCTGGGACGGTCTGCTGGCCGGGGCGAGCGGGGTTCGCGCGATCGAGGCCGATTGGGTCGAGGAGCTGCAGCTGCCGGTCAAGATCGGCGGTCAGCTGGCCGTCGAGCCGACCGAGGTCCTGCCCCGGGTCCAGGCCCGCCGGATGGACCGCTGCGAGCAGGTCGCGCTGATCGCCGCCCGGCAGGCGTGGGCCGACGCCGGGTACACCGAGCCGACCGACGAGCACACCGACGTCGACCCCGACCGCCTCGGCGTGTCGATCGGCACCGGGGTCGGTGGCCCGGTCACCCTGCTCACCCAGAACGACCTGTTGCACCAGCAGGGTCTCCGCAAGGTGTCGCCGCTGACCGTGCCGATGCTGATGCCGAACGGCCCGGCCGCGCACGTGGGCATCGACCTCAAGGCGCGGGCCGGGGTGCACTCCCCGGCTTCGGCCTGTGCCTCGGGTGCCGAGGGCATCGCCAGCGGCGTGGAGATGATCCGCTCCGGGCGCGCCGACGTCGTGATCGCCGGCGGCGCCGAAGCGTGCATCCACCCGATCACGCTGGCCGGGTTCGCCCAGGCCCGCACGGTCTCCACGCGCAACGACGACCCGGCGAGCGCGTCGCGGCCGTTCGACGCCAACCGCGACGGCTTCGTCCTCGGCGAGGGCGCCGGCGTGGTCATCCTGGAGCGCGCGGACCTGGCGAAGGCCCGCGGGGCGCGCGTCTACGCGACGATCGCGGGACACGGCATCACCTCGGACGCCTACCACATCACCGGCAACCACCCCGAGGGCGTCGGCCAGATCGCCGCCATGCGCGCGGCGATGAAGATGGCCGGGGTCACCGCGGCGGACGTCGGGCACGTGAACGCGCACGCGACGTCCACTGTGGTGGGTGACATCGGCGAGGCGGCGGCGATCCGCAAGGCGGTCGGCGACCACGTGATCGTGACGGCGCCGAAGGCCTCGCTCGGCCACCTCGTCGGCGGGGCCGGCGCGGTCGAGGGGATCATCACGATCCTGTCGCTCTACCACGGCCTGGTGCCGGCCACCCGGAACCTGACCGACCTGGACCCGCGGGTGCAGCTGGACGTCGTCGCGGGCGAGCCGCGCAAGGTCGAGCTGACCGCGGCGATCAGCAACTCGTTCGGGTTCGGCGGCCACAACACCGCGCTGCTGTTCACCCCGGCGGCCTGACCGTCCCGGAACTGAAGAAGGGCCCGGCTCCGGCCGGGCCCTTCTTCAGTTTCAGCACTTCTCGTGTTCGGGTGGTGGCCCGCCGTCGATGGCGGCGACCTTCAGCGTCTTGCCGTCGGCCACCATCGGGATGACGAGCCGCCACTTGATGCACGGCTCGCGGAAGAACAGCGGGGCGTCCTCGACGTTCTGCCTGCTGGTGAACCCGACCAGGACGCGCAGCGAATTCCCGGACGAGCGCTCGATCCGGTAGACGAGGGCGTCGCTGTCCTCTGTGGTGCGAACGCCCTTCTTCCAGTCGCTCTGCGACTGGCCGGCGGCCCGCTCGTCGGTGACCACGGCGACCCACTGCTGGTACTGCTTGCTGTTGATGGCCGCGAAGTACTTCTGCAGCACCCGGCGCACGGCGTCGCCCTGCGGGTGCCGCTTGGCGTCGTCGGTCATCCGGACGTCGTCGTCCACCGCGGCCGGCGCGCCGACGCTGGACGGCGACGGCGTCGTGACCGCGACGGAGGTGTCGTCGACGGGCTGGTCGGGCCGGCGGTAGAGCTCGCGCGCGAGCAGGCCGCCGCCGACGGTCACGGACAGCACCACGACCACGACGGGCACCAGCCAGCGCTGGCGAGAGCTGGGGGCGGGGGTGGTCACGCGGAGAGCGTACCGGCCCCCGTCCCGGGGCTCAGCCGACCTGGTGCAGCCAGGTCACCGGCGCGCCGTCGCCGGCGTGGCGGAACGGCTCGAGCGCCTCGTCCCAGCTCGCGGCCAGGAGTTCGTCCAGCTTGTGCGCGAGGGATTCGCCGCCGCGGGTCATGCTGACGAGCGCGCGCAGCTGGTCCTCGCCCACCACGATGTCGCCGTTGGCGCTGGTCCGGCCGTGCCACAGGCCGAGGCCGGGCGCGAAGCAGAACCGTTCGCCGTCGACGCCCGCGCTGGGCTCTTCGGTGACTTCGAACCGAATCATCGGCCACGCCTTGAGGGCGGACGCCAGTTTGGCGCCGGTGCCCGCGGGCGCGCGCCAGCCGCACTCGGCGCGAAGCTGACCCGGACTGGCCGGCTGCGCCGTCCACTTCAGGTCAACGCGGGCACCCAGGGTGCCCGAAATGGCCCACTCGACGTGCGGACACACCGCAGACGGCGACGAGTGGACGTACACCACACCTCGGGTGCTGCCACGGGTGCTCACTGCTACCTCCGCTTGTTGCTCGACGAGGGACGTCTTCCCCTACGCCCTACTCCGAGCTTTCAGCGCGGGCCTCAGCGCGGCTCCCGAATGCCGCCTCCGATGCGTTGTAGCACATTCTGCACCCCAACCGTGCCGTTTGGCCACATGAACACCACAAGTCACCCGCCGCCCCACTTTCGGAGGGCACCGCGCCGTGCCGTCCCCGTGTCGCGCGGTTCGCTGCGCTGCGCGCGCTAGCGTGTTGACCCGGAACGACGAGCGGAAAGGGGCTTTCGGTGCGACTGGTGCGCCTGGAGAGGCAGCAGTCCCGGGTGGCGGACGACATCCGGGCCGCGCTGGCATCCCTGGGCCGCGGCAGCACCGTCATCGGCGGCATCGCCCTGGTGGGTGTCGGAGGCGTGACGGACCGCCCGATCGAGGCCGTGGTCCTGCTCCCCCACGGCGTGATCATCGTGATCGGCGTCGACCTCCCGGACCCGGCCCTGCGCCTGGAGGCGCCGTTGGGAGGCCCCTGGAAGGCGGACGGCTGGCCCCTGGTCGCGGACGACGATTCGGTGAACCCGGCCACGGAGGCCCTGGACGTTTCGCAGGCTTGCGAACGGCGAATTGCCGAACTGGTCCCGGGAACGGCCCCGGTGGGCACGATCGTCGCGGTGGGGCCGTACGTGGAGACGGTCGACCAGCCGGCGGCGGACCTGGCGGGCCCGGTACGAGTGCTGCACCCGACCCCGACGACGATGCTGGCGGCAACGGTGTCGTTGTGCACGGCCCACCGGCCGCGGTCGGTGGACCAGGTGCGGGCGCTGATCCGCGGTCTGGCGCCCTCGGCCCCGGAGTTTTCGGACGAAGTGCTGCTGGGCGAAGGCTTCAGCAGGTTGACGGACGACGCGCCTCCGGAGTCCCTTTGGGACGATCCCCCGGCGGTCGCTCCTGCTGCGGCTGGTTCGGCTGCTTCGGCTGTTTCGGTGGGCGTGACCGGCTGGCGGACGGAGACCCCGGCGGAGGCCACACCACCCGCCGACGCCGAACCCACCGAGGTGCTCCAGCCGGAACCGGACCGCGCAGCCGATCCCGAGGCGCGCCCGGTGTTCCCGGGCGCCACTTCGCCGCCGGCCGAACCCACCGAGGTACTCCGGCCGCCCGCGTCGGCGGAGCCGGACCGCCCCGCCGATCCCGAGGGGCGCCCGGTGTTCCCCGGCACGGAACCGTCCGGGTCCGCCGACGCCACCCGTTCGGATGGTCCGGAACCGGCTGAATCCGTTGCCGTCGAGACTGAGCGGACGGAAAACCTCCACCTGCCGTCACCGAGCGGCGAGCAGACCGCGGCTCCTGCCGACTCCGCCGATACTGACTCCCGGCCCGCCCAAGACGAACCGACCACACCCCAGACCCCCGAGCCCACGGCGGCGGACTCCCAGCCCGCCGCGGCCGAGCAGCTCGACCCGGAGCCCGCCCGAGCCGAGCCGGGCACTTCCCCGCAGCCAGCCGAAACCGGGCAAGCCGCGCCGCGCACCGCCGAGGCGCCCGACTCCCCACCCGCACGCCCCGCCCAAACCGGGCCAACCACTCCGCGTCCCACCGAGGCGGCGGCAGCGGGCTCGCAGACCGCCGTGCCCCAGCGGCATGTCCCGCGGGCCGAGCAAGCCGGGCCGAGCATTTCCCCACAACCGGCCGACGCCACCCAAGCCGCACCCGAGCAGCCCAACCCGCAGCCCACCAAAGCCGAGCCGAGCACTCCTCCACAGCCGACCGCCGGGCCGCCCCCCACCCAAGCCAAGCCGGGCATTCCTCCCCAGTCGACCGAAGCCGGGCCGACCGTCGCCCAAGCCGAGCCGAGCACCCCTCCCCAGCCGACCGCCGGGCCGCCCCCCACCCAAGCCAAGCCGGGCATTCCTCCCCAGTCGACCGAAGCCGGGCCGACCCCCACCCAAGCCAAGCCGGGCACTCCTTCCCAGCCAGCCGAAGCCGCGCAACCCGACCCCGCCCCCAACCCGCGGCAAGCACCCGAGCTCGCGCTGCCCTCCCCGCAGCCCTTCCCCCGCCCCCGGCCGAAGCCCGAACCCGCCACTCCGGCCCCCCGCACCGTCCGGTGGCTGCCGCTCGGCGCCATCGGTGGGCTCGTCCTCCTCGCCGTCGCCGCCATCGCCGTGGCCACCACCGGGGATGGCACCGCCGCCGCGCCCGCCCCTCCTCCCCCTGCCACCTCCCAGACCGCTCCGCCCACCACCGCCGTGCGGAGCCTCCAGTTCGCCCTCCGCGCCGCCGGTGGGGATCAAGGCTGTGCCTCGCACGCCTTCGGCGATGCCCAAGCCAGCCTTCAGCAGACCAGCTGCTCCGGCGTCAAACGCGCCAGCTACGCCGCCACCATCGACGGCCGCAACGGGGCCGTCACCGTCGGGATCGTCGCGTTCCCCGATGCCGCCCAGGCCGCCGCCTTCAAAGCCGTTGCCGATACGCCCGGCGGGGGCGGGGTCCTCGACCTCGCCACCGAGACCGGCCAGTGGGGCGCCACCCCGACGCCGCGCTTCGAGAACGCCGCCTACGCCAGCAAGCTCGATGGCTCGTCCGTGCGGCTCGTGCAGGCCGTCTGGGTGCCGGGACCGTCCACTGCGGACGATCCCGGCCTGGTCCGGGCCGCCAAGGCCGCCCTCGACCTGCCCGCCCAGTGACCCTCAGAGCCCGTACGCCTCCAGCAGCCGCAGCCAGACCTCGCTGATCGTCGGGAACGACGGCACCGCGTGCCACAGGCGGTCCAGAGGCACCTCGCCCACGATCGCGATCGTCGCCGAGTGCAGCAGCTCCGAGACGTCCTGGCCGACGAACGTCACACCCAGGAGCACGTTCCGCTCCGTGTCGACCACCATCCGGGCCTTGCCCGTGTAGCCGTCCGCGTGCAACGACGAGCCCGCCACCGCGATGTCGATGTCGACGACGCGGTCCGCCGAGCCCGGGCGCGCGTCCGCGAGGCCGACCGCCGCCACCTCCGGGTCGGTGAACACCACCTGGGGCACCGCGTGGTGGTCGGCCGTCGCGGTGAAGCGGCTCCACGGCGACGGCTCCGTGAACGTGCCCGCCGCCAGGGCCGCCACCGTGTCGCCCGCCGCGCGGGCGCCGTACTTGCCCTGGTGGGTCAGCGGCGCGCGGCCCGTGACGTCGCCCGCCGCGAACAGCCAGCCACCGTCCACTGCGGACACGCGGCCGGTGTCGTCGGTCTCCAGCGGGTGCCCGGGCTCGATGCCGAAGCGCTCGAGCCCGGCGGTCGCCGGACGGCGGCCGGTCGCCACCAGGAACTCGTCGACGACGAGCGTCGAACCGTCTTTGAGCGTCAACGTCGTCCCGGCGTCCCCCGCGGCCACCGAGGACACCCCCGAGTCCGTGTGCACCTGGACGCCGGCTTCGCGCAACCCCGCCAGCACGAGGTCACCGGCGAAGGAGGCGTTGCGCGGCAGCGGACGCGGGCCGCTGATCACCAGGTGGACCTCCGAGCCCAGCGACGCGAACGCCTGCGCCATCTCGACGCCGACCACGCCGCCACCCAGGACGCCGAGGCGCCCGGGCACCGAGGACGCCGACGTCGCTTCCCGCGAACCCCACGGCCGGATCGTGTCGAGGCCCGGGATCGTCGGCGTGCTCGGCACGCTGCCGGTGCACACGATCACCGCGTGCCGCGCGGTCAGGACGCGGTCGCCGCCGACCGTCACCTCCCGCTCACCGGTGATCTCGCCGTGCCCGCGGATCGGCTCGATGCCCGCGCCGCGGGCCCAGTCGACCTGTCCCGAGTCGTCGCCCTTGCCGGTGAACCAGTCACGGCGCGCGAACACCGCCGCCGGGTCGACCCGGTCGCCGACCGGCACGCCCGGCACCCGCTTGGCGGCGGCCAGCAGATTTCCCGGCCGCAGCAACGCCTTGCTCGGGATGCAGGCCCAGTAGGAGCACTCGCCGCCGAAGCGTTCGTGCTCGACGAGGGCGACCTTCAGGCCTCCGCGAGCCGCCCGTTCCGCGGCCACCTCCCCCACCGGACCCGCGCCGATCACCACTACGTCAAAAGTCTCTCCAGGCATGGGTTCAGGTCACACCACTACGCGGGATCACGCAAGCCAGCGGCTATCCTCCGTCAGGAAGCTGCAAGTTTTCGGCGGCACCGGATGCCGTCGGGCCCGGTGCGCGCGAACACACGAGTTCGAGCACGGGAGGTTTGTCGTGGCCAGGAACACGGCTGTGCAGGTGCTGGATGATCTGACCGGCGAGCCCGCGGCGGAGACCGTCGGGTTCGGGCTGGACGGCATCGACTACGACATCGACCTCTCCTTCGCCAACGCCGAAGCGCTGCGCGAACTCCTGCAGCGCTACGCCGACGCCGGACGCCGCACCGGCGGCCGCAAGAACCGCCCCCGGACCGTCCCCGGCGCGAAGAAGACCGAAGCGGAGAGAACCACCCCGAAAACGAAGGCCGCCAAGCCGAAGGCCGCCCCGGAGAAGAAGGCCGAACCCGCGAAGACCACCCGCACCAGGAAGGCCGCGGAGCCGAAGACCACCGCCCGCGCGGCCGCCCGCAAGGTGCCGACCGTCATGTTCTCGGCGGCCGAGTAAGTCCACAGTAGACGGCTCAGGCCGCGCGCTGGGCGCCGTCGGCGTGCCAGGACGGGTAGCGGTAGCGGGTGTGCAGCAACGCCCGCTGCCGCGCCAGCTCGGCCGCCGACGGCGGGCGGGGCACGAACGTCCCGAGCAGCTGCGACGCCGCCGCCCGCACCGCCGCCTCGACCGCCGGGAACCCGGGGCGCAGGCCGTGCTCGGCCAGCGACGCCACCGGGCTGCGGTGCGAGTCGAGCGGCCGCGGATCCGGCGGTGCGCTGGTCAGGTAGCGGCCGACGAGGCCGGCCGCCGTCTCGACCAGCAGCGTCGAGTGGGCCAGCAGGCCGGTCTTCGTGCGGAACACCGCGAACCCGCACAGCTTCGCGTCACCGATGAACAGCCCGCGGTCGCCGATCCGCGGCACCAGCCCGAGCTGGTCGACGGCGGCGCTCATCACCTGGCCGAGTGCCTCGAGGGGCCGGTCCGCCGGGCCGGGCAGGACCAACGTGACGTTCAGGTTGCCCGGGTCGTGGAACACGGTGCCGCCGCCGCTGGCCCGCCGCAGCACCGGGACGCCGTCGCGGACGCACTCGTCGACGCGCACTTCGCGGGCGATCCGCTGCCCGCGCCCCACCACGACGCAAACCGGGTTGCGCCAGAGCCACAGCACCGGTGACTCGGGCGCAACCCGGAGGAGCGCTTCGTCGAAAGCGAGATTCTCGGCCGGATCCGTGAACGCCGCACGAACATCCGACCCGGTCGTCATAGCGCCTTGAGTTCCTCCACGATCTCGCCCACCGACGACTTGGCGTCCCCGAAGAGCATGCTGGTCTTCGGATCGTAGAACAGGTCGTTGTCGATGCCCGCGAAGCCCGAGGCCATCCCGCGTTTCAAGACGATCACGGACCGGCTCTCGTTGACCTTGAGGATCGGCATCCCGTAGATCGGCGAGCTCGGGTCGGTCTGCGCGGCCGGGTTCGTGACGTCGTTCGCGCCGATCACCAGCGCGACGTCGGTCTGGGCGAACTCGGAGTTGATCTCGTCCATCTCCTTGAGCTGCTCGTAGGGCACGTCGGCCTCGGCGAGCAGCACGTTCATGTGCCCCGGCATCCGGCCGGCCACCGGGTGGATCGCGTAGGCGACCGTGATGCCCTTCTTCTCCAGCAGCTTCGCCATCTCGCGGACGGTGTGCTGCGCCTGCGCCACGGCCATGCCGTAGCCGGGCACCACGACGACCTTGCTGGCGTAGGCCATCTGGATCGCGGTGTCGGCCGCGCTGGTCGAACGCACCGGGCGGGCCTCCTTCGCCCCGCCGCCGGCCGCGACCGCGGGACCGCCGCCGAAGCCGCCCGCGACGATCGCCGGGATGGACCGGTTCATCGCCTTGGCCATCAGGTTCGTCAGGATCGAGCCGGACGCGCCGACGATCATGCCCGCCACGATCAGCGCCGTGTTGTCCAGCGCCAGGCCCATCGCCGCGGCCGAGAGGCCGGTGAAGGCGTTGAGCAGGGAGATCACCACCGGCATGTCCGCGCCGCCGATCGGCAGCACGACGGTGAGGCCGAGGATGCCCGCCGCCACCAGCAGCCCGATGATCAGCAGCTCGCTGTCGTTGCCGGTGATGATGAGCACCGCGCAGACGACCGCGATCGCCAGGAGCAGCAGGTTGATCGGCTGCTGGAGCTTGCCGAGGGTGATCGGGCGGCCGCTGATCAGCTCCTGGAGCTTGCCGAACGCGACGTTCGAGCCCCAGAAGGAGATCGAGCCGATGATGGCGGCGAACAGCGAGGCGATCGCGATGTACGCCGGTTCGTGGGCGTAGCCGTCGGTGGAGTTGAACTCGACCCACGCGATGAGCGCGACCGCGCCGCCGCCGACGCCGTTGAACAGCGCCACCATCTGCGGCATCGCGGTCATCTTGACCTTGCGCGCCGACGGCACGCCGACGACGACGCCGATCCCGACGCCGAGCGCGATGAGCACCCAGTTGCCCATCCCCGGGGTCAGCAGGGTGGCGACGACGGCGATGCCCATGCCGACCGCGGCGATCCAGTTGCCGCGGACGGCGGTGCGCGGGCCGGTCAGGCCCATCAGGCCGTAGATGAAGAGGGCGAACGCGATGATGTAGAGGATCGCGATGAAGTCCGTCACTTCTCGTCCTCCTCACCGGGCACCGGCTTCTTGGCCTTGAACATCGACAGCATCCGGTCGGTGACGAGGAACCCGCCGACGACGTTGATCGTGCCGAAGGCGATGGCGATCACCAGCAGGATCTTGTTGAACACGCCGTCGACGCCGAGGCCGAGCACGACCAGGCCGCCCAGCAGCACGATGCCGTGGATGGCGTTGGTGCCCGACATCAGCGGGGTGTGCAGGGTGTTGGGCACCTTCGAAATGACGGCGAAGCCGACGAACCCGGCGAGCACGAGCACCGCCAGGTTCTGCACCAGTGGGCTCACGACGCGCTCCCTTCGCGCCCGGCCACGCAGGCACCGGCGACGATCTCGTCTTCGAAGTTCAGCTCCAGCGCGCCTTCCTTCGTCACGAGCAGCTCCAGCAGCTCGACGACGTTGCGCGCGTACAGCTCGCTGGCGTGCGAAGGCATTTCGGCGGGCAGGTTCAGCGGGGAGGAGATGGTGACGTCGTGCTCCACGACGTCCTCGCCCGGCTTGGTCAGCTCGCAGTTGCCGCCGGTCTCGCCCGCGAGGTCGACCACGACGGACCCGGCGGGCATGCCCTTGACGGCGTCCGCGGTGACGAGGGTCGGCGCCTTGCGGCCCGGGACCAGCGCGGTGGTGATCACGACGTCGAACTTCGTGATGGCCTCGGTGAGCCGCCGCTGCTGCTCCTCGCGCTCTTCCGGCGTCAGCTCGCGGGCGTACCCCCCTTCGCCGACCGCCTCGATGCCGAGGTCGAGGAACTGCGCGCCGAGTGACTTGACCTGTTCGGCGACCTCGGGCCGCACGTCGTAGCCGGTGGTCTGGGCGCCGAGCCGTTTCGCCGTGGCGAGCGCCTGCAGGCCGGCGACGCCGGCGCCGAGGACGAGCACCTTGGCCGGGGGGACGGTGCCGGCCGCGGTGGTGAGCATCGGGAAGAACCGCGGGAGTTTCTGCGCGGCGAGCAGCACCGCGCGGTAGCCGCCGATGCTGGCCTGCGACGACAGCGCGTCCATCGCCTGCGCCCGGGAAATCCGCGGGATCGCCTCCATCGCGAAGGCGCGCAACCCCGCTTCTTCGAGCTTCGCGAGCCCTTCCGGGTTGCCGCGCGGATCGAGGAAACCGACGAGCACGGCGCCCCGGCTCAGTTTCGCGACTTCCCCCGGCGAAGGCGGGTTGACCTTCACGACGATCGGCGCGCCCCAGGCGTCGCCGAGTTCGGCGCCCGCTCGGGTGTACGCGTCGTCACTCAGGTGCGCGCCGGATCCGGCGCCCGGCTCGACGACGACGCGCAGCCCGCGCTGCGCCAGCCGCCCGACGAGCTTGGGCACCATCGCCACCCGCCGCTCCCCGGGGCGTGATTCGGCCACCACACCCACGGTGAGCTGCTGACTCTGTTCGCTGTCCGTCACACGACCTCCTCATCGGCGAGGCACGATCCGAGGGTTGTACCACGCCGGACCGACAGTCCCCAGTGACCTGGGTCGCAAGTCTGCCGGTTGTGCCGGGAAATACGAGCGTCGTGCGGGAAACGTTCAGGTCGTTTTCCAGTGCGGGACGCCCAGCAGGACCAGGCGCAGCCGTTTTTCCGCCGTTCCGGTGATTTTCGCGTCTTCGCCTGGGCGGGCTTCCAGCAGTTCGACAATGGTCGTCAGCATCACGGAAACGATCAAGTCGGCCAGCATGTGCAGGTCTTCGGTGCTCCACGACCGCAGCGGCGCGAACCGCGCGAGGTCGATCGCGAGGTCACCGGAGAACATCCGCAGTTCGACGCCGATCGCCTGGGCGAGCGGGCCGCCGGCGTACCGCTCGCGGGTGAGGAACCGGAAATGGTCCTCGTTCGCCCGGACGAATTGGTGCACCGTGGCCACCGAGGCGCTGATCATCCCCTGGTAGGTGTCCGGATCGGTGCGGGCGGAACGCATCATGCCGCGCAGCGTGCGCGTCGCCTCTTCGACGAGCGCGACGCCGAGGTCCTCCATCGTGGCGAAGTGCCGGTAGAAGGCCGTCGGGACGATGCCGGCGCCCTTCGCGACCTCGCGCAGGGACAGCGTGGCGAACGGGCGGTCGGCCAGCAGCTCGAGGGCGGTGTCCAGCAACGCCTGGCGGGTGCGCAGTTTGCGCTCCTGGCGGCTCACCGGCGTCAGTGGTTCGGACACGGGTTCCAGCGTACGGGTGTCCACCGCGTTGCTCACGTCACATCCTTCGCGTCTCGCGTTGACAGGGCGTCCACTCCTGCAGTGCACTATTGAGTGCACAGTCGTTCACTGTAACCGAGGAGGTTCGGAGATGACGGCGCTCATCCCCCGGCGGGTGCGCGGCCTCGCCTCGCTGGCCGAGGCGCTGCTGACGCCGCACGGGATGGACCGGTACCTGGAGCTCGTCGACCCGATGCTGGTCCGCCGCGAGATCCGGGGGCTGGTCACGGCGGTGCGCAAGCAGACGCCGGACAGCGTCACCCTCACCGTCCGGCCGAGCCGCGCGTGGCCCGGGTTCACCGCCGGCCAGTACGTCCGCGTGCAGGTGGAGATCGACGGCGTCCGGCGCACGCGCTGCTATTCGCCGTGCGGTTCGCAGTACGACGGCGAACTGGAGTTCACGGTCAAGGAGCAGGGCCTGGTCTCCGGGCACCTGAACCGGGCGATCGGCGTCGGCTCGGTCGTCAATCTGTCCACTCCGGACGGCGGCTTCACGCTCCCGGCCACCCGGCCGGACCGCGTGCTGCTGATCGCCGGCGGCAGCGGCATCACGCCGGTGCTCGCCATGGCGCGCACCCTGGTCGACGAAGGTCACCCCGGCGAGATCGTGTTCGTGCAGTACTCGAACGGCCCGGCCGACGCGCTGTACCGCACCGAACTGGCCGAGCTCGCCGCCCGGCACCCGGGGCTGCGGGTCGTGCACGCCTACACCCACTCGAAGGGCGGCGACCTGACCGGGTTCTTCTCGGTCGAGCACATCGAGCCGGGGTTCCGCGACGCGGAGACGTTCGTCTGCGGCCCGAAGCCGTTGATGGACGCCGTGCGCGAGGAGCTCGGTGAACGCGTGCACACCGAAGAGTTCACGCCGCCGGCGCTGACCTTCGACACGGCGGACGCCGAGGGCCGGGTGCGGTTCCGCCGCAGCGGCCGCGAATGCGCGAACTCGGGGAAGCCGTTGCTGGAGCAGGCCGAGGAAGCCGGGCTGGCGCCGGAGCACGGCTGCCGGATGGGCATCTGCTTCTCCTGCACCCAGCTGAAGACGGCCGGGCGCGTCCGCAACGCGCGCACCGGCGAGGTGTCCGGCGACGAAGACGAAGAAATCCAGCTCTGCATCTCCGTCCCGGTCGGGGACGTCGAGATCGACGCTTAGAGGAGATTGTCATGACCGGTCTGCAGGACCGCCTGACCCCGGAACAGGTCGAGGAGTTCGGCCGCGAGCTCGACGCGCTGCGGCAGCGGATCGTCGACGACCTCGGCCAGGAGGACGTCGACTACATCCACAACGTCATCAAGACCCAGCGCGGCCTGGAGGTCGCCGGGCGGGCGCTGCTGTTCGCCGGGTTCTTCCCGCCGGCGTGGCTGGCCGGCGTCGGCGCGCTGTCGCTGGCGAAGATCCTCGACAACATGGAGATCGGCCACAACGTCATGCACGGCCAGTACGACTGGACGCGCGACCCGGCGCTGAGCTCGCAGCGGTTCGAGTGGGACACGGTGGCGCCGGCGGAGAACTGGCGGCACTCGCACAACTACATCCACCACACGTACACGAACATCGTCGACAAGGACCGCGACGTCGGCTACGGGATCCTGCGGATGGACACCGCCCAGAAGTGGCACCCGTACTACCTGGGCAACCCGGTGTACGCGACGCTGCTGGCGATCTTCTTCCAGTGGGGCGTGATGCTGCACGACCTCGAGGTGGAGAACGTCGTCAAGGGCACGCGGACCTGGGCGGACAACGTGCCGGTGCTGCGGAAGATCGTGCGGAAGGCGTCGCGGCAGATCGGCAAGGACTACGTGCTGTTCCCGCTGCTGACCGGCCCGCTGGCGCCGCTGACGTTCCTCGGCAACGCGACGGCGAACCTGACCCGCAACCTGTGGGCGTTCGCGATCATCTTCTGCGGCCACTTCCCGGCGGACGTCGAAAGCTTCACCGAAGAGGAAACCGCTTCGGAATCGCGGGGCCAGTGGTACCTGCGCCAGATCCTGGGTTCGGCGAACATCACCGGCGGCCCGCTCTTCCACATCCTGAGCGGCAACCTGTCCCACCAGATCGAGCACCACCTGTTCCCGGACATCCCGGCGCGCCGCTACCCGCAGATCGCCGGCGAAGTGCGCGCGATCTGCGAGAAGTACGGGCTGCCGTACCACACGGGCCCGCTGCGCCGGCAGCTCTGGTCGGTGGCGAAGAAGATCGTGAAGCTGGCCCTGCCCGCCCCGCAGTCCCCGGCTACCGTGGAACCCGACCGGCAGCTCCGAGCAGCGTGAGGGTGACATGGTGGGCCAGTTCGAACGAGAGAAGGACACCCTGCAGGTGATCACCGAATCAGCGGCGACGCACGTCGGCAACATAGCGTCGATCATCACGGGAGCGATCCGCGACGTCGCCCGCGAAACGGGCGAGTGGCTCACGGACGTGATCGAGATGCGCGAGGCGGCCCAGCGAGCCCGGGAGGACGACCCGGACACGCCGTGACGCGGGTTTCGTGAACGGCCTCCTCGTGCTTCGGGGAGGCCGTTCACGGTTTCCGGCGGACGGAATTGTCGGTGGTCACCGGTAGCGTGGAAAACGGGGGGCGCCCCGGCGGGCCGGCGCCGCCTTCACGTGCCGCACCGAACGGAACCCGCCGGTCGACCAGCAGCAAGTACGCCAGGCCGGCGAACAGGATCCAGCTCGAAGCCCGGACCCGCTTCGCCGCCTTCCGACAGCGCGGACGACCAGGTCCCCGTTCGCCGGCACCCTGCGGAGTTCCGTAACCGACTCGGGGGAAAACCCCATGGGCAACCCCGCCGCCCGCGGGCAACACTGAATCCCGTGACCACCCTCGACCCACCCCACCCGCTGCGCCGCGTCTTCGGCCCCCTGGCCACGCGGGACTTCCGGGCCGAGTACCTCTGGCTCTGGCTCGCCGCCCCGCTCACCGTCTTCGCCCTGCTCACCTTCCTCGTCGTGCTCGCGGCCGGCCTCTGGCTCACCCCCGTCCTGCTCGGGTTCCTCGTCCTCGCCGGCGCCGTCTTCTACGCCCGGGGCATCGGGGCCGCCCACCGGATGCTCGCGAAAGCCCTGCTCGGCGTCAGCGTCCCCGCCCCACGGCGGCCCGAGCTCAAACCCGGGCTGTGGAGCTGGGTGAAGGCGCGCGTCGGCGATCCCGCGGGCTGGCGGGCCATCGGCTACCTGCTGCTGCGAATGCCGCTGACCCTCGTCGGGCTCGGCACCGTCCTCACCGCGACCCTCTACAGCTTCGCCGCCACCACCTACTGCTTCTTCTGGTTCCCGATGGGCGAACGGGAACTGCCCGTCTTCGACATCCGCGCCGAGCACTGGGCGGGTGCGCTGGCCTGGTCGGCGTCCGGGCTGCTCGTGCTGGTCGCGCTGCCGCGGGTGACGCACGCCTTCGCCGCGCTCGACAGGCTGCTGGTCGTCGGGCTGCTCGGCGAGCGCGACCTGTCCGCCCGCGTCCGCGACCTCGAAGCGAGCCGCGCGACCGCCGTCGAGGACGCCGCCCTGCGGCTGCGGCGCATCGAACGCGACCTGCACGACGGCGCGCAGGCCCAGCTCGTCGCGCTGGCCATGAAACTCGGCCTGGCCAAGGACGAGCTGGCCGACGTCGACCTCCCGCAGGTCAAGCAGCTGGTCACCGCCGCGCACGCCAACGCCAAGCAGGCCCTCACCGAACTGCGCGACCTCGCCCGCGGCATCCACCCGGCCGCCCTGGACGCGGGCCTCGACGTCGCCCTCGCCACGCTCGTCGCCACCTCCGGGATCGACGCGCAGGTCGCCGTCGACCTGCCGCGCCGCCCACCGCCGTCGCTGGAGACGATCGTCTACTTCAGCGCCGCCGAACTGCTCACCAACGCCGCGAAACACGGCGGGACGACGCTCGTCGAAGTCACCGAAACCCCGGACGTCCTGCTGCTGCGGGTGCGCGACACCGGTCCCGGCGGCGCCCGGATCGTGCCGGGCGGCGGGCTGGCCGGCGTCGCCGAGCGGCTGCGGACGGTCGACGGCGAGCTGACCGTCACCAGCCCGGCCGGCGGTCCGACCGAAGTGTCCGCGCGGGTGCCGCTGCCCCGCTAGGGTCGCGGCATGCGGATCGTCATCGCGGAGGACTCCACCATCCTGCGCCAGGGTCTCGTCGAGCTGCTGACCTTCCGCGGCCACGAGGTCGTCGCCGCGGTGAAGGACGCCGACGCCCTGCGCGAAGCGGTCAACGACCACGCCCCCGACGTGTCCATTGTGGACATCAGGATGCCGCCGGCGCACACCGACGAGGGCCTGCGCGCGGCGATCGCGCTGCGCCGCGAGCTCCCCGGCTGCGCGATCCTGCTGTTCTCCCAGTACGTCGAGACGAAGTACGCGGCCCAGCTGCTGGCCGACCGCGCGGGCGGCGTCGGCTACCTGCTCAAGGATCGCGTCGCCGAGGTGTCGGACTTCCTCGACGCGCTGCGCCGGGTCGCGGACGGCGAAACGGTCCTCGACCCCGAGGTCGTCAGCCAGCTGTTCTCGGCGACGCGCCAGACCGACGCGCTCGGCGGCCTCACCCCGCGGGAACGCGAGGTGCTGGGCCTGATGGCGGAGGGCCGGTCGAACTCCGCGATCGCGACGAAGCTGTTCCTCTCCCCCGGTTCGGTGGAGAAGTACGTGACGTCGATCTTCGGCAAGCTCGGCCTGCCACCGTCCGAAGGGGACAACCGCCGGGTGCTCGCGGTGTTGCGCTACTTGGATTCCTGAGCGAGCAGCCCGTCGACGAAGGCGCGCAGCCCGGCCCGGTAGGTGTCGCGCGCGGTCAGCTCCGGCCAGCGTTCCCCGATGCCGGCCAGCCCGGGGAACCGGGACTCGTCCAGGTTCGCGAACACCGAGTCGCGGTAACGGGGCCGGCCCTCGGCGGCCCGCCGCCCGGCGCGAGCGCGAACGAGGATCTCGCCCACCGTGTAGTACCAGATGTTCCGGTACAGCTCGACGGCCCGCTCCGGCGCACAGCCGCAATCGAGTGCCCCGCCGACGATACCCTCGACCATCCACAGCGCCGGCTCGCCCAGCAGGTCGTCGGCCGTCAGCACCTCCACGACCTGCGGCCAGGCGGCCAGCGCGTCGTGCATCACGGTCGCCGCGGCGACGATGCGGTCGCGCGGGTCGTCCGGCAGGGCCGGCCGCGGCAGCCGGCCGGCGTAGTGCTCGAGCAGCTGGATCAGCAGGTCGTCCTTGTCGCGCACGTGGTGGTACAGCGTCGTCGCGCCGACGCCGAGCTCCGCGGCGAGCCGGCGGATCGTCAGCTTTTCCCAGCCGTCCCGGTCGAGGATCACCCGCGCCGCTTCGAGGATCTGCTCGCGGGACGTCGTCGGCGGCCGTCCCATGCGGCCGGCGGGTCGAGGCATGCCCCCATCATGCCCGCCGTGCTACTTTCGGAACATGTTCGAAAAGTCGTCGGACAGAACTGGGGAACGATCATGACCACGGAAAGACGACCTGTCCTGGTGGTGTGCCTGGCGGTCTTCGGCCTGATGGCCGGCCAGCAGATGCTCAACCCGCTCCTGCCGCCGCTGGCCCGCGAATTCGGCTTCAGCGAGTTCGCGCTCGGCTCGGTGTGGGCGATCGGCGGGGCCGGTGTCGTGCTGGCCAGCCCGTTCTGGGGCCGCCGGACCGCGCGCTGGGGACACCGGCCGGTCCTGCTTCTCTCCCTGCTGGGCGCCATGGCGAGCCTGCTCGGCTTCGCCTTCGTCGCCCAGCTCGGCCTGGCGAAGGCGCTCGCCGTGCCGGTGCTGTTCACGGCCGTCCTGCTCACCCGCGGCGTCGCGTTCGGGCTGGCCTGGGCCGCGACGCCGGTGACCGCGCAGTCCTACATCGCCGACGTCACCAACGGCCCCGCCGCGCGCGTGCGGGGCATGGCGGTCTTCGGCGCGGCCCAGGGCCTCGCGCTCGCCGTCGGGCCCGCGCTGGGCGGGCTCCTGAGCCTCACCGGCAATCTGCTCGTCCCGGTCTACGCCGCGCCGGTCGTCTTGGCCGCGATCGCCGTCGTGATCACCTTCGCGCTGCCGAAGCCCCCGAAGCGCGTCACGCGGCCGGAGACGGTGAAGGTCAGCCCGTTCGACAAGCGCCTGTGGCCGTTCCTGACCCTCGGCTTCGGCCTCTACCTCGCGCTGGCGATCGTCCTGATGACCATCGGGTTCCTCGTGCAGGACCGCCTGCACCTGGCCGCGCAGGACACCGGGCGGGTGACGAGCCTGGTCATGCTGGCCGGAGCGGGGATGATCATCCTGGTCCAGGTGCTCGCCGTCCCGCGCCTGGACTGGACGCCGCTGCGGCTGGTCCGCGTGGGCGCGGTCGTCATGACCGCCGGGATGCTCGTGGTGGCCACCGGCTCGGACGGGTTCCTGCTCGGCGCCGGCGTGGGCGTGCTCGGCGCGGGGATGGGGTTCGCGACGCCGGGGTTCATGTCGGCGCCGACGCTGCCGGCCACCCGGGAGGAGCAGGGCGCGGTCGCCGGGCTCATGGGGTCGAGCAGCGCGCTGGCGTTCATGGGCGGGCCGTTGCTGGGCACCGGCCTGTACGAGATCGACCCGGTCGTCCCCTACCTCGCCAGCGCGGTGCTCCTGGCGGCCTTGACGGCGTTCGCGTTCACCCGCACCGGTCACCCCGCGAAGGAGCCCGTCGCTCCCTAGGCTGGGCCGCATGTATTCCACCGAGATCGAGGTCCGCACCGGCTCGGAAGCCGTCGTCCACGACCTCACCCACGAAGCCGAGGCGTTCCTGCGCGACGCCGACGCCACCGACGGGCTGCTGCACGTCTGGGTCCCGCACGCCACCGCCGGGCTGGCCGTCCTGGAAACCGGCGCCGGCAGCGACGAGGACCTGCTGACCGCGCTCGACGAGCTGCTCCCCCGCGACGGCCGCTGGCGGCACCGGCACGGGAGCCCGGGTCACGGCCGTGACCACGTGCTCCCGGCGCTGGTGCCGCCGTACGCGACGATCCCGGTGCTCGGCGGCGTCCTCGCGCTGGGCACCTGGCAGTCGATCTGCCTAGTGGACACCAACCTCGACAACCCCGTCCGCAAGGTGCGGTTCAGCCTCCTCGCGGGCTGAGCGGACCGGCCACAGCGCCACCAGCAGGCCCGCGGCCAGCAGCGCACCGAGCACCCACAGGGCGGTCGTCACGTCGGGCGCGCCCGGGACGCCCTGCAGCAGGCTGCGCAGGCCTTCGGTGGAGAACCGGAACGGCGTCCACGACCACAGCAGCGCGCGGTAGGCCGGGTTCAGCAGCTCCGGCACCTGCCCGGCCACCGCGGGCGCGACCAGGTACAGCGGCGCGAGGACGGCCATCGCGCGCAGGCCCAGCAGGCGCAGCAACCCGGCCTGCAGCGCCGCGAACGCCGTCGCGGCCAGGAAGACGAAGCCGAGGACGTCCGCGGTCAGCGGCAGCGTCGCGTCCCACAGCGCGAAGAACCCGGCCACCACCGCCGTGATCAGCACACCCGCGCCGACGACCTGCAGGAACCGGGCGCCGGCCCCGACGCTCCGGCCGGTCCGCTTCGCGAGCTGCGTCAGCGCGAGACCCGCGACGAGCGCCCCGATCCACGCCAGCGCGCTCGCGGCCAGCGGCGCGGTCCGGCCCGCGAGCCCGACCGGGTGCAGGACCTCCTGCTTCGGCGGGCCGGCCAGCGCGGTCGCGGCGCCGGTCAGCGCCTGCTGCGCGACCTGGGTGCCCGCCGGGTTGACCGCGCCCGACGTCACGACGGTCGCGGACGGTCCCGGCCCGAGTTCGAGCACGCCGTAGACCTTCTTGTCTTCCAGGAGCTGTCGCGCTTCGGCCGGGGTCGCGACGGTCCAGGCGAGCTGGCCACCGCCGTGGGCGGCGATGCGCTGCGCGATCTCCGGCGGTGCGGCGACGGCGACCGGGACGCCGTCGGGCGCGACGGTGGCCTGCGCGCCGAAGGTGAGGAATCCGAGCACCACCGCCACCAGCGCGCCGGCCAGGGCGGCGACCAGGGCGAGCGCCCCTGCGGGACGGGTCATCACTGCCTCCATTTATTCTTCGCGTGTTGAATTACGCTCAAGGTACGACCCGGCCGCCCGGAAGTCAACACGCGTTGAATAGGGTCCCCGGTAGCCTCGGATCCGTGACGAAGAAGCGGCTGGTGCTCTGGGACATCGACCACACGCTCGTGGACTTCTCCGAACTGGGCGCGGCCTGGTACGGGACCGCGTTCACCGCGGCGACCGGCGCGACCCTGCGCGTGCACCCGGTGTTCGGCGGCCGCACGGAACGGGCGACGACGACCGACCTGCTCACCGCGAACGGCTTCGAGGCCGCCGAGGAGACGATCCAGGCGCTGTTCAAGGCCTTGGTGGCGGAGTCCGAACGCCACCGGCACACCTTCGCGGAGACGGCCCGCGCGCTGCCGGGCGCGGCCGAGGCGCTGACCGCGTTCGCCGCCGGCGGCGACGTCGTCCAGACGCTCGTCACCGGCAACCTGCCGGAGATCTCCCGGCACAAGCTCGCCCCGTTCGGCCTGGACGAGCACCTCGACCTCGAGATCGGCGGCTACGGCACGCTCTCGGTGCACCGCCCGGACCTGGTTCCGCACGCGATGGCGCTGGCGGCGGCCAAGCACGGCACGGAATTCGACGCCGACGCGGTGGTCGTCATCGGCGACACGCCGAACGACGTCCGGGCCGCGGTGGCCAACGGCGCGGTCTCCGTCGCGGTGGCCACCGGGCACTACTCCGCCGAAGAACTGCAGGCCGAGGGCGCCCACACGGTGCTGCCCGACCTGACCGACACCGACGCGGTCCGGCGCGCCGTCCTCGGCTGACGTCGTCCTGCAGAGGGGGACATCCCTCAGCCGAAAGGACGACACCCCTAGGGGAAATCTCGTTCCCTTGCCCGATGTCCGCGGTGGCGGGAACTCGACAGACTTCTCCCCATGACTGACGCAGGGGCGGCGGCCGGAACCGCCGGAGGGGGCCGCATCCGGAGCACGGTTGCGGTGTTGAGACAGCGACTGCCGTTCACCAGCGGTGTCACGCTCGCGATGCTGGTGCTGGCCGTCGCGACCGGGGCGTTGTGGAACGCCGCCGAAGACCGCGCGGTCTACCCGTTCGTCGCCTATGGACTGCCGTCACTGGAGGCGGGCCGGTGGTGGACGATGCTCACCGGGCCGTTCTTCGCCGTCATCCCTTGGTATTACCTCCCGATGGTCGGCAGCTTCGCGCTCTTCGCCGGCTTCGCCGAGTGGAAGCTGGGGACGCGGCGCGCGATGGCGGTGACCATCGGCGGCCAGCTCGTCGCGGTGCTCGCCGCGACCCAGTTCCTCGCGCTGTCCCGCAATTCCGGCTGGCTGTGGGCCGAGCGGGTCGCGGGCAGCCTCGACGTCGGGTTCTCCGGCGGCGCGCTCGCCGCGGTGGCCATCGCCAGCGCGACGCTGCGGCCGCCGTGGGCGCTGCGGTTGCGGGCCGGGCTGTGCGTGTACGCCGGGGTCGCGATCGTCTACGTCGGCACGCTGGCCGACCTCGTGCACTTCTTCGCGCTGCTGCTGGCCCTTCCGCTCGGCAAGCGCCTGGTCGGCACCCGGCGGATCGGCGCCCAGGCGGCCCCGAACCTGCGGGAGTGGCGGGTGCTGGCCGTGGCCGGCCTGCTGCTGCTCACCATCGCCGAGATCGTGATGTTCCTGGTGCCCGGCGACGGCCCGTTCGGGTCCGACGACGGCGTTTCGCTGTCGGCGCCGGAGCTCGGCATCCTGGTGCTGCTGGTGGTGCCGATGCTCAACGGGCTGCGCAAGGGCAGCCGCGTCGCGTGGCGCTGGGCCGTCGGGCTTTCGGCGTTCGTGACGGTGCAGGGGCTCGCCGTCGCGACGCTGCTCGGGGTGGCCGACATCTTCGGCGGCGACTACGACGTCACGGGTCTGCCGCTGTTCTTCGTGGACAATCTCTTGTGGACGGTCGAGCTGGCCGTCCTGATCGCCGCCCGCCACGCCTTCCGGGTGCCTTCGCGGCGCCGGCTGCGGCGGCACGCGCAGGGCCCGGGGCCGGCGCTGGCCCGCACCCTGCTGGGGCGCCACGGCGGCAGCACGCTGTCGTGGATGACGACCTGGCCGCGCAACACCTACTTCGTCCGCGAGGACGGCCTGTCCTACCTCGCGTACCGCCGTCACGCGGGGGTCGCGGTGGCGCTGGGCGACCCGATCGCGCCGGACGGCACGGCGGCCGCCACGGTCACCGAATTCGCCGCGATGTGCGAGAACTCCGGGCTGGTGCCGTGCGTGTTCTCGGCGACGGAAGCCACCGTCGCGGCGACGCGCGAGCTGGGCTGGCAGCACGTCCAGGTGGCCGAGGACAACGTGCTCGACCTCGATGGCCTCGAGTTCCGCGGCAAGGCGTGGCAGGACGTCCGCTCGGCGCTGAACAAGGCGGCCAAGCAGGACATCGAGTTCCGGCTGGTCCGCCTGGCCGACCAGCCCGAGCCGATCCTGGCCCAGGTCCGGGCGCTGTCGGAGGAGTGGATGTCCGGCAAGGCCATGCCGGAGATGGGCTTCACCCTCGGCGGCCTCGACGAGGCGATGGACCCGGCGACCCGGGTCGGCCTGGCGGTCGACGCGGAGGGCACGGTCCACGGCGTGACGTCGTGGCTGCCGGTCCACACCGGCGCGGGCAAGATCGGCGGCTGGACGCTGGACGTCATGCGCCGCAGCGCCCACGGCTTCCGCCCGGTGATGGAGTTCCTCATCGCCTCGGCGTGCCTGGCCTTCCGCGAGGAAGGCGCGCGGTTCGTCTCGCTGTCGGGTGCGCCGCTGGCCCGCAGCGGCGACGGGTTCGCGGCGCGGCCGGTGGACCGGGTCCTGGAGTCGCTGGGCCGCGTGATGGAGCCGTACTACGGATTCCGTTCCCTGCACGCGTTCAAGGCGAAGTTCCAGCCGCGCCACGTCCCGCTGTACCTGGCTTTCCGCGACGAAGCCGACCTTCCGCGCATCGGGCTGGCGCTGAGCCGGGCCTACCTGCCGGACGTCCGGCTGCGGCAGCTGGCGAAGCTGGTCAGTAGCTCTCGGGCACGCTGATCCGCTGCGGGAAGCGGATCTTCCGCCGGGTGACGACGTTGTGCTCCTTCGGGATCAGCCGTCCGTCGGTCAGGCGGAGCCAGTGGCCGTTCCGCGAGTCGGTGAAGGCGAGCATCACCCCGGGCGTCATGTCCGGGCGCTGCCACTCCTCGCGGATCGGCATCCGCCACTTCCCGGGCGGCAGGATGGCGTAGAGGTATTCGTCGTCCTCGATGTCCGGCCCGCGGTGCAGGGTCGACCCGGTCATCGGCAGGTTGTGCACGAGGTCGAACGAGACGACGACGTGGTTGACCGCTTCGGCGTTCGCGTTGGAGACGACCATGAAGCCCTGGCCGCCGGCGTACTCGATCCACGCGGTGACCTTCGCGGCCTGCTCCTGCCGTTCGCGCAGGTCCCGCTCCCGGCGGTCGGCCTGCGCGAGCCGGCCGTCGCGGATGGCGATCCACAGCGCGACCACGACGGCTGCGATCGTGCCGATGCCGCCGACCCACTGGCCGGAGGCACCCCACCAGTCCGGATCCCGCGGCTCGACGAGCCAGATCCACGCTTTGGCCAGCAGCGGTCCGAAAAGGAGCAGCACCCCTGAGACGGCCAGCACCCCGAACGCGACGGCCCGGATCCGGCCCAGCCGTCTGCCCGCATCCCCACTCATGCCCCGCAGCCTGCCGAATTCCCGCGCTCAACGGAAGCGGCGCTGCCGGTCCGCGGCCGCTCTAACGGACGGTCGTCGGCGGCGGGGTCGTCGTCCCCCGGTCCGCCGCCGGGACGAACCGGTAGCTCCGCACGATCCGCACCAGGTCCTCCCGCGCCGATTCCCCGTACGCCACCAGCACGCCGGACGTCCCCGAATCCCCACCGAACGCCAGCACCGCCAGCTGCGCGTGCGGGACGGCGCACTCCCCCGTCTGCGCCGGAGTCACCGAAGCGACCACCACCCGGGCGGGAACCGCCGTGCCGTCGGCCCGGGGAACCTGCGCGTCCGTCCCAGGCCCGATCTCCGGCACCGCACCATACGCGCCCTTCGCCAGGTCCGTCGCCGCCTTGCGGGCTGCCGCCTCGAGGTCGGCCAGTGGCTCCGTGGTGAGGCCGGCGCCACCACCGCACTTGCCGAGGAACGCGCTGGTGATCAGCCTGATCCCGGCCCAGCCGTGCTGGGTGTCGGGCGTCGGTTGCCAATTCGGCGGGACGTCGTAGGCGTACGCGCCGTCGCGACCGGCCACGGGCTGCCAGCCCTCGACCGCCGCCGGCACCACCGCACGCGGCGAGGGCGTCACCACCAGCGGCGCGGGTGACGGCGAGGACGAGGCCGGGTGCGGCTTGCCGACGCCCAGCGCGTTCAGCACGCCGGCGACCAGGGCGATGAACACCAGGCCGAACCACGGCGCCCGCCGCCACTTCAGCGGTTTCAGCTTCGGCCGGATCCGCTTCGGCTGCGCGCGCGGGGCGTCCGCGGGTTCGTAACCGCCGAACCCGCGGAGCGCCGCGTTGTCCTCGTACCCCGGCGTCTCATCGTCGGAGCGCCGGTTCATCTCAGCTCCGGACGAGCTTGACCAGGTGCTCGACGACGGCGTCGACCGCGATCTCCTCGCGCTCGCCGGAACGCCGGTCCTTGACCTCGACGACGCCGTTGGCCAGGCCGCGCCCGACGACCAGGATGGTCGGGACGCCGACCAGCTCGGCGTCGGCGAACTTGACGCCCGGGGTCGCCTTCCGGTCGTCGAGGATGACCTCGACGCCGGCCGCGTCCAGCTCGGCGGCGATCTTCTCGGCACCGGCCGCGACCGCCTCGTCCTTGCCCGCGATGACGATGTGCACGTCGAACGGCGAGACCACCCGCGGCCAGATCAGGCCGAGGTCGTCGTGGTTCTGCTCGGCGAGCACGCCGACCAGCCGCGAGACGCCGACGCCGTAGGACCCCATGGTGATCCGGATCGGCTTCGAGTCGGGGCCGAGCGCGTCGACCTCGAAGGCGTCGGTGTACTTGCGGCCCAGCTGGAAGATGTGCCCGATCTCGATGCCGCGCGCGGCGACCAGGGTGCCGTGCCCGTCCGGCGACGCGTCGCCCTCGCGGACCTCGGCGGCCTCGATGGTGCCGTCCGGCGTGAAGTCGCGGCCGGCGAGCAGATCGACGACGTGGTGGTCGACCTTGTCGGCCCCGGTGACCCAGGCGGTGCCGGGGACGATCCGCGGGTCGGCGAGGTAGCGCACGCCGTTGTCCTGCAGCGCCTTCGGGCCGATGTAGCCCTTGACGAGGAACGGGTTCTTCGCGAAGTCGGCCTCGTCGAGCAGCGCGACCTCGGCCGGCTCCAGCGACGCTTCGAGGCGCTTCATGTCCACTTCGCGGTCGCCCGGGACGGCGACGCAGACGAGCTGCCACTCGGCCGAGCCCGGCTGACGCGTCTTGAGCATGACGTTCTTCAGCGTGTCCGCGGCGGTGAACGTGCGGCCCAGGCCCGCGTTGTTGAGGAAGTCGACGAGCGTCTCGATGGTCGGCGTGTTCGGCGTGTGGTGCACCTGCGCCTCGGGACGGCCCTCGATCGGCTGCGCGGGGGGCGCGGGCGTGACGACGGCTTCGACGTTCGCCGCGTAGCCGGACTCGGTGCTGCGGACGTAGGTGTCCTCGCCCGTCTCGGCGACCGCGAGGAACTCCTCGGACGCCGAGCCGCCCATGGCGCCCGACGTCGCCTTGACGACGACGTATTCGAGGCCGAGCCGGTCGAACAGCTTCGTGTAGGCGTCCCGGTGGGCCTGGTAGGAGCGCGCGAGACCGTCGTCGTCGAGGTCGAAGGAGTAGGAGTCCTTCATGACGAACTCGCGGCCGCGCAGGATGCCGGCCCGGGGGCGCGCTTCGTCGCGGTACTTGGTCTGGATCTGGTAGAGCGTGACCGGGTAGTCGCGGTACGAGCTGTACTCGCCCTTGACGGTGAGGGCGAAGAGCTCCTCGTGCGTCGGGCCGAGGAGGTAGTCGGCGCCCTTGCGGTCCTTGAGGCGGAAGAGGCCGTCGCCGTACTCGGTCCAGCGGCCGGTGGCCTCGTAGGGCTCCTTCGGCAGCAGCGCGGGGAACTGGATCTCCTGCGCGCCGATGGCGTTCATCTCTTCGCGCACGACGGCCTCGATGCGGCGCAGCACCCGCAGGCCGAGCGGCAGCCAGGAGTACCCGCCCGGAGCGACCCGGCGGACATAGCCGGCACGTACCAGGAGCCGGTGGCTCGGTACCTCGGCGTCCGCCGGATCCTCGCGCAACGTGCGAAGGAACAACGACGAAGTCCTGGTGATCACTGCGGGGCTCCCTGCGCCGGGCGGGTGTGAAAGTCCCGCTCAGGGTAGTCAATCCCCCCGCCGTGACTCCAACGGGTTACTCGGCGGCCGGTTTTGTCGGTGGTGGCCGCTAGCTTCGGGACATGGCGATGCAAATGGGCATGATCACGATCGACTGCGCCGACCCGAAGAGGCTGGCGGAGTTCTGGACGGCGGCGCTGGGCACAAACGTGGCCCAGGACCACGGCGACTTCCTGATGCTGGCCCCACCGGAGGGCGGCCTGACGGTGGGGCTGCAGCGGGTCCCGGAGCCGAGAGCGGGCAAGAACCGCGTCCACGTGGACTTCGGCTGCGAGGATCGCCGGGCCGAGGTGGCACGGCTGGTGGGGCTGGGCGCGAAGGAGGTGGCGGAGCACGAGGTCCCGGGCCTGGCGTGGACGGTGCTGGTGGATCCGGAGGGCAACGAGTTCTGCGTATCGGCCGGCGCGCACTGAGCTCGACCGGGAGGGCGGGCTGCGTCGAAGCGACCGGCCCGCTCGCCGGGCCGGCGCTCCCCGGCCCATCCCGCGACGGCGCGGCCGGCGGCTGCCGCACCCAGCCGGCCCGGCCCGCTCGCCGAGCCCACCGCTCCTCCGCCGGCCGATGCTGCCCCGGCTCAGCCGTCAACAGATCCCCTGTCCCACAACGATTCCCGCCCAGACCGGCCCCATGATCGTCCGTTCGGCCCAACCCCCTCCTCACCCGCCTTTCGGCTACTGGCCCCCCGCCAACACAACCGGCTAGCATCGGCGCGACCAGGAACGGGGGGTCCTTGGTGCGGGGTGCCCGCGACAGTTCCCGTTCGCGACGGAGTTTCCGAATCACAGGGGGATCCATGCCGCCCGTCAAGGGTGCCTTCGCCATGCCCGGAAGAGCCGGGGCCACGCTCGCCGCCGTCGCGGTGGCCGGCCTCCTCGCCGCCGTTCCCGCGTCCGCCGTCACCGGGGGCAGCCCGGCCGCCGCAGGCGCCTACACCTTCGCCACCAAGATCGACGTCGGCGGGCTGCACGGGTGCAGCGGTGCCCTGGTCGCGCCGCAGTGGGTCGTCACCGCCGCCGGCTGCTTCCCCGAAAACGGCGGCCAAGCCGGTCCGCCGAAGCTCGCCACGAAGGCGATCGTCGGGCAGCGGGGCGCCGCCGGCACCGAACGCGCCGTCGTCGACCTCCTCTTCCGGGCCGACCGCAACCTCGCCCTCGCCAAGCTGGCCGCGCCGGTCACCGGCGTCACGCCCGTCGCCATCGGCACCGCCGCTCCCGCGCCGGACGAGGTCCTGCGCATCGCCGGCTACGGCCGGACCGCCACCGAATGGGTCCCCGACCAGCTCCACACCGTCCCCGCCTCCGTGCAGAGCGTCACCGCCACCACCCTCGCCGTCCTCGGTGACCCGGCGGCCGCCACCACCTGCCAGGGCGACGCCGGCGGTCCCCTCCTCCGCGAGCGCAACGGCGTCGTCGAGCTCGCCGGGATCCACCACGCGTCCTGGCAGGCCGGCTGCCTCGGCTCGACCGAGACCCGGCAGGGCACCGTCGAGACCCGCGTCGACGACATCGCCGGCTGGATCGGCCTCCGCCTCCGCGGCGACGCCTACACCGCCCTGCCCACCGCCCAGCGCGTGCTCGACACCCGCACCGACACCGGCGGCCACCAGAAGCCCGTCGCGGCCGGCGAATCCGTGTCCGTCGCCATCCCCGGCCTGCCCGCCGCCGCGAGTGCCGTCGCGGTCAGCCTGGTCGGCACCGGTGGCACCGCGAGCACCTTCCTGACCGCCTACGGCGACGCCCTGCCCACGACGTCCAACGTCAACATCACCGGCGGCCGCACCGCCGCCGGCATGGCGATCGTCCCGGTCGGCGCGGACGGCCGGATCAAGGTCCGCAACAACGCCGGGACCATCGACGTCATCGTCGACTACCTCGGCTATTACAGCGCCTCCGGCGAGTCGACCTACCAACCGAAGGACAAGCCCGGCCTGGTGCTCGACACCCGCACCTCGCTCGGCGGGCACCCGGGCCGGCTGACCCCGGGCGAGGTCGTGACCGTGCCGGTCCGCGGCGTCGCGGGCGTCCCCGCCGACGCCGTCGCGGTGGCCGTCAACCTCACCGGGACCGAAAGCGACTCCGACACCTTCTTCAGCGTCTTCGCCCAGGGCACGCCCGGCCCGTCGACGCTGAACATCGTGCCGAACGAGCACCGCGCGACCCAGTCGCTGGTGCGGATCGGCGACGACGGCGCCATCCGCATCTTCCTGCACCACGGCCAGAGCCACGTCCTGTTGTCCCTGGTCGGCTCGTTCGTCCCCGGCGATACGGGCAGCCGGTACGCGGCGCTGGGCACGCCCACCCGCCTGGTCGACACCCGCACCGGCCCGGCGGCGCCGCTGGGCCCGGGCGGGATCGTCACGGTGCCGGCCGCCGGCCTGCCGTCCGGCGCGACCGCCGTGGCGGTCAACGTCACCGGCGTCCAGCCGAGCGCCACGACGTTCCTGGCCGCCTGGTCGCACGACCTGCCCTACAGCGGCGTGCCCTCGACGGTGAACGTCATGGCGGGCGAGAACACGTCCAACGCCGCGACGGTCCGGCTCGGCTCGGGAGCACGCTTCGACGTGCTCAACTCCGCCGGCTCGACGCACCTGGTCGTCGACCTGCAGGGCTACTACACGCGGTAGCGGGTAGAAAGGCGGCATGAGCGCTCGCGTACTGCTGCCGTGGACCGACATCGACGTGCCGGAGGGGCTCGGCGCCGCGTACTACGACGGCGCCGGCGCCCCTCCGGCCGATCTCGGGGACGTCGAGTTCTACGTGCTGCCCTACGACCGCGGGCCGGAGCCGCCGAAACTGATCCGGGAACTGCCGTCGCTGCGGGTGGTGCAGTCGCTGTCGGCCGGCGTCGAGGCCATCGTGCCGCTGCTGCCCGAGGGCGTGCGCCTCGCGAACGGGCGCGGGCTGCACGACCTGAGCGTCGCCGAGCACGCCCTCGCGCTCATCCACGCCGCGCAGCGGGAGCTGCGGCGCTGGTTCGCGCAGCAGACCCGCGGCGAGTGGGTGCGGGAGCACACGCGGTCGCTGGCCGACAGCCGGGTCCTCCTCGTCGGGTACGGCTCGATCGGGCAGGCCATCGAACGCCAGCTCGTCGCGGCCGAGGCCGTGGTGACGCGGGTGGCGAGCCGTCCCCGCCCGGACGAGGACGTCCACGGCGTCGCCGAACTGCCCGCGCTGCTGCCCGCAGCCGACATCGTCGTGCTGGTCCTGCCGGAGACCCCGGCGACGCGCGGCCTCATCGGCGCCGCCGAGCTCGCCGCCCTCCCCGACGACGCCCTGGTGGTCAACGTCGGCCGCGGCACGGCGATCGACACGGACGCGTTGCTCGCCGAGACGCGCACCGGGCGTCTCCGCGCCGGTCTCGACGTCGTGGACCCGGAACCCCTGCCCGCGGATCATCCACTGTGGACGGTTCCGGGCGTGGTCATCACCCCGCACATCGCGGGCGGGTCGGCGTCGTTCTACCCGCGCGCGAAGAAGCTCGCGGCGGAGCAGCTGCGGCGGTACGCGCAGGGCGAGGAGTTGCTCAACCTCGTCCGGGCTTGAGCACGTACACGTGCCATTCGTCGACGACGCGATATCCGCAGCGTTCGTAGACACCCAGGGCGCGGTGGGCGTTGTCGACGTCGACGTTGAGGGCGGACCGGTCGAATCCCGCCTCCTTCGCCGCCAGGAGGGTGTGCCCCAGCAGCCCCGACGCGATGCCGCGGCCACGCAGGGCCGACCGGGTGCCCACCCAGGTCGCGTAAAGCTCGCGGATGCCGGTCGCCTCGGTTTCGGACACGTAGTGGTGGCTCAGCACGAACGCCAGCACCTTGTCGCCGTCCAGGACGAGGAACGACAACTCCGGGCGGAAGTCCTTCGAGCCGGTGACCAGGTGGCGCCAGGCGTCCGGCTCGTAGCTCGTGCTGCCCCAGTGGTCGGCGAAGGTGTCGTTGCGGGCGTCGAGCGCGGCGAGGTCGTACTTGAACTCGAACGGCACCGCGGCGAACCCGTCGGGTAGCGGGGGCTGCGGCGGCAGGTCGGCGAGGCCGACGCGCATGGTGACCATCGTCCGGCTGTTCGTGTAGCCCGCCCGGGTGAGGACACCGGCGATCCAGCGCTCGTTCTCGTGGCTGCCGTAGTGCAGTTCGAGGGGCGCGCCCGGGAAGACGCGCTCGTGGACCTCGCGGCTCGTGCGCGTGAACCACTCGACCAGGTGAGCGCCGACGGCGTCGGTCCGGGAGTCCGGGTGCACGATCGACTGGAGCCGGATCATGTGCACGGGGTCGGCGGCGTCGCGGCGGCGAACCAGGCCGTAGCCCACGAGCCGGTCGCCGGCCCAGGCCCCGACGGTGGCACGGGCCAGGTCGACGTTGGGGCCCGCCAGCTCTTCGCGGAAGTCTTCGGCGCTGAAGTGCTCACCCGTCCGGTCGACTTCCTCGGCCGCCGCGTACAGCCGGGCGAGAGCGGGAGCGTCGCCGAGGGTCAACGGTCGCCAGGTCAGGTCCATGCCGGGAGGCTAGGCCGGGCAGCGGCGCCCACGCACCCCGATTTACGCTCGGGGCGTGCTGGTGCTCCTCCCCCCTTCCGAGACCAAGGCCGACGGCGGCCGCGGCGGCCCGCTCCGCCTCGACGGGCTGTCGTTCCCCGAGTTGAACCCGACGCGCGCGAAGCTGGCCGACGCGCTGGCCGAGCTGGCCACCGACGTCCCGGCGAGCATCGCGGCCCTGGGCCTCACCGAGCGGCAGGCGGGCGAGGTCGCGCGCAACGCGCAGCTGTGGACGTCCCCGACGATGCCGGCGCTGCGCCGCTACACCGGCGTCCTGTACGACGCGCTGGACGTGAAGAGCTTCACGAAGGCGGGACTGGAGAAGGCCCACCGGCGGCTGGCGGTGACGTCGTCGCTGTTCGGCGTGGTGTCGGCCACCGATCCGATCCCGGCGTACCGGCTCTCGGGCGGCAACTCGCTGCCGGCGCTGGGCACCGTCCGCGGGCTGTGGAAGCCGGTCCTCGAGCCGGTGCTGCAGGCGGTCGAGGGCCTGGTCGTCGACCTGCGCTCGGGCACGTACTCGGCGTTCGCCAAGCTGCGCCCGGACGCGGTGACCGTCCGGGTGGTGACGGAGAACGCCCGCGGCGAGCGCGTGACGGTGAGCCACTTCAACAAGGCGTACAAGGGCCGCCTGGCGCACGTGCTGGCGGCCACCCGCGCGGAGCCGTCCACTGTGGACCAGCTGGCGAAGGTGATCACCAAGGCGGGCTTGGTGGTCGAGCGCACCGGCGAGCACGCGCTGGAGCTGGTCACCGAGGGCTGAGGCCCGTGAACCGGTCCGGGGCGAACGGGCTCAGGTCGAAGCCCGGGTCCTCCCCCAGGGCCAGCGCCGCCACGAGCTTTCCCGCGAACGGCGCGTTCGTCAGCCCGCCGGCGCCGAAGCCCGTCGACACCGCCAGGCCCGGCCGGATCGTGCCCAGGATCGGCAGGCCGTCGGGTGTTCCCGGGCGGAAGCCGACCCGGGTCTCGGCGAGGGTGGCATCCGCGAGACCCGGTGCCACCGCCAGCGCGTTCTCCAGCACTTCGCGCTGCCCGGCCGCCGTCACGCGGTAGTCGAAGCCCGCCTCCGCCTCGCGCGTCGCGCCCGCCACCACCCGGCCGCCGCCGAAGGCCAGGAGGTAGTGGCTGGTGCGGGGCAGGACCACTGGCCAGGCCGCGGTTTCCGTGCCCGGCAGGTCGAAGTGGCTGATCTGGCCGCGGTGCGGCGTCACCGGCAGGTCGATCCCCAGCGGGGCCAGCAGTTCGCGGCTCCACGCGCCGGCCGCCACCACCACGCTGTCGGCGTCCAGGGGGCCGTCCGGGGTCGCCACCGTGCCGTCCGCGCGGAACGCGACCTCGCCCTCGACGAACTTCGCGCCCCTCGCCTCGGCGGCCGCCAGCAAGGCCCGGCGCAGCTGGTGGCCGTCGACGCGCCCGGCGCCCGCCAGGTGCACCGCACCCAGCCCGGGCGCCAGCGCCGGGAACAGCTCACGGGCCTGCGCCGGGTCGAGCCGCCGGACCTCGCCCATCTCGGGCGCGTCCGCCGCCCGCGACGTCAGCCGCTCGTGGGCTTCGGCCAGTTCCGCGTCGTCGGCCGAGACCACCATTCCGCCGACCACCTCGAACGAGGAACCTTCGAGCTCCGCGGTGAACTCCCGGTAGTACCGGCCCGCGGCCGCCGCGAGCGGGTAGAGCGCGTCGTTCCAGCGCGATGTCCAGGGGCTGACGATGCCGGCGCCGGCTTCGGTCGCCGTCCCCGGGCGCGCCGCGTCCGCGATGATCACTTCCGCGCCGCGGCCCGCCAGGTGCCAGGCCGTCGCCGCGCCGCCGATTCCGCTGCCGATCACAAGCACTCGCATGCTTCCCACCCTGCCCGATCTTGCCGCGCCCGGGCCAACGGGATAACCCACGCAGACGCCCGGCCGGTCGTATGCTGCGCGCCATGCCGAGCCGTGCCGAGCGGTATTTCGCCCATCTCGACACCCTGACCGGGTCCGCCGCGCCCCGGCTGCAGCCCATCCCGTCGACGCAGCCCGGGCTCGACGACGTCATCTCGTTCGTCTACGCCGACGAACCCGAGCCGCGCTACCTCACCGGCGCGACCTACGGCCTCTCGCTGGCCGACCACCCGGACTGGCACGGCGTCCGGCCCGAGCTGTGGATCAGCGTCCGGTCCGACGACCCGGTCTGGGCCCTGGCCATCGGTTACCTGGCCGAGCAGCTGCGCGGGACGTGCCCGTTCGTCTACGGCGACACCATCGACTTCGGCCAGCCGATCGCCCCGGAGTCGTCGATGACGGCGTTCGCGGTTTCGGCGCCCGCGGGCCTCGACGCGCACCAGTACACGCTGATCGACATCGGTGGCGCGCCGATCAGCATCGCGGGCTGCTACCCGGTGCACGACACCGAGCGGAAGTACATCCGCGAGCACGGCATCGACGCGTTCTGGCAGCTGGACTGGGACCTCTACGACGTCCGCCGCCCGCCGGTGGTCTAGCGACGCTGCACCAATTCCCGGACCGCCTCGACGAACGCCTCGGCGTCCAGCTCGTCGTCCCACGCAGCCTGCAGCAGCAAGCCCTGGTAGATGGCCACGAGCACCCGGATCACCGCGTCCGGCGCCACACCGCCGAACGCCTCCCGCTGGTCGTCGACGCCTTGACGGGCCAGGGCGCGGATCCGGGGTTCGCGGACGGTTTCGGCCCAGGCCTGCATCCCGAGGTTCCGCTGCTGTGCCGCACCCGGCCCGGCGATCTCCCGCAACAGTCCGAGGTAGCCGGCCAAGGGATCGTCGGCGTCGCCCAGGCCGGCCGCCCGGGCCGTGTGCCATTCGCCGACGATCGCGAGGATCATGTCCTCCTTGCCGGTGAAGTACCGGTAGATCAGCCCGGCGGAAAGGCCGGACTCCTTAACGATGTCCTGCACGGAAGTGCGGTGGAACCCGGCGCGGGCGAAGCAGCCGGCCGCGGCGTCGAGAATCTGACGGCGACGGCTCGCCAGGTGTTCCTCACTGACCTTGGGCATCTACCGGACCACCGCCCACGCGATCCGGTAGAACCCGGCGGCCGGCTCGTCCCGGTGGTAGCGGGCGGCCGCGTCCTTCGCCGACAGGTCACCCTTGAGGTCCAGACCTCGTTCGGCCAGGTAGCCGGGGACGTCGGCGGGCCGGAAGCCGAACGTCCACGGCTCACCGACCTGCGCGACCTTCCGCTGCCAGGCGACGTCGGCGCCGAGCACCGCCCGGTCGACGTAGGTGAAGATGATCGTGCTGCCCGGCGCGGTGATGGCGGCGAGGTCGCGCAGCGTCGAGTCGACGGCCTGCTCGGTGAGGTAGTTGGTGACGCCTTCCCAGACGACGGCCGTGCGCTTGCGCGGGAAGCCGTCGAGGGCCATGACGAGGCTGTCAGTGCCGAGGTCGACGGGGACGTAGTGCACGTGCGGCCGGTCCGCGACGCGCCGGCGCTTGGCGCGCTGGGTCAGGGGGTGGTCGACCTCGTAGGTGGGCAGCCCGCCGGGGATGCGGTGGGCGCGGCTGTCGTACCCGGCCCCGAGCAGGAGCACCTGGTCCGGCTCGGCCTCGGTGAGCAGGTCGTCGATCAGCCGGGTGCGGGCGACCGCCGACATGCGCGGGCCGCCCGGGTAGTAGTGGTCGATGACGCGCGCGATGCCGTGCCCGAGCGGCCGGACGGCCGCGGCCCGCACGAGCCAGCGGTAACGGGCCGGCAGGAACCGGATGGCGAGGTCGTCGGCGAAGAGCCGGTCGCGGCGCCGCGTCTCCAGGGCGCGGAACAGGGCGACGTGCTCGGCGGTTCGGCTGGCGGAGCGCATGCGGCCAGCATAGCGAATGAACGTTCATTTTTTATCAGGTCCGTCGCCGTTCAGGCCCGGTAGGCAGCCGCCGCGATCCGGGCGAACGAGCGGATCAGCGGGTTCGCGTCGCCGTCCTGCCACGCGACGACCACCGGATTCGGGGCCATGTCCGGCAAGGGCACCACGGCCAGCTCCCCGGGCGGCCGGTGCCCGAGCGGCATCAGCCCGACCGTGCCGTTCCACAGCACGGCCTGCAGGCACTCCTGGACCGCCCGCACCACCGGGCCCTCGCGGGGTTCGCCGCCGTGCCAGTACGCCTGCCAGACCGGATCGGTGCCGTCCGGGAACCGGAACCAGCGCCGTCCGGCCAGGTCGGCGAGCGCGAGGTGGTCGCGGCCGGCCAGCGGGTCGTCGGCCCGCAGCACCGCGCCCACGGGGTCGGCACGCAGCTCGTGCACCGTCAGGCCGGTCTCGTCGAACGGCCCGCGGGTCAGCGCGACATCGACGAGCCCGGCGCGCAGGCCGCAGGTCGGGTCGGTGAGGTCGGCGTCGCGGACGCGGACCTCGACGTCCGGGTGCCGGGCCCGGTAGGCATCGGCGAGCCGGGCTGCGGCGGGGTCGGCCCCGTCACCGAGGATGCCGACGGTCAGGGTCGGCGTGCCCGCCGCCGTGGCGACACGCACGCGGGCCTGGTCGGCCTGGTCGAGCAGCGCCCGCGCCTCGGTGAGCAACGCCGTTCCGGCCGGGGTGAGCGTGACGCCCGCGGCGGACCGCAGCAGCAGAACGGCCCCGACGTCGGTTTCCAGCTGCTTGATCG
Source organism: Amycolatopsis sp. 505 (assembly GCF_031625235.1). Taxonomy (NCBI): domain Bacteria; kingdom Bacillati; phylum Actinomycetota; class Actinomycetes; order Pseudonocardiales; family Pseudonocardiaceae; genus Amycolatopsis; species Amycolatopsis sp. 505. Next base: position 80,274 of record NZ_JACKQP010000009.1, read on the forward strand.
CCCGGCTCAGCGGCGGCTGGCTCATGTGCAGCCGCGCCGCGGCCCGGCCGAAGTGGAGTTCCTCGGCGACCGCGACGAAGTACCGCAGCGTGCGCAGCTCCATGACCGGCGACGATAGGCGCCCGGTATCGGCGCCACCGAACCGGTCTTGGACGGCGGCGGGCGAGCGGCGGTGGAATCGGGGCATGACCGAGCTGAACGATCCCGCCGTGCGTGTCTCCGGCGCCCGAGAGATCGCCCCCGACCTGCTGGTGATCCCGAACGACCACGTCGACCTGGTGCCGAACATCGGAGTCATCGGCGGCACCGAGGCCGTCCTGGTCGTCGACACCGGCATCGGCACCGCCAACGCCGGACAGGTGCTGGCCTTCGCGCGCGAAGTGACGAAGGGCCGTCGCCTTTATCTGACCACGACCCACTTCCACCCCGAGCACGCGTTCGGCGCGCAGGTGTTCGCCGGTGAAGCCACCTACCTGGTCAACCGCGGCCAGGCCGAAGACCTCGCCACCCGGGGCCCCGGCTACCTGGAGATGTTCCGCGGCCTGGGCGAGACGATCGCCCGCCGCCTCGACGGCGTCAACGTGCCCACCCCCGACGTGGTCTACGACGAGCACACGCTCGACCTCGGCGGCCGGACCGTCCGGCTGCGGCCCACCGGCCGGGGACACACCGCCGGCGACCAGGTCGTCGAGATCCCGGACGCCGGCGTGTTGTTCACCGGCGACCTGGCCGAAACCGGGCAGTTCGCGATCTTCCCGTGGTTCCCGCCGCACGACACGGACGTCTCGGGCGTGGGCTGGCTAGCGGTCCTGGACCGGCTGATCGCGGCCGGACCGCGCGTGGTCGTACCGGGCCACGGCGACCTCGGAGGGCTGCCGGTGCTCACCGACGTCCGCGACTACCTCCGCGAACTCCGCGACGAAACCTGGCGCCGCCGGGACTCGGCGATGGGCATGGACGAGCTCACCGCCGAGGTGCGCGCTTTGCTCGTCGAGCGCCATCCCGAGTGGGCCGGCCGGGAGTGGATCGAGCCGGGCATCGGGTGCCTCTGCGCTGAGCACGCTTGACCGCCCTTTCGGTCGGCGCGAACGGCCTCCACTGTTACGTAGGATGGGCGACCGGCGACTCACGGTGCGATAGCAGCCGAGCGAAGGGGCCTCGTCGTGGTGGGTGTGGAGGTCGTGATCGGAGCGCTCATCGCCTGGGCGGTGGCGAAGGCGCGGCGGGCTGGAAAGGCGCTCGACGGGATCGCGGACGACGTCGTGGACGCGGGTGCGGCGAAGGTTCGGGACGTCGTGCTGACCAAGCTCGGCGACGACTCTTCCGTCCAGAAACTGGCTGCGGAGGCGGCCGAGACGGGCGAAGTGAGCGAGCGGACCCGAAAGCGGGTGGAGCTGGCCTTGGAGGCCGCCGCCGATGACGACGCTCGATTCGCCGAAGCCCTGAAAACCGCCCTGGCCGAAGCGCGCCCGCAAGGCGGAGTCGTGGCTTCGCACGGCGGGATCGCCGTGTCGAGCACCGCCGAGGCCCACGATCACGGGACCGCGTTCGGCACGGTCGGCCGCGACGTGAACTTCGGGCAGCCGCGGGACCCTCGGACGCCGGACCGGGAGTAGAGCCACCCGGACCCGGCCGCACTCCGGCTCTCGCCCCGCTCCGGATCGGCGACGGACTCGCCGCGGCGAACTTCGCCGCGCGTACGAACGGAAGCGGACCGGCCTTCGGGAACGTGACCGGGGACGTCACGCTCAACCTCGGCACTCCGGGCACCACCACGGGACCGGGCGCCGTGGTGGAAATCCTCCACCCCCGGCGCGCCGGCGGCCTGTTCGTGGGCCGGGCCCGGGAAGTCGAACGGCTCCTGCAGCTACTGGCGCCCGAAGAAGACCCGGCCGGAGCTGTCGTGGTGTCGGCAGTATCGGGCATGGGCGGGATCGGCAAGACCGCCTTGGCCGTGCACACCGCGGTGCTCGCCGCCGGGCGGCACTGGTACGAGGGCGGGGTGCTGTTGGTGCACCTTCGCGGCTACGACCCCGAGGTCGCCCCGGTGCAAGCCGCCCAGGCCTACGCGTCGCTGTTGCTGGCGCTCAATTTTCCCGCCGAGCAACTGCCGGGCACCGCGGACCGGCTGGCCTTCGTCTATCACCAGTTCCTCGACCAGCTGGCCGACCAGGGCAAACGGGTCTTGCTGGTGCTGGACAACGTCGCCGAAGGCGGACAGGTGAAGGACCTGCTCCCCCGCGACCGCGCCCACCGCGCCCTGGTGACCACCCGCGACGTTCTCGACCTGCCGGCCGCGCGGCGCATCCCACTCGACGTGCTCAGTCCGGCCGAGGCCGCCGACCTGCTGGCCCGAACGCTGGTGGACGCCGACCCGGCGGACGCCCGGCCGGTCCGGGAGCCGGATGTCGTCGGACGCCTCGTCCGGCTGTGCGGGTTCCTTCCGCTGGCCATCGAAATCGCGGCGGCGATCCTGGCCGACGAACCCGGCAGCAGCATCGCCGGTCTCGCGGAACAGTTCGCCGACGCGAACACCCGGCTGCCCGGGCTGCGGCGCGCCGGCCCGAAGGTCACGTCCGTCATCGACGTCTCCTACCGGCGCCTCGCCGCCCGCGAACCCGCCGCTGCCGGACTGCTGCCCCTGCTCACCGTCAACCCGGGACCGGATCTGGCCACCGAGGCGGCCGCCGCTCTTGCCGGTGCCGAACCCGCGGAGACCGCCACCCTGCTGCGGATACTGCGTGCCGCATCGCTGCTCCAGTACACCGCGGCCGACCGGTGGCGGCTCCACGACCTGGTCGCCCTCTACGCCCGCCGTCACCTGTCCGATGACATCGGCGATGCGGCTGTCGACCGGCTCGTGCACCACTACTCCGAAGTCACCAAAGACGGTGACAAGCACTTGCACGCCCTCGACGGCCAATCGCTCCCCGACCGGTTCACCGGCCGGGACCAGGCGCTGGCGTGGTTCGACGCCGAGCGAGCGAACATCACCGCGCTGGTCGCTCTGACCCACCACACCCGCCGGTACGAGGACACCTGTGTCCTCGCGTCGAGCATCGCCGAGTACCTGCGCTGGCGACGTCACCTCACCGACTGGATCACCGTCGCCGAGCATGCCGCCGCGGCCGCGGCCAAGCTGGGTTCCCCGCAGCGGCTGGCGGCGGTGTTGAACCGCTTGGGTTTCGCGCTGTGCGCGGTGCGGCGGTTCGACGAGGCCATCGCCGCCCATCGGCAAGCGCGCAGCATCTTCCGCAGATTCGGCGACGGCCACGGCGAAGCCATGGCGGGCAACGGCCTCGGTCTCGCCCTGAGCGAAGTACACCGGTTCGACGAAGCCATCACGGCGCACGAAGAGGCCCGCGACATCTTCCGAAGGTTCGACGATCGCCACGGCGAGGCCGTGGCCTGGAACAATCTCGGGCTCGCCCGGCGCGAACTGGGGCAATTCGCCGAAGCGATCACCGCACACGAACGTGCTCGTGACATGCACCGGAGGTTCAACGACCCCCGCGGCGAAGCCATCGCGTGCAACGGCCTCGGCCTCGCGCTGCGCCAGACCGGGAAAGCGGGCGAGGCTGTCACAGCGCACGAGCAGGCCCGCGGCATCTTCGGCCGACTCGGTGATCGCTACCGCGAAGCCCTGGCGTTGAACGATCTCGGCCTCGCGCTCGGCGTGGCAGGGAGGGTTGACGAAGCCGCCACGGCCCACCGGCAAGCCCGCGACATCTTCCGGCAGTTCGGTGACCGGGCCGGCGAAGCGACGGCGTCCGGCGACCTCGGATCCGCGCTGCGGACGGCGGGGAAGTTCGAGGAGGCGATCGTCATCCATCGAGCGGACATCGAGTTCTGTCGCGAGATCGGCGACCGCCAGGGCGAAGGTGAGGGGTGGAACCGACTCGGGCTGGCGGAAAGCGCCTGTGGCCGCTTCGAAGAAGCAGTCACAGCCCACCGGCAGGCCCGCGACATCTTCCGGGAAGTCGGGGACCACTACGGCGAAGGCGCCGCGTGGAACAACCTAGGGATCGCCCTGCGGGTGTTGGAGAGGTTCGACGAAGCGATCAGCGCACACAAGGAAGATCTCCGGATCTTCCGCGACTTCGACGCCCGTTACGGCGAAGGCACGGCCTGGAACAACCTCGGGATCGCGCTGTCACGCGCCGGGCGGTTCGCCGAGGCGATCGACGCCCACCGGACGGCCGCCGTCCGCTGCCGCGAGGACGGCGATCAGCGGGGCACAGCCGAGGCATTGATCAAGCTCGGACACGCCTTGAGCCGGACCGGAGGCGGAGACGGCGCGGTCCGGGCGTGGACGGAAGCCGCCGAGGTGTTGACCGAAACCGGCGAAGCCGAATTCGCCGCCGAAGTGCGAAGCTGGTTGCTCGACAACGGGCGTGAAGGCGGCGCGCCCTGATCGTGGTCATGCCTCGGCAAGCCACTCGGCGATCGCGCGGGAGATCGCACCGCCGGCTCGCTCGTCGTAGCCCTCGAAACACGGCATCGAATTGGCCTCCAGGAAGACCCACTGCCCGGTCGCGCGCTCGATCTTGAAGTCGACGCCCAGCAACGGCACCCGGCAGTGCCCGGTCAGCCGCGTGCAGCCTTCGGCTATTTCCCGGGGTACCTCCAGCGGGCGGTAGTCGTTGACCCCGCGGACGGTCCGGTAGTCGAGAACCGGCGAGTCGATCAGCTCGCCGAACGATTGGTCGCCCACGACGTGGACCCGCACGTCCGGGCCGATGATCCGCTCTTGGAACAGGACCGGCAGGTGGGCCAGCCGCGGCAGCCGGGATTCGTGGGGTGGCTCGAAGACCGTCGCCCAGGTCTTCGTGGCACTGACGCCCTTGAAGATCGCGCCGGTGCGGCAGCCGCGGACGAAGTCCAGCGCCTCCTCTGGATCCGTGGTGAGGCAGGTCGCGGGGATCTGCCAGCCGCCCACTTCGCCGAGGGCGACCGCGTGCAGCAGCTTCGTGAATCCGGAAGCCTCGCGCAACGGCGGGTTCATCACCTTGAGCGGAACGAACTCGAGAATCCGCGCCAGGGCCTCGGTCTGGCCCGCGGAGGCCGCGGCCAGTTCGGGAGTGGGTGCGGCGAAAGCGATCTCCACGAGCCGGCACCAGATGGCCCCGAAATCACCGAGGCGATGACTTTCGCCGTCCAGCGACAGCACGGTGTCGGCCGGACTGTCCAGCGGAATGCGGATCTTCCCGCGCATCGCCAGCGACGGCAGGTCCACCGGCCGGAACGGGATCCCGGCCCGGCGCAATCCCCGCAGCCCCGCCGTGAACGTGGGATCGGCGGCGGCACCGAGGCAGAGGATCATGGTGTCAGCTCGCTCAGCAGCGCGGTGTAGATCCGATCTTCGAGGTGCGGGAACAGGTGGTGGCTGGGCCAGCACGAGACGTCGGTCAGCCGGACGACCTCGGCTTCGAACTCGACGGTGAAGTCGGCGAATCCCATGCCCCGGCGGCGGAGCCAGCCGGCGATCGGCGCTACGAGATCCGCGGTCTTCCCGCTGGGTTCCCCTCCGGCCGCTCCCACGTCGAAGACGCCGGCTCCGGCGACGACGAACCGGTGCGAGCGAGCCGGATCACGGTCTGCGATCTGCACTACGTCGAACCGACTGCGCGGCGCCTCGGGTGCCATCGCTGTCCACTCGGGAATCCGATACACGTCGTTGCCCGGCGCCGAACCGTCATTGAGGACCACCGTGCGCGGCGGCTCGACGAGCCCGGTTCCCGCTTGCTCCAGCGGGTCCAGGCGCGCGAAGAACCCGCGCTCCGACGGCCGGTTGACGACCGGCCCCGGCCACAGCGCGACGGCCGACCAGAAAGCCGCATAGGTCTCGGCGGCGGCGAAGCTGCGATCCGGGTCCGACTCCTCGCCCCAGTCGCCGACTCCGCGGTTCAGGACTCCGCTCACCTCGGCGCCGTCGAGCGTCAGCCGAGTACTGCATGCTCGATCACGCGTCGCGTGCACCGAGACGCCGACCCGGCCGAACCCGGCCGACACCACCGCCGGAACCCCCTGCCGGAGTGCAAAACCGGCGAACCGGACGGCTGTCTCGTCCGAGCCGGGGGCGATCACCAGGAGCGTCACCGCCGGGACGTTTCCCAGACCTCAAGCGCAGCCGCTACCTGCCACGCCGTTCTCGCGAGGTCCTCGACCACAGCCGGCCGTGCTTCGCGCGGAATGAAGGGCCGCGTGTCGCCGGAACGATCTCCGGACGGAGCCGAGGTCGTTCCCTCGTGGGCGTCAGCGGGTCCCAGGGAACCGTCCGGCATACCGCTCCATCATTTCGCTGGTTTCGGTCGACTCACTGGTTTCCGTGCTTTCGGAACGCTCGGAGGTCTCGCTGCCTTCGGTGCCTTCCTTGCCCTCGGATCGCTCGGTGTTTTCGGAACTCTCGGTGCTCTCGGACCCCTCGGAACCGAACCTCGAAACTTCAGGGAGTCCGGCATGCGAAGCCGAAGTCACGTCGAGGTAGCTCGCCACCCGCTTCCGGATTTCGAGCGGGAAATCCGTGAAGGCAGCTTCGTCGCCCATCCTGACCCCTCCCACGCCCCACCGCCGCCGGTCTTTCCATGGGAGCACCCGGCGAAACCGGGTGTCAACGCTGCCCCGCGCGATGCACCTGCATGGGGCAGCGTCGATTCCCGGGGACCGTTTCTTTTTCACCGGTTGCGGGCCGTGCGCAATTCCGGGTCACCGTTCACGCTCGGGCGCCGAGCACCGCCATTGCCGCGTTGTGGCCGGGGATGCCGCTGACACCACCTCCTCTCGCGGCACCCGCACCACACAGCAGGATGCGTTCGTGGGCGGTCTCGACGCCCCAGCGACCGGCCTGGGCCGGATCTTCCGCGTACGGCCACGACAGGTCCCGGTGGAAGATGTGCCCCGCCGGAAGGCCCAGCTCGGCTTCCAGGTCCAGCGGGGTCTTCGCTTCCACACAGGGCCTGCCGTCCGGCGCGATCAGCAGGCAGTCCTCGATCGGCTCGGCCAGCACGCTGTTCAGCGAAGCGAGCGTCGCGCGCAACGCCGCTTCGCGTGCCTCTTCGTTGCGCCCCTCGAAGAGGCGTGCCGGCATGTGCAGGCCGAACAGGGTGAGGGTGTGCGTGCCGGCCGCGCGTTCGGCCGGGCCGAGGATCGACGGATCCGTCAGCGAGTGGCAATAGATTTCGCAGGGCGGCAGCGTGGGGATCCCGCCCGCCGCCGCCTCGCGGTACGCCGTTTCCAGCTGGCTGAAGGTCTCGTTGACGTGGAAGGTGCCCCCGAACGCTTCGGCCGGATCGACGTCCGGGTCACGCAGCCTCGGCAGCCGCGTCAGCACCATGTTCACCTTCAGCTGTGCGCCTTCCGGGCGCTCCGCCGGATCCTCGCCCAGCAGCCGCGCGAGCGCCGCCGGCGCGACGTTCGCGAGGACGTGCCCGCCCCGGACGACGAGTTCGGTGTCGTCACGCCGGTAACGCACCTCGCCGTCCGGGTCGATCGCGAGCACCTCGGCCCCGGTCACCAGGCACGCGCCCGCCGCGGCGGCGACCGCCGCGAGCGAACGGGTGACCGCGCCCATGCCGCCGACCGGGACGTCCCAGTCGCCGGTGCCGTTGCCAATCACGTGGTACAGCAGACACCGGTTCTGCCGCAAGTCCTCGCCGTCCGCCGGGGCGAACGTGCCGATCAGCGCGTCGGTGAGCACCACGCCGCGCACCGTGTCGTGGCCGAACCACGACCTGAGCGCTTCGCCGATCGGCCGTTCGAACAGCAAGGACCACGCCTCGGCATCGCCGACGCGCTCGCGGAAGTCCACTTCGGACAGCAGCGGTTCGGTGAGCGTCCCGAACGCACGCCCGGCGACGCGCTCGGTCAGCTCGTAGAACCGCTGCCAGGCCGAGAAGTCCGAAGTGGACCCGGTGACCGCCCGGAACGACGACGCCGTCCGGACGGCGTCGTCGTTGTCGACAAGGAGACCGGAGCCGCCCGACGGGGTGTAGGACGACATCCGGCGCCGTCGCAGTTCCACGTCGAGGCCGAGGTCGGCCACGATCTTCTTCGGCAGCAGGCTGACCAGGTACGAGTAGCGCGAAAGCCGGACGTCCACGCCCTCGAACGCGCGGAACGAGACGGCGGCGCCACCGGTCTCTTCCCGCCGTTCGAGCACGAGCACGGACCGGCCCGCCCGCGCCAGGTACGCGGCCGCCACCAGGCCGTTGTGCCCACCGCCGACGATCACCACGTCGTAGCTGTCCATCTGCCGCCCTTCCTGGTTCGGCCTGCCCGTTCATCGTGACCACGGCGCCGGGGCGAATTCAAGGAAACGTCACGAATGGACCGTTCGCGCTATTCGGTTGCGCGGCGGCGGAGAAGTCCGGCATCCTGTGCGCACCCGGCAGGGAGCCGGTGTGGTGAGAACGGGAGGTGCCTGACGTGAGGACTGTCCGGGCCTTTTCGCGCCCTCACCCACCCGCCCCCCGAGGCTGACCACGCGCCCGGTGGGGCATCCCTGATCAAGGAGAAACCCACCAGTGCGCCAGCACGACTACGAAGACTTCGACCTGTTCGACGACCAGCCCACCCGGCGCCGGAAGAGCCCGCGGCGCGGCCGGTTCGACGAACCCGAACCCACCCGCAGCGGACGGCTGACCGAAGCCGAGCGCGTCCGGCTCGCGAAACTGCGCGACGACGCCTACACCGAAAACCAGCTGCCCGACGGCGCCGACCGCTGGTCCACCTGGGACGACGCCGAGCACGGCCCGCTCCCCCGGCCGGACTGGGTCATCACCGAGCTCGCCGCGGTCGACACCGACCTCGGCGTCCTCAAGACCGGCAAGGAGGCCGACGTCCACCTGCTGCGGCGCGGGCTGCCCGGCACGCCGGGCACGCTCCTCGCCGCGAAGCGCTACCGCAGCGACGAGCACAAGCTGTTCCACCGCGACGCGGGCTACCTCGAAGGGCGGCGGATGCGCCGGTCCCGCGAGATGCGCGCGATGGCCCAGCGCAGCGCGTTCGGCCGCAACCTGATCGCCGAGCAGTGGGCGGTGGCGGAGTTCGCCGCGCTGAGTCGCCTGTGGACGCTCGGCGCGCCGGTGCCCTACCCGGTGCAGCGGGAGGGGACGGAACTGCTGCTCGAGTTCCTCGGCGAGGACGACGGCACCGCCGCGCCCCGGCTGGCCCAGGTCCGCCCGGACCCGGACGAGCTGACGGACCTGTGGTTCCAGGCCACCGCGGCGCTCGAACTGCTCGCCTCCGAAGGGCTCGCGCACGGCGACCTCTCGGCGTACAACCTGCTCGTGCACCGGGGCAGGCTGATGGTGATCGACCTGCCCCAGGTCGTCGACGTCGTCGCCAACCCCGGCGGCGTCGAGTTCCTGGCGCGGGACGTGCGCAACCTGGCCGGCTGGTTCCACGGCCGGGGCCTCGGCGAGGACGTCACGAACACCGGGGAACTGCTGGCGGAGCTCGTCTCCGCGGCCGGCATGGACTGATTCCGCGGCGGCGTCGCAGGTGTGGCGTGGAACACGCCTGCGACCCCGCCCACAACCGGTGACCTCGATGCGTAGTCCCAGCTCCGGCTCGGGTACAGTGAACACAGACCGCAACCGGCGGCGTGGATGAGTTGGTGTCCGTCGCCTCCAGAGCCACCGAATGGCTCGCGGTAATCCGTAACCCAAGCGGCGCGCAGTGTCGGCAAGCGATGACACGGTGTGCCGGGTCCGTCCCTGTGAACGCCCATCGCACACCATCTTGCCCTGCCTGCGCGCGGGCAGCCCGGGCCTCCCTTGCGACGAACCACGTCCGAGAGGCATTTGTGACAGTCACGTTCAACTCCGGCCACTCCTCGACGTCCGCCCGCGCGGGCCGTCCCGACCACAAGCCGCGCCAGCGGCCTGCGGGCGGCGACATGCTACGCGACGACGCCGTCGAGACCGTGGTCACCAAGACGTTCGCCCAGCTGGGCCTGCCGGAGCCGCTGCTCCGCGCGCTGGCCGATGCGGGCATCGCCAACCCGTTCCCGATCCAGTCCGCGACCATCCCGGACGCCCTGGCCGGCCGCGACGTGCTGGGCCGCGCCCAGACCGGCTCCGGCAAGACCCTCGCCTTCGGCCTGGCCATGCTGGCCCGGCTCGACGGCGGCAAGGCCCGCCCGAAGCGCCCCCGCGCGCTGATCCTGGTCCCGACCCGCGAGCTGGCCATGCAGGTCGCCGACTCGCTGACCCCGCTGGCCAAGGCCCTGGGCCTGTGGTGCCGCACGGCCGTCGGCGGCATGGCTTTCGCCCGTCAGGCCGACGCGCTGTCCCGCGGCGTCGACCTGCTGATCGCCACGCCGGGCCGCCTGTCGGACCACGTCCGCCAGGGCACCGCGCACCTGGGCGACTGCAACTTCATCGCGCTCGACGAGGCCGACCAGATGGCGGACATGGGCTTCATGCCGCAGGTCCGCGAGATCCTCGATCTGACCCCGCCGGGCGGGCAGCGGCTGCTGTTCTCCGCGACCCTCGACGGTGACGTCAACCGCCTGGTCAAGCAGTACCTGACCGACCCGGTCACGCACTCGGTCGCGCCGTCGACCGCCAGCGTGACGACCATGGACCACCACGTGCTCCAGGTCTCGCACCAGGACAAGCAGGACGTCATCACGCAGATCGGCGCCCGCGAGGGCCGCACGATCATGTTCGTGCGCACCAAGCACCACGTCGACCGCCTCACCGAGCGGCTGCGCGAGCAGGGTGTGCACGCGGCGGCGCTGCACGGCGGCAAGACCCAGGGGCAGCGCAACCGCGTCCTCGCCGACTTCAAGGACGGCCACACCCCGGTGCTGGTCGCCACGGACGTCGCCGCGCGCGGCATCCACGTCGACGACATCTCGCTGGTGCTGCACGTCGACCCGGCCGCCGACCACAAGGACTACCTGCACCGCGCCGGCCGCACGGCCCGCGCCGGGGCGTCCGGTGTGGTCGTCACGCTGGCGACGCACGACCAGCGCCGGATGGTCCGCCGGCTGACCGACCGCGCCGGCGTGCGCGCGGAGTCGACGACGGTCCGCCCGGGCGACGCCGAGCTGTCCCGCATCACCGGTGCCCAGGAGCCCAGCGGTGAGCCGGTCGTCGAGCGGCGGCGTGAGAACCCGCGCCGCGGCGGCGGTGGCTTCCGCGGAGACCGCGGCTTCGGCGGCGGCCGGGGCGGCGAGCGCGGCGGTTCCTACCGCGGCGAGCGCAGCTACGGCGACCGTGACCGTGGCGGCGAGCGCGGCGGCGACCGTGGTGGTTACCGCGGCGGCGACCGCGAAGGCCGTCCCGGTGGCTTCGGCGGCCGCGGCCGTCAGCCCCGCTCGGGCAACGGCGGTGGCTACGGCCGCCCGAGCCGTGGCCCGCGTCGCGGCTACGACAGCTGATCGTCCTCTTTCGGAAGCCCCGGACCATGCGGTCCGGGGCTTCCGGCGTTTCCAGCCCCGCTTGGCCGGGCGCCGGGGCCCGGATGGGAGACTGCGGGACGTGACTACGCCGCCGACGCTCCCGCCCGACGAGGTTTTCGACTGGCTCGACGCCGAGGCGGAGAAGCGGGCGAACGCGGGACTCGTGCGGCAGCTGCGGCCGCGTCCCGCGCAGGCCGACGAGCTGGACCTGGCCGGCAACGACTACCTCGGGCTGGCGCGCGACAAGCGGGTCGCCGGGGCCGCCGCGGCCGCCGCGCTGCGCTGGGGCGCCGGGTCGACCGGGTCCCGGCTGGTCACCGGATCGACCGAGCTGCACACCGAGCTGGAGCTGGAGCTCGCCCGGTTCTGCGGCGCGCAGGCGGCGCTCGTGTTCTCCTCCGGCTTCGCCGCGAACCTCGGTGCGGTGACGGCGCTGTCCGGGGCCGAGTCGGCGATCGTCACCGACAAGTACATCCACGCGTCGCTGATCGAGGGCTGCCGGCTGTCGCGGGCCGACGTCGCCGCGGTCGCGCACTCGACGCCGTCGGCGATCAAGCACGCCCTGGCGACCCGGCGCAAGCCGCGGGCGCTGGTGGTGACGGACTCGGTGTTCTCGGTCGACGGCGACCTCGCCCCGCTCGACGAGCTGGCCGGGATCTGCCGATCGCACAGCGCCGCGCTGCTGGTCGACGACGCGCACGGCTTCGGCGTCCTTGGCGAAGGCGGCCGCGGGGCGGTCCACGCGGCCGGGCTTTCGGGCGCGCCCGACGTCGTCACGACGTTGACGCTGTCGAAGTCCCTCGGCGCGCAGGGCGGGGCCGTGGTGGGGCCGCGCCGGGTGATCAAACACCTGGTGGACACGGCACGCAGCTTCATCTTCGACACCGCGCTGGCGCCCGCGAGCGCCGCGGCCGCGCTGGCGGCGTTGCACGCGCTGAAGGAAGAGCCGGGGCTGGCCGGGAAGGTGCTCGAGAACGCGGGCAACCTGGCGATGTCGCTGAAGGCGAACGGGTTGAAGGCGAGCGTTCCGGACGCCGCCGTGATCTCGGTTCAGGCGCCGTCCGCGGAGACGGCGGTGGCGTGGGCCGCGGCGTGTGCCGAGCAGGGCATCCGCGTCGGGTGCTTCCGGCCGCCGTCGGTGCCGGACGGGATTTCGCGGCTGCGGCTGACCGCGCGGGCCGACCTCACGGAGTCCGATGTGGACCGTGCGGTGAAGGTGATCACCGCGACGGCCCCACGGGGCGCGCTCGCCTGAGCGGGGGTCACGGGCGGCGGCGCATCCTGATGTGCGGGATCCCGTCGTCGTCGGTGTATTCGTCGCCTTCCGCGACAAAGCCGTAGCGCGCGTAGAAGCCCTGGACGTAGGTCTGCGCGTCGAGGACGTACTCGCCCGGGACGGTCAGGGCCGCGTCCATCAGGCGGGCCGCCAGGCCGGCGCCACGGGCGTGCGCCGCCGTCGCCACGCGGCCGATGCGGCGGATGCCGCCCGGGTCGAGCAGGACCCGCAGGTACGCCAGGACCGAGCCGGCGTCCTCGAACCACAGGTGGCGGGTGTCCGGGAGCAGGTCGCGGCCGTCGAGCTCCGCGTACGCGGCCTTCTGCTCCACGACGAACACGTCGACGCGCAGGCGGAGGATGTCGTGCAGCTGGGCGGCGGTCAGCTCGGGACCGGTCGCGTCGTGCAGGGTCGGCATACCCCTGCTTAGCACGCTCAGCCGAGGAGGCGGGGCCTGGCCTGGGCTTCGATGTCGTTGGCGTACGTCGAGACGCGCGTGTAGACACCCGGCCTGTTCGCCTTCGCGCAGCCGTCGCCGAAGGAGACGATGCCGATCAGCGTGTCGCCGACCACGAGCGGGCCGCCGGAGTCGCCCTGGCAGGCGTCGACGCCGCCCTCGGCGTAGCCCGCGCACACCATGGTTCGCTGGTCGTAGACGTCGTAGTCGGTGCGGCACTCGCTGTCCGAGACCACCGGCACGTCGGCGCTGCGCAGGTAGTCGGAACGGGCGCCGCCGTCGGCGATGCGGCCCCAGCCGAGCACGGTCGCCTGGGTGCCCTTGGCGTACAGCCCCGCGTCGCCGCTTTCGGGCAGCTTCGCGGGCCGGTAGTCGAGCTGGCCGCGGACGGTCAGCACCGCGACGTCGCCGCCCTTCGTCGGGTCGCTGTAGCCCTGGGCGACCCAGACCTTCGAGACGCCGAGGACCTGGCCGTCGCCCGTGCGCTTGTCCTCGCGGCCGGCGACCACGCGGATGTCCTGCTTCGCCACCGCTTTCGCGCAGTGCGCCGCCGTCGCGACCGACGTCGAGCTCACGATCACCGCACCGCAGAACTGGTTGCCGCCCGCGTCGGTCAGGTACACCGCGTACGGGTGCTCCGACAGCGAAGCCTTTTCGCCGCCGACGATCCGCGGCTGGTTGGCCGAAGCCGGGCCGGCCACCGCCGTGCCCACCACGACCGGGATGGCGACCGCGGCGACCGCGAGGAGCGCGCCGCTCGCGAACAGCAGGGATCGGCGGAACTTCACGGGCATGGGTCTTCCCCTTTTCGGCGCAGCACGGAGCTAAGCACTCGGCATCCGGACAACTCCGGTGCGTGAACGACGTGCGCTCAATACCCTAAGCCGAGGGGGCCCAAAACGGTGTCACTGGAACGGGTGGTCTCCGCTCCCGGCCGCCTCTGCCAAGCTGACCGGATGGGGCGGACGGCGGCGGTGTGGGCAGCACTGGCCCTCACCCTGTGCGCATGCTCGGCGGAAGCACCGCCACCATCCCCGCCTGCACCTGCGGCGACACCAGTGGCAACGGCGACGACCACGGTGGCGAAGCCGGCGCCGACGTCGAGCGCGCCCGCCGTCACCTGGCAGGTGGGTGCCCGGCCGCTCCCCCGCCGTCCCGACGGCTTCGGCGAGGTCGAGCCGACGCCACCCGAACTGGTGAATCGGGCACTTCCGACAAAAGACCTCCTCCCGCCGCCCGCCGGGGCCGCCTACGCGTCGACGATCAGCGCCGTGCCCGCCGACGTCCTCGCGCGCAGCACGTGGCAGCCCGCCTGCCCCGTCAAGGCCGGCGACCTCCGCTACCTCACGATGTCGTTCTGGGGCTTCGACGGCCGCGCGCACACCGGCGAAATGCTGGTCAACGCCCGTGGCGCGGCGGGCATCACGAAAGTCTTCGGACAGCTCTTCGCCGCCCGCTTCCCCCTGGAGGAGATGCGCGTGACCGGCCCGGCCGAGCTCACCGCGCCGCCGACCGGGGACGGCAACTCGACCAGCGCGTTCGTCTGCCGCCCGGTGCGCGGGCAGACGACCTGGTCGGCGCACGCCTCCGGGCTCGCGGTGGACGTCAACCCGTTCTGCAACCCCTACACCCAGGGCGACCTCGTGCTGCCCGAGCTGGCCTCGGCGTACGTCGACCGTTCGCGCAAGCGGCCCGGCATGGTGCTGGCCGGCGACGCGACCGTGCGCGCGTTCGCGGCGATCGGGTGGAGCTGGGGCGGCGCCTGGGCCAGCCCGAAAGACCGGATGCACTTCACCGCGACCGGCCACTGACCACGTAATACGACGTTAAGCACAACGGGGAACACCAGCCTCCACGGCAGGGTTGGCTAGGGTGAAACGACCGGAACCGGACCCGCGGAGGATGCAGTGCCCCACTACGACCTGGTGATCGTCGGGACGGGATCGGGGAACTCGATCCTCGGCCCGGACTTCGCCGGCAAGAAGACGGCGATCGTCGAAAAGGGCACCTTCGGCGGCACCTGCCTCAACGTGGGCTGCATCCCGACGAAGATGTTCGTGTACGCCGCCGACGTCGCGTACACGCCTTCGCACAGCGCCAAGTACGGCGTCGACGAAGAGCTGAAGGGCGTGCGCTGGCGCGACATCCGCGACCGGATCTTCGGCCGCATCGACCCGATCGCCGAGGGCGGCGCGGAGTACCGGCGCCACCACGAGGACAACGCGAACGTCGACGTCTACGAGGGCACCGGCCGCTTCACCGGGCACAAGGAGCTGCGCGTCAGCTTCGGCGACGGGCGCCCCGACGAGGTGCTGACCGCCGACGAGTTCGTGCTCGCCGCGGGCGGCCGGCCGGTCATCCCCGACATCCCGGGCCTGGACGGCGTCGACTACCACACCTCCGACACCGTGATGCGGCTCGACGAGCTGCCCGAGCGGATCGTCATCCTCGGCGGCGGGTACATCGCGGCCGAGTTCGCGCACGTCTTCGCCTCCTTCGGTGTGCAGGTCACGCTGGTCAACCGGTCCGGGCGGCTGCTGCGCTCGGAGGACGAGGACGTCAGCGCCCGCTTCACCGAGCTGGCCGCCGAGCGGTTCGACGTCCGCCTCGAGCGCAAGACCGTGCGGGCGCGCAAGACCGACAGCGGCATCGCACTGGACCTCGAAGGGCCGCAGGGCGCCGAGACCGTCGAAGGTGACGTCCTGCTGATCGCCACCGGCCGCAAGCCGAACTCCGACCTCCTCGACGTCGCCGCCACCGGGGTGACCACAATGGACAGTGGACACGTCGTGGTGGACGACTACCAGCAGACCGCGGTCGAGGGCATCTACGCCCTCGGCGACCTGTCGTCGCCGCACGAGCTCAAGCACGTCGCGAACCACGAAGCCCGCGTGGTGCAGCACAACCTCCTGCACCCGGACGAGCGGATCACCGCCGACCACCGGTTCGTGCCGCACGCCGTCTTCACGCACCCACAGGTGGCCTCGGTCGGGCTGACCGAGCAGAAGGCCCGCGAGCTGGGCGTGTCCTACGTGGTCTCGAAGCAGGACTACGCCGGGATCGCGTACGGCTGGGCGATGGAGGACACCACGGGCTTCGCGAAGCTCCTGGCCGACCCGGCGACCGGGCACCTGCTCGGCGCGCACATCATCGGCCCGCAGGCGTCGTCGGTGATCCAGCCGCTCATCCAGGCGATGAGCTTCGGCCTCGACGCGCGCAGCATGGCCCGCGGACAGTACTGGATCCACCCGGCGATGCCGGAGCTGATCGAGAACGCGCTGCTGAACCTGCCCCTGGACTGAGGCGCCGGCGGGCCGGGACGCACCCGGCCCGCGGCGGCTCACAGGGTGATCGACCAGGTGTCGAGGGTGCCGGTGTCGCCGGGCCCGTAGTCGGTGACGCGCAGCTGCCAGCGGCCGCCGGCCGGGGCGGACGCCGGAACCGAGAACGTCCGGGTGCCGTTCCACGCCGTGCACGTGCCGCCACCGCTGTACTTGAGCGGGTACGCCTTGCTGCCGGGGTCGAGCAGCGTGACGCCGAGGTCCTCGGCGCACGTGTGCCGGATCGTCACCGCGACGGAAAGCGGCGTCGCCGCCTGGCCGGTCAGCGTGGACGTGACCGGGCTGAACACCTGCTGGTGGTCGCGGATCGGGTAGTCCGTGTCGTTGGTGAAGGTCCGGCCGCCCGGCGCCGGGCCGCTGCCGGTCACCAGGGTCAGCCGCCACTTGGCCAGCGCCTCGGCCACCGGCTGGAAGAGTGACAGATCCCCGTCCGAAGGGTTCTGGACGCACTGCGACGGGCCGCCGTCGTGCAGGCCGGTGGCCTTGTCGCCGAGCAACCAGCCGCCGCCGGAGTCGCCGCCGAGGGAGCACGCCGTCGTCCAGGTCAGGTCGTCGATGACCAGGCCGCCGCCGTAGTCGACGGACTTGTGCGTGTACTTCACCTCGCCGCACTGCCAGTGCGAGGTGTTGCCGGAGTGGCAGACGCGGTCGCCGACCATCGCTTCGGCCGCGCCGGACAGCGTGATCGCCGGCTGGCCCCAGGTGTTCACCGACGCCGAGAGGTTCCACCCGGCCTCCGTCACCGCGACGACGCCCATGTCGCCTTCGCGGGCGTTGACGCTGTGCGTGCCGCCGACGTTCGACGTGCCGATCCGGTTCTGTTGCCCCGAAGCGCCGTAGGCGGCCTGGTCGCGGTCGTTCGTGCAGTGCCCCGCGGTCAGGAAGTGCTTCGCACCGGCGGAATCCGTCACCGGGAAGCCGACCGAGCAGTTGCTCTCACTGCCCGGCCACCACGGGTTGCCGGTCTGGATCGTGCCCGACTGCTGCCGTGGCGACGTCGTGGTCTCGGTGATCCGGACCCCCAGCTCCCGCACGCGCGAAAGGAAGCTGTCGGTCGCGGCGGTCTTCTTCGTCCGGTCGACGTCCACCCCGACGTCGTTGGCGCGGACGTCGACGCCCCAGCCGTAGACGCCGGGGACGCCCCCGCCGACGAGGTCGCGGACGGCCGAGGCGGTGCGGTCGAGCTCGGTTCGGCTCCGGGCCACGACCCGGGCCGCCGCCCCCGCGGCACGGGCCTCCTCAGCCGCTTCCGGCGTGGTGACGGCGATGGTCAGCTGCCCGGCGGCGGCATCGAACCACTGTCCCGCGGCCTGCGCACGGACGGCCGCGGGCAGGGTCCCGGCCAGCCGGTGCGCGCGATCCTGGGCGGCGAGCTGGGTCCGGGCCTGGCCCGCGGACAGCCCGAACGCCGCGGCGACACCCGCCACTTCGGCGTCCGGATGGTCCGGCGCCGCTTCGGCGGGCATGACACCCGGTCCCAGCGTGGCCAGCGCGGCCACACTGACGGCGGAAACGAATCTGCGCATCGGTTTCTCCTCGGATCGGCGAGTGGAGTGCGCAGACGGTAAGCCGCCGGAAGGTCCGCGGTGCAGATCCGCAAGTCCTTAACAATCAACCGGCCAGTCCCATGCGAAGCCGTACCGGCCAGGCCCGAAATTGAGCGCGACCCCGTGCACCGCACCGGATTCCGGCACGACGTCGGCGTTTTCGCCGGGCTCGGCGAACCGGCGGCACACCGGCGGCACCGCCTCCGGGGAGAACCGGATTTCGAGCACGTATTCGCGAACCGGGAGCCGGAACTTCCGTTCGTAGTTCAGCGCGACCGGGTGCGGCGCGGAATTCGCCAGCGTGTGTTCGGTGATCACCGTTTCGCCGCGCAGCAGCGGCCTGCCGAAGAGCAGTTCGACGACGAGAAGGCCGTCTTCGGGCTGCAGCACGCTGCGGCCCGCTCGGCAGCCGCGCAGCGAACGCAGCTCCGGCAGGGGCCGGTCGTGCTCGTCGAGGTGCAGGATCACCACCCACCGGTCCGGGCCGTCGGCCTCGGCCCGCAGCACCTGCCGCGACCGGATCTCCAGCTCCTCGCGACCCGGGCCGACGAGGACGACGTCGTGCTGGCTGAGCCGGGTCAGCCGCTCGTCCCACCGGGTGTCCACATCGGACACCGCGGCCTCGATGCGCGGCCCGTCCGGCCAGAACCGGCCGATCCCGGCGGGCGCGGACCGGCCGGTCCGCGGCGGGCCGAGCAGCGCGACCAGCGAGCCCGCCGGCACCTCGAGGATCGCTTCGAGCTGCCGCAGCCCGTGCACCGAGTCGCGCCGCCGGGGGCGGCTGCGGCCGGACTGCCAATAGCTCAGGGTCGCCGTCGTGACCGAGACACCGCGGGTGCGCAGGTGCTCGCGGAGCCGGTCGAGGCTCAGCCCGCGGGCGCGGATGGCCGCGCGCAGAGCCGCGTCGAAGGGGCCCTCGCGCAGCAACGTCCCGAGGTCGGGCACCGGCACGGCCACCCGGTGATCTTAGGCCGCGGCAACCGGGCGAAAGCCGTTAACAATCAAGAATCAGACGAAGCGGTGGCGGCCGGCGAGGGCGCCGAACGCCAGCTGGACCACGAGCAAGCCGAGCAGCATCGCCAGCGGCACGGTCCAGCCGCCCGCGAGGTCGTGCAGCAGGCCGAAGAGGAACGGCCCGAGCGCGGCGAACAGGTAGCCGAAGCCCTGCGCCATCCCGGACAGCCGGGCGGTGTCGGCGCCGGTCCGCGCGCGCAACGCGATCACGGTCAGGGCCAGCGAGAACGTGCTCATCCCGAGCCCGACGAGGATGCTCCAGAGCAGGGGCGACCACGACGGCGCGAGCATCAGCCCGGTGGTCCCGGCGACACCGAAGACGCCGAGCCCGACGATCCACGGGCTCTGCCCGCGCTGCCGGGCCGCCATCGGCGCGACGACGAGGCTGATCGGCACGGCGATCAGCGAAACCAGGCCGAACAGCAGCCCGGCGTCCTCGCGCGGGACGCCCGCGTCCATCAGCACCTGCGGGAACCAGCCCATCGCCGCGTAGGCGTAGAACGCCTGCAGGCCGAAGAACCCGGTGACGATCCAGGCCAGCCGGTTGCGCAGCAGCGACCGGCCACCCTCGGCGCCTTCGGCGGGCCGCGGTGCCCGGCCGGTGCCGCGGGCTGCGAAGATCCAGGCCAGCAGCGCGACGACGGCGAGCACCGCCCAGCCGCCCAGCGCCGGGCGCCAGCCACCGAGGGTGTCGCCCAGCCGCGGGGTCACCGCCGACCCGAGCGCGCCGCCGCCCTGCAGCGCGGCGGTGTAGACGCCGGTCAGCACGCCGATCCGAGCCGGGAAGGAGTCCTTGATGACGACCGGGATGAGCACGTTGATCAGGGCGATCCCGGCGGTCGCGACGAGCGTCCCGCCGAGCACCACGGCCGGGCCGTCGAGCACGCGCAGCACGAGCCCGGCGGCGAGGGCGGCCAGCGCGATCGCGATGGCCGCGCCGATCCCGGCCCGGCGCGCCAGCAGTGGCGCGGCGAGCCCGGCGCCGGCGAAGCAGAGCGTCGGCAACGTCGTGAGCAGCCCGGCCCAGACGACCGAAGTGCCCAGGTCCTGGCGCATTTCGGCGAGCATCGGCCCGACGCCGGTGATCGCCGGGCGCAGGTTCAGGGCGGTGAGCACCACCGCGACCGCGAGCAGCGCGCCGGCGGCGACCACGCCGGGCGTCCGGACTTCGATGACGCCGTCCAGTTCGGGTTCACGGTGTTCGACGGGCATGGCGCTACTATCGCATACGTAGGATGATTGGATGAAGGGATAATCCTGTGCCTCTGGCCACCACGCGCCGAGCAGGCCTCGTCGACCAGGTCATCGACCAGCTGCGGACCGCGGTCACGCAGGGCGAATGGCCGATCGGCGAACGCATCCCGACCGAGGCCGAGCTGGTCGAGCAGCTCGGCGTCGGGCGCAACACCGTCCGCGAAGCCGTGCGCGCGCTCGCGCACACCGGGCTCCTGGAGGTCCGGCAGGGCGACGGCACCTACGTGCGCGCCACGAGCGAGGTCTCCGGCGCGATCCGCCGGCTCTGCGGCACGGAACTGCGTGAAGTCCTGCAGGTCCGGCGCACCCTCGAAGTCGAAGGCGCCCGGCTCGCGGCCGTCGAGCGGACCGAAGACGAGGTCGCCGAGCTGCGCGCCCTGCTCGCCCGCCGCGAAACCGACCTGCGGGCCGGCCAGTGGCAGGACTTCGCCCGCACCGACGCCGAGTTCCACTGCGCCGTGGTCGCCGCCGGGCACAACCGGCTGCTCACCGAGCTCTACCGCGGGCTGACCGAGGTCATCGCGGCGAGCATCGCGACGACGTCCAGCATCGCGCCGGGCGCGGATCACGTACCGGAGATCGGCCACGAAGGCCTTGCCGAGGCCATCGCCGACCGCGACCCGGACCGCGCGGCCGCGGAGGCCTGCGGGTTCCTCGACGAGCTCCTGGAGCGGATCGAACACGCCTGACCTGCGGGTTCTGCCATCGATGACCCCTAAGGGTGCCATTTCAGGGTTGTTGTGGCACCACCGTGGTGCCATATTTGTGCCATGGACCTGACACCCTTCGTGGACAGCCTCCGCCGCGAGTTCGCGGTAGCCGCCGAGGCGGCCGGCGAGGACGCTGTCACCCTGGCCGAACGGCTGGCCTCCCCGCTGGAGTCCGCTATCCGGCTCACCCTGCTCGACGCGCTGTCGGCCGCGGCCGACGAGATCACCCGCGACCTCGCTCCCGGATCCGTCGAAGTACGCCTTCGCCGCCGCGAAGCGGAGTTCGCGGTTTCCGTGCCCACGGCGCCCGAACCGGCTCCGGCGGAGGCCCCGCCACCACCCGAGGCCGACGACGGCGCCGTCTCCCGGATCAACCTGCGGCTCCCCGACCAGCTGAAGCAGCGGGTGGAGGAGGCCGCGAGCCGCGACCGGCTCTCCATCAACGCCTGGCTCGTCCGGGCCGCGAACGCCGCACTCGGCGCCGACGCGAGCCGGCCCGCGCACCGCCGGTCCGTCTACGGCGAGAAGTACACCGGCTGGGTTCGCTGACCCACCCGTTCTGACCAGCCAAAACGCTCCCAAAGCACCCCAGGAGGGCGCAGCCATGCCAATTTTCCCCACCCCCGAGCCGATCACGGCCACGCTGGACGTCAGCATGGCCGACGTCCGGATCGTCGCCGGCGACCGCACCGAAACCACCGTCGAGGTCCAGCCGGCCGACCCCGGCGACAACGAGGACGTCAAGGCCGCGGCCAAGACCCGCGTCGAGTTCGCCGACGGCGAGCTGCTGGTCAAAGGCCCGAAGTACACGACGAGACTGTGGGGCAAGGGCGGCGCGCTGCACGTCACGGTCGAGCTGCCGGCCGGCTCCCGTGTCAAGGCGACGTCCGCGATGGGCGACTTCCACGTCACCGGCCGCCTGGGCGACAGCCGGCTCAAGACGTCCGTAGGCAACATCCACCTCGACGAGACCTCGCGGCTCGAAGCGAACACCGCGACCGGTGACGTCTTCGTCGACCGGGCCACCGGGCACGCCGAGGTCGGCACCGGCTCCGGCGAGCTGCGGATCCGCGAGATCGACGGCACCGCGGTCCTCAAGAACTCCAACGGCGAGACCCGCGTCGGCGAGGTGACCGGCGAACTGCGCGTCAACACCGCCAACGGCGACATCCTGGTCGACGTCGCCCATGCCGCCGTCAACGCGAAGACCGCCGCCGGTGACATCCGGCTCGGCGAGGTCATCCGCGACCGGGTCGTCCTCGAGACCGCCGTCGGCGAGATCGAGGTCGGCATCCGCGACGGCAGTGCCGCGTGGCTCGAGCTGAACTCGCTGACCGGGTCCGTGCGCAACACGCTCACGCCGTCCGACGGTCCGGGCGGCACCACCGAGACCGTCGAGGTCAAGGCCCACACCTACACCGGCGACATCGTCATCCGACGCGCCTGAAGACTCCACACAGACAGGGGAAATCCATGCCGGACGCCATCGTGGCCGAGGGATTGGTCAAGAAGTACGGGAAGGTCACCGCGCTCGACGGGATGTCGCTGCGCGTACCGGAGGGCACGGTGCTGGGGGTGCTCGGGCCGAACGGCGCCGGGAAGACCACCACCGTCCAGATCCTCACGACGCTGCAGAAGCCGGACGCGGGCCACGCGACCGTCGCCGGGTTCGACGTCGTGAAGGACGCCCACGAGCTGCGCTCGCACATCGGCGCTTCGGGGCAGTACGCCGCCGTCGACCAGGAACTGACCGGGGCGGAGAACCTCGAGATGGTCGGGCGGCTCTACCACCTGGGTACCAAGCGGGCCAAGGCCCGCGGCCGCGAGCTGCTCGCCCGGTTCAGCCTGGAGGACGCGGCCGACCGGCCGGTGAAGGGCTACTCCGGCGGCATGCGGCGCCGGCTCGACCTGGCCGGCGCGCTCGTGGCCAACCCGCCGGTGCTGTTCCTCGACGAGCCCACGACCGGGCTCGACCCGCGGGCCCGCACCGAGCTGTGGGACGTCATCACCGAGCTGGTCGCCGGCGGCACCACGCTGCTGCTGACCACGCAGTACCTGGAAGAAGCGGACCGGCTGGCCGACAGCATCGCCGTCGTCGACCACGGGCGCGTGATCGCCCGCGGCACCGCCGACGAGCTCAAGGACCTGGTCGGCGGCGAGCGGATCGAGCTGACCGTCGGCACCCACGACGACGTCCTCGTGGCCCGGCGCGCGCTGGCCCGGCTGGCCAGCGGCGAGCCGCAGGCCGAGGCGTTCCGGCTCACCGTGCCCGTGACCCACGGCGCGAAAGCGCTTACCGAAGCGCTCGCCCTGCTCGCCGCGGAAGGCGTCGACGTCCGCGACGTCGGCGTCCGCCGCCCCACCCTCGACGACGTTTTCCTCACCTTGACCGGCCACGAGACGGCCGAACCCGCGAAGGAGGCCGTGTGATGAACGCGGTGCAGATGGCCGTCACCGACGGCGTGACCGTCGCCAAGCGCAACTCGATCAAGATCGTCCGGTCGCTGGACCTGCTCGGGTCCATCGTGTTCATGCCGGTGATGTTCGTGCTGCTCTTCGGCTACGTCTTCGGCAGCGTGATCGACATCCCCGGCATGTCGTACCGCGAGTTCATGCTCCCGGGGATCTTCGTCCTCGCGGTGGCGATGGGCAGCATCGTCACCGGCTACGGGCTGACCGACGACCTGCAGAAGGGCATCATCGACCGGTTCAGATCGCTGCCGATGTCCCCGGCCGCGGTGCTGATCGGCCGCACCACCGCGGACCTCATCCTGAACGTGACGAGCCTGCTGATCATGGGCCTGGTCGGCCTGCTGGTCGGCTGGCGCATCCACACCGGCGTGTTCGAAGCGCTCGGCGGGGTGCTCCTGCTGCTCGCGTTCGCCTACGCGCTGTCGTGGGTGATGGGCACGCTCGGCCTGGCCGTCCGCAAGCCGGAGGTGTTCAACAACGTCTCCAGCGTGGCGATCTTCCCGCTGACGTTCCTGGCCAACACGTTCGTCGACAGCGGCCGCCTCCCTGCCCCGCTGCGGGTGATCGCGGACTGGAACCCGGTCTCGGCGATCACCCAGGCGTCCCGGAAGCTGTTCGGCAACACGAGCGCGGCCATGCCGGTGCACGCCGCCTGGCCGATGCAGCACGCCGTGCTCGCCTCGGTGCTGTGGATCGCGCTGCTGCTGGTGGTCTTCGTGCCGCTTTCGGTGCGCTGCTACAAGAAGGCCACCAGCCACTGACTCAGGGCAGCGTGAGGATCTCGCTGCCGTCGGCCGTCACCACGAGGGTGTGCTCGAACTGGGCCGTCCACTTCTTGTCCTTCGTGGTGACGGTCCAGTCGTCCGGCCAGATGTCGTAGTCGATGGTGCCCAGCGTGATCATCGGCTCGATCGTGAAGGTCATGCCCTCCTCGATGATCGTGTCGACGGAGGGCTCTTCGTAGTGCAGGACCGTCGGGGGCGTGTGGAACGCCGGGCCGACGCCGTGGCCGGTGAAGTCGCGGACCACGCCGTAGCCGAAGCGCTTGGCGTAGGACTCGATGACCCGGCCGATGACGTTCAGCTGCCGGCCCGGCCGGACCGCCTTGATCGCCCGCATGGTCGCCTCGCGGGTGCGCTCCACCAGCAGGCGGGCCTCCTCGGAGACATCGCCGGCCAGGAAGGTCGCGTTCGTGTCGCCGTGGACGCCGCCGATGTAGGCGGTGACGTCGATGTTGCAGATGTCACCGTCCTCGATCACCGTCGAGTCCGGGATGCCGTGGCAGATCACCTCGTTGAGCGACGTGCAGCACGACTTCGGGAAGCGGCGGTAGCCCAGCGTCGACGGGTAGGCGTGGTGGTCGAGCAGGAACTCGTGCACCACCTTGTCGATGTCGTCCGTGGTGGCGCCCGGCTTGACGGCCTTGCCGCCCTCTTCCAGCGCCTGGGCCGCGATACGGCCGGCGATCCGCATCTTCTCGATCACCTCGGGCGTGCGCACGCCGTTGCCGGTGTCCCGCTTCGGCGCCGGCTTGTCCACGTACTCGGGACGGGCGATGGAACTGGGGACGTCACGGCGCGGCGTCTGGACGCCGGGAACGAGCGGAGCACGAACGGACATGCCTCCACCTTACGACGGTCCGCTCAGCCGATCCCCGCCAGGAACCGGTGCGCGGCCTGCACCGCCGGTTTCGACGACCCGGCGTCGGTGAGGAGCACGGCGAACGCCAGGTCGCCGCGGTAGCCGACGAACCAGCCGTGCGAGCGGGAGCCGTCGCCGAACTGGGCGGTGCCGGTCTTGCCCGCGACGTCGGGGATGTCCCGCAGGCCGGTCGCGGTGCCCGCCGTGACGACCTCCCGCATCATCCCGCGCAGCGCGTCGAGGACCTCCGGCGACGGCGGGTCCCCGACGTTCTGCGTCGCCGCGGGCAGGCCCTTGACGATCGACGGCGACGGCACCTTCCCGGCCTGCACGGTGGCCGCGACCAGCGCCATGCCGAACGGACTGGTCAGGACCGTCCCCTGGCCGAAGCCGTTTTCCGCCCGCTGGACGGCGGAGTCGCCGGCCGGGACGTCCCCGGTGACCGTGGTCAGGCCCGGGACGACGAAGTCGGCGCCGAGCCCGAAGGAGCGGGCGGTGTCGGTGAGCGCCGCCTTGTCGAGGCCGGCGGCGAGCCGGGCGAACGTCGTGTTGCAGGACCGCGCGAACGCCGTCTTCAGCGGCACCCGGCCCAGGTCGAACCGGCCCTCGTTCGGCACGACGCGGTTTTCGATCGTCGTCGTCCCCGGGCAGTCGACCGGGCCACCCGCTTCGACCTCCCCCGCCGACAGCGCGGCTGCCGCCGTGACGATCTTGAACGTCGACCCCGGTGGGTAACGCCCGGACAAGGCCAGCGAGCCCTCCTCGTCGGCGGCGTCGTTCTGGGCCACGGCGAGGATGTCCCCGCTGGAAGGCTGGATGGCGACCAGCGCGGCGGAGTACGGCTCGGTTTCGAGGGCCTTCTCGGCGGCGGCCTGGATCTTCGCGCTGAGCGTGCTGGTGACGGCGGGCGCGGGCCGCGGCGGCTCGGCCTTGAGCTCGGCGGCCTCGCCCCCGGTGACGTCGCGAGTGACGATCCGCCAGCCCGCCGCCCCGGCCAGCTGCTGCTCGACCAGCGCGCGGATGCCCGGCAGGACCTGCTGCCCGGACCCGCGGGTCACCGGCAGCAGCCGCTCCTGGCTGGCGAAGCGGACGCCGGGCAGGTCGTAGATCACCGGCTTGACCCGCTGGTAGTCGCCGGCGCGCAGGGTGATCACCGGGTAGGCGTCGCCGGGCTTGGTCTTGTTCATCCCGTCCAGCACGGACCGGCCGGTGACCGACGGCTCGTACCGGTGCAGCGCCTTGGCCAGCGTCCCGGCGACAGCGCTCGCGTTGCCGGTTTTCTGCGGGTCGACGACCACGCCGATCACGGTCTGCGGGCGCATCAGCGCCACGCCGTCGCGGTCGAGGACCGGCGCCGTCTCGGGCAGCTGCGGCAGCATGCCGAGGGTCTGGCCGACGGCGAGCTGAGGGTGCACGACCGTCGGCTGCCAGTGCACCTGCCAGCCGCTCTCGGCCGCCCGCAGCTGGGCGTCGGCGCGGTAGGACCACGTGCGACCGTGCGGGAGGTGCCAGGTGAGCCGGTAGCCGGCGGTCACGACGTCGCCCTCCGGCTGTTTCACTTCTTCGTCGTCGACGTCGAGGGCCTCGGGGTCGAGCACGCCGCGGACCTGGCTCAGCACGGTCTTGGCGGCATCGGGTGAGTCGGTGTTCGCGGCCGCGGCGGCGACGTCCCCGGACGCGAGGGCGTCCAGGAAGGCGGAAAGGGCTTCCTCGGGACCGTCGCCCGAGCACCCGGCCGTGGTCGCGGCGACGAGCAGCAGCAGCGCCGCGAGAGCACGGTGTCGACGTGCACTCATGGCCGGATCATGCCTGGTCAGAGCGTTGTGGCGGCTTCGCAACACCGCCACGGAAGAGTGGTTAGAACAGCACCGTCGCGTACTGGCCGACCTGCTGGAAGCCGATCTTGCGGTAGGCCGCGAGGGCGGGGGTGTTGAAGGCGTTGACGTAGAGGCTGGCGGTGCGGCCGAGGCCGCGGACGAGCCGGTTCACGACCGCGGCGGTGCCGGCGGTGCCGAGCCCGTCGCCGCGGCGGTCCGGGTGCACCCAGACGCCCTGGATCTGCCCGACGGTGGCCGACATGGCGCCGATCTCGGCCTTGAAGACGACCTCGCCGTCCTCGAAACGGGCGAACGCGCGGCCGGCCCCGATCAGCTCGGTGACCCGGGCGCGGTAGCTGGCCCCGCCGTCGCCGCTGCGCGGGTCGACACCGACCTCCTCGATGAACATCGAGACGGCCGCGGGCAGGTACCGCTCGAGCTCGTCCGGCCGGACGGGCCGCACGAGCGGATCGGCGGCCACGAGCGGGGTGGCGTCGAGGGCCATCAGCGGCTGGTCGTCGCGGACCTCGCGGGCCGGGCCCCACTCGCCTTCGAGCTCGTCCCACAGGCCGAGGACCTGTTCGGCCGGGCCGACGAGCGAGGAGCAGGTGCGCTGCCTTCTCAGGGCGCGGTCGGCGAAGGAGCGCAACGCGGGCGCGTTGCCCCTCAGCGGGATGAGGTTCGGCCCGGAAAAGCACAGCCCTTGGAGCCGTCCGGCCCGGACCGGACGGCTGTCGGCGGCCCAGAGCTCACCACCGAGCCGCCACGGGTCGAGGCCCGCGGCCTCGACCCGGGCGCTGACCATGCAGCTGCCCACCGGGTCCGCGGCCAGAGCGGCACGGACCGCCGGATAGTCCCGATCATCGAGCAGCCGTGCACCTGCAAGCCGCAACACGGGCTCCAGGGTGCCAGATTCGACTGCTAAACGGAACGCAAGCCTCCCGACACGGTGAGATGAACAGCCGCCGACGGCCACCTCGGGCGGCCGGTGCCGCGGCCGCCCGCGTCGCGAATGCCTCATCCGGGACGTCGGAGGTCCCGAATGAGTCATTCGCGGCACTCCCCGGCGCGGTCAGGCACCGCGGTAGGTGCCGATCGTCCAGGAGTTGCCCTCCGGGTCGCGCAGGCTGAACGTGTGCGAGCCGTACTCGGTGTCCGTCAGCTCGGCCGTGATCTCGGCGCCCGCCGCCGTCACCCGCGCGTGCACCTCGTCCACCCGGTCCGAGACCACGTACACCGCGGAGGCGCCCGGCTTCATCGCGTCGTGGACGCCGTCCGGTGGCCGGACGCTGCCCAGCATCACCGCGCCGCCCTCGGGCCAGCGCAGCTCGGCGTGCGCGATCAGGTCGCCCTCGGGCACCACCAGCGCCTCGGTGAAGCCCAGGACGTCGACGAGGAAGCGGACCGCGGCCGGGGCGTCGTCGTACCGGAGAGCGGGCCAGACGTTCGGTTCAGGAGTCATGCCGTCAGCTTCGCGCCACCTCCGCCTCCTGGTCTTGGAGGAACGGGAGCTCCTCGGCGATCCACGTGCCCGGCGTGCAGCCCGCCAGCGCGTGCCACTCGTTGGTCAGGTGTGCCTGGTCGTAGAACCCGCACTCCGCGGCCAGCGCCGCCAGATCCGTCCGGCCGCGCCGCAGCAGCCGCCCGGCCCGCTCGAACCGCAGCACCCGCGCCGCCTGCTTGGGCGCCAGACCCAGCTCGGTGCGGAACCGCTCGCCCAGGTGGCGACGGCTCCAGCCGACCTCCTCGGCGAGGTCCGCGACGCGCACCTGCCCGTCCGCGCCGCGCATCCGGCGCCACGCCTCACCCAGCTCGGGCGGCGGCACCACCGGCTCGACGGCCCGGGCGGCCAGGACGTCGTCCAGCAGCGCGAACCGCTCGCGCCACGGCAGCTCCCGCAGCCGATCCGGCAGCGAGCCGAGACCGAATCCGGCGAGGTCGGCCACCTCGCCGCTCAGCTCCGCCGCCGTCACGCCGAACAGCGTCCGCACGCCCAGCGGGTCGAGCTCCAGCTGGATGCCCTCCTGCACGCGGTCCTGCCGGATCAGCACCGCGCGC
Organism: Amycolatopsis sp. 505; assembly: GCF_031625235.1. Taxonomy (NCBI): domain Bacteria; kingdom Bacillati; phylum Actinomycetota; class Actinomycetes; order Pseudonocardiales; family Pseudonocardiaceae; genus Amycolatopsis; species Amycolatopsis sp. 505. Next base: position 109,271 of record NZ_JACKQP010000009.1, read on the forward strand.
GTGTGGAGCCCGCCGACCAGCGCCTGCAGGCTTTGCCCGCCCATGCGCACCGGCCCGGCGAGGCTGATGACGAGCGTCACATGCCGGGACGGCAGGCCGCGGTGGACCGGCAGCGTGACGTCGTCCTGGGCGTACCCGACATAGCGCGTGACCAGGGGCCGCACCACCGGGTGCGGCTCGTGGACGGCCCAGGTCACGCTCACGGTTGCCAGGGTAAAGGTCACCACCGACAGTTCCGGGTCTGATAACACGGACGTGCGTCCCCACCGCGGAAGGAACCACCCGATGACGATCCAGGAGCAGGCGCAGCAGCTGGAGCTGCTCGCCGACCAGGTGCCGACCGGCATCGCGCTCGCCACGAAGAGCGACCTCGAAGACCTCCAGGCCCAGGTGCTCGGCCTGCTCGGGGAGACGTCCACCGCGACCGCGATCCAGGGTGCCATCCAACTCGCTTCCCAGCAGATCGACGAGGTCGCGGCCGCGCTCGAGAACGTGCGGCTGCAGATCCGCGACGCCGCCCAGCACCACCTGCAGGGCTGAAAACGCGCCGGAGCCCTCCTCACCGATCCGGCGAGGAGGGCTCCGAGCGGGAGTGCTCAGCCGGCGGTGACCACCGGCGCGCCCTCGCCGAGGGACTCGCCCGCCTCCTCGGCGATGCGCATGGCCTCTTCGATGAGCGTCTCGACGATCGCGTGCTCGGGCACGGTCTTGATGACCTCGCCCTTGACGAAGATCTGGCCCTTGCCGTTGCCCGACGCGACGCCCAGGTCGGCCTCGCGGGCCTCGCCCGGGCCGTTCACGACGCAGCCCATGACCGCCACGCGCAGCGGGATCTCCATGCCCTCGAGCCCGGCGGTGACCTGCTCGGCGAGCGTGTAGACGTCGACCTGCGCGCGCCCGCACGACGGGCACGAGACGATCTCCAGCTTGCGCTGCTTGAGGTTCAGCGACTGCAGGATCTGGATGCCGACCTTGACCTCTTCGACCGGCGGCGCGGACAGCGAGACGCGGATCGTGTCGCCGATGCCCTGGCGCAGCAGCGCGCCGAAGGCGACCGCCGACTTGATCGTGCCCTGGAACGCCGGGCCCGCCTCGGTGACGCCGAGGTGCAGCGGGTAGTCGCACTGCTCGGCGAGGAGCTCGTACGCGCGCACCATGACCACCGGGTCGTTGTGCTTCACCGAAATCTTGATGTCGTGGAAGTCGTGCTCGGCGAACAGCGACGCCTCCCAGAGCGCCGACTCGGCCAGCGCCTCCGGCGTCGCCTTGCCGTACTTGTCCATGATCCGCTTGTCCAGTGAGCCGGCGTTGACGCCGATCCGGATCGGCGTGCCGTGGTCCTTCGCGGCCTGCGCGATCTCCTTGACCTGGTCGTCGAACTTCCGGATGTTGCCGGGGTTGACGCGCACCGCCGCGCAGCCGGCCTCGATCGCCGCGAAGACGTACTTCGGCTGGAAGTGGATGTCGGCGATCACCGGGATCTGCGACTTCTTCGCGATCGCGGGCAGCGCCTCGGCGTCGTCGGCCGACGGGCACGCCACGCGGACGATGTCGCAGCCCGCGGCGGTCAGCTCGGCGATCTGCTGCAGCGTCGCGTTGACGTCGGAGGTGAGCGTCGTCGTCATCGACTGGACGGAGATCGGGAAGTCGCTGCCGACACCGACCGGACCCACCTGGAGCTGGCGGGTCTTGCGGCGCTCGGAGAGGACGGGCGGGGGCAGGGCGGGCATACCGAGTGCGACGGTCACGGCTTCCAGCGTACCCACGCCTACTGGGCCACCTTCACCATGTCAACCGTCACGGTGAGCAGCATTACGCGCCGTGTGGCGCGCCACGGAGGGGCCGGAACCCCTCCGTGGCGGTTCGCTACTGCAGCCGAATCGGGTTGACGATGTCCGCGGTCACCGTGAGTAGCGTGACCGCACCGCCGATGAGCACCAGCACCATCGTGATCCCGGACAACCTGGTGTAGTCGACCGGCCCGCCGGCGACCTTGCCCCGCCGGGCCCGGATCCAGTCGCGGACGCGCTCGTACCAGACCACCGCGATGTGCCCGCCGTCCAGCGGCAGCAGCGGCAGCAGGTTGAACACGCCGATGAAGAAGTTCAGGCTGGCCAGCAGGAAGAAGAACAGCACCCAGATACCCCGCTCGACGGCCTCGCCGCCGATCCGGCTGGCGCCGACGACGCTGACCGGGGTGTTCGGGTCGCGCTCGCCGCCGAAGATCGCGGTGACGACGGCGGGGATGCGCTGGGGGAACTCGACGAGCCGCTGCGCCGTCTCGGCGAACATCGTGCCGGTGAAGCTGAAGGTGGCGCCGACCGCGGCGACCGGGCCGTACTGGGTGGTGACCGCGGGCTGCTTCGGGGACGCACCGATCATGCCGACCGTCTTGACGCCGGCGCTGGTCCAGCGCTGCACCTGCGGCACGTCGACGATGAGCGCGAGCCGCTGGTCGCCGCGCTGGACGTCGAACTGGGTCCGGCCGCTGGTGGCCTGCACGGCGGCGAGCATTTCGGTCCAGCTGGCGACCGGCTTGCCGCCGACCGCGAGGATCTTGTCGCCGGCCCGCAGCCCGGCCGCCTCGGCCGGCCGCACCGCACCCGGCGGGCAGCTCGGGTCGTCGGACTGGGCCTGGGCCTGCGCCTCGGTCGTCGCCGACTGCGCGCACGACGTCGCCGCCAGCACCGGCGTGGTGTCGACGGGGGCCAGGTTCGGCAGGCCCATCGTCACGGCCATCAGGTAGAGGACCACGAAGCCGAGGATGAAGTGGGTGATCGACCCGGCCGACATCACGACGGTGCGCTTCCAGGTCTTGAACCGCCACATCGCGCGCGGCGCCTCGTCCGGCGTCACCTCGTCGAGCGCAGTCATGCCGGCGATGTCGCAGAACCCGCCGAGCGGGATCCACTTCAGGCCGTACTCGGTCTCGCCGCGGCGCCAGGAGAACACCGTGGGCCCGAAGCCCACGAAGTACCGGCGGACCTTCATGCCGAAGGCTTTCGCGGTCAGCATGTGACCGGCCTCGTGCAGTGCGACTGAGACGCAGATCCCCAGCGCGAAGAGCACCACACCGATGATGTAGGCGAGCACCCGCTACTTCCCCTCGATGATCGAACCGGCCCGCGCACGAGCCCAGCGCTCGGCCGCGAGTACGTCCTCCACGTCGCGTGGTTCGCGACGCCATTCGTCGGCGGCTCCCACCACCTCGGAAACAGTGTCCACTATCGACGTGAAGCTGGTGTTCTGCGCGAGGAAAGCTGCCACGAGCTCCTCGTTCGCGGCGTTGTAGACCGCGGGCAGGCAGCCGCCGGCGCTGCCGCAGTGGCGGGCCAGCTCGACGGCCGGGAAGGCGTCGTCGTCCAGCGGCTCGAAGGTCCAGGTGGCGGCCTTGTCCCAGGTGCAGGCCGGGGCGGCGCCGGGCACCCGGTCGGGCCAGTGCAGGGCGAGCGCGATCGGCAGCCGCATGTCGGGCGGGCTGGCCTGGGCGATCGTCGAGCCGTCGGTGAAGGTCACCATCGAGTGCACGATCGACTGCGGGTGCACGGTGACGTCGATCTTTTCGGGAGCGATGTCGAACAGCAGCGCCGCCTCGATCAGCTCCAGGCCCTTGTTGACCAGGGTGGCCGAGTTGATGGTGATCAGCGGGCCCATGGACCAGGTCGGGTGCGCCATCGCCTGCTCGACGGTGACGTCCGCCAGTTCGGCGCGCTTGCGGCCGCGGAACGGGCCGCCGGACGCGGTGAGGACGAGCCGGGCGACTTCGTCCTGGCGGCCGGCCCGCAGCGCCTGCGCGATGGCGGAGTGTTCGGAGTCGACGGGCACGAGCTGCCCGGGCTTCGCGGCGGCGAGCACCAGCGGCCCGCCGGCGATGAGCGACTCCTTGTTCGCGAGCGCGAGCGTGGCGCCGGTGGCCAGGGCCTTGAGCGTGGGCTCGAGGCCGCGGGAGCCGGGCAGGGCGTTGAGGACGGTGTCGACTTCGACGGCCTCGATCAGCTCGGTGACGGCGTCGGAGCCGGCGAACAGCCGCGGGAGCTTGAAGTCACCCTGCGCGTACCCGCGCTTCTGCGCCTCGGCGTACAGCGCGAGCTGGACGTCCTCGGCGGCCGTGGCCTTGGTCACGGCGACGGCTTCGACGCCGTGGGCGATCGCCTGCGCGGCGAGAGCGGCCGGATCGGCTCCACCGGCGGCGATCCCGGCCACCCGGAACAGGTGCGGGTTGCGCGCGGCGACGTCGAGGGCCTGCACGCCGATGGACCCGGTCGAGCCGAGCACGAGAACGCTTCGCGAGGTAGTCATCGCCGGTCATTGTCGCGCGGGGCGTCTCCGCGGCGCACCCGGAGGTGTGGGATCATCGGCGGGTCCGAGGTTCACGGGGTTTGAGGAGTTCATCGTGGCAGGCAAGGCGGTCGAGAAGAGGCGGCCCGAGGTCGACCCGCGCGACGAGCCGTCCGCGGCCTGGGGCTGGCACGGCTCGTTCCCGAAGGCCACCCGCATCGCCGGCTGGGTCAGCGCGATCGTCCTGCTGGTGATGATCAAGGGCAACCACGAGAACAACACCGAGAACGTGTGGCTGGTGGGGCTGTCGTTGTTCCTGATCCTGCTGCTGGTGCTGGACATCCGCAAGCAGCGCACGGCCTGGCGCAAGTAGTCGGTTTTTCGCTAACGTCCCCGGCATGAAGCTGCGCTGGGGACTTTCTCTTGTCGGTGTACTGGGCGCGCTGCTGGTGGCTCCTGCCCCGGCATCGGCGTCGGTGCCGTTGGTCCGGTGTTCGTTCACGCCGACGCCCTCGAACCCGGCGGCTCGTCCTGTGGTGCGTCCCGCTCCGGTGGCGTTGACGCGCGGGACTGTCGACGTGACGTTCCGGTTCAACTACGGGCCGGTGACCGTACGGCTGGACCGCGGCGGGGCTGCGCCTTGTGCGGTGCACAACATGGTCTCGCTGGTTTTGCAGCGGTTCTACGACCGGTCGCAGTGCTGGCGGCTGTCCGACTCCGCTCGTCTTGGTGTTCTTCAGTGCGGGGACATCTACGAGGTGGAGAAGGGTGGGCCGGGGTACAAGTTCCCGGACGAGGTCTCGGGTTCGGAGACGTACCCGCGGGGGACGATCGCGATGGGGAACCAGGGGCCGGGGACCAATGGGTCGGAGTTCTTCATCGTGCACTCGTTCGCGAACATCCCGGCCAACTACTCGGTGATGGGGCGGGTGATCCGGGGGATGTCCGCTCTTGATCGGATGGTGGCGGACGGGATCATCCCGACCGACCCGAACGGGCCGCTGGACGGGGCGCCGGCAAAGCCGGTGAAGATCCAGCGCGCCACGGTCGGCTGGTAGGTCACCCGCGGGCACGCGCCCCAACGGCCTCGAACTCCGCGGCCGTGATGACCTCCGCGTGGAACTCCGGCTGGGCGCTGATCTCGGCCGCCGCCGGGAACGGCAGCTGCCCCAGGCCGATCGCGTCCGTTTCCCGGCTCCCATCCGCCCACTCGGCCCGGCCGTCTCGGTAGACGTCCACCTTGCGCACCTCGTACCGCTCTTCATCGAGTTCGCTGAAAGGGGCCGGGGTACGACCCCGGCCCCTCGATCACGTCGCTCAGCGTTCGCTCGACGGCGACACCAATTCGCTCGGCCCGCCGCTCGACTCCCCCGCCACCGCGGCCAGTTCCTCCCCCACCGACTCGCCGTTCTTCGGCCTGGCGTCCTTCGTCAGCAGCGACGCCACCGCGCCGATCAAGCACACCACGATCGCGAAGCCGAACGCCACCGCCAGACCCGACTGGAACGGGCCCGAGATCAGGTTCGGGAAGAAGCTCCGGCCCGTCAGGAACGACGCCTGGTCCGGCGGCAGGGACGACAGCTGACCGCCCAGCAACTGCTGGATCGGGTTGTAGCCCAGGAACGCCGCGAACAGCACCGCCACCGCCGGGAGGTTGGCGATCTGGGCCGCCGACGACGCGGGAACGCCGTGTTCGATCAGGCCCGCGCTCATCGTCGACGGGAGGCTCGACGACAGGCCCGCGATGATCAAGCTGAAGAAGAAGCCGATCGACAGGACCATCGCCGCGTTCTGGAACGTCGTCATCATGCCCGCGCCCGAGCCGCGGGCGTCCGCCGGGAGGCTGTTCATCACTTCGGCGCGGTTCGGGGAAGCGAACATGCCCATGCCGATGCCGTTGATCAGCAGGATCGCCGCGAACGCCCAGTAGTCGAAGTTCACCGGCAGCAGGATCAGCAGCAGGAACGTCACCGCCGTGATGAGCAGGCCGCCCGAGGCGAGCAGGCGGCTGCCGATGCGGTCGGACAGCACGCCCGACGCCGGTGCCGAGACCAGGAAGCCGATCGTCATCGGGAGCATGTAGATGCCCGCCCACAACGGGGTCTGCTCGAACGTGTAGCCGTGCTGCGGGAGCCAGATGCCCTGCAGCCAGATGATCAGGATGAACTGCAGCCCGCCGCGGCCGAGGGAGGCCGTCAGGTTGGCGACGTTGCCCCAGGTGAACGAGCGGATGCGGAACAGCGACAGGCGGAACAGCGGGTTGTCCACCTTCGACTCGATGACCACGAACGCCACCAGCACCGCGAGGCCGCCGATCAGGCAGGTCAGCACGAACGGGCTGCCCCAGCCGGTCGGGGACGAGCCGTACGGCTGGATGCCGTAGGTGATGCCGATCAGCACCGCGATCAGGCCGACGGCGAAGGTGATGTTGCCCCACCAGTCCATCCGCGCGTGCTTGCGGACGCCGGTGTCGTGCAGCTTGAGGTACGCCCAGACCGTGCCGATCACGCCGAACGGCACCGACACCAGGAAGATCAGGTTCCAGTCGACCGGCGCGAGCACGCCGCCGACGACCAGGCCGAGGAACGAGCCCGCGATCGCCGCGACGCCGTTCATGCCGAGCGCGAGGCCGCGCTGGTTGGCCGGGAAGGCGTCGGTGAGGATCGCCGAGCTGTTCGCCATCAGGAAGGCGCCGCCGACGCCCTGCACGATCCGCCAGCCGATCAGCCACAACGCGGCCGCGTCGCCGTCGAACCAGGTGATGGCCAGCATGATCGACGACACCGTGAACACCGCGAAGCCGAGGTTGTACATCCTCGCGCGGCCGTACATGTCGCCGAGCCTGCCGAAGCTCACCACCAGCACCGCGGTGACCACGAGGAAGCCCATGATCATCCACAGCAGGTAGCTCGTGTTGGCCGGTTCCAGGGGGTTGATGCCGATGCCCTTGAAGATGTCGGGCAGCGCGATCAGCACGATCGAGGAGTTGATCGTGGCGATCAGCATGCCCAGCGTCGTGTTGGACAGCGCGATCCACTTGTACCGCGGCCCCAGTTCCGCGATCGAATACGTCCGGCGTTCCGCCACTGTGCAACCCTTCTGCTCGCAAAGTCCCTTAGCTAGGCTAAGCAAGTTGCTTGCGTATGGCAACCAACCGGGCGAAATGCATGGGAGAGCATGATCACAGCCGCTTGACTGTCCTTTAGGGACTCTTTACCAGAGTGCCCAGAACGGCCACGCCTTCCTCGATCTCCGACGCCGTCCGCGCCGCATACCCCAGCACCAGGCCCGGCCGCCCCGGGAGCTGCCGGTGCCACGACAGCGGCTGGACCTTCACCCCCTCCGCCAGCGCGGCCGCCGCCACCGCGACGTCGTCCACGTCGGCGTCGAAGGTCACCGTCAGGTGCAGGCCCGCGGCCGCGCCGTGGACGACGGCCGAGGGCAGCGACGCCGACAGAGCCCGGATCATCGCGTCCCGCCGACGCCGGTGCCGCCCCCGCACCACCCGCAGCTGCCGCTCCAGTTCCCCCGTCTCCATCAAGCGCGCCAGGACCAGCTGGGCCAGCACCGGATTGCCCAGGTCCGCGAACCGCTTCGCCGCCACGAGATCGGCGAAGAACCGCGGCGGCGCCAGCAGCCAGCCCACCCGCAACGCCGGCGCCAGCAGCTTCGACACGCTGCCCATGTAGCAGACCTCCGGCACCATCGACCGGACCGCCGGCACCGGCGCCCGGTCGTAGCGGTGCTCGGCGTCGTAGTCGTCTTCGAGGACGATGCCGCCGGAAGACGCCCAGCGCATCAGCTCACGACGGCGCTCGCCGCCCAGCACCACGCCCATCGGGAACTGGTGCGCCGGTGTCAGCAGCACAGCCGGCGCCGTCAACGCCGAGACGCGCAGGCCGTCGTCGTCGACCGGGACCGGCGGGGTCGCCAGGCCGCAGTGGTGCAGGTGCTGCCGCGCCCCCAGCGAACTGGGGTCCTCGACCGCCACCGAAGTCACGCCGTGCTGCCGCAGCACCTCGCCGACCAGCGTCAACGCCTGCGCGACCCCGGCCACCACGACGATCTCGCCCGGATCGACGCGGATCCCGCGGTTGCGGGCCAGCCAGCGCGACACCGCCAGCCGCATCGAGGGTGCGCCGCGCGGGTCGCCGTAGCCGAAGTGGGACGGCTCCAGCTCGTCCAGCACCGCCCGCTCCGCCCGCAGCCACGCCGCCCGCGGGAACGCCGTCAGGTCCGGGACGCCCGGGCTGAGGTCGATCCGGGCCGGGGTCGCGCGGACCGCGTCGAACACCTCCACGCCCGGCGAAGCCGTGATCACGTCCGAGGAGAGGCGGTCCGGCGAAGGGGACGGCGGCAGGACGGGCGCGGCGACGATGACCGTGCCCGCCCGGCCGCGGCCCGCGGCGTGGCCGTCGTCGATCAGCCGCTGGTAGGCCTCGGTGACCACCCCCCGCGAGACGCGCAGGTCGGCGGCCAGCACCCGGGACGCGGGCAGCCGTCCGCCCACCGGCAACCGGCCGTCGGCGACCGCGGAACGCAGCTGCCCGGCGAGCCAGTCCGCGAGCCCGCCCGGCGGCGCCGACCGGACGTCCAGCTGGAGGAAGTCCGAACCTATGGACCCCTCCGAGGGCGCTGTTTTGGCTCTGTCCATCGGGCCATTGTCGCAGCACGCTGGACGCATGGACACCGCTTACGTGCACGGATACACCGAACCCGAAGCCCGCCGCCTCGGCGACCAGGCCGACACCCTCGCCGACCTCCTGCACGCCGGGACGGCCTACCCCGCCGGCAGCCGCGTGCTCGAAGCCGGCTGCGGGGTCGGCGCCCAGACCGTCCACCTCGCGGCCCGCAGCCCGGACGCGCACCTGACCGCCGTCGACGTCTCCGCAACGTCCCTGCGCCAGGCCCGGACCCGGGTCGAGGGCGTCGACTTCCGGCAGGCCGACCTGTTCGACCTCGACGGCGAATACGACCACGTCTTCGTCTGCTTCGTCCTCGAACACCTGCCAGAGCCGGAGAAAGCCCTCGCGCACCTGAAGACGCTGCTGCGCCCCGGCGGCACGATCACCGTGATCGAGGGCGACCACGGCTCGGCGTTCTTCCACCCGCGTAGCGAGCACGCCCAGGCCGCCATCGACTGCCTGATCCGGCTCCAGGCCGACGCCGGCGGCGACGCGCTCATCGGCCGCCGCCTCCACCCGCTGCTGACCGGCGCCGGGTTCGGCGACGTCGAGGTCGAACCGCGGACGGTCTACGCCGACGCCTCGCGGCCCGGCCTGGTCACCGGCTTCACCCGCGACACGTTCACCGCGATGGTCGACGGCGTCGGCGAAACCGCCGTCAGCCGCGGGCTGATCACCCAGGGCCGCTGGGACCGGGGCGTCGCCGATCTGCACCGGACGACCCGCGAAGACGGCACCTTCCACTACACGTTCTTCAAGGCCACCGGGTGCAGGCCGTGAAGCCCCGGGCCCGGCTCGCGGGCAGCACCGACGTCGTCGACCGGGACCTCCAGCGGCTCGAAGCCGACCTGGCCGCCCGCGAACCCGATCACCGCGCGACGCGCTCCAGGGCCGTCAGGTGGTTCCGGACCCGGATCGCGCCGGGCACGCATTCCCCGGCGTAGCAGGCCAGCGCCCGCTCCCACTGCGAGCGGGCGGCCTCCGCGTCACCGAGTCCACTGTGGACTTCGCCGAGCCCGCAGTGGGCCCGGCCCTGTTCCGGACGGCAGCCCGTTTCCTTCGCCACGGCCAGGGCTTCACGGTGGTACCGCAACGCGTCCGCGGTGGCGCCGCGCGCGGCGGAGAGGCTGCCGAGGCTGTTGAGGACGCGGGATTCCACGCCCCGATCGCCGCATTCGCGGGCCAGGCTCAGCGCTTCTTCGAGGTGCTGGGCCGCTTCCGAGTGCCGCCCCTGCGCCAGGCGGACGTCGCCCAGGTGCTTCAGCGAGATGCAGCGGTTGGGCGGGCTTCCCGTCTCCTGCGCGATTTCCAGGGCCCGTTCCAGGTGTTCCGCGGCTTCGGCGTACCGGCCGCGTGCGTGCTCGATGTCGCCGAGGATGCTCAGGGCGTACCCCTCGCTCACCCGGACGCCCATCGCGCGCAGGTGCGTCAGCCCTTCTTCCAGGGCCTGGACGGCTTCGTCGTGCCGGCCCAGCGCGGACAGCGCGTCGCCCAGGTTGACCAGCGCGTAGCCCTCGCTCGTGCGGTCGGCGATGTCGCGCGCCAGGGCGAGGGCCTCTTCCAGGTAGCCGATCGCTTCGCCGTAGCGGCCGATGCCGCGGCTGGAACAGCCGAGTACCACCAGGACCAGGCCTTCGCTGGTGCGGTCGCCCGTCTTCCTCGCCAGGGCGAGGGCCTCGGTCGAGTACCGGATCCCGTCGGCGAACCGGCCCAGCGCGCGGCACACGAGCCCCAGGGTGTTGACCGAGTGGATTTCGGTGCGCCAGTCGCCGGTTTCCCGGGCCAGGACGAGCGCCTCCTCCAGGTACCGCAAGGCCTCCGGTGACCGGCCGACCCGCCAGTGGCCCAGCGCGATCAGGATGAGCGGCTCGGCCTCGGCGGCCCGGTCGCCGGTGTGGTGGGCCAGCGCCGACGCGTGCGTGTGCAGGACCAGCGCTTCCTCGTGGTAGCCGCCGACGTCGAGGTAGTGCCACAGGATCCCGGACAGCAGCCGCAGGTGCTCCGGCCAGCCGTGCCGGGTCGCGTGCGCGGCGACCGCCAGGAGGTTGCGCCGCTCGGCCTCCAGCCACGCCGGCGCGTCGAGCACCTTGATCTCCGGGTCGGGCACGCGCGGCCGCAGGTGCCGTTCCTGCGGCAGGACGACGTCCATCGCCTGCCCGGCCGAGGTGACGTAGAAGTCGAACAGCCGTTGTTGCGCCTCGTGGCTCTCCTCGGCGTCCTCGGCCGCGAGCTCGGCCGCGTAGACGCGCAGCAGGTCGTGCAGCTGGACGCGGTCGTCGCCGGTCTGCTGGGCGAGGTGGGCGCGCACCAGGGTGCCCGCCAGCCTTTCGGCCTCCGGCAAGGGGACGCCGGCGAGTGCGGCCAGCGCGGGCGGCGTCAGGTCGCGGCCCGGGTGCAGGCCGCAGAGCCGGAACACGCGCGCCGCGTCGGGCGCGAGGTTGCGGTAGGACCACGAAAACACCGCGCGGACCGCCGTCAGCTCGTCACCGCCGCCGTCGAGCAGGTCGAGCCGGCGCCGTTCGTCGGCCAGCTCGGCCGCGAGCGCGGCGAGCCGCTCCCCCGGCCGGCTCAGCGCCAGCTCCGCGACCAGCCGCAGCGCCAGCGGCAGCCGCGCCGCGTACCCGATCAGCGCCGCGGTGGCCTCCGGTTCGTCGTCGACGCGCCGGCCGAGCAGCGCGCGCAGCAGATCGCGGGCCTCGGTCTCGGTGAGCAGGTCGACGAGCACGCGGCGGGCGCCGTGGCGGGCGACCAGCCCGGGCAGCGCGTCCCGGCTGGTCACCAGCACCAGACAGGTCGGCGAGCCGGGCAGCAGCGGGCGGACCTGCCCGACCGCGTTGGCGTTGTCCAGCACCAGCAGCATCCGCCGCCCGGTGAGCGCGGTCCGGAACTTCGCGGCGCGCTCGTCCGGCTCGGCGGGGATGTCCGCGCCGTCGACGCCGAGGGCACGCAGGAAGCCCGACAGCGCGTCGCCCGGGTCCACCGGCCGGACCGTGCCGTAGCCGTGCAGGTCGAGGTAGAGCTGGCCGTCCGGGAACTCCGCGGGCACGCGCTGGGCCCAGCGGACCGCGAGCGCGGTCTTGCCGACCCCGCCGGTGCCGGAGAGGACGGCGATGCGCGCGCCGGTGTCGCCTTCGTCGCGCCGCAGCAGCGCGTCCAGCTCGGCCAGCTGCGCGGCGCGGCCGCGGAACCCGGGGACGTCGGCGGGTAGCTGGGCCGGCACCCGCGCGGGCGGCTCCGGAGCGGCGAAGTCCTGCCGCAGCACCTGCTGGTGGGCCGCCCGCAGCTCGGGACCGGGTTCCAGGCCGAGCTCACCGGCCAGGCGCCGGCGCACCTCGTCGAAGACGTCCAGGGCGGCGGCCTGGCGCCCGGATGCGGCGAGGGCCAGCATCAGCTTGGCGTGCGCGGACTCGTTCAGCGGCTCCTCGGCGGTCAGCACCCGCAGCTGCACCGCCGCGTCTTCGGGGTCGGCGTCCACGGCGTAGGCCAGCACGGCCTTCGCGCGCCGCATCGCCAGCGCGAGCCGGGCGGGGTGCTGGCGCAGCCGTTCGACGTCGGCGAGCGCCGGGCCGCGCCAGAGTTCCAGGGCCTCCTTCAGGGCGTCCCGTTCCAGCAGCGCTTCGAAACGCAGCAGGTCGAGCTCGTCCTCGCCGACGGCCAGCCGGTAGCCGCCCTTGTCCGTGGCGATCAGGTCGGCGGGCCGCAGCGCCCGCCGCAGCCGGGCGACGTAGGTGTGGAGCAGCTCCAGGCACGTCGACGGCGGCTCGTCCCAGATGACGTCGACGAGGTCCTCGCGCCGGACCGTCCGGTTCGGTTGCAGGGCCAGCAGCGCCAGCAGGAGTCGCTGCTTCTCCGCGCCGATCTCCACGGCCTCGGCGCCGCGCGTCACCGTCAGCGGGCCCAGCACGCCGAGCCGCACGGGTTCCGGCGGGGCTTCGGCCAGCGCTTCCCGCAGCTTGCGGGCCGTCTCCGGCCGGGGCCGCCGGACGCTGCCCAGCTCGGCGTTGCGCACCGCGCGCAGGCTCAACCCCGCACGCTCGGCGAGCTGGGCCTGGGTGAGACCGGCGAGCGCACGCCGGTCGCGCAGCCATCCGGCGAACGACGGGCCTTCGTCCACAGGCGTCCTCTCCTGCGTCCCCCGAGCGGAACGTACCTCTCCAGCATCACGATCGTGCCGCCCGAGATGTACCACCGATCGGCGAAGATAACCGTTTCCGCAGGTACGGACCGTGACGACGGCGCGGAGCGGGAGTACAGGCGCTCGTCCACCGCGCTTTCCTAGGCTTTTCGCGTCCGATGGTGGCGAGGGGTTGGCGGAGCAGCCGTCGAGTGGGGTACGACGGCTGCACCCGCTCCTTCAGACGCCGAAGCGCTCGAGCAGGGCCCGCACGGCGGCCGGGTCCTCGACGTGGGCGTTGTGCCCGAGACCGGCGAGCGTGACGGCGCCGGGATCGAGCGCCCGCAGCTGCTCCGGACGGCTCATCGGGTCGTTTTCCCCCGCGGCGAGCACGACCGGGCAGCGCGCCCCGGCCAGCAGGGCCGGCATGTCCGGCGCGCCGAGGCCGAACGCGGCCGGGTCCATCGCGAGGCGCCAACCTCCCTCGGTCTCGCGAAGCCCGGCCGGGTCGGCCGGCGCGATCCCGAGCAGCCCGGACACCTTCAGGTACGCCTGATCGGCCTCCTCCTGCGTCGCGAACACCCGCGGCGGCCGGGCCGCGAACGACGCCGCGCGGTTCAGGTCGTCCTGGCTCCACTCGACCTTGACGCCGAGGGCCAGCACGCCGGCCACCTCGACGTCGTGGCGATCGGACGCCAGTTCCAGCGCGAGCACCCCGCCGAGCGAATGCCCGGCGACGATCAGCGGCCCGCCGTCCGGCAGCGCCCGCGCGACCGCTTCGGCGAGCGTGGCGAAGCTGTAGTGCGGCAGTGGTGCGGACGGGCCGTGGCCGGGCAGGTCGGGCACCAGGACGCGCCGGTCGAGCTGGACGGCGAGGTGGTTCCAGACGGCGCCGGTCGCGCCGAGGCCGTGCAGCAGGAGGACGGCCGGTTCGCCCTTGCCGCCGATGCGCATGTTGAGCGTGTCCATCTGCGCAGCCTCCCAAATTGTCGGTGGCCGCGGCTAGGGTCGGGCCCGTGACGATCACCGATCCGGACACCTACGTGCGAGGGGTCCCGTATGACGAGCTGGCGCGGCTGCGGCGCGCCGGCCCGGTGGTGCGCGTCGACGACTTCTGGGCCGTGCTCGGGCACGCCGAGGTGCGGCGGGTGCTGCGCGACCCGGGAGTGTTCTCTTCGCAGCTGGGCGGGACGCAGATCCGGGACGCGGCCGACCTCGCGTACGTGCGCAGGATGATGCTGAACATGGACCCGCCGGAGCACGGCCGGCTGCGCGGGCTGCTCACCAAGGCGTTCACCCCGCGGGCGATCGCGAAGCTGACCTCGCGGATCGAGGCCTGGGCGCGGGACCTCGTCGACGCGGTCGCCTCCGCTGGCCGGTGCGACTTCGCCGCGGTGGCGGCCGATCTCCCGCTGCTGACGCTGGCCGAGGTGTTCGGCGTGCCGGAGCAGGACCGGCGGCTGATGTACGACTGGAGCAATCGCGTGATCGGCTACCAGGACGCCGAGTACGCGGTGAGCTCGACGGTCTCCGTTTCCGAAGTGAGCGAGCTGGCCCGGGCCGCGCTCGCCGTCCGGCCGTCGCCGGGGCCGGACGGGTCGATGCCCGATCCGCGGACGCGCGCGGGCATGCCGGATCTCTACGCGTACGCGAACGCTTTGGGCGAGTACAAGCGTTCGCACCCGGGCGACGACGTCATGAGCAACCTGATGCAGCACGTCGGGGCCGACGGCGGCCGCGTCTCGCTCGCCGAGTTCGAGAACCTGTTCTGGCTGTTTTCCGTCGCGGGCAACGAAACCCTCCGCAACGGCCTGCCGGGCGGGCTGCTCGCGCTCCTCTCGCACCCCGCGGAATACCGCCGCCTGCTGGCCGACCGCTCGCTGCTGCCCTCGGCGGTCGAAGAGATGCTGCGGTGGTGGACGCCGGTCATGCACTTCCGGCGCACGGCCGTCACCGACGTCCGGTTGTCCGATGTGGACATTGCCGCCGGGGACAAGGTGGTGGTCTGGTTCTCGGCGGCCAACCGGGATCCTGCGGTGTTCCCGGAGCCGGACACGTTCGACATCGGCCGGACCCCGAACGACCACCTGACCTTCGGCCACGGTCCGCACTTCTGCCTCGGCGCGCACCTCGCGCGGGTGCAGCTGCGGGCGATGTTCGAAGCGGTGCTCGACCGGCTCGGCCAGGTTTCCCTGGCGGGACCGCCCGTGCGGCTGCGGTCGAACTTCCAGAACGGCCTCAAGTCGCTGCCGATCCGGTGGGCCGCCTGATGGAGATCCGGGAGCTGCGGGCGTTCGTCGCGGTCGTCGAGGCGGGCGCGATGTCGAAGGCGGCCCGGCAGCTGCACGTGAGCCAGCCGGCGCTGTCCCAGACGATCACGGCCCTCGAACGGCGGCTCGGCGTCCGGCTGCTGGTGCGCACCAGCACCGGCGTGCAGGTCACCGACGCCGGGACGACGCTGCTCGGCGAGGCCCGCGCCGTGCTGGCGCGCCACGACCAGGCCCTCGCGGCCATGGCCCGGCACACCGCGGACGGCGGCGGCGTGCTGCGCGTCGGCGTCCCGCTGGAACTGCCGCCGGAGCTGCTGCCGGCGGCGCTCGCGCGGCTGCCGGACACGCGGGTGCAGGCGCGGCACCTGTCGTCGGTGGCGCAGGTGGCGGCGCTGCGGGCCGGCGAGCTGGACGTCGGGCTGGTCCGCGAGCGCCCGCCCGGGCCCGATCTGGACGCGACGCTCGTGGTGACCGAGGACGTCGGTGTCCTGCTGGCCACCGAGGTCGCCGAGAAGCTGGGCGCACCGGTCCGGCTGGAGGACCTGGCCGGGCTGGAGTGGTTCGCGTTCCCGCGCGCGGGCAGCCCGGCCTGGTACGACGAGCTGGCCGCGATCCTGCGCAGTCACGGCCTCGACGTCGGGCCGGAGGTGCCGGAGGAGCAGCGGCTGATCGTCGAGCTGAAGATCCCGGCGGTCAGCGCGGGCGGGGCGTACGCGTTCGCGCCGCCCGAATGGCCCTACCCGCTGCCGGACACGGTCCGGTGGGTGCCGCTGGCCGGCACGCCGATCGTCCGGCGGACCTGGGCCGTGTGGCCGGCGGCGTCGCGGCGGCGGGACGTCGCCGAGTTCGTCGCGGCGCTGGAAGACCATCGGCGGAACGGATCGGAGGTATAAGGAGGGCCGAACACGCAGCCGGAAGTCCTTCCGGGCGGTCTCGCTTGAACCCTGCGACCGGGAAAAGACCCGGGTTGCGGAGGAGCTGAACGATGACTGCAGAACTGTCCGGGTCGACCGCACTGGTGACCGGCGGCACGAGCGGGATCGGCCGTGCGACGGCCGCCGCACTGGCCGGGCTCGGCGCGCACGTGGTGCTGTCCGGCCGGGACGCCGGGCGCGGCGCCGAAGCCGTCGAGACCATCCGCGCGGCGGGCGGGAAAGCCGACTTCGTCGCGGCCGACCTCGTCGACGCCGCGTCGGCGCGCGCCCTCGCGGACCGGGCGCGGGAGCTGGCCGGGCCGATCGACGTGCTGGTCAACAACGCCGGGATCTTCCCGACCGGACCGACCGGGTCCTTCGCCGAGGCGGACTTCGACGCGGTCTTCACGACGAACGTGAAGGTGCCGTTCTTCCTCGTCGCCGCGCTGGGGCCGGAGATGGCGGCGCGCGGCCACGGCGCGATCGTGAACGTGTCCACGATGGTCGCGGTGCGCGGCATGGCGGGCATGGCGGTGTACGGCGCGTCGAAGTCGGCGATCGAGCTGATGACGAAGGCGTGGGCGGCGGAGTTCGGGCCGTCGGGCGTGCGGGTCAACGCGGTCAGCCCGGGCCCGACCCGCACCGAAGGCACGGCGGTCTTCGGCGACGGCCTGGACGAGCTGGCGGCCGCGGGCCCGGCCGGGCGCGTGGCGGCCCCGGAGGAGATCGCGGCGGCGATCGCGTTCCTGGCGGCGGGCGACGCGAGCTTCGTCCAGGGCGCGATCCTCCCGGTGGACGGCGGCCGGCTGGCGGTGTGAGTCCCGCAGGACGGCGTCATTTCAGGAAGGTGACGCCGTCCTGGGGTCGCTCGTCGACCGTCAGCGAGAAGACGTCCGGCCGCGCGTAGTGGCCCGAGACGTCGAGGCTGTGCCGCGCGGCCACGATCTCGGCCAGGTCGATCTCCGCCGTGATCAGGCCTTCGGTGCCGCGCAACGGGCCCGCCAGGACGTCCCCCAGCGGGCCGACGATCACGCTGCCGCCGCGGAACGGGTCGTCGCCCTCCCCCTCGTACGGGCACGCCGAAACCACGAAACACCGGCCCTCGTCGGCGACGTGGCGCATCGACGCCTGCCAGACGTCGCGATCGTCCGCCGTCGGGGCGCACCAGATTTCGACGCCCTTCGCGTACATCGCGGCCCGCAGCAGGGGCATGTGGTTCTCCCAGCAGATCGCCGCGCCGGCGCGGCCCGCCGCCGTCGGGACGACCGGGAGCATCGAGCCGTCGCCGCGGCCCCAGACCAGGCGTTCGCGGGCGGTCGGGACCAGCTTGCGGTGTTGGCCCACCAGGCCGAGTGCCGGGTCGAGGAAAACGACCGTGCTGTACAGGGTCGAGCCGGCGCGCTCGATGACGCCCACGACCAGGCTCGCGCCGGTCCGCGCCGCGAGCCCGGCCAGCTCGGCGACTTCGGGGCCGGGCACCGTCACGGCCGCGTGGAAGTACTCCACGAACGGCGTCCGGCCCGGGTAGCCGCCGAGCACGGCCTCAGGCAGCACCACCAGGTCGGCGCCCCGGATCTCGTCCTCGAACGCCAGGACCCGCTCGAGCGGGACGCCGGTCGCGATCTGCAGCGCGGCGACGACCGTCATCCGCGGACCGGCCACGGGACCACGGCCGACGTCCGCCGCTGGTAGTCCGCGTATTCGGGGTACCGCGACTTCGTGATGCTCTCGGTGAACCGCGTCGAGCCCACGAACAGCAGCGTCAGCAGGACCGCACCGACGACTGTCCACTGCAGACCGCCGGCGACGACGCCGAACGCGGCGATCGCCCACCACTGCGCCTGCTCGAAGAAGAAGTTCGGGTGCCGCGAGTAGCGGAACAGCCCGTCCTGCAGGAACCGCGTCGGCGCCCGCCCGGCGTGCTTCTCGCGGTGGAACGCCCATTGCTGCTGGTCGGCGATCGTCTCCCCGACCAGGAAGGCGGCGAAGATCAGCGCGACGACGACGTCCGCGGCCCCGAAGCCGCCGGGGTGCTCCAGCGCGGTCAGGGCGGGGAGCGTGATCAGCAGCAGGATCACGTTCTGGTACAGCGAGATGAAGAAGAAGTTGAACAGCTGGAACTGCCACGGCGCCATCCGCTCGCGCAGCACGGCCCACCGGTAGTCCTCACCGCCGGGCGCGTACCCGCCCTTGCGGGCGAAGTTGAAGGTCAGCCGCGCGCCCCACAGCGCGACCAGCGCGAACATCACGTCCAGCCGCGCGTCGGCGAACCCGGCGGCACCGGCGAAGATCCCCACGTAGGCCACCGGCACGATCGACCAGATCCGGTCGACCCAGGAGTACTCCCTGGTCAGCACCGAGACCACCCAGGTACCGAGCGTCACACCGGCGAAGACGTACAGGCACACCCGCAGCGCGTCCATGTGCTCACTTTAGGACCTAGGATCGGCGTTGTGCCGTACTCGTTCCTCAGCCACCTCGAGTGCTCGCGGACCGGCGACCGCCTGGACGCCGACGCCGTCCAAGGCCTGTCCCGGGCGGGCGCGCCGCTGCTCGCGCGCTACGACCTCGACGGGGTCCGCGAAGCCGTGACGCCGAAGGAGATCGCCGGGCGCGAGCCGACGCTGTGGCGCTACCACGAGGTGCTGCCGGTGCGCTCGGCCGAGCATGTCGTCAGCCTCGGCGAAGGCATGACGCCGTTGCTGCGGCTGCCGTGCTACGGCCGTGAGCTGGGGCTGTCACGCTTGTGGATGAAGGACGAAGGCCTGGTCCCGACCGGCACGTTCAAGGCGCGTGGCGCCGCGGTCGGCGTCTCGCGGGCGGCCGAGCTGGGTGTGCGCGGGATCGCGATGCCGACGAACGGCAACGCCGGCGCGGCGTGGGCGTTGTACGCGGCGCGCGCGGGGTTGTCGAGCCTGGTCGCGATGCCGGACGACGCCCCGGCGATCACCATGCGCGAGTGCGTCGCGGCGGGCGCCGAGCTGTACCGGGTGGACGGTCTCATCGGCGACGCGGGCAAGCTCGTCGCCGCGGCGGTCGGGCGGCGGCCCGGCGTGCAGGACGTCTCGACGTTGAAGGAGCCGTACCGCATCGAGGGCAAGAAGACGATGGGGTACGAGATCGCCGAGCAGTTCGGCTGGCGGCTGCCCGACGTCATCCTCTACCCCACCGGCGGCGGCGTCGGCATCATCGGGATCTACAAGGCGCTGCTGGAAATGCGGGAGCTCGGCTGGGTTTCCGGGCCGCTGCCCCGGCTCGTCGCCGTGCAGGCCACCGGGTGCGCGCCGATCGTCACGGCGTTTTCGCGCGGTGAGCGGGAAAGCACGCCGTTCCCGGACGCCCGCACGGTCGCCTTCGGTATCACGGTCCCCAAGGCGCTGGGCGACTTCCTCGTGCTCGACGCCGTGTACGCGACCGGCGGCACCGCGATCGCCGTCACCGACGAAGAGCTTCTCAAGGCGCAACGGGACCTGACGTCGTACGAAGGCACCTTCGTCTGTCCGGAGGGCGGAGCGTGCTTCGCCGCGCTGAGGCACCTACGCGAGTCGGGGTGGCTCGAGGGCGGCGAAGACGTCGTCGTGCTCAACACCGGCGCCGGGATCAAGTACCCGGAGACGGTGCCCCTGGACGTCCCGCTCCTGTCGACGACCGACGCGATTCCTTAAAGGACCGACCGCACGGTCTCGGGATCGCGGGCGACGACCGTCGTGCCGTCGTCCGCCGTGATGATCGGCCGCTGGATCAGCTTCGGGTGCGCGGCGAGCGCGTCGATCCACTTCGGCCGGTCCGCGGGAGTGCGGCCCCAGGTCTTGAGGCCGAGTTCCTTCGCGACGGGCTCGGCGGTGCGCGTGATGTCCCACGGTTCGAGGCCGAGGCGCTTCAGGACGGCTTCGAGCTCGGCGGCCGTCGGCGGGTCCTCGAGGTAGCGGCGCACGGTGTATTCGGCGCCGGCCTCGTCGAGCATCGACACCGCGGACCGGCACTTCGAGCAAGCCGGGTTGATCCAGATCTCCACGGCGGCAGCCTACCGCCCTGGTTTTGGAGCGCGTGCTCTGTTACGGTCGCGGCATGCCCCGCCCTCGCGTCCACGACCTCGACGCGCTCCTCGACGTCGCCGAGCGGCTCGTCGCCTCCTCGACGGAAGTGACGGTCCGTGGCCTGGCGACGGCCGCGGGCGTCCCGAACGGGACGATTTACCACGCTTTCGGGTCGCTCAGTGCGGTGAAGGCTCAGGTCTGGCTACGCGCGGCCACGGCGTTCCTCGACCTGCAGACGTCCCGGGTGGATCAGGCTCCTTCGCCGGTGGAGGCGGTCGTCGCGGCCGCGGACACGCCGGCGGAGTTCGCGTTGCTGCGCCCCGACGGCGCGCGGATGCTGCTGTCGGTGCGCGGCGACCGGCTGTTCGGGCCGGAGCTGCCCGACGAGCTGGCGGAGGCGCTGCACGCGGTGGACAAGCGCCTGGTCGCGCTGCTGGTGCGGCTGGCCCGGCACCTGTGGGACCGCGGGGACGGGCTGGCCGTCGACGTGATCACGACGTGCGTCGTCGACCTGCCGACGGCGTTCTTCCGGCGTGACATCACCGATCAGCTGGTGCGGGAAAGGCTGGCCGCCGCGGTGCGGGCCGTGCTGACCGTGCCCCCTCGAGAAAAGGACCGACCGTGACCGTTTCCGTACTCGACCTGGGCGCCGGCGAAAACCGGTTCTCCCCGGACTGGCTCCAGCGCGTGCATTCCTTTTTGGACGGCGTCGAAGGCCCCTTGGTGACGACCGGCAGCGGCAAGTTCTATTCGAACGGCCTGGACCTCGAATGGCTGACGGCGAACGGTGACCGGGCCTCGGAGTACGTCGCGGAGGTCCAGGAGCTGTTCGCGCGGGTGCTGACCCTGCCGGTCCCGACGGTGGCGGCGATCAACGGCCACGCGTTCGGCGCGGGCGCAATGCTGGCGATGGCCCACGACTTCCGCGTGATGCGCAGCGACCGGGGTTATTTCTGCTTCCCGGAGGCGGACATCAACATCCCGTTCACCCCGGGCATGGCGGCGTTGATCCAGGGAAAGCTGACCCCCTCGGCGGCGATCGCCTCGATGACGACCGGCCGCCGCTTCGGCGGACCGGCGGCGGCGGAGATCGGACTGGTGGACGAGGTCGCGGCCGAGGGTGACGTGCTGAAGGTGGCCCAGGAGCGGGTGGAGGAACTGGCGGGCAAGGACCGCGGAACGCTGGGCGCGATCAAGGCAACGATGTTCGCCCCAGCCGTGGCGGCCCTCCGGGCGGCGGGGTAGGCCTCCGGCCCCCGGTATCCAGCTTACCGGGGGCCACCGACAATTTCGGCCGGTCAGCGGCGCGAGCCGCTGCAGAGGCAGCGGAGGCGGCAGCGGCGGCAGCCAGCAGCGGCGGGAGCAGCGGGAGCTGCCGCGGCGGCAGCAGCGGCGGCGGCGGCGGGAGCAGCGGAGCAAGCGGCAACGAGCTGCGGCGGCGGAGCAGGCGGCGGCAGCGGCAGCGGCAGCGGCAGCGGCAGCGGCAGCGGCAGCGGAGGTAGCAGCAGCGCCCGCGGCGGCGGCAGCGCCCCCCACCCCGCGCCTCTTACCCCTCGACCTCCGCCAACCGCCCCGCAAACGAACCCCGCAGCGGCGGAAGCCGAGCCGCCCAAGCGAGCGGCAGCGCCCACCACCCCTCCCCCTACCCCTCCACTTCCGCCAGCCGCCCCCGCAAATGGACCCGCTCCGGCTCGGTCCCCGCCAGCTCCAAGGCCTCCCGGTACGCCGAAGCCGCCTCCTCGACCCGACCGAGCCGGCTCAGCAAATCCCCTCGCGCCGCCGGAAACGGGCTGTATCCCCGCAATCGCGGCTCCTCCGCCAGCCCCTCCAACAACGCCAGTCCCGCCTCCGGACCGTCCCTCATCGCCACCGCCACCGCTCGGTTCAGCTCCACCACCGGCGACGGCGCCAGCCTGCCCAGCACGTCGTACAACGCCACGATCTGCGGCCAGTCCGTGCTCGCCACGTCCGCCGCCTCGTCGTGGAGGGCCGCGATCGCCGCCTGGACTCCGTACCAGCCCGGTGGGCCTCCCGTCAGCGCCTGCTCCACCAGCGCCGTCCCCTCGGTGATCATCGAGCGGTCCCAGCGGCTGCGGTCCTGGTCGTCCAGCAACACCAGGTCGCCGTCCGGGCCCGTTCGGGCTTCCCGGCGGGCGTGGACCAGCACCATCAGCGCCAGCAGGCCCGTGACCTCCCGCTCCCCCGGCAGCAACCGCCGGAGGATGCGGGCCAGGCGGATGGCCTCCTCCGCCAGGTCGAGCCGCTGGAGGTCCGGGCCCGAGCTGGCCGCGTAGCCCTCCGTGAAGATCGAGTACACCACCTGCAGCACGCCCGGCAGCCGGCCGGGGAGCTCGGCGGCGTCCGGGACGCGGAACGGGATCCGCAGCGTGCGGATCCGGTTCTTCGCCCGGACGATCCTCTTGCCCATCGTCGCGCTCGGCACCAGGAACGCGCGCGCCACCTCCGGGGTCGTCAGCCCGGCGAGGCAGCGCAACGTCAGCGCCGCCCGGTCCTCCGCCGGCAACGCCGGGTGCGCGCACGTGAAAAACAACTGGAGCCGCTCGTCCGGCAATCCACCCGACGGCGAGGGCGGGGCGGGCGCCGTGCGCTCGGCCTCGACCTGCAGCACCGCGAGCCGGGCCGCGTAGGCCTGGTCGCGGCGCAGGCGATCGACCGCCTTGCGCCTGGCCGTCGTCATCAGCCAAGCGCCCGGCTTCGGCGGCACGCCCTCGGCCGGCCAGTGCACCAGCGCCTCCTCGATCGCCTCCGACGTCACCTCCTCGGCGAGGTCGAGGTCGCCGAACCGGCGGGCGAGCGCGGCCAGCAGCAGCCCGCGCTCCTCCCGGAACACCGCCTCGAGGGTGAGCCGGGGCGCCTCGCCCGCCACCGCCGTCAGCCCTCGTAGCCGGCCAGCGGCCGGACCACGATCGACCCGCCGTCGCGGGAGCCCGGGCAGCGCGCCGCCCAGTCGAGCGCGACGTCGAGGTCCGGCACGTCGACGACGAAGTAGCCGCCGAGCACCTCGCGGGACTCGGCGAACGGGCCGTCGGTGACCAGCCGCTCGCCGCGCTCGTCGACCCGGACCGTGGCCGCCGTCGTGAAGTCGGCGACCGAATCGCCGCCGACGTGGACGCCGGCTTCCTTCAGGGACTTGTCGAACAGCATCCAGTCGTCCGGCGTGCTGCAGCCGGTGGGCGCGCCGTCGGCGTCGAGAGCGGCGTTGATCAGCATCAGGTACTTCACGGTTCCTCCTGTGGCTCGGTTGCCGTACGCCAGCACTACGAACGACGGCCGGCCCGTTGGACACCCTGCGCCGGAATTTTCTCATGTCAAGAAACTTTGACACGATGTCTGGTTTGTTTTACCTTGGCGAGGTGACCCACGAAGAAAAGAACGCCTGGATCCTGGGGATCGCCGCGGTGGTGAGCTACGCGGTGTACCTCGTGCTGGTCCTCGGCCGGGCCGGCGGGCGGCCGCTGGCCGAGGTCCCGTACGTCGCGGCGCTGCTCTGGACGGTCGGCACGTCCATCGTCGCGACGATCGTGCTGAGCATCGTCGTCGCGATCGTGTCGAAGGACGGCGCGAAGGATCAGCGCGACGTCGAAATCGGCCGGCTGGGCGAGCACGTCGGCCACTCGTTCGTCGTGATCGGCGCCGTCGCCGCGCTGCTGCTGGCGATGGCCGAGGCGCCGCACTTCTGGATCGCCAACGTCATCTACCTGGCCTTCACGCTGTCGGCGGTCCTCGGGTCGATCACCCGGATCTTCGCCTACCGGCGGGGTTTCCAGCCGTGGTGAAACCGACCCGCGTCACGAACTCGCTGCGCGCCCTCCGGTTCGCGCACGGCCAGATGACCCAGGCCGAGCTCGCCACCCGGCTCGGGGTCACCCGCCAGACCGTCATCGCCATCGAGCAGGGCCGCTACTCGCCCTCGCTCGAAATGGCGTTCCAGATCGCGCACGTGTTCGGAGTCCCGCTCGAAGAAGTGTTCCAGTACCCGGAGGAGTCGTCGTGAAAGCCATCGTCCAGGACCGCTACGGAAATCTCGGCGTTCTCGAACCGCGCGACATCGAAAGACCGGCGCCCGGGCCCGGCGAGGTCCTCGTGCGCGTGCACGCGGCCGGCGTCGACCCGGGCGTCTGGCACCTGACCACCGGGCAGCCGTACCTGGTGCGCCTGCTCGGTTTCGGTGTCCGCAGGCCGAAGAACCCCGTGCGCGGCCTCGACTTCGCGGGCACGATCGAGGAGACCGGGGACGGCGTCACGAAGTTTCGCCCCGGCGCCGAGGTGTTCGGCGAGTGCACCGGCGCGTTCGCCGAGTACGCCGTCGCGAAGGCCGATCGGGTCGCGGCGAAACCGGCCCGGCTCTCGTTCGAGCAGGCGGGAGCCGTCGCGATCTCCGGGTGCACCGCCCTGCAGGGCCTGCGCGACGCGGGCCGGGTCCGGCCGGGCCAGTCCGTCCTGGTGATCGGCGCCGCGGGTGGCGTCGGGTCGTTCGCGGTGCAGCTGGCCAAGACCTTCGGCGCCGAAGTGACCGCGGTGTGCAGCACCGGCAAGACGGACCTGGTCCGCGAGCTCGGCGCCGACCACGTCGTCGACTACACGCGCGAAGACTTCACCGGTCGGCGGTACGACCTCGTGCTGGACACCGCGGGCGCGCGCCGGCTCAGGCACTTGCGCCGGGCGCTGACGCCGCGCGGCACGCTGGTGCTCGTCGGCAGCGAGACCGGCGGCCGGTGGCTGGGCGGCACCCAGCGGGTCGCCGGCGCGGCGCTGCTGAGCCTGTTCGTGGGCCACCGGCTGCGCGGCCTCGTCTCCGCGGTCCGCGGCGCGGACCTCGAAGTGCTGCGCGAAACGATCGGAGCCGGCGGCCTCACGCCCGTGCTGGATCGCACCTACCCGCTCGCGGACGCCGCGGCCGCGATCGACTACGTCCACAAGGGACACTCGGCCGGCAAGGTCGTGCTCACGCTCTGAAGCCGCGGTCCTGCAGCTTCTTGATCCGGTCGACGTGGACGGGGTGCCCGGCCAGCAACCGCGCGGCCATCGGGTCGGCCCGGTCCTCGCCGAGCCGTTTCGACCAGGCGAGCACCGGGCCGAGCAACACCCGGCCGGCGGGGAGGACCCAGAAGTACGCAGGCCACCCGGTCACCGTTTACGCTGCTCTCCCCACCGGGTCAGCGGAAGACGCCCGCGTGCGCCTCGGCCCACTCCTCGAACGTCCGCGCCGGCCGCCCGGTCACCTCCGAAACCGTCGGGTGCACCGTGGCCTCGTCCAAGGTCCCGTCGACGTAGAAGTTCCAGAACGCGTCGACGTACTCGCGCGGCATGCCCGCTTCGAGCTCCACCCGTGTCTCGTCGTCCGACAGCTCGACGGTCAGCAGGTCCCGTCCCAGCACCGAGGCCAGGACCGCGACCTGCTCCGCGGGCCGCATCGCCACCGGCCCGGTCAGTTCGTGCACCAGCCCTTCGTGCCCGCCGGCCAGAGCGAGCGCCGCCACCGCCGCGATGTCCGCCGGGTCGATGCACGCCACCGGGACGTCGGGGAACTGGACGCGGACCGTGTCGCCCGCGCGCAGCTGCGGCAGCCAGCGCAGGGCGTTCGACATGAACGCGCGCGGCCGCAGGAACGTCCAGTCCAGGCCCGATTCCCGCGCCGCGCGCTCGGACAGCGTCATGTACCGGGAGACGGCGTTGTCCAAGTCCTCCAACGCCGCCGAGCCCCCGGACAGCAGCACGATCCGCCGCACCCCGGCGTCCCGCAGCAGGCCGGACATGTCCTCGTAGCCGGACAGCAGGAAGACGCCCTCGACCCCCTTGAGCGCGTCCGTGAGGCTTCCGGGCGAGCCGAGATCGCCCACGGCGGCTTCGACCCCGTCCGGGAGGACGACGTCCGGCCGGCGCACCAGCGCCCGGACCGGGGCGCCCACCGCCGCGAGTGCCGAAACCACTTCCGCGCCGACGTTGCCGGTGGCGCCGGTGACCAGGAACATCCGCTCACCCCCCCGGAGTCGTTTGTCCCGGCCAGCCTAGCGCCACCGGACGGACGTCAGTCCTGCGTCGGCAGCTCGTCGAACTCGACGACCTGGCGGACCTCCACCTCGATGTCCTGGTCGAACAGCTCGACGTAGCGCTTGGCGAACTCGACGGCCTCCGCCCGGTCCGCCGCGTTGATCAGCGCGAACCCGCCGATGACCTCCTTGGCCTCGGCGAACGGCCCGTCGGTCACGCGGATCGCGGCCCCGCGCGGCTTGCGGACCAGCGAGCCCTTCTCCGTCGGGTGGACGCCCTCCGCGGTGATCAGGATGCCCTTCTCCGCCGCCTCCTGGATGAACCCGCCCATCTGCTCGATGAACTCCTGGCTCGGGTTCCAGCTCTTCGGGTCCTGCTCGTCGACCCGGTGCATCATGAGAAACCGCATGGTGTGCTCCCTGGTGTTCCCTCGGCCGGGGTCCGGTGCGTTCCCGGACGCGGTGACCGGCCTTCACCCCCGCGTCGAACGGCCGCGACCGGCGTTCGACATTTCCCCGGGGAGATTTTTCCGGCAGCGTACCTGTGACCTGCATCACCAGGAGGGTGCGCGTCGATCATCCCGTCGGTCGCGGGAGGCTGAGCTCGTCGAACAGCGCCGCCGCCCGGCCGGCCGTCGCGGCCGCCCGGCGTCCGGTGCTCAGCAGCGCCAGGACGACCAGACCGGCTCCGAGCCCGGCGACCAGCCACCACACGCCGTGTCCCGCGCTCGAAAGCGCGACGCCGAGGGTGGTCCCGGTCTGCCGTCCGGCGGAGGCCAGCGACGCGGCCACCCCGGCCATCGACCCCGGCATGCCGGAGACGGCGGTGTTCGTGATCGGCGGGTTCACCGTGCCGAGGAACACGCCGAACAGCAGGAAACTCGCGAGCACGGCGGGCAGCGGCGTGGCCGGGCCGAGGAACGCCGAGACGACGCCGCCCACGGCGAGGGCGGCACCGGCGACCACCAGCGGCCACCGCGGCCCGCGCGTGCCGACGAACCGTCCGGTCCGCGGGGACAGGACCAGGACCAGTACGCCGACCGGCAGCAGGCACAGGCCCGCTCTCAGCGGGGTCAGGCCCCGGACGTCCTGCAGGTACTGCGTCGTGACGAACAGGAAGGCGCCGAACCCGCACAGCGCGAACAGGGCCATGACGATCGCCGCGCTGAACGAGAGGCTGCGGAACAGGCGCAGTTCGAGCAGCGGATCGGTGCGGCGCGGTTCGTAGGCGAGGATGCCCAGGACGCCGAGCCCGGCGAGGACCAGCAGGCCGACGCTCCACGGTGACGTCCAGCCCAGCCGCGGCGACTCGATCAGCGCGGAGACGACGCTGCCGAGCACCAGCAGCACGAGCACCTGCCCCACCGGGTCGAACCGGCGGGCCCGCGGCGCACGCGACTCGGGCACGAACAGCGTCGTCGCGACGAGCGCGGCGGCGATGATCGGGACGTTGACCCAGAAGACGGCCCGCCAGCCGAAGCCGTCGACGAGCGCGCCGCCGAGGATCGGCCCGAGCGCGAGCGCCAGGCCCGACATCGAACCGAACACGCCGATGGCGCGAGCGCGCTCGGCCGGCGCGGGGAAGGTGGTGGCGACGATGGCCATCGCGACCGGGTTGAGCATGGTGCCGCCGGCGGCCTGCAGCGCGCGGGCCGCGATCAGCCAGCCGATGCCCGGGGCCAGGCTGCACAGCAGCGACCCGAGGCCGAAGAGGGCGAGCCCCCACCGGAAGACGCGGCGGCGGCCGAACCGGTCGGCGGCGGACCCGGCGAGCACGAGGAAGGCCGCCAGCACGAGCGTGTAGGCGTCGACGGTCCACTGCAGTCCGGAGACGGAAGCGCCCAGGTCATGGCGGATGGCGGGCAGGGCGACGGTGACGATGGAGATGTCCATCACCACGACGACGATGCTGGCGCAGCAGATGGCGAGCACGAGCCCGGGACGGTTGGTGGTCATGCCTTCGACGCTAGGATTTAGAGCGTGCTCGAAGTCAACCCGATCCCCGCGGAGGGCCTGTCGATCGCGGACGCGGCCCGCCGGACCGGGGTCAGCGCCCACACGCTGCGCTACTACGAACGAGCGGGCCTCGTGGTGACCCGGGTCGACCGCACGAGCGGCGGCCGGCGCCGCTACCACAAACTGGACCTGGACTGGATCAAGATCTGCACCAAGCTCCGCGCGACGGGCATGCCGATCAAGACGATCCGCCGGTACGCGGACCTCGTCGCCGCCGGCCGCGGCAACGAGCAGGAACGCCTGGCCCTGCTGGAGGAACACCGCGCCGACGTGCTGGCGAGGCTGGCGGAGCTGGAGGAGAACCTGAAGCTGATCGACCGGAAGATCGGGGTGTACCGGGGCCGCCTGGAGGCGGGTGACGCGGACGGCCTCTGGGCGCCGGGCCGGCCGCGCTGACGCCTACCCCAGGCCGCTGTACGCCGCGCCGACCATGGTCATGCCGCGGCCGTCGCCGACGATGGCGTCGAGCATCTGGTTCATCGCGTAGGCGACGGTGAGGCCGGCGTCGAGGTCGTTGAACACCAGCGAACCGCCCATGCCGCCCCAGAAGCAGTTCCGGCCGCTGATGCCGTAGCCCAGGCCGTACCGCATCGGGACGCCGAAGCCGTAGTCGAGACCGTGGTACTGCTCCTCCAGTGCCCGCTCACACCCGGCCCGCGAGAGCAGCCGGACGCCGTCGACGGCCCCGCCGGCCGACAGGACCGACTGGACCCGGGCGACGGACCGGGCATTGCCGTAACCGGCCCCCGACGGGATTTCCGCACGGCGCCAGGCCGCGGTGTTCGTGTCCTCGGGCACGAACTCGGGATTGGGGGCGGCGTCGAAGAGCTCGGTGGGCGGCGGCACGGTCAGCCCGCCGGGCGGCGCGAGGGACGGCGCCACGCGGTGGTGGTGGCGGTCGGGCAGTCCGATGTGGAAATCGGCGCCCAGCGGCCCGGCGACTTCCGCGGCGAAGAACGCGCCGATCGTCTTCCCGGTGATCCGGCGGACGATCTCCCCGAGCAGGAACCCCTGCGTGAGCGCGTGGTAGCAGCCGATTTCCCCGGGTGTCCACCGTGGTTTCTGCGCGGCCAGCAGCGTGGTGACTTTGCCCGGGTCACCGATGTCTTCGAGCGTGATCGGCGTGTCCCAGACCGGCAGCCCCGCCGTGTGCGACAGAACGTGCCGCACGCGGACGTCCGCGGCGCCGAACTCCGGCCAGTACCGGACGAGCGGCGCGTCGAGGTCGAGCTCGCCGCGATCGGCGAGGATCAAGGCGCACAACGCGATCATCGTCTTGGTCGTGGACCAGACGTTGGTGATCGTGTCTTCTTCCCAGGCCACGGTCCGGCCGGCGTCGGCGTACCCGCCCCACAGGTCGGCCACCAGCTCGCCGCGGAAGGCGACCGCGACCGAAGCGCCGACGTCGTCCTTGGCCAAGGACTCCGCGAGCGCGTCGCGCACCTCTCCGAACCGCTCGTCGCACGTTCCGTGCACCTGCACCATGGGCACGGACTCAACTCCGTCGCCCCCGGCCACGCCACCGAATTAAAACCGGCGAATTCCCCACGAAAAGTCCTTTATCAACTTGTAGTGCGCCACCCGGGTGCGCCGGTGCCACGATGAATGCTCCGGACGGACGTATCGAAAGGTGCGCCGATGGCGACCGAAGTGGCGACCTTCTGCCCGCTGTGCGTGTCCCGGTGCGGGGCCACCGCCACCGTCGAGGACGGACGCCTGCTCGCCCTGCGCCCGCTGCCCGGCCACCCCACCGGGCAGGCCCTCTGCGTCAAGGGCAAGGCCGCGCCGGAGATCGTCGAGCACCCCGGCCGGCTGCTGCACCCCCTGCGGCGGACCGCTCCGAAGGGCGCGGCCGACCCCGGCTGGGAGCGCATCGGCTGGGACGAGGCCCTGGCCACCGTCGCGACGCGGCTGACGGCGATCGCCGCCGGGTCCGGGCCGGAAGCCGTCGTGTTCGGCAGTGCCTCGCCGTCGACGTCGGCGATGTCCGATTCGGTCGACTGGCTGACCCGGCTCCGGCGGGCCTTCGGAAGCCCGAACCTGGTCAGCTACATGGAACTGTGCGGCTGGGGACGCCATCTGGCCACCACCTACACCTGGGGCGAGCCGGTGCCCGGCGCCTACCTGCCCGATCTCGACCACGCCGGCTGCGTCCTCTACTGGGGGTACAACCCGTCGGTGTCCCGGCTCGCGCACGCCACCGCGACCACGGCGGCGCTGCGGCGGGGCGCGAAGCTCGTCGTTGTGGACCCGCGCCGGGCCGGCCTGGCCAGCAAGGCCGACCACTGGCTGCGCGTCCGGCCCGGCACGGACGCCGCTCTCGCGCTGGCGATCACCCACGAGATGATCGAAAACGGCTGGTACGACCCCGACTTCGTCGAACGGTGGACCAACGCGCCGTGGTCGGTCCGGACCGACACCGGCGAGCTGCTGGCCCCCGGCACACCGGTGCCGGCCGGGGTGGCGACCCGCCGGGTCTGGGACCTCATCGCCGAAGAGTGCGCCCGGTTCGCCCCGGACGTCGCCGAGCGGATCACCGGCGTCCCCGCGGACCGGATCACCGCCACGGCCCGGCTGCTGTGGGAGGCGCGCCCGGTCGCGTTCTACACCTGGAGCGGGCTGGAGCAGCACAGCAACGCCACGCAGACCGTCCGGGCGATCGGCCAGCTGTACGCCCTCACCGGCTGCCTCGACGTGCCCGGCGGGAACGTGCTGTTCACGCCCGTGCCGGCGAACCCGGTCGACGGAGCGGCGCTGCTGCCGGACGGGCAGCGGGCCAAGGCCATCGGCGTCGGCGAACGGCCGCTCGGCCCGGCGCGGTTCGAGTACGTCACCGGCGAGGACTTCTACCGGGCGGCACTGGACGGCGTCCCGTACCGGGCCCGGGCGCTGGTCAACTTCGGCGCCAACCTGGTGCTGGCCCACGGCGACAGCGCGCGTGGCCGGGACGCCCTGCGCGCACTGGACTTCTTCGTGCACACGGACCTGTTCATGAGCCCGACCGCGGAGCAGGCCGACATCGTGCTGCCGGCGACGAGCGCGTGGGAAGCCGAGGCGCTGCGGATCGGGTTCGAGACCGGCCAGGACGCGCAAGCCACCGTCCAGCTGCGGCGTCCGCTGGTCGCCCCGCGCGGCGAAGCGCGTCCGGACCTGCGGATCATCTTCGACCTCGCCGTCGCGCTCGGGCTGGGCGAGCACTTCTTCGACGGCGACATCGAGGCGGCCTGGCGCCACCGGCTCGCCCCGAGCGGCCTGAGCCTCGAACAGCTGCGGGCCGCCCCCGAGGGCATCCGCCTGCCGCTGCGGACGGTCCACCGCAAGTACGAACGGCAGGGGTTCCGGACGCCCTCCGGCGTCGTCGAGCTGTACTCCGAAACGCTGCTCCGGAAGGGGTATCCGCCGCTGCCGACCTACGACGAGCCGTCGATCGGCCCGCTGTCCCGGCCGGACCTGGCGGCCCGCTACCCGCTGGTCCTGACCTGCGCCAAGTCGCTGTTCTTCTGCGAGACCCAGCACCGCGCGATCCCGAGCCTGCGCAAGTCCGCCCCCGACCCCCAGGTGGAGCTGCACCCGGACACGGCGGCGGCCCGCGGCATCACCGCCGGCGACTGGGTGCGGCTGGAGACGCCCCGGGGCAACGTCCGCGCGCGGGCGAAGTTCAACGTCAACCTCGACCCGGGCGTGGTGTGCGGCCAGCACGGCTGGTGGCAGCCGGCGGCGGGCCTCGGCGAGCCGGGCTACCCGGTCACCGGCGAGGGCAGCGCCAACCTCAACCTCGTGCTGGCCCAAGGACCGAGCGACCCGGTGAGCGGCAGTTCACCGTTGCGCGCGTCGCTGTGTGAGATCGCGCTGGAGAACGGCTGACGGCTCCGGGTCCCCAGGGCGGGCGATGATCGTCCGGGGTGCCGTCGTCTACCGTAAGGGTGGAACGGGCTACCGTCCGTGTGCTCCGACGGCGATGGCAAGGCGGCTGGTGAAGGAACGCGAGTTGCGGCGCCGCTGCAGGCGGCTGCTGAACGAACTGGGCATCCGGCCCCCGCTGGACGTCCTCGAGCTGTGCCGCAGCGTCGGCGAGCAGCGCGGCCGCCCGATCCGGCTGCTGCCGCACCGGATCCCGGTGCCGGGGCCGTTCGGGGCCTGGATCGCCACCGCCCAGGCCGACTACATCGTCTACCAGCAGGACACGAGCAGGGCCCACCAGCGCCACATCATCCTGCACGAGCTGGGCCACATGCTGGCCGGTCACGGCGCCACCGCGGAGAACCCCGACCTGGTCGGCCGGCTGGCGCCGGG
Organism: Amycolatopsis sp. 505; assembly: GCF_031625235.1. Lineage (NCBI taxonomy): Bacteria > Bacillati > Actinomycetota > Actinomycetes > Pseudonocardiales > Pseudonocardiaceae > Amycolatopsis > Amycolatopsis sp. 505. The sequence continues at coordinate 141,889 of NZ_JACKQP010000009.1, forward strand.
CCTGGAACCGGAGGCGGTCCGGCGAGCCCTGCTCCGCACGTCCTACGACACCGACCACGAGCGGGAGGCCGAGACGGTGGCGACGATCATCCTGGAGTGGGCCTCGGTCCTCGACCGGGTGGCACCGCCGTCGTCGGACGAGGGCGCCGCCCGGCGGATCGACGCGGCGCTCGACGAACGGCTGGGCTGGCTGTGAACAGCAAGGTCACGCTGATCGTGCTCCAGGGCGTCATCCTGTTCCCGGCGCTGCTGTGGAAGATCTACCAGCTGACGCGCGCACCGGGCGACATCGCGCGCTGGATGGTCACCGCGTGCCTGGCCTGCTTCGCGGCCGCGTACCCGCTGGGCCTGCTGGCGGGCGACGTCAACCAGCCGGATCCGGGGCGGATCGTGCCGCTGCTGTTCCAGCACATCTTCCTGTGCGGGCTGGTCTTTTCCCTGGCGTGTTTCTTCCTGTTCTCGGCCCTCCCGGCTGACCGGGCCCGGCGCCGCGCGCTGCTGGAACTGATCCCGCTGGCCACGGCGATCCTGGTGATGGCGGCGGTGACGGTGCTGATGCCGGACGTCCCGCCCGCGCAGTACCCCCGGGCCGCGGTGTCGGTCTTCTACCTCGCGGCGGATCTGTACCTCACGTACGGCATCGCGAGCGCCTGCTTCTTCGCGCGTCGCTACGCGCGCGGGGCGGCACCGCGGCTGGCGCGGGGTTTGTCGGTGGCGTCGGTGGGTTTCGCGATCGGCGCGCTGGGCGGAGCGACCCTGATCGCGGTGGTCCTGGTCCGCTGGACGGGCGCGGCGATCCCCTGGCTGCTGGTCCAGGGCACGGTGTTCCTGGTGTTCCCGAGCGCGATCCTGCTCGTGGTGGGCTTGTCCTACCCCGGCGTCGCCACCCGCCTGGCGGCGGCCAGGGTGTGGTGGCAGCACCTGCGCACGTACCACCGCCTCCGTCCATTGTGGACAAATCTGCACGAGGCGTTCCCCGAGGACGCACTGAGCCGAACCCCGCTGGGCCGCTGGGACACGCTGAGCCTCCTCGGCGTCCACCGCCGGTATTACCGGAGGGTGATCGAATGCCGCGACGGGCTGGTCCGGATCAGCCCGTACGTCGCGTGCTCGGAAGGCCCGCTGCCGGATCGGCTGACGGAGGCATTGACCGCCCACGCCCGGGGCGAGCAGGTCCCGGAGGAGCCGATGCCGATCGCCATCCCGGACGGCGGCAGCCTGGACGAGGACGCCCGGGAGCTGGTCACGCTGTCGGAGTCCCTGGCGTCCCCGGTCAGCCGCACGGCACGGTGAGTTCCGCGCCGTTGGCGGTGTAGGTGGTGATCGCCGTCCCTTGGCACGCGTACTGCACGACCCCCTTGCCACTGGCCACGACCTGCGCGCCACCGTCGGCCGGCCGCGAAATCGAGACGGGCAACGGGATGATGGGCCCGAGCGGGAAGTAGGAATACTGGTTGACCGCGGTCAGCGTGGTCCCGCTGAAGGTGAAGCTCTGGATCGGGCCACTGACGGCGTGCGCGGGAGCAACCCCGGCACCGCTCAGTGCGACAACCCCGACGGCGACCGTGGCGTATCGAGCAATCCGATGCGGCATGCCTACCGTTCTAACACCGCGGCCGCGGGGTGTCTGCCGCCATTCGTGCCGGTCAGCGGTCAAGCCACGGAGCGAGCAGCTTCTCCAGATCGGCGTCCGAAAGCGCCCGCGGGCCGCCGTGGAACTCGTGCCACCGCGAAGCGTCGCGCGCCGCGTTGTACTCGACCTCGTACGCCCGCATCAGGACGTACATGAACGTCACCGAGCTGAACCGCTCACCGAGCAGCGTCCGCGCCTGGCGGGCGACGTCCGTGGCGCCGGTGAAGTCCGACAGTTTCAACGATTCCGCAGCCGGGTCCAGCAGGCTGGGCGCATACATCACGACGATTTCTCCATAACCGAAACGAAAACTCAGCCTTCGGCAGCAAGCTGCCCGCAGGCGGCGGCGATCTCCTGGCCGCGCGTGTCACGCACCGTGCACGCTACTCCCCCGGCGTTCACCAGCCGCACGAACTCCCGCTCGACCGGCTTCGGCGACGCATCCCACTTGCTGCCCGGCGTCGGGTTCAGCGGGATCACGTTCACGTGCACCAGCTGACCCAGGTGCTGCCTCAACCGCTTCGCGAGCAGCTCGGCCCGCCACGGCTGGTCGTTGATGTCCCGGATCAGCGCGTACTCGATCGACACCCGCCGCCCGGAAGTATCGGCGTAGTACCGCGCGGCCGAGAGCACCTCGTCCACCGACCACCGGTTGTTCACCGGCACCAGCGTGTCCCGCAGCTCGTCGTCCGGCGTGTGCAGCGACACCGCCAGCCGCACCTGCATCTTCTCGTCCGCCAGCTTGCGGATCGCCGGCGCCAGGCCCACCGTCGACACCGTCACCGAACGCTGCCCGATCCCCAGCCCACCGGGAGCGGGATCGGTGATCCGCCGCACCGCGGCCACCACCCGCTTGTAATTGGCCAGCGGCTCGCCCATGCCCATGAAGACGATGTTCGACAGCCGGCCGGGGCCACCGGGCATCGTGCCGTCGCGCATGACCGCCGCCGCGGAACGGACCTGGTCGACGATCTCCGCCGTCGACAGGTTGCGGTCCAGGCCGCCCTGGCCCGTCGCACAGAACGGGCAGGCCATGCCGCAGCCCGCCTGGCTCGAAATGCACAGCGTCGCGCGGTCCGGGTACCGCATCAGGACGCTCTCCAGGAGCGTGCCGTCGTGGGCGCGCCACAGCGTCTTGCGCGTCGCGCCGTTGTCGGCCGCCAGGGCGCGGACCTCCGTGAGCAGCGTCGGCATCAGCGACTCGACGAGCCGCGCGCGCGAAGCCGCCGGGATGTCCGTCATCTCCTCCGGGTCCACCGTCAGGCGGGAGAAGTAGTGGTTCGACAGCTGCTTCGCGCGGAACGGCTTCTCCCCCAGCTCGGCGACGGCGTCCGCACGCTCGGACACCGAGAGGTCGGCGAGGTGGCGCGGCGGCAGGCCGCGCTTGGGAGCGTCGAAGACGAGGGGAAGGGCAGTCATAACCGGACCAGTCTCCCACGCGCGCGCCGGGGTCGCCCGTGGCGCCCCCACCAGGTGTACCCCAGGTCACGGACCGCCCCCGGTCGGCGGGGCCGGGTCACCCACAGGGATGATCCACCGTGCACCGCGTCCGACGAGAGAGGTGAGCGCGTGTCCCTCCGGCACCTTGTCCTGGTTGTCGCCCTCACCCTGGGCGTCGCCGCCTGCAGCACCCCGGCGGAGAACGGGCCCGAGAAGCCGAGCGGGCCGCAGGCGAACGTGGGCGCCCTGCACCTGCCCCTGCCCGCGGGCGCGACCTACACCGAGCACAGCCCGGACGGCCTGCTCGACGGCTGCATCGCCGAAGGCACCGCGGTCTGCGAAGCGCGGGTCCTGGACCTGCGCAAGGCGGACCCCGACGCCCCGATCAACCCGCCGAGCACGAAGCGGCCCTTCGGCTGGTACACCGGCACCGACCTGCCGACCTGCATCACGCCCGCTTCGCCGCCCGGAAAGGCCTCGGGAGCCAAGGACAGCAAGCTCCTCGACTCCGGCTTCGCGCCGATCGGGCCCAAGAAGGCCGAGTACGGCCGCTGGCAGGTCACCTGCGAGAACTCGGCGCAGAACAACCAGGTCCGGATGTGGTGGCTGCCGACGAGCAAGGTCCTGGTCGTCCAGTACGGGTCCTTCCCCGGCTGGGACGCCAAGATGGACACCCTGCTCGCCGGCGCCACCTTCAGCTGACGGCGTCGAGCGCGGCCCGGATGATCGCGTCCGTGTCGATGCCGTGGTGGCGGTAGACGTCCTCCAGCGACCCCGACTGCCCGAAGCCGGTGACGCCGAGCGCCACCGACGGGACCCGGTTGATCCCGGCCAGGAACGCCAGCGTGTGCGGGTGCCCGTCGAGCACCGTGACCAGCGGCTTGGCCCGCGAAGCCGGGAAGACCTGGTCCAGGATCCACGACTCGGCGCCGCCCCGGCCGGACCGGGCTTGCACGGCCTCGAACAGCAGTCCCGGGCTGGTCACGCAGACGACGTCCGCCTCGACGCCGACCTGGGCCAGCCGCTCGGCCGCCGCCAAGGTGTCCGGCACCAGCGCGCCCATCGCGGCGAGCGTGACGGCAGGTGAAGCGGCGCGCCGCAGCAGGTACGCGCCCGCCACGACCTGACGGCGACGACGTTCGCGCGCGGCCGGGTCGGCGGGCACCGCGGCGAGGGTCTGGTCGACCGGGCGCGTCGAGAGCCGGAAGTAGGACGACGTCCCGCCCGGCTTGCCGAGCCGGCCGAGCGCGGCCAGCAGCGTCCACTCGGTGTCGATCGCGAACGCCGGTTCGTAGCTGACGCAGCCGGGCTGCTCGATACCGATCGACGGCGTGGTGATCGACTGGTGCGCGCCGCCTTCCGGAGCGAGCGTGACACCGGACGGCGTCCCGATCAGGATCGACTGCCCGCCCGCGTAGATGCCGAACGACCACGGCTCCAGCGCGCGCTCGACGAACGGGTCGTACATGACGCCGATGGGCAGCAGCGGCTCGCCCCAGCGGCTCCAGGTCGCGCCCAGCTCGCCGAGAAGGCCGACCAGGTTCGTCTCGGCGATGCCCAGCTCGACGTGCTGGCCGGTCGGCTTCTCCCGCCAGTGCATGATCGTCTCGGGGTCGTCCTCGAACCAGTCGCGGCGCTCGGTGGCCGACCACACGCCGACCTTGTTGACCCAGCCGCCGAGGTTGGTCGTCGAGCTGACGTCGGGGCTGACCGTCACCACGCGCTTCGCCGCTTCGGGCGCTTCGCGCGTCAGGTCGAGCAGCACTCGCCCCAGCGCTGCCTGCGTCGTCGCGGTCCCGGACGGTGTACGTCCGATGTCGACCGGCAGGTCCAGCGAAGGCGCCGAAGGAACGTCCGGACGGCGAAGGCGCGAAGCGACTTCAGCGCACAACGCGGCTTCGGGCGACCCGGCAGCGAAGCCCTCCCACGGCGAAGCGAGGTCCGTACCCAGCGAAGCGGCCAGCTCTTCCATCTGGGCCACGGTCAGCAGCGAGGAGTGGTTCTGCGGGTGCCCCTGCGTGGGCAGGCCGCGGCCCTTGACGGTGTAGCAGAAGATCACCGTCGGCCGGTCGTCCGATATGGACGCGAAAACCTCGTCGAGCGAGCCGAGGTCGTGACCGCCGAGGTTCCGGATCGCGGCCAGCAGCGTCTCGTCGTCCAGCGAGGCGACCAGCTCACTCAATGCGGCGTTCCCCGCGGGCAGCCGGTCGCGCAGCTGGGCGGCGTCGCAGCGCAGCAGCCGCTGGTACTCGGGGTTCGGCATGCCGTCGATGCGGGCGCGCAGCTCGGCGCCGCCGGGCCGGGTGAACAGCTCCTCCAGCAGCCGCCCGTACTTCAGGGTCAGCACCTGCCAGCCGGCGGCGTCGAACATGCCCTGCAGCCGTCCGGCCGCGATGTTCGGGACCACCCGGTCGAGCGACTGGCGGTTGAGGTCGACGATCCAGACGATCTCGCCGAGCTCCGCGACGGCCGGGTCGAGGATGGCCTCCCAGATCGCGCCTTCGTCGAGCTCGGCGTCACCGACGAGCGAGTACTGCCGTCCGGTGCCGGCCGCCGAACCCCGGGTCGTCAGGTAGCGGCGGGCCAGCGCACCCCAGATCGGGGCGGTGGCGCCGATGCCGACCGAGCCGGTCGAGTAGTCGACGGGGTCGGGGTCCTTCGCGCGGCTCGGGTAGCTCTGCAGGCCGCCGAACTCGCGCAGGGTCGGCAGGTAGGCCTCGTCCAGCTCGCCGAGCAGGTAGTTGATCGCGTGGAGCACCGGCGACGCGTGCGGCTTCACCGAGACGCGGTCTTCGGGGCGCAGGTGCCGGAACCACAGCGACGTCATGATCGAGACCAGCGACGCGCACGACGCCTGGTGCCCGCCCACCTTGAGCCCGGACGGGTTCGGCCGGACCCGGTTGGCCTGGTGCACGATCGCGGTGGCGAGCCAGAGGACCCGCTGCTCGATCGCGGTGAGCGCCGGGGCGGTCACGGGGGCATGGGTCATCGTCGACACCTTTCGTGCAGGAAGCGCACACCAGGACAGCACTGGTGGACGCATCGCACAACCGATGCCGCCGCAAGTGCGCAGAATGCGCACCGGATCCCGGGGGCTCAGGCCTCCGGCTGCGCAGAATGCACGCGCTCCAGCAGGGGCGCCAGCCGGTACGGGACGAGCTCGCGCATGACGAGGGAGATGTTCGTCCGCTCCACGCCGGGCGAGGCCAGGATGTGGCCGGCGATCCGGTAGAGGTCGTCGGCGTCGACGGCGACCACCTGCACCATCAGGTCGCTCGCCCCGGTCAGCCCGCACACCTCGGTGACCTCGGGGATCGCGGCGAGGGCGGTGCCGATCTCGGCGAGGCGCCGCTGGTCGACCTGCGCGTTGACGAACGCCCGCAGCGGGTAGCCCAGCCGCGCCGGGTCGATCCGGCGCTCGAACGACCTCAGGACGCCGCGCTGCTCCAGCCGCACGAGCCGGGCCTGCACCGTGTTGCGGGACAGGCCCAGCCGCTCGGCCAGCGCGACCGCCGTGGACCGCGGGTCCTCCCCCAGCGCCTGGAGCAGGCGCGCGTCGATCTCGTCGATGGTTTCCGGCACACGCCGATCTTCCCAGGTGACCGGCGTCACCGAAGACCGGTTGCCAGCCGACTGTTTCCGATATATCGTGAACGTGTCGCAACAGTTCGAGAAAGGAACATGACATGCGTAGGCAACGACACCCCTTCGCCCACGAACGTGGGCGCGCACCCTTCGGGCCCTTCGGTGGTTTCGGCGAGTTCCCCCCGGGCTTCGGCCCCGGTGGACGCGGTCGCGGCCACGGCCCGCACCGGCGGGGTCACGGCGGACGGCGCAGCCGCCGCGGTGACGTCCGCGCCGCGATCCTGGCGCTGCTCGCCGAGCAGCCCCGGCACGGCTACGAGATCATCCGCGAGATCGGCGAACGCTCCGGCGGCTTCTGGCGCCCGAGCCCGGGCTCGGTCTACCCGACCCTGCAGATGCTGGCCGACGAAGGCCTGGTGATCAGCAAGGACGAGAACGGCAAGAAGCTGTTCGAGCTGACCGACGCCGGCCGCGCCGCCGCGGAAGAGCAGGACAGCACCCCGCCGTGGGAGCAGATCGCGCAGGACGTCGACCCGGTCGAGGTCGGGCTCGCGAAGGCGGGCAAGAACCTGGCCGCCGCCGTCGTGCAGATCATGCGCGCGGGGTCCGAGAGCCAGCAGGCCCGCGCGGCCGAGGTGCTCAACGACGCCCGGCGCTCGCTCTACGGCATCCTCGGCGAAGACGAGGACGAGTCCGCTTCGCCGGAGAAGGCGGAGTGACCAGGCAGGACGAGGCCGGTGGGCTTGACCCGCGCGTGGACGCGGTAGCCCACCGGCAGCGTCAGGTCCTCGGCGCGATTCCCGTTACGCTGCAAGGACTCCGCGATCGCCTGTTCGGCGACCGGCCGGCTGAACTCGATCTTCAGCACGGCTTCGAGGTCCGCGGCGGTCGCGAAACGCCATTCGGTCGCGACGCGGCGGCAGCCGAACCCGGCCCGGGCGAAGAACCGTTCCACGGCGCCCGGGTCGTAGTGCGGTAGGTCGGCGCGCATCCAGCGGCCGTAGGGCTCGCTGGTGACGTCCAGGTCGACGATCAGGATGGCGCCGCCCGGCCGCAGCACCCGTTCCGCCTCCGCCAGCCCGGGCTCGCAGCCGGGCCCGAAGAAGTACGCCGTGCGCGCATGGACGATGTCGACACTCGCGCTGCGGACCGGCAGCCGCTGCGCGCGGCCCATCCGGACGTCCACGTTCGACAGTCCCTCGATGCGCTTCAGCGCGCTTCGCACCAACGGCTCGTGCGGCTCCACTCCGAGCACCGAGCGCGCGTCCCGGGCGAAGCGCGGCAAGTGAAACCCGTCACCACAGCCGACGTCCAGCACGTCCAGGCCGGTCCAGTCGTGCTCCTCCCGCAGCACCCGCCAGATCTCCCCGCCGCTGTCCTGCGCGCGGTTCTCCAGCTCGTAATCGGCCTGGTAGTACCAGATGTTGGGGCTCGGCACGACCTCCGTGCGCCGCGACGACCACCGCACCCCCGCTGCTCCTTCCGGGTCCTCGTCGCCGGGCCGTGCCCGCACGGTGGCGAATTCTTGGCGGAAAACTCACGGATCACGCCTAGAATCCGGTGGGTATCGGGAGGAGCACCCATGGCAATCGGCCCGTCCAGTACCCCGTCCCCGGTCCCGGCCGGAATTCCGTGCTGGATCGAGCTGGCCTGCCGGGAGCAGGCCGTGGCGGAAAGATTCTACGGTGCCCTCTTCGGCTGGGAGTACACCACTCAGCGAGACCCCGCGACGTCCGACGGCCGCTACGCCATCGGCGCGCTCAACGGCCTCCCGGTCGGCGGGCTCTACCGCGCGGCCCAGGGTGCGCCGCTGGGGTGGATGCCGCACATTTCCGTGCCGCACACCGCGAGCGCGGCCGAGTGGGTGGAGCACCTCGGCGGGCGGATCACGCTCGGGCCGGTGGCGATCCCGGACCGCGGCACGATCATGCACGCCCTCGACGCGTGCGGCGCGCCGGTGGTGTTCTGGGAGGTGCCGCCGAACTGGGAGTTCGTCACCGGCATCCCGAACACCTTCAGCGGCGCGGACCTCAACACCCACGACGGCGTCGCGGCGGATCACTTCTACACCAAGCTGTTCACCTACGGCAGCCATCAGATCGGCGACGGCGAGATGCTGGACTACGTCGAATGGCTCATCGAGCACGAGCCGGTGCTGTACCGGTACGTGATGGGTTCGGAGTACAGCCTCGACACCCCGCCGCACTGGCTCGTGTACTTCGACATCGACCCGGCCCGCGGAGTCGACGCGGTGGCGGGCGAAGCGATCATGCACGGCGGCACGGTGGTGATCCAGCCGTACGACACGCCGTTCGGCCGGATGGCGATCCTCGCCGACCCCGAGGGAGCGGTGTTCGCGGTGATCGACCACTCGCGCGTCACCGAAGGCTGGGGCCGCGCGGAGGTCGACGACCCCTACGACGACTAGACCGGAACGAACGCCGAAAGCAGCAGCCAGGACACGACGGCCGACGGCAGCAGCGAGTCGAGCCGGTCCATGATCCCGCCGTGCCCGGGCAGCAGCGTGCCCATGTCCTTGACGCCGAGGTCGCGCTTGATCAGCGACTCTACGAGATCGCCCAGCGTCGCGGTCAGCACGATGGCGACACCGAAGATCACGCCCTGCCAGACGTGGCCGTCGAGCAGCAGGCTGAGGGTGAGCGCCCCGGCGACGACCCCGCCGATCACCGAGCCGGCGAAGCCTTCCCAGGTCTTCTTCGGGCTGATGGTCGGCGCCATCGGGTGCTTGCCGCCGAGAACGCCGGCGATGTAGCCACCGGTGTCCGACGCGACGACGCCGATCAGGAAGGTGAGCACCCGCCCGACGCCGTCCTCCGGCGGCACGAGCATCGCCGCGAAGGCCCCGAAGAGCGGCAGGTACGCGGCGGCGAAGGTGGACGCGCTGATGTCGCGCAGGTAGCCCTTCGCGCCGCCGGGCAGCCGCCAGAGCAGGCAGGCGAGGACGGTGAGGACGAACGCGGTGAGCGCGCCTTCGCGACCGAACGGCCAGGCGAGCCAGATCATCGCCTGCCCGCCGACGAGCACCGGGATCATCGCGACCCGGATGTCGGCGACCCGGCGCAGCACCCCGGCGAATTCGAAGGTGCCGACCGCGATCGCGATCGCGATGATCCCGATGAAGAGATAGCGAACGGTGAGCAGCGAAACGATGATCGCGGCGCCGAGCAGAAGGGCGACCCCGATGGCCGCGGGCAGGTTCCGCCCGGCCTTGGAGGCCTTCTTGACCGCCTCCGGCGGCGCCGGCGTGTCCGACGCACCCGTCTCCGGGTCCGCAGGAGTGCCCTGGGCCGCGGCAGCAGGCGCTTCCGCAGCGGTGGTCCCGGCGGCCGACAACCGGGCCGCTTCGCCGGCCTCCGAGGTCTCCGGCACGACCGGCGTCCCCGTGGCCCGGCCGGTTTCCGAGGTCGCCGAAGCCCCGCCCTCGCCCGGGAAGTCCGGCGTGGCCGGGGTGCCGGCTTCGCCCGGCTCCGGCGTCCCGGGCGCGGCCGCCGGGTGTGCTCCGGTGGCGTCCACCCGGTCCTCGCGTTCCTCGCTCACCTGTGCCATCAGACCTCGAGCAGCTCGGCTTCCTTGTGCTTGACCAGCTCGTCGACCTTGTGCACGTAGGTGTCGGTCAGGTTCTGCAGCTCCTTCTCCGCGCGCGCGACGTCGTCTTCACCGGCCTCGCCGTCCTTGGCGATGCGGTCCAGCTCGTCCTTGGCCTTGCGGCGGACGCTGCGGATCGAGACGCGGGCGTCCTCGCCCTTGCCCTTCGCGACCTTCACCATTTCCTTGCGCCGCTCCTCGGTGAGCTGCGGGATGACGATGCGGATGACCTGCCCGTCGTTGCTCGGGTTGACCCCGAGGTCCGACTCCCGGATCGCCTTCTCGATCGCGCCGAGCTGCGACTGGTCGTACGGCTTGATGAGCGCCATCCGGGCTTCCGGCACGTTCACGCTGGCCAGCTGGTTCAGCGGGGTCGGCGAGCCGTAGTACTCGACGACGATCCGCGAGAACATCGCCGACGAAGCCCGGCCGGTGCGAACCGACTGCAGCTCGTCCTTGGCGACGGACACCGCTTTTTCCATCTTCTCCTCGGCATCGAGGAGGGTCTCGTCGATCACGGTCACTCCCGTAGTTGTGATGGGTGGCGCTTGCTGATCCCAGCAGGTCTAGGCCGGCACCCCGGCAGTGGGGGTGCTGACCAACGTGCCGATTCTTTCACCACTCACCGCGCGGGCGATGTTCCCCTCGGTGAGCAGGTTGAACACGATGATCGGCATGTTGTTGTCCATGCAGAGGCTGAACGCCGTCGCGTCGGCGACCTTGAGGTCCCGCTCCAGCACCTCGCGGTGGGTGATCTCGCGGAACATCTCGGCGGTGGGGTCGGCCTTCGGGTCCGCGGTGTAGACGCCGTCGACGGCCTTCGCCATCAGCACGGCTTCGCAGCCCAGCTCGAGCGCCCGCTGCGCGGCCGCGGTGTCGGTCGAGAAGTACGGCATGCCGACCCCGGCGCCGAAGATCACGACGCGGCCCTTCTCCAGGTGCCGCTCGGCGCGGCGCGGGATGTAGGGCTCGGCGACCTGGCCCATCGTGATGGCGGTCTGCACGCGGGTGGGCAGGCCCTCCTTCTCCAGGAAGTCCTGCAGCGCCAGGCAGTTCATCACGGTGCCCAGCATCGCCATGTAGTCGGCGCGGTCGCGGTCCATGCCGCGCTGCGACAGTTCGGCGCCCCGGAAGTAGTTGCCGCCGCCGATCACGACCGCGACCTGGACACCGGTGCGGGCGACGTCGGCGATCTGCTGCGCGACCGAGTGCACGACGTCGGGATCGACGCCGATCGAACCACCGCCGAACATCTCGCCGCCCAGTTTCAGCAGCACCCGCCGGTAGCCACCTTCGACCCGGTCACCCATCTATGTCGCCTCCTAGGCCTCTCGACCTGTTTTTGTCATATCCAGACCTGACAGTGCCCCGTCCCCGATTGGACGGAGACGGGGCACTGGGTGAAACCTACGCCCGGACCTGGCCTCAGGCCTGGCCGACCTCGAAGCGCGCGAACTTGGTCAGCGTCACGCCGGCCTCGTCCAGCAGGGCCTTCACGGTCTTCTTGTTGTCCTTGACCGACGGCTGCTCGAGCAGCACGTTGTCCTTGTAGTAGGCGTTGACCTTGCCCTCGATGATCTTCGGCATGGCCTGCTCCGGCTTGCCTTCTTCGCGGGCGGTCTGCTCGGCGATGCGGCGCTCGTTCTCGACGATGTCGGCCGGCACCTCGTCGCGGGTCAGGTACTTCGCGCGCAGCGCGGCGACCTGCATGGCAGCCCCGCGGGCGGCCTCGGCGTCGTCACCGGTGAACTCGACGAGCACACCGACGGCCGGCGGCAGGTCGGAGCCGCGGCGGTGCAGGTAGGTCGCGGTCTGGCCCTCGAAGGCCACGACGCGGCGCAGCTCGAGCTTCTCGCCGATGCGGGCGGACAGCTCCTGGACGACCTCGTTGACGGTCTTGCCGTCGAGCTCGGCACCCTTGAGCGCCTCGACGTCGGAGGTCTTGAGCGACTTCGCGACCTCGACGATCTTCGCGGCGAGCGCCTGGAAGTCGGCGTTCTTCGCGACGAAGTCGGTCTCGGAGTCGAGCTCGATGAGGACGCCGCCGTCGCCGGTGACCAGGCCCTCGGCGGTGGCGCGCTCGGCGCGCTTGCCGACGTCCTTGGCGCCCTTGATCCGCAGGAACTCGACGGCCTTGTCGAAGTCGCCGCCGTTCTCCTCGAGGGCCTTCTTGCAGTCCATCATGCCGGCGCCGGTCATCTCGCGCAGGCGCTTCACGTCAGCGGCGGTGTAGTTCGCCATTCTGGTAAATCCGTCCTTTGCAGGAAATCTGTGGGTTGCTACACCCGTGCGGCCGGGCCCCGGGGGCGCGGCCGCACGGGCGGTGGAGCCTCAGGAGGAGGCGGTCGCCTGCTCGGTGGCGGCCTCGGTCGCGGCAGCGGCCTCGGTCGCGTCGGCGGCGGCGGTCTCGGAGCCGGCGAGCAGCTCCTTCTCCCACTCGGCCAGCGGCTCGTCGGAGGCGACGCCCGGCTCCGGCTTCGCGTCGGCGGACGCACCGTTGCGGCTGGAGCGCGCCATCAGACCGGCGGCCGCGGCCTCGGCGACGACCTTGGTCAGCAGCGCGGCGGACCGGATGGCGTCGTCGTTGCCCGGGATCGGGTAGTCGACCTCGTCCGGGTCGCAGTTGGTGTCCAGGATCGCGACGACCGGGATGTTCAGCTTCCGAGCCTCGCCGACGGCGATGTGCTCCTTCTTGGTGTCGACGATCCACACCGCGCTCGGCACCTTGGCCATGTCGCGGATACCGCCGAGGGTCTTCTCGAGCTTTTCCTTCTCGCGGGTCAGCGTCAGGATCTCGCGCTTGGTGAGGCCGGTGAAGCCACCGGTCTGCTCCTGGGCCTCGAGCTCCTTGAGGCGGAGGAGGCGCTTGTGCACGGTCTGGAAGTTGGTCAGCATGCCGCCGAGCCAGCGCTGGTTGACGTAGGGCATGCCCACGCGCGCGGCCTCGTTGGCGATGGCTTCCTGAGCCTGCTTCTTGGTGCCGACGAACATGATGGTGCCGCCGTGCGCGACGGTTTCCTTGATGAACTCGTACGCACGGTCGATGTAGGTCAGCGTCTGCTGCAGGTCGATGATGTAGATGCCGTTGCGCTCGGTGAAGATGTAGCGCTTCATCTTCGGGTTCCACCGGCGGGTCTGGTGCCCGAAGTGCACGCCGCTGTCGAGCAGCTGCTTCATGGTGACGACGGCCATTGCCGGAATCACACCTCTTCTGTGTAGTGCGCGCCTTGCTTCCGCTGGACGCGCTGCTCGGTTTGTCGCTCGCGGCCGGGTGGCCGTTCGCCCTGGTGCCCGCGCCGGCGTCCGGACCCCGGGAGTGGAGGACCCCCGAGGACCGCCGGACCCCGTGCGCTCCCTCGGCTGTTTCCAGAAGGGGGAACGCGCACGTGCACGCGAAGTCAGCCCGCTGAAACGGACTGCGCAGAAGATTCTACCCCCTCCCACCACCCCCGCCCCCACCGGCGGCCGCTGCGCGACCCGGTTGTCCACATCGGGTCCGGTTATCCACAGATTCGGCTCGCGCCCCCCACGGCGCGCCCGAGTGCCGCACGCTGGAGCCATGGAGTCGATCATGCAGGTCCGGCGGTGTCCGCCGGGGTGGTTCTTGGGCGCGTTTGCCCTGGTGATGGCGGTTTTGGGAGGGGTATTCGTCGGCGGAGAGGTGGGTGTCCGGGCGCCGGGAGCGGCGGCTTCGGGAGGTGAGGTGACAGCATCGGCGACGCTGCGGATAGAGGCGGCCGGCGTGGGCCGATCCCGGCCGCAGCGCGCGGTGGCGGCGCCGTGGGCGAGCGGCCTGGCGCCACCCTCAGGCGCCCTGCCCGCCAAGTCGACACCCTCACCGCCGGGCGCCCAGCTCGCCGAGGCGGAATCGCGCACCAGCGGCCTGGCATCACAACCGCCCGACGCCCACCTCACCGCGGCGGCACCACGCACGACCGGCCCGGATCCACTGGCGCCCCATGCCCGACTCACCGCGGCGCGGACGAGCCGCCAGGAACCACGACCGCCTGGCACCCGAATCGCCGCGGCGGCACCCCGGACCAGCCTCATGCCACCACCGCACCCGGGCGGCCGACTGGGCATGGCAGCCGCGGCCAAGCCTGGGACGGGTCGGCTCGCCAGGCCGGCCACGGTCCAGGCGAGCGACCTCACTCCACCTGCAGCAGAACCGGCCGGATGGTCAACCGGAGCGGCACCGCCCGGCGCAGATCGGCCCGCAAGCACCGCGCGCCCCTCTCCAGCGGTGCGCGCAGCTGCCCCTGCGGCCGTGCGGGACCCGGCCGTGCCGTGGGCGATCGCGATCATGGCCGTCCCGCCGCCGTCGGTCGCGACCGGTCGTTCTCTCACCGCGCGACAACCGCGGTTCTCGTGGCCCCTGTCACCCGTTCCGGTGATCACCAAGTACTTCGACGCACCCGAAACGCCCTTCGGTCCAGGACATCGCGGGGTCGACCTGGCCGCCGTACCCGGGCAAGACGTGCTGGCCGCCGACCAAGGCGTCGTCGTCTTCGCCGGCCTGGTGGGCGGGCGGCCCGTGCTGTCCGTCGATCACGACGGCGGCCTGCGCACCACCTACGAGCCCGTCGTGTCGAAAGTGGCCGTGGGTGACCAGGTCTACCGCGGCCAGGTGCTCGGCACCGTCCTCGCCGGGCATCCCGGCTGCGCGGTGGCCGCGTGCCTGCACTGGGGCGTCCGGCGGGGCGAGGAATACATCGATCCCCTCGCGCTGACCGGTGAGGTGGGCGAATACCGGCTCAAGCCGTGGGGAGGTGATCGGTGATCAGCTGCCGGTCTGCTCGACCAGCTTGGCGCGCAGCCGCATGACCGCCCGCGTGTGCAGCTGGCTCACCCGCGACTCCGTGACGCCGAGGACCTTGCCGATCTCGGCGAGGGTCAGGCTCTCGAAGTAATAGAGGCTGACGACGATCTTGTCCCGCTCGGTGAGCTGCGCGATCGCCTGGGCGAGCTGACGGCGGTTGTCCTGGTCGACGAGCACCGCGACCGGGTCGACGGCGTCGTCGTCGGGCAGCGTGTCGACCAGCGAGCCACTGTCCTTGCCGGCGGCTACCAGGTCCTCCAGCGCGACGACGCTGGTGAGCTGCAGCTGGCCGTAGAAGTCGCGCAGGTCGTCGAGGCCGATGCCGAGTTCGGCGGCGAGCTCCGCGTCGGTCGGCGTGCGGTGCAGGCGAGCGCCGAGGCGTTCCATCGCGCGCTCGGCCTCCTTGGCCTTGCTGCGCACGGCACGCGGCACCCAGTCCTGAGAACGGAGGTCGTCGAGGATCGCGCCGCGGATGCGCTGCATCGCATACGTCTCGAAGCGCAGGCCGCGCTCGGGGTCGAACTTCTCGATCGCGTCGACGAGCCCGAAGATGCCCGACTGGACGAGATCGCCGACGTCGATGTGGGTGGGCAGCCCGGTGCCGACCCGGCCGGCGACGTACTTGACGAGCGGGGCGTAGTGCAGCACGAGCCGATCGCGCGACGCCTGGTCCGGGCTGTCGGCGAACTGCTGCCACAGAGCCGCGATCCCGGCGTCGACGTCGTAGCCGGCCCGGGTCTCCGCGGGCGCGGCAGCCTCACCGTGAGTGGTCACTCCGGCGGCTTCGGTCACGTGCGGGCCTGCGGTCATTGCACAGTCGTTCTCGGCATGCGGCTCAGTGTCGTCTCCGTGCTCGTGCGGATGCGCGTGCGCCGCCGGGCCCGCTGGTGACGACCCCGGCGAGCCTCCCCGGACCGCCTCAGGCCCTGGGGTGCGCTCGGTCATGGATCGCTTTCAACCGGTCGACGGTCACATGAGTGTAGAGCTGCGTCGTGGCAAGCGTAGCGTGACCAAGCAGTTCCTGAACGCTCCTGAGATCGGCACCCCCTTCGAGCAGATGTGTCGCGGCGGAATGCCGCAGGCCGTGGGGCCCCATGTCGAGTGCTCCGGGCACCGCCGTGACGGCGTCGTGCACGACGCGCCGCACCGCCCGCGGGTCGACGCGTTTGCCCCGGACACCCAGGAAAAGCGCGGGCTCGGCGCTCTCACCACCGCTTTCGGCGATGATCTTCGGCCGCCCCTCGTCGATCCAGTCCGTGAGCGCCTCCGCTGCCGGAACGCCGAACGGGACGACGCGTTCCTTGCCACCCTTCCCCAGCACCGTCACGACACGACGGGAGAAGTCGGCCCCGCCGACGTCCAGTCCACACAACTCGGACACGCGGATGCCGGTGGCGTAGAGCAGCTCGACGATCGCGCGATCACGCAGGGCGACCGGATCGCGCTGCGCCGCCCCGGCGGCCGACGCCTGCATGACCTCTCCCGCCTGTCCGGCACGCAGCACTCCCGGCAGGGTCCGGTGCGCCCGCGGCGCCGCGAGCCGCCCGCCCGGGTCGGTGGCCAGGACGCCGGTCCGGTGCGCCCAGGCGGTGAACGTCCGGGCCGACGCCGCCCGCCGGGCGAGCGTCGTCCGGCCGGCCCCGCCGGATTGCTGGGCAGCGAGCCACGCGCGCAGCCGCGCAAGGTCCAGCTCCGCGACGTCACCGCCACCGTCCACGACGAACCCCAGCAGTGACACCGCATCGCCGACGTACGCCCGGACAGTGTGCGTGGACAGGCCGCGTTCGAGCCCCAGGTGCCGTTCGTAGGAGGTGACGACGGCTCGAACGGGCTCGGGCAGGGCGGCCCGGAGCGCGCGCAGATCGGGACGGCGGGCCCGGCCGGAGCGTGGTGGCGGCATGGATGTCACGCTGCGCGAACAACCGCCTTCGGTCAAGGATCGCCACGCGGCCCCACCGGACCGGCCGAACGACGTCGACGATTCCGCCCGGATTTCGTCGTCGTCATGCGCTTTCCTTCCGTCGTCGCCAGCCGGACTCCCCGCGGACGGCGAATCCGTCGATCTCCAGCTCGGGAAGCAGCGCCCGCACCCGCCGCAACGGGAGCCCGGATTCGGCCGCGACCTCGGCATCGGACCGGTCGGCGCGCACGACCAGTGCCTCGAAGGCGCGCAATGCCTCCGGCCCCAGCCGGTCAGTGCGCCGTCTCAGCCGGCCCGCGACGGGCTCCTCGGCGATGCCGAAGTGTCCGACGGTCTCGAGGACTTCGTCGACGGTCGAGACCAGCGTCGCTTTGGCGTCGCGGATCAGTTCGTGACAGCCGACGGACATCCCCGACGACACCGGTCCCGGCAACGCCATCACCACCTTCCCGAAGGCGCCGGCGGTGCCGGCAGTGTTGCGGGCCCCGCTGCGCCGCCCCGCCTCGACCACCAAGGTGCCCTCGGTGAGGGCGGCGATGAGCCGGTTGCGGACGAGGAAGCGGTGCCGCGCCGGCGGAGTGCCGGGCGGGTACTCGCTGATCACCGCGCCACCGGAGCGGACGACCCGTTTCAGCATCCCGACGTGCCCGGCCGGATAGCCGGCGTCGACGGCGCATCCCAGCACGGCCGCGGTGATGCCTTCGGCGGCGAGCGCACCGCGGTGCGCTGCCCCGTCGATGCCGTAGGCGGCCCCGGAGAACACGGGCACGTTCCGGCCGGCCAGCCCGTACGCGAATTCGGCGGCGTGGTGTTCGCCGTAGTCGGTCGCGGCGCGAGCACCGACAATGGCCACGGCCCGATCGGCGGCGGTGCCGAGCGCAACGTCGCCGACAACCCACAGGGCCAGTGGCTGCACGGCTTCGGCGACGCCACACTGAGCCGCGACATCGATGGCGTGCAGCGGCCAGGCGGGCCACTCGTCGTCCTCGGGCACGACCAGGCGAGCGCCGGCCTCGGCGGCTCGGGCGAAGTCCTGGCTGACGAGGTCGTAGCCGCTTCGTGCCTCGGTCACCTTGAGCACTTCGTCCGGGCAGTCGCCACGCCGGATACGCGCGGCTGCCGCTATCGGCCCGTGTGCGCTGACGAAGGCGACGACGGCGGGCGCCGGTGGCTCGGCCACCCGCAGCAGGTAGGCACGGGCCTGCCGCAACTCGTCGGCGCTCATGCCGCCACCCGCTCTCGAACTGCCGGCATCGGCACGCGACCTTCGCTGAACGCATTGCCGGACTCGACCGCCTGAAAGGCGGCCAGCCCGCGCTCAACGACGAAAGCCGACCCGGGCACCCGCAGCGGCTCGACTGTCTGGTCCCGGGAAGTCATCAGCTCGCGCCGAGCAACGAGGGCAGCCATGGCGGACGACGGTGGCTCGGGAATCAGCCGCAGGTACGCCCGCGCCCGGCGCGACTCATCGGCCCGCTTGCTTTCGGCCGTTGAAAAAGCCGACAGCAAGCCGGCGGCTGCAATGGCGACCACGGCAGGGGCCAGTGGCCGGGCCACGGGCGGCAGGTACGCCCGCGCCCACCGCAGCTTGTCGGCGCCCAGGCCTCCCCCCGGTCGGAAAGGTGACAGCGGGCGAGCGACGACGAGGGTGGCTGTCAGACGCTCGACCGCTCGTTCCCGACAAGCCACGAGGACGCGCCCCCTGGCGAAGGCGGCCACGGTGAGCGCTCGTGGCTCGGGCACTTGCTTGCCCGCAGGCGATATCCGTGTCTGCTCGTGGTGAGCGGTGGCGCCACCGGGCGCTGATGGCCACTGCTCTCGGAAAGCCGAAAGCACGTGCGCGGCCAGGATGGCAGGTACCGGTGGCTTGGCCGCCTGCAGCAGGTAAGCCCCGCTCATGCCGCCACCCGCTCTCGGAAGGCCAGGGCCGCTCCGACCTGTTCGGCGCCCGGGCGGGGTTCGCCGTCCAGGTCGGCCAGGGTCCAGGCGATTCGCAAGCAACGGTCGGCTCCGCGGCCGCTCAGGGCTCCTCGGTCCATGGCTCGGTCCAGGACCGCCGTGGCGTTCGGCGGCAGGGCGAACTTGCGGCGCAGCGCCGGTCCCGGTACCTCCGAGTTCGACAGCCAGCCGTGTTCGCCCCAGCGTTGGGCTGCTCGCTCGCGGGCCGCGAGAACGCGCTCGCGCACGGCTTCCGATGGCTCCGCCGCGCTGGCGTCGTGCGCGCTGATCGCGCTCAGGGGGCGCAGCCTGACCGTCAGGTCGACGCGGTCGAGGAGCGGGCCGGAAAGCTTGGCGAGGTAGCGGCGGCGGGCGCTTGGCGAGCAGACGCAGTCCGCGTCCTTCGGCGGCGCGCACGCACACGGGTTGGTCGCGAGGACCAGCTGGAACCGCGCGGGGTAGGTGACCGAGCCCTTGACCCGGGAAATGCGCACCTCGCCCTCTTCGAGGACCGTCCGGAGCGATTCGAGGCACTGACCGCCGAACTCGCAGACCTCGTCCAGGAACAGGACGCCGCGGTGGGCCCGGCTGATCGCACCCGGGCAGGCGACTCCGCTGCCGCCGCCGATCAGAGCCGGCACCGAAATCGAATAGTGCGGGGCGACGAACGGGGGAACCGTGACCAGCGGCGAGGACTTCGACAGCGAGCCGTCGACCGAGTGGACCGCGGTGACCTCCAACGACTCCTCCGGTGTCAGGTGCGGGAGGAGGCCCGGCAGCCGCTTCGCCAGCATCGTTTTGCCCACGCCCGGCGGCCCGGTCAGGAGCAGGTGGTGCCCGCCCGCCGCGGCGACCTCCAGTGCCCAGCGGGCCTCCGGCTGGCCGACGACGTCCGCGAGGTCCGGCACTTCCGGCGGAGTCACCGGCCCGGGCGGCTCCGGGTGGGCCAGCTCGGCTTCGCGCTTCAGCCAGGCCACGAAGTCCCGCAGATGGGGCGCGCCCGCGACGTCCATGCCGTCCACGAGCGCCGCCTCGACGAGGGAGTCCGTCGGCACCACGGCTCGCCCGTATCCCGCCTCCCGGGCTGCCAGGAGGCCCGGGAGGATGCCACGGACCGCGCGGATGCGGCCGTCCAGGGCCAGTTCGCCGAGCAGCACCGTGCCGAGCAGCCGGGTGGCCGGGACCGCACCGGACGCCGCGAGCACGGCTGCCGCGATGCCGAGGTCGAAGGCCGACCCCATCTTGGGCAGGTTCGCCGGGGACAGGCCGAGCGTGACCTTGCCGTCGGGCCAGGGCTGCCCGGAATTGCGGACGGCGGACCGGACGCGGTCCTTCGCCTCGCGCAGCCCCGCGTCGGGCAGGCCGACGAGCGTGATCCGGCTCAACCCGCCGCCGAGGTCGGCTTCGATTTCGATCACCCGGCCGTTGATCCCGACAAGACCGGCCGACCACGCCTTGGCGATGGGCATCAGAACGCCGCCTCGATGTGCTGCAGCCGCGGGCGGGTGCCCGGCTCCGCCAGGACGGTGATCACGTCGTAGCGGACGGGGCACCAGCCGAGGCGGAACTCGCGGAGCCAGCGTTGGGCCGCCCGGCGGACGCGGCCGGCCTTCTCCTCCGTGACCGTCTCCGTCGGCAAGCCGAATTCGGTGCCGGAGCGGGTTTTCACCTCGCACACGATGACGCGGGTGCGGTCGGTGAAGACGAGGTCCAGCTCGCCTTCGCGGCAGCGCCAGTTGCGAGCCAGCAGGACGAGGCCGCGTTCCCGGAGGTAGCCGAGGGCGATGTTCTCGCCCCAGGCGCCCAGGTCGCGGCGGTGTCTCGCGAGCTCGTCGGTGCCCGTCATCGTGTTCGCCCCCTCGTCGGTGCGCAGCCGTCACCGGGGCGGTCCCGGTGATCACGGTGCGTGTCTTCGACGATGCCAGCGGGTGGCCGGGGCTCACCAGACCCGGATCGGGCAGCTGTGGACAACCGGGGTGTTGTGGACAACCGGCCCGCACGTCACGCCCTGAGGTCGCAAAAAGAACCGCGCCGGCTCACCCAGCGGGGTGAGCCGGCGCGGTCGGCTCCGAGTGGGACTAGCCCGAGAACGGCCCGTCTTCCGGAAGACGGAGGTCCGGCTTGTCCAGCTCCTCCACGTTGACGTCCTTGAACGTGATGACCCGGACGTGCTTGACGAAGCGGGCCGGGCGGTACATGTCCCAGACCCACGCGTCGGACATGCGGACCTCGAAGTACACCTCGCCGCCGCCGTCGCGGACCTGGACGTCCACCGCGTTCGCCAGGTAGAACCGACGCTCGGTCTCCACCACGTACGAGAACTGGCCGACTATGTCGCGGTACTCGCGGTACAGCGAGAGCTCCATCTCGGTCTCGTACTTCTCGAGATCCTCTGCGCTCATGAAATCCGCGCCCCTCCTCGGGATCGTGCCGCTGCTCCGCCGGCGGAGCGTTCATTGTGACCCACAGCCGCGGCCGGGGCATGCAGCGGCAGGCTGAGTTGTGGTTCCAAAGCTTCGTCGAGGACGGCCGTCAGGCTCGCGCCGTCGCCGTTCTCCATGGCCTTCTCCAGTGCCGCGTACGTCAGCAGGACCGGCCGCGCGGGCCGCAGGCCGTGCTTGACGGCCACCGTGGCCACGTTCGTGTACGACCAGCGGTGGACGTCGCTGGGACCGTGTTCGCGCAGCGCCGCCACGTGGTCGGACGTGCTGTACCCCTTGTGGACGTCGAACCCGTAGTGCGGGAAGTCGTCGTGGTAGCCCGCCATGATGCGGTCTCGCGTCACCTTGGCCAGCACCGACGCGGCCGCGATGCAGGCCACCGAACGGTCACCCTTGATGACCGCCGCGTTCGGGGCCGTCAGGCCCGGGACGCGGAAGCCGTCGGTCAGGATGTACCCCGGATGTACACGCAGGGCCGCCGCGGCGCGGCGCATACCCTCCAGGTTCATCACCCGGATGCCGTAGAGATCGACCTCTTCGGTCGGGATGACGATCACCGAGTAGTCGACGGCCCGGGCGAGGACCAGGTCGTAGACCCGGTCGCGCGCCTTGGCCGTCATCATCTTCGAGTCCGTCAGCTCGGTCAGCTTCGCCGCGTCGCCCTGCTTGAGCACGCAGGCCGCGACCACCAGCGGCCCCGCGCACGCACCGGCGCCGGCTTCGTCCACGCCGGCGACCGGGCCGAGGCCACGGCGGTCGAGTGTGCCCTGCAGACCCCAGAAGAGGTCGCCGCGCACCACGGCTCGCGGCGGCCGGATCGGCTCGGCCGCCGTCAGGGGAACGGGAAGTGTCAAGGCTGGATCACCCGTCTGCCGGCAAGGGGCTAGGGTTTCCGCCCGGCCGCCCGGCGCAGTCCGGACTTGAGCTTGCGACCGAGGAACAAGGCCGGCCACGCCGCCGCGATCCCGGCGCCGAGCGGGAGCCCGCTCTGCCAGGCCGGTGCACCCAAGGCCACCGGCTGCGCCGCTTCCTGCGGGTTGTGGTCGGAGATGCCGCCCCACCGGCTCGGCGGCAGGACGATGATCCGCGCCTTGCCGATGACGTTCTCCACCGGGACCGCGCCGTTCACGCCGCCGCCACCCTGGAACCGGGAGTCGTCGGAGTTGTTGCGGTTGTCGCCCTGGACCCAGAGCATCCCGGCGGGGACCTTGACCGGCTCGAAGGTCTTCTGCTCCTGGACGGCCGGGTCTTCCCAGTGGATGTACGGCTCGTCGAGCGCCTTGCCGTCCACGATCATGCGGCCCTGCGGGTCGCAGCACTGGACGGTCTGGCCGCCGACGGCGATCACCCGCTTGACGAAGTCGCGCTCGTCCGGCGGGGCGAACCCGACCAGCGAGCCGAGACCACGCAGCCCCTGGACGATGATGTTGCCCGACTCCTGCGGCGCGATCTCGTTGTTGATCCAGGCCTGCGGGCCCTTGAACACGATCACGTCACCCGGAGCGGGCTCGGTGAAGTCGTAGGTGACCCGGTCGACGAGGATCCGGTCCCCGGTGCACCCGGGGCACCCGTGCAGGGTGGCCTCCATGGAACCCGAAGGGATCATGAAGACCTTCGCGAGGAATGTCTGGATCAGGATCGTGAGCACCAGGGCGATCACGAGCAGGATCGGCAGTTCCTTCCAGAACGACCGTTTCTTGGCGGGCTTGGCTCGCCGCCGGCGGGATCCCCCGCGCTCCTCGGAGCGGGACAGCCTGGGCTTGTCCTCCTCGGAGCGATCGGGGTCATCCTCGGGAGCGTTCTGGGACACGGGTTCGGCCACGTCGTCAGGCTACCGGTAACGGGGTGGTGACTCAGTTAGCCGACGCCGTCTCGCGGTTCTCGCGACGCTCCTTGATCTTGGCGGCCTTGCCGCGCAGGTCACGGAGGTAGTACAGCTTCGCCCGGCGGACGTCACCGCGCTTGAAGACCTCGATCGAGGCGATGTTCGGCGAGTGCACCGGGAAGGTGCGCTCGACGCCGACCCCGAACGAAACCTTGCGCACGGTGAAGGTCTCCCGGATGCCACCGCCCTGACGGCGGATGACCACGCCCTGGAAGACCTGGTTGCGCTCGCGGTTGCCCTCGATGACGCGGACACTCACCTTGAGCGTGTCGCCCGGGCGGAAGTCCGGGATGTCGGAACGCAGCGACTGCTTGTCCAGCGCGTCCAGGGTGTTCATCGGTGGTCCGTCCTCGTCTTCGGTATGGCTTGCGTACAGATCCCGGGCGCGCAACGGTGCCGCTGCGGGCGACCCGGGGGGCTGATGGCGGGCTCGTGGACGAGGAGGTCCACTCACGCCAACCTGTCAAGTATTACAGACCGGGATCGGGCCGGGAGAACCGGCCCTCGGCCTGCTCGGGGTCCAAGCCCTCGAGGACCCCGCGATCGTGCTTGTCGAGACTACCTTCCGGCAGCGCCGCCAGGAGATCGGGGCGGCGCCGGGCCGTGCGCTCGAGGGCCTGGTCACGCCGCCAGCGGTCGATCAACGCGTGGTTGCCCGACCGCAGCACGTCCGGCACGGCGAGGTCCCGCCACACCTCCGGGCGCGTGTAGCTGGGCCCTTCGAGCAGGCCGTCGGAGAACGAGTCCTCCGCGGCCGAACGCGCGTTGCCGAGCACGCCGGGCAGCAGCCGGACGACGGCCTCGACCATGACCAGCACCGCCGCCTCGCCGCCGACCAGCACGTAGTCGCCGATCGACACCTCGTCGACCGGCATCCGGCGGGCCGCGTCGTCGACGACCCGCTGGTCGATGCCCTCGTACCGGCCGCAGGCGAACACGAGGTGCTTCTCCGACGCGTAGGCGTGGGCCAGCTCCTGCGTGAACGGCCGCCCGGCCGGCGTCGGGACGACGAGCCGCGTCTCGGACGTGCAGACGTCGTCGAGTGCCGGGCCCCAGATCTGCGGCTTCATCACCATGCCGGGGCCGCCGCCGTACGGCGCGTCGTCGACCGCGCGGTGCACGTCGTGCGTCCAGTCGCGCAGGTCGTGCACGCCGACCTCGATGAGGCCGCGGTCGATCGCCCGGCCCAGCAGCGCGGCGCGCAGCGGGTCGAGGTACTCGGGGAAGATCGTGACGACGTCGATCCGCATGTCAGGCGTCCAGGAGCCCTTCCGGCGGGTCGAGCACGACCCGGCCGCCGGCGACGTCCACCGTGGGGACGATCGCGCGGACGAACGGCACCAGCACGTCACGGCCCTCGACGTCGAGCTCCAGGAGCTCCCCCGCCGGCGAGTGGACGACCTCGACGACCTTGCCGACGACCGTGCCGTCGGCGAGCTCGGCCCGCAGGCCGGCCAGCTCGTGGTCGTAGAACTCGTCCGGGTCCGACGTGGGCGGCAGCGTGGCCGTGTCGGCCACCAGCAGCGCGCCCCGCAGCGTCTCGGCGACGTCGCGGGTCAGGACCTCCTCGAAACGCACCAGCAGCCGCCCGCTGTGTTCGCGGGCGGCTGCGATGGTGAGTTCCCTCTTGCTGCCGTCACGCAGCTTCGTCGTGACGGCCGCACCGATCTTGAACCGCTCTTCCGGCGAGTCCGTGCGCACGTCCACCGCGAGTTCCCCGCGGATGCCGTGCGCCTTCGCGATGCGGCCGACTACGACGTCCATCCTGACCGTTTTCCGTGAAGGCTCAGCGGTCGGTGTCGACGACGTCCACGCGGACGCCGCGGCCACCGATGCCGCCCATGACGGTGCGCAGGGCGGTCGCCGTGCGACCACCCCGGCCGATCACCTTGCCGAGGTCGTCGGGGTGCACGTGCACCTCGAGCGTGCGGCCACGGCGCGTGGTCAGCAGCTCGACCCGGACCTCGTCCGGGTTGTCGACGATCCCGCGCACCAGGTGCTCGAGGGAGTCCGCGAGGAAACTCACTCGGACTTCTCGCCCTCAGCGGCCTCCGCCTTCTCGGCCTCGGCCTTCTTCGGGGTGGACTTCTTCTTCGGCGTGGTGGCCTCGGTGGAGGGCTCCTCGCCGGCCGCGGCCAGCGCCGCGTTGAACAGGTCCTGCTTGGACGGCTTCGGCTCGGCCACCTTCAGGGTGCCCTCGGCGCCCGGCAGGCCCTTGAACTTCTGCCAGTCACCGGTGATCTCCAGCAGGCGCTGGACCGGCTCGGTCGGCTGCGCGCCGACACCCAGCCAGTACTGGGCGCGCTCGGAGACGACCTCGATCAGGCTCGGCTCTTCCTTCGGGTGGTACTTGCCGATCGTCTCGATGGCCTTGCCGTCCCGGCGGGTGCGCGCGTCGGCGACGATGATGCGGTAGTACGGCGCACGGATCTTGCCGAGGCGCTGCAGCTTGATCTTGACGGCCACGGGTGTGGGTTCTCCTCGAATCTCTCTGGTGCTGGGCTGGGCGCACGCGGGCCGAGTGGGGACACGGACGCGGGCACCCGAAGGTCAGGAGCTTTCGCACGGTGAGAGGGTCCGGCGGAAGCAGGCAGTGACCCATTCTGCCAGACGGCACCCGCGCACCTAGAAAGAGGCCACCCCGAGGGCCCCGAGCAGGATGGTCAGCGCCGGGAGGAAGTTGTTCACCTGGTGCGCGACGATGCTGCCCGGCAGCCGGCCGGTGACCAGCCGCACCAGGCCGATCGGCACCGCGATGACCAGCAGCAACGTCGTCCGCAGGGGCTCGAGGTGACTGGCCGCGAAGACCGCCGTCGACAGCAGGAAGGCCGCGACCCGGCCCCAGCGCTCGCTGCGCCACTGCAGCTGTTCCGCGGCACCCCAGAGCAGGCCGCGGTAGATGATCTCCTCGCAGATCGGGCCGAGCAGCCAGAGGTAGACGAACATCACCAGGGCCGCGGAGATCGACATCCGGCGGTCTTCGACCAGCGCGCTGATCGCCGAAGTCGCGTTCGCGTCGCCGACGAGCTGCGTCCACAGGTAGGCGGCGAGGGTGGTGAAGACGAGCCCGACGCAGCCGTAGCGCAACCCGGTCTTCACGTCGGCCCAGCGCCACTCGAGCCGCAGGTCGGACACGGGCCCGTTGCCGCGGACGAAGGTGATCAGCACCGCGACGCCGGCCGCGATCATCGTCGGCAGCATGGTGCCGAGCAGCACGACGCGCATCGGCAGCGGGCCGGGACCGGTGTCGCCGACGAGGACGGACACGAAGGCCGCCGAGGCCAGCAGCACGGCCTCGACGAGCAGGAAGGCGCCGAAGCCCCACCGGTGCCGCGGCGCCGGCGGCAGGAAGGCGGTCGCGGCGGGCTCCTCGGGCTCGGGGAACGGCGTGGCGTCGGCAGCCGGGTCCCGGGGCTGGGAAGTGGTCACGCCTTGCCCTCCGCGTCGGTCGGCTCCAGAGGTCGAGCCTAGCCGCCGCGATGTGATCTCACAGTATCCGTCCAGCTACTGTCCATCGAACTTCGCAACGGTCAGTGCGCGACGAACAGGAGCACCGCGGGCGGCAGGTTGTTGGCCGCGTGGGCGATCACCCCGGCGCTGACCCGGCCGGACAGGTGCCGGGCCAGTCCCATCGCGATGCCCTGGCCGAACAGGGCGATGGTGCGGGTCGGCTCGCCGTGCAGCTGGGCGAACACGAGCGAGGTGAGCACGAGCACCACCCACGGCGGGATCCGGTGGACCGACAGCGCGTTCCACAACGTGCCGCGGACCAGCAGTTCTTCGGTGATCGGCGCGCCGGCGATGACGATCACCGCCGCGAGCACCAGCCACACCGTGTCGCCGTCGAAGGTGTCGGCGAGGTCGGTCAGCGGGCTGTCGGAGACGTCGTCGGCGCCGTAGACCGCGATCAGCATCAGGTTGAGCAGGTAGCCGACGACCAGCGCGAGCACCCCGCAGGCGAGGCCGATCCGGACGTCGCGCCAGGTCGGCTTGAGGCCGAAGTCGGCGCGCAGCCCCTGTCCCCACCGCCACGAGCCCACCGCCGGGCCGAGGCCGAGCAGGAGGTTCGGCACGAAGGCCAGGAGCAGGAGTGGGCCGATGTCGTGCAGCTCGAGAGGGTCGAACTCGCCGACGTTGCGGTTGACCGCCGCGGCGATGATCAGGTTGGCCAGGTAGTAACCGGCGATGCCCGCGAAGAACGCCACGAAACACCAGTGCGCTCCCAGCACGCGCCGTGCGCCGTCGTCGTCCGTCACGTCTCCCACGCTAAAGTGCCGACCCCGCAACGGAATCAGCGGGGTCTACGCGTGGACGACGCCGCCGAGCACGATGTGCAACGGATGCCGGAGGACACCCAGGTCTTCGCGCGGATCGCTCGGGTAGACAAGCAGGTCGGCGGGGGCGCCGTCGGCGATGCCGGGGTGGCCGAGCCAGTCGCGGGCGGCCCAAGACGCGCTCGCGAGGGCCTGCTCGCGGGTCATGCCGGCGCGGTGGAGCGCCTCGATCTCGTCGACGAGCCTGCCGTGCTCGACCATGCCACCGGCGTCGCTGCCCGCGAAGACGCGTACGCCGGCTTCGATGGCCGAAGCGACCATCTCGCCCACGCCGACGTGCAGCGCGCGCATGTGCGCGGCGTACGTCGGGTACTTGCCCGCCTTGTCCGCGATGCCCGGGAAGTTCTCGATGTTGATCAGCGTCGGGACCAGGGCGACGTCGTGCCGTGCCAGCTCGGCCAGCTGGTCGGCGCTCAGCCCGGTGCCGTGCTCGAGGCAGTCGATGCCGGACGCGATCAGCCCCGGCAACGCCGCTTCGCCGAACACGTGCGCGGTGACGCGGGCGCCGTTCTCGTGCGCCACCTTGACGGCTTCGGCCAGGACGTCGTCCGGCCACAGCGGCGCGAGGTCGCCCACGCCGCGGTCGATCCAGTCGCCGACGAGTTTCACCCACCCGTCGCCGTCGCGAGCTTGCTCGGCGACCGCGTCCGGCAGCTGCGACGGGTCCTCCAGCTCGATGCCGAGGCCGGGGATATAGCGCTTGACCAGGGCGAGGTGCCGACCGGCACGGATGATCGTGGGCAGGTCGGCGCGTTGCTGCAGCGGCCGGACGTCGATGGGCAGGCCGCAGTCGCGGATGAGCAGCGTCCCGGCGTTGCGGTCGGTGATCGCCTGCTCGGCCGCCTCTTCGAGCGACACGGGCCCGCCGACGCCGATGCCGGGGTGGCAATGCGCGTCGACCAGGCCGGGCACGAGGAAGACGTCCCGGCCCAGGGTCTCGGCGTCCGGCACCGGCTCGAACGAGATCCGGCCGCCGGTGATCCACAGCTCCCCCGGCTCGCCGCCGGGCAGGATCACCCCGGCGGCGTGCAGCGCGGTGCTCAATTGTCCTTGGGGTTCTTCGGCAGCTTGAACTTCGACGGGTCGAAGCCCGGGACGTCGTTCATGCCGCCGAGCTGCGACAGGTCGGGCATCCCGCCCGGCATGCCGCCACCCGGGGGCAGCATCGGCATGCCGCCGGGGAAGCCGCCGCGGACCTTGGGGGGCGTGGGCCCGCGGCCCTTCTTGCCCTTCTTGCCCTTGCGGGACTTCGAGCCGCCCCCGCCGCCGAAGCCGAACCGGCCGGCCATCTGGGCCATCATCTTGCGGGCCTCGAAGAACCGGTTGACCAGGTCGTTGACCTCGCGAACGGTGACGCCGGAGCCGTTGGCGATGCGCAGCCGCCGGGACCCGTTGATCATCTTCGGGTCTTCGCGCTCGGCCGGGGTCATGCCACGGATGATCGCCTGCAGCTTGTCCAGGTGCTTGTCGTCGACCTGGGCCAGCTGGTCCTTCATCTGGCCGGCGCCCGGGAGCATGCCGAGCAGGTTGCCGATCGGGCCCATCTTGCGGACCGCGAGCATCTGCTCGAGGAAGTCCTCCAGGGTGAGCTGGCCGCTGGAGAGCTTCTCCGCGGCCTTCTCGGCCTGCTTCTGGTCGAAGGCCTGCTCGGCCTGCTCGATGAGGGTGAGCACGTCACCCATGCCGAGGATCCGCGACGCCATCCGGTCCGGGTGGAAGGTGTCGAAGTCCTCGAGCTTCTCGCCGTTGGAGGCGAAGAGGATCGGCTGGCCGGTGACCTCGCGGACGGACAGCGCGGCACCACCGCGCGCGTCGCCGTCGAGCTTCGTGAGCACGACACCGGTGAAGCCGACGCCGTCGCGGAACGCCTCGGCCGTGGTCACGGCGTCCTGGCCGATCATCGCGTCGACGACGAACAGGACCTCGTCCGGCTCGACCGCGTCGCGGATGTCCGCGGCCTGCTTCATCAGCTCTTCGTCGACACCCAGGCGGCCCGCGGTGTCCACCACGACGACGTCGTGCTGCGCGTGCTTGGCCTCGGCGATGGCGCGGCGGGCGACGTCGACCGGGTCACCGACGCCGTTGCCGGGCTCGGGCGCGAAGGTGACGACGCCGGCGCGCTCGCCGACGACCTGCAGCTGCGTGACGGCGTTCGGGCGCTGGAGGTCGCAGGCGACCAGCATCGGCGCGTGGCCCTGCTTCTTCAGCCACATCGCGAGCTTGCCGGCGAGCGTCGTCTTACCGGCACCCTGCAGACCGGCGAGCATGATCACGGTCGGCGGGGTCTTGGCCAGGTTCAGCCGGCGCGTCTCGCCGCCGAGGATCCCGACGAGCTCCTCGTTGACGATCTTGACGACCTGCTGTGCGGGGTTGAGCGCCTGGGAGACCTCGGCGCCCTTCGCCCGCTCCTTGATCCTCGCGATGAAGGTCTTGACCACGCCGAGGGCGACGTCGGCCTCCAGCAGCGCGATGCGGATCTCGCGCGCGGTGGCGTCGATGTCGGCGTCGGACAGCCTGCCCTTGCGCGTGAGCGTCTGCAGGGCGGCGGTGAGCCGATCGGAGAGGGTGTCGAACACGGGTGTGCACGCTCCAGCTGGGTCGATGGTGGCGCGCCGGACGCGGCCGGCTCTGTCGAGGGTAGTCGCTCCCGCTCCTTCTCTTCGCGGGTGTGCGCGCGTTCGTACGCATACGTTAAACAGTGTGCGGGTCCACTTTCGTGTGACTTCGCGGAAATCGGTGGCGCCGACGGCGGATTTTGGTAAACATAGGTGCATGACCGCTGTCCTGAGTGAACCGGCCGCCGACGCCGACGCACCCGTTCCGCTGCGGCGGATCGCCGGGCTGTTCCGCCCGCACCGGGGGCCGCTCGCCGCGCTGTTCGCGCTGATCGTCGTGCAGGCGGGCCTCGGCGTGGTGTCGCCGTTCCTGCTGCGCGAGATCCTCGACGACGCCCTGCCGCACCGCGACACGCTCCTGATCAGCCTCCTGGCGGCCGGGATGATCGTCTGCGCGGTCGGCAGCGGCTCCCTCGGCGTCGCCACCACCGGGCTGTCCAACACCATCGGGCAGCGGGTCATGAACGAGCTGCGCGTCTCGGTGTACGGCCACTTCCAGCGGATGTCGCTCGGCTTCTTCACGCGGACGAAGAGCGGCGAAGTGCTCTCGCGGGTGTTCAACGACATCGGCGGGGTGGACAACGTGATCACCACGACGGCCGGGTCGATGGTCCAGAACGCGACCACGACGATCGCCATCGCGGTAGCCCTGGTCCTGCTGGATTGGCAGCTCGCGGCGCTGTCGTTGATCGTCGTGCCGTTGTTCCTGCTGTTCACGCTGCGGCTGGGCAAGAAGCGGCGGACCCTGGCCCGCGGCCGGACCCGCCGGATGGCCCGGCTGACCACGATGGTCGAAGAATCCCTGTCGGTCACCGGGGTGCTGCTCGCCAAGACCATGGGCAACGAGCAGGCGATGCGCGAGCGTTTCGCGGCGGAGTCGCGGGAGATCGCTTCGCTGGAACGAGCGGCCGCACTGGCCGGCCGCTGGCAGATCGCGTCGCGGGCGATGAGCCTGACGGTGATCCCGGCGCTGGTCTACTGGATCGCCGGGCTGGCGCTGGCGGGCGGGGCGTCGCCGATCTCGCTCGGCACCGTCGTGGCGTTCACCAGCATGCTCAACCGGCTGGTCGCGCCGGCGAGCGCGATGCAGACCATCGGCCAGAACGTGGCGACGTCGAAAGCGCTGTTCGGCCGCATCTTCGAGGTCCTGGACCTGCCGGCGGAGATCGCGGACAAGCCCGGCGCGCGGGAGCTGGAGGTGCGCCGCGGCGACGTCTCGATGCGGGGCGTCTCGTTCCGCTACGCCGAAGACGGCCCGCCGACGCTGCGGGACATCGACCTCGACGTGCCGGCCGGGACCACGACGGCACTGGTCGGTTCGACGGGCTCGGGCAAGACGACGCTCGCCTACCTCGTCGCCCGGTTGTACGAGGTAAGCGGCGGCTCCGTGACGATCGACGGCACCGATGTCCGGGACGTCACGCTGGCTTCGCTCGCGGCCGGCGTGGGGCTGGTGTCGCAGGAGACCTACCTCTTCCACGACACGGTGCGGGAGAACCTGCGCTTCGCCAAGCCGGACGCGACGGACGACGAGATCGAACGGGCGGCGAAGGCCGCGCACATCCACGACACCTTGGCCGGGCTGCCGGAGGGGTACGACACCGTCGTCGGCCAGCGCGGCTACCGCTTCTCCGGCGGCGAGAAGCAGCGGATCGCGATCGCCCGGGTGATGCTGCGCAGCCCACCGGTGCTCATCCTCGACGAGGCGACCAGCGCGCTCGACACCCGCACCGAACGCTCGGTGCAGGCCGAGCTGGACAGGCTCGCCGCGGGCCGCACGACGCTGACGATCGCGCACCGGCTGTCCACTGTGGAGCACGCGGACCAGATCGTGGTGCTGCACGAGGGCCGGATCGTGGAACGCGGGACGCACGACGAGCTGCTGACGCGCGGTGGGCGTTATGCCCGGCTGGTCCGCGGGAACACCTAATGTGGGTCCATGCACACGGAACCGGCCCGGACCCTTGACGAGACCGCCGCGCGGGTCACCGCCGACGCCGAACTCGCCGACCTGTCCCGGCGGGTGCGCGAAGGCGTCGGACGGCTGAACTGGCGGATGCGCGCGGAGGCGGACCGGCACATCCCCGGACCGGCCGTGCTCGCGGTGCTGAGCCGGCTCTACCGCGCGGGCACGCAGACGCCCACCGAGCTGGCCGAAGCGGAACGGCTGCAGCCGCAGTCGCTCACCCGCATTCTGGCGTCGCTCGACCTCCGCGGCCACATCGAGCGGACGCCGGACCCCGACGACGGGCGCCGTTCGCGGGTCAGCATCACCGACGAGGGCCTGGCCGTCCTGCGCCGGTACAGCACCCAACGCGAACGCTGGCTGGCCGGGGCCATCGAGTCGACGCTCTCGCCGACCGAGCAGCAGCTGCTCCGGCTGGCCGCCGACCTGCTGATCCGGGTCGCGGACGCCTGACGTCAGTCACCAAAATTAGCCATGGCCTCGACCCAATCCGGTATCGCGGAGTTACCCCGTCCGGCGTAATCGGTCACAATCCGCTCTTCGTCGATGATGCGCTTCAGATTGTCTACGACTGCTTTGCCGAAGTCGACGGCGACGATCACGGCTTGATCATTCAGCTCGGTCGCCAGCATCGAACTGACGATCTGATCTGACGGCGGAAGACTGAATCCCATGATCACGAGCTCATCAGCTCGGCGGAGTGCCTCCGCCGCCTGGCGCCAGAGTGCTCCCATCGTGTTGTTCACGTAGTACGGGCTCTTGATCGCTGCTGGCGGAACGATCAACGGAACTTTGTCTGCGGTGAGCGTTTCTTCATCTTCGTAAAACGTAGAAGTCCCCTGTCCCCACGGAAGAAACCCGACATCGAAGACCTGATCTCCGGCAGGACTCGATGGGCCCGAGTAGCGCCAGTTCAGGGAACCGTGAAGCTTCATCAGACGCATCCCGCCAGGGTTCCCTTCGCCGAATAGGACAGCACCCACTCGGGAGGCAATAGGGGCGATCGGGACGCTGTAGAGATCACTCCAGCTATGCTCCGCAGCTATGGTCAACCATGCCGCTTCGACCAGCAAGTCATAGTTGAATGTGATCACCGTCGTCCCCATTGCCTGCCAGTACCGCACAAGCTGCAGCAACCAGGCTGGCGGCCGATCGCCGAGCACGTGTGTCTGCAGTGCCGACAAAACGGAATGCAGACTTTCGGCAACATCACTGAACGCGCCGCGATTTCGCAGCCTTTGACCTCCGGACAACCACGGCGGCTCTTCGATCAGATAGCTCAGCCACTGCTCGAAGTCTTTCGCCAAGGGCGAATCTTGCCCCGGTAATGGCGGCAGGCCGCGTGAATTCAGATCACTCCGGATCGCATCCGACAGCTCGGTCAACGTCGGCATGCATTCATCGATGGCGCGGCTGAAACCCGAACCGAGCAGGTAGACAGAGGACGTCATCAAACCTCCCACGCGACGAGGCGACGAGTGTAAGCCGCAGGTCGCGGACGCCTGAAAGCTGCCGTGGAGACCCCTCGATCCCTCCACGGCAGCCTTCGGACACCCCCTTGGTCTCCCGCGCCGCCTCCCCGCGGTGCGGGACGGGTTCCGGAAACGGGCCGCTCCTCCTCCGGCCCGCCCCGGAACCCTGGCGTCTGGACGGCTCACCTCCCCAGGGGCCGTCCGGACTTCCCCCCTCGCCGGCGATCCGGTACTCGCTGGCAGAAGGAAGTCTGCCGCGCCGAGGGGTGGCGGGTTGAGTGTGAGAACCCTCAATTACCCGTGGGTAGTAATACTCAAGTCGTCTTCGCGCGGCCACGGCTGCGCGTCGCGGCTCGCTTCGCCGTCGTACGCGCCTTCGCGGCCCTCGAAGCAGCCGCCTTGGCCTTGGTGACGGCCGCGTTGCGCGCGTCCTCCGCTTCGGCGGCGCTCTCCTGCAACGCCGCCAGCAGGCGGGTTACTCCCTCGGCCTGCTCCGCGGCCGTCGGCTGGACGATCTCGGCGCCGTCGATCTTCGCCTGGACCAACGCTTCGAAGGCCTCGCGGTAACGGTCGGGGTAGCGGCCGGGGTCGAACTCGCCGGTCAGCTCTTCGATCAGGTTCACCGCGCGCCGCAGCTCGCCGGGGCGGATGTCGACGTCGGCGTGCTGGAACGGGAAGTCGGGGGTGC
This sequence comes from Amycolatopsis sp. 505, assembly GCF_031625235.1. Lineage (NCBI taxonomy): Bacteria > Bacillati > Actinomycetota > Actinomycetes > Pseudonocardiales > Pseudonocardiaceae > Amycolatopsis > Amycolatopsis sp. 505. The sequence goes on from NZ_JACKQP010000009.1 coordinate 176,232, forward strand.
GCACCTCGTCGGGCCAGCGCATCGTCTCCAGCACGATCACCTGGTCGTGGACGCGCAGCGCGCCGAGCGTCTCGCGGCGGCGGAGCGCGACGGTGACCAGCGCGAGCCGGCCCGACTGCTGGAGTGCCTCGCTGAAGAGCACGTACGGCTTCGTGCCCGCGGGTTCGGGTTCGAGGTAGTAGCTCTTGGCGAACCAGAGCGGATCGACGTCGGGGGCCGGCGCGAACCCGCGGATGGCGATCGTGCGGCCCGCCATCGGGAGCGACGCGAGCTCGTGGTCGGACAGCAGGACGACGTCGCCGCCGGGGACGGGGTAGCCGCGGACCATCTCCTCGGGCGGTACCTCGGCGCCGTCGACCTCGCACACGCGCTTGACCCGGATACGGCCGCCGTCTGGCTCGTGCACCTGGTGCAGCGGGATTTCCCGCTCCTCGGTGGCGCTGTACGCCTTCACCGGGATGGCGTAACCGCCGAACCCGATCGTGCCGGTCCACACTGCGCGCATCCGTGCCACCTCCGCAGCTCCCAGGCTAGACAGCGGCCGCGGCGGATCGACAGCTACAAACGGGTGTCAGGCGAGACGGATTCGCTCACACATTCGAACGACGGGGTGACCTCGTCGAGCGCCTCCGCCGAGCACCGGGAAGCGATCGCGGCCGCGCGAAGCACCTCGGTGACCACCTCGACGTCCAGTGGCGGCGCCGCGGCGAGGGCGGCCGAACCGCCTTCGACCCGGGCGGCGAGGCCGGCGAGCGCGTGGGAAATGGCCTCCTGCCCGGCGACCAGCTGGGCGACGACGTCGGTGAGCTCGGCCGTCGTCGCACCCGGGCCGCCGCAGCGCAGTCCGGCGGCGAGTTCCTCGGCGCAGGACCGCAGGTGGGTGGCGACGACGGTCGGCGGCAGCGTCAGCCGATCCTGCATCGCTCACCCCCTCGGGCCGGTCGAAGCAGCCATAGTGCCACCGCACGCGCCGTGACCGGACGCGACACACCGCCGTCCGCATATTTGACCGAGCGTTCTCGATACGGCTAGGCTTTCGATCATGTCCCGGGACAAGGAGTTCGACGTCGGCGAAGCCTGCGACGGCGCGCTCATGCTCTTCCGGCGGCAGGGGTACGAGGCGACGTCGGTCAGCGACCTCGTCACACACCTCGGCGTCGCCAAGGCGAGCCTGTACGCGACCTTCGGCACGAAGCACGACCTCTACGTCACGGCGTTGAAGCGCTACGCCGAACGGACCGACGCACGGGTGATGGCCCAGCTGTCGGAGCCGGGTTCCGGAGTGGCCGCCGTGCGCCGGCTGTTCGACGGGTACACCGCGGAAATCCTGGGTGACGAAACGAGAATGGGCTGCTTCGTCGTCAACGCGGCGATCGAGCTGCTCCCCCACGATCCCGAAGTCGCGCGGGTGGTGGAACGCAGCTGGGACACCCTCGAGGTCGCCCTCACGATGGCGCTGGAACGCGCGAAGGCCCAGGACGAGCTCCCCGCCGGCAGCGACCCGGCGACGCTGGCGCGTTTCTTGCTCACCGTGCTGCAGGGACTGCGCGTCCTGGGCAAGGGCACCGACGCGGCGAGCCGGGTGAACGCGGCCGTCTCCCAGGCGCTGCGCCTGCTCATTCAAGACTGATCAGACCAGAAAGAAGGACCACAATGGGGGCACGTTTTGCGGGCAAGGTCGTCCTGGTGACAGGCGGCGGCTCGGGTATCGGACGGGCGACGGCGCGGGCATTCGCGGACGAAGGCGCGACGGTGGTCGTGGCCGGGCGCGACGGGCAGCGGCTCGAGTCGGCGGTGTGGGACATCGGCGGTGACGCGAGCGCGGTGACGGTCGACGTGACCGACTCCGCGGACGTGGCGCGGATGGTGGAGACGGTCGTCGCGCGGCACGGCGGGCTGGACGTCGCGTTCAACAACGCGGGCATCCTCGGGTCGCCGGCCCCGGCCGCGGACCTCGGCGAGGACGACTTCGGGGCGGTGCTGGGCACGAACGTCACCGGGACGTGGCTGTGCCTGAAGCACGAGGTCGCGCACATGCGGGCGCACGGCGGCGGCGCGATCGTCAACATGGCGTCGAACATCGGCGCGCACGGCCGGCTGCCGAACATGGCGGTCTACGCGGCGTCGAAGGCCGCGGTGAGCGCGCTGACCAGGACGGCGGCGCGCGACCACATCGCCGACGGTGTCCGCATCAACGCCGTCAGCCCGGGCGCGACCGACACGGATATGTCCCGGCGTCCCGGCGAGACGGACGCCGATCGCGCCGAGCGGCTCAAGGGCGCGATTCCGCTGGGCCGGGTGGGTGCCACCGCCGAAGTGGCCGCCGCGGTGCTGTGGCTGGCTTCGGACGAAGCCGCGTTCACCGTGGGGCACGACCTGGTCGTCGACGGCGGCGCGACCGCCTGAGCGGTCCCACCCGGGCCCGCGGATGAGGGCCGGCCGGATCCTCCTCCGGCGCGAATTCACGACTCACGGTTGCGCATGGTGACGATTCCTCTCTCGGACGGGAACGGACGGGGTGCACGGCTGGGTCAGGACTCGCGGTTGCGCACGGCGCTTCTCCTTCCGGCTCGGGTGGGCTGGGCTTCGGTTCAGGACTCGCGGTTGCGCACGACGGCTCCTCTCAAGCAGGTGGACGGGGTCACGGCAGGTCTCAGGACTCGCGGTTACGCACGACAGCTCTCCTCTCGAGCACAGGCGGACGGGGGTCACGGCGAAGCTCAGGACTCGCGGTTGCGCACGGCGGCTCTCCCTCCGGGCACGGGTGGACAGGGATCGCGTCGATTCAGGACTCGCGATTGCGCACGACAGCTCCTCTCGAACACGGGCGGACGAGGGGCACAGCGGCTCAGGATTCGCGGTTGCGCATGACGGCCTCCCTCCGGCGGTTCGCGCGGACTTCGGGACTCGGGGGCCTCAGGACTCGCGGTTGCGCATGGCGGCGGCCTCCCTTCACTGCTCCGAACGTGTGGCAATCATCGATCGCGGCCGCCCGGTGTGGTGGGGTGGATGCGGATCGTCGGATCACCCAGGGGAGTTGCACCGCCTTGAGTATGGACGGCGCCCGTCCGGCCCAACCCCGCGCGGGACGGATCCGTGGGGCGCTGAACCCTGCTCACTGGACCCTCTGGCGGCAGCGCGGGTCGCTGATCTTCTACTGCTTCCTCGTCGAGTCCGTGGCGCTCGTGGCCACCACCTGGAGCGCCGTGGAAGTCCCCGCGCGCGGGTGGGACGTGGCCGTCTTCGGCGTCCTCGCGGGCCTCGGCGTGCTGCAGGCCGAGCTGGGCCGGAAGATCGAACGCGTCCGACGTCTGGTGTCCGACACCCCGCACATCAACCTGACGTCGGTCTGGACGTTCGCCGGCGTGCTGCTCCTGCCGCCCGCGCTGGTCACCGCGCTGATCGCCGTCCTCTACCTGCACCTGGCGACGCGCAGCCTCGCGCGGATCAAGCGCGTCCCGCCGTTCCGGACGACGCTGAACGCGACGCTGGTCGTCATCACCTGCTACTCGGCCGAACTCGTCTTGGGCCGCCTCGGTGTCCCGGACATGTACGCGGCGCTGACGGCGGGCTGGCGCGGCGTCACGGCCATCACGCTGGCCGCCGTCACGTACTTCCTGGTCGCGGCGATCACCATCGTCCCGGCGCTGACGATCACCAAGCGCACGATCAAGGCGTTCTTCGGCGGCCTCGGCGACAACCTCCTCGAGGTCGCGACGCTCTGCCTGGGCCTGCTCACGGCGTTAACGCTGGCGACGCTGCCCGCGCTCGCCGTCGCGATCGTGCCGCCGCTGCTGGTGCTGCACCGGGCGGTGCTGATCAAGCAGCTGGAGATCGCCGCGACGACCGACGAGAAGACCGGCCTGTTCAACACGACCGGGTGGCACCTGCTCGCGTCACGCGAACTGGCCCGCGCCCAGCGGAGCACGCGCAGCACGTTCGGCGTGCTGATGATCGACCTGGACTACTTCAAGCTGATCAACGACGAGCACGGCCACCTGGCGGGCGACACGGTGCTGCGCGCGGTCGCGGCGACGATCAAGAGCGCCGTCCGCGACTACGACTCGGTCGGCCGCTTCGGCGGCGAGGAGTTCGTCGTCCTGCTGCCGGACATCGGGCCGGCGGCGGTCCTGGCGGTGGCCGAGCGCATCCGCTCGGCGATCGAGTCCCTGCGCGTCGAGTACGAGGACGGCACGGGCACCCGCGCGATCGGCGGCCTGTCCGCCTCCATCGGCGTCGCCACCTACCCGGACGGCGGAACGGCCGTCGACCGCCTGCTGCAGGCCGCGGACAAGGCCCTCTACCGAGCCAAGGACGCGGGCCGCAACCAGGTGGTCGACGGCACGGCGATCGCCTAGGACGCCGCCGGTTCCAGCCGCCAGAGGGCGCCGAGCACCTTCAGCAGGAGTTCCTGACGCTCTTCCAGCACGGCGGGGGTCCAGACGTCGCTCGCGAGCACCTGGGACGTCAGCACGAACGGCGGCCAGCTCGTCGGCTCGAAGTACTTGGTCTTCTTCGCGGTGAATCCGAGGTTGCCCGCCGCGGAGTTCTTCCTCTTCGAGAGGAGGACCAGGTTGGCGAGGCGGTGCACCCAGTACGCCCGCTCCCGTGCGGTGAATGCCGTGGTCCACTCACTGCCGTCGGCCGGGTTCTGCGGCAGGACGTGCTCGACGCTGATCATCGGGTAGTGGTCATAACCGGCCCCGCCGTCCGACAGCGCGGAATTCAGGCGTTGCAAGACGTAGGAGCGGACCCGCAGAACGGTGTAGATCTCGGCGTCCAGCTTGCCGAGGGTCTCGCCCTGCTCGGCCGGGGAGCGCTCGACCCGACGGGTGATGTCCACACGGCGGATGAGCATGCTCCCGGCGAGCCGTTCGAGGTCGGTCAGGAACCGCAGAAGGGACGCCGAACCGGCCGTCGGGCGGCTGAAGTAGCTGATCGCCGGCGGGATCCAGTCCGTGTTGCCCAGCTGGTTCAGGCAGCCCAGCAGCCGGTTGATCGCTTCGGCATCCGGTCCGCCGGCGTAGGTCGCCCGGGTGACCACTTCGAAGGCGTCCGAGAACGGGACGAGCACGTCGTCGATGAACGTTGCTGTCCGTCGACCACTTTTTGGTCCCGGCCATGCGACTGAACTCGCGGCGGCTGGACCACTTGTTACATCAATTACCGCATTGTTCGAAGCTGCGGCCGCCCGCAGCTTCGAACAACACCCTCAGGACGCCGCGGCCAGGACGGCCTGCTCCACCTCGCGCCGCCACCCCGGCTCGATGCGGCCGCTCCGGGGGGTCACCGCGAACGAGTCCACCACCGCTCCGCCCAGGGTCGACGCCTTGGCCCAGCGGACCTCCGCGTCGCAGCGGCGCAGTGCTCCCGCCACGCGGAACAACAACCCGATCCGGTCGGCCGCGCGCAGTTCCAGCACCACCGTGTCCGGGCCCGATGTCTCGTCGTCGAACCAGAGCACCTTGGGCGCCACCGGGGCCGGCGAGCCGTAGTCACGCTCCTTCGCCGCCAGGCGCTGGGTCAGTGGCAACGTGCCCGCCACCGCCCGGGCGAACTGCTCCCGCAGCAACGTCGCGTCCGGGAGCGACCCGAACTTCGGCGAGGCCGTGAACACTCCCGCGCGGCCGCCGTTGTGGCCTCGCAGGATCGCCGAGTGGACCTCCAGGGAGTTCAGGGCCAGCACGCCCGCCGCCGGGGCCAGGAGCTCTGCCCTGGCCGGGACCGCCAGCAGGACCGTGACCACCTTTCCGTGGGAGCTGATCCGGATCTCGCCCGTGCCCGAGGCCACCGCCGACGCGACGAGCTCGCGTTGTTCGTCGTCCATCGGCGAAGGGGCCGTGAAACCCTTGCCGTGCAGCACTTCTTCGCAGCCCGAGACCAGCTCCGCCAGCAGGCGTGCCTTCCAGTCCGTCCACACCCCGGGGCCCGTTGCCAGCGAGTCGGCCTGGGTCAGGGCGTGCAACAGCTCGACCAGGACGAGGTCGCTGTCCAGGGTTTTCACCACCCGGGCCACCGTGGCCGGCTCGCTGATGTCGCGCCGGGTTGCCGTGTGCGGCAGCAGGAGGTGGTGGCGGACCACGGCCGACACCGTGGCGACGTCGGCCGGGGTGAGGCCCAGCCTGGTCGCGACCTGGGCCGAGATCTTGGCGCCCAGCTCCGAATGATCGGCGTCGCGGCCCTTGCCGATGTCGTGCAGGAGCGCGCCGATCAGCAGCAGGTCCGGGCGGGACACCGTGGTCGTCAGCTTGGCCGCCTCGACGCACGTGCGGACCAGGTGCCGGTCGACCGTCCACTGGTGCACCGGCGAGCGCGGCGGCAGGTCGCGGACCGCGCCCCACTCCGGGAACAGGCGGGACCACAGGCCCGTCCGGTCCAGGGACTCGACCGCGTCGACCAGGCCTTCGCCCGCGCCCAGCAGCTCGACCAGCGCGTTGAGCGCCTCGGCCGGCCACGGGGCGCGCAGCTCCGGGGCCGACTCGGCCAGCGCTTTGAGCGTGCCGAGCGCGATCGGCTTGCCCGTGCGCGCCGACGCCGCCGCGACGCGCAGCAGCAGCGCCGGGTCCCGGGCCGGCACGGCGTCGCGGGCCAGTGCCACCTCGTTGCCGTGCAGCACCACGTTTTCCGCGAGCGGCGTCCGCGACGGACGTCGCCCGAAGCGCGAGCGAGGTGGCTCCACAGTAGACCGCAGTGCCACGTCCAGGGCGTACGCGATCGTGCGGCCCGCTCCGGACAGCTTGCGGGCCAACGTGAACCGGTCGCCGAAGCCGAGCTCGGCCGCGACCAGTTCGGCCTCCGGCGCGGACAGGACGTCCCGTTCGCGCCGGATCTCACGCCGCAGCTCCGTGCGGACGTCGAGGAGGAGTCCCTTCGCTTCCAGGAGTTCCTCGCCCGGACGCGCGGTGAGCTGCGCCGCGGCGAGGGCTTCCAGGACGGCGAAGTCCCGCAATCCGCCCCGGCCGTGCTTGAGGTCCGGTTCGGCGGACTGCGCGATTTCGCCGCTGCGGGCCCAGCGCTGCCGGACCGACGCCGTCAGGTCCGGGATCTGCTTGCGCGCCGTGCGGCGCCACTGGTCGCGCGCCGCGGACACCAGGCGGCCGCTCAGCTCGGCGTCCCCGGCGAGGTGCCGGGCGTCGAGCAGGCCCATGGCCACGCGCAGGTCCTCCGAAGCGACCTTCAGCGCCTCACCCGGCGTGCGGACCGAGTGGTCGAGCCCGACTTTCGCGTCCCACAAGGGATACCAGAGCGCGTCCGCGATCTCGCCGACGCCGCTGTTGCCGTTGTGCACCAGCAGCAGGTCGAGATCGGAGAACGGCACCAGCTCCCGGCGGCCGAGCCCGCCCACGGCGACCAGCGCGACACCCGGTTCCGCGGTGTCGACGCCGGCCGCCGAGGCTCCCCTGCCCAGCCAGAACTCGTAGAGGTCGACCAGGGCCGCCCGCAAAGCGGACGCCCCCAGCCTCCCGTGCCTGCCCTCGAGCAGTCGCTCGGTGGCCTTGACCAGTTCGCCCCCGTCGGCCATCCCAGACGCCTTATAGGGCGTCCGTGCCGCGCTCGCCGGTCCGTACCCGGATGACGGTCTCCACCGGCGTCACCCACACCTTGCCGTCACCGATCTTGCCGGTGTGCGCGGCCGTGGTGATGGCCTCGAGGACCTTCTCCACGTTGGTGTCGTCGGTGACGACCTCGACCTTCAGCTTGGCCACGAAGTCCACCGAGTACTCCGCGCCGCGGTAGACCTCGGTGTGGCCCTTCTGCCGGCCGTAGCCCTGGACTTCGCTGACCGTCATGCCCAGCACGCCCAGCTGCTCCAGCGCGGAGCGGACGTCGTCGAGCGTGAACGGCTTGACAATCGCCGTGATGAGCTTCATGCCTTGCTCTCCTCGAGTTTCGCGGCCGGGGTGGCGGACTTCACCGGGATGGTGGTCGGCTGGCCGAGGCCACCGCCGGATCCGGTGAAGTCGTACGCGCTTTCCGCGTGCTGAGCTTCGTCGATGCCGCTGACCTCGTCCTCGGTGCTGACGCGGAAGCCGCCGGCCTTCTTGATCACGAAGCCGATGATGAAGGACAGCACGAAGGAGTACGCGAGCACCGCACCGGCGGCAGCGGCCTGGCGACCCAGCTGGGTGAACCCGCCGCCGTAGAACAGGCCGTCCGCACCGAGGGAGTTGACGCTGGTGGTGCCGAAGAAGCCGATCAGCAGCGTGCCGACGATGCCACCGACCAGGTGGACGCCGACGACGTCGAGGGAGTCGTCGAAGCCGAACTTGAACTTGAGCGAGATGGCGAGCGCGCAGACCGCACCGGCGATGAGGCCGATCGCGATGGCCCCGATCGGGCTCACGAAACCACACGCCGGGGTGATGGCGACCAGGCCGGCGACCGCGCCGGAGGCCGCGCCGAGGGTGGTCGGCTTGCCGAACTTGAGCTGCTCCACCAGCAGCCAGCCGAGAACGGCGGCGGCGGTGGCGACGGTGGTGTTGGTGAACGCGACGGCCGCGAGGTCGTTGGCGGCCAGGGCGGACCCGGCGTTGAAGCCGTACCAGCCGAACCACAGCAGCGAGGCGCCGAGGAGCACGAACGGGACGTTGTGCGGACGCCCGGTGTCCTTCGGCCAGCCCTTGCGCTTGCCGAGCACGATGGCGAGGGCGAGACCCGCGGCACCGGCGTTGATGTGGACCGCGGTGCCACCGGCGAAGTCGAGTGCCTTGAGGTTGTTGGCGATCCAGCCGCCGACGGCGTTCTCGCCGATGAAGCCGTTGAAGGAGAACACCCAGTGCGCGACCGGGAAGTACACGACCGTCACCCAGATGACGACGAACAGCGTCCAGCCCCAGAACTTCGCGCGGTCGGCGATGGCGCCGGAGATCAGCGCGGGCGTGATGATCGCGAACATCAGCTGGAACATCACGAACGCGAGCACCGGCAGCGCGTCCGAACCGGGCCAGGCGACCGCCGGCGTGGTGTCGGTGGCGGCGACCGCGAACCCGGCGAGCTTCCCGAAGGTGTTTTCGAGGCCCGCGAAGTGGAAGTTACCGAGGAAACCTCCGAAAGCGTCGTCGCCGAACGACATCGAGAAGCCGTACAGGGCCCACAGCACCCCCACCACGGCCAGCGCGATGAAGTTCATCATCAGCATGTTCAGGACGCTCTTCGCGCGGACCATGCCGCCATAGAAGAACGCCAGTCCTGGGGTCATGAGCATGACCAGCGCGGCGCTGGCCAATACCCACGCGGTGTCTCCTGCGTTCAGCACATCGTCCTCCCGTGCCCTGGGTTCGTGCGTTGGCAGTTTTGGCGCGCGGTGTTTCACGGGGCGGCGCGCGAGGTTTCGCCCGCGTGAACTGTCCGCGCCCGGTTGTTACGGCCAGGTTTCCCGCGACCCCTCCTGGAGTGTCCGGTTGCGAAACGTCGTGGTCGAATATCCCCATGACACCGGCCGACCACGGGAATGACCCACTGCCACCCCCGGTCGTCGCGGCCCTGCGGTGTTCGGTGTGCGGTGACCCGATCGGCGCAGCGGGACGCACGCTGCGTTGCGGGAATCGCCACTCTTTCGATCTAGCCCGGCAGGGTTACGTGAACCTGTTGCACGCGCGAATCCCGGCCGGGACGGCGGACACCGCACCGATGGTCGCGGCGCGCGCGGACTTCCTCGCCTCGGGCGCGTACGAACCCCTCGCCGACGAGCTGGCCCGCGTCTGCGCCGGGGCCGGCGGGCTGGTCGTCGACGCCGGCGCGGGCACGGGGTACTACCTCGCACGGGTGCTGGACGGGTCGGAGGCGTTCGGCCTCGCGCTGGACGTCTCGGCCGTCGCGCTGCGGCGAGCGGCGCGGGCCCACTCGCGGCTGGGCGCGGCGGTGTGGAACCTGTGGGAGCCGTGGCCGGTGGGCGACGGCGTGGCGTCGGTCGTGCTGAACGTCTTCGCGCCGCGCAACGGGCCGGAGTTCCACCGCGTGCTGCAGCCCGGCGGCCTGCTGGTCGTCGCCGCGCCGGCCCCGGACCACCTCCGCGAGCTGGGCGACCTCGTGCTGGCCGTCGACGAGCGCAAGGACGAACGCCTGGACGCCACGCTCGGCGAGCACTTCACACGCACCGGCCGCACGGAGGTCCGGCGCGAGGTCGAGCTGACGCCGCGGCAGGTGCGCCAGGCGGTCGAGATGGGTCCCGCCGGGTTCCACCTGGACCGCGACGGCCGCCGCGAGCGCCTGGACGCGCTGAGCGAGTCCCAGGTGGTGACGATCTCGTTCACGGTCTCCACGTACCGGCCGCGCTGAGTCTGGAAGGGTGAAGGCGTGAAGCCCGACTGGACCGCGTCCGCGACCCGGCTCGCGGACGCGGAGTGGGTGCGGGCCCGCATCGGCGGCGCCGCGAAGCTGTACGGCTGCGCGCGACCCGAGGTGCTCGGCACGATCTGGTGGTACTCGCTCTCGTCGGTCCTCGTGGCCCCGGCCGTGGAGGGCCTGGTGGCCGGAACGCCGGTCGATCCGAGCTTGGCCGCCGTGGAGCTCGATCTCGTCGCCGACGGGCGGTTCCTCGGCGCCCGATCGACCCGTCCGCTGGACGGTGGCCTCCCCGCGGTGGGTGCCGCGCTCACCGGCGCCCTCGGCACCGCGATCAGCACCATCGCGGCCGTCAGCGGGGCGCGGGAACGCGCGCTCGGCGCGATCGCCACCGACTCCATCGGCAACCGGCTGCTGTGGACGCCCGATCCGGAGCGCGCGATGGCCCTCGCCGAACCCCTCGTCGCCGCGATCGGCCTGGGCCTGCCGAAGCCGCGTTTCGTGCGCGTCGGCCGCACCCCGGCCGTACGGCGTGCTTCGTGCTGCCTGATCTACGAAGTCGGCAACCCCAAGTGCGTGAGCTGCCCGCGCCAGACGCCGTCAGAGCGCGAAGCCCGCCTTCGCGCCGCCCTGGGTTAGAGCACCGCCAGTTCCAACACCGCCAGCCGCTCGGGATCGGCGATGACCTCGATGCCGGTGATGCGGTCGCCGTCGACGCGGAACGCCAGGACGACGGCCGGCCGCCCGTCGCGCACCATGAGCAGGCCGGGAGCACCGTCGACCAGGGCGAGTTCGCTCGCGCGAGCCCGCTCGGACGCCAGGATCGCGCCGCGGCGGACGCTCTCGACACCGCGCAGCTCGATCGGCGCCGGGCTGGGGCCGACGAACCGGTCGGCGTGCAGCACCACGTCCGGGTCGAGCAGGGACAGCAGCGCTTCGAAGTCGCCGCCGCGCGAGGCCGCCAGGAACGCTTCGACGACCTTGCGCCGCCGGGGCAGGTCCGCGTCCGCCGCCTCGCCGCCCTTCACCCGGCGGCGGGCGCGGCTCGCGAGCTGCCGGGTGGCGGCCGGGGTCTTGCCGATCACCGGCGCGATCTCGTCGAAGGGCACGGCGAACATGTCGTGCAGCACGAACGCGACGCGCTCGGCCGGCCCCAGCGCGTCGAGCACCACCAGGAGCGCGAGCCCGACGGTGTCGGCCAGCTCGGCCTCCTGGCCGGGGTCGCGGCGGTCGTCGTCCCGCTCGGGCTGGGCGTCCAGGGGCTCTTCGCGGTGGTTGCGGCGCGTGCGCAGGAGGGACAGGCACACGCGGGCGACCACCGTGGTCAGCCACGCGGGGAGGTTGTCGATCTCGCCGGTGTCGGTGCGGTGGAACCGCAGCCACGCCTCCTGGACGGCGTCGTCGGCTTCGGCGGCCGAGCCCAGCATGCGGTAGGCGACCGCCCGCAGCCGCGGCCGCTCCCGTTCGAACCGCTCGGTCAGCGCGTCCACTGTGTCTGGTCCCTTCCGTCGCCGCTCGTAGCAGTAGACCCCGCGGCGGCGGGCGATGTGACCGGAATGAACGTGATCCGGGTCATCCGGCGGTGCGGCGCAGGACGTCGGCCACCAGGGCCGCGGGCTCGGACAGCGGACCCGGGAGGCGCGCGAGCAGCACCCGCCGCCGCTCCGCCGGGCCGCCGCGCACGTCCAGCACCCGCACGCCCGGCGGCACGGCGTCGGCGAGCGACGCGGGCAACGTCGTCAATCCGCAGCCGGCGGCGACCAGGTTCAGCTTGGCCAGCCAGTCGCGGGCGGTGTGGGCGATGTCGGGCCGCTCGTCGAGGCCCGGCCAGACACCCATCAGCGTGTCCTCCCCCGACGACGGCCCGGCGATCCAGCGCTGCCCGCGCAGCTCGGCGACGTCGATCGGGCCGGCGCCGGCCAGCGGGTGGCCCGCGGGCACGGCGAGGCGGAGGCTGCGTTCGGCGAGCGTCTCCAGGTGCAGCGCCGGCGTCTCGGCGTCCGGTGGGCGGAACGGCGGGACCGAGCCGAGGACAGCGAGATCGATCGTGCCCGCGCGCAGGGCCCGGACGAGGACCGGCGTCGTGCCTTCCCGGGTGGCCACGGTGATGGCGGGGTGCGTGCGCCGGAGTTCGGCGACCGCGCGGGGCACCAGGACCGCGCCCGCGCTGGGGAACCAGCCCAGGCGGACCGTGCCGGCGTCGGCGGGCAGCCCGGCCAGCTCGCGCCCGGCGGCGTCGATCTCGTCGAGCACCGCGACGGCGTGGCGCAGCACGACGGTCCCGGCCGCGGTGAGGCGGACGCCGTCGGGCTTGCGTTCCAGCACGGGCGTCCGGGCCACCCGTTCGAGTGACGCGATCTGCCGCGACACCGCGGACTGCGTGTAGCCGAGCGCTTTGGCGGCCGCCGTGAGGGTGCCGCGCTCGGCGACCTCGCGGAACACGCGCAGGGCGACCAGGGAGACGTCACCGAAGTCCATGACGTTAACGCATACCAGGGATGCTTGATTCTCGCTTTTCGCATGGCGTTCGCGCTCCTAGCGTGGCGGTATGACACGCACTGCCGTGGTGACCGGGGCCAACCAGGGCCTCGGCTTCGCCCTCGTCCGCGGGCTCGCCGCCCGCCTCGCTCCCGAAGACCTCGTCCTGCTCACCGGCCGCGACGCCGGGCGGGTGGCGGCGGCTGTTTCGAGGGTCGCCGCCGATCCGGCGACCCGCAGCCGGGTCGAGGGGCGCGTCCTCGACGTCTCCGACCCGGCCGCGGTGGCTCGCTTCGCCGCGCCGGTCGACATCGTGCTCTCGAACGCCGTCGGCCCGCTCGACCCGGGCCGCCCGCAGGCCGAGCAGGCGGACGTCTTCATCGACGTCGCGAACGGCGGCACCCACGCGGTGCTGCGGTCGTTCGGGCCGGTCCTGCGGCCGGGCGGGCGGCTGCTGGTCGTGGCCAGCTCGCTGGGCACCCTGGACCACCTGCCCGAGCCGCTGCGGGCGCGCTTCGACGGCGTCTCACTGGACGAGGTGGAGAAGGCGGTCGAGGACTGGCGCGCGGCGATCCACGACGGCACGGCCGCCGAGGCGGGCTGGCCGGAGTGGATCAACGTGCCGTCGAAGGTGGCGCAGGTCGCGGCGGTCCGCGCGGTGGCGGCCCGGCGCCGGGGGGCCGACCTCGCGGCCGGCACCCTGGTGGCGGCGGTCTGCCCGGGGTTGATCGACACCCGGGCGTCGCGGCCGTGGTTCAGCGACTTCAGCCAGGCCCAGACGCCGGACGAGGCGGCGCGGGCGGTGCTGGACCTGGTGTTCGCCGACGTGGACCCGGCGACCTACGGCGAGCTGGTGCGGTTCGGGAAGGTGCTGCCGTGGACGTGAGCGGTCAGCGGTGGACCGCCCTCCGCGGCTCGTACCAGGTCTCGCCGACCGGCTCGCCGGCCATGTTCCAGCTCCAAGAGATCCGCGGGGTAATCCGCGCATACAGCCCCGGCCCGACCAGGCCGGTGCGCTCGACCGGGTCGGCCGCGACGCCGTAGACGCGAATCGCCCGGGCGACGAACGGCTGAAGCGAGACCAGGTCGTCGACCAGCAGCGCCACCTTCCGGCGCCCGGCGGCGACGTTGCGGAACTTGCGCGTCGCCGCGACGGCCGCACCGACGCCCCCGACCCAGAAGTGCTCGCCGTCGTATTCGAAGGCGAGCGGGACGAGGTCCGGTTGCGCACCCGGGCCGAGCGTGGCGACGCGGGCAAGCGGTTGGGAACGCAGGTAGTCGACTTCTTCGGCGGTGAACGCCATGGCAGCTCCTTCGTGCAGGGGGTGCGCTGCCTACACGAACGCGCAGACCCGGGTCGACAGGTCAGAGCACGCAGAACTCGTTGCCCTCGGGATCCGCCAGCACGAAGTGGTCGGGCCGGCCGTCCAGCTTGTCCTCGCGCAGGACGGTCGCGCCCGCGGCGGTCAGGCGGGCGATCGCCTCCACCACCCGCTCCCAGCGGGTCTCCCACGGCACCTCGCGGCCGCCGCCGGCCTGGACGTCCAGGTGGAGGCGGTTCTTCGCCACCTTGGCTTCGGGCACCTTGAGGAAGCTCAGGCTCGGCAGGACGCCCTCCGGGTCGGTCAGGTACGCCCCGTCGTCCCACTCGTCCTCGGGCACGCCGTTGTCGGCGAACCACGCCTCCCAGCTCGCGAACCCCGCCGGGGGCGGGCGCTCGATGTAGCCGAGGGCCACCGCCCAGAACCTCGCCAGCACGCGGGGTTCCGCGCAGTCGATCGTCACGCTCCAGCGCACCGTCACGAGAGTGGAGCGTAGCCGCGCCCACGCCGTGAGAGGGCGTGTCATCCGGGGGATGCTGCGGTTACCGTGGGCTGCGATGAGTGAACGCAGCTGGGGCTTCCGCACCCGCGCCCTGCACGCGGGCGGCACGCCCGACCCGGCGACCGGGGCGCGGGCCGTGCCGATCTACCAGACCACGAGCTTCGTCTTCGAAGACGCCGCCGATGCCGCGAACCTCTTCGCGCTGCAAAAGTACGGGAACGTCTACAGCCGGATCGGGAACCCGACCGTCGCCGCCTTCGAAGAGCGGATCGCCAGCCTCGAAGGGGCCATCGGCGGGGTGGCCGCCGCCAGCGGGCAGGCCGCCGAGTTCCTCACCTTCAGCTCGCTCACCGAGGCCGGCGACCACATCGTCTCCGCGAGCGGCCTCTACGGCGGGACCGTCACCCAGCTCACCGGCACGCTCCGGCGCTTCGGCGTCGAGACCACCTTCGTCAGCGGCGGCATCGACGACTACGCCGCCGCCGTCACCGACCGGACGCGGCTGCTCTACACCGAGGTCATCGGGAACCCCGGCGGCGGCATCGCCGACCTCGCCGCGCTGGCGGACCTCGCGCACGCCCACGACATCCCGCTGGTCGTCGACGCCACCCTCGCCACGCCGTACCTCTGCCGCCCGATCGAGCACGGCGCCGACATCGTGCTGCACTCCGCGACGAAGTTCCTCGGCGGGCACGGCACCACGCTCGGCGGGATCGTCGTCGAGTCCGGGAAGTTCGACTGGGGCAACGGGAAGTTCCCGCGGATGACCGAGACCGTCGACAGCTACGGCGGCCTCAGGTACTGGGAGAACTTCGGCGAGTACGCGTTCTGCACCCGGCTGCGCGCCGAGCAGCTGCGGGACATCGGCGCGGTCCTCTCGCCGCACTCGGCCTTCCTGCTGCTGCAGGGCGTCGAGACGCTCCCCCAGCGGATGGACGCGCACGTGGCGAACGCCCGGGCGGTCGCCGAGTACCTCGAAGCCGACCCGCGCGTGGCCTGGGTGTCCTACGCCGGGCTGCCGTCGCACCCGCACCACGACCTGGCCCGCCGGTACCTGCCCGCCGGGCCGGGCGCGGTGTTCTCCTTCGGCATCGACTGCGGCCGCGCGGCCGGCGAGAAGTTCGTCGAATCGGTGGAGCTGCTGTCGCACCTGGCGAACGTCGGGGACGCGCGGACGCTCGTCATCCACCCGGCCTCGACCACGCACGCGCAGCTGTCGGAGGAGCAGCTCGCCGCCGCGGGCGTCGGGCCCGACCTGATCCGCCTGTCGGTCGGGCTGGAAGACGTCGACGACATCCTCTGGGACCTCGACCAGGCGCTCGGCAAGGCGGTGGCCGGGTGACACACGACGTCAGCGCCGTCGAGCGGCGCGCGATCCTGCGGCGGACGCGGTCGGTGACGCTGGTCGGCGCGTCGGCCAACCCGGCGCGACCCAGCTACTTCGTGGCGACCTACCTGCTCTCGTCGACGCGCTACGAGGTCAACTTCGTCAACCCGCGCCTGGACACCCTGTTCGGGAAGCCGGTGTACGCGTCGCTGAAGGACGTCCCGGGCGAACCGGACCTGGTCAGCGTGTTCCGCAGGCACGACGACCTGCCGCAGGTCGCCGAGGAGGTCATCGACGCCGGCGCGCGGACGCTGTGGCTGCAGCTCGGGTTGTGGCACGAACCGGTGGCCGACCGGGCGCGCGAAGCGGGACTGGACGTCGTGATGAACCGGTGCGTGAAGATCGAGCACGCGCGCTTCGCCGGCGGGCTGCACCTGGCCGGGTTCAACACCGGCGTGATCAGCTCGCGGCGGCAGTCGGCGCCGTAGGGAAGACCCCGGCGGCGGCCGCTGTTGGCTCGGGTATGACCTTGGGGATCACGTTCTCCGGCGGCCCGACCGCCCTGCTGGAGCTGGGCGGCGTCCGGCTGCTCACCGACCCGACCTTCGACGCGCCCGGCGACCACCCGATCGGTGAGCGCGTGCTGGTCAAGACCGAGAATTCGGTGCTGACCGAAGAAGCGGCCGGGGTGGTGGACGCCGTCCTGCTCTCGCACGACCAGCACCCCGACAACCTCGACGACCGCGGCCGCGCGTACCTCGCGACGGTGCCGCTGACGCTGATCACGCCCACCGGCGCCGAGCGGCTCGGCGGGGCGGCGCGGGGCCTGGAGCCGTGGGAATCGACGCAGGTGGGCCCGCTGACCGTCACGGCGGTCCCGGCGCTGCACGGGCCGGACGGGGCCGCGCGGCTCACCGGCGACGTCACCGGCTTCGTGCTGACCGGCGACGGGCTGCCGACGGTGTACGTGAGCGGCGACAACGCCTCGGTCGACCTGGTCCGCGAGATCGCGGCGCGGTTCCGGGTGGAGATCGCGGTGCTGTTCGCCGGCGCGGCCCGGACGCCGCTGTTCGACGGGGCACCCCTGACGCTGACCAGCGTGGCCGCGGCCGAGGCGGCGAAGGTGCTGGGCGCGCGGAAAGTGGTCCCGCTGCACTTCCGGGGCTGGGGGCACTTCAGCGAGGGGCCGGAGACGCTGCGGGAGGCGTTCGAGGCGGCCGGGCTGGCGGACCGGCTCGTCCTGCTCCAGCCCGGGGAACGCGCGGAGGTCTGACACGCCCGTTCTCGCACCCTAGGCTTAAACGCCTCACCAATGTGGCAATTAACCCTAGGGTGCGAGAACGGGCCGAGCGAGGGGCCGTGAGAGGCTGGCGGCATGGCCAAGCCGACCCCGCTGCAGTTCCGGAACCTCCTCGTGGCCGCCCTCGCGGCCGCCGGCTTCGTGTGGAGCATCGTCGCGGGCATGCCGTGGTGGGTCAGCGCGATCATCGGCTGCGCCTGCGTCCTGTCGCTGGCCTCCGCCTACCTCAACCGCCCCGACGCGAACTGACCGCGAGCCGCCCGCGGGATGCGGCGGCCCGCGGTCCGGTCATCGCGTCTTGTCGAACCGGGCCTTCAGGTTCGTCCGGCCCGCCTCCGTGAGCCGGCCGAACAGGCGCAACCGGGCCAGGCCGCCGTCCGGGTAGATGTCGAGGCGGGCCTCCGTCACCTCCGGGCCGTCCGGGAGCGCGAACCGGTGCCGGGTGTCCGGCTGCAACCGCGTCTTCGGCAGCAACGGGACCCACTCGCCGTACGTCTCCCGGCCGCTCACCGAGGCCCAGCCCGGCGCGTTGCCCTTCAGGTTGCTCGTGTCCAGCTCCACGAACCGGACGATCCCGGCGCCCGCCAGCCGGAGCGTCACCCAGTCGTTGCCCGCGTCGCGGCGGCGGGCCGTCTCCCAGCCCTCCGCCTGGTGGGCCGCCAAGCCCGGCGAGAGGATGTTGTTGGGCGACGAATAGAACCGGTTGCTGCAGCCCGTGACGATCGCGCCGTTCTCGAGCGCCGCCAGGTCGAGCGCGTCCACGTCCAGCAGCGCCGGGTCCGGGATCGGTGCGCCGTGGACGCGCAGGCGGGCCACTCCCCCGTCCGGGTGCTGCGTCAGCCGGACGTGCGTGTACCGCCGGGAACCGTTGACCGCGTAGAAGTTCTCCGTGTGGCCCGCGGCCGGCGCGCGGTCGACCAGGACGTCCCACTCGGCCGCGGCCACCTCCGCCGCCGACGGGTAGCCCGGGAGCGACGTCGCTTCCACCGAGACGAACGGGGGGTAATTGCCCTTGAAGAACGCCGTGTCGACGATGACGCCGGTGATCGTGCCGGCCAGGCCGAGGCGGACGATCGCCTGGTCGTCGCCCGGTTCGCGGTGGCGGCGGGTCTCCCAGCCGTCGTAGACCTGGCCCTTGGGGCCGAACGTCTCCGCGCGGTGCGCCGGCACCCACGGGTTGACCAGGTTCTCCTTTTCGGCGAACAGCTCGTCGGTCGCCCACATCACCGTGCCGCCGAAGCGGCGGGACGCGAGGTCGGGCAGTTCTGTCCACTCCGGACGGTCGGACACCAGCGCCTCCATTTCAGCAGTTCCCCCGGGTCAGCAGCGCGCCGCGCGGCTCGTCGCCGGTGATCTCGGTGCCCCGCAGCCACGTCGAGCGCACGACGCCGGCGAGCGGCCGCCGGTCGTAGGCGCTGACCGGGTTGCGGTGCTTCAGCTTCGCGACGTCGACCACGAACGCCTCGTCCGGCGCGAACACGCAGAAGTCCGCGTCGTACCCGGCCGCCAGGTGGCCCTTGCGGCGCATCCCGGCCTGCGCCGCCGGGCGCTCGGCCATCCAGCGGACGACGTCGGTGAGCGCGAACCCGCGCTGCCGCGCCTGCGTCCAGATCGCCGGCAGCCCCAGCTGCAGGCTGGAAATCCCGCCCCACGCCTGGCCGAAGTCGCCGCTGTCGAAGCGTTTCAGCTCCGGCGTGCACGGCGAATGGTCGCTGACGATCGTGTCGATCACCCCGTCGGCGAGGCCCTGCCACAGCAGTTCACGGTTGGCCGCCTCGCGGATCGGCGGGCAGCACTTGAACTGCGTGGCGCCGTCGCGGATCTCCTCGGCGACGAAACTCAGGTAGTGCGGGCAGGTCTCCGCCGTCAGCGCCACGCCGTCGCGGCGCGCGGAAGCGATCAGTGGCAGAGCGTCCGAAGAGGACAGATGCAGGATGTGCGCCCGCGCGTCGTTCCGGCGGGCCGCCTCGATGACGTGCGAGATCGCGAGGTTCTCCGCCTGCCGCGGCCGCGAGTGCAGGAAGTCGACATAGCGACCGCCGTGCGGCTCCGGTGCCGCGTCGATCTCGTGGGCGTCTTCGGCGTGGACGATCATCAGCGCGTCGAAGGAACTCAGCTCCCGCAACGCTTCGTCGAGACCGGCCGGGTCGAGCGGCGGGAATTCGTCGACGCCGGAGTGGAGCAGGAAGCACTTGAAGCCGAACACCCCGGCGTCGTGCAGGCCGCGCAGCTCCCCCGCGTTGCCCGGGATCGCGCCGCCCCAGAAACCGACGTCGACGTGCACCCGGCCGGTCGCCGCCTTGCGCTTGACCTCCAGGGCCGCGACGTCGACCGTCGGCGGCAGGCTGTTCAGCGGCATGTCCACGATCGTGGTCACCCCGCCCGCCGCGGCCGCACGGGTCGCCGTCTCGAAGCCTTCCCATTCGGCGCGGCCGGGGTCGTTGACGTGGACGTGCGTGTCGACCAGTCCCGGCAGCAGCACGACGTCGTCGCCGAGGTCGAGGACGCGGTCGCCGGTCAGCGAGGCGCTCCCGGGTTCGACGGCGACGATCCGGCCGCCGTCGACGCCGACGGTCACCGGGGCTTCGCCCTCGGGCGTCACGGCCCGGGCGGCGCGCACCACAAGATCCATCCGAAGCCCTTCGTCGGGAGGAGTGACCCGCCGATTTCACAGTACGGAAAGGCGGTTTCGCACAACGACAGTAACCACGGCGCGCGCCGCTCGTCAACGACGGACGTCGCGCGTTACGGTCATCTTCGTGCGGCTAGAAGCGGAGTTCACCAGCGAACCGTTCCACGGCGAGGGTTCGCCGCCCGAGCACGCCGTCGCCGCGCGCGACGCCGCCGAGGAAGCCGGGCTGGACACCGATTTCGGCCCGCTCGGCACGCTCGCCCGCGGCGAGGCGAAGGAGCTGCTCGAAGCTCTCCCGGCGATCGCGAAGGCGGCCTTGGACGGCGGTGCCACGCGCGTCACGCTGCAGCTGCGCCGGGCCGACGATCCGGGCAGCGCCCCCGTCGTCGAGCTGAACGACGCGCTGGCCCGGCTGATCGCCGACGTCGAGCGGGAACTGGGCGCCAAGCTGGGCGAACTCGACCGCGCGGGCAAGCAGCGAGCGGTGCGGCTGCTGCGCGAACGTGGCGCCTTCGGGCTGCGGAAATCCGTCTCTTCGGTGGCCGACGCGCTGGGCGTCACGCGCTTCACCGTCTACAACTACCTCAACCGGGAAGCGGACTGACCAGCGCTTTCAACAAAATGTTGACGGAACTCCGGTGCCGACGTACGGTCGGTCCGTGCTGCTCTCCGAGTTCAACACCACCGACGTCCGCCCGCTGCTGACGGAGTGCCTCGCCGTGCCCCGGTGGGTCGACGCCGTGTCGGCCGGGCGCCCGTACGCCGACCTCGACGCGCTGAAGGCCGCCGCCGACCTGCCGTTGAGCAGCGACGAGATCCGGCAGGCGATGGCCGCGCACCCGCGGATCGGCGAGAAACCGGCGGGCGGCTTCGCCCGCTCCGAACAGTCCGGTGTGGACAATCCGGATGCGTTCGCCGCCGCGAACGCCGAGTACGAAGCCAAGTTCGGGCACGTCT
This sequence comes from Amycolatopsis sp. 505, assembly GCF_031625235.1. NCBI lineage: Bacteria > Bacillati > Actinomycetota > Actinomycetes > Pseudonocardiales > Pseudonocardiaceae > Amycolatopsis > Amycolatopsis sp. 505. The sequence goes on from NZ_JACKQP010000009.1 coordinate 197,034, forward strand.
ACCTGGTCTGCGCGAGCGGCCGCAGCGGCGGCGAACTCCTGAAGATCCTGCGCGAACGGCTGGCCAACGACCCGGCCACCGAGCTCGCCGTCGCCGGCCGTGAGCTGCTGAAGATCGCCGAACTCCGACTCGCGAAAGCGGTGACCGCGTGAGCCTCGTGACCACCCACGTCCTCGACACGGCAGCCGGACGCCCGGCCGCGGGAATCGGCGTCCGCTTCGAGACCGCCGACGGGAAGCCGATCGCCGAGGGCCGCACCGACGACGACGGCCGCATCCGCGACCTCGGCCCGGACACCCTTGAGCCGGGCGCCTACCGGCTGGTCTTCGCCACCGGCGCCTACCTGGGCCCGGACGCCTTCTTCCCGGAGGTCACCCTGACCTTCCGGATCGCCGACGGCACCGCGCACCACCACGTGCCGCTCCTGCTCAGCCCGTTCGCCTATTCGACCTACCGAGGGAGCTGACCGTGGCCATCACCCTGGGCCCCAACCAGTACGGCAAGGCGGAGGTCCGCCTGGTGACGGTGCGCCGCGACGGCCCGGTGCACCGCCTGAAGGACCTCACCGTGTCGACGTCGCTGCGCGGCGAGCTGGCCGCGACGCACCTGACTGGAGACAACGCCGGCGTGCTGGCAACCGACACGCAGAAGAACACGGTGTACGCCTTCGCGAAGGAGGCGCCGGTCGGTGAGATCGAGGACTTCGGCCTGCGGCTGGCCCGCCACTTCGTCGGCTCGCAGGAGAACATCACCGGCGCGCGGATCAAGATCGAGGAGCACGGCTGGGACCGGATCGCCGTCGCCGGCGAGCCCCACGACCACGCGTTCAGCCGCTCCGGCGACGAGCGCCGCACGACGGCGGTGACGGTCCAGGGCGACCGCGCGTGGGTGGTCTCCGGCATCGACGGCCTGACACTGCTGAAGTCGACGGGCTCGGAGTTCCACGGCTTCCCACGCGACCGGTACACGACCTTGGCCGAGACGAGCGACCGGATCCTGGCGACGGCGGTCACGGCGAAGTGGCGCTACCAGGGCGAGAACCTCGACTGGGCGGAGAGCCACCGCGAGATCCGGCGGCTGATGCTGGAGACGTTCGCGACCAAGCACAGCCTTTCGCTGCAGCAGACGCTGTACGCAATGGGCGAGTCGGTGCTCGAGAAGCGGCCCGAGGTCGCCGAAGTGCGGCTGTCCTTGCCGAACAAGCACCACTTCCTGGTGGACCTGAGCCCGTTCGGGCTGAAGAACGACAACGAAGTGTTCTACGCGGCGGACCGGCCGTACGGCCTGATCGAGGGCACAATCCTGCGCGACGACGCCGAGGACCCGGGCCCGGCCTGGGACATCCACTGACGTTCGCCGCCTGCTCCGGGCGGGCTCCCCGAAGGTCGCGAATGACTCATTCGGGACCTCCCACGTCCCGAATGAGTCATTCGCGACACCACGGGCCCCGCCGACGCGCGCCCGCCGCCCCCACCCTCACCGGCACGAACGGCACGCAGACGCCGGACTTGCACCCCACCCAGGCCTGCCCGGCCACCCCGATCCGAAGCCAGCACGCGGACGGTGGTGCCGGGTCAAGGCACGCTTTCCCGCCTTGACGCGGTACCACCGTCCGTAGTGACAATCGCGGCTTCGGGGTGGTGGGCACCGACCCGCACAGCGTGGATAGAACGCTCTAGCAAGCACGTATCCTCGATGCCATGGCAGGGACCAAGGAACGCATCATGGCCGCCGGCGCCGAGCTCTTCCGGCGCAACGGCTACGCCGGCACCGGCCTGAAGCAGATCGTCGCCGAGGCGAACGCGCCCTTCGGGTCCCTCTACCACTTCTTCCCCGGCGGCAAGGAGCAGCTCGGCGCGGAGGTCGTCCGGACCTCCGGGCTCGCCTACATCGCCCTCTTCGACCTCTTCATCGCGCCGGCGGACGACGTCGTCAGCGGCATCGAAGCCTTCTTCGCCGCCGGGATCGCGACGCTCGAAGCCACCGATTACGTCGAAGGGTGCCCGATCGCGACCGTCGCCCTCGAGGTCGCCTCCACCAACGAGCCGCTGCGGAAGGCCACCGCCGACGTCTTCACCGCCTGGATCGACGCCGGGACCGAGAAGTTCGCGAAGTTCGGGCTCACCCGGGAGGCCGCCCGGACCCTCACCATCACCGCCGTCAACAACCTCGAAGGCGCCTTCGTCCTCTGCCGCTCGCTGCGGGACATCGAAGCGATGGCCGTCGCCGGGGCCGCCACGGTCGACGTCGCGCGGCGGCTTCTCCAGGAGAACACGCAACTTTAGTCGGTAATCGAACACAAATCACCAACATGGCGCTTGACCGCGCAGCAAGCAACAGCGTATTGGTCTAGTCCTCCTGCCTCACACCGTCGTTCGGTTGGAGTCGCCATGCGCCGTGTCCTCGCCGTCGTCGCCGCCGCAGCCGTGGTCGCGGCCGTCCCCACCCCCGCCCAAGCCCTCGAAAACGGCCTCGCCCCCACCCCGCCGATGGGCTGGAACACCTGGAACACCTTCGAGTGCAACATCAACGAGACCCTGGTCAAGCAGACCACCGACCTGATGGTGAGCTCCGGGATGCGCGACCGTGGCTACACCTACGTCAACCTCGACGACTGCTGGATGACCTGGTCCCGCGACGCGAGCGGGAACCTCGTCGCCGACCCCGCCAAGTTCCCCAGCGGCCTCAAGGCGCTCGGCGACTACATCCACGCCCGCGGCATGAAGTTCGGGATCTACGAAGACGCCGGCACGATGACCTGCCAGGGCTACCCCGGCAGCCTCGGGCACGAACAGGCCGACGCGAACCTCTTCGCGAGCTGGGGCGTCGACTACCTCAAGTACGACAACTGCCACAACGACAGCTCCACCCAGCAGGACTACATCCGGCGCTACTCGGCGATGCGCGACGCACTGCAGGCCACCGGCCGCCCGATCACCTACAGCATCTGCGAATGGGGCTACTTCGACCCCGCGACCTGGGCCGCGGACGTCGGCAACCTGTGGCGCACCACCGGGGACATCACCAACAACTGGGGCAGCGTCGACGGGATCTACCGCCAGAACGTCGGGCTCGCCTCCGCCGCGAAACCGGGCGCCTGGAACGACCCGGACATGCTCGAGGTCGGTGACGGCATGGACTTCCAGGAGGACCGCGCGCACTTCACGCTCTGGGCGGCGATGGCCGCGCCGCTGATCGCCGGCGCCGACCTGCGCTCGGCCGGCGTCGCGACCTTCTCGACCTACCTGAACCCGGACGTCATCGCCGTCGACCAGGACCCGCTCGGCAAACAGGCCACCCGGATCGCCACCGGGAACGGCCTGGACGTCCTCGCCAAACCGCTCCAGGACGGTGCCGTCGCGGTCGTGCTGTTCAACGAAAACAGCACCACGAAGACCATCTCGACGACGGCCGCCGCGGCGGGGCTGCCCGCCGCGGCGAGCTACCGGCTGACCAACCTGTGGTCGAAGGAACTCACCACCAGCGACGGCACGATCAGCGCCGCCGTTCCGTCGCACAGCACCGTGATCTACCGCGTCGCACCGGGGTCCGGCTCCAGCATCGGCACCATCCAGCCGATCCAGGGCGCGTCGTCGGCGCGCTGTATCGACATCAACGACACCATCGCCGACATCTGGGACTGCGACGGCGGCACCGACCAGGCCTGGACGTTCACCGGCGACGGCGAGCTCAAGGCCGACGGCCGGTGCCTGGACGCCGAGAAGGGCGCCACGACCGCCGGGACCAAGCTGCTCGCCTGGACCTGCCACGGCGGCGCGAACCAGAAGTTCAAGCTGGAAGCCGACGGCTCGATCACCCAGGCCGGCCTCTGCGTCGACGTCACCGGCGGCGACAAGGCCGCCGGCAACGTCAACGGCGTCCAGCTCGAACTCTGGGGCTGCAACGACGACGCCAACCAGAACTGGGAGCTCAAGTCCCGGTGAGGTGCTCCGGCCGCACCGGGACGCGGGTGAGCGCGAGCCCGGTCGCGGCCCGGATCGCCGCCACGATCGCCGGGGTCGAGGAGATCGTCGGCGGCTCGCCGACCCCGCGCAGGCCGTACGGCGCGTGCGGGTCCGGGCGTTCGAGGACGTCGATGCTCATCGGCGGCATGTCCAGCACCGTCGGGATGAGGTAGTCGGTGAAGGAGGGGTTCCGGATCTTCCCCCCGGAGGTCTGGATCTCCTCCATCACCGCGAGCCCGAGCCCCTGCGCCGAACCGCCCTGGATCTGGCCCAGCACGGCTTGGGGGTTCAGTGCCTTGCCGACGTCCTGGGCGCAGTCCAGCGCGACCACCTTGACCAGGCCGAGTTCGGTGTCGACGTCGACGACCGCCCGGTGCGCGGCGAACGCGTACTGCACGTGCGCGGTCCCCTGCCCGGTCTCCGGGTCCAGCGCCGAAGTCGGCCGGTGCCGCCACTCGATCGTTTCGTCGTGGACGTCGTCGCCGAGGACGTCCACCAGGTCGGCGAGGACCTGGCCGTCGGCCGCGACGAGCTTGCCGCCGACGACCCGCGTCCTGGCGTCGAACCGGGACAGGAGCCGCGCCCGCACCGCCACGCACGCGGCCTGTACCGCGCCGCCGGTGACGTAGGTCTGACGCGACGCCGACGTCGAGCCGCCGTTGCCGATCGAGGTGTCCATCGGCAGGATCGTCACCTGCTCGACGCCGAGCTCGGTGCGGACGATCTGCTGCATGATCGTCACCAGGCCCTGGCCGACCTCGCAGGCCGCGGTGTGCACGGTCGCGGCCGGCTCGCCGCCGACCAGCTGCAGGCGCACGCGGGCCGTCGAGTAGTCGTCGAAGCCTTCGGAGAAGCAGACGTTCTTGATCCCGACGGCGTACCCGACGCCGCGGACGACGCCTTCGCCGTGGGTCGTGTTGGACACCCCGCCCGGCATGTGCCGCAGGTCGAACGGCCGGTCCGGCGGCAGCGGCATGTCCCGCACCCGGTTCAGCAGCTCCGCGACCGGCGCTTCGGCGTCGACGACCTGGCCGGTCGGCATCAGGTCGCCCTCGCTCATCGCGTTGCGGACGCGGATCTCGACCGGGTCCAAGCCGCACGCACGAGCGAGCTTGTCCATCTGGGACTCGTAGCCGAACGCGGCTTGCACCGCGCCGAAGCCGCGCATCGCGCCGCACGGCGGGTTGTTGGTGTAAGTGCCCCAGCAGTCCACCGACACACTGTCCACTTTGTACGGTCCGACGCCGAGCGTGGCGGCGTTCGCGACCACCGCGCCGGTCGAGGACGCGTACGCGCCGCCGTCGAGGTACAGCCGCGTCTTCACGTAGACGAGCCGTCCGTCGCGGGTGGCGCCGTGCTCGTAGTACATCTTCGCCGGATGGCGGTGGACGTGGCCGTAGAACGACTCTTCGCGGTTGTAGACCATCTTCACCGGCTTGCCGGTGTGCAGCGCGAGGAGGCAGGCGTGCACCTGCATCGACAGGTCTTCCCGGCCGCCGAACGCGCCGCCGACGCCACCGAGGGTCAGCCGCACCTTCTCGGGCGGCAACCCCAGCGCGGCGACGATCTGCTGCTGGTCGACGTGCAGCCACTGCGTGGCGACGTAGAGGTCGACGCCGCCTTCGGTGTCCGGCACGGCGAGCCCGGACTCGGGGCCGAGGAACGCCTGGTCCTGCATGCCGACCTCGTAGACGCCGGAGACGACGACGTCGGCGTCGAGGTCCTGCGGGCCGCGGCGGATCTTCACGTGCCGGACGACGTTGCCGCCTCCGTGCAGCGAAGGCCCTTCGCCCGCGACGGCGGCTTCGGAGTCCGTCACCGGCTCCAGTTCCTCGTAGGCGACCTTGATCCGCTTCATCGCGCGGCGCGCGGTCTCCGGGTGGTCGGCGGCGACCAGCGCCACCGGTTCGCCCTGGTAGCGGACGACGTCGGAGGCGAGCACCGGCTGGTCGGCGTGCTCGAGGCCGTAGCGGTTCACGCCCGGGACGTCGTCGTGGGTGAGGACCGCGTACACGCCCGGCACGGCCAGGGCTTCCGCGATGTCGATGCCGGTGATCCGGGCGTACGGGTGCGGGCTGCGCAGCGTCACGCCCCACACCATGTCCTCGTGCCAGAGGTCCGAGGAGTAGGCGAACTCGCCGCGGACCTTCACCGTGCCGTCGGGGCGCCGCGGCGACGTGCCGACGCCGTTCGCGGTCGTCGTCGTGACCGAGGTCGTGCTGGTCATCGGCCCTCCCGCAACCGGGCGCTCGCGGCGGCCAGCTCGCGGGCGATGGCGGACTCGTCGGCTTCGCGCAGGGTGCCGTCCTCGACGACGGCCTTGCCGCCGACGAACAGGCGGCGCAGCGGCGGCGTGGTGCCGAGCACCAGCGCCGCGACCGGGTCGGCGATGCCGGCGTAGTTGAGCCCGGTCAGGTCCCAGACGGCGAGGTCGGCGAGCTTGCCGGGCTCGATCGAGCCGAGGTCGTCCCCGCGGCCGAGGCAGCGGGCGCCGCCCATCGTGCCCATCCACAGCGCTTCGCGCGTGGTCAGCCCGCGCGGGCCGCCGCGCTGGCGGGCCTGCAGCAGCGACTGGTGGAGCTCTTCGCCGAGGCCGCCGGATTCGTTGGACGCGGCGCCGTCGGCACCCAGGCCGACCGCGACCCCGGCGTCGAGGAGGTCGCGGACCGGGGCGATGCCGGCGCCGATGCGGCCGTTGGACGTCGGGCAGTGCGCCGAGCCGGTGCCGGTCGCACCGAAGCGGCGGATCGCCTCGGGCGCGAGGTGGATCGTGTGCGCGAGCCAGACGTCGTCGGCGAGCCAGCCGAGCTTGTCGGCGTACTCGGCCGGGGTGCAGCCGGCCTCGGCGAGGCACTGCTTCTCCTCGTCGATGGTTTCGGCGAGGTGGGTGTGCAGGCGGACGCCCTTGCGCCGGGCCAGCTCGGCCGCACCGGACATCAGCCGTTCGGTGACCGAGAACGGCGAGCAGGGACCCGCGGCGATCTGCAGGTGGGCGCCCGCGGAGTCGTCGTGGAAGCGGTCGATCGCCGCTTCGGTGCCGGCCAGCGCGTCCTCGGTCGACTCGACCAGGTTGTCCGGCGGCAGGCCGCCGTCGGACTCGCCGCGGTCCATCGACCCGCGGACCACGTGCAGCCGGACGCCGATGCGCTGGCGAGCCGCGGCCAGCGCCGCGACCTGGTCGCCGCCGTCGCGCGGGAAGACGTAGTGGTGGTCGGCGACCGTGGTGCAGCCGGTCAGGGCCAGCCGGGCCATCCCTGCGGTGCCCGCGGCGTGCGTGATCTCGTCGTCGAGGCGGCTCCAGACCGGGTAGAGCGCGACCAGCCATTCGAAGAGCGTGTGGTCGGCGGCCATGCCGCGGGTCGCCCACTGGTAGAGGTGGTGGTGGGTGTTGATCAAACCCGGCGTGACCAGGCAGCCCGCGGCGTCGACGCGCTCGTCGAACTCGCCGGTATACACGCCTTCGCCGACCGCGGCGATCCGGTCGTTCTCGACGACGACGTGCCCGCTCGCATACTCCTCGCCGGCGACCGTGGCGATGGCCGCGTTCGCGATGAGTGTCCTCACGCCACGCCTCCCTTCGCGGCCGCGCGGACCGCGTCGAGGATTTTTTCGTAGCCGGTGCACCGGCAGAGGTTGCCGGCCAGTGCCTCGCGGATCTCCTCGTCGGACGGGTCGGGGACGCGGTTCAGCAGGTCGTGGGCGGCGACGACCAGGCCCGGCGTGCAGAATCCGCACTGGACCGCGCCCGCGTCCACAAAGGACTGCTGGACCGGGTGGAGGGTGTCGCCGTCGGCCAGTCCCTCGACCGTGCGGACCACGCGGCCCTCGGCCTGCCCGGCCGCGACCAGGCAGGCGCACACCGGGAGGTCGTCGAGGTAGACCGTGCAGGAGCCACATTCGCCCTGCTCGCAGGCGTTCTTCGAGCCCGGGAGGCCGAGCCGCTCGCGCAGCACGTAGAGCAGGCTCTCGCCTTCCCAGACGTCGTCCGCCTGCCGCGGCTCGCCGTTGATCGTGACATTCAGGCGCATGCGCGCTCCCCCGTCCGGTGTTCGTCCCAGGCCCAGGTCAACGTACGCCGCGCTAGTACCCCGAGAGCGTGCTTCCGATACGCGGCGCTGCCCCGGACGTCGTCGATCGGGGACGTCGCCGCGGCCACCAGGTCGCCGAAGCGCCGCTTCAGCGAGTCGGGCAAGGCTTCCGACGAGCCCCACGGCAGCTCGGCGGCCAGGAAGTCCTCGGCCTCGCGGGCGCGGCGCGGGGTCGGGGCGGCGGACCCGATCGCGGCGCCGACCTCCCCCTGCCGGAGCGAGAGCGCGAAGGAGCAGACCGCGATGACCATGGCGTTGCGCGTGCCGACCTTGGCGAACTGCTGCGGCCCGGCGTGCGCGGGCAGGTGGACGGCGGTGATCAGCTCGTCCGGCTCGAGGGCGTGGCGTTTCACGCCGACGTAGAAATCCTCCGCGCGGAGGACACGGGTCCCCCGGACGGAGGCCACCTCGATCCGCGCGTCCAGGGCGAGCAGCACCGGGTGGGTGTCGCCGGCGGGCGAGGCGGCCCCGAGGTTGCCGCCGACCGTGCCGCGGTTGCGGATCTGCGGGGACCCGACCGTGCGCGACGCCATGGCCAGCGCCGGGACGGATTCACCCAGTTCGGCGATGACGCGGGAGTACGGGACGCCGGCGCCGAGCCGGACCGTGTCGTCCATAGTGGACCACTCCGTCAGCTCCCCGACCGCGGTCAGGTCCAGGAGGGCGTCCGGGCGCCGGTGGTCGAAGTTGAGTTCGACCATGACGTCGGTGCCGCCGGCGATCGGCACGGCGCCGGGCCGCTCGGCCTTCAGGGCGAGGGCCTCGGCGAGCGTCGCGGGACGCAGGAACTCCACGGGCTGCTCCTTCGTGAGGGCGATAGACCAGTAGACGACGGATCACGGCCGGGCGGCAACGGCACCACGCATGAAACGCACCGCAGCGGACGCGGGGCCGGTTGTGCTTTCCTACAAGCCTCATGACGACCGTGAAAACTCTGCTGGGGCTGCCGGGGCTGCGGCTGCGCCCGCGCGCCGGGACCGACCTGCTCGACCGGCCGGTGACGCGCATCTACGTCACGGAGCTGTCCGACCCCGGACGGTACCTTTCGGCCGGTGAGCTGGTGCTGTCCGGCCTGCTCTGGTGGCACGAGCCGGGTGACGCCGAGCCGTTCGTCGCGGCGCTGGCCCGCTCGGGCGCGGCGGCGCTGGCCGCGTCCGGCGCGGACTCGGGCGGCATCCCGGACGACGTCGTCGACGCCTGCGTCCGGCACCGGATCCCGCTCCTCGAGGTGCCCGCCGACCTGTCCTTTTCGGTGATCACCGAGCAGGTGGTGCTGGCGTTGGCGGCCGCGTCCGACAGTGCCCGCAAACGTTTGCAGGCCGCGGCGGAGGCGCCGGTCGAGACGCTGGTCGAGCGGGCTTCGGCGGAACTGGGACTGCCGTGCTGGGTGCTGTCCGGCCTGGGCCGGCTGATCGCGGGGACGGCCCCGCTGCCGATGCCGCCGGAGGACGTCGTCCGCCGGTACGCGGCCCGCGAGCCGGGGCCGCTGACGGTGCTCCCGGTCGAGGGGCGGCACGCGGTGCCGTGGCTGATCGCGGCCGGAGGGCCGTTGAGCACCGCACAGGCCGAGCTGGCCGAAGAGGTGGCGGGGCTGGTCGGGGTCACGCGGGCCCGCATGACCCGCCCGGAGGTGTCGCTGCCCGAGGACGTGTGCGTTGTCGGGTTGCGGACCGAAGGCAGCGACGAGAGCCGGGACGTCCTGGACGAGTTGCTGCCGGACGCGACGCTGCTCGACTCGCCGGGCGACACGTCGTATGCGGCGGTGGCCACGCCTTCGCTGGCCGGCCTGTCCATTGTGGAGCCGCTGCTGCGGGCTTCGCGGATCCTGTGCGGGGTCAGCGATCCGGGCCGGGTGGACGAGGCCGTGGAAAGTGCGCGGTACGCCGTGGCGGTGGCGGCGCGGCGGCCGGGCCGGGTGGCGGTGGTCCGGACCGGTGACGTGGCGGTGCACGAGCTGCTGCTGGCCGGGGCGCCGGACGGGGTGCGCGCGGCGGTGCGCCGTCGGGTGCTCGGGCCGTTGCTGGCCTACGACGCGGAGCAGCACACGGACCTGGTGCACACGGTCCGCGTGTTCCTGGAGTGCTCGGGCTCCCCGACCCGGGCGGCGAAGGCGTTGCACGTCCACGTGAACACGCTGCGCTACCGGATCGGGCGGGCGGGTGAGCTGCTGGGCGCGGACCTGACGGAGTTCACCGACCAGCTGGACGTGTACCTGGCCTTGCGCGCCGGCGACTAGAACGCCCGCTCGCCCGCTCGGCGCAGGGGGAAGACCTCGCACCCCACCGGCCGCCGTCTCGCGTTGCGTGACCGGGGGCAAGGGGGAGGATGAGCGGGTGGACCCCGAAATCACCTCGGCCCGGCAGGCGGCGGACGACGCCCGCGTGCTGGCCTTCGGGCGGCTGCAAGGCGCGGCGCACCGGCTCGGGTACCTGCTCGGGCGGGCGTTGGAACGCGAATGCGGGATCACGCACCTGATGTACGAGGTCCTGCTGATCGTGGGCCGCACCGGCGCGGACGGGCTGACCATGCGCTCCATCGCCCAGGAGCAGGTGCTCACCACCGGCGGCGCGACCCGCCTGGTCGACCGGATGGAGGCGCTCGGGCTGGTGACCCGCACGGCGTCACCGAGCGACAAGCGGGTCCAGCTCGTCCGGCTGACCTCGTTCGGCGAGGAGACGACCGTGCGGGCCAGCCGGCTGCACGTGGAGAACGTCGAGCAGTTCTTCTTCCGGCCGCTGCCCGAGGACCACCGGGCGCGGTTCGTCGACGACCTGCGGACGTTGAGCCACTTCGCGCGTGACGCCCTCCCGCGGCTGCGTTAAGCCGCGACCGGCGTCGCCCCTTCGAGGGTCTCCCGCAGCTCGGCCCGGTCCAGCTGCCCTTCGGACTTCGCCACGACGAACGTCGCCACGCAGTTGCCCAGCAGGTTGACGAACACGCGCATCGAGTCCATCAGGCGGTCCGCTCCCAGCAGCAGGCCAGGCCCGCCATGCCCTTCGACGTCAGCATCAGGATCAGTACCGCCAGCAGCTGCTGGCCGAGCCAGGCCGGTCGCCGCGCGGGAGCAGCCGGCGTCGGTGAGCTTGGCCATGATCCGCGGCATCACCGACTCCGTCGAGGCCGTGCCCAGCGCCAGGAGGAACTCTTCACGCGCGTAGCGGAGGAACTTCCAGACCGAAACCCCGGCGTAGCACCGGGAAATCGCGGCGAGGACGAGCGTGAACAGCAGCGCGAACGTCGTGACGACCCCGAAGTAGACGGCTTTGAGTCCGATTCGTCCGACCGCTCTGAGGTCGCCGACGGCGGCGATCCCGGTCATCACGGCGCAGAAGATCAGCGGCGCGATGATCAGACGTCCACCAGCGCTTCTTCTTCTCGGCCATGGCCGGACCCTAAGCATCGGATGTTCCTGCGGTGTTAACGCTCGCAGTGACGTACCCGACGCCCGCGTCGGGCGCTGCGGCAGACTGACCGGGTGGGCAAGCGGAAGCAGGTCCGCGTCGGCCCGCCGCCGACGACGGCCGAGGAGTTCGGCGAGGCGCTGTTCGCCGCCGTACCGGGCGACGCGGACTGGCTGGCGCCGGACTTCACCCTGCCGCCCGCTCTCGCCGCGGCTGCCGATCTGATCGCCGGGCAGCTGATCGGCCGCGCGTGCCGGGGTGGCTGGCTGCCCGAAGACCTCCGCCAGGTGGCCCGGCGCCGCCTGGACGAGTTCGCCGGCTCGTACCTGCTCGACGCCCTCGCCGCCTACGCCGGGCAGTTCCCCGCGGTGCACCCGGACTGGCTGGCCCAGCTCGACGCGGTCCGCTGGTGGAACGAAACCGAGCCGCACCTGCCGCAGTGGGCGGCGAAGCACATCCTCACGCCGTCCGAAGCGGTGGCGGCGGTCATCGACGCGGTCGGCCTGCTGAAGACGCTGCCCCCGGTGACTGTGGTGCTGCCCGCGCCGGGCACCCCGCTGCCGCGACCGGCACGCCACCCCGTCGACGACAAGAAGCTGAGCCGGGTCCGCGCGCTGCTCGCGAAGGCCGAGTCGAGCTCATTCCCGGAGGAGGCCGAGGCTCTTTCGGCGAAGGCGCAGGAGCTGATGACCCGCCACGCCCTCGACCGGGCACTGGTGGAGGCGGGCACCGGTGCGCCGGACCGGCCCGCGGCCCGCCGCATCTGGCTCGACACGCCCTACACCGACGCGAAGTCGCTGCTGGTCCACGTGGTGGCGAAGGCCAACCGCTGCCGGGCGATCTTCGACGCACGCTGGGACTTCGTCACCGTCGTCGGCGACGAACTGGATTCCGTCGAGCTGCTCACGACTTCGCTGCTCGTCCAGGCGAACCGGGCGATGATCGCCGACCCGGCGGGCCGGTCCCGGGATTTCCGGAAGTCGTTCCTCGTTTCCTACGCCACCCGAATCGGCGAGCGGCTCGAGCAGGCGGCGAAGGCGACGATCGCCGAGGCGCCGGGCCTGGTGCCGGTACTGGCATCACGCGAGGCGCAGGTGGCGGCGGCGTTCACCGAGCTGTTTCCCGAGGTGGTGAGCAAATCGGTGACCGTGCGCAGCCACGAAGGGTGGGGCGCGGGGCGGGAGGCCGCCGACCGCGCCCAGCTCGGCGAGTGACTCCTACACCTCGCGCCGCGCGTATTTCTCCAGTTCCGGCCGCCCGAACGGCAGCTCGCCCTCGTCCAAGGCCCCGCAGTCCAGCCCGCGCAGCAGGTACACCGCCAGCGCCTGGGCCGTCGCCGGTTCGTCCAGCACTCCCCCGGCCGTCTTCTCCGCGTACGCGCGCAATCGCGCCACCGCCTCCGGGAACCCCGCCCGGTAGAACGTGTACGTCGCCGCGAAGCGGGTCGGCAGCTGGTGGGGGTGCAGGTCCCAGCCCTGGTAGAAGCCGCGCTCCAAGGACCTGCGGACCAGCCGGAGGTGTTCAGCCCACGCCGCGGGCAGGGCGTCGCCGATCGGGAGCCGGTTCGTCGAGCCGTCCGAGAGGCGGACGCCGGTGCCCGCCGCCGCGATCTGCATCAGGCCCTTGGCCAGGTCGGCCGCCGGGTGCTCCATGCTCTGGTACGCCGCCGCGATGCCGAGGCCCGCGCTGTAGTCGTACGTTCCGTAGTGCAGTCCCGAGCAGCGGCCCTCGGCCGCCTGCACGATCCGCGCCACCGACAGCGTCCCGTCGACGTCCACAATGGACTGCGCCGTTTCGATCTGGACCTCGAAGCGCAGCGTGGCCTCGGGCAGATCGTACGCGGTTTCCAGGCGAGCGAGGACCTCCGCGGCCACCGCGACCTGCTCGACGGCCGTCACCTTCGGCAGGGTGACGACGAAACCGGGCGGCAACGGCCCGTTGTCCAGCAACGACCCGAGGAACAGGTCCAGGGTGCGAATGCCACGCCGGCGGGTCGCCGCTTCGAAGCTCTTGAAGCGGATGCCGCAGAACGGCGTCCCGCCCGTCGTCGCCAGGGTTTGCCCGGCCGCCACCGCCGCCGCGTCCTCGACGTCGTCGGGCACGCGGCCGAAGCCGTCCTCGAAGTCGATCCGCAGGTCCTCGATCGGCTCGGTGAGCAGCTTCGCGCGGACGCGTTCGAAGACGTCCGCGTCGGCGCCGAGGAGGTCGCCGTGCTCGATGAAGACCCGCATCGCCTGCTTGCCCCAGTCGGCCACCAGGCGCGTCTTGTACTGCGACGCCGGGACGTAGACCGTGTGCACGGGCTGGCGTCCCGGCCGCTCCCCCGGGTACGACGCCGCGACGCGCGCGTCGGCCGCAGCCAGGCGCGCGTCGGCGGCGTCGTAGACGTCCTCGGAAAGCCGCACTACTTGATCTTCTCGTACGCGGGCAGCGTGAGGAAGTCCGGGAACTCGTCGGCCAGCGCGACCTGCTCGAACAGCTCCACCGCGGGCTCCAGCAGCTCCGGCTTGAGCTCGCCGGCCAGTTCGCCGCGGACGTCGGCCAGCACACCGCGGACCAGCTCCGCCGTGACCGTGTCGCCACTGTCCAAAGTGGTCCCGTTCTTGACCCACTGCCAGATCTGCGAGCGGGAGATCTCGGCGGTGGCGGCGTCTTCCATCAGGTTGTGGATGGCCGCCGCGCCGTTGCCGCCCAGCCAGGAGGCGATGTAGCGGACACCGACGTCGACCGCCGCGCGCAGGCCGGCCGCGGTCGCGCTGCCCGGCGTCGAAGCGACGTCCAGCAGCTGATCGGCGGTGACGCTGACCTCGTCGCGGGTGCGGCCGAGCTGGTTGGGCTGGTCGCCGAGCACCTTGTCGAACTCCTCCTTGCAGAGCTCGACCATGCCCGGGTGGGCCACCCAGGAGCCGTCGAAGCCGTCGCCGGCCTCGCGGGACTTGTCCGCGTGCACCTTTTCGAAGGCGCCCTTGTTGGTCTCGGGGTCCTTGCTCGGGATGAACGCGGCCATGCCGCCGATCGCGAAGGCGCCGCGCTTGTGGCAGGTGCGCACCAGCAGCTCGGTGTAGGCGCGCATGAAGGGCGCGGTCATGGTGACGGAGTTGCGGTCCGGCAGCACGAACTTCTCGCCCGCGTCGCGGAAGTACTTGATGACGCTGAACAGGTAGTCCCAGCGGCCGGCGTTGAGGCCGGAGGCGTGCTCGCGCAGCTCGTAGAGGATCTCTTCCATCTCGAACGCGGCCGGGATGGTCTCGATCAGCACGGTGGCGCGGACGGTGCCGTGCTCGATCCCGAGGGCCTTCTCGGCGTGGGTGAAGACGTCGTTCCAGAGCCGCGCTTCGAGGTGGCTCTCCATCTTCGGCAGGTAGTAGTACGGGCCCTTGCCGCGCTTGAGCAGTTCGGCGGCGTTGTGGAAGAAGTGCAGGCCGAAGTCGACGAGCGCGCCGACGCCTTCACGGTCGCCGAACTTCAGGTGGCTCTCGGGCAGGTGCCAGCCGCGCGGGCGGACCACGATGGTGGCGTGCTCGACGTCGCCGGAGAGCGCGTAGCTCTTGCCGCCGCTCTCCAGGGTGATCGTCTCGCGGATGGCGTCGTAGAGGTTGACCTGACCGGAGACCACGTTGTGCCAGTGCGGCGTGTTGGCGTCTTCGAGGTCGGCGAGCCACACCTTCGCGCCGGAGTTGAGCGCGTTGATGGTCATCTTGCGGTCGGTCGGCCCGGTGATCTCGACGCGGCGGTCGCGGAGCGCGGGCGGCGCGCCGGCGACCTGCCAGTCGCCTTCGCGGATCTCCTTGGTCTCCGGCAGGAAGTCGAGCCGGCCGGTGGTCCGGGCCTCCTCGCGGCGCTTGCCGCGCGCCTGGAGCAGCTCGTCGCGGCGGCCGGCGAAGGCGTCGTGGAGGCCGGCGAGGAAGGCGAGCGCCTCCGGCGTGAGGATCTCGTCGCCGCGCTCGACCGGGTCGCCCAGCACCTGGACTTCAGAAGACATGGGGAAACACCTCGAGGGTTCGGATCTTTGGATAACGGCCCTACGGTTTTCTACCAGCCGGACTATAGTTTCTGCATAGCGGAAGCTCAACGCCGACGTAAGGAGGGCCACCGTGCCGGCGGAGAAGAACGGTCGCGACGGCGGCGTCCAGTCCCTGCAGCGTGCCTTCGAGCTGCTGGAACACCTCGCGGACACCGGCGGCGAGGCGAGCCTGTCGGAGCTGGCGACGCTGTCCGGGCTGCCGATGCCGACGATCCACCGGCTCATCCGCACGCTGGTCGACCTGGGGTACGTCCGCCAGAACACGAACCGCCGCTACGCGCTGGGGGCGCGGCTCATCAGGCTGGGCGAGAACGCGAGCATGCAGTTCGGCGCCTGGGCGCGGCCGTTGCTGGCCGAGCTGGTGGAAGAGGTCGGCGAGACGGCGAACCTGGCGGTCCTGGAGCGCGACGAGGTCGTGTACGTGGCCCAGGTGCCCTCGAAGCACTCGATGCGCATGTTCACCGAGGTCGGACGGCGGTTGCTGCCGCACGGGACCGGGGTCGGGAAGGCGATGCTGGCCCACCTGCCGTCGTCCGAGGTCCGGTCACTGCTGGACCGGACGGGGATGCCGGCGTACACGGAGCACACGTACACCGACCCGGACGCGCTGGCGGTGGAGCTGTCGCGGATCGCTTCGCAGGGGTACGCGCTGGACGAGGCCGAGCAGGAGCTGGGGGTGCGGTGCGTGGCGGTGGCGGTGCCGGGCGCACCGGTGCCGGCGGCGGTTTCGGTGTCCGGGCCGTCCGGTCGACTGACCGCCGAGGCGGTGGCGCACATCGCCCCGGCGGTGCAGCGGGTCGCCGACGCCCTCGGCGCTAGCCTGTCCCAGGCCGTCGCACAAGTGTGACAGTGGGTGAAATTAAGGTGACACAAAGTAACCCCCGTGAGGGGGGCGAATCCGGCGCCGGTAAAGTCGGCGACATGGCAAGCCTCGAAGACCTCGAAGCCCGCGTGACCGCCTTGGAGGAGCAGGTGCAGTACACCCGGCAGGACGCCGCAGCGGCTCGCATACTCGCTGGCACGGCAGACCGCGACGTCTCCGAGTTCAAGCAGACCTTGAACGGCCACACCAAGGTGCTCAACGCGATACGCGAGACGCAGATCGAGCACGGGCAAGACATCTCCGGCCTCAAGACCGACGTCACCGGCCTCAAGACCGACGTCACCGACCTCAAGACCGACGTCACCGACCTCCGGGCCGAGATGCGCAGCGGGTTCACCAAGATCAACGTCGGCATGGAGCAGATGAGCCGGTTGCTTCAGCAGGTCATCGACAAGGACTGACTCAGCTCAGCTCCCCTTCCAGCAAGTCCATCAGCAGCCCGTCGTGCCAGGTGCCGTCCGGGGCGCGTTCGTAGTTCCGCAGGATCCCGACCGGCCGGAAGCCCACCTTGGTGTACACCCGGATCGCCGTCTCGTTGGACGCCGCCGGGTCGATCGTCAGCCGGTGGTGGCCGGTCTCGAACAGGTGGCGGGCCAGGGCGCGGATCGCGTCCGTGCCGAGGCCGCGGCCGTGGAAGTCCGGGTGCAGCGAGATGTCGATGCCCGCGTGGCGGTACTGCGGGTCCAGCTCCTCGCAGCTCTGGATCAGGCCGACGACGTCACCGTCGAACTCGATCACGTAGACCGTGTAGCCCTCTTCGACTTCGTACAGGCCTTCGGTTTCGCGGTCCGGGTCGCCCCACCAGCGGGCGACCTCCGGGGTGGCCAGGATTTCGCGCACCCGGACGCGGTCGGCTGGGCCGATCGGGCGCAAGTGCACTCGATCGCCGTGAATGGCGGTCACAATGGGTCCTCTCTCGTAGCGAATGACGGCTTCGGGGCGTCTTCCACGAGGAGGGGCACGCGTGCGTCAACCGGGCATTCCCGGATTCTGCGCCGGGTGCACCGCCGCCGTCATCCGAATATCGCCGGAGGCCGCATGAACACGCACGCGGGCGCCTTGGCCTGGCTCGCGCAGGGCGCCGCTTCGAACCTCCTGGACCGGCTCGTCGACCGCGCGCTCGACGGCTCGCCCGCGTCGCCCGCCTGGCCGGGCCCGGCGAAGACCGCCGCGGGCACTGTCGAGATCACCGTGCGGCACCACGGTGCCGCGAAGGGCCGGACACCGGTGATCCTCACGATGCAGGAGGACGGCGGCCGCACCGGCACGGCGTTCTCGGCGATCCTCGGCCACACGGCCCGCATCGCGGTCCCCAGCGGCCGCTACTTCAGCGCGGCGATGGTGCTCGACCCGGCGCGCCGCACGCTGCAGGGCATCGGCTGGTCCCACCTGACCGTGCCGGCCCGCGGGACGTCCCCGTGCCTCATCCCGGCGAACCGCCCGTCGGCGCCGGTGATCCTGCAGCTGGGGTTGCGGAAGGCGGACGGGACGCCGTTGTTCCGGCTGGAGCCGCCGGCGAAGGTCCGCTGACCGAGCGACCTCGACATCACCGTGCGATACGCGGGCAGCGGGCGGCGCTGCCCGGGTTCCGGACCGCGCCGCGCGAAGGCGAGCGGGCAGCGGGTGTGACCGTGCCGATGGTGCTCGCCGAAACCGCGCTCGGCCTGAAGACGCCGGACGGCAGCAGCCCGTCCGAGCTGCGCCCGCCAGCCGATCACCTAGCCGAGCAGGGCGTCCACGAAGGCGCCCGGCTCGAACGGGGCCAGGTCGTCCGGCCCCTCGCCCAGGCCGACCAGCTTCACCGGGACCCCCAGCTCCTTCTGGACCTGGAACACGATCCCGCCCTTGGCCGTCCCGTCCAGCTTGGTCAGCACGATGCCCGTCACGTCGATGACCTCGGCGAACACACGGGCCTGCATGAGCCCGTTCTGGCCCGTCGTCGCGTCCAGGACCAGCAGGACCTCGTCGACCTTGGCCTGCTTCTCCACGACGCGCTTGACCTTGCCCAGCTCGTCCATCAGGCCCGTCTTCGTGTGCAGGCGGCCCGCCGTGTCGACCAGGACCGCGTCGACACCGGTGTCCACGCCGCGCTTGACCGCGTCGAACGCCACCGCCGCCGGGTCCGCGCCCTCCTTGCCGCGGACGACCTCCGCGCCCACGCGCTCGGCCCATGTCTGGAGCTGGTCGGCGGCCGCCGCGCGGAACGTGTCCGCCGCGCCCAGCAGGACCGTGCCGCCCTGGGCCACCAGGACGCGGGCGAGCTTGCCCGTGGTCGTCGTCTTGCCCGTGCCGTTGACGCCCGCCACCAGCACCACCGCCGGCTGCTTCTTGCCGTCGACCGTGTGCGGCAGCGCCCGGACCGCGCGGTGGCCGTCGGTGGACAGCTGCGCCGTCAGCACCTCGTGCAGCACCTCGCGCGCCTCGGCCGACGACCGCACCGCGCGCCGGGACAGCTCGTCGCGCAGGCGCTCGACGATCTGGTTCGTCGTGGCCGCACCGAGGTCGGCCAGCAGCAGCGTGTCTTCGACGTCCTGCCAGGAGTCCTCGTCGAGGTCACCCGCGCCGAGCAGGCCCAGCAGGCTCGTCCCGAACACCGAGCGGGACTTCGACAGCCGGCCGCGCAGCCGCTCCATGCGGCCGGTCGCCGGCTCGATCTCCTCGGCGACCGGGGCCGGTTCGACGACCTCGGCGTCCGGCAGCTCGACGTCGCGGACCGTGCGCTGCGCCGAGTCGCGTGGGACCGCCGCGTCGTCGCCCACCGCGGGCTGGCCGTCGGTCTCCGGCCGGTCCCCGACCGGGTGCTCGGGGGCTTCGGCCTCGGCCGTGCCGCCGGGCGCGAGCGCGATGCCCCCGCTGGCCGCGTACGACCCGCCCTTCGGTTTCGCCTCGACCTCGCGCTGGGCGTCCAGGCTGATCCGCCGCCTGCGTGCGATCAGCAGGCCGGTCACCAGCAGGGCGACCAGGACGACGACGGCGACGACTACGAACAGGAACCAGGTGCTCGACACGGGCCCATCCTTTCATCCGCGCTCCCCCGCGCCGGACACCCCGTCCGCACAGGCAATTCGTCACCACCTAGGTCCCGATTGGGCCAAGACTTCACCAAGTGGGTTGCGTCACAGGCAACGCTCCACTAAACCCCTCCGGATGGGGATGCGAGCGAGTCACGGCTATCGGGTGATCGGCCTGATTTCGGGCACGTCGCTCGACGGGATCGACGTGGCCGCCGCCGACCTGCACGCCGAAGAGGACACGGTCGTGCTGACGCCGCTCGGCGAGCTCGACGTCCCCTATCCCGATCACCTGCGCGAGGGCCTGCTCGCCGCGCTGCCGCCGAACCCGTGCACCGCCGGCGAGCTGACGCGGCTGGACACCGGCGTGGGCCAGGCGTTCGCCGACGCGGCCGCGCGCGGTGTCGAAGAGCTCGGCGGCAGCGCGGACCTGGTCGCCTCGCTCGGCCAGACGGTGTTCCACTGGGTCGAGGACAACCACGTCCGCGGCACCCTCCAGCTCGGCCAGCCCGCGTGGATCGCCGAACGCACCGGGCTGCCGGTGGTCGCCGACCTTCGGGCGCGCGACGTCGCCGCGGGCGGCCACGGCGCGCCCCTGGCGAGCACGCTCGACCGGCTGTGGCTGTGCGGCCTCGCCGAGGACACCGGACGGCCGGTCGCCGCGCTGAACCTCGGCGGCATCGCGAACATCACCGTCGTCGCCGAGGGGCGGCCGGTGATCGCCTACGACACCGGGCCCGCCAACGCCCTGCTCGACGTCGCCGCCCACCGCGTCTCGGGGCAGCGCAGCGACGTCGACGGCCGGCTCGCCCTCGGCGGGTCGGTGCGCGCCGACCTGCTCGGCCGGCTGCTGGCCGACCCGTACTTCACCGCCGCGCCGCCGAAGTCGACCGGCAAGGAGCACTTCAACGCGGACTACCTCGACACCGCACTGGCCGGCCTGGAGGGCGTCGAACCCGGCGACCTGCTCGCGACGCTGACCGAGCTGACCGCCGTCACCGTGGCCGACCAGTGCCGCCGCCACGGTGTCACGACCGTCATCGCCTCCGGCGGGGGCGTCGCCAACCCGGCGCTGATGGCCGCGCTGGTCCGCGCCGTGGGTTCGGCGGTGGTCAAGACCAGTGACGACCTCGGCCTGCCCGGCGCCGGCAAAGAGGCGTACCTGACCGCGTTGCTGGGCTGGCTCAGCTGGTGCGGCGTGCCCGGTACGGTGCCGTCGGCGACCGGTGCCCGCGGGCCGCGCGTGCTCGGCGCGCTGGTCCCGGGCCGCGGTCCCCTGACCCTTCCCGCCCCGCTGGGGGGCACCGTGACCCGGTTGCGAGTCGCGGAGAAGGCCGGAGAACGGTAGGAGTGATCCATGCGCGGTGTTGACCTCGCCATCATCGTGATCTACCTGGCGGCGATGCCGCTGATCGGCGTGCTGGTCGGCCGGAGACAACGGTCGGCGGCGGACTACTTCGTCGGCGAGCGCAGCCTCCCGTGGGGTGCGGTGATGCTGTCCGTGGTGGCCACGGAGACCTCGACGCTCACCGTGATCAGCACGCCCGGACTGGTCTTCGGCAACGCCTTCCTGTTCCTGCAGCTGGCCTTCGGCTACATCATCGGCCGGACGATCGCCGCGTTCGTGCTGCTGCCGCGGTACTTCCGGGGCAACCTCGTCAGCGCGTACGCGTTCCTCGGGAAGCGGTTCGGCTCGGGGCTGCAGGGCACGGCGTCGGTGACGTTCGTGATCACGCGGCTGCTCGCCGAGGGCGTGCGCCTGTTCGCCGGCGCGATCCCGATCAAGGTGATCCTCGGCCACTACGGCATCCACCTGGACTACTGGGTGATCGTCGTCATCCTCACCGCCCTGACGCTGGTCTACGCCTACATCGGCGGGATCAAGGCGGTGGTCTGGGTCGACGTCATCCAGCTGTCGCTCTACCTCGGCGGCGCCGCGGTGGCCGCGATCGTGCTGCTGAACAAGCTGCCGGCCGACTGGGCCACGCAGGCGTCCGCGGACGGCAAGTTCATGCTCGTCGACTTCACGAAGAACCTGCTGACCAGCCCGTACGCCTTCATCACGGCGGTGCTCGGCGGCGCGGCGCTCTCGATGGCGTCCCACGGCGCCGACCAGCTGATCGCGCAGCGGCTCCTGGCCACGCGCAGCCTGCGCGACGGCCAGAAGGCGCTGATCGGCAGCGGCGTCATCGTCACCGTGCAGTTCGCGCTGTTCCTGCTGGTCGGCGCCATGCTGTGGGTGTTCAACGGCCGCAAGTCCGTGGCGCAGCTGGGGTTGCAGAGCCCGGACGACGTGTTCTCGCGGTTCATCATCGACGACCTGCCGGTCGGTGTCTCGGGCCTGCTCATCGCCGGTGTCCTGGCCTCGACCATGGGCGCGCTGGCTTCGGCGCTCAACGCCCTGTCGACGTCCACCGTGGCCGACCTCTACCAGCGGTTCACCAAGCGCTCGCCGGAAGACTCGAAGCTCCTGCAGCACGGTCGCATGTGGACCCTGATCTGGGCCGTCGTGTTCGCGGTGTTCGCGTCGCTGTTCTCCACCACGAAGAACTCGGTGATCGAGCTCGGCCTGGCCATCACCGGCTACACCTACGGTGCGCTGCTGGGGTCGTTCCTGCTCGGCCTGCTGATCAAGAAGGCGCGGCAGGCGGACGCGATCGTCGCGTTCGTGGTCACGGTCGTGGTGATGGCGTTCGTCATCCTCGGGGTGAAGTTCAACGCGAAGACCGGCGGCCTGATCGGCGTCGACTTCAGCAAGGCGGCCGGGGACAAGGTGGCGCTGGCCTACCCGTGGTACACGCTGATGGGCGTGCTCATCACCCTGGTCGTCGGCGGCCTGCTGGCACTGCGGCACCGGACGCCGGACCCGAAGGCGGCCGAAGCGGAAGCCGCGACCGCCGAGGTGCGCGCCGCCTGATCCTCCTGAACCGTTTCCGGCGGGCTCCCGTGTGGAGGGGCGGGAGCCCGCCGAGAAGCGGCGGGAGGATTTCGAAGGTGGATTCCATGAAGCGGATGACGGTGGCGCTCGCGGTGGGTGCCCTGCTGGTCGGCGGCGCGGCGACGGCTTCGGCCACCCCGGCGGCCGCCAAGGTGCCGGACGCGATCAAGGTCCCCGCGGGCAACCGGCCGGTGGCCGCCTACGCGGCCGAGGGCGTGCAGATCTACGGCTGCACGAACGGCGCGTGGACGCTGATCCAGCCCGCCGCCGTGCTGTCGAAGCACGGGAAACCGGTGGCGCTGCACAGCAAGGGCCCGGTCTGGACGTCCATCGTGGACGGCAGCACGGTCGGCGCGGCGGCGGCCGCTTCCTCGCCGCGGACGGACGCGATCCCGGAACTGCTGCTCAAGGCGAACCTCAACACCGGCGACGGGATCTTCGGCAAGGTGACCTACGTCCAGCGCCTCAACACCCGCGGCGGCGTCGCCCCGGCCGGGACGTGCACGGCGGGCGCGCAGACGGCGGTCCGGTACTCGGCGGACTACGCCTTCTGGGTCGCCGGATAAGCGGATGTGACGCCCCGCCCGCTCCCGTAGCCTGGGAGCGGGACAGGGGGGTCACATGGGGTTCTTCATCGGTCTCGGCGCGGTGCTGCTGGTCGTGCTCGTCATCGCACTGGCCATGGACCGGTCCGACCGCAAGCGGGGCGTCCAGCGCGGCATGCTCACGCCACGCGGACGCCGGCCGCGGATCGGCGACGCCCAGTGGATGGGCAACGACCTGCGCCACTACGAGCCCCGCGCGCACGGCGAAGACCGCCGCGCACCGCGCGAGGACGAGATCAACTGACCGGAACCGGCTCTTCCTCGGTCGAGCGCAGCCGCTGCGAGATCACCTTCGTGATGCCGTCGCCCTGCATGCTCACGCCGTAGAGGGCGTCGGCGATCTCCATGGTCGGCTTCTGGTGGGTGATGATGATCAGCTGCGACGAGTCGCGCAGCTGCTCCAGCAGCCCGATCAGCCGGCGCATGTTCGTGTCGTCGAGCGCCGCCTCGACCTCGTCCATGACGTAGAAGGGTGAGGGGCGGGCGCGGAAGATCGCCACCAGCATGCCCACCGCGACCAGCGACTTCTCGCCACCGGACAGCAGCGACAGCCGCTTGACCTTCTTGCCCGGCGGCCGCGCTTCGACGTCGACGCCGGTGGCCAGCAGGTCGTCCGGCTCGGTGAGGACCATCCGGCCTTCGCCGCCCGGGAAGAGCACGCCGAACACCGTCTCGAACTCGCGGGCCACGTCCGCGTACGCCGAGGCGAAGACCTCGAGGATCTTCTCGTCGACCTGCTTGATGACGGCTTCGAGGTCCTTGCGGGTGTCCTTGAGGTCCTCCAGCTGCGTGGAGAGGAACTTGTACCGCTCCTCCAGCGCCGCGAACTCCTCGAGGGCGAGCGGGTTGACCTTGCCCAGCAGCGACAGGTCCTTCTCGGCGCGCTTGGCGCGGCGGGCCTGGGTGTCGCGGTCGTAGGGCATCGGCGGCGGCGGGGTCACGTCCTCGCCGCGGTCCTTGGCCGCCTCGTACTCGGCCATCTCACCCGCGCTCGGCGGCACCGGGACGTCCGGGCCGTACTCGCGGACGAGGTCCTCCAGGCCCATGCCGAAGTCCTCGGCGATCTTGGCTTCGAGGGTCTCCAGCCGCAGCCGCTGCTCGGCGCGCAGGACCTCGTCGCGGTGGACGGCGTCGGTCAGCTTCTCCAGCTCGCCGGTCAGCTCGCGGACCTTCGCGCGGACACCGGTCAGCGCCTGCTCGCGGCTCTGGCGGCGGGCCTGGACCTGGTCGCGTTCGGTGGCGGCGCGCTGCACCGAGTGCTCGATGCGCTCCAGCGCGATCTCGCCGGCGTTGACGACGGCGTTGGCGATCTCGGCGCCGCGTTTGCGGGCCGCGGCGGCACGCTCGGCGCGTTCACGGGCCTGCTGCTCGGCGTGCGCGGCGCGACGAAGGCCCTCGGCCTTGCCGGCGATGCTGCGGGCGCGCTCTTCGGAGGTGCGCTGCGCGAGCCGCGCCTCCATCTCCTCCTGCCGCACGACGGCCAGTTCTTCGACGGCCTGGTCGCGCTCGGCGGTGTCCGGGTCGTCCTCGACGGGCTGCTCGGCGACGGCGGCGAGCCGTTCCTCCAGCTCGGCGAGCTGGGCGAGCGCCTGGACGCGGCTCTGTTCGACCTTCGCGCGCTGCCCGGACAGCCGTTCGACCTCGGCCTGCGCCTGGCGGGCGGCCTGCTGCAGCCGGTTGAGCCGCTCCGAGGACCGGGCGCGCCGGACCTTGGCCTCGCCGAGGGCGTCCTTGGCCTGGGAGACCTCTTCGCGACGCGCCTGCTGCTCGGCGCGGGCGCCTTCCAGCTCGGCCGCGTACCGCTCCAGAGAGCGTTCGGCCAGGCGGAGCCGCTCCCCCGCCTCGTCGACGGCGGCCTGGACCTCGATCACGCTCTCGCGCTTGCCGGAGCCGCCGATCGCCCAGCGGGCGCCGAAGACGTCGCCCTCGGCGGTGACCGCGCGGACCTCGGGGTGCACCGCGACCAGGTGCCGGGCCGCGTCGAGGTCGCGGACGATGGCCAGCCTGTCGAGGGCCTGCTCGACGGCGGGCCGCAGCTGCGCGGGCGCCGTGACGACCTCACGGGCCCAGCGCGCGCCTTCCGGCAGCGACGGCCACGAGAGGGTGTCCACAGTGGACTCGGGCCCGCCGAGCAGGATGCCCGCGCGGCCGGAGTCGGTGTCCTTCAAGTACTTCAGGGCACGCAAGGCGTCTTCGCCGCCCGCGACGGCGATCGCGTCGGCGACCGGGCCGAGCGCCGCGGCGAGCGCGACTTCGTGCCCCGGCTCGACGGTCAGCAGCGCGGCGACCGAGCCGAGCAGGCCCGGCAGCTCGTGGGACGCGCCGAGCAGCGCGCCCGCGCCGTCCTTGCGCCGCAGGCCCATGGACAGCGCCTCGACGCGCGCCTTCTCCGACGCGATCTCGCGCTCGGCGGCGCGCTCGGCCTTGACCAGCTCTTCGACGCGCGCCTTGGCCGCGTTGTTCGCCTCGACCGCGCGGTCGTGGCGGTCCATCAGGCCGGCGTCGTCGGATTCCTCCGCGCCGCCCTCGGCCTTGGCCAGCTCCAGCTCTTCGACGGCGATCTCGGCGCGCTCGGCGGCTTCCTCGATGGAGACGCTGAGCCGGTCGATCTCGTCGGTCGTGGCGCCGTTCTTGCTGCGCAGCGCCTCGACCTGGCCGGTCAGCTTGGCCATGCCCTCGCGGCGGTCGGCGATGGCGCGGACGGCAGCCCAGTGCGCCCGCTCGGCGGCCTGGACGCGTTGTTCGAGGTCCTCGCGGCGCAGCACGGTCTGGGCGAGCAGCTCCCGGGCCTCCATGACGGCCTCGTTGAGCTCTTCTTCCTGCTCGGCGACGCGCTCGGCCTCTTCGAGGAGCTCTTCGGGGTCGCGGCCGCCGGTGTTCGTCGCGACGTCGGCGGAGAGGTGGCGCTGGCGCTCGATGGCGAGCCGGACGGTGCCGCGCAGCCGCTCGGCCAGCGCGGACAGCTTGTACCAGGTCTCCTGGGCGGTCTGCAGGAGCGGCGCGTCCTCGGCGAGCGAGGCCTCCAGCTCGGCTTCTTCGGCGGAGACGATCTCGAGGGTCTGCTCGACCTCGGCGCGGCGCGCGCGAGCTGTCTTCTCGTCGGCTTCTTCGCGCGCGATGGCTTCCCGCTGGGTGACCAGGTCGTCGGCGAGCAGGCGCAGCCGGGAGTCGCGCAGCTCGGACTGCACCGACTGGGCCTTGCGGGCGATCTCGGCCTGCTTGCCCAGGGGCTTGAGCTGGCGGCGCAGCTCGGTCGTCAGGTCGCCGAGGCGGTCGAGGTTGCCCTGCATGTTGGCCAGCTTGCGCAGGGTCTGTTCCTTGCGCTTGCGGTGCTTGAGGACGCCGGCGGCCTCTTCGATGAAGGCGCGGCGCTCCTCGGGCTTCGACTCGAGGATCGCCGAGAGCTGGCCCTGCCCGACGATGACGTGCATCTCGCGGCCGATACCGGAGTCCGACAGCAGTTCCTGGACGTCCATCAGGCGGCAACGGTCGCCGTTGATCTCGTACTCGCTCGCGCCGTCGCGGAACATCCGGCGGGTGATCGAGACCTCGGAGTACTCGATCGGGAGCGCGCCGTCGGCGTTGTCGATGGTGAGGGTGACCTCGGCGCGGCCGAGCGGGGCGCGGCCCGCGGTGCCGGCGAAGATGACGTCCTCCATCTTGCCGCCGCGCAGGTCCTTGGCGCCCTGGGTGCCCATGACCCAGCGCAGTGCGTCGAGCACGTTGGACTTGCCCGAGCCGTTCGGCCCGACCACGCAGGTGATACCCGGCTCGAAGCGCAGCGTGGTGGCCGAGGCGAAGGACTTGAAGCCCTTGAGCGTCAGGCTTTTCAGGTGCACGTGCTGCTGACCCCTCTGGCCGCGGGTACGGGCGGTTCAATCGTCCCAGGCTACCTGGGGGCCTCCGGGGTCCGCCGGACGCGCCCCCTCCTCGGCGCGCCTAGCACACTCCCGGCGGCCTCAGCAACACCACGAGCCACACCGGCCCCGGACGGCCTACCGCTCGACGAACCCGCTGAGTCCCCCTTTCGGGTCGGACCAGCGCTCGGCGACGTGCTCCACACTTCCGGGTGATTCTCCCGATCGTAACGCGGCCAACAGCCGCTGACAGTGGTCACGACTACCCTCCGCTATCACCTCGACACGCCCGTCCGCCAGGTTGCTGGCGCTCCCGACGAGCCCGAGTTCCAGCGCACGGCTGCGCGTCCACCAGCGGAAACCGACGCCCTGAACCCGGCCGCGCACCCACGCCGTCAAGCGGGTGCGGGTTTCTTCCTCACTCACGCTGTTCATCCCTTCCGGGTCGACCGACCGCGCACAGTAACGGATCAAGGCCACTACCTGGGCGAATACCCGCACGCCGGTGATAACCTCCCCGCCGAGGTCGGTCCCCCGCCGTGGCTGTGCTTGGTACGACACGCCCGTTTCCCGGCCTCGCCGTGCCGTCGGAAACACCGCGCCTCCCCGAATTCCCCAAGGAGCCCCGTATGCCCCGCCCCGCCGGGTCGGATTCGAGCTCTCGGATCACCAGGATCGACACCGCGCCGCCCAAGAGCAGCAAACCGAACCGCACCGGGTACGTCGTGCTCGGGGTGGCCGGGCTGGTCGTCGCGACCGCGTTCGCCGCCGTGGCCGAGCTCGCCGGGCCGGCCCCCGCCTCTACTGCGGGCGGCACGGGCGGCCCCGGCGGCCAGGGCACCGTCCCGGCCGGCGTGCAGACGCTGCCGGCGACCCCGTCGTCGAGCGACCCCGCGTCCTCGAGCGGCGCGCCGACCACGTCGAGCCCGACGTCGCCCAGCGCGCCGACGACCGTGGTTTCGGTGAGCCCGGACGGCAAGACGACCACCACGGTCGTCACCCAGCCGTCGCCGCCCCCGCCGCCGCGCAACGATACCGGCGGCAACCCGCCGCCGTCGAGCCAGCACCCGACGTCGCCCACGAAGACGCCGACGCCGACCCCCACGCCGACCCCGACTCCCACGCCGACCCCCACCCCGACGGACACCACACCGCCCGGGGGCGGCTCGAGCTCGGTCGGCGCCCCCTCGTCGAGCACGACGGGAACCAGCACGACAGCCTAGGCCTAAGTGCCCCAACGCTGAGGCACTTAGCCTAAGTGTCCCAAGATTGGGGCACTTAGGCCAAGGCCAGAACGGCGGCGACCATCACGTCGCGGGCCAGCAGCTGCACCGCGCGGCAGCTCGCGCCCGAGCTGAGCGCGGTGACCATCGCGTTCGGCTACGCGAAGCTGCTGTTCAGAGATCGACCAGCCGGCCTTCTGGTTCTAGCCGCCGCGGACGCGGCACCGCAGGTCGTCGGCGAAGAAGCCGGCGAGTGCGGGGCCGATGCCGATGATGCCGAAGCTCCAGGGTTCCGCGCTGCCGAGGACGGCCGCCACCCCCACGCCCACGAAGTAGCCGGCGACCAGCAGCACGAGCAGCAGCGCGGCTCTGCCCCACCCGTTCTTCTTCCGCACCCCAGTGGTCATGGGGGAGGACTACCCGGCCGAGCCCGGGTTCAGGCCCCGGAAGTCCGGGGCGGGCTTCCGCTCCGGCGTGCCCGGAAGTACCGGGCCCAGTAGAACGCGGCCGCCAGCACCCCGCCGACCGGCCACACGAACCGGAGCGCTTGCCGCCACCCGGTCGCTTCCCAGCCGAGGGCGAGCACCACTGCGGCGACCGTGAACACGCTCCACAACACCGCCAGGCCCAACGCCACCTTGGCCGGCATCCGGCCTTTCGTCCCCTCGGTCACGCCGGAGGGATACCCAGCGGGTCAGACCTCGAAGCGGTACCCCATCCCCGGTTCCGTGAGCAGGTGCCGGGGCCGTGACGGCTCCCGCTCCAGCTTGCGCCGCAGCTGGGCCAGGTACACCCGCAGGTAGTGGGACTCCGTCTCGTACGACGGGCCCCACACCTCGTGCAGGAGCTGCTTCTGCGCCACCAGCCGGCCGCGGTTGCGGACCAGCAGCTCCAGCACGCCCCACTCCGTCTTCGTCAGGTGGACTTCCACGCCGTCGTGGCGGCGGACCTTCTTCGCCGCCAGGTCGACGCTGAACGACGCCGTGTCCACCACCGCGTCCGCGCCGTCCGCGCCCGCCACCGCGGACCGGCGGACCGCCGCGCGCAGGCGGGCCAGCAGCTCGTCCATGCCGAACGGCTTGGTCACGTAGTCGTCGGCGCCCGCGTCGAGGGCCTCGACCTTGTCCGCGGAGTCGCCGCGGGCGGACAGCACGATGATCGGGACCGTCGTCCAGCCGCGCAGGCCCGCGATCACCTCGGTGCCGTCCAGGTCCGGCAGGCCGAGGTCCAGCACGACCACGTCCGGCTTGGTCTCGGCGACCGCCTTCAACGCGGCCGTGCCGTCGTGCGCGGTGATCACCTTGTAGCCGCGGGCGGTCAGGTTGATCCGCAGCGCCCGCACGATCTGCGGCTCGTCGTCCACCACCAGCACGGTGGCCCCCGGGTCGCTCATCGCACCCCCTCCTCTTCGTACTCCACACTGAACGCGGGCAGCGACACCACGACCGTCAGCCCGCCGCCCGGGGTGTCCTCGGCGCGGATCGTGCCACCCATCGCCTCGGTGAACCCCTTCGCCACCGACAGCCCGAGCCCGACGCCCGGCGTCGTGTCCCGGTCGCCGCCGAGCCGCTGGAACGGCGCGAACGCCGAGTCCGCGGCGCCCTTGCGCAGGCCCTTGCCGTGGTCGACGATCCGCAGCTCGACCTGGCCGGAGTGCGCGCTGGCCCGGGCCGACACCGGGGCGCCGCCGTGGCGCAGGGCGTTGTCCAGGACGTTCGCCACCACCCGTTCCAGCAGGCCGGGGTCGGCCAGCACCGACGGGAGCTCGTCGTCGATCGCCACCACCACGTCGTCCGAGTTGTCCACATTGGACAAGGCGTGCGCGACGACCTCGTCGTAGCCGACCGGGCGCAGGTGCGGGCGGACCGCCCCGGTGGCCAGCCGCGAGGAGTCGAGGAGGTTGTCGATCAGCCCGGCGAGCCGGTCGGCGGACAGCTCGATGGCCTCCATCAGCTCCGCGGTGTCCTCTTCGGACAGATCCAGGTCCGCGGCACGCAGGCTGCCGATCGACGCCTTGATCGACGTCAGCGGCGTCCGCAGGTCGTGCCCGACGGCCGAGAGCAGCGTCGTGCGCAGCTCGGTCGCCTCGGCCTTGCGCTCGGCGCGCGCCGCCGCGGCCGCGGCCCGCTGCTGCCGCAGGGCCAGGAACGCCTGCCCCGCCACGGCTTCCAGGACCCGCCGGTCCGCCGCCGGCAACGCCCGGCCGCTCAGGGTCAGGTGGACGTCGGCGGTGACGGCGATGTCGGCGTCCGCCTCGTCCGGGTCGGCGCACGGGTGCTCCCCCACGGTCGCCACGCACTGCCACACCCCGTCCTGCTTCTCCAGCAGCGTCACCGACGTCAGCGCGAAGTTCTCGCGGACCTTCGCCAGCAGCCGCTCGATCGGGTTCGCGTGGGTGAGCACGGTCCGGGCGTAGGAGGCCAGCAGCGCCGCCTCGGTCCGGGCTCGCGCGGCCTGCGCGGCCCGGCGCGCGGCCTGGTCGACGACCAGCGCGACCAGCACCGCGACCACGACCATCGCGATCAGCGTCACCAGGTTCTGCGGGGTGTGCACGTTGAGCGTGTACAGCGGCGGCGTGAAGAAGAAGTTGAGCAGCCCGGCGCCGAGCACGGCCGCGACCAGCGCCGGGCCGAGGCCGCCGACCAGGGCGACGACGACCGTGGCGAGGACGTAGGCGATGACGTCGGTGGCGAAGTCCAGCCCGCTCGGGACGAAGACGCCGACGAGGGTGACCAGCACCGGCAGCACGATGCCCAGCACCCAGCCGGTGACCAGCCGCGAGAGCCCCAGCGGGCTCGCGATCAACCCGGTCCGCAGCCGCCCGCCGGCCTCGGAGTGGGTGACCATGTGCACGTCGATCGGCCCCGACCGGCGGACCACCGCGGCGCCGATGCCCTCGTCGAACAGCCGCGCCACCCGGGACCGCCGCGAGGTGCCGAGCACCAGCTGGGTCGCGTTGACCCCGCGGGCGAAGTCCAGCAGGGCACCCGGGACGTCGTCGCCGACGACCGTGTGGAACGTCGCGCCGACCTCTTCGGCGAGCTTGCGGTAGCGGGCCATCGCGGCCGGGCTGATCCCGGCCAGGCCGTCGCCGCGCAGGATGTGCACCACCTGCAGTTCGGCGCCGGCGCGGGTGGCGATCCGGCTGGCCCGGCGGATGAGCGTCTCGCTTTCCGGGCCGCCGGTGATCGAGGCGACCACGCGTTCGCGCGCCTCCCACGTGTCGGTGATCCGCTGCTCGGCGCGGTAGCGCTGCAGGGCGACGTCGACCTGGTCGGCCACCCACAGCAGCGCCAGTTCGCGGAGCGCGGTGAGGTTGCCGGGCCGGAAGTAGTTGCCGAGCGCGGCGTCGATCCGCTCGGCCGGGTAGACGTTGCCGTGCGCGAGGCGGCGGCGCAGCGCCTCGGGCGTGATGTCGACCAGCTCCAGCTGCTCGGCACGGCGGACGACCTCGTCCGGCACGGTCTCCTGCTGGGTGACGCCGGTGATCCGCTCGACGACGTCGTTGAGGCTCTGCAGGTGCTGCACGTTGACCGTGGAAAGCACGTCGATGCCGGCGTCGAGGAGCTCTTCGACGTCCTGCCAGCGCTTGGCGTTGCGCGACCCCGGCACGTTGGTGTGCGCGAGCTCGTCGACGACGGCGACCTCGGGCGCGCGGGCGAGGACGGCGTCGACGTCCATCTCGTCGAACACGCGGCCGCGGTGCTCGGCGTGCCGCCGCGGAACGGTTTCGAGGCCCTCGAGCAGTGCCGCGGTCTTCTCGCGGCCGTGCGTCTCCACCAGGCCGATGACGACGTCGGTGCCGCGGTCGAGGCGCCGCCGCGCTTCGCCGAGCATGGCGAAGGTCTTGCCGACGCCCGGCGCCGCGCCGAGGTAGATCCTCAGCTCTCCCCGGCGCGGCCTGTTCTCCGTGGTCACGGTGTCAGTGTGCCCCTCCGGCCGCCGCGCGCACGGCCAAGTTGAGCGGGAGCACATCCACTCCGGGGACACCGATCCCGGCCCCGCTCGTGTTCTGCTCGATCAGCTGCTTCACCCGGTCGAGGGGCAGGCCGGTGTTCCGCGCGACCCGCGGTGCCTGGAGGTCGGCGTAGGCGACGCTGATCGCCGGGTCGAGGCCCGAGCCCGACGCCGTCACCGCGTCCGGCGGTACCTGAGCGGGTGACACGCCCTCACGCTTCGCGATGGCGTCCTTGCGCTCGCCGATGGTGTTCACGAGGTCCTCGTTGTACGGACCCTTGTTGGACGCGCCGGACGGCATCTCGGGCGTGA
The DNA here is from genome assembly GCF_031625235.1 of Amycolatopsis sp. 505. Classification (NCBI taxonomy): domain Bacteria; kingdom Bacillati; phylum Actinomycetota; class Actinomycetes; order Pseudonocardiales; family Pseudonocardiaceae; genus Amycolatopsis; species Amycolatopsis sp. 505. The sequence goes on from NZ_JACKQP010000009.1 coordinate 229,298, forward strand.
CCACCGAGGGCCGGGTGTGGAACCACGGGTCGTGCGCCGGGTCGGCGGGCACCGGGTCGACGCCGATGAGCGACGAACCGGCGGCCTGGCCGTTCTGCGTGACGATCGAGCCTTCGGCGTTGCCCTCCAGGCCTGGGATGCGGGCGATGGCCCAGACGGCCAGGGGGTAGAGGATGCCGAGCAGGACGGTCATGACGAGCAGGACGCGCAGCCCGGCCCAGGTCTGCTTGACGAGCGTGTTCACGGAAAGTCACCCGATTCCAGGGATGAGGCGGACGAGCAGGTCGATCAGCCAGATCCCGAGGAAGGGGCTGACGATCCCGCCGAGGCCGTAGACGAGCAGGTTGCGCCGCAGCAACGCCGAGGCCGACGACGGCTTGTACCGCACCCCTCGCAGGGCCAGCGGGATCAGCACGACGATGATCAGCGCGTTGAAGACGACCGCCGACAGGATCGCCGACTTCGGCGTGGCCAGGTGCATGATGTTCAGCCCGCCCAGCTGGGCGTAGATGCCGGTGAACATCGCGGGCAGGATGGCGAAGTACTTGGCCAGGTCGTTGGCGACGCTGAAGGTGGTCAGCGCGCCGCGGGTGATCAGCAGCTGCTTGCCGATCTCGACGATCTCGATCAGCTTCGTGGGGTCGCTGTCGAGGTCGACCATGTTCCCGGCTTCCTTGGCGGCCGAGGTGCCGGTGTTCATCGCGACGCCGACGTCGGCCTGGGCGAGCGCGGGGGCGTCGTTGGTGCCGTCGCCGGTCATCGCGACCAGCCGGCCGCCTTCCTGCTCCCGCTTGATGAGCGCCATCTTGTCCTCGGGCTTGGCTTCGGCGAGGAAGTCGTCGACGCCGGCGTCCGCGGCGATGGCCTTGGCGGTGAGCGGGTTGTCGCCGGTGATCATCACCGTCTTGATGCCCATCGAGCGCAGTTCTTCGAAGCGTTCCTTCATGCCCGGCTTGACGACGTCGGACAGCCGGATCACGCCGCGCACCACCGTGTCCTCGGCGACGACCAGCGGCGTACCACCCTGGGCGCTGATCTCGTCGACGACCCGCTCGGTCTCGTCGGGGAACTCGCCGCCGTTGTCGCGCACCCACGCCCGCACGGCGCTCGCCGCGCCCTTGCGGATCCGGCGGGTGCCGATGTCGATGCCGCTCATCCGGGTCTGGGCGGTGAAAGGGACGAACTCGCCGTGCTCGTCCTGCGCCGCGTGGTCCTCGGTGAGGTCGACGACGCTGCGGCCCTCGGGGGTCTCGTCGGCCAGGCTGGCCAGCCGGGCGGCCCGCGCGAGTTCGTCCGGCGTGGACGTGCCGACCGGGATCAGCTCGGTGGCGCGGCGGTTGCCGAAGGTGATCGTGCCGGTCTTGTCGAGCAGCAGCGTCGAGACGTCGCCCGCGGCCTCGACCGCGCGGCCGCTGGTCGCCAGGACGTTGCGCTGGACCAGGCGGTCCATGCCCGCGATGCCGATCGCGCTCAGCAGCGCGCCGATCGTCGTCGGGATCAGGCACACCAGCAGCGCGGTCAGCACGATGACCGACTGCTCGGAACCGGAGTACCGGGCCATCGGCTGCAGCGCGACGACGGCGAGCAGGAAGATGATCGTCAGCGTCGAGAGCAGGATGGTCAGCGCGATCTCGTTCGGCGTCTTCTGCCGGGAAGCGCCTTCCACCAAGGCGATCATACGGTCCACAAAGGACTCGCCGGGCTTGGTGGTGATCTTCACGACGATCCGGTCGCTCAGCACGGTCGTACCACCGGTGACGGCGCTCCGGTCGCCGCCGGATTCGCGGATGACCGGGGCCGACTCGCCGGTGATGGCCGACTCGTCGACGGTCGCGATGCCCTCGACGACGTCGCCGTCCCCCGGGATCACCTGGCCCGCCTCGACCACGACCAGGTCGCCGACCCGCAGCTCGACGCCGGGGACCTGTTCCTCGGAGCCGGACCCGGTGAGCCGGCGGGCGACGGTCTCCTTCTTCGACCGCCGCAGGGATTCCGCTTGGGCCTTGCCGCGGCCTTCCGCGACGGCCTCGGCGAGGTTCGCGAAGAGGACCGTGAACCACAGCCAGACCGCGATCAGGATGGTGAACACGCTCGGGTCGGTGACGGCGAAGACCGTGGTGAGCGCGGAACCCACCCAGACCACGAACATCACCGGGTTGCCGAGCTGGTGCTTCGGGTTGAGCTTCCGGAACGCTTCCGGCAGCGACGTCCAGAGCTGGCGCGGGCTGAACACGCCGGCGCCGACCCGGCCCGGGGGTTCGACGGGGGTCACCCGGGGTCGTTCTTCGGTGACGGTCATGCGAGTGCCTCCGCGATGGGCCCGAGCGCGAGCGCCGGGATGAACGTGAGGGCCGCGACGAGCACCACCGTGCCGGTGAGCAGGGTGGCGAACAGCGGCCCGGTGGTGGGCAGGGTGCCGGCGGTTTCCGGCACCTTGCGTTGCGCGGCCAGGGAGCCGGCCAGGCAGAGCACGGCGAGGATCGGCACGAACCGGCCGATCGCCATGGCGACGCCGAACGAGGACTGGAACCAGTCGCTCGTCGCGGTCAGGCCGCCGAACGCGCTGCCGTTGTTGTTGCCGGTCGAGGCGTAGCCGTAGAGGATCTCGGACAGCCCGTGCGCGCCGGTGTTGCCGAGCGCGCCCGCCGTTCCGGGCAGCAGCAGGGCGATCCCGGAGCCGAGGAGCACGACGGTCGGCATCGCCAGCATGGCGATCGCGGCGCAGGTGACCTCGCGCTTGCCCAGCTTCTTGCCCAGGTACTCCGGCGTGCGCCCGACCATCAGCCCGGCCAGGAACATCGCGATGATGGCCAGCACGAGGATGCCGTAGAGGCCGGTGCCGACGCCGCCGGGCGAGATCTCGCCGTACAGCATGTTCAGCAGCGGTCCACCACCGCCGAGCCCCGAAAGACTGTCGTGGGCGCCGTTGACCGCGCCGGTCGACGTGCCGGTGGTGGTGTCGGCGAAGATCGACGTCAGGCCGATGCCGAACCGCTGTTCCTTGCCTTCCATGCTCGCGCCCGCGGCCAGCGCGGCCGGGTTGTTCGCCGTGGCCTCGGAGAACCAGATGAGCGCCAGGGAAGCCGCCCACAGCAGGCCCATCACGCTCAGCAGGACGTACCCCTGGCGGCGGTTGCCGACCAGCGTGCCGAACGCGCGGGTCAGGCTGACCGGGATGACCAGGATGAGGAACAGCTCGACGAGGTTCGTCCAGGCGTTGGGGTTCTCGAAGGGGTGTGCGGAGTTGGCGTTGAGGATGCCACCGCCGTTCGTGCCCAGTTCCTTGATCGCCTCCTGGCTCGCGGCCGGAGCCAGCGCGATGGTGCTGTGGCTGCCGTCCGGGTTCGTCACGGCGACGCCGGCCTTGAGGCTCTGCACCACGCCGAGCGCGACCAGGACCAGGGCGAACACGAACGCCATCGGCAGCAGCACCCGGACCGTGCCGCGCGTCAGGTCGACCCAGAAGTTGCCGAGCCGGTCGGTCTTCGCGCGGACGAAGCCCCGGGTCACCGCGATCGCCACGGCCAGGCCGACGGCCGCCGACAGGAAGTTCTGCACGGTCAGGCCGGCCATCTGGACGAAGTGGCCCATGGTCGTCTCGGGGACGTAGGACTGCCAGTTCGTGTTGGTGACGAACGAGATCGCCGTGTTGAAGGCGACGCCGGGGCTCACCGAGCCGCGGCCCAGGTCCCACGGCAGCAGCGGCTGCAGGCGCTGCAGCAGGTAGAGCAGGACGACCGAGACGAACGAGAAGCCGAGCACGCCCGCGGCGTAGGTCGGCCACCGCTGCTCGGAGTCCGGGTTGACGCGGAAGAGCTTGTAGAGGCCCTTCTCGAGCTTCAGGTGCTTCTCGGTGGAGAAGACCCGCGCCAGGTAGTCGCCGAGCGGTTTGTAGACCACGGCGAGCGCGGCGAGGAGCAGGCCGAGCTGGATGAGCCCGGCCGTGGTGTCGGACATCAGAATTTCTCCGGCTTGATCAGCGCGACGAAGAGGTACACGAGCAGGCCCAGCGCCAGCAGCCCGCCGACGACGTTGGCCACGGTCCCGGCGCCGCTCACAGCTTCTCCAGCCCGCGCAGCGCCAGCGCGAGCACCACGAACACGCCGATCAGCAGGACGGCGTAGAGCAAGTCGGCCACAGGCACCTCTCAGGACGGGTCACCGGGTTCGGTGACCGGACGTCGTTCACTCTGCGGCTCCGGGACCTCGGCACGACCCGCGGCTGATGGCGCCTTGACGCGTTCCTGACACGCATTTACGCCGCGTTTATGGCTGGTGGCGGCCATCACGCAAACGTTTGCCGATTAATCACGGTATGCGGTTGGCCAGTGACTCGCGACACAACGCGTGACCGAACAGGTGCGGAACGTGCAATTCGGGCAGACAAGATCTACTGCCCGTGTTACACCTGTGTTACCGATAGTTGTATCGGCTAAGCAAAATCTTGGGAGAGGGGATCACCTATGTGCGGTATCGCCGGCTGGGTTTCCTACGACGCCGACCTCACCCGCCGCCAGGACGTCGTCGACGCGATGACCGCGACCATGTCCTGCCGCGGCCCGGACGACGAGGGCACCTGGGTGCGCCGGCACGTCGCGCTCGGCCACCGGCGGCTGGCCATCATCGACCTGCCCGGCGGCCGGCAGCCGATGTCGGTGTCCACGCCGAACGGCGACGTCGCGATGGTCTACAGCGGTGAGGCCTACAACTTCACCGAGCTGAAGGAAGAGCTGACCAAGCTCGGCCACAAGTGGGAGACCGACAGCGACACCGAAGTGGTGCTGCACGGCTACCTGCAGTGGGGCGACGCGGTCGTCGACCACCTCAACGGCATGTACGCCTTCGCGATCTGGGACGAGCGCGACGACCGGCTCGTCATGATCCGCGACCGGATGGGCATCAAGCCGTTCTACTACTACCCGACCCGCGACGGCGTCCTGTTCGGCTCCGAGCCGAAGGCCATCCTGGCCAACCCGCTGGCCAAGAAGGTCGTCGACCTCGACGGCTTCCGCGAGCTGGCCGGCTTCACCAAGCGGCCGGGCTGGTCGCTGTGGAAGGACATGGAAGAGGTCCAGCCGGGCACGATCGTCACCGTGTCCCGCGAAGGCATCAAGACGCGCACGTACTGGAAGCTGGACGCGAAGCAGCACACCGACGACCAGGAGACCACGGTCGCGCGCGTGCGCGAGCTGATGACCGACATCGTCAACCGCCAGCTCGTCGCCGACGTCCCCCGCTGCGTGCTGCTGTCGGGCGGCCTGGACTCCAGCGCGGTCACCGGTCTCGCGGCCGCGCGGCTGGCGGAGCGGGGCGAGCAGCTGCGGACGTTCTCCGTCGACTTCTTCGGCCAGGAAGAGAACTTCAAGCCGGACGAAATGCGCGACACGGCGGACTCGCCGTTCGTGCGGGACGTCGCTCAGCTGGTGAACTCCGCGCACGAGGACGTCATGCTCAACCCGGGCGACCTGACCGACCCCGAGGTCCGGCGCGCCGTGCTGCGGGCGCGCGACATCCCGGCCGGCCTCGGCGACATGGACACCTCGCTGTACCTGCTGTTCAAGGCGATCCGCGGCCAGTCGACGGTGGCGCTGTCGGGCGAGTCGGCGGACGAGGTGTTCGGCGGGTACCGCTGGTTCCACGACGAGAAGGCGGTCAACGCCGACACGTTCCCGTGGCTGGCGTTCCGGACGTCGATGATGGACGAGCGGGCGTCGCTGTACACGCCGGAGCTGGTGAAGAGCCTGGACGTCGAGTCGTACATCGCGGACCAGTACCAGACCGCGGTCGCTTCGGTGGAGCACCTGGACGGCGAGTCTTCGCAGGAGGCGCGGATGCGGACCATCTGCAACCTGCACCTGACCCGGTTCGTGCGGATGCTGCTCGACCGCAAGGACCGCGCGTCGATGGCGGTGGGCCTGGAGGTCCGCGTGCCGTTCTGCGACCACCGGCTGGTCGAGTACGTGTACAACACGCCGTGGTCGCTGAAGACGTTCGACGGCCGGGAAAAGAGCCTTCTGCGGCACGCGACGAAGCACGTCCTGCCGGAGTCGGTGGCGCAGCGCGTGAAGAGCCCGTACCCGTCGACGCAGGACCCGGGTTACGCGGCGGCGTTGCAGCAACAGGTCAAGGAGGTGCTGGTCGAGCCGAAGCACGAGGTGTTCGGCCTGGTGGACCGCGCCTGGGCGCACCGGGCGTCCGAAGTGGACCCGGCGACCATGGACCCGGCCATGCGCATCGGCCTGGACCGGGTGCTCGACCTGTACCACTGGATCGAGATGTACTCCCCGGAGCTGCAGCTCGGCTGACGCTCGCCACCGGCCGGTCGTGAGTGGGAAGGCGGGTTGGAACCCGCCTTCCCACTCACGACCTGAGCCGGAGTTCCGCGGCGACCTCGTCACCGTCGGTGGTGAGCTCCGCTCCCGTCCCGGCCAGCAGGGCCCGGGCGCCGTGGTTGCCTACCGTCGTCGAGGCTACGAACTTCGCCGCGCCGGACGCCCGGGCCTCGGCCAGCAGCAGCCGGGTGACCTCGCGGCCGATCCCGTGGCCGCGGACCGCACGGCTCAGCCAGAGGCCCGCTTCCACCGCGTCGCCGTGGTGCTCCAGCCGGGCGGCACCCACCGTGGCACCGTCCACGTCGACCACCCAGGTGCGTTCCACCGCGGTGGCGGGGTCCAGGGACCGGCCGCGGTGGAACGCCAGGAACGCCGAGCGGCGCGCGGGGGTCCAGCCGGGGACGTCGTCGACCGGGGGCATGACCTCCAGGGGGTCGGCTCCGGCGACGGCGGCGTCGAGCAGCCGCGCGAGGGCAGGCTCGTCGAGCGGGGTCAAGGTGATCACCCCCCAAGCCTGCCCGGGCGCGCCACCGGATTTCAGCGGCGGATCTCCGTCAGCTCCACCGGACGCCGTTCGCGGCGCGACACCTCGCACGCCTCCGCGATGTAGAACGCCTCCAGGGCATCAGCCGCCCCGCACGGCGAGGGGGCCCGGCCCGCGACGACGTCCAGGAACGCGCGCAGCTCGGTCGTGTACGCCGGCCGGAAGCGCTCCATGAACCCCGGGTACGCCGGCCCCGGCAGCGGGGCCACCCCCGGCTCGACCGACCGCAGCGGCGCCCGGTCGTCCAGGCCGACCACGACACCCGACACCGAGCCCAGCACGTCGAGGCGCACGTCGTACCCCGCGCCGTTGTAACGGGTCATCGACACCGTGGCGAGGGTTCCGTCGTCCAGGGTCAGCGTCGCCGCCGCCGTGTCCACGTCGCCCGCGTCGCGGAAGAACTGCTCGCCGCGGTTCGCGCCGATGGCGTACACCTCTTCGACTTCGCGGCCGCTCACCCAGCGGATGATGTCGAAGTCGTGGACGCCGCAGTCGCGGAACAGCCCGCCCGAGTGGGCCACGTACTCCGCCGGCGGGGGCGCCGGGTCGAACGTCGTCGCGCGCAGCGTGTGCAGCCAGCCCAGCTCGCCCGACGCGACCGCCGCCCTCGCTGCCGCGTAGCCCGCGTCGAAGCGGCGCTGGAAGCCGATCTGGACCCCGACGTCCGACGCGCCGATCCGGTCGATCACCGCCAGCGTGCCCGGGATGTCCGCGGCCACCGGCTTCTCGCAGAACACCGGGATGCCCGCGTCGACCGCCGCGATGATCAGGCCGGGGTGCGCGTCCGTCGCCGCGGTGACGACCAGGCCGTCGAGGCCCGCGGCGAACAGCTCGTCGAGCGCCACCGTTTCGACGCCGAGCTTCGCGGCGGCCGACTGGGCCCGCGCCGGGTCGACGTCGGCCACGACGACCGACTCGACCTCCTCGAAGCCCTTCAGCGTCTCCGCGTGCGCGGTGCCGATCCGGCCGGTGCCCGCCAGTCCCAACCTCATCGTGGTGTTCCTCCTGTCGTCTCGGCGGTGGTCGCCCGGACCACCAGTGACGGGTGCAGCAGGTGCCGGACCGGCTCCGTGCGCTCCCCGCGGATGCGTTCGGCCAGCGCCTCGAAGGCCAGCCGGCCCATCTCGGTGCGTGGCTGGTCCACTGTGGTCAGTGAGAGGTGCCGCAGCGCCGCCAGCGACGTGTTGTCGTAGCCGACGACCGAGACGTCCTCGGGCACGCGCAACCCGGCCTCTTCCAAGGCCGAAATCGCCCCCACGGCGTTGAAGTCGTTGCCCGCCACCAGCCCGGTCGGCAGGTCGGCGCGCGAGTACGTCGCCAGCAGCTCCCGCACCGACTTCTCGCCGCCGGTGTCGGTGTGCTCGCTGCGCACCACGATCGGCTCGAGGCCGTGCCGCCGCATCGCCGCCTGGAACCCGCGCCGGCGCTGCGCCGCACCCGCCGCTCCCCCGCCGTCGAGGTGCGCGATGCGCCGGTGCCCGAGGCCGACGAGGTGGTCGACGGCCAGCCCGGACCCCGCTTCGCCGTCGTCGTTCACCGTGTCCACTGTGGACGATCGGATCGTCCGGGAGACGAGCACCACCGGGCACTGCTTGGCCGCGACCTGGATCGACGCCGCCGGCACGACCGGGGAAAGCAGGATGATCCCCGCCGGGCGGAAGGAAAGCAGGTTGTGCAGGGCGTTCCACTCGCGGGTGGGACTGCGGCCGCCCGTGTTGAGGATGAGGTCGAAGCCCGCGGCCTGCGCGGCCGCGTCGAGCCCCTCGACGACGTCGGCGAAGAACGCGTTGCGCAGGTCGTTGACCATCACGCCGAGCACGGTCGACGTCCGGCTGGCCAGGGACCGCGCCATCACGTGCGGCTGGTAGCCGAGTTCCTCGGCCGCGCGCAGCACCGCCGCGCGCCGGACCTCGGAGACCTTCGGTGAATTGTTCATCACCAGGGAGACCAGCGCGCGGGAAACTCCCGCCCGTTCGGCGACGTCCTCCATGGTCGGACGCACCATGCGCACCTCCCCTGATCTCGGAAAACTCGGCCTTGACTTGCTGTGACGGACGCTACAAGATTGGAGCGCTCTAATCAATAGAGCGCTCCAACGGACCAACGGAGGCCCCTTGTGACAGCGACGATCCGCGTGGCCGCCGCCCCGATCTCCTGGGGTGTCTGCGAAGTCCCCGGCTGGGGCCGGGTGCTGGACGCGGCCACCGTGCTCGGCGAGATGGCGGCCCTCGGCGTCCGGGCCACCGAGCTGGGCCCGCCCGGGTACCTCCCCCGCGAGCCCGCCGCCCTGCGGGAGCTGCTCGCCGGGTACGGCCTGACGCTCGTCGGCGGCTTCCTCGCCGTCGTCCTCCACGAAAACCAGGAGAACGCCCTGAAGGAGGCCGAAGAGTCCGCCGCGCTCTTCGCCGCCTGCGGGGGTGACGTCCTCGTCCTCGCCGCCGCGACCGGCCTCGAAGGCTACGACGACCGCCCGCAGCTGACCGACACCGAATGGGCGACCCTCGTCGACACCGCGGGCCGGATCCGGGACGTCGCCGCCGCCCACGGCCTGCGCACGGTGCTGCACCCGCACGTCGGGACGCACGTGGAGCAGCAGGCCGAGGTCGAGCGCTTCCTCGCCGATTCCGATCTCGGGTTGTGCCTCGACACCGGGCACCTGATGATCGGCGGGACGGATCCGGTGGAGCTGGCGAAGCGGTATCCCGAACGGGTGGGGCACGTGCATCTCAAGGACGTCCGGGAAGACCTGGCGGCCGAGGTCCGCGCGGGCCGGCTGGCCTACACCGACGCGGTCGGGCGGGGCATGTACACCCCGCTCGGCGAGGGCGACGTGGACGTGGCGGCGATGGTGCGCTCCGTCCAGGCCGCCGGCTACGACGGCTGGTACGTCCTCGAACAGGACACCGCCCTCGGCGACTCGAGCCCCGACGACCTGCCCCGGCGGGACACCGGACGCAGCCTGGCCCACCTCGCGAAGATCACCGACTCCCTCTGAACCTGGTCCCAAAGGAGTGACTGTGTTTTCTCTGAAGAAGCTGGCCGGCGTGGCGGCGATCGCCGCCGCCGGTCTCGTCCTGTCCGCCTGCAGCGGCCCCACCGCCGACAATTCCAGCAGCAGCACCAGCGGCAGCCCGTCGGCCGCCGCGCCGAGCACGGGCGGCCCGCTGAAGGTCGCCGTGGTCACCCACGGCAGCGCCGGCGACGCCTTCTGGAACGTCGTGAAGAACGGCGCCGAGCAGGCGGGCAAGGACCTGAACGTCGGCGTCGACTACTTCTCCGACGGCGACCCGGGCAACCAGGCGCGGCTGGTCGACAACGCGGTCGCGCAGAAGGTCGGCGGCCTGGTCGTCTCGATGGCGAACCCGCAGGCCCTGCAGACGTCGATCCAGAACGCGGTGAAGGCCGGCATCCCGGTCATCACCATCAACTCCGGCGAGGACTTCAGCGCCCAGTTCGGCGCGATCGCGCACGTCGGCCAGAGCGAGGGCCTCGCGGGCCAGGGCGCGGGCCAGCGGCTCAAGGCGGCGGGCAAGACGAAGCTGCTGTGCGTCATCCACGAGGCCGGCAACATCGGCCAGAACCAGCGGTGCGACGGCGCGAAGCAGACCTTCGGCAACGTCACCACGCTGCAGGTCGACATCTCCAACCCGACCGACGCGCAGGCCCGCATCCGCGGCGCCCTGCAGTCCGACCCGTCGATCGACGCCGTGCTGGCGCTGAACTCCCAGGTCGCGGCCCGCGCCGTCGCCGCCGCGAAGGAAGCGAGCTCCAAGGCCCAGGTGGCCACCTTCGACCTGAACGCCGACGTCGTCGCGGCCATCAAGGACGGCAGCATCCTCTTCGCCGTCGACCAGCAGCAGTACGAGCAGGGCTACCTGCCGATCGTGTTCCTCAAGCTGTACAAGGAGAACGGCAACACCATCGGCGGCGGCAAGCCCGTCCAGACCGGCCCGGGCTTCGTCGACAAGACCAACATCGACACCATCGCCCCGTACGCGCAGCGCGGCACGCGATGACCGCAGCGATCCAGGCACAACCCGACGAGCGCGTCGCCAAGAAAGGGCTGACCGACCGCCTGGTCGTCCGCCCCGAAATCGGCGCGCTCCTCGGAGCCGTGCTGGTCTTCGTCTTCTTCTCCGTGGTCACCGGCCAGTTCCTCAGCCCGCTGGGCGTGGCGACCTGGCTCGACGACTCCTCGACGCTGGGCATCATGGCCGTGGTGGTCGCGCTGCTCATGGTCGGCGGCGAGTTCGACCTCTCGGCCGGCGTGATGACGGCGTCGACGTCGCTGGTCACCGCGATCCTGGCGACGCAGGCGGGCTGGAACGTCTGGCTCGCGCTCCTGGCGTCGCTGGTCTTCGCGCTCGGCGTCGGCGCGTTCAACGGCTGGCTGGTGATGAAGACCGGGCTGCCCAGCTTCATCGTCACGCTGGGGTCGTTCCTCGCCCTGCAGGGGCTCAACCTCGGCGTGACGCGGCTGGTCACCAACACCGTCCAGGTCTCGGGTATGCGTTCGACCAGCGGGTACGAATCGGCCGGCGGGTTGTTCGCCTCGACGTTCGACATCGGGGGCACCGAGTTCCAGTCGTCGATCGTCTGGTGGATCGTCGTCACGGCGATCGCCGCGTGGCTGCTGGTGCGGACCCGGTTCGGCAACTGGATCTTCGCGGTGGGCGGGTCGCAGGTGTCGGCCCGCTCGGTCGGCGTTCCGGTGGTGCGCACGAAGATCCTGCTGTTCATGGGCACCGCGCTCGGCGCGTGGCTGGTCGGCTCGATCAACATCCTGCGCTTCGCCAGCGTCCAGGCGAACCAGGGCATCGGGCTGGAGTTCCAGTACATCATCGCCGCGGTGATCGGCGGCTGCCTGCTCACCGGCGGGTTCGGCTCGGCGGCGGGCGCGGCGATCGGCGCGCTGATCTTCGGCATGGCGCGGCAGGGCATCGTGTTCGCGCAGTGGAACAGCGACTGGTTCATGCTGTTCCTCGGCGTCATGCTGCTGGCCGCGGTCCTGGTCAACAACGCCTTCCGGCGCCGCGCGGAGAGGGTACGCCGATGAGCCTGCTCGAAGTTCGCGAGATCGGGAAGACCTACGGCAGCGTGATCGCGCTGCGCGATGTGTCCACTGTGGTCAACGCCGGCGAGGTCACCTGCGTGCTCGGCGACAACGGCGCCGGGAAGTCCACGCTGATCAAGATCCTGGCCGGCGTGCACCAGCACGATCGCGGCGAGTTCCTCGTCGAGGGCGAGCCGGTGCGGTTCTCGTCGCCGCGCGAGGCCCTCGATCGCGGCATCGCGACCGTGTACCAGGACCTCGCCGTGGTGCCGCTGATGAGCGTCTGGCGGAACTTCTTCCTCGGCTCCGAGCCGACGACCGGGTTCGGGCCGTTCAAGATGCTCGACCGGAAGAAGGGCCGCGAGACGACCAAGAAGGCGTTGTCCGACATGGGCATCGACCTGCGGGACGTCGAGCAGCCGGTCGGGACGCTCTCGGGTGGTGAACGCCAGTGCGTCGCGATCGCGCGGGCGGTGTACTTCGGCGCGAAGGTGCTGATCCTCGACGAGCCGACGGCCGCGCTCGGTGTCAAGCAGGCCGGCGTGGTGCTGAAGTACGTCGCCCAGGCGCGGGACCGCGGGCTCGGCGTCGTGCTCATCACGCACAACCCGCACCACGCCTACCCGGTGGCCGACCGGTTCCTGCTGCTCAAGCGGGGTGCCGCGCTCGGGCACTACGAGAAGTCCGAGATCGACATCGGCGAGCTGACCCGGCAGATGGCGGGCGGTGCCGAACTGGAGGCCCTGGAACACGAGCTTCGGCAGGTGGAAAAGGCGTGACGCCCGCCGACGCACTCTTTCCCGCGGAGGCGGCATGACCATCGAGGCGTTGACGATCGGCCGGGTCGGGGTGGACCTCTACCCGGAGCAGAGCGGCGTTCCGCTGGCGGGGGTCCGCACGTTCGCCAAGTCGCTCGGCGGGACCGCGACCAACGTCGCGGTCGCCGCCGCGCGGCTCGGCCGGCGCACGGCGGTGCTCACCAAGGTCGGCCCGGACGGCTTCGGCGACTACGTCCGGCAGGCCCTCGACGGCTTCGGCGTCTCGCCGGACTTCGTGGGCACCTCGCCGGACCTGCAGACGCCGGTGGTGTTCTGCGAGCTGAACCCGCCCGCGGACCCGCCGCTGCTGTTCTACCGCTCCCCGATCGCCCCCGACCTCACGCTGACCGACGACGACGTGCCCTGGGACGTCGTCGAGTCGGTGCCGCTGCTGTGGGTGACCGGCACCGGTGTCTCCGTGGAACCCGCGCGGGCGACCCAGCGGAGGATCCTCGAAGCCCGCGGGCGGCGGGAGCACACCGTCCTGGACCTGGACTACCGGCCGATGTTCTGGCCGTCGGTGGAGCAGGCGCGGGCCGAGATCGGCGGGCTGCTCGACCACGTCACGGTCGCGGTCGGCAACCGGGCCGAGGTGGAGGTCGCCGTCGGCACCGCGGACCCGGACACGGCCGCGGACCGGCTGCTGGAACGCGGTCTCCGGCTCGCGGTGATCAAGAAGGGCGCCGAAGGTGTGCTGGTGGCGACGCCGGACGGCCGCTGGACGGTGCCGCCGCAGCGCGTCGAGGTCGTCTGCGGCCTCGGTGCGGGTGACGGCTTCGGCGGCGCGCTGATCCACGGGCTGCTGTCGGGCTGGGACCCGGTGCGGATCGCGGAGTACGCGAACGCCGCGGGCGCGCTCGTCGCGTCCCGCCTGGCCTGCGCCGACGCCATGCCGACCGCCGGGGAGATCGAGGAGCTGCTGTGATCCTCACCGACGAGCGCTGGAGGGAGCTCCTGCACGTCCGCGCCACGAACCCGGGCGCGGTCCGGCAGGCGTACGCGACCCGCAGGCGGCGGTCCCGGCTGGTGTCCGACCAGGGCACGCTGTTCCTGGTCGCCGCCGACCAGGCGGCCGGTGAGGGCCGGCGGACGCTCCTGGAACGGCTGCTCGTCGCGCTGGCGAACCCGGCGGTCGACGGCGTCCTCGGCACCCCGGACATCGTCGAGGAGCTTCTGCTGCTCGGCGCACTGCACGACAAGGTCGTCTTCGGGACGATGAACCCCGACGGCGGGTTCACCGGCTACGACGCCCGGACGCTGGTCGACTGCGGGCTCGACGGCGGCGAGCTGCTGCTGCCGGGCCCGGCCCGGCAGGCCTGCGCCGACGCGGTCACCGAGCTGGCCGCGTACGGTCTGGTCGCCCTGATCGAGCTGCCGGAGGCCCTGGCGCCGTCGGTCACTCGCGCGTCCGCCCTCGGGACGACGTCGGCGTACACCTGGCTGAAGCTGCCGGCCACCGCGTCGCCCGCCGTCCTGGACGCCACGACGCTGCCGGTGCTGCTCGGCGGCCTGCCACCGGACCGGACGCTGTCGCACGGGGTCGTCCGCGGCCTGGTCATGAACCCTGCGGGAAATGTCGAAGCCGCCGCGAAAGCTCTGGAGGCCGCGAAGTGAGCAAGCTGCACCGTCCACTCGGGACACTGTCCGACGCCGCCGACCCGGTCCGGCTGACCCCGGACACCGCGGGGTGGCGGTACTCCGGCCTGCGCGTGCTCTCCCTGGCCCCCGGCGAGACGCGCGTCCTGCACACCGGCGAGTTCGAGGCCTTCGTGCTGCCGCTTTCGGGGTCGGCGACCGTCCGGGTGGACGGCGAGGTCTTCGCACTGCGCGGCCGCGACTCGGTCTTCACGCGGGTGACGGACTTCGCGTACGTACCCCGGGACGCCGAAGTCGAGTTGTCGGCAAAAGGCGGCTTGGAGGTCGCGCTGCCGATGGCGCGCTGCACCCGCCGTCTGTCCCCTGCGTATGGTCCCGCGGAGAACGTGCCGGTGGAGGTGCGCGGCGCCGGGCAGGCGACGCGGCAGGTGACCAACTTCGGCGTGCCCGGGGTGTGGGACCACGCCGACAAGCTGAACGCGTGCGAGCTGATCACGCCCGGCGGCAACTGGTCGTCCTACCCGCCGCACAAGCACGACGAAGCGACCGAGTGCGAGGTCGTCAACGAGGAGATCTACTACTTCCGCATCGCCGGCCGCGACGGCGTGACACCGTCCCGCGAAGGCTTCGGCCTGCACCGGACGTACACGAGCGACGGCGAGCTGGACGAGGACGTGGCGGTGCGCGACCACGACGTCTTCCTCATCCCGCGCGGCTACCACGGGCCGTGCGTGGCCGCGCCGGGTTACCCGATGTACTACCTGAACGTCCTGGCCGGGCCGGCCGACGAGCGGTCCATGGCGTTCTGCGACGACCCCGCGCACGGCTGGGTCCGCGACACCTGGGCGACGCAGGACCTCGACCCGCGTTGTCCCGTCACGAGTCACGAAGGGCGTGTTCAGTGAAGCTGACGACGGCTCAGGCGCTGATCCGCTGGATCCTCGCCCAGCGCTCGGAAACCCTCGACGGCCGCGAGGTCCCGCTGTTCCCCGGCGTGTTCGCGATCTTCGGGCACGGCAACGTCCTCGGCCTCGGCACCGCGCTGGAGGAACACCGCGGAGACCTCCCGGTCTGGCGCGGGCACACCGAGCAGGGCATGGCGCTGGCCGCGGTCGGGTACGCGAAGGCCACGCACCGGCGGCAGGTCGGGGTCGTGACGTCGTCGATCGGGCCGGGCGCGCTGAACATGGTCACCGCGGCCGGCGTCGCCCACGCGAACCGGCTGCCGGTGCTGCTGCTGCCGGGCGACACGTTCACCAACCGGGCGCCGGACCCGGTGCTGCAGCAGATCGAGCCGTTCGGCGACGCGACCGCGACGGTCAACGACGCCTTCCGCGCGGTCTCGCGCTACTTCGACCGGATCACCCGGCCCGAGCAGCTGCTCTCGACGTTGCCACAGGTCGCCCGGGTGCTCACCGACCCGGCCGACGCCGGGCCGGTCACCCTGGCGCTGCCGCAGGACGTCCAGGCCGAGACGTACGACTTCCCGGACGCGCTGTTCGAGCCGGTCACGCACCGCCCGCTGCGCCCGCGCCCGGACCGGCGTGCGGTCACCGAGGCGGCCGGGGTCCTGCGTGCGTCCCACCGCCCGCTGCTGGTGCTCGGCGGCGGCGTCCGGTACTCCGGGGCCGGGCAGCGCGCGCTCGAGTTCGCCGAACGGCACGGGATCCCGCTCGTGGAGACGACAGCGGGCCGCACCCTGGTGCCGCACGAGCACCCGCTGCACGCCGGCCCGCTGGGCATCACCGGCTCGACGTCGGCGAACGTCGTCGCGGCGGCCGCCGACGTCGTGCTCGCGGTCGGCACGCGGCTGCAGGACTTCACGACGGCGTCCTGGACGGTCTTCTCCCCCGGCGTCCGGCTGGTGTCGCTCAACGCGGCCCGGTTCGACGCGGTGAAGCACGGTGCCCTGTCGGTGGTCGGGGACGCCGACGCGGGCCTGGCCGACCTCGCCGCCCAGCTGGAGAGCTGGCGGGTGGACTCGTCGTGGACGTCGCGGGCCGCGGCCGAACGCGCTTCCTGGGACGAGCACATCGACGCGCTGCGCTCCCCTTCGGGCGAGCTGCCGTCGTACGCGCAGGTGGTCGGCGTCGTGAACGCGCTGTCGGAGGAGCACGACTACGTCATGACGGCGTCGGGCGGGCTGCCGGGCGAGCTGATCGGCGGCTGGCGCGGCTCCGGCGCGGTCTCGATGGACGTCGAGTACGGGTTCTCCTGCATGGGTTACGAGCTGTCCGGTGCGTGGGGCGCGGCGATCGCCCACCAGGGCCTGGTGACGACGCTGCTGGGTGACGGCTCGTACCTGATGCTGAACTCGGAACTGTTCTCGGCCGCGTTCGCGGGCCATCCGTTCGTCGCGGTGGTGTGCGACAACGACGGGTACGCCGTCATCGCGCGGCTTCAGGAGGGTCAGGGCGGGAAGCCGTTCAACAACTTCTACGCCGACTGCACGACTTCGCACGCTTCGCCGCCGCGGGTCGACTTCGCACGCCATGCGGAGTCACTGGGCTGCGTGGTGTTCACGGCGTCCACTGTGGACTCCCTCCGGGAGGCGTACGCGTCGGCTCGCGAAGCGGCCGTCTCGGAACGGCGGCCGGCCGTCGTCGTGGTGAAGACGCAGCCGTCGACGTGGACCGAAGCCGGGGCCTGGTGGGAGGTCGGCGTGCCCGAGCACCTGGCCGGGCGGGAGGGCTACGAGCGCGGGAAGGGCGGCCAGGTGCGTTACCTCGGGTCCTGAGTGACGGCCGGCGAGACCGCCCCGGCGACCAGTTGCCGGGGCGCGCCGGAGCCGTCGGCCGGCAGCGCCCAAGTGGCGTTGTCGAGCCCGTAGAGGATCGTGCGGTCGTCCTGCCAGAGGGCCTGGTCGTCGACGCTGCGGATCTCGGCGAGCTCGGTCTCCTTCAGGCTCGCTAGGTCCAGCACCGACAGCCGCCAGACGCCGTCGCCGACCTTCTTCTTGAAGGCGACCCGCTTGCCGTCCGGGGACAGCGACGGGCATTCCACGTTCTCGCGGAGAGTCTTGCCCCGGTAGCGCCCGTAATCGGCCTCGACGAGGTACGTCTTGCCTTTGCTGCCGAGGGTGGCGTAGAAGCGGTTGCCGTCGGGGGCGAAGGTGATGCCCCAGTAGTTGACGTCGGCCGCGAAGTAGCGTTCGCCGTCCTTGAAGACCGGCAGTTCCTCGATCGTCTTGACCAGCCGTCCGGTCTCGACGTCGTAGAGCCCGGCGCGGGTGGAGAAGCCGGTCTGGGCGTAGGAGTCGCCCGTGACGAACAGCGTCCAGTAGACGTGTTTGCCGTCCGGGGAGACGCGCGCGCGGCTCGGCGTGCCGGGCAGGGTTTCGGTGTGGCGGACGGCGAGGTGGTCGTCGAGCACGAGGACGTCGGTGATCGCCGGGAGCGTGCCGGGCCGGACAGCCAGGCACACCGCCGTCTGCCCGGCCACCGCGAACCGGTCGCACTTCAGGCCGCTGAGCTGCGGTTTTGCCGTGGTTTCGGCGAGCGGGACGGCGCCGACGCGGCCGGTGGCCGTGTCGCGGAAGAACAACTGGCCGGGGGCGAGGGTCAACGCGGCCGCGGGTTCGGCGGCCGCGGTGTCGTGCCGCGCGCTGAGCGTGTACGTGACGGCGGCGGCCACGAGGAGGGCCGTGCCGGTGAGGGCGAGGACGAGTTTCTTCACGGGCGCACCGGTTTCGCGAAGGCGGCGGCGAGGGCGACGACGGCCAGGCAGGCCGCGGCGACGAGCACCGCGGGCCGCAGGTCCCACAGCGTCCACGCCAGTCCGAACAGGACGGAGGAGAGCATCCGGGCCGCGGCCTGGCCCGTCTGCACCACGGCCAGCCCGGTCGCGCGCAGGCCGGCCGGGATGAGCGGGCCGGCGGCGGCCATCAGGACGCCGTCGGTGGCCGCGTAGAACACGCCGTGCAGGCCGAGCGCGACCACGGGGAGCACCGCGTAGACCGGGCCGCAGAGCAGCACCAGGGCCAGGCACAGGGCCACGTGCCCGCCCAGGAACACCGGCCAGCGGCCGACGCGGTCGGCGAGCTTGCCGAGCGGGACGGCCAGCAGGAGGTAGACCCCGGCGGTGCCCAGCGGCAGCAGCGGGAAGTACGTCGCCGCGATCTCCCAGCGCCGCTGCAGGACGAGGTAGACGAACGAGTCGCCGACCGTCACCAGGCCCAGCAGCGCCGCCCAGAGCGCGACGCGCCGGAAGTCCTGCTGCTTCAACAGGCCGAAGGCGGCTCGGGCGGACACCGCCGTGCGGTCGACCGCGCCGGGCCTGTCGCGGACGAACAGCGCCAGCAGCAGCAAGGCGATGGCCGCGATGCAGAAGCTGGTGAAGAACACGCTGGTGTAGCTGCCGAGGCTGACGGCGAGCACGGCCATGGCCACCAGCGGGCCGAGGAACGCGCCGACGGTGTCCATCGCCCGGTGCACGCCGAACGACCGGCCGAGGGTCGCCGGCTCGCTGGACAGCGAGATGAGCGCGTCGCGCGGGCCGGTGCGCAGTCCCTTGCCGGTGCGGTCGGCGGCGAGGACCAGGCCGATGGCCGCGACCGACGAACCGGCGGCGACCAGGCCGAGCTTGCACACCGCGGACAAGCCGTACCCGAACCCGGCGACCGCCTTGAGCCGCCGCCACCGGTCGGCGAGGTGCCCGCCGAGCACCCGCACGACCGCGGTTGCGCCGGCGTAGAGCCCGTCGAGCAGCCCGAACTGCAGCGGGTTGAGGCCGAGGCCGAGCACCAGGTAGAGCGGGAGGACGGCGGTGACCATCTCCGAGGAGACGTCGGTGACCAGGCTGACCACCCCCAGTGCCACCACGTTGGCGGACACCCGCTTCAGCGCCGGTTTCCGGTCGGTTCCCGACGCCAGGTCCGAGGTACGGCTTGCCGCGATGTACATGGCCGGGCCTACTGGTGGCAGGTGTAGGTCGGGCTGCTGTCCAGGACCTTGCCGTCGACGCCGACGAGCTGCGACTGGAACGTCGTGTCCGTCATCGACAGCTTCAGGACGCCGAAGGTCTTCAGCAGCTTGGCCGTCGTCGCGTGGGCCGGGCTCAGGTCGTACAGGTTGGCGCCGCCGCTCCCGCCGACGATCTCGACCGGGCCGTTCGCGTCCGCTTTGCCGTCGGCGTTCTGCGGGACGAACCGCTCGTAGTCGTGGTCGTGTCCGTTGAGGACGAGGTCGACCTTGTTGGCCACCATCAGGTTCCACAGCTCGATGCTGTCCGGGTTGTCGCCGTGGTCACCGGAGCTCCACCGCGGGTGGTGGTAGTACGCCGCGACGCAGCCCTTGGTGTTGTTCGCGAGGTCCTGCTTCAGCCAGGTCAGCTGCTCGCTCGGGCCGAATTCGTGGGTGGCGAAGTCGTTGGAGTCGAGGGCGATGAAGTGCCAGTTGCCCATTTCCCAGCTGTAGTAGCGCTTGCCCTGCGGCTTCGCGATGGCGCCGAAGTAGTCGTCGTAGCCCTTGTACGGCGTGTCGTCGTAGGTCTCGTGGTTGCCCGGGATCGGCTTGGTCTTGCTCTTGAACTTGCCCCACGTCGTGGCGTAGTAGGACTTGAAGTCCGAAAGGTGGGCGTCG
Organism: Amycolatopsis sp. 505; assembly: GCF_031625235.1. Classification (NCBI taxonomy): domain Bacteria; kingdom Bacillati; phylum Actinomycetota; class Actinomycetes; order Pseudonocardiales; family Pseudonocardiaceae; genus Amycolatopsis; species Amycolatopsis sp. 505. The sequence goes on from NZ_JACKQP010000009.1 coordinate 249,219, forward strand.
TCGTACTGGTTGTCGCCCATGGTGATCACGGCTGCGGGGTTCATGTTCTCGACGAGCTTCGCGGTCTTGGGGTGGACGCAGCTCGAGCTGCTCGCGGTGCACTGCTCGGCGATGTCCCCGGCCGCCGCGAGGACGAATCCGGCGCTCCCGGCCGCGGTCTTGACCGTGATCGGCGTGCTCGCGGGTGAGGCGTTCCCCGCGGCATCGCGTGCGCGGACCGCGTAGGTGTAGCTGGTGTTCGGAGTGAGCCCGGTGTCGGTGTAGGACGTCGTCGCGCTGGTGGCGACGGCCGTGCCGTTGCGGAGGACGTCGTACCCGGTGACGCCGACGTTGTCGGTGGCGGCACCCCAGGTCAGCGGGACGCTGGTGGCGGTCGCCGTGCCCGCGGCGAGACCGGCCGGGGTGCTCGGGGCCTGGGTGTCGCCGGAGGAGTCCGTGCTGCCGTAGACCTGCATCTCCCAGAAGGAGTAGCCGTAGCTGGTGGCGCGGGTGAGGCCGACGAAGCGCACGAAGCGGCCGCGGGCGGTGAGGCCGCCGAGGTCGTCGATCTTGCCGTCGCCGGTGTCGACGGTGGCGGCCGTGGTGAACGACGTGCCGTCGTCGGAGACCTCGATCCGGTACTTCTTCGCGTAGGCGGCCTCCCAGTTGAGGACGACGCGGTGGATGCTCGCGGACTGGCCCAGGTCGATCCGCAGCCACTGCGGATCGGCGCCCTCGGCGCTGGCCCAGCGGGTGGTGGTGCTGCCGTCGACGGCCTTGGCGCCCGTGTAGGACGAGCTTTCGGTGGTCGAGGTGGCAACGGGCTTTCCCTGCGACAGCAGGACATCGGCGGCCTGGGTGGTGGCGGCCGCGGCGATCGCGGACGGCAACAGCACCACGGCGGCGAGCACCGGGGTGAGTCGGGTTAACGGGCGTAAGCGGGTGGACGGCACGTCGCGCTCCTTGCGGGCCTGGCGGTGGCGGGTGGGCTGCGGCGTCGGTTAACGAGAGGAAAACAGTTAGGAAAGTTTCCTAACTAAGCGGACTGTAGCGAGGGTCCGTTCCGGCTGACAAGACTTGTCTTGTCCTTGAATCGGTCAAGAGGGTGAGTTTTTCACGCTTTCCGCAGCTCAGCGCGGGTACCGGTGAGCGGCACACTGCTCCGTGCGCCGGGACCGGTCAGCCGGCCGGAGGGGCCTGAAGACCTCGGAAGACCGCGGCGATCAGCCGCCGCCCCTGAGCCGCGCCGTCGTCGTTGTTCGCCACCCGCCACAGGAAGCTCATGAGCATGACGATGTCGGCGGGGTCGTGCCCGGGCGCGATGGAGCCTTCGGCCACACAGGCGTCGACGAGCTTCTTGACGGCGGCCGTCGTGGGCGCCCACGACGCGCTGATCAGCTCCTGGGCCGCGGCACTGTGCAGCGCGTCCCCGAGCCCGTGCTTGACGCGGATGTAGGCCGACAGCGTCTCGAACCACTCGACGAAAGCGGCCTTCGCGGACGAATGGCGGGCCAGCACGTCGTCGGCCGTGGTCGTCAGGCGCTCGATGTCGTGCTGGTAGGCGCCGAGGATCAGGTCCTCGCGGGTCGGGAAGTGGCGGTAGAGGGTCCCGGCGCCGACACCGGCGCGCTTGGCGACCTCGCTCAGCGGCACCAGCGGGTTCTGCGCGAACAGCTCGTGAGCGGCCTCGATGATGGCGATCCGGTTGCGCGCGGCGGCCTTGCGCTGGGTGCCGTACGTACCGTCGGTCATGCCCCGATCATGCCGCATCGCCGACGTGCGGAGAATCCTCCCTGAGTCGCCCCCGTGAAGCTCGGCACCACCGGCCTGGACATTTCGCCGACCGGCGCTGAGGTTTCCCCTGCGGCGCAAGGGTTTTTGACCGGACAAGATCACCCGATCCAGCGATGGTGTTCGCACAGTTGTTCGGTAGCGTGGGTCCCATGGCTCCTGACACCCGCGCCGTCACCGTCCGGCGAAGACCTTCACCGCTCCGAGTGCAGCAGTTTCCGGATCTCCGCCACCGCGGCCCGGCCGGCCCGGTTGGCGCCGACCGTGCTCGCCGAAGGCCCGTACCCGACCAGGTGCAGGCGCGGTTCGAGCACCACCCGCGTGCCGTCCATCCGGATGCCACCGCCGGGTTCGCGCACGTGCAGCGGGGCCAGGTGGTCGATCGCCGCGCGGAACCCGGTGGCCCACAGGATCACGTCGGCGTCGAACCGCTCGCCGTCCGGCCAGATGACGCCGCCGGGCGTGATCCGCTCGAACATCGGACGCCGGTCGAGGATGCCGGCCGCCCGCGCGGCCCGCACCTCCGGCGTCACGGCCAGATCGGTGACGCTGACAACGCTTTCGGGCGGCAGCCCGGCCCGCACCCGCTCGTCGACCTTGGCGACGGCAGTGCGTCCCCAGTTCTCGCTGAAGGGCTCGTCCCGCCAGACGGGCGGCCGGCGCGTCACCCAGGCGGTCGCGCGGGCGAGCGGCGCGAACTCCATGAGCAGCTGAACGGCGGAGGCCCCACCCCCGACGACGACAACCCGCTGCCCACGGAAGTCTTCCGGCCCGGCGTAGTCGGCGGTGTGCAGCTGCCGCCCGGCGAAGGTCTCCTGGCCGGGATAGCGCGGCCAGAAGGGCCGGTCCCAGGTCCCGGTGGCACTGATGACGGCCCGCGCGGCCCACGACTCGGCCGGGCTCGAGACGACCAGCCGCTCCCCCGCCCGCGTCACGGACTGCACGTCGACGGGCCGCAGAACGGGAAGGTCGTAAACGCTTTCGAACCGTCCGAAGTATTCGGAGACGACCTCGGAGGCCGGACGCGTCACGTCGGGAGAGCCGAAGGCCATCCCGGGAAGGTCGTGAATGCCATGGACTTTCCCGAGAACCAGCGACGGCCACCGGTACTGCCAGGCACCCCCGGCCCGCTTCCCGTGGTCGAGAACAACGAACCCGCTCCGGTTCCCGAACCCGGCCCGCCGCAGGTGATAGGCGGCAGACAACCCGGCTTGCCCGGCCCCGATGACCACAACATCCGTTTCGTGATCCGCGCCGCTCATAACGGAGTCAACACCCACGGCACCGGCATATTTCGCGCCCTACATCACACCGCCCGGGCCGCGGCCAGGCCGGGCGTCCCCTTCCGCCCCGGCATCGCAGCTCAAGCCGCCCCGCCCCGGTCGCGACCACCATCCCGCGCTCCAACCCGAGGCCCATGCTCGCCCTGACCTCGACGTAACCGGCGTGCCGCCCTCAAGGCGCCCAACCCGCGACCCAAGCTCGCCTTCCCCTCGGGCGCAACCAGCGTCGCCACCCCCAAGGCGCCCAACCCGCCACCCAAGCCCGCCCTGACCTCGGACACAACCAGCATCCCCGCCCCCAAGACGCCCAACCCGCAACCCAAGCTCGCCCTGACCTCGGACACAACCAGCATCGCCATCCCAAGGCACCCAACCCGGGCCCCAAGCTCGCCTCCCCTCGGGCGCAACCAGCGTCGCCATCCCCAAGGCACCCAACCCGCCACCCAAGCCCGCCTCCCCTTGGGCGCAACCAGCGTCGCCATCCCCAAGACGCCCAACCCGCAACCCAAGCCCGCCCCGCCCTCGGACACAACCAACATCGCCATCCCAAGGCACCCAACCCGGGCCCCAAACTCGCCTCCCCCTCGGGCGCAACCAGCGTCGCCATCCCTAAGACGCCCAACCCGCAACCCAAGCCCGCCTCGCCCTCGGGCGCAACCAGCGTCGCCGCCCCCAAGACGCCCAACCCGCAACCCAAGCCCGCCTCGCCCTCGGACACAGCCAGCATCCCCGCCCCCAAGACGCCCAACCCGCAACCCAAGCCCGCCTCGCCCTCGGACACAGCCAGCATCCCCGCCCCCAAGACACCCAACCCGCAACCCAAGCCCGCCTCGCCCTCGGACACAGCCAGCATCCCCGCCCCCAAGACACCCAACCCAAGATCCGAGCCCGCCCCGCCCTCGGACACAACCAGCATCCCCGCCCCCAAGACACCCAACCCAAGATCCGAGCCAGCCCACCCCCATCGCGACCAGCACCCCTGGCCCCGCTCCCCCTTGAGGCCGAGCGAGCCCCGCCCGCGAGACCAGAGCCGACCCGCCCGCACATCCGGCGCCCAACCGCCGCGTCCCACGGCACGCCAGCGCACCAGCAGCCCCACCACCCAGACCAGCCGATCATCCAGCTCGCCACCGCGGGCCACCCACCCGCGCAACCCGACCGCCCTCACACCGCGACCCGGTTCCGCCCGGCCTCCTTGGCCCGATACAGCGCGGCATCAGCGGTGCGCAGCACATCATCGAGCGTCGGCCCGGCGTCCGGATGCCGCGCGACCCCGATCGACACCGAAAGGCCACTCACCCGGACCGTCCCGGCACCCGTCGAAATCACCACGTTCAGCTCACCCACCGCCACCCGCACCCGCTCGGCGATCGCCAGCACGTCCGCACGGCCGATGCCCGGCAGCAGCACCACGAACTCCTCACCGCCGAACCGGCCCACCGTGTCGCCCTGGCGCACCGACCCGGAAATCGCCACCGCGACCGCCGCCAGCACGTCGTCGCCGGTCAGATGGCCGTACGTGTCGTTGATCCGCTTGAAGTGGTCCAGATCGATCATCAGCACCGCGAAGCCCCCGGCGCCGCGGCGCTGGGCGCGGGTGTGCTCGCGCGTCGCCGATTCGTGCCAGCCGGCGGTGTTGAGCAACCCCGTCTTCTCGTCCGTGACCGCCGCGACCTGCAACTGCTGCTTCAACAACAGGTAGCGGTGCAACAGCAGCAACGGCGCCACCACGAACACCACCAGCACCGGCTGCTCGACCAGCGCAAGGGCAGCGAGCCCGCCGAGACAGAGCGTCGCCAGCTCGAACGCGTTGTCCTCCCACGTGCCGATCAGATCGGCCGCCGACCGCTGGCTCGTATACAGGTAAATGCCGGCCGCCACGAGGCCGACGTTCACCAGCTCGAACACCGCGGCCGCCAAGCACAACGCGAACAACCCGCGCGGCGTCTGCAACGGCGTCCCGTGCAACCCCAGCACCGCGAGAACGGAGGAAGCAGCGAAACACGAGAGCATCGCCCAAGCCGTGCTCGCCACGAAGCGGTGCGCGGGCCGCGTACGGACCTGGCGCCACACTCGCACCCACAGGTGCGTGTAGAGCACGACGGCCAGCAGCGCCACCCACGCCGGTGGCAGCAGGACGACACCGGCGAGGTACCACACGGACGTGACGTTGATGTGCGTCTGCCCGCTCATCCACCGCCGCAACCGCTCGATTCGGCGCGACATCTCGGCCTGCGCCACCCCCAGCGCGACGAGGACGGCGAACCACCCCGGACGCACGGGCCCGCCGAACCCGGTAGCCAGCGCCGTCCCGGTCGCGACGACGGCGAGCAGTTCGCAGCCGAGGGCATAGGCGATCCAGCGGGTCTTGGCGCCATTCCACATCGCCCATCGCGCAGGCCAGCCCGGCCAGGTGGAAAGCGCTTCCCGGCGCACGGCGGCCTGCGCTCTCAAGAGCCGAGGCCACAGACGTGACGAACCGCCATCGTGACGTACCCCTTGCGCGAAGTTCGGCCGACCAGGTAGCCCAGCGTAGCCGTTCCGGCGACGCGCGTCGCCAGTCCGGGCGAATTGCGGCCAACGCCCCTGTTCGAAGACCCGCGCAGGGTAGATCGACCCAGCTCAGCGCCTCACGAGCGGATCACCCGCGCGGACACCCCGGACAGGCCAGGCTCACGTACGCAACACCCGGACGATCACCACCGGGCCGGGCCCCAAGCCCACCGATCCGAATCGGCCTCCTTGCGCAGGGCACGAACGATCGCCACCGAACCGGTCATGCCCGGAGCGCGCCGACCTACTTGCGCAGAGCGCGGACGATCGCCACCAAGCCGACCACCGCGGCGACGGCGACCAGCACGGGAACCACCCGCTTCAGCACCGACTGTCCCGCGTAGTCGAGCAGGTCGATCGCTTCGGTCTCCGGGGGTGCCGGGACGCTGTGCAGCGCCGGCCGGTCCGCCGGCTTGGGCTTCGGCTCGGTGTTGATCTCCGGGGTGGTCGGCGCCGGCTTGACCGCCGGCTGGGGCTTGGCCACCGGCTCGGAGGTGGCCGTCGGTTCGGCCGCCGGCGCACCCTGCTCCGGGACCGGCTTCGCGGCCGGCTCGGCCACCGGCTGGGCGGCGGCCGCCGCCGCGGGGGTGGCCGGGGCATCGCCGGCCGGTGCGGCCTGCGCCGGGGCCGCCCCGGCCGTGGCCGCCTGGCTCGGGGCATCGCCGGCCGCAGCAGTCTTCGCCGAGGCGGCCGCCGCCGCGGGAGCCGCCTGGGCATCGCCGGGCGCAGCGGCCTTCGCCGGGGCGTCACCAGCCGACGCAGCCTTCGCCGAGGCAGGCGCCCCTTCCCCCTCCGCCGGGGCCAGTTTTCCCGACAGGCACCCCGCGAACGTGTCCAGGATCTTCCCGCCCACCTCGCTGATCAACCCGCGCCCGAACTGGGCCGGCTTGCCCGTGATCGCCAGGTCGGTTGCCACCGATCCGTGGGTTCCGCCGTCCTTCTCCGTCAACGTCAGCGTTACCGTCGCCGCCGCTGTTCCGGAGCCGCGGGAGTCCTTGCCCGAGGCCTTGATCGTCACCTTGCGGGCTGCTTCGTCCTTCTCCAGGAACTCGCCGTTTCCCTTGTACAACAAGGAAATCGGCCCGAGCTTGACCTTCACCGTTCCGCTGAACCTGTCCCCTTCGACCTTGGTCAGCGTGGCGCCCGGCATGCACGGGGCGACGCGCTCGGGGTCGACGACCGCCTGCCAGACCTCGCCGATCGGAGCCGGGACGGTGAATTCGTGGTCGAGCCGCACGGGCCGACCTCCTTCCTGAAAGCGGACGGGTCCGCTGCCCACCCTAGCCGCCGCCGGAGCGGCGGCCAGGGTGCAGCGTCAGGCCCCCGCGGCCGCCGCGATGGCGCGTCCCGTCAATACCTCCGCCAGGTGACGGCGGTATTCGACGTCGGCGTTGCTGTCCACCGGCGGATTCGTGCCCTCCGCCGCGTGGGAGGCCGCCGCCGCGATCGATTCCGCCGATGCCTGGACGCCGACCAGTGCCGACTCGACGCCCGAGGCGCGGATCGGGGTCGAGCCCATGTTCGTCAGCGCGACCCGGGCTTCCTCGATGACGCCCGCCTCCGTACGCACCGTGACCGCGACCGCCACCATCGACCACGCCTGGGCGACGCGGTTGAACTTCTCGTAGTGCGCCCGCCACCCCGTGTGCTTGGGGATGCGGATCTCGACCAGCAGCTCGTCCGGCGCCAGCGCGGTGGTGAACAGGTCGCGGAAGAAGTCCGCGGCCGGCACCGTGCGCCGCCCCGACGGGCCGGCCACCACCAGCGAGGCGTCCAGCGCGAGCACCGGCGCCAGCAGGTCGCCGGCCGGGTCGGCGTGGGCGATCGCGCCACCCAGCGTCCCGCGGTGGCGGATCTGCGGGTCGGCCACCGTGTCGGTCGCCGACTTCAGCAACGCCGCGTGCGCCGCCACCAACGCGTCCCGCTGGACGTCGTAGTGCGTGGTCATCGCGCCGATCACCAGCGAGTCGCCCTCTTCGCGGACGCCGCGCAGTTCCGCGACGCGCCCGAGGTCGATCAGCGTCGTCGGCGCCGCGAGGCGCATCCGCAGCACCGGCAGCAGGCTCTGCCCGCCCGCGAGCACCTTGGCGTCCTCGCCCGCCGTCGCCAGCGCCTGGACCGCTTCGTCCACTGTGGACGGACGGACGTAGTCGAAGGGAGCCGGGATCACTGCGCACCTCCGGTGGCGTCGATGGAACCCAATCCGCCGCCCGCTTCGCCGCGGCCGGGGCCGCCCGCGTCGGTGGTGCCGTGCTGGATGGCGTGCCACACCCGCATCGGGGTCAGCGGCATCTCGATGTCGTCGACGCCGAAGGGCCGCACGGCGTCGATCACCGCGTTGACCACCGCCGGGGTGGAGGCGATCGTGCCCGCCTCGCCGACGCCCTTGGCGCCGAGCGGGTTCGTCGTCGACGGCGTTTCCGTGCGGTCGGTGGTGAACGACGGCAGGTCGGCCGCCGACGGCAGCAGGTAGTCGGCGAACGTGCCGGTCGTCAACGTGCCGCTTTCGTCGTGCTCGGTGCCCTCGAACAGCGCCTGCGCGATGCCCTGCGCGAGCCCGCCGTGCACCTGGCCCTCGACGATCAGCGGGTTCACCGCGACGCCGACGTCGTCGACGCAGACGTACGAGCGCAGCGTGATCCGGCCCGTCTCGGTGTCCACCTCGGCGGCGCACAGGTGCGTGCCGTGCGGGAACGAGAAGTTCTCCGGGTCGAACGTCGCGTCCGAGTCGAGCGACGGCTCGACCCCGTCGGGCAGGTTGTGCGCCGCGAACACCGCGAGCGCGACATCGCCCATCGACGTCGACGTGTCGGTGCCCTTGACGGTGAACTTGCCGCCGGCGAACTCGAGGTCGTCCTCGGCGCATTCGAGCAGGTGCGCCGCGATCGGCTTGGCCTTGGCGATCACCTTCTCCGCGGCCTTGACGATCGCGATGCCGCCGACGACCAGCGAGCGCGAACCGTAGGTGTCCATGCCCTTGTGCGACGACTGCGTGTCGCCGTGCAGGATCTCGACGTCCTCGAACGCGACGCCCAGCTGGTCGGCGACGATCTGGCTCCACGCCGTCTCGTGGCCCTGGCCGTGCGCGGACGCGCCGGTCGTGACCTCGACCTTGCCGGTGGGCAGCATCCGGATCGACGCGTACTCCCAGCCGCCGGCGCCGTAGTCGAGCGAGCCGAGCACCCGCGACGGCGCGAGCCCGCACATCTCGGTGAACGTCGAGATGCCGATGCCGAGCTGCACCTTGTCCTTCGACGCGCGGCGCCGCTCCTGCTCGGCGCGCAGGCCGTCGTAGTCGAAGAGCTGCTTCGCCTTCTCGGTGGCAGCCTCGTAGTTGCCGGAGTCGTAGGTCAGCCCGCACACGGTCGTGAACGGGAACTCCTCGTGCTTGATCCAGTTCTTTTCGCGCAGCTCCAGGGGGTCCATGCCGAGCTCGACGGCGAGCTCGTCCATGATCCGCTCGATCGCGAACGTCGCCTCCGGGCGGCCGGCGCCGCGGTAGGCGTCGGTCAGCGTCGTCGTCGTGTACACGTTGGTGCACGCGAAGTGGTACGCCGGGATCTTGTAGATCGCGTTGAACATGAACGCGCCGAGGATCGGCACCCCCGGCCCGACCAGGCCGTTGTACGCGCCGAGGTTGGCCAGCAGCTCGACCTTGAGGCCGGTGACCTGGCCGTCGCGGGTCGCCGAGATGGTGATGTCCTGGATCTGGTCGCGGCCGTGGTGCGCGGCGAGCATCGTCTCCGACCGCGATTCGTTCCACTTGACCGGCTTGCCGAGCTTCTGCGCGACCAGCAGCGACATCATCTCTTCGGGCAGGACGCCGATCTTGCCGCCGAAGCCGCCGCCGACGTCCGGGGCGATCACGCGCAGCTTGTGCTCGGGGATGCCGAGCGTCAGCGCCGACATCACCCGCAGGATGTGCGGGATCTGCGTGGCCGACCACATGGTGATCTGGGTGCCGGTCGGGTCGACGACGCAGGCACGCGGCTCCATGAACGCCGGGACCAGGCGCTGCTGGCGGAAGCGGCGCTTGAGCACGACCTCCGAGGAGCTGATCGCGTCCTCGACGTTGCCGCCGGTCCCGGCCTCGGCCGAGTCGAACTTCCAGACCGCGCTCGTGTTCGTGCCCAGGTCCTCGTGGACCAGCGGCGCGCCGTCGGCGATGGCGGCTTCCATGTCGAGGACGACCGGCAGCTCGTCGTACTCGACGTCGATCTCCTCGAGCGCGTCGTGCGCTTCGGCGGACGAGCGCGCGACGACGACCGCGACGCCTTCACCGGCGAAGTTGACCGTGCCGGCGGCGAGCACCGGGCGGCGCGGCGCCTTCATGTCCGGCGTGATCGGCCACGCGCAGGGCATGCCGACCGCGCCTTCGGGGTCGAGGTCCTGCGCGGTGTAGACGGCGATGACGCCGGGCGCGTCCTTCGCCGCCGACGTGTCGATCGAGACGATCTTGGCGTGCGCGAACGGGCTGCGCAGGACGGCCAGGTGCAGCAGGCCGGGCAGCGTGATGTTGTCGGTCCAGCGGGTGCGGCCGGTGATCAGCCGCTCGTCCTCCTTGCGGCGGCGGGACTTGCCGACCTCCGGTTCGATCGTGGCGGTCATCAGTCACCACCCACGCCGACGTGCTTGTTCTCGGCGATCCGCTCGGCTTCGGGCCCGGCGCCCGGGCTCATGTGCTTCGCGGCGTCGCGGACCGCGCGGACGATGTTCTGGTAGCCGGTGCAGCGGCAGAGGTTGCCTTCGAGACCCTCGCGGACGGCCTGTTCGTCCGGGTCGGGGTTGTCGGCCAGCAGGTCGATCGACTGCATGATCATCCCCGGCGTGCAGAAACCGCACTGCAGGGCGTGGTTGTCGTGGAACGCCTGCTGCACCGGGTGCAGCTTGCCGTCGCGGGCGAGGCCTTCGACGGTGGTGACCTCACAGCCGTCGGCCTGCACGGCCAGTACGGAGCAGGACTTCACGCTGTGCCCGTCGAGGTGGACGGTGCAGGCGCCGCAGTTGCTGGTGTCGCAGCCGACGACGGTGCCGACCTTCCCGAGTTTTTCCCTTAGGTGGTGCACGAGGAGGGTGCGGGGTTCGACTTCGTCGGTGTACTTCGTCCCGTCGACGGTGACGGTGATGCGCATCAGGCCTCCAAAAGCCGGTTCGGGAACGGCCTGCCCGACCGTGATCGGGCTCACAGACCCCGAGCGTGCTACGCGACGTTCGCGTCGACAAGCCCTGATGTCACACGTTCAACTACCTGTTCCGCAGATACGCGCACAGGTGCGGCACAACGCCGCATCCGCGGAACGCCGGACGGGTGAACTTTATCGGCCACCTGGCTGAGTCAGCCGTGAATGCGGCCCGACAGCTCCGCGAGCCGCTTGCCGCCACCGCCCCACCGCAGCGCGATGATCTCCGCGGCGATCGACACGGCCGTCTCTTCCGGCGTGCGCGCACCGAGATCGAGGCCGATCGGCGACGACAGCCGTTCCAGCTCCGCCTCGGTGATCCCGGCCTCGCGCAGCCGCGCGAACCGGTCGTCGTGCGTCTTGCGGGAACCCATCGCGCCGACGTACCCGACGTCCAGGCGCAGAGCGACTTCGAGCAGCGGCACGTCGAACTTGGGGTCGTGGGTCAGCACGGCGATCGCCGTGCGCCGGTCGACGCGGCCCGCGTCCGCCTCGGCCCGCAGGTAGCGGTGCGGCCAGTCGACGACGACGTCGTGCGCGTCCGGGAAGCGGCTGGTGGTGGCGAACACCGGCCGCGCGTCGCACACCGTGACCTGGTAGCCGAGGTAGGCGCCCATGCGCGCCATCGCGGCGGCGAAGTCGATCGCACCGAAGACCAGCAGCCGGGGCGGCGGCTCGAAGGAGTTGACGAACACCGCCATGCCCTCGCCGCGGCGCTGCCCGTCCGGGCCGTAGTGCAGGGTGCCGGTGCGGCCGCTGGCCAGCAGGCCGCGCGCGTCGTCGGCGACGGCGTCGTCCATCCGCGACGACCCCAGCGAACCCGCGGTGCGGTCCGGCCAGACGATCATGTGCTCGCCGACCAGGCCCTCCTGCTCGTGCTCGATCACCGTGACGACCGCGACCGGCTCGCCGCCGCGCACCGACGCGACGACCTCGCCGAGTTCGGGCATCGACGCGCGGTCGACGTGCTCGACGTAGATGTCGATGATCCCGCCGCAGGTCAGGCCGACCGCGAAGGCGTCGTCGTCGCTGACGCCGTAGCGCTGCAGCACCGGCTTGCGTTCGGCGACGACCTCCTGCGCGAGCTCGTAGACCGCGCCCTCGACGCAGCCGCCGGACACGCTGCCGGCGACGGTCCCGTCGGGGGCGACGACCATCGCGGCGCCGGGCGCACGCGGCGCCGAGGAGAAGGTGGCGACCACGGTGCCGAGGCCGACGGTCTCCCCGTCGGACCAGCGGCGGAACACGTCATCGAGTACGTCACGCATCGGAAATCTCCCCGAGCAGTCGTTCCAAGGTGGCCAGGGTGTGCCCGGCCAGGAGCCGGTCGATGTGGGGCAGCGCGGCCACGATGCCCGACTGGACCGGAGCGTACCCCGCGCGGCCGGCGTGCGGATTCACCCAGAATACGGCGTGCGCGAGCCGGCGCAGGTGGGCGAGCTGCTCGCCGAGCAGGCCGGTGTCGCCGCGCTCCCAGCCGTCGGAGAACACGGTGACCACGGCGCGGCGCGCGACTCCGCGCCGGCCCCAGCGGTCGAGGAACGCCTGGAGCGTCTCCCCCAGCCGGGTGCCGCCGGCGAAGTCCGGCACGGCCGAGCCCGCCGCGAGCATCGCGCGCTCCGGGTCGCGCTGCCGCAGCTGGCGCGACACCCGGGTCAGCCGCGTGCCGAGGGTGAACACCTCGACGGACGGCGGCGCGGCCCGGGTCAGCACGTGGGCGAACCGCAGCAGGGCGTCGGCGTACGGGCTCATCGAGCCGGAGACGTCGATGAGCAGCACCACCCGCCGCGGCCGGCTGCCGCGCCGGGCGTGGACGAGCCGGAGGGGCTCGCCGCCACTGGCGAGCATGGCGCGCAGCGTCCGCGGCGGGTCGAGCCGGCCGCGTCGCGACGGCGTCCGCCGGGCGGCCGGGCGCCGCGGGAGCGCGGGTTTCAGGGTGGCCAGCAGCTCGCGGAGGTGTTCGCGCTCGGCGGTGGTGAGTTCGGCGAGGTCGCGGTGGCGCAGGACTTCGTGGGCGCTGGCGGCGACTTTCAGCTGGTCTTGTCCTTCGCCGCCCTCGGCGTCCCCGCCGTCGGCCTCGCCCAGCGGGGCGATCCTGGCCTTCTTGGGCGCGGCGGACGTCGCCCGCTTCGGCGTCGTGGTCTCGATTGAGAACCACTGGCTGAAGGCCTCTTCGTAGTACGGGAGGTCGTCGGGGCTGGAGCAGAGCGTGAGCCGCCCGGCCCAGTACAGCCGGGTGGGTTCGGCGACGTCGATCTCGGCCACGGCGGTGAGGTACGCCTGCACGCGGTGCGCGTCGCAGGCGACACCGGCTTCGCGCAGCGCGGCGGCGAACCCGACGTACCCGGCGACGGGATCGGCGGCAGTGGTCATACGTCCATTGTGCGCTTTTCTGGCGTCCCGGCGAGGAGTCGAACCTCGGACCTCGGCGTTCGTAGCGCCGCGCTCTGTCCTGCTGAGCTACCGGGACGGGGCGGTCTGCGCGCACACCCCTCCCCGGGCAGGCGCGCAGACCGCGCTCTTCGCCGCGGCCGACCCAAGGTAGCGGCGGGTGGGCGCGAAGAGCTTTTCGGAAAGAAAGGGAATTTTCAGCGAACGACGCGGGAGATCGCGCCGCAGGGATTCCGGTCTTGCCGTCGGGTCACGATCTCCTCCTCTCGGGGTGGCGTGCTGGTGGTGAAGAAAGAATGCCTCAGCCGCGAGGGAGGGGCAACGCAATTAAAAACGCCCGCCTCGGCGGTCCTTTGTGGACCGTCGAGGCGGGCGTTGCGGGTTCGCTCAGGCAGCGGCCTTGAAGCCGGGCTGGACGTTGTCACAACCGCGCAGCCCCGCCGTCTTGTTGAGCTCCAGGACCGGCGGCAGCGTCTTCTGGGCGTACGCCTGGAGTTCGGCGAGCTTCGCGTCGTCGACCAGGTCGCGCCGGACGTGGTAGCTGACCCAGTTGCGCGAATCGATGGTCGCCACGCCGATCGGCCGGTTGAGGAAGATCGTCGCGTATTCGCTCTCGAACCGCGGGTCCTTGTCGAAGCCCAGCGTGGTGATCCACGAACCGATGAACGTGATCAGCTCGGGCTTCTCCTGGTTGAAGACGTAGTTGCGGACCCCCGTCACGTCGGACTCGTGCAGGTAGTCGGCCACCTGCTTGTCGCCGAGGCCGGCCAGGTCGAGCACCCGGAGGCGGCTGCCCAGCGACGTCCCGCCGAGGTCGATCAGGCCGACCTGGGCCGAGTCGGGGAGCTTGAGGAGGTCCGCGAGGCCGTTGATCGTCCGGGCATCGCGCTCGGCGACGATGCAGAACGCGGTCTTGACGTTGGCGCGGTAGGACGTGCCCTGGTCGTAGAGCCCGCTCACCGAGCTGACCAGCGCCACCACCAGCAGGCAGGCGAGCGCGATCCGGCCGCGCAGCCGGACCGCGGCCAGCGCCTCGACGACCACGATCGCGGCACCGAACGCGCCCAGCGTCCAGACCGGGGTGGCGAACCGCAGCTGCCCCATCCAGTCGTACTCGAGCACGATGTAGGCGACCACGCTGAGCCCGAACGGCGCCATCAGGGCGATCAGCCCGGTGCGCAGGCGCGACGGCCGGACCATCAGCACCACCAGGCACGCGACGGCGACCGCGACGACCAGCCAGCCCAAGTAGGAGACGATGTCACCGGGGCGGGCGAGGTCCTCGAGCGTCGGCGGCTCCTGCCCCTTCGCGACGGCGGTGTTCGGGACCAGCCGGCCGAACTCGAACCAGCGGAAGACCAGGTACGCGCCGTACGGGACGGCGAAGCCGGCGACGGAGAGCACGACCGCGCGCACGCTGCGGCCGAGCAGCTCCCGCTTGAGGAACAGCAGGACGGCGATCGGGTAGGCCCCGGCGTAGATGATGCCGTCGGGCCGGGTCAGCGCGGCGAGCATCGAGATCAGCCCGGTGCCGACGGCGACCTGGGTGTCGAACAGCCGGCCGCTGTGGACCGCACGCACGATCAGCACCGCGAGCGCGGCGACGGTGAGGGCGTAGAAGGAGTTCTCCAGCCCCGAGAAGCACCAGATGACGAAGGACGGGATCGCGGCGAGCGCGGCCCCGGCGGCGAACGTGATCAGCGCCGGGCGGCGGCTGAGCACCTTCGCGCCGAAGTAGAAGAGCACCAGGATGGCGGCGCAGCAGAGCAGCGCGAGCGCCTTCGGGAAGAGGATCTGGTCGTTGACGCCGAAGAGCGTCCCGTGGTCGAAGAGACCGACGAGCTTGCCGAGGGCGATCAGGACCATCCAGGTCGGGTTGGAGTACCCCTCGACCGGCGCGGCGCCGGGCTGTAGCACGGGCCCGAAGCCGTCGGCGAGGTTGCGCGAGTAGGCGAACGTGATGGCCGAGTCGTCGATCAGCCAGTGCCCGTAGAAGGAGGCGTGCACGGCGATCAGCGCTGTCCCGCCGAGCACGGCGGCCACCGCGGCGAGCTTGCCCCGCCAGCCCCGGCGCGCGGTCGCCGTCCCGGCCGCACCCGGCCGATCCGGTGCTGCTTCGGACGGCGGTCTCGTCTCCGTCGTCTCCGCCACGCTCATCCGCTGGTTCTCCCTCGCTTCGACCCGGCCCCCGACCCGGGTGGTCAGGCGAACAAGGCGTCGAGCTTCGCCCTGACCCGGTCGAGGTCTTCGCTGTATTTCAGGACGGCTCCGAGCGTGCGTGCCGCTGTCGCCGCGTCCAGCTCGTCACGGTGAAGAGTCAAAAGAGCCCGCCCCCAATCGAGGGACTCCGCCACTCCCGGTGGTTTCAGCAAATCCATTTCGCGGAGCCGATGCACCGCTTCAGCGATTTGCCGAGCCAGAGCTGCACTTACCCGCGGGATCCTACGGCGCAGGATCTCGACCTCCCGAACCAGGTCCGGGTGTTCGAGCCAGTGGTAGAGGCAACGGCGTTTCAGCGCGTCGTGCACCTCGCGGGTCCGGTTCGAGGTGAGGATCACCAGCGGCGGGTGCTCGGCGCGGACTTCGCCGTAATCGGGGATGGTCACGGCGTGCTCGTCGAGCAGCTGCAGGAGGAAGGCCTCGAACTCGTCGTCGGCGCGGTCGATCTCGTCGATGAGCAGGACGCACGGGGCGCTGATCAGGGCCTGCAGCAGCGGCCGGGCCAGCAGGAACCGCTCGGTGTAGAGCGAGCGCTCGGCGGCCTCGACGTCGAGCTGCCCGCCGCCGGCCGCCTCGAGCGCGCGCAGGTGCAGCAGCTGGCGGGGGAAGTCCCACTCGTAGAGGGCCTGGGCGGCGTCGATGCCTTCGTGGCACTGGAGGCGGACGAGCGGCCGGTCCAGCGCGGTGGCCAGGGCCAGGGCGAGTGACGTCTTGCCGGTGCCGGGCTCGCCCTCGCAGAAGAGCGGGCGGCCCATCCGCAGGGCGAGGAAGCCGGCGGTCGCCAGCCCGTCATCGGCGAGGTAACCGGTCGCGTCGAGCGCGGCGGCGAGGTCTTCGGGCGAGTCCGTCACGAGTCGATCGTAGGTCTTCCGGCGGGACCGGCGAGATCGCCGGGGCGGTCGACGTCCCGGCCGCTGCCGAGGTCACCGCACTCGACCAGGGCGAGGTCGGCGCGGGTGGCGAGCCAGTCACGGGCGCCACGATCGCCTCGGGCGGTTTCCGCGACCTCGCCCCACCAGCGGCGGCCGAGCACAACGGGGTGACCGGGGACGCCGTCGTAGGCCGCGCGGGCGACGGTTTCGGCGGTGACGTCGGCGATGAGGCGGGCGATGACGTCGGTGCCGACCCACGGGAGGTCCACGAGGTGGACGAGGGCGGCGGCGGGCTCGTCGGTGGTCTCGAGGGAGGTCAGGCCGGCGCGGAGGGAGGCGCCCATGCCGGTGGCCCAGTCCTCGGCCGTCACGGCCTGGGCGGGGTCGGGCAGGAGGGCGCGAACCTGGTCGGCGGCGGCCCCGACGACGACCCGCACGGGGTGACACCCCGCGGCGGTGAGGGTGCGGAGGGCGCGGAGGACGAGAGGTTCCCCGTCGAGTTCGGCGAGGGCTTTGGGGCCCCCGAAGCGACGGCCGGCGCCGGCGGCCAGGAGGAGGCCCGCGACCTGGTGAGGAGTGGTCATGAGGGCGAGCCTGCCCGCGGGTCAGCCACGGGCGTGGGCCGGGGCTCCGACCGCCAGGTCCGCCTCGATGGCGCGGGCCGTCTCCAGCAGCGGGGGGACCAGGTCGCGCTCGACCGACTCCGCCGTTGTGCGGCTTGCGTGGGTGGACAGGTTGACCGCCGCCACCACTTGGCCCCTCCGGTCCCGGATCGGGGCGGCCACCGAGCGGAGGCCTTCCTCCAGTTCCTGGTCCACCATGGCCCAGCCCTGGGTGGCCACCCTGGCCAGCTCCGTGCGCAGGCGGGCCGGCGCCGTCACCGTGTGGTCCGTCAGGCGGTCCAAGCTCGCCACCAGGAAGTACGCCTCCAGGTCGGCCTCGGCGAGGCCCGCCAGCAGGACGTGGCCCATCGATGTCGCGTGCGCCGGGAAGCGGGTTCCCACGTTGATGCTCACCGTCATGATCCGGGAGACCGCCACCCGGGCCACGTAGACGATGTCGGTGCCCTCCAGGACCGAGACCGAGCTCGACTCGTGGACGCGGGCCGACAGGTGCTCCAGGTGCGGCTGGGCCACCTCCGGCAGCGTCATGCTCGACAGGTACGCGTAGCCCAGCTCCAGCACCCGGGCCGTCAGCGAGAAGTACTTGCCGTCGGTGCGGACGTAGCCCAGGTCGGCCAAGGTCAGGAGGAACCTTCTCGCCGCCGCGCGGGTGAGGCCCGTCGCGCGGGCCACGTCGCTCAACGTCAGCTCGGACGCGCCCGCGTGGAAGGCCTTGATGACCGCCAGGCCGCGCTCCAGCGACTGCACGTGGTGGGCTCCACGGTGCGCCGGTTCGTTGTCCAGGCGGACGTCGGTCTGCGGCCTCGTCACGTCCATGCCCGGCACCTTATCCGGCGTCCTTCGGCACGGCGCTCGGCTCGCCGAGCTCGGCGAGGGTGCGCTGGGCGATGGCGAAGGCCGCGTTCGCCGCCGGTGCGCCCGCGTAGACCGCCGTGTGCAGCAGGACCTCGCCGATCTCCGCCGCCGTCAGGCCGTTGCGGACCGCCGCCCGGACGTGCATCGCCAGCTCGTTGTGCGCGTGCAGCGCCGTCAGCGCCGCCAGGGTCACGCAGCTGCGGGTGCGGCGGTCCAGGCCGTCGCGGGCCCACACCGAGCCCCACGCGCCCTCGGTGATGTAGTCCTGGAACGGGCGGCTGAAGTCCGTGGTGCCCGCGACCGCGCGGTCGACGTGCTCGTCGCCGAGCACCTCGCGCCGCACCTTCATGCCCTGCTCGTGGCGGTCCGTCACGCTCGCTCCAAGTGGTCCAGGATCAGCCGGGTGAACTCCCCCGGCCGCTCGTAGCTGCCCAGGTGCGCGGCGTCCGCCACGACCTCCAGCCGTGCGCCGGGAATGCCCTCGGCGATCGGCCGCGCGTGCTCGGCCGGCGACGTGGCCGGGTCGTCCGCGCCCGCGATGACCACCGTAGGGGCGGTGATCTTCGGCAGCAGGTCGAGGAGGTCCATCCGCTCGATCGCCCCGCAGCACGCCGCGTAGCCCTCGGCCGGGACCGCCGCGATCATCGCGCGGAGGAACCCGGCCCGGTCCGGGTGCCGCTCGCGGTACCCCGGGGTCAGCCAGCGCTGCACGCCGGCCTCGGCCACCGCCGCGGTGCCCTCGGCGCGGACCGTGCGGGCCCGGTCCGCCCACATCGACGGCGGGCCGAGCTTCGCCGACGTGCAGCACAGCACCAGGCTCGCGATCCGGTCCGGCGCGTGGATGCCAAGCCACATCCCGGTCATGCCGCCGAGCGACAGGCCCACGTGGTGCACCCGCTCGACGCCGAGGTCGTCGAGCAGCGCCAGGACGTCGGCACCCAGGTCTCCGAGCTCGTAGGGCCCCGGCGGGACCGGCGACGCGCCGTGCCCGCGCGCGTCGTAGCGGACCACCCGGAACCCGCGTTCCACCAGCGGCGCGACCTGGGGTTCCCACATCCGCAGGTCGCTGCCGAGCGACCCGCCGAACACGACCACCGGCCCGTCTTCGGGCCCTTCCACGACCCGGTGCAGCTGCACGGCGCTCACGGCGTCACACCCGGAAGAAGACGGTCTCGCCGTCTCCCTGCAGCCGCACGTCGAAGCGGTAGCCGTCGCCGGTCTTCGCCGCGATCAGCGTGCCGCGCCGCTCCTCGGGGACCGTCGCCAGCACCGGGTCGCCCGTGTTGTCCTGGTCCTCGAAGTAGATCCGCGTGACGACCCGGTTGAGCAGGCCGCGTGCGAACACCGAGACGTCGATGTGCCGGGCCTGCGTGGCGCCGCCCTCGCCCGGCACCACGCCGGGGAGCACGGTGTGGATCCCGTACGTGCCGTCGGTCTCCGTCGGGCAGCGGCCGAAGCCGCGGAACTCGCCGTTCGCCGCGCCGCGCGGGTCGTCCGGGTGGCGGAAGCCGCCCTCGGGATCGGCCTGCCAGGTCTCGATCATGGCGTCCGGGACCGGGTCGCCGTTGCCGTCGCGCACGGTGCCGCGGATCCAGAACGCGCCGGGCGTGCCCTCGGGCACGACGTGCGGGCCGTCGGGCCAGGGCAGCCCGATCGACAGGTACGGGCCGACGGTCTGCGAAGGGGTGGGCAGCAGCCTGGTCATTCGTCCTCGTCCTCTTCCTCTTCGAACACCGACGCGTCGCGCCCGCGCAGCACGATGTCGAACTGGAACCCGAGTGCCCACTCGGCCTGCGTGATGTCGTGGTCGTAGCGCGAGACCATCCGCTGCCGGGCCTTTTCGTCCGGGATCGAGTTGAAGATCGGGTCCTGGGAGAACAGCGGGTCGTCCGGGAAGTACATCTGGGTGACCAGCCGCTGGGTGAACGCCGAGCCGAACACCGAGAAGTGGATGTGCGCCGGGCGCCAGGCGTTGTCGTGGTTCTTCCACGGGTACGCGCCGGGCTTGATGGTGGTGAAGGTGTAGCGGCCGTCGCTGTCGGTCAGGGTGCGGCCGACGCCGTCGAAGTTCGGGTCGAGCGGGGACGGCCAGCGGTCCCCGGTGTGCCGGTAGCGGCCGCCCGCGTTCGCCTGCCAGATCTCGACCAGGGACTCGCGCACCGGGCGGCCGTCGCCGTCGAGGAGCCGCCCGGTGACGATGATGCGCTGGCCCTGCGGCTCACCGGCGTGCTGCCGGGTGAGGTCGTTGTCGAGCTCGCCGAGGCGGCCGGGGCCGAGCAGCGGGCCGGTGACCTCGGTCAGCATCTGCGGCAGCAGGACGAGCTCCTGCTTGGGGTGCCGCAGCGCCGTGGAGCGGTAGCCGCTGGAGTCGAGGGGCGGGTGGGTGCCTTCGGGGTCCTCCCCGTAGCGCGGCAGCCTGAATTCGGTCGGAGTGGCCACGTTTCTCTCCCTTATCGGCCTTCGAGGACGACAGCCAGCCCCTGGCCGACGCCGATGCAGATGGCGGCCAGTCCCCAGCCCCCGCCGCGGCGGTGCAGGTCGTGCGCCAGGGTGCCGAGGATCCGGCCGCCGGACGCGCCGAGCGGGTGCCCGATGGCGATCGCGCCGCCGTGGGTGTTCACGATCTCCGGGTCCAGGTCCTTCCAGTCGCGCAGGCAGGCCAGCGACTGCGCGGCGAAGGCCTCGTTGAGCTCGACCGCGGCCAGGTCGTCCCAGCCGATGCCGGCGCGTTCGAGGGCGATCTCGGCCGCGCGCACCGGGCCGATGCCGAAGACGTCCGGGTCGACGCCCGCCGCGCCCCGGCCGGCGATCCGGGCCAGCGGGGCCTTGTTCAGGTTTTTCGCGGCCGCTTCGTCGCCGAGCAGGAGGGCCGAGGCGCCGTCGTTCAGCGGGGAGGCGTTGCCCGCGGTGACGGTGCCGTTCTCCTTGCGGAACACGGGCTTCAGCTTGGCGAGCTTCTCGGGGCTGGAGTCCGGGCGGATGCCTTCGTCGCGGCCCAGGTCGACGCCCTCGACCGGGACGACCAAGTCGTCGTAGAAGCCCTCGTCCCACGCCTTGGCGGCGTTGACGTGGCTGCGGGCGGCGAAGGCGTCCTGCTCGTCGCGGCCGATGCCGTATCGCTCGGCGAGCTGCTCGGTGGACTCGCCGAGGGAGATCGTCCACTGCGACGGCATCGCCGGGTTGACCATGCGCCAGCCGAGCGCGGTGTTGTAGAGGGTCTGGTTGCCCGCGGGGAAGGCTTTGTCCGGCTTGGGCATGACGAGCGGCGAGCGGGTCATGGACTCGACGCCGCCCGCGACGACGAGGGAGGCGTCGCCGGTCTGGATCGCACGGCTGGCCTGGATGGCCGCGTCGAGGCCGGACCCGCAGAGGCGGTTGACCGTGCTGCCGGGGACGGTGGTGGGCCAGCCGGCGAGGAGGGCGGCCATGCGGGCGACGTTGCGGTTGTCCTCGCCCGCGCCGTTCGCGTCGCCGAGGGTTACTTCGTCCACTGTGGACGGATCGAGGTCGTTGCGCTGCTGGAGCGCCTTGAGCACGCCGGCCGCGAGGTCGTCGGGGCGGACGCCGGCCAGCGCGCCGCCGTAGCGGCCGAACGGGGTGCGGATCGCGTCGAGGATGTAGACGTCGGTCATGCGCTTGCCTTCTCCAGGTCTCGCAGGAGGGTCAGCTCCTGCTCCGTGGGGGCCGGGGTGGTCTCGAGGTCGTCGGACACCTTCAGTTTCCACCCCGTGGCCGCGATGGCGCTGTCGAGGTCCACACCCGGGTGGAGGTGCGTCAACGTCAGCTCCGCCGTCTCCGGGTCCGGGCGCAGCAGCCCCAGGTCGGTGACCACCAGGGTGGGACCGCGGCCGGGCAGGCCCAGGCGCTCGCGGTCGCCCTGGCCGGTCCCGTGACCGAACGACGTCACGAAGTCGACCTTCTCCACGAAGGCGCGCGGGTTCTGGCGGAGGACGATGAAGACCTCGCCGCACGAGGCGGCGATCTCCGGGGCGCCGCCCGCTCCCGGCAACCTGACCTTCGGGTCGTGGTAGTCCGAGCCGATCACCGTCGTGTTGATGTTGCCGAACTTGTCCAGCTGGGCCGCGCCGAGGAAGCCGACGTCGATGCGGCCGGGCTGGAGCCAGTAGTTGAACACCTCGGGCACGCTGATCACCGCGTCCGCCGTGTCGGCCAGCTCGCCGTCGCCGATGGACAGGGGCAGGCGGGACGGCTTGGCGCCGAGGCAGCCCGACTCGTAGATCAGCGTCAGGTTCGGCGCGTGCGCGCGGCGGGCGAGGTTCGCCGCCTTGCTCGGGAGGCCGATGCCGACGAAGCAGGACATGCCGTCGCCGAGGGCCCGGGCCGCGGCGACGCTCATCATCTCGTCGGCGGTGTAATCCGCGCTCATGCCTTCACCCCGGTCAGCTCGTTCAGCCACTTCGTGAACTCCTCGCGATCGCGCCCGACCTTGTCCCACGCCTGGTACGCCGCGTTGTCCCGCTCGTAGTACCCCGCCGCGTACGACGGCTTCGCGCCGCCGGGCACCTCGGCCACCGCCGTGACCACCCACGCCGGGAGCACCACCGCGCCCGGGCGGTCGTCCAGCTCGTCGACGACTTCCTCGACCGTCACCAGCGACCGTTTCGCCGCCAGCACCGCTTCCTTCTGGACCCCCGTGATGCCCCACATCTGGACGTTGCCGGCGCGGTCCGCGCGCTGGGCGTGGACGATCGAGACGTCCGGGTTCAGCGCCGGCACCGCCGTCAGCTTCTCGCCGGTGAACGGGCAGGTGATCGGCTTGATCGTGGCCGTCTGGGCCGGCAGGTCCGTGCCCGTGTAGCCGCGCAGCACCGCGAACGGCAGGCCGGACGCGCCGGCGACGTACCGGTTCGCCATGCCCGCGTGGCTGTGTTCCTCGATCTCCAGCGGCACCGGCCAGTCGTGCTGGACGGCGTCGCGGAAGCGGTGCAGCGAGCCGACTCCCGGGTTGCCGCCCCAGGAAAAGATCAGCTTGCGCGCGCAGCCGGCGCCGATCAGCTGGTCGTAGACGATGTCCGGGGTCATCCGCACCAGCGTGAGGTCACGCCGGCGCTGCCGGATGATCTCCTGCCCGGCCGCGACCGGGATGAGGTGCGTGAACCCTTCGAGCGCGACGGTGTCGCCGTCGTGCACCAGCCGGGCCACGGCCTCCTCCAGCGACAGCAGCTCCGCCATCACACCCTCCGCACTGTTCGCATCACGCACACTCGTTCTGCCAGCGAACATAGCACGGCGGAACCGGGCCCGACCAGACGTCTTCCACCCAATGGATGACGCACGCACGTCGAAGGGGACTTTCCCCGCCCGGACAGGCGGGAAAAGTCCCCTTCGGGAAGAACGGTCAGCCGATCCTGATCAACCGCGAGCCGTGGGGCGGCACGGCGGACGCCGTCCACGAGCCCCGGAACCGCCCGAGGTCCTGACGCGCGACGAGGTCCCGCACCGGCCGCGCCCCGGCGAAGTCCACCGTGATGTCCGCGGGCGAAGAACCCAGGTTGTAGACGGCCGCGTACCACCGGCCGTCCGGCGCACGCTTCTTCCACACCTGGAGGTGCCCGCCACTGACCTGCGTGGGGTACGAACCGGCGTGGTCGACCGCGATGACCTCGGGGTTCGTCAGGATCGACACCGCGGAGGCATCGAGGAAATAGATGTCCCCTCCCACATACAGCGGCGACGAAGCCATGGACCAGAACGTCATCACGCTCTGCCGCTCGACGTCGGAGAGCCCGTCCTGGATGCCGGACCCCGTGTTGTTGCTGATCGGCATCGAGTCCAGGTCCGGCCGGTAGTTCGGCCCGAACACGCCGAGCCACGAAGGCAGGTCGGCCCACCGCGCCTTCACCGAGCTGTCCCAGGTGGACACCGTCTCGCAGTAGCACTCGATGTCCGTGTCGACGCGCACGCCGTTCGCGTAAGGCGCCAGGGAGGCACCGATGGACCGCGGCACCGGCCACGCGCTCGCCGTCAGCCACATCGGCCGCCGGGAGTGGTCGATCGCCGTCGACCAGGCCCGGATGTCGGCGACGTTGTCCGCGGTCGTCCCGTCGACCTTGACGAAGTCGACGCCCCAGGACGCGAACCGGGCCACGATCGAGTCGTAGTACTTCTGCGCGCACGGGTTCGAGAAGTCGACCTTCCAGTTCCCGCCCCAGCCGTTCGACGGCGTCAGCGGCTTGAAAGCGATGTCCTGCGCGTGGCACGACGTCCCGAGAATGGGCGCGTTCTTGTCGTAGACCTCCTTCTCGAGCCCGGTCACGGCGTACAGGCCCAGCTTCAGCCCGAGCGAGTGCACGGAGGAAGCCAGCGCCGGGATCCCGGACGGGAACCGGGTCGGATCGGGGTCGGGGATGCCGTTGACGTCGGTGTGGAAGACCCAGGACTGCGAAGCGTTCCAGCCCGAGTCGATGTTGACGTAGGTGTAACCGGCGGACTTGAGCTTGGTGGCGAGAGCCTGAGCCGCGCCACGGATGTGCGACTCGTTCAGCCACGAAGTGCCGTAACCCGCGCGGGTCGACGACTCCAGGCTCCAGCTGCTCCAGCCCATGAACGGCTTGACGAACGGCGTCCGCGCATCGGCCGGCGGAACAACCAGCGAGAAAAACGCGAGCACGGCCACGAAAACGGATAGGAGGCGCTGCACAGGGACACTCCTCGGTGAGGTGGGGACCTATTCCTTGAGCCCGCTGGCCGCGATCCCGCGGACGATGAACCGCTGGGCGACCAGGAACATCGCGACCAGCGGCGCGATGGTGACCAGAGCACCGGCGAACAGCGCCGGCAGGTTGACCGACTGCGCGGTCAGGAACGTCGAAAGCGCGATCTGCGCGGTCCACGACGACGGGTCCTGCCCGATGACCAGCGGCCACAGGAACGCGTTCCAGCTTTCGATGAACATCAGCGCCCCGAGCGAGGCGATCATGCTCCCGGAGTTCGGCAGGACCAGGCGCCGGTAGACGCCGAGGTAGCCGAGCCCGTCGAGCCGCCCGGCCTCCTCGATCTCCGCCGGGAACCGCAGGTAGAAGTTGCGGAACAGGATCACCGTGAACGCGCTGAACAGGTTCGGCGCGATGATGCCCCACTCGGTGTTGACCCCGCCCATCGAGCCGACGACGACGAACGTCGGCACGAACGTCACCGACTGCGGGATCATCAGCGTGACCAGCACGTAGGTGAACACGAAGCGCCGCCCGGGCACGTTGATCCGGGCCAGCGCGTACCCCGCCATCGAGCCGAAGAGCGTGCCGGCCGGGGCCGTCACGATCGCGACCAGGAACGAGTTCCCCAGCGCGTGCGCCATGGGCACCGAGGTGTCGGCGAACAGGTCGCCGAAGTTGACCCACGACAGCGGGTCCGGCAGCCACGCCCAGTCCGGCGAGCTGACCTGCTGCCGCGTCATCAGCGCGTTGCGCAGCATGATGTAGAACGGCAGCAGGAAGATCAGCGACAGCACAGAGGCCAGGACGTACTTCGGCGCCTTCCGGGACACCGGCAGAACGGCCATCAGTCCTTCTTCCCGAAGCCGACGAACCGGCCCTGCAGCAGGGTGATCACGACGATGATCACCGTCAGCAGGAACGCCCCCGCCGAGCCGACGCCGTAGTTCTGGTCGCCGAGCGCGGAGTCGTACAGGTAGACCAGCGGCGGTTTCACCGGCGCGGTCGCGGTGCCGGACAGCCCGGTGCCGAACAGGTTGTAGAACTCGTCGAACGCCTGGAACGCGGCGATGAGGATCAGCAGCAGCACGGCCACGGACGTGTTCCGCAGCTGCGGCAGCGTGATATACCGGAAGGCCTGCCACTTCGTCGTGCCGTCCAGCTCGCCGGCTTCGTACAGCGACGGCGGGATCGCCTGCAGCCCGGCCAGGAACAGGATCATGTACAGCCCGACCTGCAGCCACAGCCGCAGCGTGACGACCGCGACCCAGTACACCGGCGGGCTCGTCGTCGACAGCCACGGCACCGGGTCGGCGCCGAACAGCCCGCCGACGACGTTCGCGACCCCGGACGGCAGCCCGTTGAACAGCGCCATCTTCCACACCAGCGCGGCCACGACGTACGACACCGCGGCCGGGATCAGGAACACGGTCCGGAAGAACGCCTTGCCGCGCTTGATGCTGTTGATCAGCACCGCGAGCCCGAGCGAGGCGACGAAGGTGATCGGCACGATGAAGACCGTGAAGAGCGCGATCGTCGTCAACGATGTCAGGAAGGCGTCGTCGCCCAGCAGGAACGCGTAGTTGCCGAAGCCGATCCAGTTCCCGAGCGTGATGGTGCCGCGGGCGTCGTTGAAGCTGAGCAGGAAGCTCCACGCGATGGCGACGTACTTGAACAGCCCCAGCCCGAGCACGACCGGCCCGGTGAGCACCACGAACGCGCCGATCGCCCGCCAGTCGCGACGCCGGCGGCGCGGCTTCGCCGGCGCCGAGACGGCCGGTGCCTCCATCAGGGCCGTCATGCCAGCTGCTTGTCGACTTCGGCCTGCGCCTTCTTCGCCGCGTCGCCGAGTTCGGCGGCCGGGTCGGCCTGCCCGTTCGCGATCTTCGTCGCGGCCTGCAGGAACAGAGTCGCCGACGCCTTGTTCCACAGCCCCGAGTAGGACTTGCCGAACTGCTGCGAGATCGTCACCGCGTCCTTCGCGGGCCCGCTGGCGAACTCGGTCGTCCGCGCCGCGACCTCCTTGCGGGCCGGGATGTGGAAGCCGTACTTGACGCACCAGTCCTTCTGCAGGTCGGCGTTCTTGATCCACAGCCAGTCGATGTACTTCTTGACGGCGTCGAGGTTCGCCGACTTCGCGTTGGCCAGCTGGTACCAGCCGCCGACGCGGGCGACCTGCTTGCCCGCGTCGCCGAACTTCGGCCACGCGACGACGCCGAAGTCGTCGCCCAAGGCTTTCTTGATGTCCGGCAGCGACCACAGGCCGCCCCACTGCATGGCCGTGGCACCGTTGGCGAACGCGCCCGGGTCGGACCAGTCGGTCGGGTAGCCCTGGAGCAGGCCGCCGGTGTCGTGCAGCTGCTTGAGGCCGCCGATCGCGGTGATCGCTTCGGGTGAGGCGAACGCGACCTTCTTGCCGCTCGCGTCGAAGAAGTCCCCACCGGACGACCAGAGCAGGAGCGTCGCCGCTTCGCCGACGCCGTCGGTGCCGACGTACAGGCCCTTCTGCTTGCCGTTGTCGAGCTTCCGCGTCGCTTCCAGGAGTTCGGCGAACGTCTGCGGCGGCTGGACGCCCGCGGCCTGCAGGGCGCTCTTGCGGTAGTACAGCATCATGACGTCGTCGATCATCTTGACGCCGTAGACCTTGCCGTCGACGGTCACCGTGTCCAGCGCGGCCGGGCTGAAGTCGGCTTTGACCGGGCCGACCACGTCGTCAAGCGGCGCGAGCAGGCCGTTTTTGACGTTCTGGTAGCGGAAGTCGCCGAGTTCGAACAGGTCCGGGGCCTGCGCGGTGAGCATCGCCGAGTTGAGCTTGGTCTCGTAGTCGCCGGCGATCCAGCTGACGTTGATCGCGATGTCCGGGTTGGCCTTGGTGAACTCCTGCGCGTACCGCTGGACCGCCTGCTGCGTCCCGGATTCGCCGTACGCGTGGTACCACTGCTGCAACGTGACCTTCGCGCCCGAAGAGGAGGCGTTCTTGTTCAACGGGTCCGAGGTGCAACCCGCGAGGGCCGCTCCCCCGGCGAAGAGGACCGAACCGACCAGGAAGCTACGACGATTCATGGGGCTCACGGTGTCTCCTTAGACGCTTTCCGACGCGAAAAGGCTCTGGACGGCGACCGCGGCGGCACCGCGGGCCCACTCCTCGAACGGCAGCGGCCGGATGACCAGGCCGCACCGGGCCGCGCTGCCGAACGCCTGGACCGCGAAGGTCCGGCGGATCTGGTCTTCGAACAGGTCGTAGGTGGCGACGCCCTCACCCGAGACGACCACTCGTTCCGGGCCGAACAGGTTGACCAGCGCGGCCAGCCCGAGGCCGATCGCGTGCCCCGCCCCGGCGAAGACCTCCCGGAGCGGCTCGTCGCCGCCGCGGGCCCGCGTCACGGCGTCGTCCATCGACAGCCCGGGCTCGCCGGTGACCTGCCGGGCGCGGGTCAGGATCGCTTCGGTGGACGCGATCGCCTCGACGCAGCCCTGTCCGCCGCAGTGGCACGACGGTCCGCCGTCGGCGACCGGGACGTGCCCGATCTCCCCGGCGACGCCATGGGCGCCGCGGACGAGGTCGCCGTGGACGACCAGCGCGCTGCCGATGCCGGTGCCCACCGTGACCAGCGCGAACGACGATGCCCCGACCCCTTCGCCGAACCACTGCTCGGCGACGGCTAGGGCCTTGACGTCGTTTTCGAGGGTCACGGTCAGCCCGGTGGCCTCCTCGAGGAGTTCGGCCAGCGGCACGTCCCGCCAGCCGAGGAACGGGGAGTACCGGACGACGCCGGACGCGCGGTCGACGTCGCCGGACACCGCGATCCCGAGGCAGTAGGCCCGCTCGCGGAGAGTGCCGGTCAGCAGCTCGCCGACGAGATCGGCCAGCGCGCGGACGACGTGCCCGACGTCGTGGCCGGTCAGGGCGTGGTGGGCGCTGGCCCGGACGTCGGCACGCAGGTCGGTGACCACGCCGATCAGGTCGTCGCCGGTGATCTTGACGCCGACGAAGTACTCGCGGTCCGGCCGGATGGCCAGGGGGTTCGCCGGGCGGCCGGCCCCGGGGGCGGTGCGGCCTTCGGAGGCGAGTTCTTCGAGGTAGCCGGCCTCGATGAAGGGCCGGGCGGCCTTGGTGACCGCGGCGGAGGAGAGCCCGGTGCGGCGGGCGACGTCGACGCGGGACACCGGCCCTTCGGTCAGGACCGTGGTGAACACGGTCGCGGCCGCGGGACTGGTGATCGGCGCCCTTGCCGGTGCACTGCGAGGCATGGCCGGAAGGGTAGAGAGATTTAATTAACTTCGTCAAGAATTTATTTTCGCGCTGGTCAGCTCTACGCTGTCGGGCATGTCGCTCGTCGAACACGACCCCGCGCACCGGCTGTGGCTGCTGCGCACCCCCGAGAGCTCATACGCCTTCCGGCTGGACGCCGACGACCGCCCGCGGCACGTCCACTGGGGCCCGCCGCTGACCCTGGCCCAAGCCACGCAGGTCGCCGCGCGCCGCAACCCGGCCGACAGCAGCTTCGACGAGCCCGGCGACGAGCGGCAGGAACTCCCGGCCGAGGGCGGCGCGTTCTTCGGCGTCTCGGCGTTGGCCGTGCGGTACGCCGACGGGACCTCGGCGCTCGAGTGGCGCTACGACGGCTTCGCGCTCGAAGACGACGCGCTCGTCGTCCGGCTCGCCGACCGGCACTACCCCCTGGAGCTGTCCCTGCACTACCGCGTCCGCGGGGACGTCGTCGAGCGCTGGACGTCGCTGCGGCACACCGGTTCCGAAGAGCCGATCGCGTTGCTGCGCACCGATTCCGCGTCATGGACGCTCCCCCGGCGCGAGGGCGCGCGGCTGAGCCGGACGTCCGGGGCGTGGAGCGCCGAGTACGGCGTGCTGCGCGAACCGCTGCCGGTCGGCGAAACCACCCTCACCAGCCGCCGCGGCGCCTCCAGCCACCAGGTCAACCCGTGGGTGATGCTCGACGCGGGCGACGCGACGGAGACCGCCGGCGAAGTGTGGTCTTCCGCGCTCGCGTGGAGCGGGAGCTGGCGGATCACCGTCGAGCGCACGCACACCGGCCGCGTCACCTGGACCGGCGGGTTCGGCCACGAGCACGTCGCCTGGCGGCTGCACCCGGGCGAAACGTGGGAGACGCCGGTGTTCGCCGGGCTCTACGCGGCCGACGGCTTCGGCGGGACGAGCCGTCGGTGGCACGCGTACGTCCGCGAGTTCGTCCAGCCGCACGCGAGCGAGCTGCGGCCGATCGTCTACAACTCCTGGGAGGCCACCGGCTGGGACGTCGACGAGCGGACCGAGACCGAGCTCGCCGCGGCGGCCGCCAAGCTGGGCGCGGAACTGTTCGTCATGGACGACGGCTGGTTCGGCGCCCGCAGCGGCGACACCGCCGGGCTCGGCGACTGGATCGCCAACGAACAGCGCTTCCCGGCCGGGCTGCAGCCCCTCGTCGACGCCGTCCACGCGCACGGCATGCAGTTCGGGTTGTGGGTCGAGCCGGAGATGGTCAACCCGGACAGCGACCTCTACCGCGCGCACCCGGACTGGGTGCTGCACATGGCGCACCGCTCCCGGACGACGTTGCGCAACCAGCTCGTGCTGAACTTCGCGCGCCCGGACGTCGCGGACTGGGCCCACAAGTGGCTCGACGGCCTGGTCGGCGCGCACGGCATCGACTACCTCAAGTGGGACATGAACCGCGCCTTCACCGAGGCCGGCTGGCCGGAGGCGGGGCCGGACGCCGCACGCCTCTGGGTCGGCCACATCCGGGCGGTGTACGCGATCCTGGACCGGCTGCGCACCGACCACCCGAACCTGCGGATCCAGGGCTGCGCGGGCGGCGGCGGGCGCACCGATCTGGGGATCCTCGCGCGCACCGACGAGATCTGGGCGTCGGACAACACCGACGCGGCCGACCGGATCACCATCCAGCACGGCTACGGCCAGATCTACCCCGCGGGCACGATGTCGGCCTGGGTGACCGACAGCCCGAACCCGGCCACGCACCGGGAAGCACCGCTGAGCTTCCGGTTCCACGTGGCGATGGCGGGCGTGCTCGGCCTGGGCGGCGACCTGCCGCGCTGGACGCCGGGCGAACTCGCCGAAGCGGCGTCGCTCGTGGCGCTGTACAAGGAGATCCGGCCGGTGGTGCAGCACGGGACGCAGTACCGGCTGGCCGACCCGGCGGTCTCGGCGCTGACGGCGGTGCAGTACGTGCTGGACGATTCCGTGGTCGTGTTCTTCTGGCGGCGGCCCACGGAGTTCGCGCGGCCGGTCACGCCGCCGCGGCTCGCGGGGCTGGACCCGGCCGGGTCGTACCGCGACCAGGACGGCGTCGTGCACCACGGCGCGGTGTTGCTGAGCCACGGGCTGGACGTCTCGCTGCCGGGGAGCGGGTATGCGAGCGCGGTGGTGCGGCTGACGCGCGTGGCCTGAATTGTCGGTGGGGTGCCTTACGCTGTCGTCGTGGCCAAGATCGCGGTGACCCGATGGATTCCCGACGACGCGGTGAAGCTCCTCGCCGAGGCAGGCGACGTGGAGGTCTCCCCCGCCGATCGTCCGCTGGCGCCTGCGGAACTGCACGAGTTCGTGCGCGGCGCGTCGGCGGTCGTCGGCATGCTGCACGACCGGCTCGACGGCGCGCTGGCCGACGCCGCCGGGCCGGGGCTGAAGGTGGTCGCGAACGTCGCCGTGGGGTACGACAACGTGGACCTCCCGGCGCTGGCGTCGCGCGGGATCGTCGTCACCAACACGCCCGGCGTGCTCACCGACGCCACCGCCGACCTCGCCTTCGGGCTGCTGCTCGCCGCCACGCGGCGGCTCGGCGAGGGCGAACGGCTGCTGCGCTCGCGCACGCCGTGGTCGTTCCACCTCGGCTTCCTGCTCGGCTCCGGGCTGCAGGGCAAGACGCTGGGTATCGTCGGGTTCGGGCAGATCGGGCGGGCGATGGCGCGCCGGGCCGCGGCCTTCGGGATGTCGGTCGTCTACTCCGGACGGTCCAAAAAGGACACGGACGCCGAGTACGTGTCGTTCGAGGAGCTGCTGGCGCGCTCGGACGTCGTCTCGCTGCACTGCCCGCTGACACCCGAGACGCGGCACCTGATCGACGCCGGGGCGCTGCGGGCCATGAAACCCGGGGCGTACCTGGTGAACACGACCCGCGGGCCGGTCGTCGACGAGGCCGCCCTGGCCGACGCGCTGGAGGCCGGGGAGATCGCCGGCGCCGCGCTCGACGTGTTCGAAAAGGAGCCCGAGGTCGAACCGCGGCTGCTCGGCCGGGACGACGTCGTGCTCAGCCCGCACCTGGGGTCGGCGACGGTCGAGACCCGCACCGCGATGGCCGTGCTGGCCGCGCGCAACGTCGCGGCGATCCTCGCCGGGCGTCCCCCGCTGACGGAGGTGAAGCCGTGACCCGGGTCGTCATCGCGCCCGACAAGTTCAAGGGCAGCCTGACCGCGGTCGAGGCCGCGGAGGCGATCGCGCTCGGCGTGCGCGATGCCTTGCCGGACGCGGAAATCGTCACGTGCCCGGTCGCCGACGGCGGCGAGGGCACCCTGGACGTCCTGGAAGCCGCGGGCGCGCGGATCGTGCGGATGACGGTGCGCGGGCCGCTGGACGAGCAGGTCCAGGCGCGGTACGCGGTGCTGGACGGCACGGCGTACGTCGAATCCGCGCGCGCGTGCGGGATCGAATTCGTCGAACCCTCCCCGGCGACAGCGCTGGCCGCA
The DNA here is from genome assembly GCF_031625235.1 of Amycolatopsis sp. 505. Classification (NCBI taxonomy): domain Bacteria; kingdom Bacillati; phylum Actinomycetota; class Actinomycetes; order Pseudonocardiales; family Pseudonocardiaceae; genus Amycolatopsis; species Amycolatopsis sp. 505. Next base: position 281,356 of record NZ_JACKQP010000009.1, read on the forward strand.
CACACCTGGGGCGTCGGCGAGCTCCTGGCGGACGCGCTGGTGCACGGCGCGAAGCGGCTGGTGCTCACGGTCGGCGGCACGGCCAGCACCGACGGCGGGGCGGGGATGCTCGGCGCGCTGGGCGCCGGCGTGCTGGACGCGTTCGGCGCACCGGTCGGCCTGGGCGGCGGGACGCTGACGCGGGTGGCGTCGACGGAGCTGACACCGGTGCGCGAGCGGCTGGACGGCGTGCGCGTGGCGGTCGCGACCGACGTGACGAACCCGTTGCTGGGCCCGGAAGGCGCGGCGGCGGTGTTCGGACCGCAGAAGGGGGCGGGCCCCGAGGAGGTGGCGCTGCTCGACGAGGGATTGGGGCGGTGGGCGCACGCGCTGCAGGTCGGCGGTGCGCCGGACGTCGCACGGGTACCGGGGTCGGGCGCCGGCGGCGGAGTGGCCGCGGCCGCGATCGCGCTCGGGGCGAGCGTGGAGTCCGGGTTCGACCTCATCGCGGGCCTGACCGGGGTGGATGCGGCCTTGGAAGGGGCGGACCTGGTGATCACGGGCGAGGGATCGCTGGACGAGCAGAGCCTCAACGGAAAGGCCCCGGCGGGCATCGCGGACCGGGCGCGGCCCCGCGGGGTGCCGCTGCTGGCGCTGGCCGGGCGGATCCAGCTCGACGCGGCGGGATTGGCGCGGCTGGGGGTGGTGAGGAGCAGCGCGCTGATCGACCACGCGCCTTCGCTGGATCACGCACGGAAGCACGCGGCGGAGTTGCTGCGGGAGCGGGCGGCGGAGCTGGTCCGCGCCTGGAGGGAGGGGTAGACGAGGGCTCGGGTTGATCCGGCGCGAGGGCAGCCGGAAAGCGTTGCGCGAGACGCACCCGCTGGGCGGGCCCCGTGGGACCGGCGACCGGCGGCACCCGCAGCCAGCCGCACCGGCGGCCGACGGAGTCGGCAGCCGGCGAAGCGGTGCGTAAAGCGCACCCGCCGGGCAAGCCCCGCGCGACCGGCGGCACCCGCAGCCGGGGAAGCGGTGCGCAAAGCGCACCCGCCGGGCAGGCCCCGCGCGACCGGCAGGACCGGCGGCAGCGGCACCGGTGGCCAGCGGCACCGGCGGCCGGCGGCCGGCGAAGTCGGCGGCCAGCGGTGGGCGGAGTCGGCGGCCAGCGGAGTCGGCGGCCAGCTGTGGGCGGCGCGCGGCGCTGCGCGGCGCCCGCCTGCGAACGGACCTTCCGCACTCGAGGAGCGAAAGGCCCGTCCGCCGCGGTCAGCTCGTGTGCTGGGGCAGCACGGCGAATGCCACGCCGCCCGCTTCGTCCTCCTGGACGTCCAGGACCTTGTCGTCCAGCAGCGCGGCCGCCTGGGGCTCGAGGAACACCTTCGGCCCTTCGGCCTCTCCCAGGACGCTGTCGCCCTCGGCGGGCTCGGGCGCCACCGACAGGGCCAGCTGGGCGCTCTCTCCGTCGGCGTTCTGGACCGCCAGGCGCAGTCCGGCTTCCCCCTCGCCCTGGCTGGTCAACGCGGTGATCGCCTCGGCGGCGGCTTCGGTCACGGTCAGCATTTTCGGCCTTCCCTTCGTCGCGGTCCGATGTTTTCCCCACGCTAGGGGCGTCCGAACGGACGTGCAGTCTGAGCGGATCAGCCCTGCCGGGCCGCCCGGATGGCGTCCGCCACCGACTCGCCCGCGTAGTCCGTCGTCTCGCGGCGGCCCTGGTTCGAATGGCGGCGGGGCACCGTCTCCTCCGGGACCACCGGCTCGAAGTCCGCCGGCGCGTCTTCGATCGTCTCGTCAAGCTCCGCGGCCGGCGTGGCCGCGAGCGGGCGCTCCGGGACCGGCTCCGGCTCGGCGTCCGGGACCTCTTCGGCCAGGCGCTGGTCCATCGGCTCGCCTTCGCGGATCTCCCGGGGCGTGGTGCCGTACCGGTCGACGGCGCTCCAGTGCTCGGGCGGCTCGATGCCCTCCTCGAGCGAATCCACGCGCAGCTCGTCCTCGTCCAGCGCCTCGCTGGGACTCAAGCTCTGCGGTTCGGCCGAGTCACGGTCGCTCACTGGCCCTCCAGGCGCGTCGGGAACATCTCGTCGCCGGTGACCTACCCCGGCCGGCAGGGCGGCGAAACCTGCCGGTGTCGCAGGGATCACAGGGTTTAACACATTCACAAGTTTGTGAATGTGGGCTAGGTTGGGATCATGGCCACCACCAGGTGCGCACCGGAGCACCGGCTGCTCGCCACCGACCCGGACCGCCACCACGAGCTCGGCACGCACGCGGCGTGGTACGTCGTGGCCGGCGTGGTGACAACCGGCGTCCAGGCCGTTCTGTTCCTCCTGCTGCGCGACGAGCTCGGCTCTCAGGTGGCGAACCTGGTCGCGATCGCGCTCACCACCGTCGGCAACACCGAGTTCCACCGCCGCGTCACCTTCGCCGGGCGACGCAGCAACGCCGGCAAGCGGCACCTGCAGGACCTGCTCACCTTCGCCTTCTACGCCCTGTACGGCTCGGCCGTGCTGGCCCTGCTCGACGCCTTCGTCGACCGGCCGACGTCGTGGGAGGAGACCGGCACCCTGCTGCTCGCCAGCCTCGTCGGCGGGTTCGTGCGGTTCGCCGTGCTGCGCTGGTGGGTCTTCGCGCACCGCACCGACCCGGCCGCGCCCGCCCACACCGGCTAGCGTCTGCGGACGTGGCCCCGGACGAAAGCAAGCCGGCCGACGGCGCACCGGACGGCATCACGCCCCACGCGGGCGGCACCGAACCGGACTACCGCTTCACGCTGGCCAACGAACGCACCTTCCTCGCCTGGCTCCGCACCGCCCTCGGGTTACTCGCGGGCGGCGTCGCCGTACACCAGCTGGTGCCGTCACCGGCCGCGGCCAGCACGGTGCTCGCCGGCCTGTGCGTCGCGCTGGCCGCCGTCCTCGCCGCGACCGCCTACCCGCGCTGGCGGCGGGTGCAGATCGCGATGCGGGCCGGGCAGCCGCTGCCGCCGAGCCGGACGATCCTGGTGCTGACGGGCGGCCTGCTGACGCTGATCGTCGCCGCGGCCGTGCTGCTGGTGGTCTCGTGAGTGACACGAATGGCAGCGGACGGTGACGGCCGGGAAAAACGGCCCGTCCGCCCGGCTTTCCCGGCGAGCCGGCCGGGCCGCCCCGGGCGAGCGGCCCGCCTGGACGCGAATACCGTCGCTTCGCGATTATCGTGACGTCAAAAGTACCGACACGCCGTCCGAGATCCGGCCGTGACCACCCCCGCGGGCGCCCAAGCCGAGCGCACCGGGCTCGCCTGGCGGCGAACAGCCTTGGCGTCCGCCGCCTGCACGGTACTGCTCCTGCACTCCGCCGCCCAGCGCCATTGGGGTGGCACGCTGATCCCGGTGGCGCTCGCCGCGGCGACATCCGCCCTGCTAGGGGCCATCGGGATGCACCGCGAACGGGCCTTGCGCGCCGCCGAACCGGGGCCGCCGAGCCGCTTACTGCCCGCCATCGCGTCGCTCGCCGTGACCGTGACCGCCACTTCCGTGGTCGTCTTCCACTGACGAGTGAACTCGGCACATCCTGAAACCGATTAATCGCAATGTGCGGGGGCGGGTCGCGGGAACATCACGGTCGATACTGCTAACGGGGTATTGGTCGTTGAAATCTGGACTGACCCGCCTGGAGGTGCTTACGATTACCCTGCGTCGCACGGACCGCAGATCGGCCCCGATCCATCGGAGCATCTGCGATGGATCAGTTACGGAGTGTTGAACCCCCGGCAGCGACGGTCGAGGGTCGGCCGGGGAGACGACCATGACGGCACCGCCGAGTACCACCGAACAATCCGCTTCCAGCCTTCGCGATTATCGCACTCCCGAGACTCTGCCCCGCCCGGGCGGACGGCTCACCAAGGAGGACCTCGACCCCCTCGTCAAGGACGCGGGCGAGGGCAACCCGGCGGCGATCCACTCGCTGCTGCAGATGATCGAGCCGGTGGTGGTCCGCTACTGCCGCGCGCGCATGGGCGGCCGCGACCTCTCCTACCTGTCGGCCGACGACGTCGCCCAGGAAGTCTGCCTGGCCGTGCTCAAGGCGCTGCCCGACTACCAGGACCGCGGGGGCTCCTTCCTCTACCTGGTCCACGCGATCGCGGCCAACAAGGTCGCCGACGCCTACCGCGCCGTCGCCCGCGACCGCTCCGAGCCCGTCCCCGAGCTCCCGGAGAGCCCGCACGTCGCCGGCAACGAGCCCGAGTCGCACGCGCTGCACCTCGACCTCGGTGCCCGCCTCGGCCGGCTGCTCGCCGCCCTGCCCCGGGTGCAGCAGGAGATCCTGACCCTGCGCATCGCCGTCGGATTCTCGGCGACCGAAACCGCCGAAGCGCTCGGCATCTCCGCGGGCAACGTCCGCGTGACGCAGCACCGCGCCCTGACCCGGCTGCGCGGCATGATCCGCGACGAAGAGTTCTGAGACCACACCGGCGGGCGGGCGGGGTCGCCTTTTTTACCCCCTGGAGGAGGTGACCTCGCCCGCGTCCAGCCCGTAGACCGTGCGGGCGTTGTGCTCGAAGACGGCCAGGCGCTCGGCGTCCGACAGCGAGCCCGTCAGGGCGATCGCCGCGTCGAGGACCACTTCGTAGGACGCCGCCAGTTCGCAGACCGGCCAGTCCGAGCCGAACAGCAGGCGCTCCGGGCCGAACACGTCCAGCACGTGGTCGACGTACCGGCGCAGGTGCCCGACCTCCCAGCCGGTCCAGTCCGCTTCGGTGACCAGACCGGACAGCTTGCACACGACGTTCTCGCGCCCCGCCAGCGCCGCCACGCCGGACGCCCACGGCTCCCACTCCCCCGTCGCGATCGGGGGCTTCGCCGCGTGGTCCAGCACCAGGCGCAGCTGCGGCAGGCGCAACGCCACCTCGGCCGCGGCGGGTAGCTGCGAGGGGCGCACCAGCAGGTCGAACGCCAATCCCGCCGCCGCCACCGCGCTGAGCCCGGCCAGCACCTCGGGCCGCAGCAGCCAGTCGTCGTCCGGCTCGTTCTCCACCTGGTGCCGGACGCCGACCAGGGGTCCGTCGAGGGCGGCCAGCCGGTCGGCGACGTCCGCGGCGGTGAGGTCCACCCAGCCGACCACGCCCGCGATCACCGGCTCCGCGGCCGCCGTCGCGAGGAACTCCGCCGTCTCCTCCGCCGAGGACACCGTCTGGACCAGGACCGTCGCGTGCACGCCCGCCGCCTTCGTCACCGCGCGCAGGTCGTCGACCGTGTACGGGCGCCGGATCGGGTCCATGGCGTCGCCCGTCATCCACGGGTAGTCGCGCCGCGCGGGGTCCCACAGGTGGTGGTGCGCGTCGATCATGAGACTCCTTCGGCGATGACGACGTCGGCGCGCAGCAGTCCCGCGTCGATCAGCTCGGTCCACAGGGCCGGTGGCACCACGGCCCGCGCACGCCGGGCGTTGACGCTCACCTGCGAAGGATCATGCGCGCCGACGACCACCGACGCCACCGCGGGATGCCCCATCGGCAGGGCCAGCGCGGCTTCCGGCAGCTCGACGCCGTGCCGCGCGCAGATCTCCGCGATCCGCCCGGCCCGTTCGACCAGCTCCGGCGGTGCTTCGGCGTAGTCGTAGACCCGGCCCGGTTCGGCGGTCGCCAGGATCCCGCCGTTGAACGCGCCCCCGGCCACCACCTTGACGCCCCGCGCGGCGCAGAGCGGGAACAGCTCGTCCAGCGCCGGCTGGTCGAGCAGCGTGTAGCGGCCGGCCACCAGCAGGACGTCGAGGTCGGTGCGGCGGACGAACTCGGCCAGCATCGGCGCCTGGTTCATCCCGGCGCCGAACCCGCCGATCACGCCCTGCTCCCGCAGTTCGCGCAACGCCGGGAACGCCCCGGAAACCGCCTCCTCGAAGTGGTCGTCGGGGTCGTGGACGTACACGATGTCGACGCGGTCGAGGCCCAGCCGGGTCAGGCTGTCGTCCAGGGACCGCAGGACGCCGTCGCGGCTGAAGTCCCACCGGCGCTTGTACGCGGCCGGGACGGCGAAGCCCTGGTCGTCGCGGGCGCCGGCGCCGCCGGGGTTCGGCTCCAGCACCCGGCCGACCTTCGTCGAGAGCACGTACTCGTCCCGCGGGAACGCACCCAGGGCCGCACCGAGCCGGGTCTCCGACAGGCCGAGGCCGTAGTGCGGCGCGGTGTCGAAGTAGCGGATGCCCTCCTCCCACGCGCGCCGGACGGTCGCGGCCGCCGTCTCGTCGCTGATCGCGTGGTAGAGGTTGCCCAGCTGCGCGCAGCCGAGCCCCAGCGGGGACAGGGAGAGTTCCAACGCCGTCACTCCTTCACCGGCAGTTCCCAGACCAGACCGAGGCCGGTGTCGCCGCCGGAGTAGTCGTCCTCGACGGCCAGCAGCCCGGCCATCCTGGCCTGCCACGGCACGTTCGCGGGGTGGTCCCGCAGCGCCGCGCGCATCGCTTCGTAGTCGTCGACTTCGAGGACGTGGAACAGGTCGAGTCCGTTACGCCAGATCCGCCAGGAGCGGACCCCGGCTTCGCGCAGCGCGGTGTCCAGTTCCGGCGGGATGACCGCGTGGACGGACTCGTACTCGGCCTCTTTGCCGGGCTTGAGCCGGGTGTGCAGAGCCACTCGTTGTGGTGTGCCCTGGTGGGTCATCGCCCCTCCTTCGCCGGGACATGGCACGCTGGGGAGTAACACCGAAACATCCGAGGTCTGTTGCAGGGAGGGCGGACGCGATGCCCGTCACCGATGTCGCGATCGACAAGATCAAGGACATGATCATCTCCGGCGAGCTGGCGCCGGGCGACCGGCTGCCGAAGGAGGCCGAGCTGGCCCAGCGGCTCGGGCTCTCGCGCAGCTCCCTGCGGGAGGCCGTCAAGGCGTTGTGCCTGATCCGGGTTCTCGACGTCCGCCAGGGTGACGGCACGTACGTCACCAGCCTCGAACCGAACCTGCTGCTCGACGCCATGACGTTCGTGGTCGACTTCCACCGCGACGACACCGTGCTCGACTTCCTGGCCGTGCGCCGGATCCTCGAGCCCGCCGCGACCGCGCTGGCCGCCCTGCACATGAGCGACGCCGACATCGCGGAGCTGGGCACGCTGCTCGGGGAGCTGGAGGACTCGCCGACGGTCGAGGCGCTGGTCGCCAACGACCTGCAGTTCCACCGCAAGATCGCCGACGGCTCGGGCAACCCGGTGCTGTGCTCGCTGCTCGACAGCCTGTCCGGGCCGACCGCCCGCGCCCGGATCTGGCGCGGGCTCACCCAGGAGGGTGCGGTCGCGAAGACCCGCGAGCAGCACACGGCGATCTACGAGGCCATCGCCGCGCGCGAGCCGGAACTGGCCCGCTCGTGGGCGACCGTGCACGTCGCGGGCGTGGAGCAGTGGCTGCGCAACGCCCTGGGCACCGCGGACGACCCGACGGCCGACGCCGAGCCGGCCGCGGAAGCCTCGTAGCACACCTACCTCCGGTACACGTCGGATCTTCACGCGGCGGGTGTCAGGTTTGGGGCTTTCCGCCCGCGTACCGGGCGATGATCAGCGCGACCAGGATGATGGCGCCGTAGATCGCCCCCTGCCACTCGGCCGTGACGTGCGCGTAGTTGAGCAGGCTCGACACCGACGACAGCAGCAGGACGCCGGTGAGGGCACCGACCAGGGTGCCCTTGCCGCCGTCGAGGGAGACGCCGCCGATCACCGCCGCCGCGAACACCTGCAGGATCATCCCGGAGCCCTGGTTCGCGCCCAGCGCGCCGACGTACCCCGTGTACGCGAGCCCGCCGATCGCCGCGAGGATCCCGGCGACGACGAACACCGCCCACGCGATCCGGTCGACGCGGACCCCGGCCGCGCGTGCGGCTTCGCGGTTGCCGCCGATCGCGTACAGCGCGCGGCCGACGCGGTGGTAGCGCAGCACCCAGCCGGCGACCGCGAACAGCAGCGCCGCCAGCCACACCGACATCGGCAGCCCGGCGAACGTCGTCGTCGCCAGGTTCGTGAACGAGTCCGGCAGGTTGAACAGCGTCTTGCCCTTGGTCGACCCGACCTGGACCCCGCGCAGCACGGTCAGCATGGCCAGGGTGACGATGAAGGCGTTCAGCTTCAGCTTCACGATCAGGAAGCCGTTGACGAACCCGACCAGCGCCCCGCACAGCGGGATGATCAGCAGCCCGATCGCGGCGGGCAGCTCGACGCCGAAGCCGGCCGACGCCGCCGGGATCACCACCATCGCACCCAGCGCGGGCGCCAGGCCCATGGTCGATTCCAGGGACAGGTCGAACTTGCCGGTGATCAGTACCAGCGACTCGCCGAGCACGACCAGCGACAGCGCGGCCGATGCGGTCAGGATGCTGACGATGTTGCTCCAGCCGACGAACGTGTCGTCGACCAGGCCGCCGATGAGGAACACGACGACCAGGGCGGGCAGGAGCGCGAGTTCGCGCAGCCAGACGGCCTTCCGGCGCCGGGGTGGCGCGGGCAGCTGCGTCTGCGGGGAGGTCATCACGTCGGTCACGAAAGCTCGACTCCTTCGATGTCGGCCACGAGGTCGCCGTCGGACCACCCGGCCTGGTGTTCGGCGACCACGGCCCCGGCGCGCAGCACCAGGACCCGGTCGCTGAGGCGCAGGTCGTCGAGCTCGTCGCTGACGATCAGCACCGCCTTGCCCTCGGCGCGCACCCGGTCGACGACCGCGAGCAGCGCCTCCTTCGACTTCACGTCCACCCCCGCGGTCGGGTTGATCAGCACGACCACCCGCGGCTCGCTCAGCAACGCCCGCGCCAGCACGACCTTCTGCTGGTTGCCGCCGGAGAGGTCCGACACCGGCTGGTCGGCGCCCGCGGCCACGATGTCGTAGTCCTTCAGCGCCTGCGACGCTTTCGCGTACCGCGTGGCGGGAGACGCGATCCCGCCGCGGCCCAGCTTGTCCAGAATGGACATCGTGGCGTTGTCGGCGATCGAGTGTTCCAGGACCAGGCCTTCGTGGTGCCGGTCGCGTGGCACGCACCCGATCCCGGCCCGCAACGCCGCCGGGATGTCCCCGGGCCGCAGCGGCGAGCCGTCGACGCGGATGGTGCCCGCCGACGGCGCCCGGAGGCCGTAGACCGTCTCGGCGACCTGATGCTTGCCGCTGGCGTTGCTGCCCGCGAGCCCGACGACTTCGCCGCGGCGGAGCCGGAACGAGACGTCCCGGAAGCCGTCGCCGGAGAGGCCGTCGACGGCGAGGATCTCGGACGCGCCCGCGTCGAGAGCCTCGCGCGAAGCGGCATCCCGCACCGACAGGCCGCCGGGCTCGCCGGTCATCGCGTCGACCAGTTCCGCGCGGCCCACCTCGGCGACCGGGGCGGTGAGGACGTGCTTCGCGTCGCGCAGCACGGTCACCGCCTGGCAGACCTCGTACACCTCGTGCAGGTGGTGCGAGATGAACAGGAACGTCACCCCGCCCGCCTGCATCTGGCGCATCCGCTCGAAGAGCCGCTCGATGGCCTGGCTGTCGAGCTGCGCGGTCGGCTCGTCGAGGACGATGAACCGGGCGCCGTAGGACAGCGCGCGGGCGATCTCGACGAACTGCCGGTCCTCGACCGAGAGGTCCCCGGCCGGGGTGTCGACGTCGACGTGCACGTCCCACGATTCCAGGAGGTCGCGCGCCTTGCGCCGCAACGACTTCCAGCCGATCGAGAACCCGCCGCCCGCCTGCCGGTTGAGGAACAGGTTCTCGGCGACGGTGAGCTGCGGGACGACCATCGCGTGCTGGTACACGCAGGCGACGCGCGCCTTCCAGTCGTCCTGTTTGGACAGTGGCGGGGCCGGCTCGCCGCCGAACTCGACGTGCCCGGTGTCCGTGGCGGACAGGCCAGTGAGGATGGAGACGAGCGTCGACTTGCCGGCCCCGTTGCGCCCGACGAGCGCGTGCGACTCGCCGGGGTGCACGGTGAGGCTGACGTCGTGGAGCGCGACGGTGGGGCCGTAGCGCTTGCCGACACCTACGGCGCTGACCACTCCGGCGGCGGGTTCGCCGGCGGGCAGCGCGGTCACAGGTTGTTCCCCCAGAGGGCCTTGTCGTCCACGTTGTCCTTGGTGATGACGGGCGCGGGCAGCTGGTCCTCGAGGATGCCGGGGCTGATCTCCACGATCGTGCTGCCGTGGTCGGTCGGCCCGGCCTTGAACGTCTCGCCCGCCATGGCCTTCTTCAGCCAGTACAGGCCGTACTTCGCGTAGGCGTCGGCCGGCTGGGAGACCGTGGCGTCCAGCTCGCCGGCGCGGATCGCGGCCAGCTCCTGCGGAATCCCGTCGTTGGAGACGAGCACGACGTGCTTCGGGTCCCCGACCGGGAAGAACAGGTTCTTGCGCTTGAGCGCCTGCTCGGTCGGGGCCAGGTAGACGCCGCCGGCCTGCATGTAGACGCCCTTGATGTCCGGGTTCGCGGTCAGCATGCTGTCCAGGCCGGAGGACGCCTTGTCGGCCTTCCACTCGGCCGGGATCTCCAGCACCTGGATGTCGGGGTACTTGGACTTCATGCAGTCGCGGAAAGCCTCCGAGCGGTCGCGGCCGTTGACCGAGGCGAGGTCGCCCATGATCTGCACGACCTTGCCGGACTTGACCTTCTCGCCGATCGCTTCGCAGGCCTTGGTGCCGTAGGCCTTGTTGTCGGCCCGCACCACCATGGCGACCTTGCCGCTCTCGGGCGCGACGTCGACCGCGACCACCGGGACGCCCTTGTTCTCGGCCTGCTTGAGCCCGGCGACGATGGCCGCCGAGTCCAGCGGCGTCACGACCAGGCCTTTGACGCCCTGGTTGAGGAAGGTGCCGATGTCGGTGATCAGCTTCGCGGGATCGCTGTCGGCGTTGACCGTCGGGAGGACGTCGACGCCCTCTTCCTTGGCCATCTTGGGCACGTAGTTGTTGTAGGCCTGCCAGAACGGCGAGGTCAGCAGCGGCAGCGTCGCGCCGACCTTGCCGCCGGCGCCGCCCCCGGCCGCGGGTGCCGCCGCGTTGTCCTTGGTGGACCCACAGGCGGCCAGGATCAGGCCGCAGGCGGCGACGGCGGCCACCTTGATCACCTTCGTGCGCACAGCATCCTCCTTGATGACGGCGGGGAATCAAGTCGTTCTAGTCGTGGTTCACGGGGCCGCGAGGACGCAGGCCGTACATGCCGCCGTCGACCGCGAGGGCGGTGCCGGTGGTCGAAGCGGAGCGGGGGCTCGCCAGGTAGGCGATCGCGTTCGCGACCTCGTCCGCGGTCACCAGCCGGCCCATCGGCTGGCGGGCCGCGAGGGCCGCGCGTTCGGCCGCCGGGTCGTCGGCGGCGTCCAGGAGCCGGCCCACCCACGGGGTGTCCGCCGTGCCCGGGCACACGCAGTTGACGCGGATCCCATCGGGCAGGTGGTCGGTCGCCATGGCCAGGGTCAGCGAGAGCACCGCGCCCTTGCTGGCCGAGTAGAGCGCGCGGTTGGGCAGGCCCGCCCAGGCCGCGATGGAGCAGGTGTTGACGATCGCCGCGGACGGCGAGTTCTTGAGGTGCGGCAGCGCGGCCCGGGCGAGCCGGACCATGCCGACGACGTTGACGTCGAACACGCGGTGCCATTCGTCGTCGTCGTTGCCCGTGACGTCGCCCTGCGCGCCGATGCCCGCGTTGTTGACGAGGATGTCGAGGCGCCCGAAGCGTTCCACGACGGCGTCGATGGCCGAGCGGACTTCATCGTCGGAAGAGACGTCGCAGCGGATGCCGTCGTCGCCCGGTTTCAGGTCGAGGATCGCCACCCGCGCGCCGCGTTCGGCCAGCAGGTCCGCGGCCGCCTTGCCGATGCCCGAGGCGCCTCCGGTGACGGCGGCCACCAGGCCCTCGAATTCACTCACTTGCGGTCTCCGTCCACTCGGGACCGTCCGGGAACCGGAACCGGCGCAGCGTGGCGTCGTGCATGCGCGCGGAGAACCCGGGGGCGGTCGGGGCGAGGTAGCGGCCGCGCTCGACGACGGCCGGGTCGGTGAAGTGCTCGTGCAGGTGGTCGACCCACTCGATCGAGCGGTCGGCGTCGGTGCCGGACACGGCCACGAAGTCGAACATCGAGAGGTGCCGGACGAGCTCGCAGAGCCCGACGCCGCCGGCGTGCGGGCACACCGGGACGCCGAACTTGGCGGCCAGCAGCAGGATCGCCAGGTTCTCGTTGAAGCCGCCGACGCGGGCGGCGTCCAGCTGGAGCACCGAAATCGCGTCCGCCTGCAGCAGCTGCTTGAAGATCACCCGGTTCTGGACGTGCTCGCCGGTGGCGATCTTGATCGGCGCGAGGGCCTTCGCGATGGCCGCGTGGCCGAGGACGTCGTCCGGGGAGGTCGGTTCCTCGATCCAGTACGGGTCGTAGGGCGCGAGCGCGGTCATCCAGGTGACCGCGGCCGAGACGTCCCAGCGCTGGTTGGCGTCGACGGCGATCCGGACGTCCTGGCCGACGGTCTCCCGCGCCAGCTTCATCCGGCGGACGTCGTCCTCGAGGTTGCCGCCGACCTTCAGCTTGATCATCTCGAAACCGTCGGCGACGGCCTGCTCGGCGAGCCGCACGAGCTTCGCGTCCGCGTACCCGAGCCAGCCGGGGGACGTGCTGTAGGCGCGGTAGCCGTGGGCTTCGAGCTGCTCGGTCCGCTCCGCCCGGCCCGGTTCCGCGCGCCGCAGGATGTCCAGGGCTTCGGCTTCGGTGAGCGCGTCGGACAGGTACCGGAAGTCGACCAGCGACACGAGTTCTTCGGGCGTCATCCGGGCGGCGAACCGCCACACCGGCAGGCCGGCGCGGCGGGCGGCGAGGTCCCAGGCGGCGTTGACCACCGCCCCGACGGCCATGTGCGCGACGCCCTTTTCCGGCCCCAGCCAGCGGAACTGCGAGTCGCCGACGAGCGTGCGGGACAGGTCGCCGAGCGCGGCCGCGTCCTCCGGGACGTCCCGGCCGACGACGTGCGGGGCGAGCGCGCGGATCGCGGCGGCCTGGACGTCGTTGCCGCGGCCGATGGTGAACGCGAGCCCGTAGCCGTCCGGGCCGCCGTCGGCGTGCAGCACGACGTAGGCGGCGGAGTAGTCCGGGTCGGGGTTCATCGCGTCCGAGCCGTCGAGCTCCTTCGACGTCGGGAACCGGACGTCGAGGACCTCCATGCCGATGATCTTCGCCATGGTCAGGCCTGCCTCGCCGTCTGGCGCTGCCGCCCGAGCCCGTCGATCTCGAGCTCGATGACGTCGCCGTCGCGCAGGTACGGCTTCGGGTCGGGCTGCCCGAGCGCGACGCCTTCCGGGGTGCCGGTGTTGATCAGGTCGCCGGGCCGCAGCACCATCACCTGGCTCAGGTGGTGGACGATCTCGGCGACGGTGAAGATCATGTCCTTGGTCGAGGAGTCCTGCTTCTTCTCGCCGTTGACCCACAGCCGCAGGCCGAGGTCCTGGGGGTCGGGCACCTCGCCCGCGGGGATCAGCGCCGGGCCGAGCGGGTTGAAGTTCTCGCAGGACTTGCCCTTGTCCCACTGGCCGGCGCGGAACTGCAGCTCGCGCTCGGAGACGTCGTTCGAGACGACGTAGCCGGCGACGTACTCCAAGGCTTCCTGGACGCTTTCGAGGTAGCGGGCGGTCTTGCCGATGACGACGCCGAGCTCGACCTCCCAGTCGGTGCTGACCGAGCCGCGCGGGATGAGGACGTCGTCGGCCGGGCCGACCACGACGTCCGGCGCCTTCATGAAGACCACCGGCTCGGTGGGCGGGGTCGCGCCGGTTTCCTCGGCGTGGCGGCGGTAGTTCATGCCGATGCAGACGACCTTGCCGGGCTGGGCGATCGGCGGGCCGACGCGCAGGCCGGTTCCGGACGCTTCCGGCAGCTCTCCGGCGTCGAGCGCGGCGGCGGTGCGCGCGATCCCGTCCGCGGCGAGGAAGCTGCCGTCGATGTCGGCGGTGAGGCCGCCCAGTTCGTAGGTCGTGCCGTCGTCGGCCCGCACGAACGGACGCTCACTTCCCGGCTCCCCGAGACGCACAAGCTGCACGGATGTTTCCCTTCACCCACACCGACCAGACATCCGATGTATATCGCAGTCGTGACCGCCGATCCAGAGCCATCGCCGAAATCGGGAGCAAAATTGATCGGATCAGTGTCGGTGCCGGGTCACGCGACCACGGAGTGTCACGGGTCACAGCCGGAATAGCCCTGCGGCTGTTCCCGCTGGTCCCCGGTGAGGGAGCGAAAGGACGTGCATGACCACCACGGCGGAACGTACCGCGCCGAGCCGGCGGGCGCAGCTGAAGTTCGTCCTCGTCCTGGGCGGTCTCACCGCCTTCGGGCCCTTGTCGATCGACATGTACCTGCCCGCGCTGCCGCGGATGGCGGCCGACCTGCACGCGGCGGACAGCACGGTCCAGCTGACGCTGAGCGCGTTCATCGTGGGGCTGGCGCTGGGCCAGCTGGTGCTCGGGCCGCTGTCGGACGCGCTGGGCCGCCGTGGCCCGCTGCTCGCGGGGCTCGTGCTCTACGTCGTGGGCTCGGTGCTGTGCGCGGTGAGCCCGGACGCGCTTCTGCTGGTCGCGGCGCGGCTCGTGCAGTCCCTCGGCGCGGCGGCGGGCATCGTGATCGCGCGCGCGACCGTGCGGGACCTGTTCTCCGGGACCGCGATGACGAAGTTCTTCTCGACGTTGATGCTGGTCAGCGGCCTGGCCCCGATCCTGGCGCCGTTGATCGGCGGCCAGCTGCTGAACTGGACGTCGTGGCGCGGGGTGTTCGTCGTGCTGACGGCGTTCGGCGCGCTGCTGCTGGCCGTGGTGGTGTTCTTCCTGCCGGAGCCGTCGGCGGTGCGGTCTCCGCTGCGGCTCGGCCAGGTGATGCGCACCTACGGGCGGCTGGCGCTGGACCGGTCCTTCGCCGGGTACGCGCTGGCGTCGGGGCTGCTGTTCGCGTCGATGTTCGCCTACATCTCCGGGTCGTCGTTCGCGCTCCAGGGCGTGTACGGGTTGAGCCCGCAGGCGTACAGCGTGGTCTTCGGGGCGAACGGCGTCGGGATCGTGCTGGCGGGGCAGCTCAACGGCCGTCTGGTGGGGCGGGTTCGCGAGCGGGTTCTGTTGCTTTCCGGGCTGCTGCTCGGGGTGTTCGGCGGGGCTTTCGTGCTGGCTTCGGTGCTCTTGAAGGCGCCACTGGCGGTGCTGCTGGTGTCGCTGTTCCTGCTGGTGTCGAGCATCGGCCTGGTGATGCCGAACGCGAGTTCGCTGGCGCTGGCGTCGCACGCGCGCTCGGCGGGGGCGGCGTCGGCGTTGCTGGGGGTGCTGCAGTTCGTGGTGGGTGCGGTGGCGACGCCGCTGGTCGGCCTCGGCGGCCCGGGGACGGCGGTGCCGATGGCCGCGACCATGGCGGGGTTCGCGGCGCTGGCGCTGGTGGCCTACCTGACGCTGGCCCGCCCGGCTACCGCCTGAGGAGCCGTTCCAGCTCGTCGGCGGCCGGTTCGTGGCCGGCGTCGGCGATCCGCTGCAGCTCGAGGAGGTCCTTCGCGGCGACCGCGCGGCGGGTGAGCAGTTCCCCGGCCCGGTCGCAGCCCTCGTCCAGCAGCTCGCTCAGCTCCTCGACGTCGCCGCACGCGTCGGCGAGGTCGGCGAGCCGGTCCAGTGCGGTTTCGTTGCCCTCGTCGGCCAGCGCGCGCAGGGTCTCGTGATCGGTCATGGGGCCAGTCTGCGACCTTGCCCCAAGGGCAAGGTCAAGTGCGAGGATGGCCGGGTGCTCACCATCGGACAGCTCGCCGGGTACGTCGGCGTGACGGCCAAGGCGATCCGCGTCTACCACGCGAAAGGCCTGCTCGCCGAGCCGGACCGCGACAGTTCCGGCTACCGCCGCTACCGCGCCGCGGACGCGGTCGAGCTGATCAAGATCCGCACCCTCGCCGAGGCCGGCGTCCCGTTGGCCCGGATCCGCGAACTCCGCGCGGGCGACGGGCTCGCATCGGCGCTGCGGCAGATCGACGACGACCTCGCCGCGCGGATCGAGGCCCTGCAGGCCACCCGGGCGCGGCTGCGGCGCCTGGCATCCGGCCGGTTGTCCCCGCTGCCGGACGAGGTGGTGGCCTACCTCGGCCGGCTGCCGGGCCTCGGGTTCAGCGAGCGCTGGGTGACGCTGCAGAGCGACCTCTGGCTGCTGGTGTTCGCCACCCACCCGGAGACGGCGCGCACGAACTTCCGCGACCAGTCGTCGATGCTTGACGACCCGGCGTTGCTCGCCGTGGTCCTCGAGTACGACCGGGTGCACGATGTCGATCCGCACGATCCGCGCGTGGACGCGTTGGCTTCGAAGCTTGTCGCGGCAACTCGTGCCCGTTATGGCGACGAGCTGCCTGCGTACGACCCGGGGTCCGCGATTCCGGCGTTGGTGCAGGGTGCGGTGAACGCGTCGTCGCCCGCGTGGGGGCGGCTCGACGCGCTGTTGCGGGAGCGGCTCGGGTGAGCCGGGCGTTCCCCGCCACCCCGAAGCCTGATTGTGACTACGGCCGTCAGCACCGCGTCAAGGCGGGAAAGCGTGCCTTGACCCGGTGCCGCCGGCCGTGTTCTGGCTTCGGATCGGGGTTGCGGGGGGTCTGGGTGTTGTCCTGCGGTTTGCTCTCTGCCGCGGCCCGCTTCGGCGCTACGCCAGTGAGGCCAGGTCCGCCGTCTTGAGCTGGTCCGCCGTCACCTTCTGACGGCCGTCCACCAGGGCTCCCAGGGCGTCTCCGTCGTCCCACATGTTCACGTTCATCGCCGCCGCCACTTCGCCGTCGCGCAGCCAGAATGCCGTGAACTCACGGGAGGCCAGGTCGCCGCGGATCACCAGCTCGTCCGCGGCCGGGTCCGCCAGGCCTCGGTACTCGCAGCCCAGGTCGTACTGGTCGGTGAAGAAGTACGGCGAGGCCAGGAACGGCTCGTTCTCGCCCAGCAGGTTCTGCGCCACGTGCGTGCCCTGGTCCTTCGCGTTCGCCCAGTGCTCGACGCGGACCCTGCGGCCGAACCGCGGGTGGAAGTGGGCCGCGATGTCGCCCACCGCGTAGACGTCCGGGGCCGCCGTGCGGAGGCCCGCGTCCACCGCCACTCCGCCGTCGTCGGCGAGCTCCAGGCCCGCCGCGTGGGCCAGCTCCACCCTCGGCACCGCGCCCACCGCGATCAGGACCACGTCCGCCGTCAGCTCTTCGCCGTTGCCGAGGCGCACGCCGCGGACGCCGTCCGGGCCGCCCGTGATCTCCGCGACCTGCTCGCCCAGGCGGTAGTGCACGCCGTTGGCGACGTGCAGGTCCCGGAACACCCCGCCGACCGTCTCGCCGACCACGTTCGCCAGCGGCACCGGCACCGGGTCGACGACCGTCACCTCCGCGTTGTGCGTGCGGGCCGCCGCGGCCGCCTCGGAGCCGATCCAGCCGGCGCCGACGATCACCACGCGCTCGGCCGCGGCGAACGCCGACCGCAGTTTGAGCGAGTCGTCGAGGGTGCGCAGCGTGTACAGCCCGGGCAGGTCGCCGCCGGGGACCGGGAGCTGCCGCGGCTTGGAGCCGGTCGCCAGGACCAGCCGGTCGTAGCGGTGCTCGCCGCCCGCGTCGTCGAGGACCAGGCGGGCGCCCAGCTCGACGCGGGTCGCCGTGACGCCGGCGCTGAAGCGGATGTCCTTCTCGGCGTAGAACTTCTCTTCGTGCACCCAGTCGGGTTCGTCGGCGTTGCCCAGCAGGACGCCCTTCGACAGCGGCGGCAGCTCGTACGGGCGGTGCGGATCCGAGCCCAGCAACAGTATTTCGCCGCTGTAACCGCGTTCGCGCACCGCAGCCGCCGCGGAGGCCCCACCCAGGCCCGCACCGACGATGACGATCTTCCGCGGTTCCGACATCCAGACCTCCGTAAGACGGCTCCCGGACCGGACGCTACTCGCGAACCGGCCGCACCACGAGCCGTGGCTACGCCGAAAATCCGGAAAGCGCAAGACAAAACCCGCGAGTAGGCAGATCGGGTGAACGCGCGTCATAGCGACGCCGGGGGCCGCTCCCACCCTCGCACGGAGCACGACCACGACAAGGGAAGCGAGGGCGGCGACCATGAGTCGGGGCGAGTGGTCGATCGGCTGCCGGGATCTGGCCGGCCGGCGCCGGGATGTGACGGTGTTCGTCAGCAACGACAAGGTGGTGCTGGTCGCACCGCCGGGCGAGGCGGCGGTGCTCGGGCCGCTCGACGTCGGACGGTTGCGAGCCGCCCTGCGGGACGCCGTCGTCGCGACGGCCGATGAGGAAGAAAGCTGACAACTACCGTTCCTACTTTTCAGTAGGTTAGAGTCGGGCCCGACGAGAAGGGACCGGCCATGACGACCTACTTCGTGACGGGCGCGACGGGCTTCATCGGGAAACGCCTGGTCGCCCGGCTGCTGCGGCGGCCGGAGACGTCCGCGGTGTACGCGCTGGTGCGGGAGACCTCCCGCGAGCGCCTGGCCACCTGCGCGCGGGACTGGCCGGACGCGGACAAGCTGCACCCGGTGCTCGGCGACCTCGCCGAACCCCGGCTCGGCGCCGATCCCGCCGAACTCCCCCACCTCGACCACGTCGTCCACCTCGGCGCGATCTACGACCTCACCGCCGACGAGGAGGCCAACCGCCGCGCCAACGTCGAGGGCACCCGCCACCTGCTGGCCTTCGCGGCCGCCGCGCGGGCCGGGCTGGTGCACCACGTGTCGTCGATCGCCGTGGCCGGGGACCACGCCGGGCGGTTCACCGAAGCCGACTTCGACCTCGGCCAGCGCTTCGGCTCGCCGTACCACGCGACGAAGTTCCAGGCCGAGAAGCTCGTCCGCGAGCAGCCGCTGCCCTTCCGCGTCTACCGGCCGTCGGCCGTAGTCGGCGATTCGCGCACCGGCGAGATGGACAAGGTCGACGGGCCCTACTACTTCCTGCCGGCCATCTCGCGGCTGGCGGCCCTGCCCGGACGTCTCCCGCTGGCCGCCCCCGATCTGGGCGCGACGAACCTGGTGCCGGTCGACTACGTCGTCGACGCGATGGACTACCTGATGCACCGGGACGCGCCTTCGGGGACGACCTACCACCTCGCCGCCGCGCGCCCGCAGCCGCTCAACTCCGTCTACAACGCCTTCGCGCGCGCCGCGGGCGGCCCGAAGATCCGGGCCGTGCTGCCGGCAAAGCCGTCCGGGGCCGTCCGGCGGGCCGGCACCCGCCTGGCGCACGCGGCCGCGGCCGGGATCGACCGCATCCCCGGCGGCCGCGGCGCCCGCGCGGCCGTCCTGGAGGAGCTCGGCATCCCGCTGGCCGTGCTGCCGCACCTGACCATGGACGTCGTCTTCGACACCGCGCGCACCACGACGGCGTTGTTCGGCAGCGGCATCGAACTCCCCGAGCTGCGGGACTACGCGGCGCCGCTCTACCGGTACTGGCAGGACCACCTGGACCCCGACCGCGCGCGCCGCACCCACGGCCTGGCCGGGCGGACGGTGCTGATCACCGGCGCCTCGTCCGGCATCGGCCGGGCGTCCGCGCTCGTCGTGGCCCGCAAGGGCGCGAAGGTGATCCTCGTGGCCCGCCGCGCGTCGGAGCTCGAAGAAGTGCGGGCGGAGATCCTCGCGGCCGGCGGCACCGCCGCGGCGTACCCGTGCGACCTCACCGACGGCGACGCCATCGACGCGCTGGTCAAGGACGTGCTCGCCGACCACGGCGCGGTGGACGTGCTGGTGAACAACGCCGGCCGGTCGATCCGGCGCTCGGTCGCGCTGTCCACGCAGCGGTTCCACGACTTCGAGCGCACGATGGCGATCAACTACTTCGGGCCGGTGCGGCTGATCCTCGGCTTCCTGCCGTCGATGGCGCAGCGGCGGTTCGGCCACGTCGTCAACGTGACGACCCAGGGCCTGCAGACCGACACCCCGCGCTTCTCGGCCTACCTGGCGTCGAAGGCGGCCCTGGAGGAGTTCGGGCTGACGGCCGGGCGCGAGACGCTCTCGGACGGCGTCACGTTCACGTCGGTGCGGATGCCGCTGGTGCGGACGCCGATGATCGCCCCGACCGGCTACCGCGGAATCCCGTCCAGCAGCCCGGAGCGCGCCGCGGCGCTGGTGGTGAAGGCGTGCGAGGAGCGGCCGGAGATCCTCAGCCTCCCCGAAGGCCGCGCCGCCGAACTGGCGACGCTCGCCGCGCCGAAGCTCGCCCGGTTCGCCGCGCACCTGGCCTACCGCGCGATGCCGGAGTCCGCGCCCGAGGCGCGCGGCCTGCCCCGCCGGTCCGCGCCGGCGTCGGTCGCGGCGGCGGTGACCCGCCTGATCTGGCGCCGTCGTGCCTGATTTCCGCGAATTCCGCCGAAACGGTGGCACGCACCCGACGGTACTTCTACCCTCGCGCGAGTCCCGTACACCCGTACGGGCTTCGACTGGGGAGTTCGGAATGCCGGAATTCAGCGTATTCGATTGCAGCACCACGACCGACAAGACGGCCGTGATCGGCACCGCGCGGCGCACCCTCGGGTGACACCGGCCGGGGCCGGGCGCGTGCCCGGCCCCGGTTTCCGGGCCCGGGTTCCGGGCCCGCGCGGGCGGTTTCCGCCGCACCCGATGCCGCGAATGACTCATTCGCGGCGTCGGAGGTCCCGAATGAGTCATTCGCGACCTTCCGGCGGGTGCCGCGCGGCGGAAGGTCGCCCGGGGCTGCCGGGGTGGCGTTCGCCCCACAGCTCCCGGGGTGGCGCTCGCCCCACAGCGCCCCGGGGTGGCGTTCGCCCCGCGGCGCCCGACATGGCGCTCACCCCACAGCGCCCCGGGGTGGCGCTCGCCAAACAGCGCCCGGGGTGGCGCTCGCCCCACAGCTCCCGGGGTGGCGCTCGCCAAACAGCGCCCGGGGTGGCGCTCACCCCACGGCTGCCGGGTGGCGTTCGCACCGGTCCGCCGGGTGCGGGTCCCGGCCGCTACCATCGTTTCCCGGGCGTGATCGGGAGTGGAAGGCGGGCGGGGCGTGGACGTGGCGAGTCCTGCGCACGTCGCCACGCCGCCGGCGCCCGCCCGGCAGACCCGGCCGCTGTTGCGCGGGAGCATTCACGCCGGCTGGGTGGTACTGCTCGCGCTGGCCACCGAACTGCGCGTCGGCCGCTTCGGCTTCCACCCCTCCGACCAGGGCTTCATCCTCGCCCAGGCGTGGCGCGTGCTGCACGGCGAAGTCCCGCACGCCGACATCATCTCCGCCCGCCCGCTCGGGTCCGCGGTGCTGCACGTCGCCGACTTCGCCCTGCCGATGCCGCTGTTCTTCGGCTCCAGCTTCCTGTCGATGATCGAGATCATCGTGGCCACGATCGCGTTCGCCACGCTGGTCACCCGGCGCCGGGTGCTGGACTGGGGCCCAGGGATGACGGCGCTGGTCGCGGCCGCGTCGCTGATCAACCTCAACGCCTTCCCGCTGATGGCCTGGCACACCGTGGACGGCATCTTCCTCACCGCGTGCGGCGCCTGGGCCCTGGACGCGGGCTTGCGCGGCGGCCGCGCGCTCGCCCGCCGCGGCGGGCTGGTGCTGCTCGGCTGCGCGGTGTTCGTCAAGCAGAGCTTCGCGCTGGCCGCGGTGATCGGCGTCGTCTGGCTGGTGCTGCACCCGGCGACGCGGGCGGGCACGCGCCGCGCGGTCCGGTTCGTCCTCGACCTCCTCGCGCTCGGCGCGCCCGGGCTGGCGTACGTGGCGTGGGTGAGCCTCGGCGGCGGCTTCACGGAGATGGTCGAGCAGGTCACCGGCGGCGTGCCCGCGTACGGCGAGCGGCTGCTCGGCCTCTGGCTCGACGACCCGGAGGTGCTGACCAAGGCCCCCGTGCGGGAGCTGGGCTTCTTCGCCGCGATCGCCGTGGTGCTGCTGGCCGTCCGGCTGCCCGGCGACCGGCTCGGCGTGGCCGGGCGGGTGGCGTCCTGGGTGCTGGTGCTCGCCGGGGCCACGGCGGTGGTGTGGACCGTGGTCGACGGCCGGTTCACCGGCTCCTCGCGCTGGGCGGACGTCCTGTGGTGGATCGTCGCGGTCAGCGTGCCGGTGAACGCGGCCGTCCGGCGGAAGGTCCCGTGGGCGGGGCTGCTCGTGCTCGCCACCGGGTTCATGACCAGCCTGTCCTGGGGCAACGACACACCGACGCTGCTCACCGGCACCCTGGCCCTGACGGCGTTGCTGCTGCTGGGCCAGCTGGTCCCGCCCCGCCCGCGGCCGGTGCCCCGCTGGGTGACGGCGACGGCCGGCCTGACCGCGGTGGCGGTCTGCGGCTGGGTCGTCGTCGCCCGCCACGACCAGGCCGCCTACCTCGACGTCAGCCACGACCGGCTGACCGAGGACCTCGGCGCCGTCACCCCGGCGATGGCGGGCATCCGCACGAACCCCTCGACGTTCACCTTCGTCCGGCAGATCCGCGACTGCCTGGACCGCTTCCCGGCCGCGCGGACCGCGATCCTGCCGGACAGCCCGTTCGCCTACCCGGCGTTCGGCCTGCGCAACCCGTTCCCCCTCGAATGGCCGCTGCCGCTGGAGATCGTCGGCGACGCGCCCGAGCGCATGCTCGCGACGGCGGACGAGCTGAACCGCGAAGGCGGCTACCTGGTGCTGTTCGAGACGGATTCGATCCGGATGCTCGCGACCGGCGGCCCGGTCCCGGAGTCGATCCCGGCCGACACGCCGGTGTTCGACTACCTCGGGCTGGAGAAGGCGATCCAGGCCCGGCTCACCGGCCGGGCCGTCACCTGCGGCAGCTTCGTCGGGAAGTACGCCCCCTAGGACTCCCGCACCGCGCCGGTGAACTCCCGGAACGCGTCGGCCAGGACCCGCGCGAGGTCGTCCTCGCCGGCCCCGGCTAGCAGTTCCTCGAACCGCCTTCCCTCCTCGCCGACCTTGGCGCTGCGCGGGAACATGGCTTCCTCGTACTCCACGAGCGCGGTTTCGACCGCGCCGGGGCGCGCGGCGAGGGCCAGGCCGAGCTCGGCTCCGTCGAGCATGGCGAGGTTGGCGCCTTCGCCGTTGGCCGGCATGAGGTGGGCCGCGTCGCCGACCAGCGTCACCCCCGGCACGCGCGCCCACCGGTGCCCGACCGGCAGGGTGTAGTGCGGCCGCAGGACGGGCGGGGTGTCGCCGTCGGTGATCAGCGCGGTGAGTTCCGGGGCCCAGCCGTCGAACTCCGCCGCGACCCGGGCGGCGGCCGCGGCGGGGTCGGTGAAGTCGATCGCGTCGAACCACGCCAGCGGCCGGGTCAGCGACACGTAGGTGTGCAGCGTGTCCCCGCTCTCCCGGTGGGCGTGGATGCCCTTGCCCACCGACGGCACCATCAGCGAGCCGCCGCCCACCGCCTTCGCGGCGGCGGGGTGCCGGGTGTCCGCGTCGTACAGGTAGCTCTCGACGAAGGCTTCGCCGACGTACTCCGGCACCACGCCGGTGAGCAGCGGCCGGACCTTCGACCAGGCACCGTCCGCGCCGACCAGGAGGCTCGTGACGGCGGTGCGGCCGCCGGCGAAGGTCACCTCGTGCCGGCCGTCGCCGAGGGCGCGGGCCCCGGTCACCTTGTGTCCCCAGTGGACAGTGCCGGCCGGGAGCGCGTCGAGCAGCATCCGCCGCAGGTCGGCGCGCTGCACCTCGGGACGGCCGCCGGTGCCGTCGTCGGCCTGTTCGGCCAGCACGGTCCCGTGCCGGTCGAGCACCCGCATCGCCTGCCTGCCCTCCAGCACCAGGCCGCGGAACTCGGCCGTCAGCCCGGCCGCCTCGACGGCGAGCTGCCCGTTGTAGTCGTGGATGTCGAGCATGCCGCCCTGCATCCGGGCCGCCGGGGAGGACTCGGCTTCGTAGACGTCGGCGGCGATGCCGTGGACGTGCAGGACGCGGGCGAGGGTGAGGCCGCCGAGGCCGGCGCCGATGATCGTGACGTGCATGCGTGCTCCTTCGGGTTGCGGTGCGACTCCCGAAGGCTGGCGAAGATCACTGGCGCGGACCGCACACGGAGCTGGCACGCCGCTGGCGGGCGCTGTCAGTCGGCGAGCAGGTCGTCGGGACTGCCGCCGGCCAGCCCGGCCAGGACGTCGAGCGCCGACGCGAGGGCCGCCGGCGGCGGGGCCGACACCGCGACCCGCACCGCGTTCGGCGCGTGGCCGGGCAGGACCGCGAACGCCGCCGCCGGGGACAGCGCGATCCCCCGCCGGGCCGCCGCCGCGACGAACGTCTCCGCCCGCCACTGCTCCGGCAGCTCCCACCAGCGGTGGTACGACGCCGGGTCGCCGCGCAGGCCCGGGAGCTTCTCCGCCACCACGGTCGCGCGCGCGGCCGCGTCCCGGCGTTTCGCCGCCTCGATCTCCGCCAGGGTGCCGGTCACGATCCACTGCGTCGCCGCCTCGACGGCGAACCGGGACACCCCCCAGGCGCCCGAGCGCACCGACGACGCCAGCCGGGCCGTCCAGGCCGGCGGCGTCACCAGGAACCCCGCCGTCAAGCCCGGCGCGACCCGCTTGGACAGGCTGTCCACGAACACCGTGCGCTCCGGCGCGTACGCGGCGAACGGGCGGACGTCGTCGCGGAGGAACGTGTAGATGCCGTCTTCGATGACCGGCAGGTCCAGGCGGCCCGTGACCTCGGCGAGCTCGGCGCGGCGCTGCGGCGGCATCGTCGTGCCGAGCGGGTTGTGCAGCGTCGGCTGGACGTAGAGCGCGCGCACCGGCCCGGCCGCGGCGAGCGCCGAGGGCACCAGCCCCGACTCGTCGGTCTCGATCGGCACGAGCTCCACGCCGAGTCGCGCCGCGAGGGCCTTCACCACCGGGTACGTCAGCGACTCCACCGCGAGCCGCTCCCCCACCGGCACGAACGCGGCGATCGCCGCCGCCAGTGCCTGCCTGCCGTTGCCGGTGAACAGGATCGTCGCCGGGTCCGGGCGCCAGTCGCCGCGGGCGAGCAGGCCGGCCGCGGCCTCGCGGGCGACCGGGGTGCCCGCCGCGCCGATCGGGTGCAGGGCCGCCGTCAGGACATCGTCGCGCAGCAACGGTTCCAGGGCGCGGGCCAGCTTCGCGGACTCCTCCGGCAGGACGGCGAAGTTGAGTTCGAGGTCGACCCGGGCGCCGCCGGGCTCGGCGAGCGCGGGTTCGGGCGGCGGTTTCGCCGCGCGGACGAAGGTGCCGCGCCCGACCTCGCCGACGGCCAGGCCGCGCCGGACGAGCTCGCCGTAGACGCGGGCGGCGGTGGAACCGGCGATGCCGCGCTGCCGCGCGAAGCGCCGCTGGGGCGGGAGCCGGTCGCCGGGGCGGAGACGGCCGGCCTCGATGTCGGCGGCGATGGCGTCCGCGACGACGCGGTAGTCGTCCATGGTCACCTTCCCGCCGCGGTTTCTCCTCGACCGGCATGATCCCATCCGGGCTAGATTGACGGTGGAGGTGCCATGACCGACCAGAACTGGACCGACGTCGACGACTACCTCGCCGGCGCGCTGCTCGCCCCCGACCCGGTGCTCGACACGGCGCTGGCCGACGCGGACGCCGCCGGGCTGCCGCAGATCGCCGTCGCGCCCAACCAGGGCAAGCTGCTCAACCTGCTGGCGCGCCTCGCCGGGGCGCGCACGATCCTGGAGATCGGCACGCTCGGCGGGTACAGCACGATCTGGCTCGCCCGCGCCCTGCCGGCCGGCGGCAAGCTCGTCACCTGCGAATACGAGCCGAAGCACGCCGAAGTCGCGAAGGCCAACCTCGCGCGGGCGGGCTTCGGCGAGGACGTCGTCGACATCCGCGTCGGCGCGGCCCTCGACACGCTGCCCACGCTGACCGGGCCGTTCGACTTCGTTTTCATCGACGCCGACAAGGTCAACCTCGCGAACTACGTGCGCGCCTCGCTCTCGCTCGCCCGCCCGGGCACGGCGATCGTCGTCGACAACGTCGTCCGCCAGGGCCGGGTGGCCGACGCGGGCAGCGACGACCCGAACGTCCGCGGCGCGCGCGAGATGTTCGAGCTGCTGGCCGCCGAGGACCGGATCGACGCCACCGCCGTCCAGACCGTCGGCGGCAAGGGCCACGACGGGTTCGTGCTGGCCCTCGTCCGCTGACTCACCGCGGTGGGCGAGCGGCCGTCGCGGTGAAGGCGCGCCAGACGTCGGCCGGGACGGTGTCGCCGGTCAGTTTGCGGCCGCTCGCGTCCTTGAGGCGGCGGTCGTCGTCGGAGCCGATCCAGACCGCCGTCGCCAGCTGCGGGGTGTAGCCGACCGCCCAAGCGTCCTGGTAGTCCGGGCTGTTGCCGTGCTCGGCCTCGCCGGTGCGCAGCGCCGCCGGGCCGTCCGTGCGCAGGGTCGAGGTGACCTCCTCGGCGACGCGGCGGCTCGTGTCGTCGTCGCCGAACGCCGGGCGGGCGGTGTCCGGGTTTTCCCAGACGACCGCGCCGTTTTCGTCACGCACCCTCTCGACCAGGTGCGGGGTGGCCCGCCGGCCTCCGGCGGCGAAGGTCCCGTACGCGCCGGCGACGTCCAGCGGCCGCAGCGGGTACCGGCCGATGGCGATCCCCGCCCCGATCAGGAAGCCGTCCTTTTCGCGCAGGGTCGGAACGCCGTCGACGGCGTCCGGGATCCCGGCCCGGCGCGCGGCGTCGCTCAGCGCCTCCGGGCCCAGCCGCTTCGCCAGCTCGATGAATGGGCCGTCCGCGTGCGTTTCCATCGCCGAGCGCAGGGTGCACTTCGGGCCGCAGACGTCCGGGTATTGGAAGTTCTCGCCGAGGAACTCCAGCTTCGACGGCGACGGGATCGGCTGGTCCGGAACGTAGCCGCGGCCCAGCGCCGCGGCGAGGGTGAACGGGTGGAACGCCGTGCCGAGCGCGTGCGGGGTTCCGGCGTAGTCGCGGACGCCCTGGTCACCGCCGTAGTAGGCGCGGACGGCGCCGGTCGCCGGGTCGATCGCGACGACGGCCCCGCGGAACTCCTTCGGCTCGCCGTTCAGCCTGTCCCGCAGGGCTTTCTTCGCCGCGTCCTGGCGGCTGCGGTCCAGCGTCGTCTCGACCGTCATGTTCCCCTGCTGGAGCCGGCCGAGCGGGAAGCCGTCCCGCTCCAGCTCGGCGAGGACCTGCTGCTTGACGTGGAACTCGTCGTAGGTCACGCGGCCGGCGCGGGTCTCCGACGGCGGCTGGATCTCGGGGCCGGGGTAGGCCATCGGTTCGCCGTCCTTGACGTACCCGCGGCTCACGAGCTTGTCGCGCACGTACTGCCAGCGCCGGGCGGCGTGGAGGTCGCCCGAGGCGGCGGGGTCGTGCACCGACGGGGACTGGATCATCCCGGCCAGGAAGGCGGCTTCGCTCCACGTGATGGAGTCGTCGAGCTTCTTGCCGAAGTAGGCGTTCATCGCCGCGGCGGGGCCGAACGTGCCGCGGCCGAAGGAGATGATGTTGACGTAGCTTTCGAAGATCTGTTCCTTGCCCTGTTCCTGGGTGATCTTCGTGGCCAGCACGAGCTCGGCGAACTTGCGCCCGAGCGTCGCGTCTTCGTCGCCGGTGGACTTCTTGATGTACTGCTGGGTGATCCCGGAGCCGCCGCCGACGCCGGTGAGGAACGCCCGGCCGATGCCGGTGGGGTCGAAGCCCTGGTTGTCCCAGAAGGTCGGGTCCTCGGTGGCGATGATGGCGTCGCGCAGCTTCGCGGGCACCCGGGAGTAGGGGACGAACATCCGGTCGCCGTCGGCCGGGATCACCTTGAGCAGCTCGGACCCGTCGGCGTACTTCAGGACGACGGTCTTGTCGAGCCCGGCCAGGACCTCCTGGGGGCTGCGGACGTCGAGCACCAGGTAGGCGATCCAGAAGGCGATCAGCGGGCCGCCGATCAGGGCGCCGAGCGTCCAGCCGGTGATCCGCCGGACGCGGCGCCACTTCGGGGAGCGGGGCTTGTCTTCTTCTTCGGTTTCCTCGGTCGCCAAGGTCACGAATGGATGACGGCCGAACGGGTGAGAAGGTTCTGCGGCAGGTTGTTCGAATCCTGTGAAGATCGAAACTGTCGAAATCAGGACAGGAAGGCGCGCAGCAGCGAGGCGGTGCCCTCGATGTGCTCGGCCATCGCGCGGCGCGCGGCGGGGGCGTCGCCGGCCAGGATCGCGTCCACGATCGCTTCGTGCTGGGCGTTGGAGTGCTCGAGGTTGGGCGGGAGCAGGGGGATCCGGTCGAGCAGCTGGTTGACGCGGCTGCGGGCGTCGGCCATCGCCGTGGTCAGCGAGCCGGACGCGGTCACCTCGGCGATGGCCAGGTGCAGCCGGGAATCCTTGCGGCGGTAGTCGTCGAGGTCGGCGCCGGCGGCCTCGGCGAGCGTGCCGGTGAGGTGCTGCCGGTCGGCCGGGCTCAGCGACCGCGCGGCGGCCATCTCGGCGGCGCCGGTCTCGAGGACGTAGCGGAGGCTCAGCGCGTCTTCCAGCGCGACGGTGTCGACCTTCCCGCCGGGCTCGGGCGGAGCGGGCAGGGTGTCGTGCACGAACGTGCCGCCGTACCGCCCCCGCCGTGACTCGACGTAACCGGCGTCGGAGAGCGCCCGGATGGCCTCGCGCAGCGTGACGCGGCTGACGCCGAGCCGTTCGGCGAGCTCGCGTTCGGAGGGGAGCCGCTCCCCCGCGCCGACGACGCCCAGCCGGATGGCCTGCAGCAGCCGCTCAACGGTCTCCTCGAAGGCGTTGCCGGTGCGGACCGGCCGGAACAGCGCTTCGCCGGCATTCACCACCGAGGTCGACTCCATCCCGCGAGTCTAGGCGCTGCCCGGCCATCACCCTGTGTTCGCGGTCCGGAAAACCGGTGGCCCCGGTGGGCACTCTCGGCGACGATGGAACCACCGACACCGAACATCGACGCAGGGGGCGATCCGGTGCACTTCCTGATGGCCGAAGATCTGGTCCACGAACGAGAGAACGAGTTGCGCCACGGCGTGCAGAACCGCCCACCGGGCCGCGCGACGCCGAGCCGCCACCCGGGAACCCGCAAGCAGCAACTGGGCTGGCGCCTGGTCGAAGTCGGCTTGAAGCTGGCCGTCGAGCCGGACGACCGCCGAGACCGACCCCGCCGCGTCAGCACTCGATGACGTTCACCGCCAGGCCGCCACGCGCGGTTTCCTTGTACTTCACGCTCATGTCGGCGCCCGTCTCGCGCATCGTCTTGATCGCCTTGTCCAGCGTCACCACGTGACTGCCGTCGCCGCGCATGGCCATGCGGGCCGCGTGGATCGCCTTCGACGCTCCCACCGCGTTGCGCTCGATGCACGGGATCTGGACCAGGCCGCCGACCGGGTCGCACGTCAGCCCCAGGTGGTGTTCCACCCCGATCTCCGCCGCGTTCTCCACCTGGGCCGGCGTGCCGCCGAGCACCTCCGTCAGCCCTGCCGCCGCCATGGCCGACGCCGAGCCCACTTCGCCCTGGCAGCCGACCTCCGCGCCCGAGATCGAGCCCGTCTGCTTGAGGATCGAGCCGATCGCGCCCGCCGTCAGCAGGAACGTCACGATGCCGTCGTCCGACGAATGCCGGATGAAGCGCTGGTAGTAGTGCAGCACCGCCGGGATGATGCCCGCCGCGCCGTTGGTCGGGGCCGTCACCACGCGCCCGCCCGCCGCGTTCTCCTCGTTGACGGCGAGGGCGTACAGGCTCACCCAGTCCATCGCGTACAACGGGTCGTCCGCGCCGTCCTCCGCCAGGAGCTTCTCGTGCAGCGCCCGCGCCCGCCGCGGGACCTTCAGGCCGCCCGGCAGGACGCCTTCGTGCGTGCAGCCGTTGCGGACGCACTCCGCCATGACCGCCCAGATGTCCAGCAGCCCGGACCGCACTTCCTCGCGGGACCGCCACGACAGCTCGTTCGCCAGCATGATCTCGCTGATCGGCAAGCCCGTCGACGCGCAGTGCGCGAGCAGGTCGGCCCCCGTGCGGAACGGGTACGGCACCGGCGTCGAGTCCTCGACGAACACCGTGTCCGTCTCGTACGACTCGTCGCGGACGAAACCGCCGCCGACCGAGTAGTACGTCCGCTCGCGCAGCAGCGCGCCCGAAGCGTCGAACGCGCGGAACACCATGCCGTTCGGGTGCGCGGGCAGCGACTTGCGGCGGTGCATGGTGAGGTCGTTGTCCTCGTCGAACGCGATCTCGTGCGTGCCGGCCAAGCGCAGCCGCCCGGACTCGCGGATTTCCGCGATGCGGACGGGCACGGTGTCGGTGTCGATCTCTTCGGGACGCTCGCCCGACAGCCCGAGCAGGACGGCTTTGTCGCTGCCGTGGCCGAAGCCGGTCGCGCCGAGCGAGCCGAACAGCTCGGCCTGCACGCGGGACGTCCGCGGGAGGTCGTCGCCGAGTCCGTCCACAAAGGTCAGTGCCGCCCGCATCGGCCCGACGGTGTGGGAGCTCGACGGGCCGATGCCGATGGAAAACAGGTCGAAGACGCTGATCGCCATTGATCCGCCCCTTCCTATCGGGCCAGCAGCGAGCTGGCCTCTTGCGAAGCCGGGCCCTGGTCGGCGAGGTGGGCCAGGTTCTCCGGCAGCTCTTCTCCGCGGTGACGCTTGGTCTGGGCGTAGAGCCGTCCCGCGCGGTAGGACGAGCGCACCAACGGCCCCGCCATCACACCGGCAAAGCCCATCGCCTCGGCCGCCCGGGAGTGCTCCACGAACTCCTCCGGCTTGACCCACCGATCCACCGGGTGATGCCGCGGCGACGGACGCAGATACTGCGTGATCGTCAAGATCTCGCACCCCGCATCCACCAGGTCCTGCATCGCCGGCGCCACCTCGTCCGGGGTCTCACCCATGCCCAGGATCAGATTCGACTTCGTCACCAAACCGGCCTCACGCGCCTTCGTGATGACTTCCAGGGAACGCGCGTAGCGGAACCCGGGACGGATGCGCTTGAAGATCCGCGGCACCGTCTCCACGTTGTGGGCCAGGACCTCCGGCCGCGACCCGAACACCTCGGCCAGCTGTGCGGGGTCGGCGTTGAAGTCCGGGATCAGCAGCTCGACGCCGGTGCCGGGGTTCAACGCGTGAATCTGGCGGACCGTCTCGGCATACAGCCAGGCGCCACCATCGGGAAGGTCGTCCCGCGCCACACCGGTCACCGTGGAGTACCGCAAGCCCATGGCCTGCACCGACTCGGCGACCTTCCGAGGCTCGGTGCGGTCCAGCTCGGCGGGCTTACCGGTGTCGATCTGACAGAAATCACACCGCCGGGTGCACTGATCGCCACCGATCAGGAACGTCGCCTCCCGGTCCTCCCAGCACTCGTAAATGTTGGGACAACCGGCCTCCTCACACACCGTGTGCAAACCCTCGCGACGCACCAGACCCTTGAGCTCGGTGAACTCCGGCCCCATCCGCACCCGCGTCTTGATCCACGACGGCTTCTTCTCGATCGGCGTCTCACTGTTGCGCACCTCGAGACGCAGCAGCTTCCGGCCTTCGGGCTGGGCGCTCATCGCGCGAGGTCCGCGTACAGCGGGTGCTTCTCGGCCAGGGTTTCGACGCGGTCGCGCAGCTTGGCCCGCACGGCGTCGTCGAAGTCCGGCTTGAGCGCCTCGGCGATGACGTCGGCGACCTCGGTGAAGTCCTCGGCCCGGAAGCCGCGGGTGGCCAGCGCCGGGGTGCCGATCCGCAGGCCCGAGGTGATCATCGGCGGGCGCGGGTCGAACGGGACGGCGTTGCGGTTGACCGTGATGCCGACCTCGTGCAGGCGGTCCTCGGCCTGCTGTCCGTCCAGAGTGGACTGGACGAGGTCGACGAGCACCAGGTGGACGTCGGTGCCGCCGGTCAGCACCCGGACACCCGCCGAAGCGCAGTCGGCCTGCGACAGCCGCTCGGCGAGGATCCGCGAGCCTTCGAGGGTGCGCTCCTGACGCTCGCGGAACTCGTCGCTCGCGGCGATCTTCAGCGCGACGGCCTTGGCCGCGATGACGTGTTCGAGGGGCCCACCCTGCTGCCCCGGGAACACCGCCGAGTTGATCTTCTTCGCCAGTTCCTCGCGGCACAGGATGAGGCCGCCGCGCGGGCCGCCGAGGGTCTTGTGCGTGGTCGTGGTGACGATGTCGGCGTGCGGCACCGGCGACGGGTGCAGGCCGGCCGCGACCAGCCCGGCGAAGTGCGCCATGTCGACCATGAGCTTGGCGCCGACCTGGTCCGCGATCCGGCGGAACTCGGCGAAGTCGAGCTGACGCGGGTAGGCGGACCAGCCGGCGATGATCAGCTTCGGCTGGTGCTCGACGGCCAGCCGCTCGATCTCGGCCAGGTCGACGATCCCGGTCTCCTTATCGACGTGGTAGGCGACGACGTTGTAGAGCTTTCCCGAGAAGTTGATCTTCATCCCGTGCGTCAGGTGGCCGCCGTGCGCCAGGTCGAGGCCGAGGATCGTGTCGCCCGGCTTGAGCACGGCGAACATCGCGGCCGCGTTGGCCTGCGCGCCCGAGTGCGGCTGGACGTTGGCGTGCTCGGCGCCGAAGAGGGCCTTCGCGCGGTCGATGGCGAGCTGCTCGACGACGTCGACGTGCTCGCAGCCGCCGTAGTAGCGGCGGCCCGGGTAGCCCTCGGCGTACTTGTTGGTCAGCACCGAGCCCTGCGCTTCGAGCACGCCCACCGGGGCGAAGTTCTCGGAGGCGATCATCTCCAGGGTCGACTGCTGGCGGTTCAGCTCGTCCGCGACGGCCGCGGCGACCTCGGGGTCGACGTCGGCGAGGGGGGCGTCGAAAGTCGTCATCAGTTCTCCTGGGTGTGCGCGGCGTAGGCGGCGGCGTCGAGCAGGTCCGGCACGTCCCCGGTCAGACGCACCTTCAGGAGCCATCCTTCGGTGTACGGGTCGGAGTTGATGACCTCGGGGGTGTCCGATGTGGTGCCGTTCACCTCGACGACCTCGCCGGAGACCGGCGCGTACAGCTCGCTGACCGACTTGGTCGACTCGACCTCGCCGAACACCTCGCCGGCGGTGATCGCCGAGCCCGCGTCGGGCAGCTGGACGAACACGATGTCACCGAGCGACTCGGCAGCGAAGGCGGTGATGCCGACGGTGGCGACGCCGTCTTCGACCTTCAGCCACTCGTGTTCCTTGGTGTACTGCAGGTTCTCGGGGATGCTCACAGGGGAAGTCCTTACGCGCGGGAGTAGAAGGGCAGGGCGACGACCTCGACGGGCTCGATCCTGCCCCGGATGTCGACGGAGAGCTCGGTGCCGGGCTCGGCGTACGCCCGATCGACGTACGCCATGGCGATCGGGTAACCCAGCGTGGGCGACAGGGCGCCGCTGGTCACTTCCCCGATCCCGGTGCCGTCGGCCAGCACCTGGTAACCGTGCCGCGGGGCTCGGCGACCGGCGCCTTTCAGCCCCACCCGCACGCGCGGGACGTCCTGCTTGGACCGCTCCTCGAGGGCCGTGCGACCGACGAAGTCGCCCGGCTTCTCGAACTTGACGACCCGGCCGAGACCGGCCTCGAACGGGCTCTGCTCGACGGTGAGTTCGTTGCCGTACAACGGCATCCCGGCTTCCAGGCGCAGCGTGTCGCGGCAGGCGAGACCGGCCGGCACCAGGCCGTGCGGCTCCCCCGCCTCCATCAGCAGCCGCCACAGCGCCGGGGCTTCGTCGGCGTCGACGAACAGCTCGAAGCCGTCCTCGCCGGTGTAGCCGGTGCGGGCGAGCAGGACGTCGTGGCCCTTCACGCTCGCCGGGACGCTGGCGTAGTACTTCAGCGCGTCCAGGTCGGCGTCGGTCACCGCGCCCAGGATCTCGACGGCCTTCGGGCCCTGGACGGCGATCAGCGCGGTGGTCTCGGACTTGTCGGCCACGACGGCGTCGAAGCCCGCGACCCGCTCGGCCAGGGCGTCCGCCACGACCTGCGCGTTGCCCGCGTTCGCGACGACCAGGTAGTGCTCGTCGGCCAGCCGGTAGACGACCAGGTCGTCGAGGACGCCGCCTTCGGGGTTGCAGATCATCGTGTACCGCGCCCGGCCCGGCTTGACCCCGGTGAGGTTGCCGACCAGCGCGAAGTCCAGCACGTCGGCCGCCTGCTTGCCGGTGACGTGGATTTCGGCCATGTGCGAGAGGTCGAACAGCCCGGCGGCCTCGCGGACGGCCTTGTGCTCGGCCAGCTCGCTGGCGTAGCGGACCGGCATGGACCAGCCGGCGAAGTCGGTGAACAGCGCACCGAGTCCCTTGTGGACTCCGTGCAGGGAGGTTTCGTGTGACACGGGTTCAGCCTTCGTAAGCGTTGAGGGGCGGGCAGGAGCACACGAGGTTACGGTCGCCGCGGGCGCCGTCGATGCGACGCACCGGGGGCCAGTACTTGTTCTTGCGCGAAACACCCGCCGGGTACACGGCCAGCTCCCGGTTGTACGGCTTGTCCCACTCGCCGACCAGCGTCTCCGCGGTGTGCGGGGCGCCCCGCAGCGGCGATTCCTCCGCACTCCACTTGCCGTTGGCCACGTCGTCGATCTCGGCGCGGATGGCGATCATCGCGTCGCAGAACCGGTCGATCTCGCCCAGGTCCTCGGACTCGGTCGGCTCGACCATCAGCGTCCCCGCGACCGGGAACGACATGGTCGGCGCGTGGAAGCCGTAGTCGATGAGCCGCTTGGCGACGTCGTCGACCGTCACGCCGGTCTCCTTGGTGAGCTGGCGCAGGTCGAGGATGCACTCGTGCGCGACCAGGCCGTCCTGGCCCGTGTAGAGCACCGGGTAGTGCGGCGCCAGGCGCGAGGCGACGTAGTTCGCGGCCAGCACGGCGACCTCCGTGGCCGCGGTCAGGCCGGGCGCGCCCATCATCCGGACGTAGGCCCAGGAGATCGGCAGGATCGACGCCGAGCCGTAGGGAGCGCCGCTGATCGGGCCGACGCCGGTTTCCGGGCCGGCCGCCTCCAGCAGCGGGTGGTTCGGCAGGTAGGGCGCGAGGTGCGCGCGCACCGCGACCGGGCCGACCCCCGGGCCGCCACCGCCGTGCGGGATGCAGAACGTCTTGTGCAGGTTGAGGTGCGAGACGTCGCCGCCGAACTCGCCCGGCTTGGCCAGGCCGAGCAGGGCGTTGAGGTTCGCGCCGTCGACGTACACCTGGCCGCCGCCGTCGTGGACGATCTTCGCCAGCTCGTCGATGTCGTGCTCGTACACGCCGTGCGTGGACGGGTAGGTGACCATGATCGCGGCGAGGGTGTCCCGGTGGGTGTCCACCTTGGACCGCAGGTCGGCCAGGTCGACGTTGCCCTCGTCGGTGCACTTCACGACGACCACGCGCATCCCGGCCAGCACCGCGGACGCGGCGTTGGTGCCGTGCGCGGACGACGGGATCAGGCAGACGTCCCGGGCCTCGTCGCCGTTGGCGCGGTGGTACGCGCGGATCGCCAGCAGCCCGGCGAGCTCGCCCTGGCTGCCCGCGTTCGGCTGCAGCGACACCTTGTCGTAGCCGGTGACCTCGGCCAGCCAGCCCGCCAGCTGCCCGACCAGCTCGTGGTACCCGGCGGCGTCTTCGGCCGGGGCGAACGGGTGGATGCCGGCGAACTCGCGCCAGCTGATCGGCTCCATCTCGGTGGTGGCGTTGAGCTTCATCGTGCAGGAGCCGAGCGGGATCATGCCGCGGTCGAGGGCGTAGTCCAGGTCGGACAGCTTGCGCAGGTAGCGCAGCATCGCCGTCTCGGAGCGGTGGGTGCCGAAGACCTCGTGGCCCATGAAGCCGCTCTCGCGGGCCAGTCCGTTCGGCAGCGCGACGCCGTCTTCCAGGTCCCCTTCGACACCGAACGCCTTCAGGACCTTCGCGGCGATGGCGGGGGTGCTGACCTCGTCGAACGCGACGCGGACGTGGTCGGCGTCGACGTGCCCGAGGTTGATCCCGGCCTCGCGGGCGGCCGCGTGGACCTCGGCGGCCTGTCCGGGAACGTGTGCGACGACCGTGTCGAAGAAGGACTCGTGCACGACGTCGACGCCGGTCTGGCGGAGGGTGTCGGCGAAGCCCGCGGCGAGGCCGTGGACGCGCTGGGCGATCTTCTTCAGGCCGTCCGGACCGTGGTAGACCGCGTACATCGCGGCCAGCACGGCGGGCAGCACCTGCGCGGTGCAGATGTTGGACGTCGCCTTTTCGCGCCGGATGTGCTGCTCACGCGTCTGGAGCGCGAGCCGGTAGGCGGAGTTGCCGTCGGCGTCGACCGAGACGCCGACCAGACGCCCGGGCAGCGAGCGCTCGAGCCCGGCGCGGACGGACATGTACCCGGCGTGCGGGCCGCCGTAGCCGAGCGGGACGCCGAAGCGCTGCGTCGACCCGGCGGCGACGTCGGCGCCGAACTCGCCGGGCGAAGTGATCAGGGTGAGCGCGAGGAGGTCGGCGGCGACGGTGAACAGCGCGCCCGCGGCCTTCGCCGACTCGGAAATCGCGTGGTAGAAGCCGCGGCCGCGCAGCACGCCGGACGCGCCCGGGTACTGGACGACGACGCCGAAGAAGTCCTCGGGCAGGCCGGTCAGCAGGTCGCGGACCTCGACCTCGATGCCGAGGGCCTCGACGCGGGTCCGCACGACGGCGATGGTCTGCGGCAGGCACTCGGCGTCCAGGACGACCTTGTTGGACTTCGACTTCGACGCGCGGCGCATCAGCGTGACGGCCTCGGCGACGGCGGTCGACTCGTCCAGCAGCGAGGCGTTCGCGGTGGCCAGGCCGGTCAGGTCGGCGACCATCGTCTGGAAGTTGAGCAGCGCTTCGAGGCGGCCCTGCGAGATTTCCGGCTGGTAGGGCGTGTACGCGGTGTACCAGGCGGGGTTCTCGAGGACGTTCCGGCGGATCACGCCGGGGGTCACGGTGTCGGAGTAGCCGAGGCCGATCATCTGCGTCATCGGCCGGTTGCGCGCGGCGAGGGCGCGCAGCTCCGCGGTGGCGTCCTCTTCGGACGCGGCGGGCGGGAGCCGCAGGTCACGGGTGGCGCGGATGGCGCTCGGGACGGCGGCGCCGACGAGGGCGTCCAGACTGCCGTAACCGCACTCGGCCAGCATCTTCGCGCGTTCGGCCTCGGACGGGCCGATGTGGCGGGCGTCGAACTGCGTGGAAGTGATCGGGAGCTCCTCGGGCCGGGCGCACACCGGTGCGCTGGGAACTCCCCCTCTGTCATGGCACCTGAGAGTTTCACCGCCTGTGCAGCGGCTTTCACCTTGGGTGAGGCGCGGGTGCGCCTGCTTTCCAGAGTGGCCTCGCGCGAAGCGGTAGCGGTTACCTGAGAGATTCCGGGGAGTTTGCTCCTTCGGTGCCCCACCGACTTCGTGAGGGCTCTCCCGCCTCGGCTCGACGGCCCGATCTGCAGTTGTGGCGGTAACGGTACCCGGCGCTTCCCGCGGGCGTCCACTTCACCCGGGCAACACCACATCAGTTTTCGATGGCTCACGAACGCACCCCCAGCAAGGTCGCGAATGACTCATTCGCGACGTCGGAGGTCCCGAATGAGTCATTCGCGACCTCCGGCGACCCGGCGGACCACCTGGCCGGCCAGCACCGGCGGGCGCCGGACCCGGCCCGAGGGCAGGACCAGCCGTTTCAGCGGCCCGCCCACCGGCACCGGCGGCAGGCCCGCACCCAGCAGGACCTGCTCGACGATCTGCTCGGCGTGCCAGGCCACCGAGTCGTTGAGCCGGTCCAGCGACGGCCGGTCGCCGTCGAAGACGTCCTCGTCGGCCAGGGTCACCTCGAAGTGCGCGCAGCCCGGCGGGACCGCGACCGCGTCCTCGATCGCCCGGGCGCCCTCCAGCGGGTCGTCGAACCCGGCTTCGAGCAGCGCCGAACGGTAGATCCGGGCCGCCCGTTCCCGCATCCGCGGCCCGTAGCGGACGACGACCGGGAGGCGGCCGGTCAGGTCCGGCACGGCCAGGCCGTGCAGCAGCATGATCGGCGGCACCGAGTGCACCAGCCGCGGCGCGGGTTCGGCCAGCTCACGGGCGGTGACGCGGACCCGGTCGGCCATCTTGTCCGGGAGGCCGAAGTAGCGGAAGTCGACGTTGCCGAACCCGAGGCCGTCGGCGACCAGCGAGGCCAGCAGCTCGCCGTAGCCCCAGATCGGCGACAGCACGACCACCGGCGGCGCGGCGACCACCGGCGACGGCGCGGGCGGGCGCGTCGCCTCCTGCTCGGGCACCTGAATGACCAGCCGGGGCGGCTCGTGCCAGTCGTGCACCTCGGCTACCCGCCAGTACAGCCCGAGCGGCCGCCACAGCTCGCCGAGGACGTCGTGCTCGATGATCCGGCGCACCTCGGCGTCGTCGTAGGGGAAGTCCCGCGGCGGCACGATCCCGACGTAGTGGTGGTAGGTGACCCGGACTTCGTCGCCGCGGGTGGCCGAGCGGATCCGCATCTCCCAGTCGATCGGCGACGCCGCGATCGCGTTGGCCACCTGCGTGCCGGGCGAGGAGTAGACGAGCGCGGTGGCCTGCCGGAGGAACTGCCCGGCCCGGTCGATGCCCTCCCGCAGCGCCTTCGCCGCCTGCGCGACGTGCACCGGGCTCGCGAGGCTGTCCGGCAGGACGCCGGCGACGCGCAGCAGCTCGGCCTCCCCGAGCCCGGTGACTTCGGCGATCTCGGCCCAGTGGTCGAACACCGTCACCTTCGGCGCGTGCCGGTGTTCGATCCAGCTGCGCAACGTCGAGGTCGGGACGCCGATGCGCCGCGCGGCCTCGTCCAGGGACAGACCGCGGGAGCGGATGCCGGCCCGGACCGCTTCCGCCCACTCGTCGGCGCGCCAGTGCGTCACCTCACAAAGCTAACGAAACCCGCTAGCTTTGCGCAGGGACGACCCGCCCACGGTGCTCCGACGCTGGTCACCATGACCACCACTGTGCTCGCCCTGACCCTGATCGTCGGCGCGCTGACCTTCGCCGCCGGCGCGTTCCTCGCCTCCGAGATCGCCACCCGGATCCTGCGCCGCCGGGAAAAGGAGATCTCCGAAGAGCGCAGGAAGCTCAACGCCGCCTGGCGCTACCTGCGGGAGGTCTACGACGTCAAGAAGAAGTCGCAGCGTTAGATCGGGGTGACGTACGCCCCGGAGATGCCGCCGTCGACCAGGAACTGCGCCGCCGTGATGAAGCTGGCGTCGTCGCTGGCCAGGAAGGCCACCGCCGCCGCGATCTCCTCCGGCTCGGCGAACCGGCCGACCGGCACGTGCACCAGCCGCCGCGCCGCGCGCTCCGGGTCCTTGGCGAACAGCTCCTTGAGCAGCGGGGTGTTCACCGGGCCCGGGCACAGCGCGTTGACGCGGATGTTCTCCCGCGCGAACTGCACCCCGAGCTCGCGGCTCATCGCGAGCACGCCGCCCTTGGACGCGGTGTAGGAGATCTGCGAGGTCGCCGCGCCCATCACCGCCACGAACGACGCCGTGTTGATGATGGATCCCTTGCCCTGGCGCTGCATGTGCGGCAGGACGGCCTTGCAGCAGTGGTACACCGACGTCAGGTTGACCCGTTGCACGCGGTCCCACGCCTCGATGCCGGTGGTGAGGATGGAGTCGTCCTCCGGCGGTGAGATGCCGGCGTTGTTGAAGGCGACGTCGACCGAGCCGAACTGCTCCACCGTGCTGTGGAACAGGTTCTCGACCTGCTCGGCGTCGGTCACGTCGGTCTGGATGAACGCGCCGCCGATCTCGTCGGCGGCCGCCTTGCCCTCGGCCGGCGAGAGGTCCGCGATGACGACCTTCGCGCCTTCGCTCGCCAGGCGCCGGGCCGAGGCGAGCCCGATGCCGCTGGCGCCGCCGGTGATGACCGCGACGCGGCCTTCGAAACGCTGGACCATTACTCCTCCGTGCTCAGAAAGACGTTCTTGGTTTCGGTGAACGCCGCGGCGGCGTCCGGGCCGAGCTCGCGGCCGAGGCCGGACTGCTTGAAGCCGCCGAACGGCGTCCAGTAGCGCACCGACGAGTGCGAGTTCACCGAGAGGTTGCCGGATTCGACGCCGCGCGCAACTCGGAACGCGCGCCCGGCGTCGCGGGTCCAGATCGACCCGGACAGGCCGTACTCGGTCGCGTTGGCCATCCGGACCGCGTCGGCCTCCTCCGCGAACGGCACCACGGCGACGACCGGCCCGAAGACCTCCTCCGCGGCGAGCGGGTGACGCAGGTCGGGCGGGGTGACGACGGTCGGCGGGAACCAGAAGCCCGGTCCGGAAGGCGCGGTGCCGCGGAAGGCCACGGGCGCGTCGTCCGGGACGTAGGAGGCGACCTTCTCCCGGTGCGCGGCGGAGATCAGCGGGCCCATCTCGGTCTTCTCGTCGCCGGGGTCGCCGACGACGACGCCGTGCACCGCGGGCTCCAGGAGCTCCATGAAGCGGTCGTACGCGCTCGCCTGCACCAGGATCAGGGAGCGGGCGCAGCAGTCCTGGCCGGCGTTGTCGAAGACGCCGTAGGGGGCGGTCGCCGCGGCTTTCTCCAGGTCGGAGTCGGCGAAGACGATGTTGGCGTTCTTGCCGCCGAGCTCCAGCGTCACGCGCTTCACCTGCGCCGCGCAGCCCGCCATGATCTGCTTGCCGACCTCGGTGGAGCCGGTGAACACGACCTTCCGCACTCCCCCGTGGTCGACGAACCGCTGCCCGACCACGGACCCCTTGCCGGGCAGCACCTGGAAGACGTCCTCCGGGATGCCCGCCTCCCGGGCCAGCTCGGCCAGCCGGAGCGCGGTCAGCGGCGTCAGCTCGGCAGGCTTGAGGACGACGGTGTTCCCGGCGGCCAGCGCGGGCGCGAACCCCCAGCCGGCGATCGGCATCGGGAAGTTCCACGGCACGATCACGCCGACCACGCCCAGGGGCTCCTGGAAGGTGACGTTGATCCCGCCGGGCACCGGGATCTGCTTGCCGATCAGGCGTTCCGGGGCGGCGGAGTAGTAGGTGAGGACGTCGCGGACGTTGCCCGCCTCCCAGCGGGCGTTGCCGATGGTGTGGCCGGAGTTCTCGACCTCCAGCCGCGCGAGGTGCTCGATGTCGGCCTCGACGGCGTCGGCGAACCGGCGCAGCAGGCGGGCGCGGTCGCCGGGGGTGACGTCGCGCCAGGCCGGGAACGCCGCCTGGGCGCGGGCGATCGCCGCGTCGGTCTCTTCGGCGCTGGTCAGGGGGACGCTCCGCACCACCTCCTCGGTGGCCGGGTTGAGGACGTCGAAGGTGGTGGTCATCGGTTCTCCTTGCTCGCTTCGACGAGAGCCTGGAACAGCCGGACGTCGTCGGTGTCCTGCTCGGGGTGCCACTGGACACCGAGGGTGAACTCACCGGGTAGTTCAGCGGCCTCGATCGTGCCGTCCTCCGCCCGGCCGACCGGTTCCAGGCCGCTGCCGAGCCGGTCGATCGCCTGGTGGTGGTAGCACAGGGTCTTGGTTTCGGGGCCGAGGATCGCCGCGGCCCGGCTGCCCTCGGCGAGCGTGACGGTGCCCCGGCCGAACGTCGCCGGTGCCGGCTGGTGCTCGGTGGTGCCGCTCTCGGGCAGGTGCTGGGTCAGGGTGCCGCCGAGGGCGACGCTGATCACCTGCAGGCCGCGGCACACGCCCAGCACCGGTTTGCGTGCGCGCCGGGCCGCGGCGAACAGGCCGAACTCGAAGGCGTCCCGCTCGGGCCGGACGTAGGTGGCCGGGTGCGGCTCGTGACCGTAGCGCGCGGGCTCGACGTCGGCGCCACCGGTGAGCACCAGCCCGTCCACAGTGGACACGAGTTTGTCATACGCGTCGGACACCGGCGGCAGCAGCACCGGGATGCCGCCCGCCGCGACGACGCAGTCGACGTAGACCCGGTGCAGCAGCACGGCCTCGGTGTCCCAGACTCCGAACTTCGCGGGCTCCAGGTAGCTGGTGAGGCCGATGACGGGCTCAGAGCCGTTCGAAGCCACGGATCAGCTCCCAGTCGGTGACGGCGGCGTTGTAGGCGTCGATCTCGATCTTCGCCGCGTTCAGGTAGTGATCGACGACCTCGTCGCCGAAGGCCGCGCGGGCCAGGTCGCTCTCCGCCAGCGCCGCGGCCGCTTCGGGCAGGGTGGTCGGCACGGTGCCGCGGTCGGAGTGGTACGCGTTGCCGGTGAAGGGCTCTTCGAGCTCCAGCTCGTTCTCGATGCCGTGCAAGCCGGCGGCGATGAGCGCGGCGACGGCGAGGTACGGGTTGACGTCCCCGCCCGGCACCCGGTTCTCGACGCGCAGCGACTCGCCGTGCCCGACGACGCGCAGCGCGCAGGTGCGGTTGTCGGTGCCCCACGCGATCGCGGTCGGCGCGAAGCTGCCCGGCACGAACCGCTTGTAGGAGTTGATGTTCGGCGCGAAGAAGTACGTCAGCTCGTGCAGCCCGGCGAGCTGGCCGGCGAGGAAGTGCTCCATCAGCTTGGAGAAGCCGTGCTCGCCGTCCCCGGCCAGCACGGCGCGGCCCTCGGTGGAGCGCAGGCTGATGTGGATGTGGCAGGAGTTGCCTTCGCGTTCGTTGTACTTCGCCATGAAGGTGAGGCTCTTGCCCTCCTGCGCGGCGATCTCCTTGGCGCCGTTCTTGTAGACGCTGTGGTTGTCGCAGGTGCTCAGGGCATCGGTGTAGCGGAAGGCGATCTCCTGCTGGCCGGGGTTGCACTCGCCCTTGGCGGACTCGGGGTAGAGCCCGGCGCCGGCCATGTCGTTGCGGATGCGGCGCAGCAGCGGCTCCAGGCGCGCGGTGCCGAGCATCGAGTAGTCGACGTTGTACTGGTTGGCGGGTTTGAGGCCGTGGTAGCGCTTGTCCCAGGCGGCTTCGTAGGTGTCGTCGAAGACGATGAACTCGAGTTCGGTGCCGACGAAGGCGGCGAGCCCGCGCTCGGCGAGCCGGTCGAGCTGGCGGCGCAGGATCTGCCGCGGCGACATGCTGACGGCGCCGCCCTGCACGCGCTCGACGTCGGCCAGCACCAGCGCGGTGCCCTCCTGCCAGGGGATCTCCCGCAGGGTGTCGAAGTCGGGGCGCAGCACGAAGTCGCCGTACCCGCTGTCCCAGGAGGAGAGCGCGTAGCCGTCGACGGTGTTCATGTCGACGTCGACGGCGAGCAGGTAGTTGCAGGCCTCGGTGGCGTGGCCGACGACCTCGTCCAGGAAGTACTCCGCCGAGCAGCGCTTGCCCTGCAGCCTGCCTTGCATGTCGGTGAGCGCGACGAGCACGGTGTCGATCGTGCCCGCGTCCACGCGCGCCCGGAGTTCGTCGAGCGTGAGCATGCCTCGCCTGCGTGCCATCGTCGCCCCAAAGGTTTGGTATGAATCCTTTGCCGGTCCTTCCTACCCGGTGAGCCTCGCCGGGTCAACCGGAACAAAGGTATCTTTTTGAACCATTGCGGCGGCGGTCGGATTGTCCGGGATGCCCGGCTGAGAAGAGTCTGTGAATCCGCCGCCACGGGAGGAATCCGGAGCCCTCGCGCGTTGAACGGGGCAAGAGAGGTGAGATCGATGACCACAGCATTCACGCAGACCACGATCGGACAGCAGCAGGCCCGGCCCCAGCTGCCGACCCTGCCCACCGGCTGGCCGATCGGTTCGTACGAGTCCTACGAGCAGGCACAGCGGGCGGTCGACCACCTCGCGGGCGCGGACTTCCCCGTCACCGACGTCACGATCGTGGGCGTGGAACCGATGCTCGTCGAGCGGGTCGCGGGCAAGATGTCGTGGGGCAAGGTCCTCGGCAGCGCGGCGACGTCCGGTGCGCTGTTCGGCCTGTTCCTCGGCCTGATGCTCAGCCTGTTGAACCCCGGCGCCGGCATGGTCCCGATCGTGATCGGCCTCGTCGCCGGTCTCGGGTTCAACCTGCTCTTCGGCGCGCTGGGCTACGCGGTGAACCGCAACAAGCGCGGGTTCATCTCGCAGAGCCAGCTGGTGGCCCGCCGCTACGACGTGCTGTCCCAGCCGCGCAACGCCGAGAAAGGCCGCGCGTTGCTGGCGGACCTCGCGGCGCGCAGCGCGTTCGGCCACTGATCCGGTAGTACGCGAAGGCCGTCTCCTGCGGGAGGCGGCCTTCGCCGTGTCCGAGCAGCCCCCGGTTTCCACGCTATCGGGAGCGCCCGACAGGTTCGGGCACGCTCACCGCGGGCGGCCCGAGTTGTCCACAACGCCGAGCCGAAGCGCGGGTGGTCCACACCGAGTCCGGCCGGTGCCCGGAACTGTCGGTGCCCGCCGGTAGCGTGGAAATCGGGGCTGCTCAGGTGCCCGAGGACACCGTCGGCGCGTCGGGGATCTCCGCCGAGGCCGGTGGCTGCTCCGCCGGGCGGCCCGCCCGCAGCAGCTCGCCCCAGCGCGCCCGGTCGTACTCGGCCGGCGGCGTCTCCGCCAGGAACTCGAGCAGGACCTCCAGGAACTGCTTCGGGGCCGAGCGGTGCGGGAAGTGGCCTGCCCCTTCGAAGAGCACCAGCCGGCTGCCCGGCATCGCCCGGTGCGCGCGTAGCGCGTGGCCGCTCGGCACCACCCGGTCCTCCGTGCCCCACACCAGCAGCGTCGGGATTCCCTGGGTCAGGTAGCACCGGTCCAGCATGTTGACGACCTGCCCGCGCCAGTCGACGACCGAGCGCAGCGTCCGCAGGAACGCCGAC
Organism: Amycolatopsis sp. 505; assembly: GCF_031625235.1. Lineage (NCBI taxonomy): Bacteria > Bacillati > Actinomycetota > Actinomycetes > Pseudonocardiales > Pseudonocardiaceae > Amycolatopsis > Amycolatopsis sp. 505. Next base: position 325,750 of record NZ_JACKQP010000009.1, read on the forward strand.
CGCGTGCCCGGCTCGACCAGGCGGAGGTAGCGGGCGACCACGTAGTCGAGGTCGTCGGAGATCCGCAGCGACTCGGCCAGCTTGCGCAGCACCGGCAACGCCGGCTGCGCTCCGAGCAGCGGCAGCAGCAGCCCCGCCCCCGGCGCCGCGGCCAGCCGCAGCAGCGGGTGCACGCTCGCGCCGACCCCGCCCGAGCCGACCAGGACCAGGCGTTCGCAGCGTTCCGGGAACTGGTAGGCGAACTGCATCGCGACGCCGCCGCCGAGGGAGTGCCCGACCACCGTCACCCGGTCGACGTCGAGGGTGGTAAGCAGGTCGCGCATGCCGCAGGCGTAGGCGGCGACCGAGTAGTCCGCACGGGGTTTCGCCGAAGCGCCGTGGCCGAGCAGGTCGGGCGCGATGACCGTGAAGTCGTCCGCCAGCGACTCCAGCAGCTCCAGCCACGTCGACGAGTCGTCGCCGATGCCGTGCAGGAAGAGCAGCACGGGGCCGCGCCCGGCCATCCGGTAGGCGCGCTCGTAGCCGTGGACCACCCGGGTCCGCGGGGCGAAGGCTTCCGGGAGCACCGGCCCAGCACACCAGCCCCGCGTTGGCGGAACGTTTCGGGCGCGTTCGGATCAGGTGAACGCCGGGAGCGGCCCCGGCGTTCCTCCCCTACCTCGTCGGCGGAGCCGGTGACGTGGTCGTCGTCGCGGGCGGTGCCGTCACCTTCGGGATCGCGGCGCTGAACGGCACGCCCGCCAGCTCGCGGCAGGCACCGCGGTAGCCGTTGTAGCCGTTGTAGCTGCCCCGGTCGTCGGTGACGCCCTGCTCGATCTTCGGCCGCGGGAACCGGTTGTCCTCGCCGATCTTCTGCTTCCCGCCGGTCGAGCGCTCGCAGCCGTAGCGGGTCACCGTGAGCGGCCTGCCCTCTTCGTCGTAGAGGTAGACCTCGGTCAGCGGCTTGCCCTCGGCGTCGAAGGCGTAGACGTTCTCGACGTCGCGGCCGCCGTAGGTCAGCTGGTCGTTGCCGTAGTTGTCGGACGCCGACGGGTAGTACGACGACGGGCCCGAGTAGGACGTCCCGCGGGCGAAGAGGTCGATCGCGGCGCCGAAGCCGCCCAGTGCGCCGCCGATGACGAACGCCGAGATCGGCACGACCACCCACAGCAGCTTCCGGTCGCCCCGCACCCGCGGCCCCGCCCACAGGGCCGCGACGGCCGCGAGGATCAGGAACGGCAGCAACAGCACGCCACTGCGGCGCTGCAGCATGAACAGCAGCCCCAGCGCGACCAGCACGACGGCGCACAACACCCACCACGCCGGCTTGAGCGAGCCGAGGTAGCGCAGGAACTTGCCGGTGTCCTCCTGATCCCGGCCCTTCGCCATCGTGGTGCGCAGCCACCCGACTTCCGGCAGGGCCAGCACCGGCTCGACCCCGCCGCGCAGCAGCAGCACGAGGCTGACGAGGAAGACCGGCGCGAACAGGAACAGGCCGACGAAGGCATCGGGACTGCGGGAGACGGTGGCGCCGAAGGCGAGCATGGCGAGCCCCAGGGCGCAGAACACCAGGCCCCACAATGCGATCCGCGGCTTCAGCAGGCTGGGCGCAGCTGTCGTGAGCACCTGTGTCGCCCCCTCGCCCGGCGCCGGGTAGCCACCGGACGCGCGCAGCTCGGCGGCGTAGCTCTCGGGCGAGCCGAGCCGTTCGATCAGGGCCTCGACACGGGCGCCCTCGCCCAGTTCGGCTTCGAGTTCCGCCAGGTGCGGGCGGACGTCCTCGAGGATCTCTTCGATCTCGCTCGCGGGCAGGTCGGCGAGCGCGGTGCGGACCCGCGCCAGATACACCCGCACGGCGGTCGGCTTGTCGCTCATGCTGCCTCTCCCAAAAGCACGTTCATCGTCGAAGCGAAGCTCTGCCAGGTCTTGCCCGACTCCGCGAGGCGCGCCCGGCCCGGCTCGTTCAGGCTGTAGTACTTGCGGTGGGGACCCTCTTCACTGGGCACGACGTACGAGGTCAGCAGGCCGGCCTTGTAGAGCCTGCGCAACGTCCCGTACACCGACGCGTCCCCCACCTCGTCCAGGCCGGCGGCCCGGAGTCTTCTCAGTACGTCGTACCCGTAGCCGTCTTCCTCGCGGAGCACCGCGAGGACGGCGAGATCGAGCACGCCCTTGAGCAGCTGACTGATCTCCACTGCACCCTCCAGTCTTACGCTTGGGAAGGTACCACGCATTGCGCAGTAGTGTGCACGGCGGAGGGCCGTTTCGGGTCGCCGTGTTCAGTTCCGGGTGTCCACCGGCCGCTCGAAGAAGGATTCGAGGACCACGATGGTCTGCGTGCCGGTGACCCCGTCGATCGCGAAGAGCCGGCGCAGCGACGACTGGAGGTCTTCGGTCGTGGCGGTGCGCACCTTGACCAGCAGCGACGCCGGGCCGGCGATGACGTGCGCCTCCACGACTTCAGGCAGGGCCTCCAGGGCTTCGCGCACGGGGTGATCGCCCATCCAGGCGTTCGCTTCGACGAGCACGAAGGCCGCGACCCCGCGCCCGACGGCGGCCGGGTCGACGTCCACGGTGGTCCGCCGGATGACGTCCTGCTCCCGGAGCTTGCGCACGCGTTCATGGGCGGCGCCCGCGGACAGTCCGACGGCCTTCCCGAGGACGGCGTACGCCTGGGTGGCGTCACGCTGGAGTTCGCTGAGCAGCATGCGATCTACTTCATCCACGTGTTGACCGTATCAGGTTCGGTGATCCATGCTTTTGACAGAATCTCATGAGGAGCTGGTGATGGACGTGATCAAGACGGACTTCCAGGTGCTGGACGAGCGGTTCGCCCGCGTCAACGGCGACGAGTGGACGCAGCGCCTGCACACGGGCTGCCGCTGGACGGAGGGGCCGGCGTACTTCCCGGCGGGGCGCTACCTGGTGTTCAGCGACATCCCGAACGACCGCACCCTCCGCTGGGACGAGACGACGGGCCAGGTCGGCGTCTTCCGTCAGCCGTCCGGGTACGCGAACGGCCACACGGTGGACCGCCGGGGCCGGTTGATCAGCTGCGAGCAGGGTCTCCGCCGCGTGACGCGCACCGAGCCCGACGGCTCGATCACGGTGCTGGCGTCGGAGTACCGGGGCATGAGGCTGAACAGCCCGAACGACGTGGTCGAGCACTCGGACGGGTCAATCTGGTTCACCGACCCGAGTTACGGAATTGACAGCGACTACGAGGGGTACCGGGCGGAGAGCGAGATCGGGGCCTGCCACGTGTACCGCGCGGACCCGGACGGCACGGTGGAGATCGCGGCGGACGACTTCAGCCGCCCGAACGGCCTGGCGTTTTCGGCGGACGAGTCCCGGTTGTACATCGCGGACACACGCCAGACACCGAGCCACATCAGGGTGTTTTCGGTGGGCGAGAACGGCCGGCTGTCGGGCGGCGAGATCTTCGCGACGAGCGACAGCGGCGGTTTCGACGGCGTGAGGGTCGACAGCGAAGGCCACGTCTGGGCGGCGGCCCACGACGGGCTGCACTGTTTCGCGCCGGACGGAACGCGGATCGGCAAGCTGCGCATCCCGGAGGTGTGCTCGAACTTCACGTTCGGCGGCGCGCGGGGCAACGAGCTGTTCATCACGGCCTCGAGTTCGCTGTACACGCTGAGGGTGACGGTGAACGGGGCTCGCTACCCGCGCTGAGGGACCGCGGCCGGCCGGGACCGGTGTCGCGGCGAGGAACTTTCGGCGGCTGGCTCGCTTGCAGCGGCTGGCTCACTTCCGGCGGCAGGCCCACCCCCGGCGGCAGCCTACTTGCGGCGGCAGGCTCACTTTTGGCGGCAAGCTCGCCCCCGGCGGCGGCCCACTTTCCGGCGGCAAGCTCACCCCCGGCGGCGGGCCCACTTCCGGCGGAGCTCGTGTCCGGTCAGCCGGGCGTGGGCGCCTCGACCCGCTCCACCACTGCCTCGCGGCGGCGCCAAGCCCGGCTCACCCGGACCAGCCAGGCCGCCTCCGCCGCGACGTCCGCCTCCGTGTCCGGCTCCGGCTCGGGGGCCGGCTCGGGGTCCGGTTCGCGGTCGAAGCGCCTTCCCGCGCGGCCCGCCTCGATCGCCGCCGCCAGGGTCACCGCCTCGACCGTGGCCGCCACCTCCGTCTCGCGGACTCCCGCTCGGCGGGCCGCCGCCTCGGCTCGGGGTGGGAGGTCGGGGTCGAAGTGGGCTCGCAGCGCCAAGTGGCCGTCGCGGATTTCGATGACCCTGCGGTACAGCGCGAACTCCGCTCCCCCCGCCAGCTCGCGGCCCGGGTCGAGGGCGATGCCCGGGACCGCCGTGCGCAGCGCCGTCCACAGTGGCTCGATGCGGCGGTACGCCCGGTACGCGCGCACCCGGCCGATCAGCGACGACACCGCCGGGGACCAGGCGCTGAGCGTCGCCCCCGCGGCCACGAAACCGACCGTCGCCGCCGCGAGGATCGAGGACGGGAGGTCTTCGCGGGCGCCGATCCGGGCCGTGCGGGCCAGCTGGAGGACGTCGTCGACGTCCCAGAACGTCCACGCGGTCGCCGCGCCCACGCCGATGACCAGCAACCACAGCCCCGCCCGCAGCGGCCCCGGCTCCGCGTGCCACGCGCTGCGGACGAACACCGCCAGCAGCAACCCGAGGCTGATCAGGCTGTAGAGCAGGAACAACACCTTGTCGCCCAAGGCGAACGGCAGGTCCGCGCCCGAAAAAACCGTGTCGTCGCCGACGCGCCGCGGTTCGGACAGCGCGAAGCAGACCGCCAGCAGCACCATCGTCGCCCCGGTGAACAGCGCGTGCGGGGCGAGCCGGGCGCTGTCGCCGCGCCACACCGACTGGGTGAAGGCCACCGCGAAGCCGATCGCGCCCAGTTTCAGCTCGTCGCCGGCCAAGCTCAGGACCCACTCGGCCACCGGGCCGGGGCCGGCGAGGGCCGACATCGCCGGCGTCAGCACGACGATGCCGGTGGCGATGCAGATGCCGAACCCGGCGAGGAACCACATCGTGCGCGGCGGCTGGCTGCGGCGCGCCTCGATCAGCTTGTACCCGAACCCGGCGAACCCCGCGAGGCAGAGGTAGTAGGCGAGGCTTTCGATCACGGCGTGCGGCGGCCGAACAGGGAATCGAAGCGCCGCACGCCGTCCGGGACGCCGGGCGCGGGTTCGCGGGGCTCGGCGGGCCGGACCACGCGCTGCGCGAGCAGGGTCGCGACCAGTTCGGCTTCGCGTTCCTCGGCGGCCGAGTAGGTGGTGCGCCCGAGCACGCGCCGGACGAGCTCGGGCGAGAGGTTCGGCATGAGCTGCCGCCCGGCGGCGGCATCGATCGCGACGCCGTCCGCGCCCGCGTCGGCGCCGACGTGCCCGCACAGCAGGTGCCCGACCTCGTGCAGCAGGATGTGCCGCCGGTGCAGGGCGGTCGTGTTGGTCGGGTAGAGGATGTAGTCGGCGCGTTCGGTGCTCATCAGCAGTCCGCAGGGCGCGCCTTCGGGAGCGCTGACGGGCATCAGCTCGATGGGACGCCCCCGCTCGGCGGCCAGCGCCGCGACGAAGCCCTCGGCGTCGAAGGGTTCGGGCAGACTCACGGCATCGGCGACTTCGCGGGCCCGTTTCCACAGCGACCGGGCCGGTCGCCGCCGCAAGGATGGTCGCGCCACTCTCAGGCCTCCCTCGCCACGCCCCGGCCGAACGGCTTCGGCAGGTTCAACGCGGCAAAGCGCGTGTGGTTGCGCGGCCGGGGGAAAATCCGACGCGCGGACGCCGCACATGGTTCCACACCGGCGTTCCGGGACCGGGACCGGCGGTTCGCGTCCGCGGCCGGCTCCGACGGCGAACGCACCGCCACTCTCAGCTCTCCTTCTTCGGGCCGCCGCGGCCGGCCTCCCTCCGGGCGATCGCGTCGATCATGTCGCTGATCGTGTCCAGGCCGTCCGAGGACAACGTCACCGCGCGCAGCGCCAGGTCCCGGACCCCCGCGTCGCGCAGGGCGCCCAGCAACGCCAGCTCCTCCGCGATCTTCCGGCTCTGCTCGTCGTCGAAGAAGTACGCCGGGGGCACGCCGAAGAACTGGGCCAGTGCCTCGAGGTGCCGCTTGGTCGGGTTGTCGCGGCGGCCCGTGCGGAGCTGCCACAAGTACGTCGTCGAGAAGCTCTCGCCCGTCGCTTCGCGGCAGGCCTTGGCGACCTCTTCGTTGCTGTACGGCTCCCGATCGGGCCTGCGGACCACGTGGAACAGCCGGTCGATCTTGTCGGCCAGCGTCGACTTTCCGGGCTCCTTGACCACGATGCACTCCCTCAGCTACCAGGCGTATTCATCCTAGCTGAAAGGCGCACCTCCACCATCAACCCGAGTTCGCCCGTGGCCGCGGCTGGCACCGCGGGCACGAGAACGACGAACGGTTCATGAACGGCTCCCGCCGGATCGCCGTGCCGCACCGGTGGCACGGCATCCCCTCCTGGCCGTACGCGTCCAGCGACCGGTCGAAGTACCCCGATTGCCCGTTCACGTTCACGTACAGCGCGTCGAACGACGTGCCGCCCGCCCCCAGGGCGGCGTTCATCACGTCCGACGCCGCCGACAGCAGCTCGCGGCCCTTCGCCATGGTGAGCTTCTCGGTCGGCCGGGCCCAGTGCAGGCGCGCCCGCCACAACGCTTCGTCCGCGTAGATGTTGCCGATGCCCGACACCAGCGTCTGGTCGAGCAGCGCGCGCTTGACCTCCGTGCGCCGGGACCGCAGCGTGCGCACCGCCGCGTCGAGGTCGAACTCCGGGTCCATCGGGTCGCGGGCGATGTGGGCGATCGTGTCCGGGAGCAGGACGTCCCCGCCGATGTCGCTGAGGTCGTCCAGCGCCAGGCCGCCGAACGTCCTCTGATCGACGAACCGCAGCTCCGGCCCGTCGTCGTCGAAGCGCAGCCGCACCCGCAGGTGCTTCTCGTCCGGCGCGTCCTCCGGCTGGACGAGCATCTGCCCGCTCATGCCGAGGTGGGCCAGCAGCGCCTCCTTGTCGGAGAGCTCCAGCCACAGGTACTTGCCCCGGCGCCGCGCCGCCTCGACGCGGGTGCCGGCGAGCCGCTGCGTGAAGTCCTCCGCGCCCAGGGCGTGCCGGCGGATGGCGCGCGGGTGCAGGACCTCCGCCTGGCGGATGGTCCGCCCCGCGACGTGCGCCTGCAGGCCCAGGCGGACGACTTCGACCTCGGGAAGTTCGGGCATGCGGCCATTGTGCCCGGGGGGTCCGACATTTCTTGAAAAGGCACCTACGGCGCGGTGGGCCCGACGTCGGCTTTCGCCAGCGGAACCCGGGTCGTTCCCGAGGCGAAGTACTCGTCGGCGCCGACGTCGAAGGTGCCCGAGCGGGTCTGCAGGTCGAAGTCCTTCGCCGCGTACGGGTACGACCCCACGCCGGCGTTGACCGCGGGGCTGCCCGACGCCAGCCGGTAGAGCCCGGCCGCGTCCTTGACCAGCTTCGGGTCGACGTTCCGCGACGGCATCCCGGCGGTGCCGCCGAAGGTGATGTTGCCCTCGTACTTGACCGTCGACCCGCTCGGCAGCGTCACCAGCGTCCCCGAGGTGCCTTTGACGATGTTGTCCGCGACCACGCAGTCCTTCGGCTTGAAGTCGCCGCCGTCGCCGTCGATGACGCTGTTCGACCCGATCACCGTGTTGTAGGCGACGGTGTCCCGGTCCGGGCGGTCGTGCAGCTTGCTCGTCGGCCCGCTGTCGGCCTCGTCGCCCGAACCGAACACGATCGCCCGCCCGCCGGAGTTCGCGACGTAGTTGCCGACGATCTTGTGGTCGTTGCCGTGGAACCGGATCCCCGAATCGAAGAGCACATTGCCTTCGACCGTGCTGCGGTTGCCGTGGCGCAGCACGATGTAGCCCTTGCTGTCGCGGATGGTGTTGTAGCGGATGACGTTGTCGGACGACTTGACCGAGATCGCCTCGCTGTCGCCGTCGGCCTTCTCGAAGAGGTTGTATTCGAGGATGGCGTGCGCGGAGTAGGACTGGTGGTTGCTCAGCCCGAGCCGGATCGATTCGCCGCCGTTGTCGCCGCTGAACTGGTGGTTGAAGAAGTAGTTGTGGTGCACGTGGACGTTCTGCGCCATGGCGGCCGAGGGGCCGAGGATCTGCAGGAACACGCCCTGGCTGGTGCGGTTCTGGAAGACGTTGTGGTCGACCTCGGTGTCGTCACCGTTGACCGAGACCCAGTTGCCGTCGCCGGTGAGCTGGAAGTCGTTGCGGGACAAGCGGTTGTGCGACGCCCCGGCCGGGACGCTCAGGGAAGCGCTTCCCCGGAACTTGAACCCCTGCAGCACGACGTGGTGGACACCGCCGGCGAAGGAGAACGTCTTCGAGCCGGTGATCGTCGCCTTGCCGGTGTGCTCGGCGGCGATCGTCACCGGTGCCGAAGCCGTGCCGGACCGTTTGATCGACAGCGTCGAACTCGCGGAGTAGGAACCGTCGGCCAGGACGATCGTGTCCCCGGCGTTCGCCTTGTCCAGCGCCGACTGCAGCGCGGACAGGGAGGTGACGCGGACCTGCGCGGCCGACGCCGGCGAGCCGGGGACGACGACGAGCGCCGCGGCGATCAGGGGTACGAAGAGCAGACGCATCCGCCAAACCTCTCAGTGAGCACGGGGCGGCGGATGTCCACACGCTACTGAGCGGTCCGGCAAAGCGTCAACGAGGGTTCCCGCTGATCAGGACTCCGGTTCGGCCTTCTGCTGGGCCTCGAGTTCGGCGGACAGCGAACGCCAGGCCGTCTCGGCGGCCTTCTGCTCGGCTTCCTTCTTCGTCGACCCGGTGCCGTGGCCGAGGGGACGGCCGGCGACCAGCACGGTGGCCGTGAACTCCTTGCGGTGGTCCGGCCCGGTGTCCTCGACCTTGTACTCGGGCACGCCGAGCCCGGCCGACGCCGTCAGCTCCTGCAGGCTCGTCTTCCAGTCGAGCCCGGCCCCGCGCAGCGGCGCTTCGGCGAGCAGCGGGTCGAAGAGGTGGTGCACGAGCTTGCGGGCGATCTCGATGCCGTGCTCGAGGTAGGCGGCGCCGATGACGGCTTCCAGCCCGTCGGCGAGGATGCTCGCCTTGTCCCGGCCGCCGGTGAGCTCTTCGCCCTTGCCGAGCAGCAGGTGCGCCCCGAGCCCGCCCTCGCCGAGCCCGCGGGCCACCCGCGCCAGTGCGTGCATGTTGACCACGCTGGCGCGGAGCTTCGCGAGCTGCCCTTCGGGCAGGTCGGGGTGTGTGGTGTAGAGGTGATCGGTGACGACGAGGCTGAGCACGGCATCACCGAGGAACTCCAGCCGCTCGTTCGGCGGCAGACCTCCGTTTTCGTACGCGTACGAACGGTGGGTCAGCGAAAGCCGGAGCAGCTCGGGGTCCAAGGTGACCCCGAGCGCTTCGAGCAACAGCGCCCGATCGGCTACTGGTCCCCCGGGCGTCTTGCCCCCCATGTCGGCTACCCGATCAGGCGGGCTCGACGACCTGGCGGCCGTTGTGCTGGCCGCACGACGGGCACGCGACGTGCTGGAGCTTCGGCTGCTTGCAGGCGCGGTTGGAGCAGGGCACCAGTTGCACCGGAGCCGCCTTCCACTGGCTGCGGCGGGAGCGCGTGTTGGATCGCGACATCTTCCGCTTCGGGACGGCCACGAGTAGATCTCCTTATGACGGTCTGCTCGCGGTCGTGCGAGCGAACTTTCCTCCGGAACGAGCTGGGGCGCTCGTCAGGCTTGCTCAGCTGGGCCCAGGCTTTTCGCCCGCGTTCTCGTCGAAGCGCTCGACGAGTGCGGCCCACCGAGGGTCTATCTTCTCATGCCCGTGTCCGGGCTCGAGATCGGCCCACTTGACGCCGCAGTCCGTGCAGAGCCCGGCGCAGTCCTCGGTGCACAGCGGGGCCAGCGGGAGGGCCAGCACGATCGCGTCGCGCACGATGGGCTCGAGGTCGATCTTGTCGTCGACCAGCCGGGGGATCTCGTCCTCGTCGGTGGTCTCCTCGGTGGCCGAGCCGGGGTAGGCGAACAGCTCCTGGACCTCGACCTCGACCTCTTCGGTCAGCGGGTCGAGGCAGCGGGCGCAGGTGCCCTTCGCGGTGGCCGTGGCGGTGCCGCTGACGAGGACGCCTTCGACGACGGACTCGAGCAGCAGGTCGAGGTCCAGCTCGGAGCCGGCTTCGATGGTGATGACATCGGGGACGCCGAGCGGCGTCTCCACCGGCACGCTGCGCTTGACGGCGCGGCTGAGACCGGCGTGACGGCCGAGCTCACGGGTGTCGATCACCCACGGGCTGCGGTCGTCGAGCTGGGGGGTCTTGTTCTCGGACATCCAGTCCAGGGTACGCACTGGTCGCCACCCCTTTTGAGCAGGCACCCGGCGGGGCGCTCCCTCTGGGGCGGGTTCGGTCGCTGCTGGTCTCTGCTCGGAGGTGCGGCTGAGTTGGGCGGGGTTCGGGTGCCCACCACCCCGAAGCCGCAGCTGTGGGGCGCTCCGGCGGTGTCGCGAATGACTCATTCGGGACGTCGGAGGTCTCGAATGAGTCATTCGCGACCTTCGCGGAGTGCCAGCAACCCCGCATCAGCAGACCTTGCCGGGCCCCACCCGCTTCAGGCATGGCTCCGGTACAGCCGGTCACTGCTGCCTGGTGGAAGGGGGTCCCGCTGGTTGGTCTCTGCCCGGCTCGGGTGGCTCCGGGTGCCCACCACCCCGAAGCCGGGATTGTCACTACGGCCGGTGGTACCGCGTCAAGGCGGGAAAGCGTGCCTTGACCCGGCACCACCGGCCGCGTGCTGGCTTCGGATCGGGGTGGCCGGGCAGGTCTGGGCGGGGTGCAAGTCCGGCGTCGACGTCCCGTTTCGGTGAGCGAGGCAGCTTCCGGGCGCACCGGCTTCGCCGGAGCGCGCCCTCTCAAGGCAGGGCCCGGCAATGTTCCGCCGGTGTGGGTGTCTGCACTCCTCGAAGGTCGCGAATGACTCATTCGGGACGTCCGAGGTCGCGAATGAGTCATTCGCGACGCTGCAGGCCCAGCGCCGCGCCGAGAGACTCGTCACACCTGGTAGTCGTAGAGCGTCGGCCGGCCGCCTGAACTCGGCAGGTTCGCCGGCGACCGCAGGTGGTTGCGCCCCGAATCCACCGTTCGCAGTGTTGTCGCCAGCAGCTCCGAGAACTCCGCCAGCTTCCCGTCCACGTACGCGTCGCAGTCCGCGCGCTGGCGGTCCGCCTCCGCGTGGGCCTCGTCCACGATGCGGGCCGACTCCGCGTGGGCCGCCTGGACCACCTCGGTCTGGGCCACCAGCCGGGCCTGCTCTGCCCGGCCGTCCTCGATTGCCCGGTCGTACGCGTCGCGGCCTGCCTGGATCATGCGCTCGGACTCCGCGCGGGAGCGGTCCGTGAGGTTCTGATACTCCGCCTGGCCCGCCGCGACCGTGCGATCCGCCTGGTCGTGCGCGTCGGCGAGCATCTGCTCCGCACGAGCGCGCGCGTCGGCGAGGATGCGCTCCGCCTCGTCCGTCGCGTCGGCGATCGTTCGCTCGGCCTCGGCGTTGGCGCCCGCCACCGTTTCGCCCGCTTCCTTGCGGGCCGCGTGGATCAGGTCGTCGCGCTTGTCGAGGACGTCCTGGGCGTCGTCGATCTCCGCCGGCAGTGCGTCGCGGACGTCGTCGAGGAGCTCCAGCACGTCGCCGCGGGGCACGACGCAGCTGGCCGTCATCGGGACGCCGCGCGCCTCCTCGACGATGGTCACGAGCTCGTCGAGCGCCTCGAAAACCCGGTACACGGCAACTCCAATCCCCTGTCGCTATGGACCAGTCTGCCCGCATCCGGCGCCGAAGCGGTGAACGCGACCGGCGCCGGGCGTGTCCCCCTGGACCACGCCCGGCGCCGGAGTTCCTAGGGCAGCGCGAAGGCCGGATCGGTGATCACCCGCTCGAGCTGCTCCTCGCTCAGCTGCACCGAGTCGGCGGCGTCGCCGGCGGCGTCCGCGAGCGTCACCATGGACCCGTCGGCCCGGTGGAGGGCGCCGTCGAAGCCGCGCAGCTTCGTGAGCCCCCCGGTGGTCACGACGCCGCTTTCGAACACCAGCAGCACCGCCCCGCCCGGCTGGGGGATCCGGTCGCAGCGCAGGGCGATCGACGCCGGCTCGGCGCACGACCGGACCACGGGCACGTGGTCGTCCGGCGCGTCCCGGCCGTACACCGTCAGCTGGAAGGACCCGGGCCGCCCGGCCGCGTCGACGAACTCGGCGGTCACGCTCATCCTCGCGGGTGACACCGCGTCGGCCGACGACGTGCCCACGCTCAGGTGCCGGAGCCCGGGGAACACCCCGGCCACGGCGTCGCCGAGCGCCTGCCGGATCCGCGCCTGCTCGGCGAGCGGCGGCGGGGACGGCGGCGAGGCGGCCGGGGGAACCGGCGCCGGGTCCGGCGCGAACACCGCCACGGCCGCGGCGGCCGAGGCCACGGCGAGGGTCCCGGTGATCCCGGCGCGGCGCCGGCGGACGTCCCGGGCCGCCCGGTCGGCGAGCGCGTCGGGGTCGAAGCCCAGCGGCGGTTCCGGGACGGCCACCTCGCGCAGGCGGGTCTCGAGGTCGGTCATCACGCGCTCCTCTCCGCGCTGTGCTCGAGCAGGCCCCGGAGGGTCTCGAGCCCGCGGGCGGCCTGGCTCCGGACGGTTCCCTCCGAGCAGCGCAGCACGTCCGCGACCGCCGCTGCCGGCAGGTCCGCGCAATAGCGGAGGACGACGGCGGCGCGCTGCTTCGGCGGGACTTCGGCGAGGGCGCGCAGGAGCGGGCCGGAAATCCCGGTCTCGGTCAGGACGGCGGGCCGGTCCGGCACGACGCCGTCCCGGCGTTCGCGGCGCCGCCACGGCCGCCGGGACTCGTCGAGCCAGCAGCGCAGCAGGACCTGCCGGGCGTAGTTGTCGACGGGCCCGCGCCGGGTGATCTTCGGCCAGACCCGGTACAGCTTGATCAGCGTCAGCTGGACGAGGTCCTCCGCGAGGTGCCAGTCGCCGCACAGCAGGTACGCCGTCCGTCTCAGCGCGAAGGCGCGTGCCCGGGCGAACTCCCGGAAGTCCGCGTCGTCCGCAGCCCGCATCGCGCCTCCTCGTCCGTCTTCCGGTGTACCTCACGGACGAGGGGGCGCGGCGCGTTGCACGGGCTCAGGAATTCAGGTCGATCCGCTCGAAGGTGGCGTAGCGGTCGGGCGTGTAGGCCAGCTCGCCGGCCTTGCCGGAGATCACGCGGTCGTTCGCGGCGACGGCGAAGAGCTTGTAGTGACCGGACGCGCAGGCCGGGAGCACGCCTTCGCGGTTCTCGTAGGTCGTCCCGGCCGAGGTGCCGTTCCGCACGTTGTTCACGACGGTCTTCGCCGCCGACGACAGCTGCGAGTAGCCGATCTCGGCCAGGCCGGACAGGTCGCCGCAGGCGTGCGTCGTGCCGCCGCTGATGTCGATGACCTTGAAGGTGGCGTAGTGGTCGCCGGTGTAGAAGTACTCGCCGGCGCTGCCGGTCACGATGCGGCGCGTGCCGCGGGTGCTCGAGCCCGGCGTCGGCACCGTGTACTCGTGGTAGTAGCCCGACGCGCAGGCCGGGAGGATGCCTTCCCGATTGTCGAAGACGACGCCGTCGTTCTTCGGGTACGGGAACGGCCCGTTCGTCTGGATCAGCCGGTACGTCGTCGTCGCTTCGGCGGGCAGCGCCGAGAGCGTCGTGTGCGAGAAGCCCGACAGGTTCCCGCAGGCGTTCTGCGCGGCGACGGCCGGGGACGGCGCGGTGACCCCGGCGAACAGCGTCGCCAAGAGCGCGAACAGGACGGCAGCCAGGCGCGATCGGTAGTTGGTCATTTTCGGACCGTAACCCGATCGGATGATTTGCAGGAGACGTGGACATGAACTCCGGGTCGAAGTCCCGACGAACGGAGGGTCAGGGCCTCAGCTTCGGGAACTTCTCCGACAGCCGCTCGTAGACGACCGGCGGCACGAAGCGCTCGATGTCGCCGCCGAGCGCCGAGATCTCCTTGACCAGCGAGCTGGACACGAAGCCGTACGCCGGGTTGTTCGCCATCAGCAGCGTCTCGACGCCGGTGAGCTCGCGGTTCATCTGCGCCATCTGCAGCTCGTAGTCGAAGTCGCTGACCGAGCGCAGGCCCTTGACGACCGCCGCGATGTCGTTGTCGCGGCAGTAATCGACCAGCAGGCCCTCCCACGAGTCGATCCGCACGTTGCCGAGCTTCGCGGTGATCTCGCCGAGGATCTCGAGCCGTTCGGAGACCTCGAAGAGCCCCTTCTTCGACCGGTTGACCCCGACGGCGACGACGACCTCGTCGAACAGCCGGCTGGCCCGTTCGATGATGTCGAGGTGGCCGTTGGTGGCCGGGTCGTAGGAACCGGGACAGACCGCACGCCGCATGGCGCGGACGCTACCGTGCCGCACCCGGTCTCCGCCGCGTGGTTCACGCCACAGCCGTGTACTCCGCCCAGAACACGGCCGTGTCGCCGTACTTCTTCGCGCGCGCCGGCTCGAAGCCCGGCGGCCAGTCCGGCTCGCCGTCGCGGGCCGCGCGCTCGATCACCACCAGCGCCGATGCCGTCAGCCAGCCGCCCGCGGCCAGCGAGGCCAGCACGGACCCGAGCGCGGCCGCGTCCACGGCGTACGGCGGGTCGGCCAGCACGAGGTCGAACGGCGACGGCGCGGGCGCGGCGACCACCGCCTCGACCTGCCCCGCCCGGACCGTGCCGCCCAGGCGCAGCGCCGCGACGTTGCCGCGCAGGACGTCCACCGCACGCCGGTCGGACTCCACGAACAACGCGTCCGCCGCGCCCCGCGAGAGGGCTTCGAGGCCGAGCGCGCCGGAGCCGGCGTAGAGGTCGAGGACGCGGGCGCCGTCCAGCTCGCCCGCCGTCTCCAGAGCGTTGAACAGGGCTTCCCGCACGCGTTCGGACGTCGGCCGGGTGCCCTTCGGCGGCACCTTCAGCCGCCGTCCGCCCGCCGTCCCGGCCACGATCCTGGTCACCCCCCGATTGTGCGGGGACGGCCTGCCGAGCGGATGACCGGGACACGGGTGTCCCCGCCCGGGCCACCGCGTAGAGTCGTTCTTCGCCCTCGGAGGCGATCCCAAAGCTGTCAAGGAGCCATGCGTGTCCGAACCTCGGGTCAGACGGGCCGAGATCGCCATCGAGCAAGCCCACGTCGATCGCGTGTACACCCGTCTGGACGAACTGCGGGTCCAGGCCGAGGCCATGCGGACGAAGGGCTACGAGATCGGCCAGGGAGCGCAGCGCGAGGCGATCTTCGAGCAGGCGTCCATGCTGTTCGAGCGCGACATGATGGTCTACCACGCCAACCAGACGCTGCAGACGCTCGACGCCGAGTACGAAGGCCTGGTCTTCGGCCGGCTCGACGACCGCGAGGGAGAACGCACCTACGTCGGCCGGCTCGGCATCCGCGACGCCGAGTTCGACAACCTCGTCACGGACTGGCGCGCGCCGGCCGCGGCGGCGTTCTACCAGGCCACGGCCGAGGAACCGATGGACGTGGTGCGGCGGCGGGTGATCCGCTGCTCGGGCCAGAACGTCCTCGACGTCGACGACGACGTCCTGATCGCCGACGCCGTCCCCGAGGACATGCAGATCGTCGGCGAGGGCGCGCTGATGGCCGCGCTGGGGCGTTCGCGCGGCGAGAAGATGCGCGACATCGTCGCGACCATCCAGAAGGAGCAGGACGAGGTCATCCGGGCGCCGTGGCGCGGGGTCACCGAGATCACCGGCGGGCCGGGCACCGGCAAGACCGCGGTGGCGCTGCACCGCGCGGCCTACCTGCTGTACCGCTACCGCCGTCAGCTCGGCGGCGCCGGCGTGCTCGTGATCGGGCCGTCGGGCGTGTTCACCAGCTACATCTCGCGGGTGCTCCCCTCCATGGGTGAGACGAACGTCGAACTGCGCGCGCTCGGCGAAGTCC
This sequence comes from Amycolatopsis sp. 505, assembly GCF_031625235.1. Lineage (NCBI taxonomy): Bacteria > Bacillati > Actinomycetota > Actinomycetes > Pseudonocardiales > Pseudonocardiaceae > Amycolatopsis > Amycolatopsis sp. 505. The sequence continues at coordinate 341,671 of NZ_JACKQP010000009.1, forward strand.
TCGACGGCCTGGAGGCGACGCGGCAGGACGCCTCGCCGCTCGCCGCCGTCAAGGGGTCGCTGCGGATGCGGAAGGTGCTGCTGCGGGCGCTGCGGGACACGCCGCCGGAGGCGCCGGAGGAGATGCGGATCGTCTACCGCGGCGAAGTCTTGAAGCTGGGCGCGCGCGAGCTGGAGAAGGTGCGTCGCAAGGCCCACACGCAGGGCGCGCCGCCGAACCGGTCGCGGATCCGGGCGGCCGAGCTGCTGCTGGACGCCCTCGCCGCGAAGGCCGAGGAGCACGCGAAGGACGACGGCCGGCAGATCGACCGCGCCGAGCTGATCACCGACCTGGGCGAGCGGATCGACTTCCACCGCTTCCTGGTCGTCTGGTGGCCGGTGCTGTACCCGGCGCAGATCCTCAAGTGGCTGGGCGAGGAGAAGCGGCTGGCCGCGGCGGCGAAGGGCATCCTGAACCGCCAGGAGATCTCGATGCTGGCCGCGGACTTCGCGGACCGCTCGCGGGGCTGGTCGATCGCGGACGTGGCGTTGCTCGACGAGCTGCGCGTCCTGGTCGGGCCCCCGCCGAAGCGCAAGCGGCGCCAGGTGATCGAGGTCGAGCCGGAGCGCTCGGGCGGCGCGCCGACGCGGCCGGAGCACTACGACGAGTACTCGCACGTGGTCGTCGACGAGTCCCAGGACCTGTCGCCGATGCAGTGGCGCATGGTCGGCCGGCGCGGCAAGTACGCGAGCTGGACGGTGGTCGGCGACCCGGTCCAGAGCTCGTGGCCGGACCCGGCGGAGGCGGCTTCGGCCCGCGACCAGGCGTTCGGCGTCAAGACGGCCCGGCGCCGGTTCACGTTGCGCACGAACTACCGCAACTCGGCGGAGATCTTCGACCTGGCGGCGAAGGTGGTGGCGGGGCACGCGGAGTCCGGCGAGCTGCCGGTGGCGGTCCGCCGCACCGGAGTGGAGCCGGAGGTCCGCCCGGTCGAGGCACCGGGCCTGGCGGCGGCAACCCAGGCGGCGGTGAAGGAGCTGCTGGGCGCGGTGGAGGGAACGGTCGGCGTCATCACGGCGATGGACCGGGTCCCGGAGGTCGCGGGCTGGCTGTCGGGGCAGGCGGACGAGCGGCTGAAGATCGTGGGCAGCCTGGACTCGAAGGGCCTCGAGTACGACGCGGTGGTGCTGGTGGAGCCGAACGACTTGATCACGGAGTCGACGACCGGGCGCCGGGTGCTGTACGTGGCACTGACCCGGGCGACGCAGCAGCTGATCGTGTTGGCCTCGAACCCGGACTGGATCCCGGCGGCCTGAGGCTGGTCGGTTCCGAAGGACCGGGGTGCCTGACGGGGTTGCTCACAACCCGGTGGGGCTGGGGACAGCTCCGGCCCCGGCAGCGGTTTTCCGGCATCGAAGTCGGACCCCCTCGATACGCTGGAGCGGGGCGGCTCCCCCAGGGAGGGTGGGCGCTGCGGCGCTGCGGCGCTGCGGCTCTGCGGCTCTGCGGCTCTGCGGCTCTGCGGCTCTGCGGCTCTGCGGCTCTGCGGCTCTGCGGCTCTGCGGCGCTGCGGCCAAGTCGGAGCGCCTACCAGGCGCTTCACCGGCTCGAACGGCACGTTGACGCCGGACTTGCACCCCGCCCAGGCCTGCCCCGCCGCCCCGATCCGAAGCCAGAACACGGCCGGTGGTGCCGGGTCAAGGCACGCTTTCCCGCCTTGACGCGGTACCACCGGCCGTAGTGACAATCCCGGCTTCGGGGTGGTGGGCACCCGAACCCCGCCCAAGTCACCGCACCTCCGGGCCGAGATCGGCCGGCGTACCCAAAGGACCGGTGACACGCTGAAGGGCCCCTTCGCGGAGCGGGTGGCGGGTTCCCGTTTCCTCGAAGGAGCCCTTCAGACCCCCGGTGAAATGAACGTCGTGGGACGACATCGTCCGAGGGCATGTCTAGTCGATCCGGGTTGTTCGGTGTCCGCGCTCACGCACCGAACAACAACGCCGAACAACCACAGCCGCCCCGGTCAGGGGCACGGCGGGGCGTAGTCGAGGTCCGGGAAGCTCTCGCTCCACTCCGCCTCGCTGATCCGCGGTGACACCGCCGCGCAGATGCGCTCGGCCGCCCGGTCCGGGTCGCCCTCCCAGAACCGGACCGCGCCGTCCGCGCCTCCTCCCGCCAGCGTATGGCCGTTCGGCGCGTACTGCGCGACGTAGACGCGGTCGCGCTGCTCGGGCAACACCGCGTACGGCGCCGCCGCCGCGACGTCCCACAGCCGGATCGTGCGGTCGTAGCTCCCCGAGGCCAGCGTTCGGCCGTCGCCGCTGAACGACACCGACATGACGACGTCCGCGTGGCCGTCCAGCACCACCGAGGGCGGTACGCGGTGCGGGTCCGTGACGTCCCAGAGGCGGACCATGCGGTCCGCGCTCGCCGTCGCGACGTGCTTGCCGTCGGGGCTGTAGGCGATCGAGAAGATCGTGTCCGTGTGGCCCGCCAGCTTCGCGAGCGGCCGCGGGGCGCGGGGCGCCGAGATGTCCCAGAGCCGCGCCGTGTGGTCCCAGCCCGCCGTGGCGAGCGTCCGGCCGTCGGGGCTGAACGCGATCGTGTGGACGTCGTCGTCGTGGCCCTCCAGCTTCGCGATCTCCACCGGCCGGAGGCGGTCGGCCAGGTCCCACAGCCGGGCCGTGTGGCCGTCGCCCGCGGTGGCGAGCAGGCGGCCGTCCGGGCTGAACGCCACCGCGTCGATGTCGTCGTGGAGCCGGTTGAACACCACCGGTGGCCCCGGCCGGGCCGGGTCGGTGATGTCCCGCACCGTCATCGTGTGGTCCCAGCTGCCGGTGGCCAGGGTGCGGCCGTCCGGGCTGACGGCGACGCCGCAGACCGCGTCGCCGAACCCGCCGATCGTGGCCAGGTCCCGCGGCGCGCGCGGGTCGGTGAGGTCGTGCAGCCGCACCGTCTGGTCGTAACTGCCGGAGGCAAGCAGCTTGCCCCCGGCTCCGTACGCGACGTGGCATGCCTGGGCCGTGTGCGCGGGGATCGCGGGGCCGGGCAGGTCCCAGAGCCGGGCCGACTGGTCGTCGCTGGCCGTCGCGAGGGTGCGGCCGTCGCGGGTGAACACCGCCGAGACGACCGCGCCGATGTGGCCGGACAGCGACTGCAGCTCGCGGGGCTGCCGCGGGTCGGCGACGTCCCACAGCCGGGCCGTGCGGTCGAAGCCGGTGGTCGCGAGGGTGCGCCCGTCCGCGGTGAACGCCACCGAGCGCACGGTCGCCTTGTGCGTGGTGAGCGACGCCAGCGGCGCCGGGTGGGCCGGGTCGGCGATGTCCCACAGCCGCGCGGTCTGGTCCTGGCTCGCCGTGGCGAGGACCGGCCGCCCCGGGCTGAAGGCGACCGAGTGCACGACGTCGGTGTGCCCGGCCACGACGCCGAGCTGCGTCCGCGAAGCGACGTCCCAGACGCGCGCGGTCTTGTCGGCCGAAGCCGAGGCGAGCAGCCGGCCGTCGCCGCTGAAGGCGAGGTTGTTGACGTAGGAGGTGTGCCCGGTCAGCTCCCCCGACGGCCGCGGGTGCGCGGGGTCGGTCGTGTCGTAAAACCGGATCGTGCCCTTGACGTCGGCGGTCGCCAGCAGCGGCCCGGCCGGGCTGAAGGCCACGGCGTAGGCCTTGCCCTCGTGCCGCTCGATCGTCGTGCCGGGGCCCGGCCGCGCCGGGTCCGAGACGTCCCAGACGCGGACGGTGCCGTCGAAGCCCGCGGTGGCGACGGTCCGGCCGTCGGCCGCGAAGGCGACGTTGTTCACGTTGCCCTGGTGCCCGGCGAGCACGCCCAGCGGCACCGGGTGGTGCGGGTCGCGGGTGTCCCAGAGCCGGGCCGTGCCGTCCCAGCTGGCCGTGGCGATGACCTGCCCGTCCGGGCGGAGGGCGACGGTGTTGACCCGGCCGGTGTGCCCGGACAGGCGCGTCGCGTACGGCGAGCCGAACATGCCGAGCAGGCCGCTGCGCTCGTCGGCCCCGGGATCCAGGCGGTACGCGGCGAGCGCGAGCTGCGCGGCCAGCGCCGGGTTCGTGGCGCGCATGGCCAGCGCCTGGCCGGCCACCTTCTGGGCGAGCGCGTCGTTGCGCTGCTCGGTGGCCGTGGTCTCGGCGCGCACGGCGTAGACGGTGGCGGCCACGGCGAAGACCAGCAGCACCGCGAGCAGGGCGACCAGCTGCCGCAGCCGGCGGGTGCGGCGGCGGTCGCGTTCCTGTTCGGCGTGCTCGACGGCGAGGCTGGCGTCGAGGAACCGCCGTTCCCGCTGGGACAGCGCCGAGTCCTGGCGCGCGGCCCACTCCCGGGCGATCGCCAGCCGGGTGCCGCGGTAGAGCCAGCCGGGGTCGGAGCCGACGGCTTCCCAGGCGCCGGTCGCCTCGGTGAGCTGCCGGTGGACGCGGAGGCCTTCGCGGTCTTCGGTGAGCCACTCGCGCAGCCGCGGCCAGCCTCGGATGAGGGCTTCGTGGGCGATGTCGATGCCGGTGTCGTCGAGGGTGACCAGCCGGGCCGCGGCCAGCTCGCCGAGGACGACGGCGGTGTCCTCGTCGTCGGCGTCGAGCTCGGCCCGGCCGATGCGCCGCTTGGTGTCTTCGGTGCCTTCGCCGAGCGCGGTCATCCGGAGGAAGATCTGCCGCGCCAGCCGCTGCTGACGCGGTGACAGCTTCGCGAAGGTGCCTTCGGACGTCTGCGCGATGGCCCGCTCGATGCCGCCGGTCGACTCGTACCCGGCGAGGGTCAGCGTGGTGCCGCGGCGCCGCCGCCACGTCTCCAGCAGCGCGTGCGAAAGCAGGGGCAGCACGCCGGGCTGGCCGGTGGCGTCCGCGACGAGCCGGGAGACCAGGCCGGTTTCGACGCGGTAGCCGGCGTCGACGGCGGGCCGCGAGATCGCCTGCCGGAGCTCTTCGGTCGTCATCGGGCCGACCAGGATCTGGGCGTCCTGCATGGCCTCGGCGAGCTCGGCGTGCCGCGCGCAGTGGGTGTAGAAGTCGGTGCGGATGCCGAGGACGACCCGGGTGCGGCTGCCGGGTTCGGTGGTCGCGGTGACGAGCGCGCCGAGGAAGCGGGCCCGCTCCCGGTCGTCCTGGCAGAGGGTGAAGACCTCTTCGAACTGGTCGACGACCAGCACGACGTCCTCCTCCTCGCCGTCGGCCAGCTGGCGGGCGGCGAGGCCGAGGTTGCGCGGGTGGGCGGCGAAGTCGTCGAGCAGGGCGCCCGGGGCGACGCCGAGCGCGGCGGCGAACTTGACCGCGCACTCCTGCAGCGGGCGGTGCCCCGGCGTGAGCAGCACGGCCGGCCCCTTCACCGACGGCAGCAGACCGGCCCGCAGCAGGGACGATTTCCCCGAGCCGGACGCGCCGAGGACGGCGAGAAAACGTTGTCTCGCGAGTCGTTCGACAAGTTTTTCGACCAGTCGTTCCCGGCCGAAGAATCGGCCGGCGTCGGCCGGGGTGAAAGCGGCCAGCCCGACGTACGGCGGAATTTCGCCGGATTCCGGCTCCGACGGTGAATCGGCACCGCCCGCCCGCGACTCGTCGGCGACGGCGTGCCAGCGTTCCTCCCATTCCGCCGTCGCCCCACCGCAGGCCCGGACGTAGGCCAAGGTGACCGCCAGGCTGGGGAGTTTCCGCCCGCCGGCGGCTTCCGACAGCGTCCCGGCCGAGTAGTGCGCCCGCCGTCCCAGCTCGCGGTAGGTCGGATTCCCGGCGCTCTCGCGCAACCGCCGGAGATCGGCGGCGAATTCGATCAGCAGATCGTCTCCGGGATCCAAGGGGCGCTCGGGACGCGGCAACCGGTCCTCCTGTTGTCCATTTTCCGATTGGCCCACCGTAGCCAATCCCGCGCGGTCACGGAGGCGAATCCAGCCGCCGGCGAACGGCTTCGGCGGGCACGCCCAGTTCGGCCAGCAGATCGGCCGCCGGATCCGGCGGTGACAGCGTTACGAGCACCCGCAGCAGCCGCGCCGGATCACGCGGCCGCGGTGTCCCGCGGATCGCCTCGTTGACGACCGCGCGCGCCCCGGACGTCAGCGCACCCGGCGTCAGCTTCCCGCGCCGCACCGGGACTTCGGATGGGCGGAGGCCTTCGACCTCGATGCCGAGCGCCGCCAGGGCGGCCCGGTCGAGGCGGTCCAGGGCCGCGCGGGCCTCGGCCAGGCTCGTGCCGAGCGTGCGCGCGTTGGCGGCGTCGTGCAGCAGGCCCAGCAGCAGGTGTTCGGTGCCGAGCCGCCGGTCGCCGCGGCGGCGGGACTCCTCCAGGGCCGCCGTCACCACCGCGGCGAACGGGCTCTTGGCGATCAGCCGGTCCAGCACGAGGACTTCACTTCCCGTACTTGGCGTGCACGGACTGCCGGGCGACGCCGAGCGCGTCCCCGATCTGCTCCCACGACCAGCCCTGCTGCCGCGCGTGCGCGACGGCCGCCGCTTCGACCTGCTCGGCGAGCCGGTGCAGGGCACCCACCGCCCGCAACGCCACCGCCGGGTCCGTTTCCGAGACGCGTCCCGAAAGCTCTTCCGCTTCCACGGTGTGTCAGTCTAGCCTGACATGGTCGTCAGTTTGAACTGACAATCGGGAGGGTGTCATGGATGTCGCGGTGATCGGAGCGGGCCCGGTGGGCCTGATGCTGGCAGCGGAGCTGCGGCTCGGCGGGGCCGAGGTGGTGGTGTTCGACCGGCGGGCCGCGCCGGACGAGCGGCCGCGGGCGAACGGGCTCGTCGGCCGGATCGTCGAGCAGCTCGACCACCGGGGGCTCCTGGACCGGTTCCGGGCCGAGACGGCGTTCGCCGGCCCCTTCCCCGGCTTCCCGTTCGGGCCGGTGCCGGTGAACGCGCCCGTACCCGGCCTGATGCTGCAGCAGCCGCGCATGGAGGCGCTGCTGACCGAACGCGCACGCGAACTCGGCGCCGAAATCCGGCGCGGGCACGAACTCGTCGACCTCGGGACCGTGCGCGGCCCGGACGGCGAACACCGCCTGGACGCGCGGTACGTCGTCGGCTGCGACGGCGCGCACAGCCGTGTCCGCGAGCTGGCCGGCATCGGGTTCCCCGGCACCACCGACGGCGAACTCCTGCGCCTCGGCCACTTCCGCGGGAACCTCCCGCTGTTCGGCTCCGGGCTGGCGCGCGGCTGGAACCGCCGTCCCGGCGGGCGCGTGCTGGTGACGTCGCTGGCGCCCGGCGTGGTGATCGCCGGCGTCCGCGAGGTCGCCCCCGAGCCGGTCGGCGAGCCGACCCTGGAGGAGTTCCGCGACGCCGTCCGCCGGGTCCTCGGGAGCGACCTGCCGCTCGGCGAACCGCTCTGGCTCTCGCGGACGGCGAGTTCGGCGCGGCTCGCCGAGCGGTACCGGGCCGGGCATGTGTTCCTGGCCGGCGACGCCGCCCACCTCTTCCCCGCCGGCGGGTCGTCGCTCAACGTCGGGCTGCTGGACGCGGTCAACCTCGGCTGGAAGCTCGCCGCCGTCGTCCGCGGTTCGGCGCCGGAAAGCCTTTTCGACAGCTACCACGCCGAACGGCACCCGGTCGCGGCGCGGACGTTGACGCAAACCCGCGTCCAGGCCCTCCTGGATCGCCTGACCGGCGAGGACGGCGACGCCCTGCGGACGCTCTTCGGCGAGCTGGCCGCGCTTCCCGAGGCGGCCCGGTACCTGGGCGGGCTCCTGCGGGACGCCGACGAGCTGCCGTACGTCCCCGACCTGCCGCTGACGGTCGGCGGCGAGCCGACCAGGGTGGCGGAGATCATGCGGGCCGCGCGGACCGTGCTGTTCGACTTCGCCGACCGCTCCGACCTGCGGGAAGCCGCGGGGCCGGGCGTGAAGATCGTCACCGCCGCCTGCCCGGACGCCCCGGCCGACGCGCTGCTCGTGCGCCCGGACGGCGTCGTGACGTTCCGCGGCGGTGATCCGGCGGCCCTGCGGGAAGCATTGGCGGCACCGGGGCGTTGACCCCGGTTGTGAGCTCACTGCCTGACGTGCCGCTGTCCGTGCTCGACCTGTCCCCCGTTTCGGAGGGGAACACCGTCGGCGAGACGCTGCGCAACACCCTGGACCTCGCCCGCGCCGCGGAACGGCTGGGCTACCACCGCTACTGGCTGGCCGAGCACCACAACATGCCCGGCATCGCCAGCTCGGCCACGGTCGTGCTGATCGGGCACGTCGCCGACGCCACCGAGCGCATCCGCGTCGGGTCGGGCGGCATCATGCTGCCCAACCACGCGCCGCTGGTCGTCGCCGAGCAGTTCGGCACCCTGGAGGCGTTCCACCCCGGCCGGATCGACCTCGGCATCGGCCGCGCGCCCGGCACCGACCAGCGGACGGCGCTGGCGCTGCGCGGCCCGGGCGGGCTGTCCGCGGAGAACTTCCCGGAGCACCTGCAGGAACTGATCGGCTACTTCACCCACTCGGAGGCGCGCGGCGTCAACGCGGTGGTGGCGGAGGGCAACCAGCCGCCGGTGTGGCTGCTCGGTTCGAGTGGTTTCAGCGCCCAGCTGGCCGGACGGCTCGGGCTGCCGTTCTCCTTCGCGCACCACTTCGCCGCGGAGAACACGATCCCGGCCGTGCAGCTGTACCGCGAGAACTTCCGGCCCGGCGTGCTCGACGAGCCGTACGTGATGCTCGGCGTGTCCGTGGTCGCCGCCGAAACCGACGAGCGCGCCCGGTTCCTCGCCGGTCCGTCCGGGCTGACGTTCCTCAGCCTCCGCCGCGGCCGCCCGATCGCGCTGCCGACACCGGAAGAGGCCGCGGAGTACCCGTACACCGAGATGGACCGCGCGTTCCTGGCCGAGCGCTTCGGGTCCAGCATCGTCGGCTCGCCGGAAACCGTCCAAAAGGGACTCGAGCAGCTCCTGGCCGACACCGGCGCGAACGAACTGATGGTCACCACGATGGTCCACGGCCACGCCGACCGCATCCGCTCCTACGAACTCCTCGCCACCCTCAAGTCCTGACCCGTACCTGGCCGGACGACACGCGTACACCAACGGACGACACGCGTACCGGGATGGACGACACGGCCGCACCCGCCCGGTTTCCCGTGTCGTCCGGCTGGGTACGCGTGTCGTCCAGCGGGATACGCGTGTCGTCCGGCCAGGTACAGGGGAATTGACAAGCGGGGACGTATTGTCAAGGCGGGGCGCGAGCCGGAGGTAAGTTTCTTTTCCTTCTCTGACAACAAGATCGGGACCGTTTGTCAGCACCGGACAAGAAATGTGCGGTTACCAGCCCGTGACCCCGTGATCCTGCTCAAGTTCTTGTCTCCCAGCAAGGCCGTCGTTAGCGTACCGACCAGTAGGAAACGGCACGGTGCCCCCGAGACCGTGAATGACTGGGATTTGTTACCCCATTCGGACCATTTCCCCTTGGTCGACTCGGGTGTGTTCGGCGTGCCGCCGAAACCGCTGGAGGCACACGAATGGCCGAACGGACGACGACGGCGTCGTTCCCGGGGGCGGCCGCACTGCGGCAGACCGGCCGGCTCTACGGGCTCGGTTTCGACGTCGTCCGGCTGACCTTCCGCCGCCCGTTCCAGGTACGCGAGCTGATCCAGCAGTTCTGGTTCATCGCGAGCGTCTCGATCCTGCCGACGGCGCTCGTCTCGATCCCGTTCGGCGCGGTGATCGCGTTGCACATCGGGTCGCTGACCACGCAGATCGGCGCGCAGTCGTTCACCGGCGCGGCGAGCGTGCTGGCGATCATCCAGCAGGCCAGCCCGATCGTCACGGCGCTGCTCATCGCCGGCGCCGGCGGCAGCGCGATGTGCGCCGACCTCGGCTCCCGCACCATCCGCGAAGAGATCGACGCGATGGAGGTGCTCGGCGTCTCGCCGGTCCAGCGCCTGATCGTGCCGCGGGTGCTCGCCGCGATGGGCGTGGCGGTCTTCCTCAACGGCATGGTCAGCGTCGTCGGCGTGCTCGGCGGCTACTTCTTCAACGTGATCATGCAGCACGGCACCCCCGGCGCCTACCTCGCGAGCTTCTCGGCCCTGGCCCAGCTGCCGGACCTGTGGATCAGCGAGATCAAGGCCCTCATCTTCGGCTTCGTCGCCGGGGTGGTCGCCTCCTACCGCGGCCTCAACCCCAAGGGCGGCCCGAAGGGTGTCGGCGACGCGGTCAACCAGTCCGTGGTCATCACGTTCCTGCTGCTGTTCGTGCTGAACCTGATCCTCACCACCGTCTACCTGCAACTCGTCCCGCCCAAGGGGAGCTAGAAGTGACGACCACGGACCTCCCGAGAACGGCTCGGGTACGCGAGGCCGTCGACCGCCGGTTCGGCTTCCTCGACACGCTCGGCGACCAGATCCTCTTCTTCCTCCGCGCGATCGCCTGGACCCCGCGCGCCCTGCACCGCTACCTGCGCGAGGTCGTCCGCCTGCTGGCCGAGGTCAGCTTCGGCAGCGGCGCGCTGGCCGTCATCGGCGGCACGATCGGCGTGATGATCGGGATGACCGTCGCCACCGGCACGGTCGTCGGCCTCCAGGGCTACTCCGCGCTGAACCAGGTCGGGACGTCGGCGTTCGCCGGGTTCGTCTCCGCCTACTTCAACACGCGCGAGATCGCGCCGCTGGTCTCCGGCCTCGCCCTGAGCGCCACCGTCGGCTGCGGCTTCACCGCGCAGCTCGGCGCGATGCGGATCTCCGAGGAGATCGACGCCCTCGAGGTCATGGGCATCCCGAGCGTCCCGTACCTGGTGACGACCCGGGTGATCGCCGGTTTCCTCGCCGTCATCCCGCTCTACGCGATCGGGCTGCTGTCGAGCTACCTCGCTTCGCGGCAGGTCACCGTCTGGTTCTTCGGCCAGTCCGCCGGTACCTACGACCACTACTTCCTGCTGTTCCTGCCTCCCGGCGACGTGCTGTGGTCGTTCGGGAAGGTCCTGGTGTTCAGCGTCGTGGTGGTCCTGGCGCACTGCTACTACGGCTTCCGCGCGAGCGGCGGCCCGGCGGGTGTCGGGGTCGCGGTGGGCCGCGCGGTCCGGACCGCGATCGTCGCGATCAGCGTCCTCGACTTCTTCCTGTCCCTGGCAATCTGGGGCGCGACGACGACCGTGCAGGTGGCCGGATGAGACGCGAAACCCGCCACAAGGCCGGGGTCCGCACCGCGGGCGTGCTGTTCCTGGTCGTGATGGGCGTCCTCGTGACGCTGTCCATCAAGGTGTACGACAAGGACTTCGTCACCACCGTCCCGGTGACGCTCAAGGCGAGCCGGATCGGCAACCAGCTCTCCCCGGGCGGCCAGGTGAAGGCCCGTGGCGTGCTCGTCGGCGAGATCCGCGACGTCCGGGCGACGCCGCAGGGCGCCGAGATAGCGCTTGCTCTCGAGCCGGGCAAGGTGGACATGCTGCCCCGCAACGTCTCCGCGCTGCTCGTGCCGAAGACGCTGTTCGGCGAGCGGTACGTCCAGCTGTCCATCCCGGACGGCGAGCGGGCCCCGCACCTGGTCGCCGGCGACGTCATCGAGCAGGACCGTTCGGCCAACGCGGTCGAGCTGGAACGGGTCTTCGACAACCTGCTGCCGGTCCTGCAGGCGGTCCAGCCGCAGAAGCTGGCCACGACGCTGACCGCGGTTTCGACGGCCCTGGAAGGACGCGGCGAGCAGCTCGGGCGGACCATCGACACCGCCGCGGACTATCTCAAGGAGTTCAACCCCGACCTCCCGCAGCTGACCTCGGACGTCCGGGACCTCGCGACGGTTTCCCGCCTCTACGGCGACATCGCCCCGGATCTCCTCGACGCGCTCACCGACTCCGCCGTCACGCTCGGCACGATCAAGGAGAAGCAGGCCGACTTGGCCGGGGTGTACCAGCAGGTGACGTCGTCGTCGCAGGAGATCTCCACGTTCCTGGCCGCCAACCGGGACAACCTCATCTCCCTGGCCGCCGACAGCCGTGCGCCGCTGGAGATCGCGGCGAAGTACTCCCCCAGCTTCGCCTGCACGATCGGCTCGCTCAACGCACTGAGAGGCTCCATGGACAAGGTGCTCGGCGCGGGCACGAAGGAACCGGGCCTGCACGGCGAAGTCGCGGTCCTGCCCGACAGCGGCAAGTACCGGCCGGGCCGGGACGACCCGCGGTTCACCGGCGGCGGCGAGCCGCGGTGCTACCCGTCCGGCGTCTCCCCGACGATCGGCACCGCCGCGACGGCTCCCGGCACCGCGGCGCACCCGCTCCTCACCGGCGGCCAGGGCGACCTCGGGCTCCCGAACTCACCGCAGGAGGAGCAGCTGCTGTCGACGCTGCTCGCGCCGTCGGTCGGGGTGCCCGCCGCCGAGGTCCCGGCCTGGAGCAGCGTGCTCGTCGGGCCGCTCTACCGCGGCACGGAGGTGACGCTCAAGTGAGGAACATCGCCGGCCCGCTGATCAAGAGCCTCGTCTTCATCGCCGTCACGGCACTGGCCACGGCCCTGCTCGCCATCTCCATCACGAACTCCGGTGTCGGCGCCGACGAGCGCTACACGGCCAAGTTCCTCGACGCGACTTCGCTCAACGTCGGCGACGACGTGCGCATCTCCGGGGTCCGCGTCGGCCAGGTCGAGTCCCTCGACATCGGCGACCGCAACCGGGCCGTGGTCGCGTTCTCCCTCGACCAGGGCCGCCGCCTGCCCGCCGACGTCCACGCGGTCATCAAGTACCGCAACATGGTCGGCCAGCGGTACGTCGCCCTGGAGCGCGGGAACACCGGCACCCGGGAGCAGCTGCCCGTGGGCGCCGAGATCCCGCTGGACCGCACGACTCCCGCGCTCGACCTCACCGACCTGTTCAACGGCTTCAAACCGCTCTTCCAGGCGCTGTCGCCGAACGACGTCAACGAGCTCTCCGGCGAGATCGTCCAGGTGCTGCAGGGCGAAGGCGGCACCGTCGAGAGCCTGCTGCAGCACACCGGTTCGCTGACCACCACCCTCGCCTCGCGCGACAAGGTGATCGGCGAGGTGATCGGGAACCTCAACACGGTGCTGACCACGGTCAACGGCAAGGGCGACGCGCTGGCGAACCTCGTGTCCACCCTGCGCCGGCTGGTCTCCGGGCTGGCCGGCGACCGGGCCGCGATCGGCGACGCCATCAGCGGGATCGGCGCGCTGACCGAGTCCACCGCCGGGCTGTTCGAGCAGGCCCGCCCGCCGCTGAAGGACAGCATCGACGGCCTGCGGAAGGTCGCGGGCACGCTGGCCGAGAACCAGTCCGATGTGGACAGCTTTCTGACCAATCTGCCCGTGAAGTTCGGCGAGATCGGCCGGACCGCCTCCTACGGATCGTGGATGAACTTCTTCCTCTGCGGCGCCACGCTCGAAGCCACGCCCCCGCGCGGAGTGCGGACCGACACGGCGAGGTGCGGATCGTGAAGTCCTTCAAGGAACGCAACCCGATCACCCTCGGCGTCGTGGGCAGTGTCGGGCTGGCCGCCCTGCTCACCCTCACCTTCAACTACGACAACCTGCCGATCGTCGGCGGCGGCACGACGTACGAGGCCGAGTTCTCCGAGGCCGCCGGCCTGCAGCCCGAGGACGAGGTCCGGATCGCCGGCATCAAGGTCGGCGAGGTCCGCACGGTCGCGCTGGCCGACGACCACGTCCTGATCTCCTTCCGGGTCAAGAACGCCTGGATCGGCGACCGCACGTCCGCCGAGATCAAGATCAAGACGTTGCTGGGCCGCAAGTTCCTCGCGCTGAACCCCACCGGCGACGACGTCCAGGACCCGGACCGGCCGATCCCGCGGACCCGGACGGTCACGCCCTACGACGTCACCGACGCCTTCAACGGCCTCGCCGACACCGTGGGCGCGATCGACACCAAGCAGCTCGCGGACAGCTTCACCACGCTGTCGGACACCTTCCGCAACTCCCCCGAGCACGTCCGCAGCGCCCTCGACGGATTGAGCCGGCTGTCGAAGACGGTGGCCGGCCGCGACAGCCAGATCGCCGAACTGCTCGCCAACGCCCGCAAGCTGACCACGACGCTGGCGAACTCGAACGACGACTTCGAGAAGCTGATCGGCGACGGCAACCTGCTGCTCACCGAGCTGAACAGCCGCCGCGACGCGATCCGGGACCTCCTGGACGGCTCGGCCCGGCTGGCCGATCAGCTCAGCGGGCTGGTGCGGGACAACTCCGACGCGCTCAAGCCCGCCCTGCAGTCGCTCGACCAGGTCACCGACCTGCTCAAGCGGCAGAACGACAACCTCACCAGGGGCCTGCAGCTGGCCGGCCCGTACTTCCGGGTGCTCACCAACACGACCGGCAACGGCCACTGGATCGACGCCTACCTCTGCGGGCTGCTGCCCGAGAACCACGACCCCTGCACCCCGCCGAAATCCCAGGGAGGAGCGAAGTGAGCGCGCTGACCACCACCCGCGCCGGCGTCCTGGCGAGCCGGTTCGTCGCCGCCGCCCTGCTGCTCGCCCTCGTCGTCTCGGCGGCGCTGTGGTGGGTGTTCTCCGGCTCCGGCCAGCACCACGTCACGGCGTTCTTCACCCGCGCGGTCGGCGTCTACCCCGGCTCCGACGTCCGCGTGCTCGGCGTCCGGATCGGCCAGGTCGACTCGGTGACCCCGCGCGGCGAGCAGGTGCAGGTCGACATGAGCGTCGACGGCTCGGTCGGCGTCGCCGAGGACACCACCCTCCTGGTCATCGCCCCCAGCGTCGTCGCCGACCGGTACCTGCAGTTCGGCAAGCCGGCCCGCGGCGGGCCGCGGCTGCCGGACGGCGCGACGATCCCGGTCCAGCGCACGGCCACCCCGGTCGAGCTCGACCAGCTCTACGCCAGCCTCGACACGATTTCCCAGGCTCTCGGCCCGAACGGCGCCAACTCCCAGGGCGCGCTGTCCGACCTGCTGAAGACCGGCGCGCAGACCCTGCAGGGCAACGGCCGCGCGTTCAACGACAGCGTCCGCAACTTCGCCCAGCTGGCCCGCACGCTGGCCGGCAACTCGAACGACCTGTTCGGCACGGTGACCGAGCTGCAGCAGTTCACCACCATGCTGGCCACCAACGACAGCCAGGTGAGCAACGTCAACCAGCAGCTGGCCCAGATCTCCGGCACCCTGGCCGCCAACAGCGGCGAGCTGGCCCAGGCGCTCGAAGGCCTCGGCCGCGCGCTCGGCGACGTCCAGGCGTTCATCCGGGACAACCGCGGCGCGCTCAAGGCCAATGTGGACAACCTGGTGACGACCACGCGGACCCTCGTCGAGCAGCGCGCGTCCCTGGCCGAAACGCTCGACGTCGCGCCGCTGGCGGTGACGAACGTGCTCCAGTCGGTCGACCCGGCCACCGGGCGGGTGCTCGGCCGCGGAAACCTGCTGGAGTACTACCCCCAGCCGCCGCTGCCGCTGCCGGTGACTGGTGACACCTATACGAACGGAGGCGGCCGGTGAAACGCGTACTCGCGGTCTTCGCCGTCGGGTGCCTGACGCTCGCGGGCTGCTCCTCCGGCGAGTTCAAGGGCGTCTACGACCTGCCGCTGCCGGGCGGCGCCGACGTCGGCGACCACCCGTACTCGGTGACCGTGCAGTTCGCCGACGTCCTCGACCTGGTGCCGCAAGCCGCGGTGAAGGTCGGCGACGTCCCGGTCGGCCGGGTGCGCGAAGTCCGCCTCGGCGGGGACGGCTGGACGGCCGAAACGGTCCTGGAGGTCAACGGCGACGTCGTCCTGCCCGCGAACGCGGTCGCGCGGCTCCGCCAGTCCAGCCTCCTCGGCGAGAAGTTCGTCGAACTGGCCCCACCGGACGGTGACCCGAAGACCGCCGGCACCGGGCGGCTGGCGAACGGCGCCACGATCACCCTGGACCGCACCAACCGCAACCCCGAGTTCGAAGAGATCTTCGGCGCGCTTTCCCTGCTGCTCAACGGCGGCGGGATCGGGCAGCTGCAGACGATCAACCGGGAACTGTCGAAGGTGATGGACGGCAACGAAGACCAGATCCGGTCGTTCCTCTCCGGGGTGAACACCCTGATGACCGACCTGGACGCGCACCGGTCGGACATCACCGAAGCGCTCGACGGGCTGAACCGGCTCTCGGCGACCCTGGCCAACCGGCACGAGCAGCTCTCCGGCGCGCTGACCGACCTGACGCCGGGCCTGAAAACGCTCACCGACCAGCGCACCCAGCTCGTGTCGATGCTGCAGGCGCTGGACCGGCTCGGCACGGTGGCCACCGACGTGGTCGACCGCAGCCGCGCCGACATGGTGGCCGACCTGCGTGCGCTGGCGCCGATCCTGCAGCAGCTGGCCGACGCCGGGAAGGACCTGCCGCAGTCGCTGCAGATGCTGCCGACGTTCCCGTTCCCGGACTCGGTGCTGGGCGCGATCAAGGGCGACTACGTCAACGCCTACGCCTCGATGATCCCGGCGCCCGGCGTGCCGCTGCCCCCGCTCGGCGAGGGTGTCCCGCCGGGGCTGCCCGTCTTCCCGCTGCCGAGCAGCACCACCCCGGTCGCCACCGGAGGCCGCTGATGCTGAGCACCAGAGTCCGCGTCCAGGTCGTCCTGTTCGTCGTGATCGCGCTGGCCACGACCGCGTTCGTCGGCGCGAACTACGCCGGGCTGGGCCGGCTGTTCGGGTCCGGCAGCTACACGGTGAAGCTCGAGCTCGCCGAAGGCGGCGGGCTGTTCACCAACGGCGAGGTGACCTACCGCGGCGTCGCCGTCGGCCGGGTCGGGGAGCTGCGGCTCACCGTCGCCGGCATGGAGGCGGACCTGCTGATCGACGACGACGCCCCGCCCATCCCGGCGGACTCGCGGGCCGTGGTCGCGAACCGCTCGGCGGTCGGCGAGCAGTACGTCGACCTGCAGCCGCGCACGGCGAACGCGCCCTACCTCGACGGCAATTCGGTCATCCGGCGCGAGTCGACGACGCTGCCGCTGCCGGTGAACAGCCTGCTGACCGACCTGGACTCGTTCACCGCGTCGGTGCCGACCCAGGACCTGCGCACGGTGGTGAACGAGCTCGACGACGCCCTGCGCGGCGCGGGCCCGGACCTGCAGACGCTGATGGACTCGGCGATGACGTTCACCCAGGAGGCGAGCAACCACCTGCCGCAGACGTCGAAGCTGATCGGCGACGGCGCGACGGTGCTGCGGACGCAGATCGACTCCTCCGCGCAGTGGCGGTCGTTCAGCAGCAACGCCAAGGTGTTCGCCCAGCAGCTGGCGAGCTCCGACGGCGACCTGCGGCGGCTGATCGCGGCCGCCCCGCCGGCGGCGTCCGAGCTCGGCGGCCTGCTGAAGGAGAACGACCCGGGCCTGCCGATCCTGCTGGCCAACCTGCTGACCACGGCCCGGGTGTTCGGCACCCGCACCGCGGCGGAGGAGCAGCTGCTGTCGGACGTGCCCCGCGCGGTCGCGACGGTCGGGTCGGCGTTGAACGACCGCGGCGACCAGCTGCGGATGGGCCTGGTGCTGAACTTCAACGACCCGCCGCCGTGCACCCAGGGCTACGAGAAGACCCCGCGCCGGCCCAGCAACGACGTCTCGCCGATGCCGTTCAACACCGACGCGGCCTGCACGCTGCCCTACGGCGACCCGAGCTCGGTGCGCGGCTCGCAGAACGCGCCGCACCCGCCGGTCCCGGCCGCGGTGCTGCCGGGCGGGCTGACCAGCCCGCTGGGGCTCGGGACGCAGGCGACGGCGACGAGCCTCGAGGAGATGCTGTGGCTGCGGTGAAGGTGGCGTCGGTGGTGCTGGCCGCGTCGGCGGCCGTGTTCGCGGGTTGGTCGGGCTATTCGTGGTACTCGGCGGCCCACGCGTCGTCGGTGACGTACGGGACGGCCCGCGACGAGGCACTGACCGCCGGCCGCACGCTGGTGGCGGAGTTGAACACGCTGGACTACCACGACGTCGACGGCGGCCTGGGCAAGTGGCTGGCGGCCTCGACGGGCCCGTTGCACGACCAGCTGGCCCGCACGGACGAGACGACGAAGAAGACCCTGGCGGCGAACGCCACGGTGGCCACGGGCCGGGTGCTGGACGCCGGCCTGAGCGAACTGGACGAACACGCGGGCACGGCGAAGCTGCTGGCCTCGGTGGAGATCACGATGGCCAAGCAAGGAACGGCTCCGGCGGTCAAGCGCAACCGCTTCGCGGCGGCGCTGAGCCGGACGCCGGAGGGGTGGAAGCTGAGCGCGCTCGACCAGCTGCCGGTGGGTGCCCGATGAGCCGCACGAAGACGACCGCGGAGGGGTTGGCGGCGGAGACCGGGGCCGTTAACGCAAACACCGCCGAGAGCAGGCCCGGCGGCACCGGGCCCGGCGCGAGCGGGCCCGGCGCGAGCGGGCCCGGCGTGAGCGGGCCCGGCGTGAGCGGGCCCGGCGCGAGCGGGTCCGGCGCCGCCGGGACCGGCGCAAGCAGGACCGGCGCAAGCGGGTCCGGCGCCGCCGGGACCGGCGCAAGCAGGACCGGCGCAAGCGGGTCTGGCGCTATCGGGACCGGCGCCACCGGGACACGCGCAAGCGGGTCTGGCGCCATCGAGTCCGGCGGCACCGGGACCGGCGCAAGCGGGTCCGGCGCAAGCGAGTCCGGCACGGGTGGGGCCGCCGGTGGTCCCGCCGCCGCGGACGAAGAGAGCAGCTCGGCCACCGCAGACGGCCGGTGGGCCGTCGGCGACGCCGCCGACGGCCCACCGGCTGCCGAGGTGACTCGCGCGACCGCGGGCGAGCCGCCCACCGAACCCGCACCCGGCAGCGAGGCCGCCGCTGAGGCCGAAGCGGCCGAGCCCGGCAGCGCCGCCACCCTCGACAGCGAGCCCACCACCACCCTCGACGGCGAGCCAGCCGAGGACGAAGCCGCCGGAACCGGCCCGGCCGAAGCCGGCGCCACCCCCGTCAAGCCCCGCCCCGGCCGGCGCCGCCTTCCCGTGCTCCTCCTCGCCGCCGCCGTCGTTCTCGCCGGGGCCGGGGTCTGGTTCACCCTCGAAGCCCGCTCCGCCGCCGCCAACCCCGCCGCGGCGAACCTGGCGCTCACCGATGTCGGGGCGACCGCCGATGTCACCTCCGCCGTCACCCTCGCGGTGAACCGGATCTTCTCCTATTCCTACGACCGGACCGACGTCACCGAAAAGGCCGCCGCCGCCGTGCTGCGCGGGTCGGCCAAGGATTCCTACGACAAGCTCTTCGCCGAAGTCAGGCGCAAAGCTCCCGAACAGAAACTCGTGCTCACTTCGCGCGTTTCCGCCAGCGCCGTCCAAGAACTCAAGAATGGTCACGCGCGGTTACTCGTCTTTCTCGATCAATCGGCCGTCCGGGCCGACAACAATGCGACCGACAGCGCCGCGGCGCAGCTTTCCGTGACCGCGGAGCACACCACCGGCGGCTGGGTCATCACCGATCTCGAACCTCGCTGACCCGGTCCGCAGCAATACCGCACGTCACCGTTTCCGGGAGCACCCGGAAACGGCCGGGAAACGCACAAGGAGGACAACCATGTCCGTGGCAACGAAGCTGAAGAGACTGGCCGTGCTCACGTCGGCGGCGACCGTGGCGATGACCGTGGTCACCGCGACCCCGGCGTCGGCCGAGGTCATCCCGTTCCCGGTCTCCTTCGCGGTGACCGGCAACACGGTGGTGAAGAAGACCGGCAGCACCATGAACCTCGGCCCCGGCACCCTGGCCGGGAACCTGCTCGTCAACGACGAGACCGGCGAAGTCGGCCTGAGCGCGGACCTGAGCCTGCCGCCGTCGCAGGCGAACATCTCCCTGGTCTCCGGCCTGTTCAAGATCAAGGCGACGGTGAAGGTGATCCCGCTCGGCCCGGCCACCGGCACGCTGGCCGACGCCACCCTGACCACGCACGCCAAGGCCAACATGGAGATCAGCGACATCTGGGTCGGCCTGCTCACGCCGGTCATCCCGCTGCCCACGGTGCCGGGCTCCTGCAAGACGAAGACCCCGATCGAACTGAACCTGGTGGCGAAGGACATCGACATCTTCTCGCCGATCACGGTTTCGGCCGACTACACGATCCCGGAGTTCACCAACTGCTGGGTCGCCGACCTCGCCCTCGGCGCGCTGGTTTCGGGTCCGGGCAACAAGATCAACCTCACCCTGACGCCCAACGCGGCGAGCTGACCCGGCGGGTGGCGGGCACACCGCCCGCCACCCGCCCGCTCAGCACGGCGCGCCCGGGTTTTCCTTCAGCGCGAAGCTGTCGTTCTCCCCGGCGGAAATGCCGAAGACCGGCCCGCACGGGAGCAGGTACGGGGCCGTTTCCTCGACCAGGTTCGAACCCCAGGCGAGGATGTCGCCGTTGGCCTTGACGGCCAGGTTGTGGTTGGCACCGGCGTCGATGGCCACGACGTCCGACAGGGCCGCGTCGGGGACGGTCACCTGGCCGTAGTTGTTGCGGCCCCACGCGTAGACGCGGCCGTCCTTCAGGGCCAGGCTGTGCTGGGCGCCGGCGGACACCGCGGTGACGCCCGAGGTCAGGCCCGCCGGCACGGTCGCCTGCCCGTAGGCGTTGTTCCCCCACGCCAGCACGGCGCCGTTCTTGATCACCAGATTGTGGTCGGACCCGGCGGCGATCGCGGTCACCCCGGACTGCGCGGCCGCCGGCACGTCGGTCCGGCTGCCCCAGCTCACCACCTGGCCGTTCTGTTTGAGGGCCAGGCTGTGCATGTACGACGTCGAAATCGCCGTGACGCCACCGGCCACCGAGGCGGGCAGGTCGGTCTGGCCGTACCAGTCGTTGCCCCAGGCCAGGACCTGACCGTTCTTGAGGGCGAGCTCGTGCCCCCAGCCCGACGCGATCTGGCTGACGCCGGACAGCGCCGCGGCGGGCACTTCGTTGGCGCCCCAGTTGTTCGCGCCCCACGCGAGGACCGTCCCGCCCTTCAACGCGAGCACCGTCGTGGAGCCCGCGGACACGGCGGTGACCCCGGTCAGCGCCGCCGCCGGGGGGACCACGACGCCGAAGTCCTGCTTCCCCCAGCCGAGCACCCCGCCGGCGGTGGCCGCGGACGCCGGCGACGCGAAGAGCGACAGGGCCAGCGCCGCCGAGACCGTCAATGCGGCCCCCCTGAGCGATACCCGTTCACAACGTGAAGCAAGTGGCACGGTAGCCTCCTTTCTCGCGTTTCGTTATCCCAGATTGCTTCGGCAAGATCGTGAATGGTAGACCGTTCCCGAGAGTGTTCGATCGCGCGGTGGTTCTTTGTCAAAATCCGATGAAACCGCCGCCGGTCCTGCGCGACCGCGGACAAGAAAGCCGAGCCGTCCCGGTGCGGCGCACTGACGATGCCACAAACTCTTGTTCCGTAATGAACTCGCGAGTAGCCTCATTCCCGGCAGATGGACCTCCACCTCGCACGTCGGTGAATTCACGTCCCGCCGCTCGGGGCAATGGGGGCGGGCGAACGTGATCGACAGCGCTACGACGGCGAGCAATCGATCAGCCAAAGCCGAGACTGTACTGAATCAAAGGAGATGGGTATGTCCCGACTCAGCAGGCTGTCCGCCGGAATCGCGACCACCGCTACCGCCGTCGGCGCCATCGCGGTGCTGACCGCCGGCACCGCGGCCGCCGCCACGGTCACCTACACCGCCGGTGGCACCACGCCCCTGACCTACACCTGCACCTTCCCCGGCGTCACGCCGCAGCCGGTCCTGGTGACCTCGCACCTGGACGCCGAGGACTCCGTCGCCGCCGGCGGCACCCTCACCCCGGCCAACGTGGGCGGCTCCGCGACGATCAGCGCCGGTGTCCACGCGCTGCTCACCGCGGTCGGCTACGACGGCATCCGCGGCACCGCCACGGTGCCGGTGACGGCAGCGTCGGGCACCCTGTCGCAGCCGGCGGCCACCGGGCTGGACATCCCGGAGACCATCTACCCGGCCGGCGGCCCGATCACGGTGAACATCTCGCAGGTCGCGACCTCCACCGTCCCGACCTACACCGCGCCGGCGGCGGCGGGCACCGACACGCTGTCGATGGGCACCACGGTCACGGCGGCCCTCGAGTTCCACAAGAAGGCCAACAACACCTGGACGCCGTGGTCGATGAACTGCACCCTGAAGGTCACCAACCCGGCGCAGAACACCGCGTTCAGCCCGAGCATCACCGTCAACTGACGCCGGTTCCCGGTGCGGGCCTCCTCGCGAGAGGGGCCCGCACCGGGTTTCCGTCTTCGGCACCACCGAACACACAGGGAAACCGATGCCACGTCGACTCCGGCCCCGCTCCGTCACGGTGACCGCGCTGGCGGCC
Source organism: Amycolatopsis sp. 505 (assembly GCF_031625235.1). Classification (NCBI taxonomy): domain Bacteria; kingdom Bacillati; phylum Actinomycetota; class Actinomycetes; order Pseudonocardiales; family Pseudonocardiaceae; genus Amycolatopsis; species Amycolatopsis sp. 505. Next base: position 363,845 of record NZ_JACKQP010000009.1, read on the forward strand.
GCCGGCCTGCTGTCCGCGGCGAACGGCGCGCTGACCGGGGTCGGTTCGGCCGCCCCCGCCCCCGCGGACCCGCCGGAGAAGACGGCGACGGCGTCGGTCTCGGTCACCTGTCCCTTCGCCGATCCGCTCGGCCCGCGCAAGCTCACCGTCGAAACGACGGCGACCCTGCCCACCGTGGCGAAGACCGGCACCTCGGCGACGATCGGCAAGTACGCCACGCAGTTCAGCCTCCCCCGCGACGTCGCCCTGTCACTCCTGCCCGCCGGCGCCACCGCCGGTTCGCTGCAGGGCGCCGTGCAGCTCGCCCTCGCCGTGCACCAGGGCGAGCGCTCGGACCAGATCCCGGTCGCCCTCACCGTGGCGCCGACGCCCCTGCCGGAGACCGGCGACGTCACCCTCACCGCCACCGGCGACGTGCCGGAGATCGCGATCAACACCTTCGGCCCCGTCACGTTCGACGTCACCGCGCCAAAGCTCGCGCTGGCGGCCGTTCCCGCGGCCGATGCACCGGCCGCGCCCGAGGCCGCCCCGCCGATCGCGTGCACCCTCGATCCCGGCCAGCAGGCGACGCTGGGCACGATCCTCGTCCAGCCGACGGCGAAGCCGGGTGCCGAGCAGAAGGCCGCGCTCGGTTCGGCGGCCGCGCTGGAGGACGACCCGCCGCCGAACGAATACACCGTGCCGCTCGGCCTCATCACCATCATGACGAGGTCGACCGTCGCGAGGCTGGGCGCGACCGTCGTCGCCGACCCCGCCCTCCTGGTCAACGCGTTCTTCACGGTGAACATCGACACCGGCGAGTCCCGGGTGTCCGGGTCGGCGGTGTTCAAACCGGCCACCACCACGTTCCTCGGCTTCGGGTTCGTACCGGTGACCGCGACCGTCGAGTTCCTGCCGGTCGACTGGCAGAACAGCAAGATGATCGAAGTGGGCGGCGGGCTGTTCACCGACGACGAGGGCTACACGAACCTGCGCACCGAGCTCAAGGTGATGGGCAAGCTGAGCGGCGCCAAGGTCAACGGTGTCCCGCTCGAGGTCGGCCCCGGCTGCGTGACGAAGGAGCCGGTGTCGCTCGAGATCACCGGTCGCTACGACCCGTTCACCACCGGCCACGTCCGGACCGATCCGGAAAAGGGCTTCTACCTGCCGCCCTTCCGCGACTGCGGTTCCGGCGGCCAGGACCTGAGCCCGCTGCTCAGCGGCATGAGCACGGGCTGGGGCAACCAGGCCTTCATCGACACCTACAACCTGAACGGGTGCACCGAGCCCGACCACACCAACTGCCCGCCCGACACCCTCCCGCCCCTCCCGGGCACGGCCGGGGCGGCGGCGGACAAGGCGGTCGCGAAGCACCCGAACTGAGGCACACTGCAGTTCCACCGGGCTCCCGATCACCCCGGACCTGCCGGTGACCTGAAGCACCCTTCGCGGACAATCGAGGGGAGTCGCGTCCTCACCACCGTGTCGTGCGCCGCCGTTGACCGCCTCCGGCGACGGCTTCCGCGGTCGCGTCGACCTGGGCCTGGCGGCGACCGGCGGACCCGGCGTTCAGCCCGTCGATCCCGGTGACCTTACCGGCCACCGGGGGTCCACTGTGGACCTCGCCGTCACGGCTGTTGCGACGTCCATTGTGGACGCGAGCCGCCCGTCCTCGGCGACGGCAGCAGCTCGCTCACCGGGTACCGCAGCGGCAGCGGCGCCGCCCCGGCCCGCAGCGCCAGTTCCATCTCGAAGCGCGCCGCCGGGTCGCGCAGGCTGTCGCCGAACGTCGCCTGCAGCTGGCGCATGCGGTAGCGGACCGTCTGCGGGTGCACGCCCAGGCGCTCGGCGATCTCCACCACGTTGCCCTGGCTGTCCAGCCACGCCCGCAGGGTCTCCAGGAGCCGCTCCTGCTGCTTGCCCGTCATGTCGGCCAGCGGCGCGAACAAGCGGTGCCGCAGCGTGCCGACCAGGCCCGTGTCCGAGTTGACCAGCAGCGTCGCCAGGTGCTCCTCCGCGCGCAGCACCGGGCGCGCCGCCAGGACGCCGCGCTCGGCCAGCTGCAGCGCGTTCCGGGCCCAGCGCAGGGAATCCGCGACCGAAGCCAGCGGGACGCACGGGCCGATCGCCAGGCGGCAGTCCGGCAGCGCCACCTGCAGCGCGGCCAGGCGGGCGCTGCTCAGCTCGCCCGGGACGACCAGTTTCGGGTCCGGCGTGTCGAGTTCGGCGAGGACGTCGGCGTCCAGTCCCGCGTGCCGGCGGGCCGGGGCGACACCGCCCGCGGGGCAGACCGCGACCGGGGTCGCGTCGGACGGGACCGGCCAGCCGATCAGCTGGGCCAGCTCGGCAATCGCTTTCGGGGAGGCGGGTGGCGTCTCGAGGATCAGGTGGAGCAGCTTGCGGCGCCAGGTGTCCAGCGCTCCCGCCGTGCGCGCCTTGGCTTCCAGGTAGCCGTCGAGCGCGACGGACGCGAGCTCGTCCATGAACGCCAGCATCGCGTCGGCCAGCTGGGACATCACCGCCGAGGAAAGGCCGCTGCGCCGCCCGACGCGCATGATGCGCCGCCACGACACCCGCGCGCCCACGCGGTAGGCCGACTGCAGCGTGTCGAGGCTGCGGCCTTCGCGCATTTCGTTCTGCCCCAGGCGGTGGTGCACCTCGTGGGACTGTTCCTTCGACACCGTCGGGTCGGCGATCTGCGCGACGAACAACGTGATCGCGTATTCGACGCCGGCCCGGATCGACTTGCCGTAGGGGCCGTCGAGCGGACGCGCGTACGCCGGGATGGTCGCGCGGATTTCTTCGACGATTTCAGCAGCGAGACTCGCCAGTTCCGGCCGCAGGATGTCGGCCAGCTTGCGCGGTAGAGCGGCGGTGGGCGGCGGCGCAGCGTGATCGAATCCGCGCTCCACCGACATCGCAGCTCCTTTGCTCCGCCCCGGGACTCCGGTCGCGGGTTCCCACGGCCGGGTGACCGTGCCTGTTGCACGGATGACAACCGACACATCGAAAAACTAACGCCAAACGTGTCACACCCGTGAAAGAAAACCGATTTGTTGTCATCGCCGTGACAATTTTTCGCCGCTCGGCTGCGATCGGCTGACAAGTGTCCCGCCGACTGCACGGTGGCGTGCGTACGAACGGACGAACCTCCAACGACCGGCCCGCGCTGCGGTTACGCCGGAATCTTGTATCATGTGGTTGATACAAGCCGAGGAGGTACCGCATGCCGTGGGACAACGTGCTCGCCGTCGCCTTGTTCACGGGCGTGATCGGGCTGGCGATCCTGATCGTGCTCTGGCCGGGGCAGAAGCACGGTAAGCGCTTGCTGGAGCGGTGGGGCGTGGCCGAGCCCGACGCCGGAGAGGTCGACCTCGCCGTCCGCTACCTCAAGCGGCGGCGGCTCTGGTACCCGTGGCTGTTCCTGGCGATCCCGCCGCTGCTCGACGACACGACGACGGGCTCGATCCTGGCGACGCTGCTGCTGGGTGGCCTGATCGCCGAGCTGTTCGCGCAGCGCCCGTCCCGCGGCCCGCGCCGCGAGGCCGAACTGGCGCCGCGGACGCTGCTCGGGGTCGTCCCGGCGTGGATCCTGGTGCTGGGCGTGCTGGCGGCCGCGGGATCGCTGCTGCACCTGGGGCTGACGGCGCAGTGGAAGCTGCTGGCGGTGGCCGCGGGCACGGCGCTGGTCAGCGCGGCGATCACGCTGCTGGCGGTGCGCCGCCCGGCGGTGGGCGCGGCGCGGGCCGATCTGGCGCTGCGCTGCCGCAGCGCGCGGGTGGCGGTCGGCCTGGGCATCGGCGCGTGCACGGCGATCGGCTGGCCGGTGGGCGACTTCGGGTCGTTCCTGGCGGTCGTGGCCGGCCTGGCGGCGTTCCTGGCGGTGACGGCCCCGGCGAAACACCGGCCGGCGACGGCGTGAAGATCGTCGTCGACACCGAGAACGGCGTACCGCCGTGGCGGCAGGTCCACGACCAGGTGATCCGCGCGGCGACGACGGGTGCGCTGCCGGAGGGGACCAGATTGCCGCCGATCCGCCAGCTGGCCCGGGATCTGGGCTTGGCATCGGGAACGGTGGCGAGGGCGTACCGCGAGCTGGAGGCGGCGGGCTGGGTGGCGACAGCCCGCGCCCGCGGCACGGTGGTGACGGTCCCGTCGGGCCGCCCCGACCGCGAGGCCCTGCTGGCCGCGGCGGCCGCGGAGTTCACGGCCCAGGCCCGGGACCTCGGCGCGGACGAGGAGGCCGCGGTGAAGGCGATCCGGGCCGCTTGGCCGCGCTGAGCCGCACTCCCCGGCGCCCGCAGCGCCCCGCCTGGCCGGGCTGAGGGCGCACGACACCGCCACGCCCCGCCGGTCGTGAGCGGTAAGGCGGGTTCTAACCCGCTTTGCCACTCACGAGCAGCCGCCCGATCGCGGCGACCACCGGCTCCAGGACCTCGACCTCGCGCGGTGTCCCCACGCACTCCGTGATCCCGGCCCCGACCACCTCGAACCGGGCCAGGGCGTCCAGTTCCGACACCAGCCGCTCGATCGTCCAGCCGTCCGGTTCCGGGTAGTTCAGCCCCGCGAACTCGCGCGCGTCCAGCACGTCGAGGTCCACGTGCACGTACAGCTTCTCCACGCCCGTCAACGCGGCCACGGACCGCACCGCCAGGCCCCGGCCCACCGCCGCCTCTTCCTCCGGGTCGAACACGCGCGTCCCGGCGAGGGCCACCCGGCCGGGCTCCAGGGCCGGGTCCGCCGCGAACTCCGGGTCGCCCTCGCCCAGCAGCGACCGCAGCACCATCCCGTGGAACGCCCCCGACGGCGACGATTCCGCCGTGTTCAGGTCCGGGTGGGCGTCGAACCAGGCGACGCCCAGGGCGGGACCGTGGCGGAACCGCGCGACGCCGATCGGGACCAGCTCGACACCGCAGTCGCCGCCGATCGTCAGGACCGGGCCGCCCGGGGCCTCCAGGGCCGCCAGCTGGGCCGCCCGGTTCGGGCCGGTCAGCACCGCGCGGGAGAACACCCCACGGTCCACTTCGGACACCGCCCGGGTCTGCCGGACGTGGTGCACGGGCCGGCCGAGCACGTGCCCGGCCAGCTCCGCGAGGGCCACACAGCCGTCCGGCAGCTCCGCCGCGCGCGGCCCGGCCGCGCCCTGCCGTTGCGGTACCGCGTTGATGAGCATCCGCCGAGCGTATCGCCCGGCGCAACGCTCACTCGAGGACCAGCAGGAGGTCACCGCCTTCGACCTGCTGCACCGCGGTGATCGCCCGCCGGGCCACCTTGCCGCCGGCCGACGCCGTGATCGAGGCCTCCATCTTCATCGCCTCGATCGTCGCCACCGTCGCGCCGGCTTCGACCGTGTCGCCCTCGGCGACCTGCAACGTCACCACGCCCGCGAACGGCGCCGCGATCTGCTTCGGGTTGCCCTTCTCGGCCTTCTCCGTCGCCGGGACGTCCGAGGCGATCGAGCGGTCGCGGATCTGGATCGGCCGCAGCTGGCCGTTCAGCGTCGACATCACCGTGCGGACGCCGCGCTCGTCGGCCTCGCCGATCGCTTCCAGCTCGATGAGCAGCCGCACGCCCGGCTCGAGGTCGACCGGGTACTCCTCGCCCGGCCGCAGCCCGTAGAAGAAGTCCTTGCTGGGCAGCACCGACGTGTCGCCGTAGGCCTCGCGGTGCGCCTCGAACTCCTTCGTCGGGCCGGGGAACAGCAGCCGGTTGAGCGTCCGGCGCGGTTCCGCGGCCAGCGCGGCACGGTCCTCTTCGGACAGTTCGACGACCGGTTTCGCCGCCGCGCGGCCTTCGAGGGCCTTGGTGCGGAACGGCTCCGGCCAGCCGCCCGGCGGGTCGCCGAGCTCGCCGCGCAGGAAGCCGATCACCGAGTCGGGGATGTCGAACTTGTTCGGCTCCGCCTCGAAGTCGGCCGGCGAGACCCCGGCGCCGACCAGGTGCAGCGCGAGGTCGCCGACGACCTTCGACGACGGCGTCACCTTCACCAGGTGGCCGAGGATCTTGTCCGCGGCGGCGTACATCGCCTCGATGTCCTCGAACCGGTCGCCCAGGCCGAGCGCGATGGCCTGGGTGCGCAGGTTCGACAGCTGCCCGCCGGGGATTTCGTGGTCGTAGACGCGCCCGGTGGGCGACGCCAGCCCGGCCTCGAACGGCGCGTAGATCTTGCGCACGCTCTCCCAGTACGGCTCCAGGTCGCCGATCGCCCGCAGGTCCAGCCCGGTGGTGCGGGCCGAGTGGTCGGTGGCCGCCACGATCGAGGACAGCGACGGCTGCGACGTCGTGCCCGCCATCGACGAGACCGCGCCGTCGACGGCGTCCGCGCCCGCGTTGATCGCCGCGAGGTAGGTGGCCAGCTGGCCGCCCGCGGTGTCGTGGGTGTGGATGTGCACCGGCAGGTCGAACTCCTTGCGCAGCGCGGTGACCAGCTTGGTCGCCGCGGGCGCGCGCAGCAGCCCGGCCATGTCCTTGATCGCCAGGACGTGCGCCCCGGCGCCGACGATCTGCTCGGCCAGCTTGAGGTAGTAGTCGAGCGTGTAGAGCTTCTCGCCCGGGTCGGACAGGTCCGAGGTGTAGCAGAGCGCCACCTCGGCGACGGCGGACCCGGTCTCGCGCACGGCTTCGATGGCCGGGCGCATCTGCTCGACGTCGTTGAGGGCGTCGAAGATCCGGAAGATGTCGATGCCGGTCTTCGTGGCCTCCTGGACGAAGGCGGTGGTGACCTCCGTCGGGTACGGCGTGTACCCGACGGTGTTGCGCCCGCGCAGCAGCATCTGCAGGCAGATGTTCGGCACGGCCTCGCGCAGCGCGGCCAGGCGCTCCCACGGGTCCTCGGCGAGGAACCGCAACGCCACGTCGTAGGTCGCGCCGCCCCAGCACTCCAGCGACAGCAGTTCGGGGAGCGTGTTCGCGACGACCGGCGCCACCGCCAGGAGGTCCTTGGTGCGGACGCGGGTGGCGAGCAGCGACTGGTGCGCGTCGCGGAAGGTCGTGTCGGTGACGCCGATGTGCGGCGACTTCCGCAGCCACTCGGCGAACCCGGCCGGGCCCAGCTCGGCGAGCTTCTGCTTCGACCCGGGCGCGGGCTGGGCGTCCTTCGGGAGCTTCGGCAGCTTGATCGTGGCGTCCGGCGTCTTCGGGCGCTCGCCGTGCGGCTTGTTGACCGTCTGGTCGGCGAGGTAGGTCAGCAGCCGCGTGCCGCGGTCGGCGGACTGCCGCGCGGTGAGCAGCTGCGGGCGCTGTTCGATGAACGACGTCGTGACGCGGCCGGCGCGGAAGTCCGGGTCGTCGAGGACGGCCTGCAGGAACGGGATGTTCGTGGCGACGCCGCGGATCCGGAACTCGGCGACGGCCCGGCGCGCGCGGCCGACGGCGGTCTTGAAGTCGCGGCCGCGGCAGGTGAGCTTGACCAGCAGCGAGTCGAAGTGGGCGCTGATCTCGGTGCCGGAGAAAGCGGTGCCGCCGTCGAGCCGGATGCCGGAGCCGCCCGGCGAGCGGTAGGCGGAGATCATGCCGGTGTCCGGGCGGAAGCCGTTGGCCGGGTCTTCGGTGGTGATGCGGCACTGGAGGGCGGCGCCGCGCAGGTAGATCTTGTCCTGCGACAGCCCGAGGTCGGCGAGGGTCTCGCCGGAGGCGATCCGCAGCTGCGACTGCACGAGGTCGACGTCGGTGACCTCTTCGGTGACCGTGTGCTCGACCTGGATGCGCGGGTTCATCTCGATGAAGACGTGCTTGCCGTGCTTGTCGAGCAGGAACTCCACGGTGCCGGCGTTGCGGTAGCCGATCTGCCGGGCGAACTTGACGGCGTCGGCGCAGATGCGGTCGCGCAGCTCGGGGTCGAGGTTCGGGGCGGGGGCGAGCTCGACGACCTTCTGGTGGCGCCGCTGCACGGAGCAGTCGCGCTCGAAGAGGTGGATGACGTTGCCTTCGCCGTCGGCGAGGATCTGCACCTCGATGTGCCGCGGCTCGACGACGGCCTTCTCGAGGAAGACGGTCGGATCGCCGAAGGCGGACTCGGCCTCCCGCGCGGCGGCCTCGATGGACTCCCGCAGCTGGGCGGGGTCCTCGACGCGGCGCATGCCGCGCCCGCCACCGCCGGCGACGGCCTTGACGAAGACGGGGAAGCCGAGCTCGTCGGCCGCCGCGACCAGGGCGTCGACGTCGCTGGAGGGTTCGGACGAACCGAGCACCGGAACACCGGCCTCGCGCGCGGCCTTGACGGCACGGGCTTTGTTACCGGTGAGTTCGAGAATCTCGGCGCTCGGGCCCACGAAGGTGATACCCGCTTCTTCGCACGCGCGCGCGAGATCGGGGTTCTCGGAGAGGAAGCCGTAGCCGGGGTAGACGGCATCGGCTTTCGCCTTCTTCGCGGCGGCGACGATCTCGTCGACCGAGAGGTAGGCGCGCACGGGGTGACCGGGTTCGCCGATCTCGTACGCCTCATCGGCCTTCAGGCGGTGCAGCGAGTTGCGGTCTTCGTGCGGAAACACGGCAACCGTGCCGGCACCGAGTTCGTAGCCGGCGCGGAACGCCCGGATCGCGATCTCCCCGCGGTTGGCCACCAGAACCTTGCGGAACATGCCCGGTCCTTCCCTCTTGGATCGGTAAGTCAACGCACGTTACCCGGTTCTTCCCGCTCTGCGGGAGTTCAGTCCCGGGTGATGGACATCATGCGGACCAGGGGGTTCGGTGGTCAGCCCTGGTGGCAGTCCTGAACGAGGTCCATCCTATCGGGCTCGACCGCCACTGAAGCCAGAAAAGTCGCAGATCAGGCAGACCGTCCACACCTCGGCCGCGTTGTGGACAACCCCGAGCCGGAGCCGGTCGGCGGTGCCGATACCGCACCTCAGCCCGCCGGCGGCGCGTACAGCAGCCGGTTTGCCGTCCCGTCCGGAACGCCCGTCAGCACGTCCGGCGTCGCCGCGCGGACCAACGCCTCGTCCACCCGCGCCGGCGTCTCCTCCGGGTGCTGGGCCCGGTACACCGCCGCCACCCCCGCCGCGAAGGCCGCCGCCATCGAGGTGCCCGATTCCGGCCCGGCGCTCGTCCCGCCCGCGATCGGGGACGGGATGTCGCTCCCCGGCGCGTACAGGTCGACGTCCTGGCCCGAGTTCGAGGTCTTGTCCGGGCGGTCCTGGGCGTCGGCGGCCGCCACCGTCAGGGCCTCCGGCACCCGGCCCGGAGAGAAGCCGCTCGCGTCGGCCGTCTCGCTGCCCGCCGGCACCGCGATCGGGACCACCGCCGCCAGGCGCTTCACCGCCGCGTCGAGCTGGTCGTTCGGCACACCGCCGATGCCCAGGACCGCGACCGCCGGCTGCTGGGCGTTTTGCGCGACCCAGTCGATGCCCGCGATGATCTGGTCGGTCGCGCCGCCGCCGTCCTTGTCGAGCACCCGCACCGGCACGATCTGCGCGCCCTTCGCGACGCCGTAGTCCTTGCCCGCGGCGATGCCGGCGAGGCGGGTGCCGTGGCCGTTGACGTCGGACGTGTCGGACCCACCCTTGAGGAAGTCCCGCCCGGGCGCGACGCGGCCCTGGAAGTCGGGGTGCTTCGCGTCGACGCCGCTGTCGATGACGTAGATCGTGACGCCCGAGGCGTCGCTCGCGTAGTGGTAGGCGTGGTCGAGGCCGGTCCGCTGGTCGATCCGGTCGAGCCCCCAGCTGGGCGGATCGGGCTGCACCCCGCCGGTCGAGACCTGCCCGGCGAGCACGGCCACCGCCGCGAGAAGCATCCTCATGATCGTCGTGGTACCCCGGTGGGCCCCGGGGGACAACTCAGGCCTGTCGCCCGTTCGGCTGATTCCGCCGCGCGAGCACCGCGGTGTCGACGGCCAGCAGCACGAGCGCCGACACGGCGATCACCTGGCCCGCGTAGGTCAGCGAGGAGTAGTCCACCAGCACGGCGAAGGTCGGCCCGAGGATCCCGGCCAGGCCGGCGACGCCCGACGCCAGCACCAGGCAGCCGACCGGACGCGGGCTCAGCACCACGGCGACGACGGGAACGAGGACGGCCAGCAGGGCGCCGAGCACGTAGTAGGCGGCGTTGCGGCCGGCGCTGTCGGCGTCGTAGGCGGACAGTTCGACGAGCTGGGCGATCCACCCGGCGCCGAGCAGCACGCCGAGCCCGATCGCCGCCCAGGCCGCCCACCCGCGCACCGGCCCCAGCGCGACGGCGCGGTTCCGGCGCAGCGCCACCAGCGCGCAGGCCCCGGCGAGCACCCACGCGATGTGCGCGAGGAGGACGAAGGTGAAGCCGGCGTTCAGCCCGGTGCCCGAAGAGTCGGAGGCGACGAACCCGGCCAGGGTGATCCCGGTGCCCGGCGGGCCGGCGGCCGTGGCCGCGGACAGGGTGACGCTCTCGCCGACGAACCGGGCCAGCCCGAACAGCGCGCCGAGCCCGACGCCGACCAGGAGGGCGGGGCCGGTCCGCGCTCTTGTTCGCGGGGCGAGGGTGAGCAGCCCGGCGAGCAGGGCGCAGGCGGCCACGAGCCACACGTAGTACTCCATGCCGGGGCGGTATTCGGCGAGGGTGTAGCTGTCCCAGCGGTACTTGAGCGGCAACCCGACCACGGCGAACACCGAGCCGGCGACCGCGGCCACCCCGGCGAACCCGCCCACGGGATCCACGGCACCCGGCCGGCTGGGTAGCCCGGAAGCAAGGGCTTGGGTGACGGGCGGTTCGGAGGCTCGCGCGGGCTCGACTTTGCCGGGGACCGCAGGTGCGGCTTCCCCGGCCGCCACCGGCGCGGCCACGGTGCCCGGCGCGGTGGTGGGCGGTTCGGAGGCTTGCGGGCGCTCGGGTGTCACCGGCGCCGGCTCCGCCGCGGCCGCGGTCGCGGCCGCGGTCGCCGCGGGGCCGGTGGCGGGCGGGCCGGAGGCTCGCGCGGGCTCAGCCTCCCCAGCGGTCGCGGGCGCAGGCGCGGCTTCCCCCGCGACCACCTCCGGCCCCACCACCGGCAGCGCCTCGATCTCCACCGCCACCACGACATCCCCGGTCGGCCCGCGCACCACCACCTGCCCGCTCCGCACCCCCGACGACCCCGCCGTCACCGCGAGCTCCGCCCCGCCGGGCACCTCCCTCACTCCGATCCACGGCTCCGCGGCCTCGAACCGCACCTCCCGCGCCACCGGTGGGCCCAGCACCCTCAACGTCCCCGATGCCGACGATCCCGCCGCAGCCGACAAGCGCACCGACGGAACGTCCACCCGCACCACCGCGGACGACAGCGCGTCCGAAGCCGCCGCTGCCACGTGCTCGATGTCCGTCGAGGCCATTGCCCGGAGCGCCTCGAATGCCCCCATGGCCACCGGGAGGTTCGGGCTCGACAAGCGCCGGCGCAACTCTGCCACCGCGCCCAGCCTGGTGAACGGGTTCTCCGCCGCGATCGCCGCCGCCAGGTCCGGGGGGATCGGGGACGGCTTGATGCGGCGGCGCCTGCTCTTGGCCAGGTACAGCTCGCCCTGCATCTCGATGTCGCGGCTCGGCGTCTGCTTGGGATTGCGCTCGCGGACGCGGTCGAACAAGTACTCGTACAGCTCGCCCAGCGCGATCAAGCCGTCCTCGTCGCGGTCCGCTTCGCCCGTGCGCAAGCCCTCCACCAACGCCGAGGTGAACACCGATGGCCGGGCCGGCTGGTCCGAGGCCAGCGTCGCCCCCTCGAACGCGTACTCGATCGAATTGGACGCCGTGATCACCGCGCGCCCACGGCCGCCGCGGAAGCTGTCCAGGACGTTCGCGTCGCCCGACGCGCGGACCGCCACGCCCTGGCCGAACGCCCCTCCGTAACAGCAGTCCAGCAGCAGCACGATGCTGCGCGACCGGCTCTGCCGGATGCACTGCTGCACGAAGTCCGCCGGCACCGCCGTCGACCGCAGGCGGTCCGGGCGCGTGTTGCGGGCCGCGAAATAGAGCCCGCCCGCGTCGTCCTTCAACCCGTGGCACGAGAAGTGCATCAGGAGGACGTCGTCGGGCTTGCCCTCCAGGCAGAGGTCCTCGATCTCCGCCTGGACCACGTGTGCGGTCTCGTTCCGCACCACGGAAACCTCGAAGTCGCTGATCGCCCGGTCGGCGAGCACCCCGGCCAGGGCGTCGGCGTCCGCCGCGGGCGAGCCCAGCCGCTGCAACCCCGCGTTGTCGTACTCGCCGTTGGCGACGATCAGCGCGCGCCTCCGCCCGGCCATACCGGTAGGAAACGCCCTTCGCGCGCGCTGCGGCAATCAGCCGAACGGGCACACCTATTCGGCAGTGCCCGCGAAAATCGTTTCCTGCTCCTCCAGGCAGACGACGGCGTCCCAGGCGGCCGCGACGTCCACCGCGGGCGTCATGTGCGCGTGCCGGATGCTCGACGCCGCGGGGTGCGCCACCACGCACGGTGCCCGCGGAGCCAGCACCGCCTCGACACTCCCGGAAACCGGCTCGCCCAAGGCCTGCTCGAACATCCGGAACCCCAGCGGGTACGCCGGGTCGGGGGCCAGGCCGGTCGTCGTCCCCGAGACGGCGGTCAGGGCCAGCGCGAAATAGCGGTCCCCCAGCTCCGCGGCCAGGTGGGTGCCCGCCGACGGCGCCGTCATGCCCGGCATCGGCGAGAACGGGACGCGCTGGAGGTGTCCGTTGTGGATCATCAGCACGATCTTCTCGCCCGGGAACCGCCGCCGCAGCAGGCGGACGGTGGCCGCCATGTACGTGTCCCGCGACGAGCTCTGCGGCTCGGGTGCGCGGCCCGCCATCAGCGCGTCGAGCTCCCGCAGGTACAGGTCGACGCGCAGCGCGCCCTCCGCGTGGTGCGCGGCCACCGCACCGTAGCCGAGGGACGCCACGTGTCCTTTGAGGACAGTCAACGCCGTCGTCGCGGCATCCCGCGCTTCCGTGCTCATGGCACCGTAGCGCCCCGGCGCGACCGCGCTGCTCACCGACGCATACGGCTCGCACGCGGCCAGTGCGTTGTCCACAAGCGACACATTGGCCGGGTCCACGCGCAGGACCTCCGCCCGTAACGCCTGCAGGGACGGCACCGGCGAGCCCGCCGAGCTCGGCACGTCGAGGCCGGAGAACCGGACGCCCCGGCCGCGCAGCCAGGTCAGCATCTCGTGCACCTCGGCCGAGTCGCCGAGACCGAACGTGAACCCGTCCCGGGCGATGTCGGCGACCTCGCCCGGGCCGCCCTGCAGCCACGCGTCGACCAGGTGCCCCTCCGCGAAGCCGCCTTCGAACCCGAGCACGGTGAACCCGCGTTCGGTGACCAGGTGACGCAGGAGGCGGTCGCGCAGCACACCGAACTCGCGGATGTGATGGTTGTTCTCGCCGATGGCGACGACTTCGGCGTCGCCGATCAGCTCGGCGATTTCGGCAACGGCGACGGTTCCTGTCATACTGGGCACACTAACGCAACAGGAGTAGCAGTTGGCAACCGAGATTTCCGGGATCAAGCGTCCGGGCGGCCGCACCGAGCGGACCCGCCTCGCCGCGCTCAACGCCACCTTGGAGCTGCTCGGCGAACGCGGGTACCTGGAACTCACCGTCGAAGCGGTCGCCGAACGCTCCGGCGTGCACAAGACGACGCTCTACCGCCGCTGGGAGTCCGCCGAAGGCCTGGTCGCGGCCGCCCTGCTGATGGGCGCCGAGCAGGAGTGGGCGGTGCCGGACACCGGGTCCCTCGAAGGCGACCTGCGCGCGATCAACCTGGAGCTGGTGCGCTACTTCACCACCCCGGGCGAGCGCGAGCTGCCCACGGCGTCGGTTTCGGCGGCCTTCCTCTCCCCGCGCGCGGCCGACGCCCTGCGCGAGTTCTACGTCGACCGCCACGCCCGTTCCGGAGCCGCGGTGGCCCGGGCGATCGAGCGCGGCGAAGTCCCGCCCGGCACCGATCCCGTGGAGCCGGTGCGCGTGGCCTGCGGGCCGGTCTTCTACCGCCTGTTCGTCTCCCGGGAAGGCGTGACGCCGCGGGACGCCGACCTCGCCGCCAAGGCCGCCGCGGCTGCCGCGAAAGCCGGCGTCTTCACGGCAGCGGACGGCTGAACCGCACCACGTCCAGGGTGACGCCTTCTAGGGTCTCGGTCGCGGTCTCGCCGTCGTCCGCCCAGCGCTGCCGCCGGTAGAAGGCCTTCGCCCGCTCGTTGGTCGCGAGCACCCACAGGATCGCGCGGTCACCGGACATCGCTTCGACGACGCGGTCGTGCAGCGCCCGGCCGAGACCGCGGCCCCAGCAGCGCGGCAGCAGGTACAGCGCGTACAGCTGCGAAGGCGAGAAGGCGGCGAAGCCCTCGACGACGCCGTCCTCCTCGAGGACCAGCACCTGCCCGACACCGTCGCGGATGCGCCGTTCCCAGGAAACGGCCCGTTCCTCGGCCGAGAGGCCCGCGAGGAAGTCGTCCGGCAATTGACCCGCGTACGCGGCCTGCCAGGACGCCACGTGGACCTGCCCGATCGCCGGGGCGTCGGCGGCCGTGGCCGCGCGGATCAGCTCTTCTCCAGGTATTCCGCGCGCTCGACGTCGACGACGTCGGCGACCATCTGCGCGAGGCCGCGGTACTTCGTCAGCTCCGGGTCCTGCGTGACGAGCTCCTGCGCCAGCGCCCGGGACGCGGCGATCACGTCCTCGTCCCGCAGCAGCGAGAGCAGCTTGAGCGTGGACCGCTTCCCGGACTGCGCGGCGCCGAGGATGTCGCCTTCGCGACGCAGCTCCAGGTCGAGGCGGGACAGCTCGAAGCCGTCCGTCGTGGACTCGACCGCCGCCAGCCGCTCGCGAGTCGCCGTGCCGTCCAAGGTTTCGGTGACCAGCAGGCACAGCCCCGGCACGCTGCCCCGGCCGACGCGGCCGCGCAGCTGGTGCAGCTGGCTGACGCCGAACCGGTCGGCGTCCATGATCACCATCGCGGTGGCGTTCGGCACGTTCACGCCGACCTCGATCACCGTGGTGGCCACCAGGACGTCCAGCTGGGCCGCCGAGAACGCGCGCATCACGGCGTCCTTGTCGTCGGGCGGCATCCGGCCGTGCAGCACGCCGATCTTCAGGCCCTGCAGCGGCCCGTGCTCCAGCTCGGGGGCGACTTCGAGGACCGCCAGCGGCGGGCGCTTGTCGCTCTTGTCCGACGGCGGCTCGTCGCCGATCCGCGGGCAGACGACGTACGCCTGGTGCCCCTTGCCGACCTCCTCGCGCACGCGCTGCCAGATCCGCTCGAACCAGGCGGGTTTCTCGGCGACCGGCACGACCGTGGTGGCGATCGGCGACCGCCCGACCGGCATCTCGCGCAGCGCCGACACTTCCAGGTCGCCGTACACGGTCATCGCGACCGTGCGCGGGATCGGCGTCGCGGTCATGACCAGGACGTGCGGGCTGGTGTCGCCGGACCCTCGGGTGCGCAGCGCGTCCCGCTGCTCGACACCGAAGCGGTGCTGCTCGTCGACGACGGCGAGGCCGAGGTCGGCGAACTCGACGTGGTCCTGGATCAGCGCGTGCGTGCCGACGACGATGCCCGCCTCGCCGCTGACGATCTCCAGCAGCGCCTTCTTGCGTTCCTTCGCGCCCATCGACCCGGTGAGCAGCGTGACCTTCGTCGCGTTCTCCGCCGCGCCCAGCTCGCCGGCCTGGCCGAGGTCGCCGAGCATCTCCCGCAGCGACCGCGCGTGCTGCGCGGCGAGGACTTCGGTCGGGGCCAGCATGGCGGCCTGCCGCCCGTTGTCGACGACCTGCAGCATCGCCCGCAGCGCCACGACCGTCTTGCCCGAGCCGACCTCACCCTGGAGCAGCCGGTTCATCGGGTGCTCGGACGCCAGGTCCGCGGCGATCTCGTCGCCGATCCCCCGCTGGCCCGCGGTCAGGTCGAAGGGCAGCCGCTTGTCGAAGGCGTCCAAGAGGCCGCCGCTGACGTGCGCGTTCGCCTTCGCCGGGCGCGAGATGGCCGAGTGGCGCCGCTGCGCGAAGATCAGCTGGACGGCCATCGCTTCGTCCCACTTCAGGCGTTTGCGGGACGCCTCCAGGTGCGCCCAGTTCTCCGGGCGGTGGATGCCGCGCAGCGCGTTGTCGAGGTCGGCCAGCTTGTGCAGCCGCCGCAGCTCGGCGGGCATCGGGTCGTCGCCGACCTCGAGGACGTCGAGGACCTGCCGCACGCACTTGGCGATCGACCAGGTCGGCATGCCCTGCGCCGCCGGGTAGACCGGGATGATCGCGGCGAGGAAGTTGTCCATCGCCTCGGCTTCGTTCTCGGCGTCGAACAGCTCGTACTCGGGGTTGGTCAGCTGCAGGGTGTCGCGGAAGGCCGACACCTTGCCGGCGAACAGGCCGGTCTTGCCCGGCACGAGGTCCTTCTCGCGCCACGCCTGGTTGAAGAACGCGCAGGTCAGCCGGCGTTTGCCGTCGGTGATGACCATGTCGAGGATGGTCCCGTTGCGGGCCTTCATCCGCCGCTTGCTCACCTTTTCGATACGCGCCAGCACGGTGGCGTGCTCGCCCAGCTCGAGGCCGTGGATGTCGGTGAGCTCGCCGCGCTCGGCGTAGCGGCGCGGGTAGTGGCGCAGCAGGTCGCTGACCGTCTCGATGTCCAGCGACGTGGCGAGCGCCTTCGCCGTCTTGGCGCCCAGCAGCAACGGCAGCTTGTCGCGCAGTCCGGCCATCCGCTATTCGACTCCCATCAGCAGCACGGCGTCCGCCTGGCCGCTGGCGTAGCTGGTCAGTTCCACCTCCGGGTGCTCCACCCGCAGCTGCTCCGCGAGTTCCCCGGCGACCCCGGGTGGGGCCGCCGCCCCGCTCAGCACCGTCACCAGCTCGCCGCCGAGCGCCAGCATCCGGTTCAGCACCTTCATCGCGGCCGCGACCAGGTTCGTCTCGGACGCGGGCGCGGGCTCGATCAGCACCACCTCGTCGTCGACCAGGCCGACCACGTCACCGGACTGGGCCCGGCCCACCCAGGTTAGCGACTCCTCCTGGGCGATCCGCAGTTCGCCACGCCTGGTGGCGGCGGCCGCTTCGGCCATCGCGACGACGTCGTCGTTGGTGCGGCGCCCGGCGTCGTGCACGGCCAGGGCGGCCAGCACCTGCACCGGCGAAGCGCACGGGATGACGACGACGTCCCGGTCGGCGGCCATCGCGTGCCCGGCCGCGGTGTCGGCCGCGGCGGTGAGGGCGACGCTGCCCGGGAGCACGGTCACCTGCTGCCCGGCGGCCTCGTTGAGCAGGCCGATCATGTCCTCGACGCTCGGCGTCCCGCCCTCGGGCACGGCCAGCACCGGGATGCTTTCGGCGCGCAGCAGCTCGGCCAGTGCCCCGCCGTGGACGACGGCGACGACCGTGCGGTCGATCCCGCCGCCCGGCTCGATCGGCGTCGGCGTGAGCAAGGGTTCGACCCGGATCTTGCGCGGGCGGCCCAGCGCCAGCCCGGCCTCGATGGCGGCTCCGATGTCGGCGCAGTGGACGTGCACGGCGTGGCTGCCCGAGCCGTCGCCGGCCACGGTGACGCTGTCGCCGAGGCCGCTCAGCTCCTTGCGCAGGGTCGGCAGGCTCGCTTCCTCGACCCCGTCCAGGAGGTACATGACCTCCCAGGCGTAGGCCTCGGCGTGCGCGGGGGCCTCGAGGGCGTGGTTGTGCTCGACGGGGGCGCCGGTGAGCACGCCGACCAGCGCGTCGAGCACGGCGACCAGGCCGCGGGCGCCGGCGTCGACGACCCCGGCCCGGGCCAGCGCGGGCAGCTGCTCGGGCGTCTTCTCGAGGGCGTGCGCGGCCTCTTTCGCGGCTTTCGCGGCGACTTCGGGCAGCGGGCTCGTGTCCCCGCGCACGGCGAGGGCGACGGCGTGCAGGACGGTCAGGATGGTCCCGGCGACCGGGCGGCTGACGGCGCCGGTGGCGACCTCGTCGGCGTGCCCCAGCGCCCGAGCCAGCCACGCGCCGTCCAGGTCGCCTTCGGCGCGGTCGGCCAGCCCGCGCACGACCTGGGAGAGGATCACGCCGGAGTTGCCCTTGGCGGAGGCGACCGCGCCCCGCGCGAGGATCTTCAGCGCCTCGGCGGCGGTTTCCGGGACGGCTCCGGAAAGTTCGCGGGCGGCGCCGGTCATCGTGAAGAGCATGTTGGAGCCGGTGTCGGAATCGGCGACGGGGTAGACGTTGATCTCGTCGATGGCCGGCCGCAGGCTCGCAAGACTGTGCACACAGCCCGCCGCCCAGGCCGACACCGCCGCCGCGTCCAGCACCCGCACCCCGTAACCTCCTGACCGGTCCCCGGGCAGCGTATCGACCCGGTGCCGGGGGCCCGGAACGCAGTAGTTACTATGGTCGAGTTGCCCAGTGCATCTGGGCTCATTTCTATGACCCAGATCCAAAGGAGTTCGACGTGGCTGCCGTGTGCGACGTCTGTGGCAAGGGACCCGGCTTCGGCAAGTCGGTCTCGCACTCCCACCGCCGTACCAACCGCCGGTGGAACCCGAACATCCAGACCGTCCACGCCAAGGTGGGTGTGTCCCAGCGCAAGCGCCTGAACGTGTGCACCTCGTGCATCAAGGCGGGCAAGGTCGTTCGCGGCTGAAGCTGAAAGTTTGGGTGGCGGGTGCTCGCGAGAGCACCCGCCATTTTCATGTCCCCACCCCGGTGGCGCGGGGGCCGGCAAGTGTCGCGAATGACTCATTCGGGACGTCGGAGGTCCCGAATGAGTCATTCGCGACCTTCCTGGCCGCCGCTTCAGCTCACTTGAGGAAATCCAGCAGGAGGGGACGGAGGGTTTCCGGGTACTGCAGCACGCCGTGGTCCTGGCCCTCCAGGACCTCGTGACGAGCGCCCGGCACCGCCGCGGCCGCCGCGCGGGCGCCGGACCGGAGGGCGTCGTCGCTCGCGCCGCCGCCGATCACCAAGGCCGGGATCGCGATGCGGGCCAGGGAGGCCCGCGGGCGGGCGTCCGGGCCGCAGATCGTCAGGTCGTACGGCAGCGTGTGCGCCAGCGCGGTGAACCAGCCCCACACCGGGGCGGACTTCATCCCCTCGATCATCTCCGCCGGGGTGCCCGCGACCTGCAGGAACGTCGCCGCCGCGGCGTCCCGGTCGCCCGCCGCCAGCTGCGCCCGGACCTCCGCCACGATGTCGGCCCGCGGGTGCTCGTCGGTCGCGTACGGCGGCTCGTACGCCACCACGCGATCGATGCCGATGCCCGCCGCGGCCGCCTCCAGCGCCAGGATCGCGCCTGACGAGTGGCCGAACACCGACGCCGTGCCGCCCACGTGGGCGATCAGCGCCGCGATGTCCTCGATCTCGCGTTCCATCGCGTACTCGGGCGCGTCTCCGGAGTCGCCGCGGCCGCGCCGGTCGTAGACGACCGTCGTGAAGTCCCCGGCCAGCACGTCGGCCAGGCCCACCGTGGTCGTCCGGTCGTTGAAGGCGCCACCGACGAGGATCACCGGCGGGCCGTCGCCGCGCTGCTCGAAGAAGATGGACGTGCCGTCGGCCGAGGTGACGTTCATGGTTTCCTCCGGGAAGGGTGCGTTTCCCCTCGGTCGGAGCCGCCACCCCGATCCGGACACCGAACCTACGGGAGTTTCCAGTCGACCGGCGCCGCGCCCTGCTGCTCCAGGAGCTGGTTGGCCCGGCTGAACGGCCGGGACCCGAAGAAGCCGTTGTGCGCCGAGAGCGGGCTCGGGTGCGCGGACTCGATGCACGGGACGTCACCCAGCATCGGGCGCAGGTTGCGGGCGTTGCGGCCCCACAGGATCGCCACCATCGGCTCGGACCGGGCCGCGAGGGCCTTGATCGCCTGCTCGGTGACCGCTTCCCAGCCCTTGCCCTGGTGCGAGTTGGACTTCCCCGGCTGCACGGTCAGCGACCGGTTGAGCAGCAGCACGCCCTGCTCGGCCCACGGCGTCAGGTCGCCGTTCGAGGGCAACGGGTGGCCGAGGTCCTCGGTGTACTCCTTGTAGATGTTGATCAGGCTCTTCGGGATCGGCCGGACGTCGGGCGCCACCGAGAAGCTCAGGCCGACCGCGTGACCCGGTGTCGGGTACGGGTCCTGGCCGACGATCAGCACGCGGACGTCGTGGAACGGCTGCTTGAACGCCCGCAGCACGTGTTCACCCGCCGGCAGGTAGGTGCGGCCCGCGGCGATCTCCGCGCGGAGGAACTCTCCCATCGCGGCGACCTGCGGCGCCACCGGTTCGAGGGCCTTCGCCCAGCCTGCCTCGACGATGTCCTGCAGCGGTCGTGCGGTCACGGCGCGCAAGCCTACCGGGCGTGGCCGGCGTCACCCGAGCGGGTCGAGCCGCCTCAGTTCCGCCTTGAACCGGCGGCCGCGCTCGACGTAGGACTCGACGACGAGGGCGATGTTCTCCGCGCTGAACGACTTGTTCTCCCGCGTCTTGCCCGGGACGCCGAGGGCGATCTCGCCGGTCTTGACGTGGGAGCCGTAGGACAGCACCGCGCCCGCGCCGACCATGCCGCCGTCCTCGATGACCGAGCCGTTCAGCACCACCGACCCGGACGCGATGAGGCAGCCGGTGCCGATCGTCGCGCCCTCGATGTGCACCGCGTGGCCGACCGCCGACGACGGCCCGAGGATCGTCGGGTGCCGCTCGGTGCAGTGCACGACGCAGCCGTCCTGGACGTTCGAGCGCTCGCCGATCTCGATGTAGCCGTGGTCTCCGCGCAGGACGGTCTGCGGCCAGACGGACGCGAGCGCGCCGATCCGGACGTCGCCGATGACCGTCGCGTCCGGGTGGACGTAGGCGTCGGGGTGGATCGTCGGCTCGAGGGATCCGAGTGCGTAGATCGGCATGCCGCCTCCGGGTGACTGCGGTTTCACGTGTTCTGCGATTGGATCACGCCATCGCCGCCAAGCCGAAAACCAGCCTGCTCGTGCTCCTCCTCGTCGTGCTGACGTGGCTGCTCAGCCTGCCCGTCGCCACGCCGGCCCTGGCGAACGGCCTGGCCGGCACGCCGCCGATGGGCTGGAACAGCTGGAACCAGGTCCGCTGCTACGACCTCACCGAGGACGTCGTGAAGCGGGCCGCCGACGCGCTGGCGGACACCGGCCTGCGGGACGCGGGTTACGAGTACGTCGTCGTCGACGACTGCTGGCAGGCACCTGCCCGGGCCGCCGACGGCTCGCTGCAGCCGGATCCGAAGCGGTTCCCGCACGGCATCGCCGAGCTCGCCGACTACGTGCACTCGCGCGGCCTGCTGTTCGGCATCTACGCCGTGCCCGGCAGCCGGACCTGCGCGATGGCGAACGACGCCTACCCGGCCTCCGGCATCGGCTCGCTCGGCCACGAACGCCAGGACGCCGAGACGTTCGACCGCTGGGGCGTCGACTACCTCAAGTACGACTGGTGCAACGCCGACACCGTCGACGGCCTCGACCGCAAGGCCGCGTTCGAGAAGATGCGCGACGAACTGGCCGCGCTGCCGCGCCCGATCGTCTACGCGATCTCCGAGTACGGCGTCTCCAGCCCCTGGACCTGGGCGCGGCCGGTGGCGAACCTCTGGCGCACCACCTACGACCTGGTCCCGACCTGGGACTCGGTGCTCGCGACGATCGACCAGCAGGCCGGCGTCGCCGCGCACAGCGGCTCCCCCGGCGGCTGGAACGACCCGGACATGCTCCAGGTCGGCAACGGCACGCTGACCGCCGACGAATCCCGCGCGCACTTCAGCGTCTGGGCCGTGCTGAACGCGCCGCTGTTCGCCGGCACCGACCCGGCGAAGCTGAGCGACACCGACCTCGCGACGCTGGGCAACGCCGAGGCGATCGCCGTCGACCAGGACTTCGCCGGCAGCCAGGGGCGGCGGCTCGCCGCGGGTCCCGGCCGGCAGGTGTGGGGGAAACCGTTGAGCGACGGCGGTTTCGCGGTGGTGCTGCTCAACACCGGCAGCACCACCGCGACCGTCTCCGCGTCGATCCCGGGGTCGTGGACCGTCCGCGACCTGTGGGCCCACCAGGACGTCGGCACGGACGTCGCGGCCACCCTGCGGCCGCACGCGGCGGCCCTGCTGAAGCTCACGCCGAGGTGAGGTCCTTGCCGAAGCAGCGGCTTTCCGGCTCGTTCTTGTAGACGCCGAAGTTCGGGATCTCGGCGTAGCCCGACGACGTGTAGAGCGCGATGGCCTCCGGCTGCTTGGTGCCGGTTTCCAGGACCGCGCGCTTGCGGCCGCACAGCGCCGCCGTGCGTTCCAGCTCGGACAGGATCATCCGCGCGAACCCGCGGCCGCGGGCGGAATCGGCGACGTACATGCGCTTGAACTCGGCGTCGCCGTCCCGGAAGTCGGGCGCGGGGCCGTCGTGGGCGCGCCACGCCCCGCAGGCGACCGCCTCCGCGCCCTGGTAGCCGACGAGGAACAGGCCTTCCGGCGGGTCGAAGTCCGCGGGGCTCATCGGCGTGGCGTCCTCGCTGCCGTAGCGCTCGACGTAGACCTGCTGCACCGCGGCCATGAGCTTGGCCGCGTCGGGGTGGTCGTAGGGGACTGGAACGATTCTCACGCTTCCGGAGCCTAGATCAGCGCCAGTGCGTCCATCCGCCTTCTCGCGAAAACGGTTTCCCGTCGACGGTGATCCCGGAGCCGGCCATGGTGACGACGCCGATCGTGCGCCAGCCGTCCGGGAGCTCGGTGAACGGCGGGAAGGTGGCGGCCAGCGCGTGGTCCTCGCCGCCGGTGAGCACCCAGTCCAGGGGGTCCGCGCCGAGGGCGGCGCCGACCTCGGTGAGCCGGGCGGGGACGTCGAGGTCGGCGGTGCGCACGTCGATGCCGACCCCGGAGGCCTCGCCGAGGTGGCCCAGGTCGGCGAGCAGGCCGTCGGAGACGTCGATCATCGCCGTGGCCCCGGCGAGCGCGGCCCGCGGCCCGGCCTCGTAGGGCGGTTCCGGGCAGCGCTGGGCGTTGACGACGCCGACCGGGGACCGGAAGCCGCGGCCGAGCACGGCCAGGCCGGCCGCCGCCCAGCCGAGCCGCCCGTTGACCGCGACGACGTCGCCGGGCCGGGCGCCGGAGCGCGTCACCGGCTCGCGGTCGCCGAGGTCGCCCAGCGCCGTGACGCTGATCACGAGCTGGTCGGCGCGGACCATGTCGCCGCCGGAGACGCCGATCCCGGCGCGTTCGGCTTCGGCCCACATGCCGTCGGTGAGCCCCTTCACGACGTCGCTGGGTGTCTCGGGCGGGCAGGCGAGTCCGACCAGGACGGTGGTCGGGGTGGCGCCCATGGCGGCGATGTCGGCGAGGTTGACCGCGACGGCCTTGCGCCCGACGTGCTCGGGCGTGGACCAGTCCAGGCGGAAGTGGACGCCCTGGACGAGCACGTCGGTGCTGGCGACCACGCGGCCGTCCGGGGCCGCGACGACGGCGGCGTCGTCCCCCGGGCCGAGCAGGGTGCCCGGGGGCTGGCGCCGTCCTTCGGTGACGGCTCGGATGAGCGCGAACTCGCCGGTCTCGGCGACCGTTCCGTCGTTCGGTGACACCGGTCACCTCTGCTTTCTCTACCGGGACAAAGATCGATCACCGATAGTCGGATGCCCTATGTTTTTCCGTGAGCTGGCGATACGTTGCTGAAGACGTTCCTACCTTGAGCTTTCGATCCCGACGAAAGGGCGCGCCGTGGTCCACGCATACATCCTCATCCAGACCGAGGTCGGCAAGGCGGCCGCGGTGGCTGCCGAGATCTCCAGCATCCCGGGTGTGACCAGCTCGGAGGATGTCACCGGACCGTACGACGTGATCGTCCGCGCGGCCGCCGACAACGTGGACCAGCTGGGCCAGCTCGTGGTCGCGAAGGTGCAGAACGTGGAGGGGATCACTCGGACGCTGACCTGCCCGGTGGTCCATCTCTGACCAGTGGTGTCATGGTCGGGTGCCTGACTCCGACACCGGTGCGCCGCCCCGGGTGGTGCTCGTCACCGCGGCCGCGCTCGCCGTGGCCTTGGCGGTCGCCGTCGCCGTGTTCGCGCTGACCCGGCCGTCCCCCGCGGATTCCGAAGGCCCGCTCCCGTTGGTCGCCGTGCCGGCGCCGGCGGCGGGTTCGCCGGGCTGCACGACGCTGCTCGGCGCGGTGCCCACCGAGCTGACGTCGAACGGGACGGCTTTGAAGGTCCGTGCGCTGGCGTCCCCGGCGCCGCCCGCCACGGTGGCCTGGGGTTCCCCGGATCCCGTGGTGTTGCGGTGCGGCCTCGACCGTCCCCCGGAGCTGACGCCGACGGCGCAGCTGCGGCTGGTGAACAAGGTCCAGTGGCTGCAGGTGCCGGGCGAGGGCGCGTCGACGTGGTACGTGGTGGACCGCGAGGTCTACGCGGCGCTGACGGTGCCGGACAGCGCCGGGACCGGGCCGCTGCAGGCGATTTCGGACGCGGTGGCCGCGAAGCTGGCTCCGCGGCCGCTGCGGTTCTCCTAGCGCAGTCCCGTTCCGCGGGCGATGGCCGTCTCGACGAGGGTGGTCAGCAGCGTGGCGTAGTCCATGCCGGTGACCTCCCACATCTTCGGGTAGGCGGACTTCGTCGTGAAGCCCGGCATGGTGTTGACCTCGTTGATGATCAGCTCGTGGTCTTCGGTGACGAAGAAGTCGACGCGGGCGAGGCCCTGGCAGTCCAACGCCCGGAAGGCTTCGACGGCCATCGCGCGCAGCTTCTCGGTCAGGGCGTCGTCGAGCTTGGCGGGGATGTCGAGTTCGGCGTCGTCGCCGAGGTACTTGGTTTCGAAGTCGTACCAGGCGTTCTCGTCTTCGGAGAGCACGCGGATCTCGGCGGGCAGCGAGGCTTCGACGCGGCCGTCGGGGAATTCGAGGACACCGCATTCGACCTCGCGCCCGACGACGGCGGCCTCGACGAGCACCTTGGGATCGGTCGCGCGGGCGAGTTCGACGGCGGCATCGAGCCCGGCCCAGTCCGCGACGCGCGAGATCCCGACCGAACTGCCCGCCCGCGACGGCTTGACGAAGACGGGGAGACCGAGGGTTTCCCTGTCCTGGTCGTCCAAAGTGGACTGATCGCGCTTGAGGCCGATGTAGGTCCCGACCGGAAGCCCCTCGGCGGCCAGGAGTTTCTTGGCGGTTTCCTTGTCCATGGCGGCGGCACTGGCGAGCACGCCGGGCCCGACGTAGGGGATGCCGGCGAGTTCGAGCAGGCCCTGGATGGTGCCGTCTTCGCCGAAGGCCCCGTGCAGGACGGGGAAGACGACGTCGACCTGCGAGAGCAGTGCGCTTTCCCGCCCGGGTTCCACGGCGACGAGCCCTTGGCTGGACGGATCCCCGGCGAGGACGAGCCCCTGGCCGCCGTCGACGGAGGGCAGCTCCCGGCCGCGGATGGCGAGCTGGGCGGAGTCGCCGGTGCCGAGCACCCACCGGCCTTCGCGCGTGATCCCGACGGGCACGGCCTCGAACCGCGCGGGATCGAGGTGGGCCAGGACACTGCCGGCGGAAAGGCACGAGATGGTGTGCTCGCTGCTACGCCCACCGAACACGACGGCCACCCGGATCTTCTCGCTCATGGTGAGCCACCGTACCCGGTGACCTCGGGGAACAGCCGAGCCCGGTGCGGTGGGTGGGGCGTGGTGGGCGGTGAACGCAACCGGTGACGGGGGTGGCACGTCTTGTGCATCGAGGGGTCGGTGGGTCTGCTTGACCTTCCGCGCTTGGCCTCCGCCGGTGAGGCTTCCCCGGCTGGCCTTCCCTGCTCGGCCTGCCCCGCTTGACCTCCCCCGGTGAAGCTCCCCCGCTTGGCCTTTCCCGCCCGGCCTTC
Organism: Amycolatopsis sp. 505; assembly: GCF_031625235.1. NCBI lineage: Bacteria > Bacillati > Actinomycetota > Actinomycetes > Pseudonocardiales > Pseudonocardiaceae > Amycolatopsis > Amycolatopsis sp. 505. The sequence continues at coordinate 389,504 of NZ_JACKQP010000009.1, forward strand.
CCCGCTCCTCCCCGCCCCGCCTGCCCCGCTTGACCTCCCCCGGTGAGGCTCGCCGCTTGGCCTTTCCCGCCCGGCCTCCCCCGCTTGATCTCGCCCGGTGAGGCTCGCCGCTTGGCCTCCCCCGGCTGGCCTTCCCCGCTCCTCCCCGCCCCGCCTCCCCCGCTTGACCTCCCCCGGTGAAGCTCCCCCGCTTGGCCTTTCCCGCCCGGCCTTCCCCGCTCCTCCCTGCCCAGCCTCCCCCCGCTCGGCCTCCCCCAGTGAGGCTTCGGCGAAGTCGGTCGCTGCTGCTGTGGGTCTGCCGGTTGGGTTTCTGCCGGAGGTGCGGCTGAGTTGGGCGGTTTCGGGTCGCTTTGGGCGACGAGCAGCTCGGGTGCCCACCACCCCGAAGCCGTGATTGTCACTACGGCCGGTGGTACCGCGTCAAGGCGGGAAAGCGTGCCTTGACCCGGCACCACCGTCCGCGTGCTGGCTTCGGATCGGGGTGGCCGGGCAGGTCTGGGCGGGGTGCAAGTCCGGGGTCAACGTCCCGTTCCGGCCAGTGACGTCTTTCCTGCTGGGCTCCGGCGGCGGGCGTCTCAGCGCAGCAGCGCCACCAGCGTCGGCAAAGCCGCCACCAACGCCTCCCGCGAACATCCCGCGTACCCGATTGCCACCCCGAACACCGAAGGCTCCCCGGTGAAATGCCGCGCCAGCCCGTCCAGCCGGATCCCTCGCCTCTCGGCGGAAGCGATCACCGATGCCTCCACCGCCGCCGACGAAAACGGCACCACCAGGTGCGCCCCGGCATCATCCCCCCGCACCGGGATTCCCGCCCCCGACAATGCCCCCGCCAGCAACGTGCGCCTCTCGGCCATCTCCCGGCGCAGTTTCCGCAGGTGACGACCCAGATCTCCGTTCCGCGCGAACTCGTACAGCACCCGCTGCCCCGCCGGCGATGGGCGTGTTCCCGTCAGGTCGCGGTACGCCAGTACCGCCGATGTGATCGCCTCCGGCGCCACCATCCACCCCGCCCCCAGCGTCGGGGTGAGGATCTTCGACGTCGTTCCCAGGTGCACCACGACGTCCGGGGCCAGCGAGGCCAGCATCGGCAGCGGGGCCACGTCGAACCGCAGCTCGCCGTCGTAGTCGTCCTCGATCACCAGCATTCCGGACGAGCGCGCCCGCTCCACCAGCGAGACCCGCCGGGCCGCGCTCAGCCTGCTGCCCATCGGGTACTGGTGGGCCGGCGAGCAATACACCGCCCTAGCGTCCGAAGGGATCGCGGACGGCCGCAGCCCCTCGGAATCCACCGGCACTCCCACCACCCGCATCCCCGCCCGCAGGAACGCCTGGACCGCCCGCTGGTACCCCGGCTCTTCGACGGCGACGACGTCCCCGCGCTCCAGCACCGCCGCCGCCAGCTCGACCACCGCCGCCGTCGTGCCGCCGGTCGCCAGGACCGAGCCCGCCGCCAACCCCCGGTGGCGCAGCAGGTGCTCCGACACCGCCGCGCGGTACTCCGGCAGGCCCGCCCGGTGCGCCCGGACCAAGGGCTCCGGGTCCGCCGCCGCCCGCCAGGCGCGGCGCCAGGCCGCTCGGTCCAGCCCGGCCGCCCACGGTGTGCCCGGGCCGAGGTCCAGCAGCGACGGCAAAGCCGCCTCGGGAGCCGCGACCGCGGGTACCGGGACCGACGAAGCCGTGGAAGAAGGCGGCGTCGTCACGTATGTGCCGGAGCCGTGCCGGCCGGCGATCCAGCCCTCGGCGTGCAGCTGCTCGTACGCCGCCGACGTCACCGTGCGGCTGACGCCGAGGCGGCCGGCCAGGGCCCGGGTCGACGGCAGCCGGTCGCCGCCGCGCAGGTGGCCGCTCGCCGCCGCTTCGCGCAACGCGTCCGCCAATTGCACGGCCAGCGGCGTCACCGCCGAACGGTCGAGGCTGACCGGGAGCGCGGTGTCGGACACGGAACCTCCCCGGACGAAAGAGTGGACTTCCCAAGTGTACGAGAAGTGGATGTTTTCCGAGGCCACTATGCCGGGAGACGCTGGTCGCATGTTGTCGACCACGCCCCGCACCACGCTCGGCCGCAAGAAGCACCGCGCCGTCACCGACCGCTCCGCGCTGCACGCCGTCCTGGACGAAGGCCTGATCTGCCACCTCGGGATCGTCCGCGACGGGGTGCCGCTGGTCCTGCCCACCGGCTACGGCCGCGACGGCGACACGCTCTACCTGCACGGCTCGACCGGCGCCGCCAGCCTCCGCACCGCCGCGCACGGCCTCGACGTCTGCGTGACCGTCACCCTCCTCGACGGCATCGTCTACTCGCGCTCGGTCAACAACCACTCAATGAACTACCGCAGCGCCGTCATCCTCGGTCAGGCCAAGCCGGTCCTCGACGCCGAAGCGAAGATGCACGGCCTCAAGGTGCTCACCGACCACCTCGCGCCCGGCTCGTGGGAGCACGCGCGCGAAGTCAACGCCAAGGAGTTCGCCGCGGTGTCCGTGCTCGCGCTGGACCTCGCCGAGGCGTCGGTGAAGATGCGCGCCGAGGGCCCGGACGACGAGCCGGAGGACGTCGAGGCCGACACCGCCTGGGCCGGCGTCCTGCCGGTGCGGACCGTCTACGGCGCGCCCGAGCCGTCCGCGGACCTCTCCCCCGGCTGGGCCACCCCGGAACACGTCACCGCGCGAGCGGCAACCGCACGCTGAACGTCGTCCGGCCCGGCACCGAGGACACCGCCACGGTGCCGCCGTGCGCGGTGACCAAGGACTGGACCACCGACAGCCCGAGCCCGGTGCCGCCGTTGCCGCGGGTGCGGGAGTCGTCCACCCGGAAGAACCGGTCGAAGATCCGCTCCTGGTCCGCCGGGGCGATGCCGGGCCCGCTGTCGGTGACCTCCACCACGGCGGAACCACCCGAGGCCGCCACCGAGACGTGCACCGACGTCCCGGGTGGGGTGTGCACGGCCGCGTTGGCCAGCAGGTTGTCCAGTACCTGCCGCAGCCGCACCGGATCGGCGTCCACGAACGCCGCCGAAAGCGCCGAGGTCAGCGGGTGGTCGGGCCGGCCGGCGGCGAACGCGTCCGCCGCGTCCCCGGCCAGCTCGGCCAGGTCGACGCGCTCGGGCCGCAACGGCGTCTCGGCGGCCCGCGCGTCGAGCCGGGCCAGCAGCAGCAGGTCGTCGACGAGCACGGTCATCCGCGCCGTCTCCTCGCGGATCTTCGCCAGGTGCGCCTCGCGCTCGGCCGGCTCGTTCGCCGCCGCGTAGCGGAAGAGGTCGGCGTACCCGCGGATCGACGTCAGCGGCGTGCGCAGCTCGTGCGAGGCGTCCGCGACGAACCGGCGCAGCCGCTCGGTGGCCTCGGTCTTCGCGGCCAGTGACGTGTCAATGTGGGCCAGCATCACGTTGAACGCCGTCCGCAGCTCCTCGACTTCGGCGCCGCCGCCGGTGCCCGCCGCCCGCACCGGCAGGTCCGGGTTGGCGGTGAGGTCGTGGGAGGCGATGTCGTGCGCGGTGCCGGCCATGTCGGCCAGCGGGCGCAGGCCGCGGCGCAGCACCAGCCGTCCCACGACCACCAGCACGCCCAGCGCGAGCGCGAACGCCCCGACCTCGACCGCGATCAGCTGCCGGACCGTGGCGTCGAGGTCCTGCTGCGGCGCGGCGGACAGCAGCACCGAATCCGTGTCCACCGGGCACGCGCGCACCCGGTACGGGCCGTCGTCGTGCAGGTAGACGGTGCGGGTGACGTCGCCGTTCACCGCTTCGGCGGCGATCTTCGCCAGCTGCTTGGCGTCGCCGGGCAGCCGTCCGCCCGGTTCGGGGACGGCGATCCCGCCCTGGACCTGGTACAGCGCCGAGTACCACGAGTACACCGACTGCGGCGAGCCGTGCGTTTCGCGCAGCAGCGGCAGCTGGGTGTTCTGGCTCTTGGACAGTTGTTCGTCGAGCCGCCGGTCGAGGTAGTCGTGCATGATCCCGACCGTGGTGACGCCGACGGCCGCGAACACGACCAGCGCGAGCGCGCCGAGGCCGAGGGTGATGCGGGTACCGAGGCGGGTGCGCTGCCACGCCCCGTACCACCGGCGGACCGCGCGCGTCACCGGTGGGCCTGCCGCACGACGTACCCGACGCCGCGCACGGTGTGGATCAGCGGTTCGCCGTCACCCGCGTCGACCTTGCGCCGCAGGTGCGAAATGACCAGTTCCACCACGTTGGACCGGCCGCCGAAGTCGTATTCCCAGACGTGGTCGAGGATCTGCGCCTTCGTCAGCACCGCGGGCGAGCGGCGCATCAGGTACCGCAACAGCTCGTACTCGGTCGGCGTCAGCTCGGCCAGGAGGTCGCCGCGGCGGACCTCGCGGGTGTCCTCGTCCAGGGTCAGGTCGCCGACCTTCAGCACGGCGCCGCGCGCTTCGGGCCGGTGCGCGACGCCGGCGCTGCGCCGCAGCACCGCCCGCAGCCGCGCCATCAGCTCCTCGACGGAGAACGGTTTGACCAGGTAGTCGTCACCCCCGCGGGTGAGCCCGGCGATCCGGTCGGCCGTCGCGTCCTTGGCCGTGAGGAAGACCACCGGCACCGCGTTGCCGCCTGCGCGCAGGCGGTCGAGCACGGTGAAGCCGTCGAGGTCGGGCAGCATCAGGTCGAGCACGACGATGTCCGGCCCGAACTCCGCGGCCCGGGTCAGCGCCGCCTGGCCGGTCCCGGCCGTGACCGCCTGCCAGCCCTCGTACCGGGCGACGGTGGCGACGAGGTCGGCGATGTGCGGCTCGTCGTCGACGACGAGCAGGCGCACGGGATCGGGGGTCTGCACCACTGCATCATCTCCCGGCGCACGCCGATCGGCGTGCCCGGAGGACCCGCCGACAGTATTCCGACAGTCGGGGCAAAGCCTCCCCACAGGCTCGGTGCCGACGCTAGCCTTGTGAACCGAATCAAAGGGGGATCCGTGTGAGCACCATGACGCAGACCGTCGAGGCCGCGCGCCCGGCGATCCGCCCCCGGATCGCCGCGAAATCCGGCCTCTTCCTCTTCCTCGGCGCCAATGTGGCCGCCGTCACCGTCCTGTTCGTGCAGGCCGGGGTTTCGCAGAACGTGCTGATCACGATCGGCAGGCTGGCCGGCCTCTACGGCGCGCTGGCGATGGCGTTCCAGCTGCTGCTGGTGGCCCGGCTGCCCTGGCTGGACCGCCGGCTCGGGATGGACCGGCTGACCACCTGGCACCGGTGGACCGGCTTCACGCTCCTGTGGACCCTGCTGGCGCACCTGGTGTTCATCACCATGGGCTACGCGGAGGTTTCGGACAAAGGCGTCGTCGACGAACTGGTCGAGATGGCCAACACGCTCGAAGGCATCCTGCGGGCGCTGGTCGCCTTCGCCGTGATCCTCGTCGTCGGCGCCGTTTCGGCGAAGTTCGCGCGCAAGCGGCTCGCCTACGAGACGTGGCACTTCATCCACCTCTACACCTACGCCGCGGTGCTGCTCGCGTTCACCCACCAGATCGCGCTGGGCCAGTCGTTCGCCGGCACGGAAGCGGCGAAGGCGTACTGGTGGACGCTCTGGCTCGGGGCCGGCGCCGCCGTGCTCGCCGGGCGCGTCGTGCTGCCGCTCTGGCGGAACCTGCGCCACCAGCTGCGCGTCACGGCGGTGGTTTCCGAATCCCCGGACGTCGTTTCGGTGTACATGTCCGGCAAGCACCTGGACAAGCTGCCGGCCAAGGCGGGGCAGTTCTTCCTGTGGCGGTTCCTGACCAAGGACCGTTGGTGGCAGGCCAATCCGTTCTCGCTGTCGGCCGCGCCGGACGGCCGTTCCCTGCGGCTGACGGCGAAAGCCCTCGGCGAGTCGAGCGCCGGGCTGCGCAACCTGCCCGTCGGGACGCGCGTGTTCGCCGAAGGCCCGTACGGCGCGTTCACGACGATCCACCAGCGGCGGCCCGACGCGCTGCTCGTGGCGGGCGGTGTCGGGATCACGCCGATCCGCGCGCTGCTGGAGGACATCGACGGCCACGTCGTGGTGCTCTACCGCGTCCGCAACCAGGCCGACGCCGTGCTGCTGCCGGAACTGAACGAACTGGCCAAGGCGCGCGGCGCCGTCGTCAACGTGCTCACCGGGCCGGACCAGGCGGTGGGCCCGCGCGGCGTGCTGCTCGGACCGGCGAACCTGCACATGATGGTGCCGGACGTGCACGAGCGGGACGTGTTCGTCTGCGGCCCGCCGGGGATGACTTCGGCCGTGCTGCGCAGCCTGCGCGAGCTGCGCGTGCCGAACTCCCAGGTCCACGCCGAACGCTTCAGTCTCGCGGCCTAGGGGAACGTTGTGAAGAAGACCATCTTCGTCGTCGCGCTGTCGATCGCCGGGTTCATCGCGGTCTGGCGGTTCGAACCCGGACCGGTGCAGAACACCGCCGCCGCCCAGCCGCCACCGCCCGCGATCACCGCACCGCCGCTTTCCACGGCGCCGTCGGCGACACCGCCGTCACCGTCCTCTTCGGACAACAAACCACCCGGACCGTCCACTTCGGACCCGGCGGGCGGGGTGGTGACCACGCAGGGCACCGCGGAGTCCAGTGTGTACGGGATCGTGCAGGTCCAGGTGACGTTCTCCGGCAGCCGCCTCACCGCGATCACGCTGCTGCAGGCCCCGGACCACGGGCGGGCGGTCACCGCGCTGCCGAAGCTGCAGGAGGCGGCGATGCAGGCGCAGAGCGCGAACATCGACACGGTGACCGGTGCGACCGAGACGAGCGAGTCGTACAAGACCTCGCTGCAGGCGGCGATCGACGCGCGGGGCAAGAGATGACCACCCGGGTCGAACAGGTGATGGGCCTGCCGATCTCCCTCGACCTGCGGGACGAGGGGGACTTCGCGGAGGTGGTCGACGACGTCTTCGCGTGGTTCCGGGACGTCGACGCGCGGTTCAGCCCGTTCAAGGAGGACAGCGAGGTCAGCCGGTACGACCGCGGCGAGCTGACGGCCGCGGAACTGAGCGACGACCTCCTGGAGGTGCTGGAGCTCTGCGCGTACTACGAGCAGCTTTCCGGCGGGGCGTTCCGCGCGCGGCTGCCCGGGCGCGGCCTCGACCCGTGCGCGGTCGTCAAGGGCTGGGCGGTGCAGCGCGCGGCCGACATGCTCAAGGCCGAGGGCGCGGGGACGTTCTGCCTCAACGCCGGCGGCGACGTCGTCACGGCGGGCGAACCGGAGCCGGGCCGGCCGTGGCGGGTCGGGGTGCGCCACCCCGAGCAGCCCCTGGCGGTGTGCGCGGTCCTGGAGTCGCGCAACGGCGCGATCGCGACGTCGGCGGCGTACGAGCGCGGCTCCCACATCCTCGACGGCCGTTCGGGAACGCCGGCGACCGGCCTGATGAGCGTCACCGTGGTGGCCGGCGACCTGGTGACGGCGGACGCGCTGGCCACGGCGGCGTTCGCGATGGGCGCGGAGGGCATCACCTGGGCGGCCGACCGGCCGGACTGCGAGATCCTCATCGTCGACGACAGCCGCCGCGTGCACCGCACGGCGGGGCTGGCGCTGGCGTCGTAAATCGGTTCGCCCTCCCGGCGGGGCTGGGCCAGACTCGACGGCATCCGACTTCGAGGAGTGCCATGCCGTCGTCCGTGCTGAACGTCTCCGTCGACTGCGCCGACCCGTACACGCTGTGCCGGTTCTGGAGCCAGGTCACCGGAAAGCCGATCCCGGACACCGACCAGCCAGGTGACGACGAGGTGGGCTTCGAGCTGAACGACGGCACGACGCTGCTGTTCCTGCGCGTGCCCGAACCGAAGACGGTGAAGAACCGCCTGCACCTGTGCCTGCAGCCGGACATCCCGCGCGACGAGGAGGTCGCGCGGCTCCTCGGTCTCGGCGCGACGATGTTCGACGACCGCCGCAACCCGGACGGCACGGGCTGGGCGGTGCTGGCCGACCCGGAGGGCAACGAGTTCTGCGTGCTGCGCAGCGCCGCCGAGCGCGCGGCGACGTCGTGACGGATTCGTTCGCGGTCAACAAGGCCAACTGGGACGAGCGCGCGGTCCTGCACGCGGCGTCGCCGGACTACGGCTTCGCCCGGTTCGCCGGGGATCCGGCGCACCTGAGCGGTGTCGTGCGGTTCGACCGCCCGCGCCTGGGCGAGCTCACCGGGTTGCGCGCGGTCCACCTGCAGTGCCACATCGGCACGGACACGATTTCCTTGTCCCGCCTGGGCGCGGCCATGACGGGCCTGGACTTCTCGGGCGCGGCGCTGGCCGAAGCGCGCCGGCTCGCCGAGGCGGCCGGTGCGGCGGTCGACTTCCACGAGGCCAACGTGTACGACGCCGTCGACGTGCTGGGCGCCGGCCGGTTCGACCTCGTCTACACCGGGATCGGCGCGCTGTGCTGGCTGCCGTCGGCGGCGCGCTGGGCGGCGGTGGTCGCCGGGCTGCTGCGGCCGGGCGGGCGGCTGTTCATCCGCGAAGGGCACCCCATGCTGTGGGCGCACGACGAGGCCGCGAACCCGGCGGTGCTGCGGTACCCGTACTTCGAGCACGCCGAGCCGCTGGTCTTCGACGACCCCGAGACCTACGTCGCCGTCGACCGGCCGCTCGAGCACGGCCTGACCCACTCGTGGAACCACTCGCTGGGCGAGATCATCACGGCCCTGCTGGACCACGGCCTGGCGCTGACGGCGTTCACCGAGCACGACAGCGTGCCGTGGAACGCCTGGCCCGGGCAGATGGTCCACGACGACGGCACCGGCGAATGGCGGCTGCGGGACACGCCCTCGCGGCTGGCGGCGAGCTACACGCTCCAGGCGGTCAAGACCGGCTGAATAGGGTGGCCGCATGCCTTTGATCGCTCTCGCCTCCCTGGGCGGCACCATCTCGATGGCCCCGGCGGGCGACGGCGGCGGGGCCGTCCCGCGGCTCGGCGCGGCCGACCTGCTCGGCGGGCTCGGCGACCTGCCGATGGACGTCCTGGCCGAGACGCTGGCCGGGATCGGCAGCGCGTCGCTGGACTTCGCGACTCTGCTGCGCTGCCGCGAATGGGGCCTGCGCCAGGACGCCGATGGCTTCGTCGTGGTCCAGGGCACCGACACCCTGGAGGAAACGGCGTACTTCCTGGACCTGCACTGGCCGTCGGAGACCCCGGTGGTCGTCACCGGGGCGATGCGCAACGCCGGCCTGTTCAGCCCGGACGGCCCGGCGAACCTGCGCAACGCGCTGACCGTCGCGGCCGATCCGCGCAGCCGTGGCCGCGGAGTGCTGGTCACGCTCAACGACGACGTCCACGCCGCGCGCTGGGTGCGGAAGGCGCATTCGAGTCACCTGGAAGCGTTCTCCTCGGCCCCGGCGGGACCGCTGGGCATGGTCGTCGAGCACGCGGCGCACTGGTTCCACCCGTCACCGCCGCGGCTGCCGTCCCTGTCCGGGGACGACTTCGGCGGCCTGGTCCCGATCGTCGAGGCAGGTCTGGACGACTCGGGCGCGTTTCTGGAGCACGCCGCCGCGCAGCCGGACGTGCGCGGCGTGGTGGTCGCGGCGACAGGCGTGGGGCACGTGTCGTCGGGCCTGGCCGACGTGATCGCGCGGCTGGTGCCGTCGCTGCCGGTGGTCGTCGCCTCGCGGACGGGCGCGGGCCCCACGCTGCGCTCGACGTACGGCTTCCACGGCTCGGAGTCGAGCTTGATCGCGATGGGCGCGACCATGGCGGGCTGGCTCGACGCGCGGAAGTCGCGCATCCTCCTGCACGCCCTGCTGGCGTCCGGGGCCGGCCGGTCCCGCATCGAGCGGGAATTCCGGGCGCGCGGCGACCTGGACTGATCAGTCCGGGATCGGGCCCTCGACCGGGTCGAGGTGGTACGGGCGCATCGCGCGGCCGGCGTCGCGGTAGACGTGGACGGAGATCGCCGGGTCGGGGCCGTCGTTGCGGACTTCGTGCACGTACCCGGGCCCGAACACCCGCGACTGCCCCGCGGACAGCGCGTGCAGCTCGGTGACCGCGCGGCCGTCCGGCGCGCGGCGCGCCACGGCTTCGGTCAGGTGGCCGCCGACCACGGTGAACGCGCCGCTGGCGAACGCGTGGTCGTGCAGGTCGGTGCGCTGGCCGGGCAGCCAGCTCATCAGCCACACCTCCTGCTGCTCGTCCTTCGACACCAGCGTCGCGAAGCGCTCGTCGGGGTCGTAGCGCAGCAGGTGGCGCCAGCGGTCTCGGTCGGCGGCGACCTCGAGGGCGACGCGCACCGGGTGGCGCAGCGCGGGGTTTTCGGGACGCAGCAGGGTGTTGTCCGGAACGGCGAACATGAGGGTCCTCACGGGAAGAAAGGGGTGTCGAGCTGGGCCGGGGCTGAGTTCACCGACAACAGCGACACGCGCGCACGCACGAGTGGAGGCTCAGGCGGCCCCGCGACTCGGACATGGCGTACGCGAACATGCGAACAGAGTCGCAGCCGCGTCCTTCCCGGTCAAGCCGTCCCACGGATCAGGACCATTCGTGTTTCTGGGACCGTCCGAGCAGCTCCGCGCCGGCCTGGCGGGGGTCGACGCCCTCGTGGCAGACGCGGTGCATGGCGTCGGTGATCGGCATGTCGACCCCGAGGCTCCTGGCGAGCGCCCGGATCGACGAGCACGACATGACGCCCTCGGCGACCTGGCCGCCGGCGGCCGCCTGCGCCTGTTCGAGGGTCCCCCCGCGGCCGAGGCGTTCGCCGAAGGTGCGGTTGCGCGAAAGCGGCGACGAGCAGGTCGCGACCAGGTCGCCGACCCCGGCGAGCCCCGCGAAGGTCAGCGGGTCGGCGCCCAGTTTCGCGCCGAGCCGGGCCATCTCGGCCAGGCCGCGGGTGATGAGCGTCGCCATCGTGTTGGTGCCGAGGCCGAGGCCCGCGGCCATCCCGGTGCTGAGCGCGATGACGTTCTTGCAGGCGCCGCCGAGCTCGCAGCCGACGACGTCGGTGTTGGTGTAGGGGCGGAAGTAGGAGTTGGCGCAGGCCCGCTGGATCGCCACGGCGCGTTCGTGGTCGGCGCAGGCGAGCACGGAGGCCGACGGCTGCCCGGCGGCGATCTCCTTGGCCAGGTTCGGCCCGGTGACGACGACGACCTCGTCGGGTTCGATCCCGACGATCTCGCCGATCACCTCGCTCATCCGCTTGAGCGTGCCGAGCTCGACGCCCTTGGCGAGGCTGACCAGGATGGCGTCCTTCGGCAGCAGGCCGCGCCACGCCGTCAGGTTGGCCCGCAGGCTCTGGCTGGGCACGGCCAGGACGACGGCTTCGGCGCCTTTCGTCGCTTCCGCGGGGTCGCTGGTGGCCGTGATGTTCTCCGGCAGGGTCACGCCGGGCAGGTAGGCGCTGTTGGTGTGCCGGTCCCGGATGTCTTCGGCGACCTGCTCGCGGCGCGCCCACACGGTGACGTCCCGGCCGGCGTCGCCGAGCACCTTGGCGAAGGCGGTGCCCCACGAGCCGGCCCCGAGCACGGTGACCCGCTGCACGTCGGCGCGCATCAGGCGGGGTCTTCCGGCTTCACGGCGGGCGGTTCCTCGTGCCGGATCTCGGCGAGGAGCCGGGTCACCTCGTCCATCATGACCTTGGTGACCTCGCGGAGCTTCGTGGCGCTGCGGGGGTTGCCGCCGCGGTAGGCGGACAGGTCGATCGGGTCGCCGACGGAGTGGGTGATCGTCTTGCGCGGGAACGGCGTGAACTTCTTCGTGTAGCCGTTGAAGATCTGGCTGGTGCCCCACCGGGCGACGGGGATGATGGGCACGTCGTTCTGCAGCGCGAGCCGCGCGGCGCCGGTGAAGGACTCCTTCGGCCAGCCGGCCGGGTCCTTGGTGATGGTGCCCTCGGGGTAGATGACGACGATCTTGCCGTCTTCGAGGGCCTGGTGGGCGGCCTTGAGACTGTCCCCGGCGGCGGCCGACCCCCGCGAGACGGGAATCTGCCCGGACCCGGCGACGATCGGGCCGAGGATCGGGGCGCGCAGCAGGCTCTCCTTGAAGAGGAACCGGGGAACCCGCTTCTGCCGGTGCACGAAGACGGCGTCGACGGCGGGATCGAGGTGCGAGATGTGGTTCATGACGAGCAGAGCCGGGCCCTGCCGCGGAATCTTCTCGGCCCCGACGTAGACCCGCCGCGCAATGCCGGTGAGCGGGTAGAACAGTGCGGCGGCGAACCCCACCCAGAAGCCGCCCTTCTCACGCCGGGCCACGATCTCCTCCTCGCTCACGTCACATCCGGGGGTTGATCCTGCCGCGCCGGGTCGGGTGCGGTCCAGGGAGGGTCGGTTCGGGGGGTGGTTGGCCAGGCCGGGGGCGGTTTCGGGGCGCTTGCCGGGGGTTGTGCGCTGTTGGGGCGCGGCGGTTCGTGGGCCTGGTCGTGGTCGGGCCGGTCACCGGCTGGGTGGTGGTGCCGGTTGGCGGCTCGCCGGCCGGGCCGGGCCCAGCCGAGCCGTGCCGCCCGGGCGAGGGTCGGTTCAGCCTGCCCCGGGCCGAGCCGGGCCAAGCCGAACCAGGCCGAGCCGGGCCGGGCCGGGCCGAACCGAGCCAGGCCGGGCCAAGCCGAACCGGGCCGAGCCGGGCCGGGCCGGGCCGAACCGAGCCAGGCCGGGCCAAGCCGAACCGGGCCAGGCCGGGCCAGGCCGAACCGGGTCGGGCCGAACCGGGTCGAGCCGAGCCGGGCCGGGCCGAGCCGGGCCGGGCCCAGCCGAGCCGTGCCGCCCCGGCGAGGATCGGTTCAGCCTGGCTCGGGCCGCCAAACGCAACCCCGCCCTCCCAAGGCGGGGCCCGGCACAGTTCGGCTGGTGCGGGGTGCCGGCGCTCCTCGAAGGTCGCGAATGACTCATTCGGGACGTCCGAGGTCCCGAATGAGTCATTCGCGACACCGCAAGCCTCGCCGGCTCGCCAAGGCTCAGGCCGGTCCCGGCGGGCGGATCGCCTGGGCAGGAAGCGCCCGCCCCACCAAGCCCGCCAAGCAGCTCGATGCCCACCACCCCGAAGCCGTGATTGTCACTACGGCCGGTGGTACCGCGTCAAGGCGGGAAAGCGTGCCTTGACCCGGCACCACCGTCCGCGTGCTGGCTTCGGATCGGGGCGGCGGGGCAGGCCTGGGCGGGGTGCAAGTCCGGCGTCAACGTGCCGTTCGGTCCGGCGAAATCTCTTCGGCAGGGCTCCGGCTTCGCCGGAGCCCTGCCGAAGAGAAAGGGAGCCGGTCCCGAGTGGGCGGGCGCATCGGCGGAGCCTGCCGGAGCGAGTAGGAGCCGATCCCGGGTCGGCGGGCGCACCGGGGACCTGCGGTGTCGCGAATGACTCATTCGAGACGTCCGAGGTCCCGAATGAGTCATTCGCGACCACCGAGCAGCGCCAACACCACCCAGCCGCAACCCGCCCTCCCAGGGGGAACCACCACCGAATTGACGCTATCGCCCCCAGCCGTCAAAACCCCGCCCCAAGCCCCACCCCCTGGCGGACCTGTCCACAACCCCCGTCGTCTGTGGACAACCCGCCCCACTCACCCCCGCCCCTCTCGGCTTTCGGGTAAAGATGGACACGTGGACGTGGACCTGGTTGTACCCCTCAAGCACCCCCGTGACGGCAAGTCGCGGCTGCGTGGTGCCGTCGAACCCGCCCACCATCCCGGCCTGGTCCTCGCCTTCGCCAGAGACACGCTTGCCGCCGTCACGTCCAGTGCTCGGGTTCGGCGGGTGCTGGTCGTCGCCGCCGATCCGGGGGCCGTCCGCGAGCTGGCTGAACTCGGGGTCGAAATTGTCGGCGAACCCGATGAACAGACCCTCAACGCCGCCTTCCGGCACGGCGAAGCCCTGCTCAAAGCCGACGATCCCGGCGCCGCCGTCGGCGCCCTTCAAGCCGACCTCCCCGCCCTTCGCGCCGGCGACCTCACCGCCGCCCTAGCCGAAGCCCAAACCGAAGCCGCCGGCAAACGAGCCTTCGTCGCCGATCGCCAGGGCACCGGCACCACCCTGCTGCTCGCCGCACCCGGAGCCGCCCTCGATCCGCGGTTCGGGCCCGGCTCGGCGCGGCTGCACGCCGCGTTCGGGGCCGTCCCCCTGCGCGGGGCCCTGCCGACCCTGCGCAGCGATGTCGACACCCCGGATGATCTCGCTCACGTGCTCGCCCTGGGTGTCGGGAAACACACCTCGGCCTACCGCGCCGAGCTGTTCATCTGACCTTCACCGCGGTCTGCGCAATTCCGCCTGACGTAGTGAAGAATGGGGGCCGTGAGCACAGACGACGGCGGCACGCCCGCACCGCGGAGGCGACGGAACCCGGCCAGCGGATCTTCGGAGACGGCGAAGAAGAGCACCCCCGCCAAGAAGGTGCCGTCCAAGTCCACCGCGCGCGACACCGCCGCCCGTGCCACCGCCGGCAAGGCGAGGAGCCGCAAGACCACGTCGCCCGCGGCCACCCCGGCCACGACGCGGCGCCGCAGCGCCACGCAGGGCAACGCCCGCAACGCCGAGGAGTTCCGGGCCGTCCCGTCGGCGCCGCCCGCGGTCACCGTCGCGCCGACCGCCGTCGAGACGCTGCCCGACGACCGGTACTTCAACCGCGAACTCTCCTGGCAGGACTTCAACGCCCGCGTGCTCGCGCTGGCCGAGGACGAGTCGCAGCCGCTGCTCGAGCGGGCGAAGTTCCTCGCCATCTTCGCGTCCAATCTGGACGAGTTCTACATGGTCCGCGTCGCCGGCCTGAAGCGCCGCGACGAGACCGGCCTGCTGGTCCGCAGCGCGGACGGCCTCACCCCGCGCGAGCAGCTCGGCTACATCGCCAAGCGCAACCAGGACCTCGTCGAGCGGCAGACCGGCGCCTTCGAGAAGCACCTGCGCCCGCAGCTGGCCGAGGAGGACATCCACATCGTCGGCTGGGCCGACCTCGCCGGCGCCGACCAGCTCCGGCTGTCCAGCTACTTCTCCGAGCAGATCTTCCCGGTCCTGACGCCGCTGGCCGTCGACCCGGCGCACCCGTTCCCGTACATTTCCGGCCTTTCGCTCAACCTCGCCGTGACGGTCCGCGACCCTGAAGGCGGCACCGAGCGCTTCGCCCGGGTCAAGGTGCCGAGCAACGTGCCGCGCCTGATGCGCGTCGAAACCGAACGCACCAGCCGGACCGCGACCTTCCTGCCCCTCGAAGAGCTCATCGCCGCGCACCTGGGCGAGCTGTTCACCGGCATGGACGTCACCGAGCACCACGTCTTCCGCGTCACCCGCAACGCCGACTTCGAGGTCGACGAGGACCGGGACGAGGACCTCCTCCAGGCCCTCGAGCGCGAACTGGCGCAGCGCCGGTTCGGCCCGCCGGTGCGCCTCGAGGTCGCGCAGGACATGAGCGAGCACATGCTCGAGCTGCTGCTGCGCGAGCTGGACGTCGACCCGGCGGACGTCGTCGAGGTGCCCGGGCTGCTCGACCTGACCTGCCTGCACCAGCTGTCCGCTGTGGACCGCAAGGAGCTGAAGGACCGGCCGTTCGTGCCGGCGACGCACCCGGCGTTCGGCGAGCGCGAGACGCCGAAGAGCGTGTTCGCGACGCTGCGCGAGGGCGACGTGCTGGTGCACCACCCGTACGACTCGTTCTCGACCAGCGTGCAGCGGTTCATCGAGCAGGCGGCGGCCGACTCGAAGGTCCTCGCGATCAAGCAGACCCTGTACCGGACCTCGGGTGACTCCCCGATCGTCGACGCCCTGATCGACGCCGCCGAGGCGGGCAAGCAGGTCGTCGCGCTGGTGGAGATCAAGGCGCGGTTCGACGAGCAGGCCAACATCACCTGGGCGCGGACGCTGGAGCGTGCGGGCGTGCACGTCGTGTACGGCCTGGTCGGGCTGAAGACGCACTGCAAGGTGTCGATGATCGTGCGCCAGGAGGGCTCGACCATCCGCCGCTACTGCCACATCGGCACCGGCAACTACAACCCGAAGACAGCGCGGCTCTACGAGGACATCGGCCTGTTCACCGCCGATCCGAGCATCGGCGCCGACGTCACCGACCTGTTCAACGTCCTGACCGGCTACTCCCGCCAGGACACCTACCGGACGATCCTCACCTCGCCGCACGGCATCCGCCGCGGCATCGTGCGCGCCATCGGCGAGGAGATCGAGCTGGCGCGGGCCGGGCAGGACGCCGGGATCCGGATCAAGTGCAACTCGCTGGTCGACGAGCAGGTCATCGACGCGCTCTACCACGCGTCGCAGGCCGGGGTGCCGGTCGAGGTCGTGGTGCGCGGGATCTGCACGCTCAAGCCCGGCGTCGAAGGGCTGTCGGAGAACATCCACGTCCGCTCGATCCTCGGCCGGTTCCTGGAGCATTCGCGGATCTTCAACTTCCGCGCCGGCGGCACGCACTGGATCGGCAGCGCGGACATGATGCACCGCAACCTCGACCGGCGGATCGAGGCGCTGGTGCGCGTCAAGGACCCGAAGCTGACCGCGCAGCTCGACAACATCTTCGACTCGGCGCTGGACCCGGCGACGCGCTGCTGGGTGCTGACCGCGAGCGGCGAGTGGTCGCCGTTCCCCGCCGACGGCTCGCGCGTGCGCGACCACCAGCTGGAGCTGGCGAAGCTGCACGGGGCCGCCGGATGACCCAGGAAGTCCGGGCGGCCGGCGCGGTGCTGTGGCGCCTCGCCGGGGGCGTGACCGAGGTCGCGCTGGTGCACCGCCCGCGTTACGACGACTGGTCGTTCCCGAAGGGGAAGCTCGACCAGGGCGAAACGATCGCCGAGGCCGCGGTGCGGGAAGTCCGGGAGGAGACCGGGTTCACCGCCGTCCTGGGCCGCTACCTGGTCCGGTCGGCGTACCCGGTGCCCGCGCGGAACGGCTCCGGGACGGTGCCGAAGACGGTCGACTACTTCGCCGCGGAAGCGGTTTCCGGCGAGTTCGCGGCGAACGACGAGGTCGACGAGCTGCGCTGGCTGGACTCGATCGCGGCGGAGAAGCTGCTGACGCGCCCGGAGGACGTCCGGGTGCTGCGGGCGTTCTGCGAGCTCCCGGTGGGCCTGACGACGCTGCTGCTGGTGCGGCACGCCAAAGCGGGCAAGCGCGACGAGTGGTCGGGCGACGACGACCTCCGGCCGCTGTCGGAAGCGGGTCAGCGCCAGGCGGCGGCGCTGCGCCGGGTGCTGTCGCTGTTCGGCCCGGACCGGGTGTTGTCGGCCCCGCGGCTGCGGTGCGTGCAGACGGTCCACGGGGTGGCGGAGGACGTCACGGCGGAGGTCCGCCACGAGCCGCTGTTCTCGGAAGAGGGCTACTGGCCGGACCCGGTCCTGGGCGTGGCGCGCCTGCTGGCCGTGGCCGGCGACGGCGGGACACCGGTGGTGTGCAGCCAGGGCGGCGTGATCCCGGACCTGGTGAGCGCGCTGGCCGACCGGGACGGAGTCGAAATCTCGGCCGCGCGCGGCGGCGTGGTGCCGAGCAAGAAGGGCTCGTTCTGGGTGCTGTCGTTCCGCCCGCCGACGGACTCCGAAGGCCCGGTGCTCCTGGCCGCGGACTACCACCCGAGCGCCCTCCCGGCCCCCTCCCCCAGCCACTCCTGAGGCGCCGCGCCCCCGCTGTCACGACGAGACAGCGGCGTGACAGTCGATCTTGGTGTACTTGTCCCGGGTCCCGCTGGGCTGCGCCGGGCTAGGGGTACGGCGCATCCCCGGGCGAGGGGGTTTCTGTCGGCACCGTGGCCAGCAGGGCCTGGACCTCCGCGGCGCGGGGGTCGCCGAGGCGCTGGCTGACGGTCAGCGCCTCGGCCCAGTGGCCGCCCGCTTCGTGCGCGCGGCCGGTGCGGTGCTTGAGCCGGCCGAGGGTGATCTGGACGTCGATCGTGCCGTAGTCGGCGTTCAGCTCCTTCAGCTCGGCGAGCGCGTCGAGCCCGGCCCGCTCCGCTTCTTCGTGCCGGCCGGCTCCTTCGAGGGCCTCGGCGACGTTCCCCAGCGCGAGCGCCGCGTGGTAGCGGTCGCCGAGTTCCGCGAAGGCTTCGTGGGCGGACTGGGCGGCTTCGGCCGCGTGGTCGTAGTCGCGGAGGCCGATGCGGCTGGCGCTGACGTTGAGGAGCGCGTGCGGCACGAACGTGCGCTGGCCGTGGTCGCGCGCGAGGTGGACGGCCTTGAGGGCGTAGCGCTCGGCTTCGGCGTATTCGGCGCGGACGTAGTAGGCGCCGGCGAGGTTGGACAGGATCGCGACCGTCAGCGCGGTGCCGTCGCCGCCCTCGGACGCCGCGCGCGCTTCCTCCAGCGCCTCGATCGCCTTGTCGGGCTGGAGGGTGCGCAGGTAGGCCGAGCCGAGGTTGTTGGCGCTGTACTGGAGCCCCATGCCGTCGCCGGCGTCCCGGGTGGCGGCGACGGCCGCGCGGGCCGTGGTGATCCAGTCGTCGCGGTCGTGGCGTTCGGCGAAGAACCCGCGCAGGAGCCACGCGAGTTTCCAGGCGTGCGCGGTCCAGCCGTGCTCGGCGGCGATGCCGACGAGCGCGGTGAGGGCCTGGCGTTCGGTGGTGTACCAGGCGATCGTCTGCTCGTGCTGCGCGAAGCGGACGGCGGGCACCGGCGGCGGGTCGAGCGTGATGTCCTCGGTGAGCAGGTCGGGCCGGACCAGTTTGTTCGCTTCGGCGACGCCGGCGAGGTACCAGTCGACGAGCCGGCGCAGCGCCGCCGCGCGTTCGGCTTCGGTCGTCTCGGACTCGACGAGCTCGCCCGCGTAGACGCGCAGCAGGTCGTGGAACTGGTAGCGGTCGGTGCCCGGCTGGTTGAGCAGGTGGGCCGCGGCGAGCTGGTCGGCGAGTTCCCGCGCGTCCCGCAGGTCGGCGCCGGCCAGCGCGGCGGCCGAGGCCAGGCTGAACCCGAGGCCGGGGTGCAGGCCGAGCAGCCGGAAGAAGCGCGCCGCGGCCGGGCGCAGCGCTTTGTACGACCAGGAGAACGCGGCCCGCAGATCGGTGCCCGCGTCCTGCGGATCCCGGAGGGTGTCGAGGCGCAGCCGCTGGTCGCGGAGTTCTTCGACGATTCCGGCGAGCGAGACGCCGGAGAACCGGGACGCGCGTTCTCCGGCCAGCGCCAGTGCCAGCGGCAGGCGGCCGCAGAGCTGGACGAGTTCGGCGACGGCGTCGGGTTCGGCGGCGAGGCGCTGCGGCCCGACGCTGCCGGCGAGCAGCGCGGCCGCGTCGCGGTCGTCGAAGGACCGCAGGGCGATGCGGCGGGCGCCGTCCCGGGCGACGAGGCCGCGCAGCTGGTTGCGGCTGGTCACCACGACGAGGTTCCCGGGCCCGGGCAGGAGCGGGCGGACCTGGTCGGCGTCGCGGGCATTGTCGAGCAGCATGAGGGTGCGGCTGCCGGCCAGCCTGCTGCGCAGCAGCGCCGAGCGTTCCTCCACAGTGGAGGGCAGCGTCTCGGCCGGGACGCCGAGGGCGCGCAGGAAGCCGGCCAGCGCGGCGCCGGGCGTGACCGGGGTGTCCGCGGAGTGGCCGCGCAGGTCGAGGAACAGCTGGCCGCCGGGGAAGCGCTCGCGGACGCGGTGGGACCAGTGCACGGCCAGGGACGTCTTCCCGACGCCGGCGGTGCCCTCGATGACGACGATGCCGGAGCCGTCCCCGGGCGGCAGCCGGTCGAGTTCGGCCAGTTCGGGGCCGCGGCCGGTGAAGCCGGCGACGTCGAAGGGCAGTTGCCGCGGAACGGTGTGGACGGCCGGATCGGCGTCGGCGGCGAGCAGTTCGGCGTGCAGGCGGCGGAGGTCTTCGCCGGGTTCGACGCCCAATTCGTCGGCCAGCAACGCCCGCAGCCCGGCATAGCGGGCGAGCGCTTCGGCCCGGCGCCCGGACCGGGCGAGGGTGCGCACCAGCCGTTCCCACAACGACTCCCGCAGCGGGTGCTGGGCGACGAGGTCGGTGAGTTCGGCGACGAGCCGCGCATCGGGGACGAGCCCGGTGTCGAGGTCGATCCGCTGTTCGACGGCGAAGAGGTACCGCTCGGTCAGCAGCGGCCCCCATTCGGCGGCCAGCGCGGGAGAGCCGACCCCTTCGAGCGGAACACCCCACCCGTCGAGAGCGGCGGCGAGCAGTTCCCGGCGGCGGGCGGGTTCCGCCGCGGCGGCGGCCTGGTCGAGCAGCTGGAGGAAGCGCAGGGCGTCCACCCGGGACGGGTCGACGACCAGCCGGTACCCGTCCGGTTCGGTGACGACGGTGTCTTCGCCGCAGAGCCGGCGCAGGCGCATGACGTAGGTCTGCAGGCTGCCCCGGATGTGCGCGGGAGGGGTCTCGCCCCAGACACCCCGGGCGAGGGCATCGATGGAGACGAGCCGCCCGGCGGCGAGCGCGAGCGTGGCGAGCAGCGCGCGCTGGCGGGAACTGGTCAGCACGACCGGCGAACCGTCGACGAGCACGTGGAACGGGCCGAGCAGCCGGATGTCGATGGTGGTTCGCCCCCAGGTTCGCCTCGCCCACGGCCGGCCCCGCCGGACGCGGGCCCGAGGAACGCAGCGTGGCATCACTCGGCCGGGCGCTCAAGCAACTTCGCGAAATTGGACGGAACCGGTCCCGGCACCCGCGGTTGCGGCGGCGCAGGCGGTGGGTGACTTCCCATCCGTTCCGCGGAGTCGGTGGTGCGTTCGGCGGGGATCGGTTGCGGGGCGCCGGTTTGGGTTGCGGCTCGGCCGGCTGGTCCGGGCTCGCGAGGATCCGACACCCTGGGTACGTGAGCCGACCGTCCGGGTACGCGAGCCGACGCTGTGGGTACCCAAGCTGGCGTTTCAGGTACGGACAGTCCCGCTCGGTACCCGAGCCGACCATGCTCGCGCGCGAACCTGGACCACCCGGGTGGGCAAGCGACCACCCAGGCACGCGAGCCGACCTCCGGGTGCGAAGTCGACCGTCCAGGCGTGCGAACCGACCGCCCGCGCGGGCCCGTCCTGCCGAGACGCAAGCCGACCGCCAAGGCGCAAGCCGGCCGCCGAGGCGCAAGCCGGCCGCCGAGGCGCAAGCCGACCGCCGAAACGCAAGCCGACCGCCGAAACGCAAGCCGACTGCCGAGGCGCAAGCCGACTGCCGAGGCACAAGCCGGCCGCCGAAACGCAAGCCGACCGCCGAGGCGCGCAAGCCGACCATCCCAGCGCGCCGGCCGCGCCGCCGGGCGTGGATCCCTTCCGCCGCAGGGTGCGGACATGCGGCAGGGCCCCGCGCACCTCGCGCGGGGCCCTGCCGAAAAGCTGCTCGTCTAGCAGGGGGTCGCCCCCAGGGGGTCCCCCTGATTTCACGTTACCGCAGGGGTACGACAGTTTCGGGCGGCTCAGTCCTTCTTCGCCGCGGCTGAGGTTCGGCGGGCCGGGGTCTTCGCCGCGGTGGTCCTGGCCGCCGGGGTCTTGCGGGCCGTGGTCGTCTTCGCCGCCGTGGCCGGCTTCGCGGCCGTGGTCGACTTCGCCGCCGTAGCCGACTTCGCCGCCGTCGTCGACTTCGCAGCGGTAGTCGACTTCGCTGCCGTAGCCGACTTCGCCCCAGCCGCCGGCTTCGCCGCCGTGGCGCGAGTCCGCGTGGTCGCCGGCTTCGCGGCCGCCGCCTTCGCCGACGTCGTCCGAGTGGCCGCCGTCCGCGTCCCAGTCGTCCGCGTCGCCCCGGTCCGAGTCGCAGCCGTGCGCGTCGCCGCCGGCTTGACCGCCGCTGCCCTGGTCCGCGTAGCCGTCGAACCCGTCGCCGCCGGCTTCGCCGCAGCCGCGCGCGAAGCAGCCGTCGTCCCCGTCGCGCGCCGGACCGGAGTCGCCTTCGGCAGCTTCTTCGCTCCGGAAACCACGTCCCTGAAGGTCGTCCCCGCGCGGAACGCGGGCACGTTCGTCTTCTTCACCCGGACCGCTTCGCCCGTGCGCGGGTTGCGGGCCGTCCGGGCCGCTCGGGCCCTCTTCTCGAAGACGCCGAAGCCCGTGATGTTGACCTTTTCGCCCTTGTTGACCGTCCGGATGATGATGTCGACCAGACCGTCGACCGCCTCGGCAGCGGCCTTCTTGTCGCCCAGGCGCTCGGTCAGCGCCTCGATCAGCTGGGCCTTGTTGGCCATGTCCAGTCCTCCAGGAAGGATCCACGGCCGCGTCGGCCGGCTGGCCACAACGGTATTACCAAGGCAGCCCGATTCCAACCGGCGTGCGGAACTTTCCCTTGCCCTGGGACGGGTTCCGGCGAACGCCGAAGCGCGATGACAGGCTCGCGGAGGGCTGTTCGGCGAAACCAAAAAATGGGCGGAATCGCTTGCCTGGCAAGCGATTCCGCCCCTCATACCACTAGCCGGCGGCGACCGGCGTCGTCGTCGGCTTCCAGGACGGGCGGCTCGCCTCGAAGGCGTCGATCTCACCGGCATGGCGCAACGTCAGCGCGATGTCGTCGAGACCTTCCAGCAGCCGCCAGCGCACGTAGTCGTCGATCTGGAAGGGCGCGGTGAAGTCCTTCGCCCGCACGGTCTTGGTCTCCAGGTCGACCGTGACCTCGGTGCCGGGCTCGTTCTCCAGCAGCTTCCAGAGCAGCTCGACGTCGTGCTGCTCGCACTGGGCGGCCACCAGGCCGCCCTTGCCGGAGTTGCCGCGGAAGATGTCGGCGAACCGGGCGGAGATGACGACCTTGAAGCCGTAGTCCATCAGCGCCCAGACGGCGTGCTCGCGGGAGGAACCGGTTCCGAAGTCCGGGCCCGCGACCAGCACGCTCCCGTTCTTGAACGGCCCCTGGTTGAGGATGAAGTTCTCGTCGCCGCGCCAGGCGGCGAACAGGCCGTCCTCGAACCCGGTCCGGGTCACCCGCTTGAGGTAGACCGCCGGGATGATCTGGTCGGTGTCCACGTTGGACCGGCGCAGCGGGACGCCGACGCCGGTGTGCTGGGTGAACGGTTCCATGGCTGTAGCTCCTCGGGTGGTCAGCGGGCGGCGGTCAGCAGGTCTTCCGGCGACGACAGCGTGCCCCGCACGGCCGTGGCGGCGGCCACGAGCGGCGAGACCAGGTGCGTCCGGCCGCCCTTGCCCTGCCGGCCCTCGAAGTTGCGGTTCGACGTCGACGCGCTGCGCTCGCCCGGCTTCAGCTGGTCCGGGTTCATGCCCAGGCACATGGAGCAGCCGGCCTGGCGCCACTCGGCGCCCGCCTCGGTGAAGACCTGGTCGAGCCCCTCGGCCTCGGCGGCCTTGCGGACGCGCATCGAGCCGGGCACCACCAGCATCCGGACCGACTCCGCCACCTTCCGCCCGCGCAGCACCTCGGCCGCGGCCCGCAGGTCCTCGATCCGGCCGTTGGTGCAGGAGCCGAGGAAGACCGTGTCGACGGCGATCTCACGCAGCGGCGTGCCGGGCTTCAAGTCCATGTAGGACAGGGCTTTTTCAGCGGCGATGCGGTCGTTCTCGTCCGGGATCGCCTCCGGGTCCGGCACCTCGGCGCCCAGCGGGAGGCCCTGGCCGGGGTTGGTGCCCCAGGTCACGAACGGGGTCAGCGCGCTCGCGTCGAGGTGGACTTCGGCGTCGAACTCGGCGCCGTCGTCGGTGCGCAGCTGCCGCCAGTTTTCGACCGCCGCGTCCCAGTCCGCGCCCTGCGGTGCGTGGGCGCGGCCCTTCAGGTACTCGAACGTCGTCTCGTCCGGGGCGATCATTCCGGCGCGGGCGCCGGCCTCGATCGACATGTTGCAGACGGTCATCCGGGCCTCCATCGAGAGGGCCTCGATGGCCGAGCCGCGGTACTCCAGGATGTAGCCCTGGCCACCGCCGGTGCCGATCTTGGCGATCACCGCGAGGATGATGTCCTTCGCCGTGACGCCCGGGCGCAGCTGCCCGTCGACGGTGATCGCCATCGTCTTGAAAGGACGCAGCGGCAGCGTCTGGGTGGCCATGACGTGCTCGACCTCGGACGTGCCGATGCCGAAGGCGATGGCGCCGAACGCGCCGTGCGTCGAGGTGTGGCTGTCGCCGCAGACCACGGTCATGCCGGGCTGGGTCAGGCCGAGCTGGGGGCCGATGACGTGCACGATGCCCTGCTCGGCGTCACCCATCGGGTGCAGCCGGACCCCGAACTCCGCGCAGTTGCGGCGAAGGGTGTCGACCTGGGTGCGCGAGACCGGATCGGCGATGGGGAGCTCGATGTCCACGGTCGGGACGTTGTGGTCCTCGGTCGCGATGGTCAGGTCGGGGCGGCGCAGCTGCCGCCCGGCCAGGCGGAGGCCGTCGAAGGCCTGCGGGCTGGTCACTTCGTGCAGCAGGTGGAGGTCGATGTAGAGCAGGTCCGGTTCGGCGCCTTCGCCTCGGCGCACGAGGTGGCTGTCCCACACCTTCTCCGCCAGCGTGCGGGCCTTGCCGGTCGGGCTGGTCATCTCCGGCTCCTTCCACGGTTCGTCGACGAACTCGGGCGCGCACCTGCGAGATCGGGTGCGAGCCGCGAAGGAGGGGCGCAGCTCGAGTTCAGGGTTTTCCCAGATGCTGGACTTCCCAAAGTGCGGGACGCTAGTATCGGGTCGTGGGACAGCATAGCGGTATCGGAGTACTCGACAAAGCAGTGGCCGTCCTGCAGGCGGTCGCGGACGACCCCTGCGGCCTCGCGGAACTGTGCACGCGGACCGGCCTGCCCCGGGCCACCGCGCACCGGCTCGCGGTCGGCCTGGAGGTGCACCGGCTGCTGCGCCGCGGTCCGGACGGCCGCTGGCGCCCCGGCACGGCGCTGGCCGAGCTCGCGGGCGGTTCGACGGACCCGCTGCTCGACGCCGCGGGCGTGGTGCTGCCGAAACTGCGCGACGTCACCGGTGAGAGCGTCCAGCTGTACCGGCGCGACGGCGTCCAGCGCGTGTGCGTCGCGACGGCCGAGCCGCCGAGCGGCCTGCGCGACACGGTGCCGGTGGGTTCGCGCCTGCCGATGACGGCGGGCTCGGGCGCGAAGGTCCTGGCGGCCTGGGCGGACCCGCACACCCAGCGCACCATCCTGGCCGACGCGGTCTTCGGCGAGCGCACGCTCCTCGAGGTCCGGCGCCGCGGCTGGGCGCAGAGCGTGGCCGAGCGCGAGCCGGGCGTGGCGAGCATTTCGGCGCCGGTGCGGGATTCGGCGGGCACGGTCGTGGCGGCGGTTTCGGTGTCGGGACCGATCGAGCGGATCGGCCGGAAGCCGGGTGCCCGCTGGGCGGCGGATCTCCTGGCCGCGGCGGACGCTCTGCAGGAACGGCTCTGACCCGGTGCTGAACCAGGTGGCCGACGGGGTCTGGGTGCGGCAGAGCGACTGGGTCTGGAGCAACACCACCGTCGTGGAAACCGACGCCGGGCTCGTCCTCGTCGACCCCGGCATCCGGGGCGCGGAACTGAACGAACTCGCCGACGACCTCGAGCGGCTCGGCTCCCCCGTCGTCGCCGGGTTCTCCACCCACCCGCACTTCGACCACCTGCTCTGGCACCCGCGCTTCGGCGACGTCCCCCGCTACGGCACCGCGGCCAACGCGCGCATCGCCGGCGAAGCCCGCGAACGCGC
The DNA here is from genome assembly GCF_031625235.1 of Amycolatopsis sp. 505. Lineage (NCBI taxonomy): Bacteria > Bacillati > Actinomycetota > Actinomycetes > Pseudonocardiales > Pseudonocardiaceae > Amycolatopsis > Amycolatopsis sp. 505. The sequence continues at coordinate 414,879 of NZ_JACKQP010000009.1, forward strand.
CCAGGCCATGGCCCGGGACACCGCGCCGGACATTCCCCTTGAACCGATCGCGCGGCTCACCCCGCTGCCCGGGAACGGCCACCCGCTCCCCGGCGAAGTCATCGAGCACGACGCCCACGCCGTCGGGCACGCCGCCCTGCTCCTCGCCGATCGGGGCGTCCTGATCGCCGGCGACCTGCTCTCCGACGTCCTGATCCCGCTCCTCGACCCCCGCCGCGACGAGCAACCCGGCACCTACCGAGCCGTCCTCGACCGGCTGGAAGACGTCGCCGAAGAGGTCGATGTCCTCATCCCCGGCCACGGCGCCGTCGCCCGGGGCGCGGAAATCGCCGCCCGGTTCGCCGTCGACCGGGCCTACCTCGACGCCCTGAGCCGCGGTGAGGATCCGGACGACCGGCGCTGGGGGAAGCGCACCTGAGCCGATCGGGTGACCCTGCGCGAAGTCGCGTATTCGGTGACGCCGGCCACGTCTCCTCCTTGTCAGCACCACCAGAGGGGGATGACCGAGATGACCACCGAACTGAATCGCCGCGCGATGGCGATGCTGCGGGCCGTCGGGGCCGGACGGGCCGAACTCACCTGCAGCTGCGAGCCCGACCTGCGGGTCGACGGCCTGCCCTGCTGCGACCAGGCCACCGCGCACCAGCTGGCCCGGGCCGGCCTGATCCGGCCCGCGCGGGCCGTCGCCGTCGGGCAGTGGACGCGGGCCGAGCTCACCGCCGCGGGCGTTCGGGCATTGGGCGGAACTCTCGCCGCCGCATGACTCAACCTTCCGGCCCGCTCGCGCGTGTACCCGGCACAACGCGAGGGGGTTCCATGAAGATCGCCACTGCCCTGCTGGGTGCCTGCCTGCTGCTGACCGCGTGCGGGACCACGCCGTCCGCGGCCCCGCCACCCCAGAACCCGGTCCCGGTGCAGACCGTCACGTCCGCGCCGACCGCCGACCCGGCCGCCGTGCGCTGGATGGACGGCTTCTGCGCCGCCGTCCACGGCTACCGGGAGCGCACCAACCGGGAAGCCGAGACCGGCCGGCCGACACCCAAGTCGGTCGCCGAGGCGCAGAAGGCGCTCAGCGCGACGCTGGGCGGCATCGCGGCCCGCACCGGCGAGGCCGTCGACAAGCTGACGGCGCTGCCGCCCGCGCCGGTGCCGCTCGGCGACACGGTCCGCCGGGCCTTCGTCACGAAGTTCACCAACGCCCGCGACCACGCCGCCGAGGCGAAGGCCACGCTCGACCGCGCCAAGCCGGGCAACGAAGCGTCCCAGAACCCGGCGGCCCAGGCCGTCGCGCAGGCGCAGCAGGACGTCGACGGCGTCTACGACCCGGTCGGCGCGGTGAAGGACTCCCCGGAGCTGATGCTCGCCGCCGCCACCGCGCCCGGCTGCAAGGCCTGAGCCTTCAGCGCCGCACGAGCGGCGCCTGCAACGGCAAGGACCGCGACGAACCGCCGACGGACACGGTGAACGCGCCCCGCGTGGGCTGCCACGCGTGGCTCACCGTGTCCCAGACGGAGAAGGCGCGCGCGTCCAGCCGGATCGTCACGCGCCGGGCCTCCCCCGGCGCCAGCGAGACCCGCTCGAAGCCCTTCAGCTGACGCGGCGGCTCGCCCGCGGCCGCCGGGAAGCCCAGGTACAGCTGGGCGACCTCGGCGCCCGCCCGCTGCCCGGTGTTCCGGACCGTGAACGTCGCCGTGGCGCCGTCGCCGGTACCCCGCACCGACAGGCCCGAGTAGGCGAACGTCGTGTACGACAGGCCGTGGCCGAACGGGAACAGCGGGGCCCGGCCCTGCGCGTCGAACCACCGGTAGCCGACCTGCAGCCCCTCCGAGTACGTCGCGACGCCGCCCACGCCGGGGAACCGGTCCGGGGTGTTCGCCGGGGTGTCGGCGTCCGCCGCCGGGAACGTGATCGGGAGCTTCGCCGACGGGTTGACGTCGCCGAAGAGCACGCCCGCCACCGCCGCGCCGTCCTGCTGGCCCGGGTACCACGCCTGGAGGATCGCCGGCACGCGCGCGGCCCACGGCATGAGCACCGGGCCGCCGCTCTTCACCACGACCACCGTGTGCGGGTTGGCGTCGGCGACCGCCGTCACCAGGGCGTCCTGGTTGCCGTCGAGGGCCAGGCTCGGCCGGTCCTTGCCCTCGGTTTCGTTGTCCCCGACCATCACCACGCTGACGTCGGCGGTCCGGGCCAGCGCGGCCGCGCGCGCGACGTCACTGCCGTCGTCGAGCGTCACCAGAGCACCGGGAACCCGCTGCCGCAGACCCGGCAACGGGTCCACTGTGGACGTCGGGATGACGGCCGAGCTGCCTCCGCCGCCGGTCTTGGCCTTGGTCGCGAACGGCCCGATCAGCGCGATCGACCGCACGCCGGCGTCGAGCGGGAGCTGCGCGTGTTCGTTGCGCAGCAGGACCATGCCGCGTTCGGCGAACTCCTTGGCGGCGGCGTCGTGCCGGGCCGTCGGCAGCGGCGAAAGCACCGGCGGGTGGTCGAACTGCCCGAAGGCGAACATGGTGCGGAACCGTGGCAGCAGCAGCTCGTCGACCCGCTGTTCGGTGACCTGCCCGGCCAGCACCGCCTGCTTCAGCTTGTCGCCGTACCAGGTGCCGTCGATCATTTCGAGGTTCATGCCCGCGTTCGCCGAGCCGACGGTGCTGTGCGCGGCACCCCAGTCCGACTGGACGAACCCAGTGAACCCCCAGTCGTCGCGCAGCTTGCCCTGCAGCAGGTCCGGGTTCTCGCACATGAACACGCCGTTGATCTTGGGGAAGGCGCACATCACCGAGCCCGCGCGGCCTTCGGTGACCGCCCGCTCGAAGTGCGGCAGGTAGATCTCGTTGAGCGTGCGCTCGTCGATGTGCTCGTCGATGCTGAAGCGCTGGGTTTCCTGGTTGTTGGCCGCGTAGTGCTTGACCTCGGCGATGGTGCCGTTCTCCTGGATCCCGCGGATGTCGGCGGCGGCCAGCGCGCCGGCGAGGAACGGGTCCTCCCCCATGCCTTCGAACGTCCGGCCGTTGCGCGGGACGCGGGCGATGTTGATGTCGGGCGCCTCGGAGACGTGGTGCGCGAGCGCGCGGGTTTCGCTGCCGATCAGCCGGCCGTACCGGCGGGCGACGGCGGTGTCGAACGTCGACGCCAGCGCCATGGTGGCCGGCAGCGCGGTCGCCGGTTTCTGCGGCTTGTCGTCGGCCGGGCCCATGCCCGCCGGGCCGTTGGCGATCCGGAAGCCCGGGACGCCGAGCCGCGGGATCGGCGGCACGAACCGCTGGTGCTCGGCGTCGGGCTGCAGGTGCAGCTGGGAGATCTTCTCGTCGAGGGTCATCGCCGCGACGAGCTCGGCGGCCCGGCGATCGGGTGACTGCCGGGCGTCGCGCCAGGGTTGCGGTTGCGCGGCCGCCGGCGTCGTCAGCGACAACCCCAGGACCACGGCGAGAACGATCGGGCCGGTGCGCATCCGGCCAAGCTAATCCATACGTGACACAGAAACATAGACGCGATTTACGTTCACGTACTTGAACGTAGATTGGACTCAACCATTTCCCCGGCTCAGGCGTGAGAGGAGCACTGACGAGAGGGGACGAGTCATGGTCAAGAAAAGCCTGATCGGCCTAATGGCGGCGAGCGCGGCGACACTCGCGCTGACGGCCCCGGCGAGCGCGGCCGACGAAGGCGGGTGGAGCCTGACCGCGAAGGTCGAGCCGGGCGGCCGGATCGTCGCGGACGTCTACACGGGGCTGGGCCACTCGGCGTGCACCCCGACCGGACCGGTCACCTCGGCGGGCTTCACCGCCCCGATCACGATGGTCGGCGTCGGCAACTGGGGGCACATGAGCGGCAGCACGACGGCGATCGGCCGGCCCGGAAAGTACACCGCCTCCTACCCGTGTTCGGAGGGCCGGTCGCCGACCCTCACGTTCACGATCCTGGGCACCCCGCCCCCGGGCACGACGACGAAGCCCAAGCCGAAGCCGCCCACGTCGTCGAAGGCGCCGAAACCGGCGAAACCGCAGGTCGCGGTCAAGCCGACCGGGGCGCCGCAGACCGGGGACGGCTCGCTGAGCTGACCCTCCACAGAGGACACCCCGGGCCGGCGCGTTCCCCAGGCCGCCGTCCCGGGGCCCTCAGCGGGCCGCGGCCAGCCTCAGTGCCCGGTAGACGAACTGCTGGTCGCCGAGCCGGTGCCGCAGGTCGCGCTCCAGCCCGGCGATCGGGTAGAGGTTCTGCGGCGCGCGCGAGTCCTTGTAGGGGACCGAGGCGAACCGGCCCAGGACCGACTGGGTGACGTTCGCCAGCTCGGCGACCTGCTCGCGGCCGAGGTGCGGCGCCGCCTCCACCCGGACCACCCCGGACCACGGCGGCCCGCCTGCCGACGGCAGCCGCAGGTACCAGGAGTGCCGGACCCAGGTCGTGCCCATCAGGAACACCGGGGTGCGCTGGTGCGCGCCGAGCCGGCCGACCAGCGCGTTGAGCTCCCCCGGCAGGTACGTCGTCTGGTGGCTCTTGATGAACCCGACGGCCCGCTCGAGGTGCGCGCGGCCGCGCAGCGGGCCGTCCACCACCAGCAGGTCGTTGCCCACGTGCCCGTGGATAGCCGTGCGCGCCCGGATCGCCGTCTCCAGTTCCGTTTCGGCCAGCTGCTCCTGCAACGCCGACGACAGCACCACCGGCAGGGGCTTGTCCTCCTTGGCCGCCGCCCGGTGCGCGGTGTAGATCCCGGCCGGGGTGGCGATGTCGTCCGCCTGCGGGGCGACGGTGAACAACCCGCGCCGGACGTCGGTGCCGACGACGTGCGCCTGGCCCTCGCAGCAGCACACCACCCCCGCCGCGTAGGACGCGCAGATGCCGATGGACGCCGAGTTCGTGCCGGCCGGGTCGTCGATCCAGACGCGTGCGTCGATCCGCCGGACGCCGTCGACGAACAGCACCGCTTCCGGCGGTGTCACCGGCGACGGGTCGATCGGCGCCCACTCGGCCTCGGGGACCTCGATGTCGAGTTCGACCTCGGCCTGGGAGCGGCCGAGCTCCTCGGCCTCCATCGAGCTGCCGTAGCCCGGGTCCCAGGCGTCGATGCTGAAGTTCATGCCGGCCACCGTGTTGAATTGGTGAGCGGTCATGCGCCCTCCCTGGCGATGTGCGAGCCGGTGCCGTCCCGGGTGACCAGGAACCGCACCGGGACGCGCTCGGCGAGCGCCGGCACGTGCGTGATCACCCCGACCATCCGGGAGCCGGACGCGGCGAGGTTCTCCAAAGTGGACGCCACGACGTCGAGGGTGGCCTCGTCCAGCGTCCCGAAGCCTTCGTCGAGGAAGATCGACTCCAGCCGCGTCGCCCCCTCCGCCGCCATGGCCCCGAGCTGCGAAGACAGCGCCAGCGCGAGGGAGAGCGACGCCTGGAACGTCTCGCCGCCGGACAGCGTCTTGACCGGGCGCCGGGCGTCGGCCTCGTTGTGGTCCACCACCAGGAAATCGCCCTTGTCGTGGGTGAGCTCGAACTGGCCGCCGGACAGTTCCAGCAGCGACGCCGACGCCTCGGCGACCAGCGTGTCGAGCGCCCCGGCGATCAGCCAGCGCGGGAACTTGTCCGAGCGCAGCAGATCCGCGAGCAGCCGGGCGACCTGGGCTTCGGACTCCGCGGCCGCGATGTCCTCGTGCAGGCCGGCCACCCGCGCGACCCGCCGTTTCAGGTCGCTGTGGTCGGCTTCGGCGCGGGCCCGGGCGGCCGCGACGGCGACCGGGACGCGGTCGCGCACCGGCCCCTCGGGCAGCGCGACCCCGAGGGCGGTGACGTCGCCGGCGACCGCGCGTTCGGCCGCCCGCAACGCTTCCGCGGCTTCCCCCTCGGCGGTCTCCGCGACGGCCAGCCGCTCGCGGTGGTCCTTCGCCTGGCCGGCGGCCCAATCCGTGAGCGCGGTCCAAGCGGCGAGGAGACTTTCGCCGGCTGTGGCAGCCGGGACTTCGCCCCGGGCCCCCGAAAGATCATCGATCGGCGGCGCGCCGAGGCCGACGAGCGGGTCGCGCGCCCGGGAGAGCCGCTGCCGCGCGGCGTCGACCTGCTTCGCGATGCCCGCCTGGTTGTCGGCGGCCTGTTTCGCGGCCGCGCGGGCCGTCCTCAGCCCGGCGTCCGCCGTTTTCGCCGCCTGCTCGAGTTCCGCGACGCGGGCGAGCTGCTCGGTGACCACGTCGGCGGCCGGTGCGCCGTCGAGGGTCGCCGCCAGGTCCGCCTGCCGTTGCCGGGCGGTGGCGAGCTCGGTGCCCGCCGCCTGCTCGGCCAGCCCCGCGTCGACCGCCCGGGTGCGCCGCTGCTCGGCGTCCCGCTCGGCGGTCCGGAAATCCTCGGCCGCCACGACAGCTTCCTTGCCCGCGGCTTCGGCGGCCGCTTCGAGGGCGGCCAGCGCGGTGCGCCGTTCGTCCAGCGCGGAAGCCGCCCAGGTGGTGAGGCGCTGCCACCCCGCCGGGACGTCGTCGCCGTCGAGCGCCGGCGCCCCCAGCTCCACCAGGGGATCGCGGGCGGCCCGCAAGGCCTCGCGGGCCGCCGCGAACGACTTCGCCACGACCTCGGCCTCCTGCTGGGCCTTCGTGCGTTCGGCGCGAGCCGCGGCCAGTTCCGCGTCGGCGGCGCGCGCGGCTTCGGCGACCCGGGTGCGGCCCTCGATCGTCGCCGAGAGCCACTCACCCCGTTCGCGGACGGCGGCGACGAGATCCGCGTAGTCCTGCCCGGAGAAGGACGCCTCGACCGGCCGCAGCAGGGCCGCCGACTCCGGCGGGCCGACGACCTCGGCGAGCACCGCGCGGAGTTCTTCCGCCTGCGCCGCCGCCGATGCGCGGGCGTCGGCGTCGCGGTCCACGGCCCGTTCCAGCTTGCGCACGCCCGATTCGGCCGACGACCGGCCGCGTTCGGCGCGGTCCAGGCGTTCGCGGGCCTCGGCGAGGTGGGCGTGGCCGCCGGCGTCCGGCAGGGCCGTGACTTCCTGCTCGCACACCGGGCACGGGTGCCCGACGGCGAGCCCGGCCCGCAGCACCAGCGCCTGCCCGGCCTGTTCGGCTTCGGCCACCGCGGCCTTCGCCGCGGCGACCTCGGTGTCGGCGGCGGCCAGGGCCGTGCGCGCGGTTTCCAGCTCGGCCCGGCGAGCGGCCTGCTCCGGCGCGGCCTTCCGTTGCGCCTCGCACAACGCATACAGCGTGCGGGCATCGGAACGAGCCGCGGCGAGCGGCGCGACATCGGGCTGGGCGGCCAGCGCCGCCCGCGCTTCGGCGTCGGCGGCCTCCGCCGCCCGCAGGCGCTCGTCAGCGGCCGCGGTGCGCTTCGCCACTCGCGCCGATTCCGCCGACAGGTCACCGAGATCCTCCGGCGGCCGCAGGCCGGCGAGCCGCTCCCGCTCCTGCCGGGCGCGGGCGGCTTCGGCGGCGGTGTCCTCCGCCGCCCGAGCGGTCCGGTCCCGGTTCTCCCGGGCCGCGTCGAGGACGGACACCACTTCGCTCGCCGCCGCGGCAGCAGCTTCCTTCGCCCGCTTCGCCGCTTCCGCTGCTTCGCCGAGCCGTGGGAGGGCCCGCTCGACGTCCGCGAGTTCGGTGTGGGCGGCGCGGATCCGTTCCAGCTCGGCGCGCGCGGGAGCCGCGGCGAGGGCGGCCCGGGCCGCTTCGTCCGCCGTCTCCGCCGTCTCCAACGCCGTCCTGGCCGTGGTGACCGCGTCCGCCGCCGCCCGCCGCCGGGTTTCGAGGTCTTCGACACCGTCCGGGCGTTCCACACCGTCGAGGACTTTCAGTTCCGCAGCGAGCGTGGCGACGCGTTGGCGGGCTTCGTCGTGCGTACGGGTGGCCTCGTTCAGCTCCGGCAGGGCCGCGGTCACCCGAGCGTCGAGCTCTTCCAGGGCCGTCATCCGCGCGGCGAGCCCGGCGACGGCTTCCTCGGTGGCGTCGGCGTAGCTGCCGAGCTGTTCGGTGAGGACGGCGGCCCGCTGCTTCTGCTGCTCGGCCGTCACGCCCGCGCGGCGGCCGATCCGCTCGTAGACCTCCAGGCCCAGCAGCTTGATGAGGATCTTCTGCCGGTCCGCGGCCTTCGCGTGCAGGAACTCGGCGAAGTCGCCCTGGGGCAGCGCCACGCAGGTGCAGAAGTGCTTGAACGTCAGCCCGAGCAGGCGTTCGACCGCCGGGGTGACCTCGGAGTCCGCGGCGACCGCGTCGGCGTCGTCCTCCGGCCCGCCGAGCGCGGCCGGGTCGATGAGCCGTTCCAGGCGGACGTTCTTGACGCTGACCGTGGGTTTCTTGCCGCCGCTGCGCCGGACTTCCCGCACGACGTGGTAGCGGGCGCCGCCGGCGTCGAAGACCAGCCGCACGGTGGCGCGGTTGACCGTCGGGGCGAGCGCGGGGGCGACGAGGCCTTCGTGGTCCCAGCGGGCGACCGAGCCGTACAGGGCGAAGGTGAGCGCGTCGATGACCGTGCTCTTGCCCGCGCCGGTCGGCCCGACGAGCGCGAAGTAATCGGTGTCTTCGAAGCTGATCTCGGTCTTTTCGCGGAAGGACGCGAAGCCGGTCATCTCCAGCAGCACTGGCCGCATGTCACACCCCGCTCGTCTCTTCGTCGTGCAGCCGCGCGAAGAGCTCCTGCACGCGCTTGTCCTCGACCGTGCGTTCCGCGCAGTAGCTCGCGAACAGCTCCCCCGGCGAACGGTCCGCGACCGCGCGGTCGCCGTTCGACGTCGTCACCGGCGCGGCAAACTCCGGGTCGATGCGGATTTCCAGGGCGTTCGGCAGGGCTTCCTGGATCTCCTCCCGCAGCCCGGCCCTGGTCGCCTCGCGGATGTAGACGCGCAGGTAGTCCTCGCCGAACTCTTCGGCACGGCCGGTCAGTTCCGCCACCGTGCCGTGGACGGTGCGCAGCTTCCGGCCCGCTTTCAGCGGGATGTCGGTGATCTTCGCCGGTGTCGCCGGGCTCACCTCCACCGAGAGCACGACGCTGGTGTTGTCCTGCTCGCCGAAGTCCACGGCGAACGGCGAACCGCTGTAGTGCACCGGGCACGCGGCGGGCAGCGACTGGCGCCGGTGCAGGTGGCCCAGCGCCACGTAGTGCGGATCGGCGCCGAACGCCGTGGCGGGCACGTGGTACTCGAAGATGGACTGCGCCGCGCGCTCCCCGCCGCCCAACGCCCCGCCGGTCACCGTCAGGTGCGCCATGACGAGGTTCACCGCGCCGGGCGTGAACCCGGTCTTGAGGTGCTCCAGGATGTCGCGCACGCGCTGGTCGTACTGGCCGACGTTGTCCGCCGGCGTCCCGGCGAGCAGCTCGGCGGCGCGCACCGCGTAGCGCTGGGAAAGGAAGGGCAGCACGGCGACGTTGATGCGCTCGCCCGTCGAACGCGCGTCGAACGAATGGACACCGCCGTCGTGGACCGGGCGGGGATCGCCGGTGAGCTGGATGCCCGCGGCCCGCAGCAGCGGCCGGTACGCCTCGAACGTCGCGGCGTGGTCGTGGTTGCCGGCGATGGCGAGCACCTCGGCACCGGTTTCGCGCAGCGCCATCAGCGCGCGCACCACGAGTTCCTGCGCGGCCGCCGAGGGCGCCGACGTCTCGTACAGGTCGCCCGCGACGAGGATCGCGTCGAACGCCTCGTCCCGCGCGATCCGGACGATTTCGCCGAGCACGGCCCGCTGCTCGTCGAGGCGGTTGCGCCCCTTGAGCGTCTTGCCGATGTGCCAGTCGGAGGTGTGCAGGAACTTCACCCTTCGTCCTTCCGTTCGGGTGGTGGGCGGGGGGCTCAGAACGGCGGCGGGTCGTCACCGAAGGGGTCGCTGCCGCGCGAAGGGAGGCCGGCGAAGGGATCGGACTTCTTCGATGTGGCGGTGGTCGTCGGGATCGCCCCGGCCTCGGAAAGCCGCGTGGCCCAGGCGGGGAACGGGAAGCCGACGGCGATCGGCACCGGGATCTCCGGCTGGCTCACGAACATGGTGCCCGGCGTGGCCAAGGTCGCGCGGACCCGCTGGCTGGCCGGGAGGAAGCCGTACTCGGGCCGGGAAGCCTCGGCGGCGTCGAGGCGGCCGACGATGCGGACCGAGCTGTTGCTGACGATCCGGCGCTCGACCTCGCTGGCGGTCTGCTGCGCGCCGATCAGGATGACGCCCAGGGAACGGCCGCGTTCGGCGATGTCCAGCAGCACCTCCTTGATGGGGCTGCTGCCTTCCCGCGGCGCGTACTTGTTGAGCTCGTCCAGCATGGTGAACAGCAGCCCGCCCGGGCCGGCCGCCTCCTTGCGCGCGGTCTCGGTCGCGAGCGTGACGCCGACGACGAACCGCTGCGCGCGCTCGACGAGGTTGTGGATGTCCACCACGGTCACCTGCTGGTTCTCCGTGGACAGCGAGCGCGCGGGGTGGTCGGCGAGGTCGCCGCGGATGAGGCCGGACAGCGCGCGCTGGCTCGAGCGCAGGCGGCGGATGAAGGCGTTGACCGTGCCCGCGCCGGTGACCGCACCCGCCCAGCTCGCCCGGGTTTCCTCGTCGGTGACGCGCTCGCAGATGACGTCGACGAGCTCGGCGTAGGTGCGGCACAGGACGCCGTCGACGTTCGCGGCGCCGTCCTTGCCCGCCGGCGTGCTGTCCAGGCGCAGCCGGTTCGCGACCTGGTGGATGACCATCGTGTACTGGTTGCGCTCGTCCTCGGCGTCGGCGAAGACGTAGGGCAGCAGGTCCTTGGCGCAGAACTCCGCGATGGTCCACCAGAACGCGCCCACGCCCGAGGTCCGCCCGGTCACGTAAGGCTTCCCCGTGGTGTCCGACGGCGTCGGCGGCGCGTAGAAGCCGACGGAGGCGAAGGGCTCCGCGGGCAGGCCGAGTTTGGCGTACTCGGCCTTGAGGTTTTCGTCGAGGTGGACGTTCGGGGTGTCGAGGAACAGCAGGTCCTCGCCCTTGACGGAGAAGACGAGGGCCTTGGCGTTGTGGGCGTTCGGCAGGGCACCGCCGCGGAAGATCGAGTGCAGCAGGAACAACGCGAACGACGTCTTGGTGGCCACGCCGGAGACCCCGCTGATGCTGACGTGCGCGCCGCGCGTGCCGTCGAGGAAGTCCATGTTGAGGTACACGGGTTCGTCGTCCCGGCCCAGGCCCACCGCCACTTGGCGGGTCATGTTGTCGAAGTACAGCGCCTGCGCGCGATCCTCCCCCACGGCCCGCTCGACCCGGCTGCCCGGCTTCGGCGGCACGTAGCACTCGGGCTCGACGCGGGTGGTGGCGATCTCGGCGATCTCCTGCACCTGGGCGGGCAGGACCCCGTCGGAGATCAGGAAGACGTCGCTGCCGAAGCTGGCGCCTTCGTGCCGCGCGGTCACCTGCGTCACGACGCCGTAGGAGGTGACTTCGCCGAGCCCGGGCAGTTCCCGGCGCGTGACGACGACGTCGTCGAGCTGCAGGTAGGCGTCCGGATCGATGGCCACGCAGAACTGCAGCGGCGTCGAGTCCTCGGTGCCTGCCACCCGGCCGACCACGGTGGTGAGCGTCTCCTGGTCCACGGTTCTCCCTGTCTCACCCGGCGCTTCCTCCCGCGGCAGACTAGCCCGCCGGTACGACAGTCCCGCGCCCAACACGGCGCTGCCGCCACGGGGGTTCACACAGGCCGCCACTGCGCCGAACGAGTGAGCTCACCCTTCGGGGAAGATCCTTTGTCACCACCGCCCCTTTTCCGTCACATACCAGCGTGAGCCCGGAGAAGGAGGCCCCGTGAGCAGACCGGCCGAACAGATGTCCGACACCGCAAGAGGCATGGTGCCGTCGCACGGAGCTCCGCCGGTTCCCGACCATCCGGATCCGGCGTGACGGACGATTCCGGTGAATCAGCCGAAGCACTGGCCGAGCGCGCAATGGATCTCCGCAAGTCGCACTACGCCGAGCTGGCCGGGTACGCGGTGAAGCTGGGCAGCTCGATCTCGGATGCCCGGGTGTTCGCGGACGACGCCATCGTCGAACTGGTCCTGCGAGCGATGACCCACTCCGGCTCGGAACCGGTCCTGAACCAGCGTGCGTGGCTCTATCGGACGGTGCGAAACATGGTGCTGGCCGCGAGGAGGCAGCGGGGGCGGATCGACGACACGGACGTCCACGAGCTCACCGACCGCTGGTGCCAAACGACGTGGGGCGCTCCGGACCTGCATCTGGAAGCGGCGGAGACGCTTCGCGCGATCGAGGCGCTACCCGAAGACCTGCGAGATGCGCTGGCGCTCAAGCTGGCCGGCCACCCGACGGACGAGATCGCCGAGTTCCTCGACATCTCGGTGGACGCGGCGAAGAAGCGGGTTTCGAGGGCTCGCAAGCGGCTGTTGCGGCAGCTGGAAGGGAGGGACGCATGATCGGCCGACACGAGCCCGAAACCTGGCTGGACCGGCGCCTGGCCGTCTTGGACGGCTACCTCGACAGATCCTTCACGGCCGACTTGGACGACGAGGCACGCACCGAAGTCTTCCGGCGGAAGGTGGTCCGGCAAGCCGCCGCTCTGCGCAGGAGCCACGCATCCGTTGCACCCTGTGCACCCGCAACGGGCTCGGCTCGTCCGCTCCGGGTCAGTGCCGGGCTGGATGAGCCGGTCGCTCCTGCTGTCGAGGGAGATCCCCAGGCAGTGGAGCGGCTGCTGGCTGCTATCCGTCCACTGGTAGTGCGGTATTGCCGCGCCCGGGTTGGCAGGCAGGAGCGATCGTTCGCTTCGGCGGACGACGTTGCGCAGGAGGTGTGTCTCGCGGTGCTAACGGCATTGCCCTCGTACCGCGATCAAGGCCGCCCTTTTCTGGCCTTCGTCTACGGGATCGCCCAGCACAAGGTGGCCGACGCGCACCGCGCGGCGGCGCGGAACCGGGCCGAGCCGGTGGCCGAGATCCCCGACGAGGTCGAGGGCGGGGTCGGCCCCGAGCAGCGGGCGCTGCAAGGTGAGCTGAACGAGCGGATGTCCCAGTTGTTGCAGGTGCTGCCGGACAAGCAGCGGGAGATCGTGGTGTTGCGCGTGGTCGTCGGCCTGTCGGCGGAGGAGACCGCGGACGCGGTCGGCTCCACGCCCGGCGCCGTCCGCGTCGCCCAGCACCGCGCCCTCGCGCGGCTGAGAAAGGCCTTGGCCGCGATGGAGGCGATCTGAGTGACCAGAACAGTGACGAGGCATGGGGACCCCTGGGCCCATCAGGCCGTGCACCGGGCGATCGTGGCCGTGGACGTCACGGGATACGGGGACAACCGCAGGACCAGCCCGCACCGGCTGGTCCTGCGCCAGGCGCTCTACCAGGCCCTGAAGCAGGCCTTCGACGTGGCCGGAGTGCCGTGGCAGGCCTGTCAGCGCATCGACTGCGGCGACGGCGTGCTGGTACTCGTCCCGCCGGAGATCCCCAAAAGCGTCCTCGCGGACTCGCTCCCCCGTGCGCTGGCCGGCCGTCTGCTGCGGCACAACGGCCTGCACCCGCCGGAGGAGCGACTCGGTTTGAGGATGGCGCTGCACGCCGGAGAGATCGTCCGCGACGAGTACGGAGTCACTGCGCCATCGATCAACCACGCGTTCCGGCTCCTCGCCGCGCCGCCGGTCAAGGCCGCATCGGCCGCCGAGGGACCGCTGGTCATGGTCACTTCCGCCTGGTTCTACGACGAAGTCGTCCGGCAGTGCCCCACGATCGACTCCAGTGCTTTCCGCCCGGTCGAAGTCGCGGTGAAGGAGACCTATGCGGTCGGCTGGCTGGCTCTCCCGGGAGCCGCTGAGGCTCCCCGAGCCCCCTGACTCCGGCCCGCGCGGGCGGGCCGCGATCCCCGGCCGCCGCACGGGATCGGGGGCGGGTGGGGTCGGTCACCCGCCGAGGGGGCTGCTTCGGCGTGTCGCGGGAAAAGTTCTCCGGAAGGGCCTCGGGTCCTATATGGACGACCACAGTGGACGGCGCCGGTACCGTGTTTTGCCTGATCAGAGGCATGACGAAGGTTCGCTTTGCGATACGGGCCGCGTCCGGCCGGGGGTCTCGAGGAGGCGGAACCCGCCCCCGTACAAGGAAATATTTCGACCCCCGGTTGGATTTTGTGCGGTATTGGTAATACCGTGTGCAGTGTCGGCCGAGATGGGCCGTGACTAGTAGTTCCACTATGGAGGACTGGAATGACGAACAAGGCCCAGCTGATCGAGGCGCTGTCGGAGCGTCTGGGCGACAAGAAGGTGGCTTCGCAGGCCGTTGACGGTCTCGTCGACATCATCATCCGGACGGTCAACAAGGGCGAAAAGGTCAACATCACCGGCTTCGGGGTGTTCGAGAAGCGCGCCCGCGCCGCTCGCACCGCCCGCAACCCGCGCACCGGTGAGGCCGTCCGCGTCAAGAAGACCAACGTGCCCGCCTTCCGCGCCGGCACCACCTTCAAGGACGTCATCTCCGGCACCAAGAAGCTCCCGAAGGCGACCCCGGTCAAGCGCGCCACCGCGGCGACGTCGACCCGCGCGACCGCCACCAAGACCGCGGCGGCGGCCCCGGCCAAGGCCACCACGACCCGCACCACGCGGGCGGCGGCGGCCAAGCCGGCCACCACGCGTTCGACGACGACCCGCACCCGCACGGCGGCCGCGAAGCCGGCGGCCAAGGCCACCGCGACCAAGGCGGCCCCGAAGACCGCCGCCAAGACCACGGCGGCCAAGGCCACCACGGCGAAGGCGACCACCACGCGGGCGAAGACCGCCGCCGCCAAGCCGGCCGCGACCAAGACCGCCGCGGCGAAGAAGACCACGGCGGCCAAGGCCCCGGCCAAGCGCACCTCCGCCGCGAAGAAGAAGTAACACCCTCGCGACGATCGGAAGGGCCCCGCACCAGGCTGGTGCGGGGCCCTTCCGGCATTTCGGGGGTGAGTCTCCGGCGAGCCCGGGCGGGGTCCGTCCGGGTTTGGGTGGGCCGCTGCAAGCCTTCGGCGGTGCCGGGCGGGTCCTTCCGGCATTTCGGGACCGGTCGCTGCAGGCCTTCGACCCTGCCGGGCGGGTCCTTCCCACCTTCCGAGGTGAGCCGCCGCAGACCTTCAGCGCTGCCGGGCGAGCCCTTCTCGCCTTTCGAGGGGCCGGTCGCCGCGGAGCTTCCGGCGAACCCGGGCGGGCCGCTGAATGCGGCCACCTTCGGCCCTCAGAAGCCGCCAGCCCTGCCAAGCCAGCCCTCACATGCCTCCAAGCCCTGCCAAACCGGCCCTCACCGGCCTCCAGCGCTCCGAGCAGCCCTACAAGCCGCCAGCGCTTCCAAGCCGGCCACAACGAGCCTCCGGCGTTCCTCAGCGGCCGGTAAAGGCGCCCAAGCCGCCAGGCCGATCACGCAACCGGCTTGAGATCGCCGCTCCCGAAGCGCGCATCGCAAGGCCGCTCGGACGCCGCCGCGAATGTCGCCCGGTGAGCACCCACGCCGTTTCCCGGCCGTGCTTTTCCCTCCCGCGGAACCGGTCCCGGTCACCCCTCACCCGATCCCCCGCCGGCCGCCGAACAATTCACCTCGCCCACTCGTTGGGGTGAACACCCCCGCCGTGGCGACGGTTGCGTCCGGGGCTTCGCGGGTAGCCGTCCGGCAGGGAACGCAATCCGACCTCAGGGAGTCGCGATGACGGAGAACGAAAACCGGCCCGAAGCGGACCTCGACCACAGCCGGCAGCTCATCAAAGAGGCGAAAGAAGCCGCCCGGGACGCCCAGCTGGCCGATCCCGCCGAAGGCGCCGCCGACGAGGCGCTCGCCACGGATCCGCCCTACCACCACGGCGAGCAGGGCTCCACACCCTCCGGAACCTGAATTCACAGCCCGGCGAACCGCCGGGACGGCGGCGGCCCAGTCCTTTCAGGACCACCCCGGGCCGCCGCCGTTCCGCGGAATCCCGGAGGAAATTGCCGTACGTCTCCTCGGGTGGATACACTCCACCGAAGAACGCCGACCATTGTGCAACTTGTCACACGTCGCGTTCCCCCGGACGCACATCCAGCTGAGGAGCATTCCCGTGGCCCAGAAAGTCCTCGTCGAGATCCTGGACGACATCGACGGCAGCACCGCCGCCCAGACCGTTCAGTTCGGCCTCGACGGCGTCACCTACGAAATCGACCTTTCGGACGAGAACGCCTCTGCCCTCCGCGACGAACTGGCCCGCTACATCGCCGCCGGACGGCGCATCGGCGGCCGCAAGGTCCGCGTCGCCACCGGGCAGTCGACCACCACCAGCACCACCGACCGCGAGCGCAACCAGCAGATCCGCGCCTGGGCCAACGCGAACGGCTACGAGGTCTCCGAGCGCGGCCGCCTCTCCTCCGAGGTGATCGCCGCCTACGAGCAGGCCCAGGTCGAAGAGGCCGAGACGCCCGCCGCCCCGCCGCGCAAGCGCGCCCCGCGCAAGAAGGTCGCCGCCGCCAAGAAGTAACGCGGTGGGCGGCGGATCACTGGGGAGAGATCACCGCAACCGTCGGTGGCGAGGGCGGAAACCCCTCGCCACCGACTCCGCGTGGGAGACGTCACACTTCCCCGCGTTGTCAAGAATTGTCATCGCATTCCCCGGCGGCGTTTCCGGAAACGTCAGCCGCGCAGCGCCGGCCCGATCCAGCGACGGACCAGGGCGCGCAGCTCGTCATCGCTGAGCGGCGGTGTCGAGGGGTACTGCAGGAACGACAGGAACAGCCGCATCAGGACCTCGGCGAGGCCCTGGAGCTCCTCGTCGGACGCGATCCCGGCGGCCGCCCAGTCCACCGGCAGGTTCCGGAGGATCCGCGCCCCGTACGAAAACGCCAGTGGCGAAATGACGCCGTCGGTGAAGAAGTCCGCTTCGCCCGCCTGCAGCAGCAGGCCCATGTGCGGCTCCCCGGGCAGCGTCCGGACGGCGAACACGACGGACTCCACCGCGGCTTCGGCGGCCGTCCCGAACGCGGCCAGGTGCCGCTCCATCCGCCCGGCGAACTCTTCGACGCCGTCCAGCGCGACGGCCCGCAGGATGTCCTTCAGCCCCGGGAAGTAGCGGTAGACGGTCTGCCGGGTGACGCCCGCTTCGGCGGCGACGTCGGACAGGCTCGTCTTGGCCAGGCCGGCCCGGTCGAGGCACGCCGTCGCCGCTTCGACGATCCGACGGCGTGCCTCATCTTCGGTGCCGGGCGGGTTGCCCTGCCATCCGTGGTGCCCCATGCCGCCATCTTCCCCGAGCGGAGCGCTCAGCCCGGGACAGGGGCGCGGACGCGCCGGTACAGCGCCACCAGCAGCAGGCCGGCCCCGGCGAAGCAGGCGAGCGCGTACAAACCGCTGCCGATCGGGGTGCCGTCCGCGGTGACACCGTCCTCCGCGGTGAAGTAGGACGGCAGCGCCCCGAGCCAGAACACCGCCATCGCACCCAGGTAGACGGCGGGGTAGAACCGCGTGAAGGCCGGCAGGGGCTCGCCCGGTTCTCCGGAACGCAGGTGCGCCACGACGATCCAGGCGCCGACCACCCACAGGAGCCCCAGCTCGATGCCGAGGATCCAGGCCCGGGCGGTGACGTTGTCGCCGGCGAAGCCCGACGGGATCCCGGCGATCGCCATGGCCGGCGGGGTGAGGACGCCCGCCAGCAGGATGCGCAACGGCAGCCGGCGCCGGGGCGGGCCACCCGTCAGGCGGACGACCAGCCAGGTCATGGCGGCCATCGAAACGGAAGCGAACAGCAGCATGCTGTTCAGCGGCACCGACGCCAGGGCCGGGTGGTCGACGATCGTGTTGGCCGGGTTCCACGCCCACCACTTCAGCTGCGGGCCGAGGTGGTCGAAGACTTCGTAGAACACCTGGCAGGCGAAGGCCACCGCCACCGAACCCCGCAGCGCCCCGCGCCGGAAGAGCCCGAGCGAGCGGACGACTTCGTAGGCGAGCTGGCTGATCACCGGGTAGAACGCCACGATGTAGAGCGGCAGCCGATCCCCCATGAACTGCACGGTGAACAGGTTGTGGGCGAAGATGAAGCCGTACAGCCGGTCGAGCCCGAACCACTCCGGGAAGTACAGCGGCGGTTCGGTGACGAACAGGTAGACCAGCGAAGCCCACCACAGCGCCAGGTTCACCGGATCGCCGGCACGACGCCGCCGCAGCGCGTGCACCAGAGCGAACACCGCGCCGCCGACGATCAGCACTTCCAGCAGCGGCATCGTCCAGTGGGCGAGCGCCCACGGCGGCCGGACCGACACCACCGGCGACACGTCGTGGCAGTCGAACCCCAGCCCGCGGGTGACGGCTTCGGCGTCCGGCCCGCACGCCGTGCTCATCGCGCGGTCGCCGTCGCCGCCGAGTAGTCCGTGGCCGGCGGTTCCGCCTGGGGGTCGAACCCGAACGGCACGCGGTGGCGGCCCAATGCCGCGCGGACGCGGTAGCGCACCAGGCCCGCGAGGACGCGCGGGTTGCGCAGCATCTGCGCCAGCGATTCGTCCAGGTTGAACACCTTCGCGAAGTGCTCGTCGACCACGTCGTCCTCGCGGGCCGCGCCGACGACGAGGCTGAACGCCGGTGCCGACATCGCCGCGACGATGCGCCGCCGCCACTCCGGCAGCCGCTCGGTGCCCACCGCGCACGCGTAGCCCTGGTCGCGGGCCATCGCCAGGCTCCACGGCACCCGCAGCAATCGGCGTTGCGCGGCGAAGAAGCGCGCGGAGAACTTCGCGTCGAGCCGCTCGGCGCGGGACAGGTGCTCGCGCAGCAGCAGCGCCGATCCCGAGGCGGAGCTGATGCCCTGGGCGTAGAAGGGGTTGAACGCGCAGATCGAGTCACCGACGAAGACCAGCCGCCGCGCCCGCGTGCGCAGGCGGTCGTAGCGGCGCCACTTGTTGCCGGTCGACCGCGTGAGGTGGACCGGCGAGGCGGGCACGCAGCGGTCCATGGCGTCGGCGAACAACGGCGTCCGCACCCGGCGCGCCGTCTCCGCGAAGGCGGCCGTGGTGCTGGGCATCTCCAGTCCCCACGAGCCCATGCAGGCGATGACGCGGTTGCCTTCGATCGGGAAGAAGTTGACCAGGAACTCGTGCTCGGCGGGGTGGTCGCCCTTGTCGGGCGTCGGCATGATCACCAGGTGCCGCCACCACCAGGAGGCGGGGCGTTCGGCGGGCAGGTCGTACCAGCGCGAGGTGTAGGTGACTTTGGCGTCGAGGGTCTGCACCTCGGGTTCGGGCCAGCCGGCCGCCGCGAGCCAGCCGGAAACCGGGGAACCGCGGCCCATGGCGTCCACGACGAAGTCGGCGTCGACGTGCTCCTCGTCGAGCTCGACTCCGGTGACCGCCCCGTCCGAGGTGGTCAGGCCACGCACCGAGACCCCTTCGCGGACGACGACGTTCGCCAGCTCGCGCACCTTGTCACGCAGCACGCGTTCGATGAGGATCCGCGAGCCGTAGACCATCGTCATGGCGCTGCGCTTGCGGGCCGACCAGCCCGGCCCGTCGAGGTAGGCGGCGTCCATGGACGGCATCAGCAGCAGCCCGCCGGCCGCGATGAGGTCGTCCTCGAACCCGGGGAACAGCGCGCCGATCGCGCGCCGCCCGGAGTTGAGCAGGAAGTGCGGGTGCTTGCTCTGCGGGACGCCGCGGCGGTGTTCGGCGCCGTCGGGCAGTTCGTCGCGTTCCAGCACCAGCACGCGGTCGAAGTGCGGGGCGAGCGCTCCGGCCGTGCACAGGCCGGCGGCACTGCCCCCGAGGACGACGGCGGTCTTGCCGAGCCGCATGCGGATCAACTCCCGTCATTCATACAAAGAGACACAGAATGTATGAATGACCACCCATGGGTGTCAAGCCCCCGGTAGGTCCACAGTGGACACGGTGGGCCGATTTCCGGCTTACCCGGCGCCCCGTCGGCCCTGCTCGCTTCAGCCGGGGGAATGCCGGTCGGGGCACCCCGCACAACCTTGCACGCCGGGCGGAGGCCGTCTCACGGGCTCACCCGGCTCCCGGAGGAGTCCTCTGTGGTCGCACGAGCGAGCGGCACCGGAAATGCCGAAGGGCCCCGCACCGGCTCGGTGCGAGGCCCTTCGGGGGAAAGCCCGGTTACTACTTCTTCTTGGCCGCGGAGGTGCGCTTGGCCGGAGCCTTGGCGGCCGTGGTCTTGGCCGCGGTCGTCTTGGCCGCGGCCGGCTTGGCGGCGGCGGTCCGGGTGCGCGTCGTCGTCGCCTTGGCCGGGGTCGCCTTCGCCGTGGTGGCCTTGGCCGCCGTGGTCTTCGCCGCGGTGGTCTTCGGGGCCGCCTTGGTCGCGGTGGCCTTGGCGGCCGGCTTCGCCGCGGTGGCGCGGGTCCGCGTCGTCGTCGCGGCCGGCTTGGCCGCCGCGGCGCGGGTGGTGCGGGTCGTGGTCGCCTTGGCCGGCGCGGCCGCCGCGGCGGTCTTGGTGGCCGTCGCCCGCGTGCCGGCGGCGCGCTTCACCGGGGTCGCCTTCGGGAGCTTCTTGGTGCCGGAGATGACATCCTTGAAGGTGGTGCCGGCGCGGAACGCGGGCACGTTGGTCTTCTTCACCTTCACGGCCTCACCGGTACGCGGGTTGCGGGCCGTGCGGGCCGCGCGAGCGCGCTTCTCGAACACCCCGAAGCCGGTGATGTTGACCTTTTCGCCCTTGTTGACCGTCCGGATGATGATGTCCACCAGACCGTCCACGGCCTGCGCAGCCACCTTCTTGTCGTCGCCCAGACGCTCCGACAGCGCCTCGATCAGCTGGGCCTTGTTCGTCATTCCAGTCCTCCGTAGTGGAACTACCAGTCAGGCCCATCACGGCCGACAGCGCACAGGGTATTACCAAAGCCGCACAAATCCAAACAGCGCAAGCAGCTTAACTCTGTTGTGTCGCGCGGGATTCCGGCCCGGACGGACCGGCACCGGCGGAC
The DNA here is from genome assembly GCF_031625235.1 of Amycolatopsis sp. 505. NCBI lineage: Bacteria > Bacillati > Actinomycetota > Actinomycetes > Pseudonocardiales > Pseudonocardiaceae > Amycolatopsis > Amycolatopsis sp. 505. The sequence continues at coordinate 435,674 of NZ_JACKQP010000009.1, forward strand.
CCGCGCCCGACCCCGGAGCCGTGACCTGCGGCTTTCCTTCGCGGAACACCGGCCCGGCGCCAGGGAAGTCCTCATAGGACAAGTCGCGGCCTGTGCCCGACACCACGAGCATTCCGGCGGGGCGACCGCGAAATCGAACAATTGATCGACGTCGAGCCATCGGAAAACCCTCCGCCGCAACCGAATCGCGGCACGGGCGTAACGACCTCGGTGCCCCACGCGACCCTTGAGTGCCGGGAGATATTCGCCGGCCCCCGGGGGTCGGCGGGGGTGGAGGCACGACCATGCGGAGCCGCAACACCGCCGATTCGTTGCAAGTCCATGCCGTGGCCGGATCCTACGTCGTGCTGTTCGGGATCGACCTGCCGAAGCGATTCACCAAGAACCTCCTCGGTTTCGCCATCGAGCGCACCGACCGCGCCAAGAAGGAGCGCTACTGGCTGCGCGGCCTGAAGGTGTTCGAGGAAACCTCCCGCGGGATCCCGCCCGGCACCTCGGTCAGCCTGCGCGACCACCCGCTGCAGTCCTTCCAGTGGGGCGACTACACCGCCGAGCCCGACCACGACTACGAGTACCGCGTCGTCGCCCTGTACGGCACGCCGAAGAACCTGGTGGTGCGCCGCGAGGTCACGGTGTCCGTCCACACCGAACCCGTCGACACCGGCACCCACGCCGTCCACTTCAACCGCGGGGTCGCCGCCAGCCAGGCCTACGCGCAGGAATTCGGCCGCCCGCCGCGCGACGGCGACCGCGGCGATCCCGCCTACGACTGGCTCTCCCGCGGCCTCGAGGAAGCCCTGCTGGAGTTCATCGGCTCCGCCGCCGGGCCCGGGTACGCGCTGCGTGGCTCGGTCTACGAGTTCTCCTACCCGCGCGTCCTCGACGCCCTGAAAGCCGCCGTGGACCGCGGCGCCGACGTCAAGCTGGTCTACGACCGGCGCGGCCGGGCGAGCACGGATCCGAAACGCGCCAAGGTCTGGCAGCAGTCGGAACCGGCCATCGCCGCGGCCGGCCTGGACGCGTGCGTGATCCCCCGGAAGACCAACAGCGCCATCTCCCACAACAAGTTCCTGATCCTGCTGCGCGACGGCACTCCGCAGGCCGTCTGGACGGGCTCGACCAACATCACGTGGGGTGGCCTGTTCGGGCAGTCCAACGTCGGGCACCTCGTCCGCGACCCCGCGGTCGCCGCCGAGTACCTGGCCTACTGGACCCGCCTGTCCGCGGACCCCGGCTACGACGAGATCCGGCCCGCCAACACGAGCGCCACCCCCACCCCGGCCACGCCGCCGCCCACCGGGATCTCCCCCGTCCTCAGCCCGAGAACCACCCTCGACCTGATCGACTGGTACGCGGGCGTTGCGGGGCGCGCGAAGAAGTCGTTCTTCATGACCGCGGCGTTCGGCGTGCACGACAAGATCGCCGAGGCCATCGCCGCGGAGTCCGACGTGCTGCGCTACCTCGTGCTCGAAGAACCGCCCGACAGCGGGGACGTCGAATTCACCCGGGACAACGACGTCAAGGTCGCCGTCGGGTCGCTGCTGAGCACCGACATCCTCGACCGCTGGACCAAGGAACAGCTGACCGGCCTGAACTTCCACGTCCGCTACACCCACACGAAGTTCATGCTCGCCGACCCGCTGGGCGACGACCCCCTGGTGATCACCGGCTCGGGCAACTTCAGCGACGCCTCGGTCCACGAGAACGACGAGAACATGCTCGTCATCCGCGGCGACACCCGCGTCGCCGACATCTACCTCGGCGAGTTCATGCGCCTGTTCACCCACTTCTACTTCCGGTACCTCCGGCAGAAACTCCGCGACGACTCCCACGACGTCGCCCACCTCGCCCCCGACGACAGCTGGGCGGCCCGCTACTACGACCGCAGGACCCCCGGCTACCGCCAACGGCTGCTGTTCCGCTGACCGGAGGAGAACCGATGCCGCCGGCCGGCTACGGCGTCCTGATCGGCACGCTGGTCGCCGGTCCGCTCGCCACGATGGTCAACGCGATCGGCGCACCAAAAAACCCGCCTGACCTGGGTCAGACGGGTTCCGTTACTGCTGGTACCCCCGATGGGATTCGAACCCACGCTACCGGCGTGAGAGGCCGGCGTCCTAGGCCGCTAGACGACGGGGGCTTAGGATCTTCCCTGGTTTCCCAGGGGCTTTTCGATTTTTCTTGCTGGAGAGAACCTACCAGAAGCGATTTCCCGCTTCGCAGGGGGGTCACTCTCCGCAGCTGGGGTACCAGGACTCGAACCTAGACTAACTGGACCAGAACCAGTCGTGCTGCCAATTACACCATACCCCAGTGAGGTACTGCTCCGGCTGGCCGGTTCAGCACCGCACGAGGAGAAATACTAGAGCACGCCGTTCCGGACGGTGAACGCGGGGGTGCCCGTGGGGGCGCCGCCGCCGCGCTGGGCCGGGACGCCGATCGTCGCGTACTCCGAAACCAGCAGCTCAGGCAGCTCCGCGAGGCCGGCCACCGTGTGGACGCCCTCCGGGGCGCGCTCGCCGATGCGGTCGCGGTCGAGCCAGACCGCGCCCAGGCCCGCGTCGCGGGCGCCGATCGCGTCGGTGTCCAGTTTGTCGCCGACGTGGACCGCCTGGGCGGGTGCGCAGCCCAGACCGAGGCACACCGTGTGGAACATCACCGGGTCGGGCTTGGCCACCCCGAGCTCGCCGGCGATGGCGACGTGGTCGAAGAAGGGCGCGAGCCCCAGATCGGCGATCTTCTTCCGCTGGTGCCCGCCGGAGGCGTTGGTCACCGCGGCCAGCATCAGGCCGGCCGCGCGCAGCCATTCCAGGCAGTCGAGGACGTCGTCGAACAGCTGCCAGGAGTGGTCGAGCAGTTCTCTTCGGCGGCGCTCGAACGAACTCACCTGCTCGGCGTCGGCGCAGATGCCGATCTCGGCGAGGAAGCAGTCGGTGCGCCGCTGGTGCATCGTCGCGTAGTCGAGTTCGCCCGCGACGACGAGCGCCACGTGCTCTTCGGTGATGAGGTCCCACAGCGGCCACAGGTCGCCCCGGCCGGTGAGGATGTGGAGGCTGCGGCGGATCGCGGCGGTGCAGTCGATGAGCGTGTCGTCGATGTCCAGGCACACCAGCCGGAGCTCGGGCGGCGCCCAGGGCTCGGACGCCGCCGCGGCGGGCGGGGCGGTTCGCGACGGGGTCCGGGGTGCCAGGGCGAAATCCACCCAGTGAGGCTAGGGCAACCGCAGCGTTCGCGACGCTGCCAAAGAGGTGATTGCCGCTCCCCTGTTCCGGCGCACCGGCTCTACTCCCAGTCGGTGCGCCGTCCCCGTTCGGTTATCCGGCCGCACGCGCCGACCCCGCCCGGGGTCACCGTGCGGCAATCGATTCCCCGGTGAAACCCCTTGTCCCGCTTGGGAATCCGCTCCGTCCACAAGGGCAGGTCCGCATTCCGCCGCCGCTCCCGCACCCGTCCGGTGCACGGTCGACCAACTGTCGCGTGTGGACGGTTTCGGGCAACCGGGCGGCGGACGCGCCACCGTCGCCCGATCAGCGTATCTCCGGTCACACCCCTTGACGCCGGTGCCGGGCGGGTGCATCCTCGACTTATTCAACACACGATGAATAAGGGAGATGGTCGAGATGACCGAGCGCACGACCTGCGTCGTCATCGGTGGCGGGCCGGCCGGGATGGTCACGGGGCTGCTGCTGGCCCGGGCGGGTGTCGAGGTGACGGTGCTGGAGAAGCACGCCGATTTCCTGCGCGATTTCCGCGGGGACACGGTCCACCCGTCGACGCTGACGCTGCTCGACGAGCTGGGCCTCGGCGAGAAGTTCCACGCGCTGCCGCACAGCGAGCTGACCGCGGCGGGCTTCCCGGAGGAGGACGGCACGTTGATGAAGCTGGCCGACTTCACCCGGCTCAAGGTCGCGCACCCCTACATCGCGATGGTGCCGCAGTGGGACTTCCTCGACCTGCTGGCCGAAAGCGCCCGCAAGGAGCCGACGTTCGTCCAGCGCATGGAGACCGAGTGCACCGGCCTGGTCCGCGAGCACGGCCGCGTCGCCGGCATCACCTACCGCACGACGGCCGGTGAGACCGGCGAAATCCGGGCCGACCTGGTGATCGCGGCCGACGGCCGCTGGTCGCTGGCGCGCCGCGAAGCCGGCCTGGTGCCCCGCGAGTACGACTGCCCGTTCGACGTCTGGTGGTTCCGGCTCTCGCGCGGCGACGACGAGGAAGGCGGCATGCTGCTGCCGAAGATGCGCGACCGCCGGTTCGCGGTGCCGCTCCCCCGCCCGGACTTCTACCAGGTCGCCTACCTGGCGCCGAAGGGCGAAGACCTCCGCGCCCAGGGCATCGAAGCGTTCCGCGAGAACGTGACGCAGATCTGCCCCGAGTTCCACGACCGCGTGCACGAGCTGGCGACGATGGACGACGTCAAGTTCCTCGACGTGCGGCTGAACCTGCTGCGCAAGTGGCACGTCGACGGGCTGCTGTGCATCGGCGACGCGGCGCACGCGATGTCGCCGATCGGCGGTGTGGGCATCAACCTGGCGGTGCAGGACGCGGTCGCGGCGGCGACGCTGCTGGCCGAGCCGCTGCGCCGGGGCCGTCCGACGGAGGCCGAGCTGGCGAAGGTGCGCTCGCGCCGGCTCGCGCCGACGCTGATGGTGCAGGGGCTGCAGCGCCTGATGCACCGGACCGTGGTGCGCGGCGTGATGAGCGGCAAGCGCAACGGCCCGCCGCTGCCGATGATCAAGGCCTTCGCGCGGTTCCCGCGGCTGTCGTACTTCCCGGCCCGGCTCCTCGGCCTCGGGCTGCGGCCGGAGCACGCTCCGGCGTTCGCCCGGCGGTCGATGGAGCCGGTGGCCCGGGGTTAGACGTTCTCGACCGGGTTGGTCAGGGTGCCGATGCCTTCGATGGTGATCGAGACGCTCTGGCCGCCCTCGATCGGGCCGACGCCCTCGGGGGTGCCGGTGAGGATGATGTCGCCGGGCAGGAGCGTCATGACGCCGGAGACGAACTCGACCAGCTCGGGGATCTTGTGGACGAGGTCGGACGTGCGGCCGTCCTGCTTGAGCTCGCCGTCGACCTCGGCCCTCAGGGAGAGGTCGGAGGCGTCGATCGAGGTCTCGATCCACGGGCCGATCGGGCAGAAGGTGTCGAAGCCCTTGGCGCGGCCCCACTGGCCGTCGGACTTCTGGAGGTCGCGGGCGCTGACGTCGTTGGCGACCGTGTAGCCGAGGATGACGCTCGCGGCGCGGGCGGCGGGCACGTTCTTCACCGGCTGCCCGATGACGACGGCCAGCTCGCCCTCGAAGTCGACGCGGCCGACGTCCGGGCGGCGGATGGCCGCGTTGGGGCCGATGACCGTCGTCGACGGCTTGAGGAACAGCATCGGGGCGCTGGGCACCTCGTTGCCGAACTCGGCGGCGTGCTTGGCGTAGTTGCGGCCGACGGCGATCACCTTGGACGGCAGGATCGGCGCGAGCAGCCGGACGTCGGCCAGCGGCCACCGCTTGCCGGTGAAGTTCGGCTGGCCGAAGGGGTGTTCGGCGATTTCGAGGACCTGGGCGTCGTCACCGTCGCCTTCGATCGAGGCGAACGCGACACCACCGGGATGAGCAATTCGGGCTAGGCGCACGCAGCCAGTCTACGTGCGCCCCTCCCTTGCTTCAGGCCACGGTCGTGCTCTTGTGCACCAGCGCGTCGCACAGGGCCAGCCAGCTGGCCTCGACGATGTTGCCGTGCACGCCGACGGTGGTCCACTCGCGTTCGCCGTCGGTGCTCTCGACCAGCACGCGCGTCACCGCGTCGGTGCCGGGGTGGCCCTGGAGGATGCGCACCTTGTAGTCGGCCAGCTCCACACTGTCCAACCAGGACAGGTGCGGGCTCAGCGCCTTCCGGAGGGCGGCGTCGAGGGCGTGCACCGGCCCGATGCCCTCGGCGGTGGCGATCACGCGCTCGCCTCCGACGTGCACCTTGACCGTGGCCTCGGCCATGACCTCGCCGTCCGGGCGGTGGTCGAGCACCACGCGGTAGGACTCGAGCTGGAACGGCGCTTCCACCGGGACGTCGGCTTCCTGGCGCAGCAGGAGTTCCAGGGAGGCGTCGGCGGCCTCGAAGGACCAGCCTTCGGCTTCGAGCCGCTTGACCTTGGTGATGGCGCTGGTGAGCGCTTCGGGCCGGCCGGCAAGGTCGACCCCGAGCTCACGTCCCTTGAGCTCGAGGCTGGCCCTGCCGGCCATCTCGGTGACCAGCACCCGCATGTCGTTGCCGACGGAAGACGGATCGATGTGGTTGTACAGCAACGGATCCACCTTGATCGCGCTCGCGTGCAGTCCCGCCTTGTGGGCGAAGGCCGACGCCCCTACGTAAGCCTGGTGGGTGTAGGGGGCGATGTTCGCGATTTCGGCAAGGGCATGGGAGACCCGGGTCAGCTCGGCCGCTCCTCCGGTCGGGAGGACGTCCATGCCGAGCTTGGTCACGAGGTTCCCGGTCACGGCGAAGAGGTCGGCGTTGCCGGCCCGTTCCCCGTAACCATTGGCGGTGCACTGGACGTGCGTCACGCCGGCCTGCACCGCGGCGACGGAGTTCGCCACGGCGCAGGAAGTGTCGTCCTGACAGTGGATCCCGAGCCGGAATCCGGTCTTTTCCTTGATCTCCTCGACCGCCTGGGCGAGGCCGAGCGGGAGCTGGCCGCCGTTGGTGTCGCAGAGCACGAGAACGTCGGCGCCGGCGTGCGCGGCGGCGTCCAGGATGCGGAGCGAGGTCTCGGGGGAATACGCGTAGCCGTCGAAGAAGTGCTCGGCGTCGAGGAAGACGCGCCGTCCTTCGCGGGTGAGGAATTCGACGGTGTCCCGCACCATCGCACAGGCTTCGTCGACGTCGACGCGGAGGGCGCGTTCGATGTGCCGGAGATCGGACTTGGCGACCAGGGTGACGACGGGCGCTTCGCTGTCGAGAAGGGCCTGGACCTGCGGATCGGCGTCGGCGGTGAGGCCGGCCTTGCGCGTGGCGCCGAACGCGACGAGCGCGGCGTGCTTCAGCTTCAGCTCGCCTTTCGCGGCGCGGGCGAAGAATTCGGTGTCCTTGGGGAGCGCCCCGGGCCAGCCGCCTTCGATGAACCCGACCCCCAGCTCGTCCAGCAACCGCGCGACGGCGAGCTTGTCCTGGGCGGAGTAGGAGATGCCCTCCCGCTGCGCACCGTCGCGCAGGGTGGTGTCGTAGAGGTGGAAGGCGTCGCCGAGCGGGGTATCGGCGGGCTCCTTGCGGGTCACGGTCTTCTCCTCGCGGTTTCTGGCGTCTTCCTGGCGTTTCAAGGCAACAAAAAAACCTCCCGCATGGGTGCGAGAGGTTGCGCGCCGGGAGCTCTTGTGGAGCTATCGTCCGGCGCGCTCGTCGATAATGATCGCGAAGCTGGTCACGGTCGCATCATGCCACAGGGGTTCCGCGAAAGTCCACAGGCTGGGGCGAGCTCCCACCATTCGGGAACCGCGCCGGTGTTTGTTGCCCGCCGGCTTGGGCGGATCGTCCGGCGAGCGGCTCGGTGCCCACCACCCCGAAGCCGCAATTGTCACTACGGCCGGTGCTGGCTTCGGATCGGGGTGCCGGGGCAGGCCTGGGCGGGGTGCAAGTCCGGCTTTGCCGGAGCCCCGCCGGAGAGGGTGGGGTCCGCTCGCGGGTTGCGAGCGGCGCCGGCGGGGCCCGTGGTGCCGCGAATGACTCATTCGGGACGTGCGAGGTCTCGAATGAGTCATTCGCGACCTCCGGCGGCCCCCCGAACGGGCACGAAAAAGCCCCGCACCCACCACCGGGCACGGGGCTTTCCCGAAGAAGATCAAGCAGTACGCACGTTCGAAGACACCAGAGCCGCGAGCCGGTCCCCGATCGCCTGGGTCGCTCCCGGCGAAGACTGGTCGCGCGTCGCCAGGTCGAACGCCACCGATGCCTCGATCCGCCGGGCCGCTTCCTTCTGGCCCAGGTGGTCCAGCAGGAGCGCCACCGACAGCACCGCCGCCGTCGGGTCGGCCAGGCCCTGGCCCGCGATGTCCGGGGCCGAACCGTGGACCGGCTCGAACATGCTCGGGTTGCGGCGGGTCATGTCCAGGTTGCCGCTGGCCGCCAGGCCGATGCCGCCGGTCACCGCGGCCGCGAGGTCGGTGATGATGTCGCCGAACAGGTTGTCCGTCACGATCACGTCGAACCGCGACGGGTCCGTCACCAGGTGGATGGTCGCCGCGTCCACATGGGAGTACGCGACCGTCACCTCCGGGTGCTCCAGCGAAACCTCTTCCACGATCCGCGACCACAGCGAGCCGGCGAACGAGAGCACGTTGGTCTTGTGCACCAGCGTCAGGTGCTTGCGCGGGCGGGCCTCGGCGCGGTTGAACGCGTCCGCGACCACGCGCCGGACCCCGAACGCCGTGTTGACGCTGACCTCGGTCGCGATCTCGTGCTCGGTGTCCTTGCGGATCAGGCCACCCGTGCCCGCGTACGGGCCTTCGGTGCCTTCGCGCACGACGACCATGTCGACGTCGCCCGCGTCGGCCAGCGGTCCCCGGACACCCGGGTACAGCCGCGCCGGGCGCAGGTTGACGTGGTGGTCCATCTCGAACCGCAGGCGCAGCAGCAGGCCGCGCTCGAGGATGCCGCTCGGCACCGTCGGGTCGCCGACCGCGCCCAGCAGGATCGCGTCGTGCTGGCGGAGCTCGCCGAGGACCGACTCCGGGAGCAGCTCGCCGGTCGAGTGCCATCGGGCGGCGCCGAGGTCGTAGTTCGTGATCTCCGCCGTCGGTACTACCTCGCCGAGCACCTTCAGCGCCTCGGAGACCACCTCGGGCCCGATCCCGTCTCCTGGGATCACCGCGAGCCGCATCCACACACCTCCGTCGACCGGACCACCGGCCGCACCGATGGCCCACCGCAACAAAACGCCAGCAGCCGGAAGGTTACCGGCCGTAGACAAACCGCCGTAGCCGCACCACCCTTATGCCGCATCCTCCCACGGGGTGAGACACCCAATCGGGTGAACGCCAGCGGGGCGCCCCCGGCGGAAATCCGCCGGAGACGCCCCTGGTCCTGCACGAATCGATCTTGCCGCGGACTAGCCGCGACCAGCCCCGATCGGCTGACGCTCGTTCCCCGGCCGGGCGCCCTGCGTCGCGTCCACCTTGACCACGTTCGCCCGGTTGCCCGCGGCGTTGTGGTGCTCGATGGCGAGCAGGCCGAGCGCGTTGTCGGCCGCGGCCGAGGCCGCGTTGCGGGTGACGACCAGCGCCGTGCCCGGCTTCGCGACGTAGCCCAAGGCGGCGTCGCCGCCGCCCTGCACCGCGTAGCCCGGCGCGAGCGCGTCGAACGAAAGCGGCGTGCCGACGTAGTCGATCAGCCCGTTCGTCGTGCCCGGCGCGACGTAGAAACCGCTCACGCCCACCGTGTAGGAGATGCGGTGGGACTCGGCGTTCGCGTCGATGCCCAGCGCGGCCAGCGAAACCGGCAGCGTGAGCACGTTCGTGTCGAACACGTTGGTGTCGACGTCGCCGAGCTGGCCGTTGACCGCCTGGACGTCCACGGTCGGGAAGCCCGGGGTCAGCGCGACCGTGGTGGCCAGGAGGACGTCGGTCGAGGTCGCCTTGGTCACGTAGGTCTCGAAGTCCGGCTGCCCGTCCCCGGTCGTGTCGATGTCGACGAACGGCGAGGTGTTGCTGCCGATGTTCGCCCAGTCACCCCAGGTGGACAGGCCGAACGCGAGGATCGCGTTCTCCGGCTCGCCCTGGGCCTTCGCCAGCGGAGCGGTGGAAGCCGCGCCGATGTAGCGGAGGTCGCCGCCCTTGGCCGTCTTGTTCAGCGTGCAGTCGGTGACCACGTCCGCGTCGCACTCGGGCAGCTGCGGGGACTCCGCCTGCAGCTCGAGCACGCTGATCAGCGAGCGGTACCGCTGCGCGCCGGTGCCCTGGTCGACACCCTTGCCGGTCAGGTTCAGCACGGCCTGGGTGGCGTCCGGCGCGAACTTCACCGACGGCGGCGTCGAAATCGTCGACACCGGCTTCGGCGCGGCGTAGACCGACACCCGCAGCGGCACCTTGGCCCCGCTGACCGGGGTGAAGGCGACGCGCCCGGAGGCGTCCGCGACGAACTGGCGGGCCAGGCCGGCCTGGGTGGCCTGCATGGTCGGGTCCATGACCTTGCGCAGCGCCTTGGCGTCGGTGATCTTCAGCGTCACCTTGACCTTGGCGGTGCCGCGCGGGGTCAGCTTCACCGTCGGCTTGTCCACTGTGTACTCGACACCCGGCAGCGCGGTGACCGCCTGGTAGGCGACCGAGTACTCGGCGGGCGTGACGCCCTTGTTGACCAGCTTGATCGTCTTCGACAGCGTCACCGGACCGGCCGCCTCGACCGTGCCGAAGCTGACGCTGACCGCGCCCGGGTCGTCGACGACGTAGGCGAGCACCTGGTTGTCCAGCGCCGCCTTCGCGTCGATCCGGCCGCTGCCGACGCGCTGCGGCGCGTAGGTGTGGCCCGCGCCGTCGGAGACGTCGTGGCCGGCGGTGTCAATGACCGAGGCCTTGACCTCCTCGACCGACCAGTCGGGGTGCGACTGGCGGATCAGCGCGGTGATGCCCGCGGTGTGCGGGGCGGCCATCGACGTGCCGCTCAGCACGGTGCGGCCGTTGCCGCTGCCGCGGAAGGCCGAGGTGATCGTGTCACCGGGGGCGGCGACGTCCGGCTTGAGGGCCGGGCCGCGGGTGCCACGCGAGGTGAACGAGCTCGGCGTGTCGACGATCTTCTTGTCGTAGGTCTGGATCGAGGCACGGCCGGTGCCGTAGAGCCGGACCTGCAGCGTGCCCGCGGTCAGCGCCGCGCGCAGCGTCTTCGTGGCGGAGCCGGTGAACTGGAACATCGGGACGGCCGCGTTGCCCGCGATACCCGCGCTGAAGTGCTCCAAAGTGGACGAAAGAAGCGCGCCCTTCGCCCCGGCGGCCTGCGCGTTGCCGGCGCGTGCGGCCGAGCCGCAGGCGCGGGTCGAGTCGTTGTCGTCCCACTCCAGGAAGACGAACTTGCCGGCGGCCTTCGCCTTGTCCTCGGCGGAGTACGGCGCACAGCCCGCCGCGTTCGCCGCCGACAGGGCGACGACCGGCGCGGTCAGGTCGAGGGTGTCGTAGCCGGTGTAGTTCTGGCTGTACTGGCCGGTCTTCTGGCCCGCGGCGGTCGCCGGGGCCTTGACCTCGGCGGCGTCGCGCAGGATGCCCGCGTCGCGCGTGCTGGCGACGGTGAGCGCCTCGGGGGTGTTGCCCGGGGAGCCGGCGACGTCGTTGATGTCGCCGCCGTTGCCCGCGGAGATGACCGGGAGCACGTTGTTCGCGGCGAGCTTGCGCACGAACAGCGAGTCCGGGTCGTCCGGCGCGCCGAAGTCGGAGCCGAGCGAGAGGTTGACGATGTCGAGGTGGTCGGTGAAGTCGCCGTCGCCGTCCGGGTCGAGCGCCCAGTCCAGGGCCTGCGAGGTGACGTTCGTCGAGCCGGTGCAGCCGAACACCTTGATCGCGTAGAGCAGCGACTTCGGCGCGGTGCCCGGGCCGATCTGCATCGCGTCGACCTTCTTGGCGTCGAGCTTCTTGTAGTCGCCCTTGAAGGTCTTGCCGTCGGCGGTGACGCCGAAGCCGCCGATGGTGCCGGCGACGTGCGTGCCGTGCTCACCGCAGGCGAGCGGGTTGGGGTCCGGCTTCGGGGTGGTCTTGCCGGCCGTCGCGGCGTCGTAGTCGTCGCCGACGAGGTCGGTGCCGCCGACGACCTTGGCGCTCGGGAAGAGCGGGGTCGGCTTGGTCGAGTCGACGCTCTTGTAGGCGGCCTGTGTGCCGGGGCCGCCGAAGTCGGCGTGGGTGTAGTCGATGCCGTCGTCGATGACGCCGACGCGGATGCCGTCGCCGAACTTGCCGGTCTGCTGCCAGGCGGTGAGGGTGTTGGTCAGCTGCTCGGCGCTGGCGTTGGTGCGGGTCTTCGGGACGACCGTGCGCACGGCGACGACGTCGGCCCGCTTCGCGACCTCGCGCAGCTTCGCGGCGTCGGCGGTGACGACCACACCGGGAACGGCGTTGGCGGTCTGCGTGACGACCTGCGGCTTGGCGTCGGCCGCGCGCAGCTGCCCGACGACGGAGTCCACCGCGGCGGCGGTGTCGGCCTTGGCGGCCTTGGCGGCCCGCTTGGCCTGTTCCTTGCCCTGCGGCTGCGCGGCGGCGAACGCGTCGACGGCCGGCTTCTTGGCCAGTTCGACGAACGCGGTGACCCGGCCCTGCGCGGCCCCCAGGCGCGGCGAAAGCTTGCCCTGCAGCTTCGCGTCGTCGATCTTGGCGGGTGCGACGCCGTCGGCGAGCGGCACATCGGCTGCGCTCGCGACCGGCGCCCCGAGCGCGGCCGCCAGAACGACGGCGAAGGCCGCCGTCGTGGCGCGCGCGGGGAGGCGGGATCTGCTCATGAGTCGGCCCCTTACTCGAGGTCTGGACCCGAACCTGCCTGCCGCTCCGGACACCCCCGACGGTGAAGCGCGGCACAGCGCCGTGCCCTCGACGACGCGTGGTTCGACCTCGCGCAGAGAACCTAATGCCCCAAAACACCTACTTACGTAGGCAAAGGACTCCGTTATGTAGTTGTGATTGCGCTCGAAGGCCCCCTACCGGGTGGCAGGGGGCCTTCGAAAGGGTTACGTCAGTTGAAGTCGACGGCGCGGATCGTGTGCGCCCCGACCGAGGCTCCGATCGGCTCCAGCAGGTGCGCGTCGATGTGGCGGTCGACGCGCAGCAGCATCACCGCGTCCGAGCCGTCCGTGGTCTGGCTGATCTGGGCGGCCTCGATGTTGATGCCCGCCTCGCCGAGGAGCGTGCCGACCCGGCCCATCACGCCCGGGCGGTCCGGGTACTCGACCAGCAGGACGGTGCCCTCGGCGCGCAGGTCGAAGCCGCGGCCGTTGACCTCGACCAGCTTCTCGACCTCGTCGAGGCCGGTGACCGAACCCGACACGGTCAGCACCGAGCCGTCCGCGTGCACCGCGCGCACCGTGACCAGGCTGCGGAACTTGGGGCTCTCCGGCTCGGTCTCCAGCTCGACCTGCACGCCCAGCTTCTCCGCCAGCTGCGGCGCGTTGACGAAGGTGACCTGGTCCTCGACCACGCCGGTGAACACCCCGCGCAGCGCCGCGAGCTGCAGCACGCCGGTGTCCTCGCTGGAGATCTCGCCCTTGACCTGGACGGTCACCGTCGTCGGCGACGTCGGGTTGAGCGCCGTCAGGAGCTGGCCGAGCTTCTGGACCAGTGACAGGTACGGGCGGACGTGCTCGCCGACCGCGCCGCCGCCGGTGACGTTCACCGCGTCCGGCACGAAGTCGCCGCGCAGGGCCAGCAGCACCGACCTCGCGACGTCGGTGCCCGCGCGGTCCTGCGCCTCGGCCGTGGAGGCGCCCAGGTGCGGCGTCACGACGACGTTCTCCAGCTCGAACAGCGGGCTGGAGGTGGTCGGCTCGGTGACGAAGACGTCGACGCCGGCGCCGCCGACGTGGCCCGAGCGCAGCGCGTCGGCCAGGTCCTGCTCGACGATCAGCCCGCCGCGGGCGGCGTTGACGATGATGACGCCCGGCTTGGTCTTCTTCAGCGCCTCGGCGTCGATGAGGCCCTTGGTCTCCGGCGTCTTCGGCAGGTGGATGGAGATGGCGTCGGCGCGGCTCAGCAGCTCGTCGAGGGTGACGAGCTCGATGCCCAGCTGCGCGGCGCGGGCGGCCGAGACGTAGGGGTCGTAGGCGATGAGCTTCGTGTCGAAGGCGGCGAGGCGCTGGGCGAACAGCTGGCCGATCTTGCCGAGACCGACCACGCCGATGGTCTTGCCCTGCAGCTCGACGCCGGAGAACGAGCTGCGCTTCCACTCGCCGCCGCGCAGGCTCTGGTCGGCGGCCGGAACGCGGCGCGCGACCGACAGCAGCAGGGCGACGGCGTGCTCGGCGGCGGAGACGATGTTCGACGTCGGCGCGTTGACGACCAGGACACCGCGCTCGGTCGCGGCGGGCACCTCGACGTTGTCGAGGCCGACCCCGGCGCGGGCGACGACCTTGAGCTGCGTGGTGGCCGCGAAGACCTCGGCGTTCACCTGGGTGGCGGAGCGGACCAGGAGCGCGTCGGCGCTCTTCACCGCCTCGAGCAGCGCGGACCGGTCCGTGCCGTCGACGTGCCGGACCTCCACCTCGTCACCGAAGACGCTCAGCACGGAGGGGGCGAGCTTCTCCGCGATGAGGACGACGGGCTTATTGGGCTTGCTCACGATGCGGCTCCCACTATCTGGTCACTTCCAGGACGCTCTGTGTCGACAAACGGTCAAAGCACGTCGTTGTGCCCCGGTCGAGCCGGAGTTTAACGCGCGGTGGCGCCCCTTGGCGTCCCCCGGCGTTAACTCGCCCGTAATCCCTCGAAAACAAGAGCCAGCAGGCGTTGCATGCCCCCCTCGCCGGGCAGGTGCCCACCCGCCCAGGATGCGGCGTGCAGCAACAGAAGCAGCTCCTCCGCGGTGACGTCCTCGCGCAGTTGGCCCGCGCGCTTCGCGCGTTCCACCAGTTGGGAACCGACCTCGCGCATGCGGTGGCACGACTCGTACAACCGGGAGGATTCGTCGTTCAGCGCGTCCGCGGTGAGCTCGACCAGGCCGCGGAAGGTGCCGGTGGCGTCACCGAGGCCGGCGAGCCAGCTCTGCAGCGCGGTCAGCGGCTCCGGGTGGGCGAGCAGTTCGCGGGCCCGCTCGGCGTGCGCGTCGAACCGGGCGCGCAGCAGCGTCTCGAGCAGCGCGTCCCGGGTCGGGAAGTGCCGGTAGAGGGTGCCGATGCCGACCCCGGCGCGGCGCGCGATGTCCTCCAGGGACGCCTCGACGCCGTGCTCGGCGAAGGCGCGCTTGGCCTCTTCGAGGAGGCGCTCGTAGTTGCGGCGGGCGTCCGCGCGCATCGGTTTGACGTCGGTCATCGCACTCCCGACCCTACCGGGTAGCCAATCGGAGGCCGCCTCCGTATATTAACCGGAGGCTGCCTCAGCTTACTGGAGGGAACTCGAGGATGACTTTGATCGAAGACACGCGGGCGCGGCTCGGCGCGGTCGGCGCCTGGCTGCCCAGTGCGCCCATGGCCCCGCCACCGGACGTCGAGCGCGCGGCGACGCAGCGGCTGGCGGAGGCCGGCTACCGCTCGGTCTGGAGCGGCGAAGGACCCGGCACGCGGGAGGTGTTCGCCTGCTTCGGCGACCTCCTGGCCACCGTGCCGGACGTCGTGCTCGGCGCCGGCATCGCGAACCTGTGGGCCCGGCGCGGGACGACCGCGCAGAAGGGCGGCGCGACGCTCGCCCAAGCCCACCCGGGCCGGTTCGTGCTCGGCATCGGCGCCGGGCACGCGTTCCAGGCCGCGAAGCTCGGCGAGGAGTACCGCCCGCTCAACCGGATGCGGGCTTATCTGTCCGAAATGGACGCAACAGCGGCCGAAAATCCTTCTCCCGTGGCGTTTCCGCGCGTACTGGCCGCAGTCGGGCCGAAGATGCTGGAGCTCGTCCGCGACCACGCGGACGGCGCGCACCCGTTCGCCCAGCCGGTCTCGCACACGCCGTACGCCCGCGAGATCCTCGGGCCGGACAAGCTGCTGATCCCGCAGCAGACCGTCCTGCTCGGCACGCGCGAGGACGCTCGCGAAAGCGTCCGGCACCGGGTGGCGCAGTCGCGCGAGTACTCCGTCACCGTCTACCTCGCGGGCTGGAAACGGCTCGGCTACACGGAAGCCGACATCGCCGGGCCGAGCGACCGGTTCGTCGACGACCTCGTGCTCTGGGGCGACGCGACAACCATCGCGAAACGCCTCGGCGAACTCCTCGACGCGGGCGCCGACCACGTGCTGCTCACGCCGGCCGCGCCCTCGTTCGAGTCCACTGTGGAGATCCTGCTCGACCTGGCTGTGGCGGTGACCCGATGAGCGTCGGGATCTGGCGGTTCTTCGACGGCGCCCCGGTCGGCGCGCTCCGCGAAACGGCCGCCGAGGTGGAAGAACTCGGCTTCGCCGCGATCTGGTTCGGCGAGTACGCCGGCCGGGAGGCGTTCACGCAGGCGGCACTGCTGCTCGCGGCGACGAAGAAGCTGACCGTCGCCACCGGGGTGGCGCGGTTCGACCAGCGCTCCCCGCTCGCCGCGGAAGGCGCCATCCGGGCCTTGGGTGAGGCGTACCCGGGCCGGTTCGTCGCCGGCCTGGGCGGGCACCGGCCCGGCGCACGGCCGCTGACGGCGTTGCGCGAGTACCTCGACGGGATGGACGCGGCCGAGCTGCCGGGCCTGCCGCAGCCGTCGCCGCGGCCGCGCCGGGTGCTCGCGGCGCTGGGCCCGAAACTGCTGGACCTGGCGGCCGAACGCGCCGACGGCGCCCACCCGTACTTCGTCCCGCCGGAGCACACCGCGATGGCGCGCGAACGGCTCGGGCCGGGCAAGTACCTCGCCGTCGAACAGGCGGTGGTCCTGGACGCCGCACCGGACGCCGCCCGCGAGCACGTCGGTCTGTACGTCGGGCAGGCCCCGCACCACCAGGAGAACCTGCGCCGGCTCGGCTTCACCGACGACGACCTCGCCGACGGCGGCAGCGACCGGCTGGTCGACGCCATCGTCGCGACCGGCGAACAGGCGATCGCGGACCGGATCCGGGCCCACCTCGACGCCGGCGCCGACCACGTCTGCGTCCAGGTCCTGGCCCGCACGGAGAAGTCCTACCGCAGGCTGGCCGACCTCCTCCCGTGAACGAAGGGTCGACACGCGTGATCAGGAGGTCGACACGCGTGATCCGAGAGACGACACACCCAACAAGCCCGAGCTCCGCCGTGTCGACCCTCCAATCACGCGTGTCGACCCTCCCATCACACCGGGGTACGCTGGCGGGGCGCGGCCGGGGCCGCGTCCCGTCCGCGGAAAGGGCCGAGCCCACCCTCGCTTCACCGCACCACCAGCTCCGCACCTTCTTTCCTGCCCGGTGCCGGCGGACCACGGGCGACGAGGGAAGGAGGCACCATGGGCACGCTGCCCGCCAAACCCAGCCTGGACCAGTTGCGCAAGCGCGCGAAGGAACTGGCGCGCGCCGAGGGCGTCAAACTCGCCGAAGCGCAGTTCCGGATCGCCCGCGACCACGGCTTCCCGAGCTGGCCGAAACTCCGGGCCTACGTCCGGCGCGTCACCGAACACGGCGAACACCTGCAGCACCCGTACCACCAGGACGTCGAGTACTACGCCGAACGCGCCCTCGGCCTGCTCGCCTCGGCCGAAGACGACACGCCCGGCGCGAAGGAGCCGTTCGACCGGTGGAGCCGGCCGCTCACCCGGGACGGCGCCCGCGCGGTCGTCGCCCACGAGCACGGTTTCGGTTCCTGGAAAGCACTCCGCGAGCACGTCAGGTCTCTTGTGGACAGTGGTGAGCCGTTCGCTCGTGCCTACCGGGCGATCGAGGACCGGGATCCCGACCGGCTCGAAACGCTCCTGGACGAATTCCCCGGGCTCGTCGATGCGCGCGGCACCAACGGGAACGACCTGCTCGGCATGGCCGGCGCCACGCACGACGAGCGGCTCAGCCGGATCCTGCTCGACCACGGCGCCGACCCGGCGCGCGGGAACGTCCACGGCTGGACACCCCTGCACCAGGCCGCCTACAGCAATCTGCCACTCCTGCTCGACCTGCTCCTGCAGCACGGCGCGCCCGTCGACGTCTCCGCTCGCGGCGACGGCGGCACTCCCCTCGTCGTCGCCCTGTTCTGGGGCCACCGCGCGGCCGCGGAGAAACTGGCGGAGCACAGCCACGCGCCGGGCAACCTGCGGGTCGCGGCCGGGCTGGGCGACGTCGACGCCGTCGACGACGTCCTGACGTCCGGCCGCGGCGGCGAACACCGGGGCTTTTACCGTCCCCACAGCGGTTTCCCGGCCTGGCAGCCGGCCGACGACCCCGTCGAAGTCCGGAACGAAGCGCTGTCCTGGGCGGCCCGCAACGACCGCGCCGACGCACTCAGGACGCTCGTCGCGCGGGGCGCCGACGTGAACGCCGACGTCTACCGCGGCACGGCGCTGGCCTGGGCGGCGGCGTCGGGCAAGCTCGCCGCCGTCCGGACGCTCCTCGAGCTCGGCGCCGACGTGAACTTCCCCGGTACGTTCGGCGGCCCGAACCACGGCGAGGGGGTCACGGCCCTGCACCTGGCCGCCCAGTCCGGTCACCTCGACGTCATCCGCGTGCTCGTCGAGAGCGGGGCCGACCCCGGCGCGCGGGACGCGATCTTCGGCAGCACCCCCGAGACGTGGGCGGAGGTGTGCGGGCAGCCGGCCGCGCGCGACCTGCTCCGGTAGACAACCGGAGTCAGTAGTCCGTATCGTCGTAGACGGACTACTGACTCCGTTTTGCCCACTGGGAGGATTCGTGACCACACCCCGCGAGGTCTTCGCCGCGCTGTCCGACGGCATCGGCGAAGGGCGATGGGAAGACCTTTCCGCGCTCTACGCCGAAGACGCCGTCGTCGAACACCCGCAGGCCGTGCCGCGGCCCACCCGCACCACCGGCCGCGCGGCGATCCACGAACGGTTCACCGGCGCCCTCGCCGGCACCCTGCGGCTCAAGCGCAAGAACATCGTCGTGCACGAGACCACCGACCCCGAGGTGATCGTCGCCGAATACGACTACGACGCCGAATCCGTCGAGACGGGGCGGACCATCCCGACGGCCAACATCCAGGTGCTGCGCGTGCGCGACGGCCTGATCGTCCACTCCCGCGACTACCACGACTACCTGCGGCTCGCGGTCATCCGCGACGGCGTCGACCAGCTGGTGAAGGCGTATGAGCAGGCGCCGCCGCGGGAACTGTCCCCGGTCACGCCGGAAAGCTCGGGCACGGTGTTCGAGCGGCTCGTGCACGGCGTCGCCGGCGGCCGCTGGGACGAGCTGCCGGAGCTGTACGCCGAGGAAACGCACGTCACGCACCCGTTCCAGCCGGGTTCCGGGGTTTTGCGCACCCGCGACGAGCTGCGGGCGCACTTCGCGGCGGGCAAGGCGCTCGACCCGCGGTTCTCGGTCGCGGACCTGGTGACCTACCAGGGCACCGATCCCGAAGTGCTGATCGGCGAGTTCGCCTACCAGGGCAGCTACGGCGGGAAACCGGTCCGCATCGCGAACATCTTCGCCATGCGGGTTCGCGACGGCCTGGTCGTCGAATCCCGCGACTACGGCGACCACCTCGGCATCGCCGGGGACCTCGGCCGGATCCCCGAGCTGGCCGCGAAACTCTCCTAGGGCAGGTCGAACTCGCCGTCGTCGACGCCTTTGAGGAACGCGTCCCATTCCGACGGGGTGAAGACCAGGACCACGCCGTCCGGATCCGTCGACTTCCGCATCGCGACGTAGGTGACGCCGTCGGTGTGCGGCACGAAGGCGTACTCGACGACCTCTTCGAGGGTGACGCCCGCAGGTTCACCCCGGATCCACTCGGCCCGTGACAGGTCGAGGTGGTGCCGGATGTGCTCCTTGTCATCGGTCATGCGGCCAGCGTAACGAGACACTGAAGGGGACGCCCGGCAGCGAGCGTCCCCTTCGGCGTCGGCGGAAACGTCAGGCGGTCTCGGTGATCGGCCGGTCCACCCACGACATCAGGTCGCGCAGCTTCTTGCCGGTCGCCTCGATCGGGTGCTGGTTGCCCTGCTCCTCGAGCTTGGTGAAGTTCGGCCGGCCGGCCTCGTCCTCGGCGACCCACTCACGCGCGAACGTGCCGTCCTGGATCTCGCCGAGGATCTTCTTCATCTCTTCCTTGACCGCCGGCGAGATGACGCGCGGGCCGCGGGTCAGGTCGCCGTACTCGGCGGTGTCGGAGATCGAGTAGCGCTGGCGCGCGATGCCGCCCTCGTACATGAGGTCGACGATCAGCTTCAGCTCGTGCAGCACCTCGAAGTAGGCGATCTCCGGGGCGTAGCCGGCCTCGGTGAGCACCTCGAAGCCGGTCTGCACCAGCGCGGACGCGCCACCGCAGAGCACGGCCTGCTCGCCGAAGAGGTCGGTCTCGGTCTCCTCGGTGAACGTCGTCTTGATGACACCCGCGCGGGCGCCACCGATGGCGGCCGCGTAGGACAGCGCGAGCGCCTGGGCGTTGCCGGAGGCGTCCTGCTCCACGGCGATGAGCGCCGGGACGCCCTTGCCGTCGACGAACTGGCGGCGGACCAGGTGGCCCGGGCCCTTCGGGGCGACCATCGCGACGTCGACGTTCGACGGCGGCTTGATCAGGTCGTAGCGGATGTTGAAGCCGTGCCCGAAGAAGAGGGCGTCGCCGTCCTTGAGGTTGGGGGCGATGTCCTGCTCGTAGATGAAGCGCTGCTTGGTGTCCGGCGCCAGGATCATGATCAGGTCGGCTTCGGCCGACGCCTCGGCCGGGGTGAGCACGCGCAGGCCCTGCTCCTCGGCCTTCGCCCGCGACTTGGACCCCTCGGGCAGGCCGATGCGGACGTCGACGCCGGAGTCGCGCAGGCTCAGCGAGTGGGCGTGGCCCTGGCTGCCGTAGCCGATGACAGCGACCTTGCGCCCCTGGATGATCGAGAGGTCGGCGTCGTCGTCGTAGAAGATTTCCACTGCCATGGGGGTACTGCTTCCTTTCCTGACTTACTTCTTTATCGCGGTGATGTGGCGGTGATCGAACGGGCGCCGCGACCCACCGCGACCATGCCGGACTGCACGAGTTCGCGGATGCCATACGGCTCCAGCATCCGCAGCAACGCACCGATCTTGTCGGACGTCCCGGTGGCCTCGACGGTGAGTGCCTCGGGAGAGACGTCCACCACCTTGGCCCGGAAGAGCTGGACGGTTTCGAGGACCTGGCTGCGCACGGTGTTGTCGGCGCGCACCTTGACCAGCAGCAGTTCGCGCTGCACGGCGGTCGACTGTTCCAGCTCGACGATCTTGATCACGTTGACCAGCTTGTTGAGCTGCTTCGTCACCTGTTCGAGCGGTAGCTCTTCCACGGCGACCACGATCGTCATGCGGGACACCTCGGGGTTTTCCGTGGGCCCGACGGCGAGGGACTCGATGTTGAACCCGCGGCGGGAGAACAGACCCGAGACGCGCGCGAGCACACCCGGCTTGTTCTCGACCAGGACACTCAGCGTGTGGACGCTCATCTCAGCGCTCACCCTCTCCGGCGGCTTCCGCGGCGGCCTCGGTCGTCTCGACCGAAACTTCGTCGTCGTCGAACAGCGGCCGGATGCCCCGGACCGCCATGATCTCGTCGTTGCCGGTGCCGGCCGCGACCATCGGCCACACCTGGGCATCCTTCCCCACGACGAAGTCGATCACGACGGGGCGGTCGTTGATTTCCATCGCGCGGCGGATGGTGGCGTCGACGTCTTCCTTCGTCTCGCAGCGCAGGCCCGCGCAACCCAGCGCCTCGGCCAGCAGGACGAAGTCCGGGATGCGGTGCTTGTGCGTGCCGAGGTCGGTGTTGGAGTACCGCTCCGAGTAGAAGAGGTTCTGCCACTGCCGGACCATGCCCAGGTTGCCGTTGTTGATGACGGCGACCTTGATCGGCGCGCCCTCGATGGCGCAGGTGGCCAGCTCCTGGTTGGTCATCTGGAAGCAGCCGTCGCCGTCGATCGCCCACACCTGCGTGTCCGGGACGCCGAACTGCGCGCCCATCGCGGCGGGCACCGCGAAGCCCATGGTGCCGAGGCCGCCGGAGTTGATCCAGGTGCGCGGGTTCTCGTACTTGACGAACTGCGCGGCCCACATCTGGTGCTGGCCGACACCCGCGGCGTAGACGGCGTCCGGGCCGACGAGCTCGCCGATCCGCTCGATGACGTACTGCGGCGACAGCGAACCGTCGTCGGGCCACTCGTAGCCGGCCGGGTAGGTCTTGCGCCAGTCGTCGGCCTGGGTCCACCAGTCGGCCAGGTCGGGCCGGCCGCTGTGGTCGAACTCCGCCTTCACGGCGGTGATGAGCTCGCCGATGATCTCCTTGCAGTCGCCCACGATCGGGACGTCGGCCTTGCGGTTCTTGGAGATCTCGGCCGGGTCGATGTCGGCGTGCACGATCGCGGCGTCCGGCGCGAACGAGGACAGCTGGCCGGTGACCCGGTCGTCGAACCGGGCACCGAGCGCGATCAGCAGGTCGGCGCGCTGCATGGCGGCGACGGCGGCGACCGAGCCGTGCATGCCCGGCATGCCGAGGTGCTGCGGGTGCGAGTCGGGGAACGCGCCGCGCGCCATCAGCGTGGTGACGACCGGGATGTTGGTCAGTTCGGCGAGCTGCTTGAGCTGCTCGTGCGCTTCGGCCTTGATGACGCCGCCGCCGACGTAGAGCACCGGGCGCCGCGACTTCGCGATCAGCTTCGCGGCTTCGCGGACCTGCTTGCCGTGCGGGCGCAGCGTGGGGCGGTAGCCCGGCAGCCGCAGCTCCGTCGGCCAGGAGAACGAGGTCATCTCCTGCAGCACGTCCTTGGGGATGTCCACCAGGACCGGGCCGGGGCGGCCGGTCGCGGCCAGGTGGAACGCCTCGGCGATGGTCCGCGGGATGTCCGCGGGGTCGGTGACGAGGAAGTTGTGCTTGGTGATCGGCATGGTGATGCCGCAGATGTCGGCTTCCTGGAAGGCGTCGGTGCCGATCAGCGCGCGGGACTGCTGCCCGGTGATGGCCACGACCGGGACCGAGTCCATGTTCGCGTCGGCGAGCGGGGTGACCAGGTTGGTCGCGCCCGGGCCCGAGGTGGCCATGCAGACGCCGACCTTGCCGGTGGCCTGCGCGTAGCCGGTGGCGGCGTGGCCGGCGCCCTGCTCGTGGCGGACCAGGACGTGCCGGACCTTCGTCGAGTCCAGCAGCGGGTCGTAGGCGGGCAGGATGGTGCCGCCCGGGATCCCGAAGACCACCTCGGCGCCGACGGCCTCGAGCGAGCGCACGAGGGACTGGGCGCCGGTGACGCGCACCGGCGTTCCCGCCGGTGGGGCCGGCTTCGGACGTGCTCCGGGCGTTCCGGGCGTCGGCCCGGGCTTCGCGTCGCTGCGCGACGTCGCACTGGTCATCGGATCTGCCTCGTGGGTCTCGGTGTCACTCGTTCGGGTCGGTTTTGTGCGGTGGGGCGGGGAATTGCTTCCCTAGGGCAACAAAAAACCCTCGCCGACCGTAAGGTCGCACGAGGGTTCGCGCGTCGACGCAGCGGAAAGTCTTCCCTAAGCGTCGACGCGCTTGGGAAGTACGAGGCCGGTCAGCGGTGTCACGGCGATGACGCTAGACCGAACGCCCTCCGGGTGTCAACTCTGCGGGATGGTGTGTCCGCATGGTGGACGTGGGTCACACCGGCGAGACCCGGGTCCGGGCCGGCGGTGCGCGCGGTGCACCATTTCCGGGTGGCCGAAAAACAGCAGGACGAAGGCCGGAAGGCCGTCTTCCGCGTCCCCCGCACGTCCTTCATGGCGATCGCCCTCCTGACGATCTGCGTGACGCCGATCGCGCTCGGGGAGATCCCGTACCTGCAGTGGCTCTACATCTTCCCGATCGCGCTGGCGGTGTTCGTGGTCCGCCACCGCACGATCGCGACGCGCTCGGGCCTGGCGGTCCGCACAGTGTTCGGCCACCGCGACATCCCGTGGTCGGCGCTGAAGGGGCTCGCGATCACGAAGCGGGCGCGCGTGCAGGCGGTGCTGCAGGACGACACGAAGGTGCCGCTGCCGACCGTGCGGACCCGGCACCTGCCGGTGCTGTCGCTGGTCAGCGAGGGCCTGGTCGCGGACCCGAGCGGGGTGCTGCAGGACGAGGACATCAAGCCCGGGACGCCGTCGGCCGAGTAACCCTCGCGGCGGGCCGGGCGCGGCCGTTACCCGGTCCCCGCCCCCACCCTCAACGGACGAGCCTCACCCGGCAGCGTAAATTGGTCCTACCAGTTTCGCCGGCCACCCTTTGACCTGGGAGTTCCCGTGCCGCCTCTCCGTTCCCGGACCACCACCCACGGCCGCAACGCGGCGGGCGCCCGCTCGCTCTGGCGCGCCACGGGCATGACCGACAGCGACTTCGGCAAGCCGATCGTCGCGATCGCCAACTCCTACACGCAGTTCGTGCCGGGCCACGTGCACCTGAAGGACCTCGGCGAGATCGTCGCCGAGGCGGTCAAGGAAGCGGGCGGCGTCGCGCGCGAGTTCCACACGATCGCCGTCGACGACGGCATCGCGATGGGCCACTCCGGCATGCTCTACTCGCTGCCGTCGCGCGAGATCATCGCCGACTCGGTGGAGTACATGGTCAACGCGCACCAGGCCGACGCGCTGGTGTGCATCTCCAACTGCGACAAGATCACCCCGGGCATGCTCAACGCGGCGATGCGCCTGAACATCCCGGTGGTCTTCGTCTCGGGCGGCCCGATGGAGGCCGGCAAGGCCGTGGTCGTGGGCGGCGTCGCGCAGGCCCCGACCGACCTGATCACCGCGATCGCGGCGTCGGCGAGCCCCGAGGTCGACGAGGACGGGCTGGCCGTCGTCGAGCGTTCGGCGTGTCCGACGTGCGGGTCGTGCTCCGGCATGTTCACCGCGAACTCGATGAACTGCCTGACCGAAGCCCTCGGTTTGTCGCTTCCCGGCAACGGCTCGACGCTGGCGACGCACGCCGCGCGCCGGGCGCTGTTCGAGGAGGCCGGGCGCACGGTCGTCGAGCTGTGCCGCCGTTGGTACGAAAACGACGACGAGTCGGTCCTGCCGCGCTCGATCGCGTCGAAGGCGGCGTTCGAGAACGCGATGGCGCTGGACATGGCCATGGGCGGTTCGACGAACACGGTGCTGCACATCCTCGCGGCCGCTCAGGAGGGCGAGGTCGACTTCACGATCGCCGACATCGACGCGATCGGCCGCCGGGTCCCGTGCCTGTCGAAGGTGGCGCCGAACTCCGACTACCACATGGAGGACGTCCACCGCGCGGGCGGAATCCCGGCGATCCTCGGCGAGCTCCACCGCGGCGGCCTGCTCAACACGGACGTGTGGTCGGTCCACTCGCGTGATCTCGAGTCGTGGCTTTCCGCGTGGGACATCCGGGCGTCGTCGCCCTCTGCTTCCGCCGTGGAGCTTTTCCACGCGGCGCCGGGCGGGGTGCGCACGACGCAGGCGTTCTCGACGTCGAACCGCTGGTCGTCCCTGGACACCGACGCCGCGGAGGGCTGCATCCGCGACGTCGAGCACGCGTACACGAAGGACGGCGGCCTGGCGATCCTCCGCGGCAACCTGGCGGAGAACGGCGCGGTGATCAAGGCCGCGGGCATCGACGAGGACCTGTGGCACTTCGAGGGCCCGGCCCGGGTCCTGGAGAGCCAGGAGGAAGCGGTGTCGGCGATCCTGAAGAAGGAGATCCAGCCGGGCGAGGTCCTGGTGATCCGCTACGAGGGCCCGGCGGGCGGCCCGGGCATGCAGGAAATGCTCCACCCGACGGCGTTCCTGAAGGGCTCGGGCCTGGGCAAGAAGTGCGCCCTGATCACGGACGGCCGCTTTTCGGGCGGCTCCTCGGGCATTTCGGTGGGCCACATCTCCCCCGAGGCCGCGGCGGGAGGCCTGATCGGCCTGGTGGAGAACGGCGACCGGATCCTGCTGGACATCCACGAGCGCCGCCTGGAGCTCCTGGTGGACGACGCGATCCTGGCCGAGCGCCGCGCGAAGATGGAGGCGTCGGAGAGGCCGTGGCAGCCGAAGGACCGCCAGCGCCCGGTGACGGCGGCCCTGCGCGCGTACGCCCGGATGGCAACCTCGGCGGACACGGGCGCGGTCCGGGACGTGAACAAGTAAGTTTTTCGAGAAGGCCGTCCCGGTCCGCCAGGGCGGCGTTCTCGAGGTTTCCGAGAAGGCCGTCCCGGCTCGCCGGGGCGGCCTTTTCCACGTCCAGCACACCCCCGCCGCTCGGGGGACCCCCGATTTCAACGTTACCGAAGCCGACCGACAGTTCCCGCCCGCCGGAGCCGAGTTGTCCACAGGGCTGACCGAGGCCGCCGAGTTGTCCCCAGGGGCCGCTACCTCGTCAAAACGATGACCACCACGGCCGCCGCGGCGGCCAGCAGCAGTGAAACCAGCCCCAGCGGCAACGGCCGCTTCCGCCACGGCGTGTTCCGCTCCAGCGAAATCGGCCCGGCCCCGGTGAACAGCAGGCTCAACGCCGAAGCCGCCAGCAGCAGCTCGAACTCGAACCCCTGTCCCGAGCCCTCGAAGAACCCGCCGTGGAACTTCGCGTACACCGCGTTGGCCGCCACCCCGAGCAGGCCGGCCGCGGCCAGCGGCGTGAACAGCCCGACGATCACCAGCACCCCGCCGGCCACCTCGGTGATGCCGGTGATCCACGACAGCAGCGTCGTCTGCTTGTGGTAGCCGTACGTCTCCAGCACCCGCGCGAACCCGCCGATGCCCGGCCCGCCGAACAACCCGAACAGGTGCTGCAGCCCGTGCGCGCCCATGGTCACGCCGAGCGCCAGCCGCAGGATCAGCAGGCCGAGGCCGAGCCCGCCCTGGCGCGGCGTGTCGTCCGACCGATCGTCCTCGACGCCCGACAGGAGGCTGGTGGGCTGCTGCGAAAAGTCGTCTCCACTGCTCACCCGCGCAGGTTAGGGGAATCGCGCGGGCCTGGCGAGCTCAGTATTCACCGTGGACGAGGTTGTCCGGCAGCTCGCCACCGGCGTACCGGGCGATCTCCGCCGCGGCGACCGCGTACGAACGCCCCCGCACCCCGCGCACCGCCCCGCCGACGTGGGGCGTCAGCAGCAGCCCCGGCGCCGTCCACAGCGGGTGCCCGGCCGGCGGCGGCTCGGGATCGGTGACGTCGAGAGCGGCCCGCAACCGGCCCGTGGTCAATTCCGCGACCAAAGCGTCCGTGTCCACGACGGCGCCGCGCGAGACGTTGACCAGCACCGCGCCGTCGCGCATCCGCCCGA
This sequence comes from Amycolatopsis sp. 505, assembly GCF_031625235.1. Lineage (NCBI taxonomy): Bacteria > Bacillati > Actinomycetota > Actinomycetes > Pseudonocardiales > Pseudonocardiaceae > Amycolatopsis > Amycolatopsis sp. 505. The sequence continues at coordinate 462,593 of NZ_JACKQP010000009.1, forward strand.
GGAACTCCGCGTCGACCATCCCGCGGGTCCGGGACGTCAGCGGCACCATCAGCACCACGACGTCGTGCAGCTCCAGCAGGCCGGGCAGCTCCCGCACGCCATGCACGCCCTCCCGCGCGGTCATCCCGACCATCGTGCACCGCGCGTCGAACGGCTCCAGCCGGCGCCGCAAGTGCCGTCCGAGGTCGCCGGCGCCGATGACGAGCACGCGTTTGCCCTGCAGCGTGTCCGCCGTCTGCCGGTCCCAGCGGCCTTCGCGCTGCGCCGCGGCGAAGATGTCCAATTTCCGGTAAATGGACAGCAGCGCGGCGACGACCCACTCGGCCGTGCTCCCGCCGTGCGCGCCCCGGCAGGTCGAGAGCAGGACGCCGTCGGGCACCTTGCCGACCCAGTCCTCGGCGCCGGCGGACAGCAGCTGGATCAGCTTCAGGTTCGGCACCGTGCGCCACAGCTGCTCCCCCGGCGGGTGCTTGCCGGGGATGAGCACCTCGGCCTTCGCGGCCTCGGGCGGCACCGGTTCGCCCCACTGGTAGCGCACGGGCAGGACCCGCGGGACCTCGGCGAGCACGGTCAGGCCCTCGTCGTCGGGCACCAGCACGGTCAGCGTCATGATCCCAACGTAATCGAGGAGTACTCACTCATGGTTCACGCACCGGCCCCTAGGCTGGGGGATCATGCGCACCCGCTACCGCTCGGCCCTGCTGGCGATCCTGGCCTGCGGCGTCCTGCTGCCCGCCGGGTGCGCGCGGTTCGACGACACCGCGGCGGGCCAGACGTTCAGCCCCGCCCCCATGCCGAGCCCCGAGTCGCCACCCGAGGTCCAGGGGCCCGGCGCGGACTCCGGGAGCGACGGCAAGCAGGCGCGGCCCGGCCAGTCGGCCGCCCCCGTGCCGCCGCCGCAGGGCTGCAAGGACTTCGACCCGGCGGTGATCGCGACGTGCCTGGACACCGTCGCCGCGGTGGCCGGCCTGCCCGGTGACGGCTCCGCGCCGAGCGCGCTGGCCGGCGAGCGTAAAAGCGGCCGCGTCCTGCTGGCCACCGGCGGCAAGGACGCGACGGACTTCGCGAAGCTCGACGTCCAGGCGGCTGGCGACGGCGGCCTCACCGGCCTCGCGCTGTCGCCGTCGTACGTCGAGGACCAGCTGGTCTTCGCCTACATCACGACCGCGACCGACAACCGTGTCGTGCGCTTCGCCAAGGGCCAGGCGCCCAAGCCGGTCGTCACCGGCATCCCGAAGGGCGCGTCCGGCAACCGCGGCACGATCGGCACCGACAACCGGGGCGCGCTGCTGGTCGCGACCGGCGACGCGGGCAACCCGGGCGCGGCGGCCGACCCGAACTCCCTCGCCGGGAAGCTGCTGCGGATCGACACCTCCGGCAAGGCCGCGGCGGGCAACCCGAACGGCGCGCTCGTGGTGGCGACCGGCCTGCACTCGCCGGGCGGGGTGTGCGCGTCGGCCGACGGCGGGCGCGTCTGGGTCACCGACCACCTCGCCGACAAGGACGCCCTCTACCGGGTCCAGGGCGGCCAGCCGCTGACGACGCCGGCGTGGACGTGGCCGGACAAGCCGGGCGTCGCGGGCTGCGCCGACTTCGTGGACGCCAACGGCTCGCTCTCGATCGGCACGTCACTGGCGGGCAACCTGCAGAACCTGCCGGTGACCCCGGAGGGCGCGATCAGCGGCAAGCCGACGGTCAGTCTCGACGGCAAGACCGGCAAGCCGCCGGTGACGTACGGGCGGCTCGCCGGCATGAGCATGATCAACCCGCAGCTGGCGGTGGCGGGCACGGTCAACAAGGACGGCGGCACCCCGGTCTCCAGCGACGACCGCGTCGTGCTGATCACCCCGGCCACGTCCGGCGGGGGCAACGGCAAGGACTGACCTGCGGTTTTCCGCCGTCGCCGATATTCGACCACGGCGAAAACCGCATCGGCCGTCGCGCGCCCGCAGCCGGCCGATCGGCGTGGCACCAGCCGAGCGTGTGACAGCTCGGCTCACGCCAGGGGCTTCAGCTCCACCCGCCGCCCCTCGGCCGACGACGTCAGCCCGGCTTCGGCGACCTGCAGCCCCCGGGCGGCCGAGAAGAAGTCGTAGCGGTGCTGCCGCCCGGCGACGACGTCCCGCACGAACTCCTCCCACTGCGCCTTGAAGCCGTTGTCGAACTCGGCGTTGTCCGGCACTTCCTGCCACTGGTCGCGGAAGGGCTCGGTCGCCGGCAGGTCCGGGTTCCAGACGGGCTTCGGCGTCGCCGACCGGTGCTGGACGCGGCACCGCCGCAGCCCGGCGACCGCGCTCCCCTCGGTGCCGTCGACCTGGAACTCGACCAGCTCGTCGCGGAAAACCCGCGTCGACCAGGAGGAGTTGATCTGCGCGATGACCCCCGACTCCAGTTCGAAGATGCCGTACGCGGCGTCGTCGGCCGTCGCCGCGTACGCCTCGCCCTGCTCGTCCCAGCGGCGCGGGATATGCGTTGTCGCTTTCGCGGTCACGGCCTCGACCCGGCCGAAGAGGTTCTCGAGCACGTAGTTCCAGTGGCAGAACATGTCGAGCACGATCCCGCCGCCGTCCTCGGCCCGGTAGTTCCAGCTCGGGCGCTGCGCCTCCTGCCAGTCGCCCTCGAAGACCCAGTAGCCGAACTCGCCGCGCACCGACAGGATCCGCCCGAAGAACCCGCCGTCGACCAGCCGCCGCAGCTTGAGTAGCCCGGGCAGGAACAGCTTGTCGTGCACGACGCCGTGGCAGATCCCGGCGTCCCGCGCGAGCCCGGCCAGCTCCAGCGCCGATGTCAGTTTTTCGGCAAGGGGCTTCTCGGCGTAGACGTGCTTCCCCGCGGCGATCGCCGCCCGCACCGACGGCTCGCGCGCCGACGTCAGCTGCGCGTCGAAGTAGACGTCGACGTCCTGAAGCGCGGAATCGGCGTCGGTGGTCCACGCGGTCAGGCCGTGGCGGTCGGCGAGGTCCTTGAGCTTCGCGGCGTTGCGCCCGGCGAGGATCGGCTCGAGCTGCACGCGGCTGCCGTCCGGCAGGATGACGCCACCCTGCTCGCGGATCGCCAGGACCGACCGGAGCAGGTGCTGCCGGTAACCCATCCGGCCCGTCACCCCGTTGAGCAGCACTCCGATGCTGGACTGGTTCATCACTGCAAGCCTTCCTGGTCGGATCGGTCCCATGGGATGTCGTATTCGGCCCGGCGTCCGCACATGCCGTAACCGTCCGGGTTCGACGGCGTCGTGACCCGCAGGCCGGACCGGTCGAGATGGCTCCCGTCGCCGTCGGCGAGCGCCTTGAGATGGGCACCGGTCAGTTCGGCGGCCCGCAACGCCCCGGCCTGCCAGCGCGGTACCCACTCTGCGACCTTCGGCGCGACGAGCGCGACGGCCGCCCGGTGGAACGCCCGCAGCGGTTCCGGATCGCCGTCCCGCAGGGCGTCCCGCAGCGGCAGATACCCACGAATGGCCAGGTCACGGCGTTGCCGAGCGGCGTCGTCGGTTTTCGGCAACGCCGCGGCCTCGGCGTAGGCGGCCGGGTCGGCGAGCACATCGGGCGGGAACGTGAAGACGGCATCACCGGCCTCCGGCAGCCCGCTGTTCTGCATGAGGACGGTGACGCGCAGGCCGTCACCCTGCACCATCCGGTGCACGGTCCCGGGCGTGAACCACGCGATCACGCCGGGCTCCAGCGGCGTCTCCGCGTAGCCGCCGGCGCTCAGCGTCTGGACGGCCCCATGACCCCCGGTGACGACATAGGCCTCGGTGCAGGCGAGGTGGACGTGCGGGCTGCCGCCGCAGACGCCGTCCTCGGCCGCCCAGTCGTAGGCGCGCAGGTGCGAGACGCCGATGCCACCCGGAAGCGGAAAGTCGGTCATGACCAGCCGTGCCCGTCGAGGTAGCGGGCCACCCGGTCGCGGTCCCAGGCCCCGTCGGCGACGACGATCCGGTAGCGGTAGGCGAAGCTTTCGCCCGGTGGCAGGTCGAATTCGTCGAAAAACGCCCACGAGAAGGCGACCATGGGCGCTTCCTGGGCCCGGACGAACCAGTGCGACTCGTGGATCGCCTTGTCGTTCTCGGGCGCGTGGGCGAAGACGAGCGTCGAACGCGCGTCGACATCGTCGTGCTCGCCGACGAACGCCAGCCACGGCGCCTGGGCACCCATCATCGCCTCGCCTTCGAGGTCCCCGGGGCCCAGGACCTGTCCGCCCCCGAAGTCCCGGGGCCCGCGCCAGTGCAGGCCGGTGTACCCGGCCAGCTCGCGCCCGGCGGTGGTCAGGCTGCCGAACACGAGCGGGACGTCCCGGAGGTCGGTCAGTTCGATCGACCAGTCGAGCGCCCAGGACCCGTCGTCCGGCTCGACCGAGTGGACGACGATGTCCCGCCGCTCCCGCGCCCACTCGTCCCCGCCGTTGGCGACCCAGGTGAGGTCCTCGGTGAAGGCCAGCCGATCGCGTGCGACGGTGAAGGCGGCGAACCCGTCGTGCCGCATGGAGCCGATGCGGTCGGGAAGTTCCTGGTACCAGTCGCCGGGGACGTAGGTGTGGCCGCCCCAGAAATTCTGCCCGGACAGGTGACTCGACGTCATCTGCAGCCCCTTGTGCCACCGGTGGTCGGCAGGCCGGTACCCGCTGACGTGCCGGCCGCCGAGGGTCCGCAGCGGGTGGGCGTAGGGCTTGCGCGACTCGAAGGCCACCGGGTCGGGCCTGTACACATAGGACATCAGCTGGACGCCGCCCGCCTCGACGGACACGCTCTCGCCGTGCCGGTGGGTCACCGTGATCGTCGCGCTCATCCGCGGCCTCCTGCCTGGTCGCCCGCCATCGAGCGGTAGAAGGGATCACCCGGCCCGATCTCCCCGCGGCGCACGCCGAGCCCGGTGGCGGCGGACTTGTAGAGCGCGGCGATGAACTCCAGCACCTGCCGCCCGTCATCCCCGCTGCACGGCGGCCGCCGCCCGGCCCGATAAGCGGCAAGGATCGGCGTTAAGGCGGCGGCGTGCGAGCTGTCGACGTCGGCAGCCGGGGTATGCCACCGCGCGACGTCCGCTTCGGCGACCTGCGGCGCCGGCGTGTAGCGCCAGTCCTTGACGCCGTATCCGTAGAGGTGACTGAGCTCGGCGGTGGCGCGTTCGCAGTCGATCCGGATCCGGCTCACTTCGTCCGGCGAGAGGACGCTGTTGACGACGGTCGCCAGCGCCCCCGACTCGAACCGGACGAGCGCCGTGGAGACGTCCTCGGTCTCGACGTCGTGCACGAGCCGCGCGGTCATCGCCCGCACCTCGGCCCAGTCGCCGAGCAGGTGAAGCAGCAGATCCATCTGGTGGATGCCGTGCCCCATGGCCGGCCCGCCGCCCTCGGTCTCCCAGCGTCCCCGCCACGGCACCGAGTAGTAGGCGGCATCGCGGTACCAGGTGGTCTGGCAGTGCGCAACGAGCGGACGCCCCAGCTCCCCACCGGCGAGCAGCTCCCGGAAGTGCGCGGCGGCCGCCCCGGACCGCTGCTGGTAGACGAAGGCGGCGTACGGCCCACCGTCCCGCTCGGCGACGGTCATCTCGTCGTACTCGGCGAGCGACCGGCAAGGCGGCTTCTCGCACCAGACCCAGGCGCCGCTGCCAAGGGCCTTCTTCGTCTGCTCGACGTGCAGGCTCGGCGGCGTGCAGATCGAGACGAGGTCCGGTTCCCGCTCGGCCAGCAGGGTGCCCAGGTCGCGGTAGGGCTTGGCGTGCGCGGTCCCGGCGCAGAAAGCGGCGACCCGCGCCTCGTCGACGTCGGCGGCGGCCACGATGTCGACGTCTCCGTGGTGGGCCTCGAAGGCGGTCCGGTGGCTCTCGGCGATGGCCCCGGTCCCGATGACCGCCACCCGTAAGCGCTTTCTCTGAGCCAACCCGGGTCTCCCTCCACGGCTCCGGCACCCCAGCAGCGCCGATCCACCCAGCCCGTTCACCTGCGGAGGCGGCGATCTCCGTGGCGGGGCCTGCCCTCTCCGACCGTTCCAGAAAGCGCTTTCTCACGCAACGGCCGACTGCGATGTCAACGTTGTCAACGACCGCGATCCACCGGTCGGACGACTCCCGCACCCGGTCGAAAATTCTCCAGTGGCAGGATTCTTACCGAAAGGAACGCGAAGATCAGCCGTTCGTGCTGCGAGTCTTCCGCGGCTTCCGGCTCTCGGCCCGCATCGCCCGCATGTCCAGGAAAGCGACGACGCCGGACACCAGCGCCGCGAACAACCCGAGGAACCGGCCCAGTCCGGGTCTGATGGCGACCCCCGCGGCCTCGAAGATCCCGCGTTGGTCGGCGTCGAACTCCCACTCCAGGGTGACCCAGCCCAGCACCATCAGCAGCAGTGACGCCGCGGCAACGACCAGCCACAGTTGCGGCAGGCCGCTGACGCGCACGGTGCGGATTCGCCCGAAAACGACCACGACCAGCCCAGCCACCAGCAACGGCAGCGGCGGGCACCAGGCGAAGAAACTCGAGTGCCACGCGTCACGGACGACGTCACCCTGGGGCAGCTGCGCGAGGATGTCTTCGATGTCCGGCCTGGTGGCGGTCAGCGTGGTCCACGGCAGGAACGTCGACCCCAGCGCGAGCAGCCCGGCCGCCAGGCCGAGCCACTCGCGCCAGGTGACGCTTTTGACGAATCCCGGCAAGGTCAGGAACCGACGCGCTCGATGATCAGCTCGCGCACGCGCTTGGCGTCGGCCTGCCCCTTGGTCGCCTTCATGACCGCACCGACGATGGCGCCCGCCGCGGCGACCTTGCCGCCGCGGATCTTGTCCGCGACGTCCGGCTGCGCCGCCAGGGCCTCGTCGATCGCCGCGAGCAGCGCCGAGTCGTCCGAGACGACCTTCAGCCCGCGCTTCTCGACGACCTCCCGCGGCTCGCCCTCACCGGCGAGCACGCCCTGGACGACCTCCTTGGCGAGCTTGTTCGTCAGCTCACCGGACGACACGAGCCCGATGACCTCGGCCACCTGCTTCGGCGTGATCGGCAGGTCGGTCAGCTCGACCTCGCGCGCGTTGGCCTCCTGGGCGAGGGTGTTGACCCACCACCCACGGGCCTCATCCGGCGACGCGCCGGCCTCGACGGTGGCCGCGACGAGGTCGACCGCACCGACGTTCAGCAGGTCACGCAGGGCTTCGTCGGAAAGTGACCATTCCTGCTGGATCCGCTTCCGCCGCTCCGAGGGCATCTCCGGCAGCGTCCCGCGCAGCTCCTCGACCCATTCGCGAGACGGCGCGATCGGGACCAGGTCGGGCTCCGGGAAGTACCGGTAGTCCTCGGCGGTCTCCTTCGTCCGGCCCGACGACGTGGTGCCGTCGGCCTCCTGGAAGTGCCGCGTCTCCTGCTTGATCGAACCGCCCTCGGCGAGGATCGCCGCCTGCCGCGTCATCTCGTAGCGGACGGCGCGCTCGACGCTGCGCAGCGAGTTGACGTTCTTCGTCTCGGTGCGCGTTCCGAACTCGGTCGCGTCCTTCGCCATCAGCGAGACGTTCGCGTCGCACCGCAGCGAGCCCTGGTCCATCCGAACGTCCGACACGTCGAGGGCGCGGAGCAGGTCGCGCAACGCGCTCACGTAGGCCCGCGCGACCTCGGGCGCCCGCTCACCGGTGCCCTCGATCGGCTTTGTCACGATTTCGATCAACGGCACGCCGGCCCGGTTGTAGTCGAGCAGAGAGTGCTCGGCACCGTGGATCCGGCCGGTGGCGCCGCCGACGTGCAGCGACTTGCCGGTGTCCTCCTCCATGTGCGCGCGCTCGATCTCCACGCGCACGACCTCGCCGTCGTCGAGCGTGACGTCGAGGTAGCCGTTGAAGGCGATCGGCTCGTCGTACTGCGACGTCTGGAAGTTCTTCGGCATGTCCGGGTAGAAGTAGTTCTTCCGGGCGAACCGGCACCACTCGGCGATCTCGCAGTTCAGCGCGAGACCGATCCGGATGGCGCCCTCGACGGCCTTGCCGTTGACCGCCGGCAGCGCGCCGGGGAGGCCGAGGCAGGTCGGGCAGACCTTCGTGTTCGGCTCGCCGCCGAACTCGTTCGGGCAGCCGCAGAACATCTTCGTGTTGGTGTTCAGCTCGACGTGCACTTCGAGCCCGAGGACCGGGTTGAAGCGTTCGATGACGTCGGCGTAGTCCATCAACTCGGCCACGGCAGTCACTTCGTTCCTCCCAGCTCCGGGACCTTGTGGATGAGCGCCCCGCCGGCGGCGGCGTCGCGGGCGGCCTCGTAGGCGGCGCCGACCCGGTAGAGCCGGTCGTCGGCGAGCGCCGGGGCCATGATCTGCAGCCCGACCGGCAGCCCGTCCTCGTCGGACAGCCCGCTCGGCACGCTCATGGCGGCGTTGCCGGCGAGGTTCGACGGGATCGTGCACAAGTCGGCGAGGTACATCGCCATCGGGTCGTCGACGCGCTCGCCGATCTTGAACGCCGTGGTCGGCGTCGTGGGCGAAACGAGGACATCGACCTGCTCGAAGGCGGCGTCGAAGTCACGCGTGATGAGCGTGCGCACCTTCTGCGCCGAGCCGTAGTAGGCGTCGTAGTAGCCGGACGACAGCGCGTAGGTGCCCAGCATGATCCGCCGCTTGACCTCGGCGCCGAAGCCCTTCTCGCGCGTCAGCGACATGACCTCTTCGGCGCTGTGCGTGCCGTCGTCGGCGACGCGCAGGCCGTAGCGCATGGCGTCGAACCGCGCGAGGTTCGACGAGCACTCGCTCGGCGCGATCAGGTAGTAAGCGGGCAGCGCGTAGACGAAATGCGGACAAGAGACCTCGACGACCTCGGCGCCCAGCGCCCGCAGCTGCTCGACCGCGGCCTGGAACGACCGCAGCACGCCCGGCTGGTAGCCGTCGCCGCCGAACTCCTTCACGACGCCGACCTTGACGCCCTTCAGATCACCGTTCGCGCCCTGGCGGGCAGCGGCGACGACGGGCGGCACCGGCGCGTCGATGGACGTCGAGTCCCGCGGGTCGTACCCGGCGATGACCTCGTGCAGCAGGGCGGCGTCGAGCACCGTCCGCGCGCAGGGCCCGGCCTGGTCGAGCGAGGACGAAAAAGCGACGAGGCCGTAGCGGGACACCCCGCCGTAGGTCGGCTTGACCCCGACCGTGCCGGTGACGGACCCGGGCTGCCGGATCGACCCGCCGGTGTCGGTGCCGATGGCGATGGCGGCCTCGAACGCCGCGATCGACGCCGACGAGCCACCGCCCGACCCGCCCGGGATGCGGGCGTGGTCCCACGGGTTGTGCGTCGGGCCGTACGCGGAGTTCTCGGTCGACGACCCCATGGCGAACTCGTCCATGTTCGTCTTGCCGAGGATGACGACGCCGGCCTCGCGCAGCTTGCGCGTCACCGTGGCGTCGTACGGCGGCAGCCAGCCTTCGAGCGTTTTCGAACCACAGGTCGTCGGCACGCCCTCGGTGGTCAGGACGTCCTTGAGCGCGAGCGGCACGCCGGCCAGCGGTGACGCGGGCGCCTGGCCCTCGGCGAGGCCTTCGTCGACGGCCTTGGCCGCGGCCAGCGCGCCCTCGGTGTCGACGTGCAGGAACGCGTGGATGTGGTCGTCGACCTCGGCGATCCGGTCCAGGTGAGCCTGGGTCACCTCGACCGCGGACACCTCGCGCGAGTGGATCTTGCCCGCCAGCTCGGCGGCGGTCAGCTTGATGAGCTCGGTCACTGCTCTTCCCCCAGAATCCGCGGCACCCGGAAACGCCCGTCCTCGGCGGCCGGCGCACCGGCCAGCGCCTGCTGCTGCGTGAGCCCGGGGACGACGACGTCCTGTCGGAAGACGTTCGTCAGCGGCACGGCGTGCGACGTGGGCGGCACGTCGGCGGCGGCGACCTCGCTCACCTTGGCCACCGAGTCCAGGATCTGGTCGAGCTGGCCGGCGAAGACGTCGATCTCGTCGTCGGTCACGGCCAGCCTGGCCAGCTTCGCGAGGTGCGCGACCTCGTCTCGGGAAATGTTGGGCACGCGGGTGACTCCCGGGTTGTGCTGTGCGGGTTGTCTCGGAAGCTGCAAGTCTATGGTGGCGGCGCGGGCGGACTCGACTGGGTTACGCCCGGCGCAGGCCGGCTGCCGTCCGGCGACGCTCACATCCCGCCCGGCGGACAGCAGGTCCCGCGAGCCGGGTGGGTCTGTCACAATCGGCGACCGGCATCGAGCGTCCCACGGCAAGGCTGGGACGCCAGAGGTGAGAGGGGCGCGTGGTGTCGTTCCTGATCCGGGTCCTCCTTCCGGACAGCCCGGGGACCCTCGGCGCGGTCGCCACGGCGCTCGGCACGGTAGGCGCCGACATCCTCAGCGTGGACGTCGTCGAGCGCGGCAGCGGGGTCGCCGTCGACGACCTGGTGGTCGAGCTACCGTCGGGCCGCCTGCCCGACGCGCTGATCACGGCCGCGGAGAGCGTCGAGGGCGTCGAAGTGGACGCGGTCCGTCCCTACGCGGGCGTCCTGGACACGCACCGCGAGCTCGAGCTCGTGGAGGAAATCGCCGCGCAGCCGAAGTCCGGGCTCGACATCCTCGCCGAGGGCGTCCCCCGCATCGTGCGCGCCGGCTGGGCGATGATCGTCGAGCATTCGGAGACCGGTGCGGTCCGGCTGGCGTCGTCCAGCGCGGCTCCGGAGACCCCGATCACCGACCTGCCCTGGCTGCCGCTCGAGCGCGCGACGGTCCTCGACAGCGAGGAAGCGTGGATCCCGGAGACGTGGAAGGAGCTCGGCACCGAGCTCGCCGCGACCCCGCTCGGCAAGCCGGGCAAGGCGCTGCTCGTCGCCCGCCCCGGCGGCCCGAACTTCCGCGCCGCCGAGGTCGCCCGGCTCGCCCACCTCGCCGGCATCGTCGCGGTCGTCCTCGACGGTTAGCCTTCGCACGTCGTCGAAAAGGGACGAGCCCTTCATGGGTCCGTCCCTTTTTCGACGAGGCCCAGGTCAGACGTCGATTTGATAGGCGATGAGCGTGATGTGCGGGAACGGCCGCCAGTCCCGTTCGGCCAGGCGCGTGAACCCGAGACGCTCGTAGAGCCGATGCGCGCTGTGCATCCGGTCGAGGCTGCTCAGCACCACCTTCCGGAGCCCCCGCGCCCGTGCGCGGTCGAACACGGCCTTGATCAGGGCCTCGCCGATACCGCGACCACGCGCCGACGGCGCCACCGCCAGCATCCGGAACTCGAGCTCACCCGGACGTGAGATCTCGGCGTACTCGGACCCCGGGTCCACGACGGTCACCGTCCCGAGCACCTCACCGGTCCCGTCCACAGCGACGAGGACCTCGGCCGCCTCGACCCGACGCGCGATGTCGCGGAGCGCCGCGTCGTAGCCGACGTCGCCGGCCAGGTGACCATCGGCTTCGTACGCCTGCACCGTGACCTCGCCCGCCGCCGCATACTCCTCGGCCCGCGGCGGCCGGATCTCGACGTCACCCATCCACTCCCCCGGCTTCTTCTTCCGCGGCCTCCTCGCCGGTCGGCAGCGCCACCTCCCGCGCCGCGTCGGGGCCCTGCTCCAGCAGTACGCGGAAGCCGGCCTCGTCGAGCACCGGCACCTTGAGCTGAACCGCCTTGTCGTATTTCGAACCAGGCGAATCCCCGACGACGACGAACGCGGTCTTCTTCGACACGGACCCGGCGGCCTTGCCACCGCGCGCCATGATGACTTCCTTCGCTTCGTCGCGGGAGAAGCCGTCGAGCGAGCCCGTCACCACGATCGACAGCCCCTCGAGGTGGCGCGGGATCGACTCGTCGCGCTCCTCCTCCATCCGCACGCCGGCCCGTCGCCACTTTTCGACGATCTCGCGGTGCCACGCGACTTCGAACCACTCCTGCGTCGCGTGGGCGATGGTCGGGCCGACGCCGTCGACGGCCGAAAGCTCCTCCTCGGTGGCCTGCTCGATCCGCTCGATCGAGCCGAACTCACGGGCCAGCGCCTGAGCCGCGGTCGGCCCGACGTGCCGGATCGAGAGGGCGACCAGCACCTTCCACAGCGGCCTGTCCTTCGCGGCATCGAGGTTGGCTAACAGCTTCCGCGCGTTCGCCGACAGCTCGCCCGCCTTCGTCCGGAACAGTTCGACTTCGGCGAGGCTGTCTTCGTTCAAATCGAAGACGTCGCCCTCGTCGGCGACGACCCGCGCGTCGAGCAACGCGACCGCCGCCTCGTACCCGAGGACCTCGATGTCGAAGGCGCCGCGCCCGGCCAGGTGGAACAGGCGCTCCCGCAGCTGCGCGGGGCAGAACCGGGTGTTCGGGCAGCGGATGTCCTTGTCGCCTTCCTTCTGGTAGGCGAGCTCGGTACCGCATTCCGGGCAGTGGGTGGGCATGACGAACTCGCGTTCGTCGCCCGTGCGCGCATCCACCACCGGCCCCAGCACCTCGGGGATGACGTCGCCGGCCTTCCGGATGACGATCCGGTCTCCGATCAGCACGCCCTTGCGCTTGACCTCCTCCTGGTTGTGGAGGGTGGCCCTGGCCACGGTCGACCCCGCGACCGTCACCGGCTCGGTGACGGCGAACGGGGTCACCCGCCCGGTCCGGCCGACGCCGACCTGGATGTCGAGCAGCGTGGTGATCGCCTCTTCCGGCGGGTACTTGTAGGCGATCGCCCAGCGGGGTGCGCGCGAGGTCGTGCCTAGTCGCCGTTGCAACGCCACCTGGTCGACCTTGATGACGACGCCGTCGATCTCGTGCTCGGCGTCGTGCCGGTGCTCGCCCCAGTAGGCGATGTGCGCGGTGAGCTCGTCGGCCGAGGTCAGGACCTTGCTGTGCGGCGACACCGGGAGACCCCACGCGGCCAGCGCGTCGTAGGCCTCCGACTGGCGCTGCGGCTCGAAGCCCTCGCGCTTGCCGAGCCCGTGGCAGATCAGCCGCAGCCGACGCTCGCGAGTGATCTTGGGGTCTTTCTGCCGCAGCGACCCGGCCGCGGTGTTGCGAGGGTTCGCATACGGCGGCTTGCCGGCTTCGACCATCTTCGCGTTCAGCTCGAGGAAGTCCTCGACGCGGAAGAAGACCTCGCCGCGCACCTCGACCAGGGCGGGCACCGGGAACTCGTCGGTGCCCGCCAGCGTCAGCGGCACCTGGTCGAGGGTGCGGACGTTGAGCGTGACGTCCTCGCCGGTCCGGCCGTCACCTCGTGTGAGCGCTCGGGTCAGGTGGCCGTTTTCGTACAGGAGGTTGATCGCCAGGCCGTCGATCTTCAGTTCGGCGAGGAATTCGGTGCGCCCGACCTCCTTCTCGACGCGTTCCACCCAGGCCAGGAACTCGTCCTGGTCGAACACGTTGTCCAGGCTGAGCATGCGCTCGAGGTGGTCGTGCGCGGTGAACTCCGTCGAGAACGTGCCCCCGACCCGCTGGGTCGGGGAATCGGGCGTGACCAGCGCCGGGTGCTCGTCCTCGAGCCGCTGCAGCTCGCCCAGCAGCTCGTCGAACTGTCCGTCCGAGATGATCGGCGAGTCCAGGACGTAGTAGCGGAACTGGTGGTCGCGCAGCTCCTCGGCAAGGGCGCTGTGCCGCTCGCGCACGTCGGCCGGGACGTCGGTGACGTCCTCCGCGGCCACCGGGGCGTCGACCGCCGCAACCTGGTCCTGGGGAAGTTCGGTGCTGCTCACGGGTGGTAACCCTAGCCGGAGGTACCGACATTTTCGTCTGGTCCGCCGCCCAGTCCGCGGACCAGTTCACGGAACTCCAGAAGGGTGATGGAGCCGGCCGGTTCGGCCTCCGCGGTCTCGACGCGCCGTAACCGTTCGGCGGCGAGCCGTTCACCCAATGTCGCGTCGAGCGGCAGGAAGGTCATGGTCCGCCGGGTCGCGTCGTCGAGGTCGCCGAAGCGCGGGTGGAAAACGGCGACGTCGACCACGTGCTCGTCGTCGTCCACCTGGGCGACGACCCGGACGTCGGCCAGCGCGATCCGGTGCTCGCCGAGGTTGACCGTGACTTCGGTCGGATCGGGCACGGGTGGGACCGAGTCGTGGTACTCCCAGATCGCGTCGTCCGGCGGCGCGGCGGCGCGCCACGCGTCGGTGAACGGCCGTACTTCGGGGTCTTCCTGGCCGGTCACGACCAGGGCGTAGATCGCCTGGCGACCACGCTCGAGCGAGAAGTGCAGCCGCGGGTGCAGCGCCTCGACCAGCTGGCAGAGCTCGTGCTCGACGCGGTGCGGCTCACCCTCACCGAGAGCCGCGCTCACCATCGGGAGCAGGTCGAACCAGCCGTGCCAGAACGCCTCCGCGGCGGTGGCCGGGTCGTCCGGCACCGGCTGCTCGGGCCATGCGGTGCGCGGGTCGGGCGGATCGGCGGCGGCGTTCTTGCGGCGGAACAGACGCATGGTTTCGGGTGGTCCTCGTTCGGTCGGCTACCTCGCCAACGCTACTTGCCGGCCGAGGCGGACGCCGGTGAGTCGCCGGATTCCGTCACCAGCCCTCCGGCGGCTCCACGAAGGCTTTGCCGAGATCCCGTGTGAGAGAGAGGGCACGGCGCATCCATTCCGGTGTCGCGCCGGCGAGGCCGCAGGCGGGCGTGGGTACGGCTCGTTCGGCGAGGACGCTGCGGTTGAATCCGAGCCGGTCGGCCAGCCGGAACGCCGGCTCGCCGACGTCCTTTAGACTCGGAGAGGCCCCGGACGCCGTGGCCGGCACAGCGCCGAGGAACAGCGTGGCTCCGCCGTCCCACACTTCGCCGATCTCGTCGAGGAACGCGGCAGAGGCACCGTCGAGCGCGGCGAGGTCGAAGGCCAGGGCGTCCGCGCCGGCTTCTCGCAGCAGACCGAGGGGCGGTTTCGCGGCGCAGCAGTGCAGGATCACCGGGCGCTCGGTGACCCGCCGGGCGCCGTCGATGACCGTGGTGAGCAGCTGACGAGCCTCGGGCGCCGGCACCGCGGCGACGTTCCCGTATCCGGACGGCGTCGACAGGCTGCCGGCCAGCACCGCGGGCAACGACGGTTCGTCGAACTGGACCACCACCGGCGCGCCGGTCCTGGCCTGCACTTCCGCGACGTGCTCGGCGAGGCCGTCCAGCAGGGACGATGTAAAGTCGCGCAAGGCCCCGCGGTCGGTGAGCACCCGATGCCCCCGGGGCAGCTCGATTCCGGCTCCGAGCGTCCAGGGCCCGGCCACCTGGACCTTGAAGACCGGCGGCGTGACACCGGCCTTTTCGCGCGCTTCTTGCACGGCGTCGAGATCCCAGCGAAGCAGATCGACGGCCCGGCGATGCTCGTGCCCAGGCCGGGACGCAACGCGGTAGCCACTCGGCACCACGTCGACGGCCAGGTCGACGAGCAGCGCGGCGGTCCGGCCGAGCATGTCCGCGCCGACGCCGCGGGCCGGCAGCTCGGGCAGATGCGGGAAGTCGGGCAGTTCCCCGAACACGACCGCGGCCGCTTCGGCGGGATCGGTGCCCGGCATCGAGCCGATCGCCGTCGCGGCGCCGCTGGGCCAGATTCGCTCACTCACGACCACCGATTCTGGTCGATCTCCGAGGGCGAACACCGGCCGGGGCACCACGATGCGGACATTCACCGCATTTCCCTTGACCGGCACCATGAGTGCGCCCGCGGCGATAGGCTGACCGGCCATGACGAGTTCGCCACCGCAGCCGGGCTGGTACCCGGACGCGCGGGACCCCCGTCTGCACCGATGGTGGGACGGCCAGGCCTGGACCACCGACACCCGGCCGGCCCATGCCTTCCCACCACCGAGCGATTCCGAGCCGATCGAGCTGGACATCGAGCGCGCCCACGACCCGGCCCGGATCCAGAACCAGGTCAATCGCGCGACACGCGGCCGAGGCGGCACGCGCGCCGGGGGCGGGACCCTGTTCAGCGAGCCGGTGCTCGTGGTCAACCAGCGCGCCAAGCTGATCGAGATGGCCAACGAATTCGGCGTCTTCGACCAGCACGGCAACCAGCTCGGCGGGGTCGTCGAGGTGGGCCAGAGCACGCTGAAGAAGGCGATCCGCCTGCTTACCAACTACGACCAGTTCCTGACCCACAAGTTCGAGGTCCGCGACGCCAACCACAGCACCGTCCTCAAGGTGACGCGGCCGGCGAAGGTGTTCAAGTCCCGCTTCCTGGTCACCAGGGCCGACGAGACGCCGATCGGGGAGATCGTCCAGGAAAACGTCTTCGGCAAGATCCGGTTCGGCTTCATCGTCGACGGCCAGTCGATCGGCGGGATCTTCGCCGAGAACTGGCGCGCCTGGAACTTCTCGATTCGCGACCACGCCGGCACCGAGGTCGCCCGGGTGACCAAGACCTGGGGTGGGATCCTGAAAGCCGCTTTCACCACGGCGGACAACTACGTCGTGGAGATCCCCCACCCGTTGCCGGATCCGCTCGCCAGCATGGTGGTCGCCGCGGCCTTGACGATCGACACCGCCCTGAAGCAGGACACCGACTGAGCGAGTGACCGGCATCTCATCTCCTCCCGGTGGACAGCGGGCCCGGCACGGCTCAGGGTGAAGAAAGGCCGGGACGCCGCAGTCTCGCCGGGACGGAGGTCACCGTGGAACCGTTGCCGGAAAGCAGCGACAGGAACTGGACCGAGCCCGGGATCTACGAGGTCTCCTCCGGCGTCTACCGGATCCCGTTGCCGCTGCCCAACGACGCTCTGCGTGCGGTCAACGTCTACGCGATCACTGACGGGGAGAAGCTGGTCCTGGTCGACTCCGGCTGGGCATTGACCGTGGCGCGGCAACAGCTCGCCGACGCCCTGAGCGGGATCGGCGCACAACTTGCCGACGTCAGCGAGTTCCTCGTTACCCACGTGCACCGCGACCACTATTCGCAGGCAGTGGTCCTCCGCCGGGACTTCGGTTCGAAGATCGCTCTCGGCCAGGACGAAGAGCCATCGCTCAAGGCGTCCGGCAATCCCGACCGCCTGCCGATGGAAGCCCAGGTCGACCTGCTGTTCCAGGCCGGAGCCGGCGAAGTCGTGGAAGCGCTGGCCCGGCAGTTCGGCACGAACCGCCGACACACCGAAGCCGACCTCTGGGAGGCACCCGACGAATGGCTGACGCCAGGACCGAGGTCGATCCTGCCCGGGCGCGAATTCGATGTCGTCGCCACCCCGGGACACACGTCGGGACACGTCGTCTTCGTCGACGACACTGCCGACCTGTTGTTCTCCGGCGACCACGTGCTGCCGCACATCACGCCCTCGATCGGGTTCCAGCCGGTGCCGGCCGAGCTGCCGCTCAACGACTTCGTCGACTCCCTTCGCCTGGTGCGAGCCATGCCGGACCGCCGCATGCTTCCCGCGCACGGCCCGGTGTCCGAGAGCGTGCACACTCGGGTCGACGAACTGCTGGAACACCACCGGCAGCGGCTCGAGACGATCGCCTCGCAGATTGTGGCCGGCGCGACCTGCGCGTACGAGGCCGCACACCGGATCGGCTGGACCCGCCGCAACCGCAAACTGTCCGAAATGGACTCCTTCAATCAGATGCTCGCGGTCTTGGAAACAGCAGCACACCTCGACCTTCTGGTGTCGCAGGGAAAGCTGAAGGCCCAGGTTGTCGACGGCGTTCGCCGTTACGCGCTGCCCTGAGACGCGGTCAGCACTGCGAGTAGCCGCCCCGTTGCAGTTAGGCCCGCCCTCAGGCCTCCTGCATACTGGATGAAATGGAGGTCATCAGACGCGCCCGGGCAACGGACATCGAGGCGCTCGTGCGCCTGTTCGGCGCTCCGGGCGGACCATTGGCAGCCGCGCTCCGGGAACTCATGAACACTCCGCACGTCACACTGGTCGTCGCCGAGGACGACAATGGCGTCGCCGGCGCTGCACAGCTGACGCTGCTCAGGGGCCTCGCCTGGGACGGCGCGCCCCGCGGTCTGCTCGAAGGCATCCGCGCGGCCCGGCGCGGAGTGACCAGCGCGCTCCTGACCTGGGGCATCGACGAAGCCCGTCGGCGCGGCTGCACGCGCATCCATCTCGACTCCGGACTGAACCGTGGCGACCTACGAGACTTCTACGCACGCTTCGGTTTCGAGTACAGCTACCAGGGATTCACCCGCGTCCTGTGATACTGGCTTCGTGGCCGACTACACCATCCGCAGGGCACAGCGTGAAGACATCGACGCCATCGTGCACATGCTGGCGGACGACCAACTCGGCGCCACCCGGGACGATCCCGGCGACCTCGAGCCATACCTGCGTGCCTTCGACGAGATCGACGCGGATCCCCATCAGTTTTTGATGGTCGTCGCGTTCGACGACAAGCCGGTCGGTACCTTGCAACTGACGATCATTCCAGGCCTCGCCCGGCGCGGCGCGCTCCGGGGCCAGATCGAGGCCGTCCGGATCCACGCCGACCATCGGGGCACCGGACTGGGAGCCGATCTCGTCCGCTGGGCAATCGACGAATCGCGGCGGCGCGGGTGCGCCCTTGTGCAACTCACGTCGGACACGTCCAGGGCGGAAGCGCACCGGTTCTACGAGCGCCTCGGATTCATCCCCAGCCACACAGGATTCAAGCTGAAGCTCTAGGCAGCGGCGGCTATCAGGCGCACAGCGGCTGCGCTTATCCACTTTGGACATTAGTATCCCCTCGGTCGCGACGCGGATGTCCATGCCTGCGCACGATCCCCGAAGCAACAGCGATTCGTCAAGCGAATGGCACGAATGGACCGTTCGCTCCCTTTCGATGACTTTCCTTGCGAGCCGTCGTACCGTCGTGCTCATGACCTCTTCACAACCGATCCGCAACCTCGTCCCTGCCCCCACCCAAAGCGCCGACGGCGAACTTCCCTTCGTACTCCCCTTCGTGCTGCGATCGATTCGCGCCAACCCGAACACGTTGCAGCGCATGAAAGACGAGCAGGTCGTCGATCTGATCCGCGACACCGACGCGGAAATCTCGAAGCTGCAAGCACTCCAACTGAGAGCGATCGCCGACCTGAGCGTGCGCCGGAGACGGGCGCCCAGCGCGTCATCCGAAGTCGCGTTGGCCTTGTCCATAACGGAACACCGCGCCAGCGCCATCGTTTCTGCGGCCAACGCGTTGATCGCGCGCCTTCCCCACATGCTGAACCTGATGGACGACGGCCGGCTCGATCTCTATCGCGCCATGAAGGTCACCGACGCGACGGCATGGCTGTCCGGAGACCACGTACGCGTCGTCGACGAGACGCTCGAGGACCGCGTACCGGGCCGGAATGCCACCCAGGTCCGCCGCGCCGCGGCCTACGCGGCCGCACAGGCCGACCCTGAGGGCGCAGCGCTCCGCAACGAGCGAAAGCTCGTCGAGCGGCGGCTCACCCTGCATCATCAGGACACCGGCGTGACCCATCTGTCGGTCAACAACGCACCGACCGAGAAGGCGACCGCCGCCTATGCCCGCGTCGACCAGGCCGCCCGTGCGTTGAAGACACCGGACGAACCGCGAACGCTGGACCAGCTCCGCGCCGACGTGGCCATCGATCTGCTGCTCAGCGGTACCGGCGGCCCGAGTGAACGCACCGAGGTCTTCCTGCACATCGACCTGGCCACCTACCTCGGCCTCAACCAGACCCCGGCAGCGCTGTCCGGTCGCGGGCCCATCGCGGCCGCGCTGGCTCGCCAGATCATCAGCGGCCCTGGCACGACGCTGCGCCGGGTTCTCACCGACCCGCGAACCGGTCACGCGGCCGAACTGTCGCCGACGCGCTACCCGATCGATCAGAACGAGTTCATCCGGGTTCGCGACCAAGAGTGCCGGCACCCCGGATGTACCCGCCCCGCACAGAGTTGCGGGGTCAAAGCGACTCGCGCGAGGGGTGAGGCCGAAGGCGCTGCGGATCAGGCAGTCACCTTCTGCTCTCGGCACAGCAAGCTGACGGGACTGCCTGGCTGGGACTACGAAGTCACCCCAGACGGCACTGTGAACGTCGCTACACCGACCGGACAGGTCCAATCGACAACGCCGCCGTCGATGCACCCCGGCCGACGGTCGAACCGGCCGCGAAAGTGACTAAAGATCAGCGGGTGCCCGAAATCTTCGCGCTGCCGAGGACGACGTCCCCACTGTCGGGATCGGGTCGGTAGAGAACGACGACCTGGCCCGGAGCGACTCCGCGCAGCGGCTCGCGCAAGTGCACGGTCATGGTGTCGTTGTCCACGTCGGCGACCGCATCGACGATGCCTCCATGGGCCCTGACCTGGACCACACATTCAGTGGGTTCGGTCAGCGGCCGACCACTGGGCCAGATCGCGCGGTCGGCCTCGATCACCTTGACGCCGAGCCCGGCCGCGGAGCCGACCCTTATGGAACCCGACACCGGTTCGAGCGACAGGACGTATCGAGGACGACCATCCGGCGCCGGAGCGTCGATGCCCAGGCCCTTGCGCTGGCCGACCGTGAAACCGTGCACCCCGGTGTGTCGGCCGAGCACCGCACCCGTTTCGGCGTCAACGAGCTCGCCGGGACGCTGTCCCAGCCGGTTCTCCAGGAACTTCTTGGTGTCGCCGTCCGGGATGAAGCAAATGTCGTGGCTATCCGGCTTATTGGCGACGGACAAGCCTCGCCGCTCCGCCTCAGCCCGTACGTCGGTCTTCCAAGAACCGCCCAGGGGAAACATGGCGTGGCTGAGCTGTTCCGGTGTGAGCGACGCGAGCACGTAGGACTGGTCCTTGCCACTGTCCGCACTACGACGCAACTCAGGCACACCGTCGACCACGGCGAGACGCGCGTAGTGGCCTGTCGCGACCGCATCGAATCCGAGCGCCATTGCCTTTTCGAGCAGTGCTTCGAACTTGATCTTCTCGTTGCAGGTGACGCAGGGGTTCGGGGTGCGTCCTGCTGCATACTCGCCGACGAAGGTTTCGACAACCTCTTCGGTGAAGCGCTCGGCGAAATCCCAGATGTAGAACGGAATTCCGAGGATGTCAGCGGCCCGGCGGGCGTCGTGCGAGTCCTCGATCGTGCAGCATCCGCGCGAGCCGGTCCGCAGAGTTCCCGGCTTGGCCGACAGGGCCAGGTGCACGCCGACCACGTCGTGCCCGGCGTCGACCGCGCGCGCCGCGGCAACCGCCGAGTCCACTCCTCCGCTCATCGCGGCCAAAACCCGCATTGCCTTACACCTCTTGCTTCTGGGTCTGCTTGCGCATTCCGGCGAGGCCGGCCTGCCGGGCGCGCATGACGACGCCACCGATCTCCGCAGCCACGGCCTCGACGTCCGCGGCGGTGGAAGTGTGGCCGAGAGAGAACCGGAGGGAACCGCGAGCCGCCGCCGGTTCGGCACCCATGGCGAGCAGAACGTGGCTCGGCTGGGCGACGCCAGCTGTGCACGCGGATCCTGTCGAGCATTCGATGCCTCTGGCGTCGAGCAGCATCAACAGGCTGTCGCCGGCGCACCCGGGGAAAGTGAAGTGGGCATGGCTGGGCAGCCTCTCTCCGTCTCCACCGTTGAGTACAGCATCGGGAACCTCGCGTTGGACAGACTCGACGAGCTCGTCCCGGAGTTCCTCGACGCGTTTCGCGTACTCGGCACGGGTCGCGACGCTGATTCGGACAGCAGCGGCAAATCCCACGATCGCCGGGACGTCCAGGGTGCCTGAGCGGACATTGCGCTCCTGGCCTCCGCCGTGCAGCAGGGGGGCGCAAGGCACGTCACGTCCGAGCAGAAGCGCTCCCACCCCGAACGGGCCACCGAGCTTGTGTCCGGTCAGAGTGAGAGCGGCGGCGCCACTGGCGGCGAAATCCACCGGAGCAGCCCCGACGGCCTGGACGGCGTCCGTGTGGAACGGGATGTCGAACTCGGCGCATACTGCCGCCAGCTCGGCGATCGGGTTAATCGTGCCGACCTCGTTGTTTGCCCACATCACGGTGGTCAACGCCACAGTCTCGGGATCCGCGGCGATGGCTGCGCGGAGAACGTCAGGGGACACGCGGCCCTGGCTGTCGACGTCCAGGAGAGTGATTTCAGCGCCGCTGTGGGCCTCGAGCCATTCCACGGTGTCGAGCACGGCGTGGTGCTCTGCAGCACCACACAGGATGCGGCTGCGCTGCTGCCGCTCGCTGCGGCGCGCCCAGTAGATGCCCTTGATCGCGAGGTTGTCGCTCTCGGTTCCCCCGCCGGTGAAGATCACCTCGGAGGGCCGAGCACCCAGCGCCTCGGCGATGGTTTCGCGGGCTTCTTCGACCATCCGCCGGGCCCTCCGGCCCGAAGAGTGCAGCGCCGAGGCGTTGCCCACGGTGGACAGCGCCTCGGTCATCGCCGCTATGGCTTCGGGCAACATCGGAGTGGTTGCCGCATGGTCGAGATAGGTCATCGCTGTTCCAGGGTAGTCCGCTCCAGCGCGTGACGAAGTGCACCCTGGCTCTGGAAGTGGGCTGTCACACCTTTGACGGCCACCGCCCGGTCAGCCGGACACCTACCATCGCGAGTGCCACCAAGGCCACCGTGAGCAGGGCCATCGCCGGCGACGGGTCCAGAACCGAGCCGACCATCCCGAGCAGGACGCCACCCAGGCCGATGAGCAGCGCGGAGCCGACCCAGTCCGCGAGCTGCATCGCTGACGTGTTGAATCCTCGCTCGCCTTCAGGCGAGTAACGGAGGAGAAGGACCGAAATCG
This sequence comes from Amycolatopsis sp. 505, assembly GCF_031625235.1. Taxonomy (NCBI): domain Bacteria; kingdom Bacillati; phylum Actinomycetota; class Actinomycetes; order Pseudonocardiales; family Pseudonocardiaceae; genus Amycolatopsis; species Amycolatopsis sp. 505. The sequence continues at coordinate 485,116 of NZ_JACKQP010000009.1, forward strand.
CGGGCATCGCGATCCCCATGCCTGCGCCACCCACCGCGCAGGCCACGAATGCGGCCCACCCGGGGAACCACGGCTGCGAAACCAGGCCGAAGCAGACCAGGCCTGCCGCGACGAGCCAGAACCCGGTACGCAGCGAAGCCTCCCTCGACCAACCGAGGTAGCGGCCTTGGGCCGCCGACGCCGCTGACCAGCCCAAAGCCGTGATCGTCAGCGGCAGGCCGGCGAGGGCGGGGCTGTAACCGTGGACCGCGCTCATCGTCAGCGGGAGGTACGCCTCCATCCCGGCGTATGCCCCGGCGATAAGGGCTCGGGAAGCGATGACTGTCGGCAGGCCGGGGCGGGAAGTCAACGTCCCGGCCGGCAACAGGGTGCGGAGCGCGTAACCCAGTGCGATCAGCCCGACCGCGCCGTAGCCGAGCGCGACCAGCGACTGGTGCTGAGCCGCCCAGGTCAAGGCCGCGACGCCGAGCGCGGCGATGATCGCTTGTGCCACGCTCGCCCGTCGGCCGCCCTTGGCAGGTTCGTGCGCGGGCAAGCGCCGGACGACCACGGCCAGCATGAGCACGCCGATGGCCACGAGAGGCACTAAGCCGACGAAGACCCAGCGCCAGCCGATGCTGACCGTCACGACTCCGGCCACCGAAGGCCCGATGACCGCGGGCAGGACCCAGGCGGCCGCGTTCGCGGCGTAGATGACCGGGCGTTCGTGGTCGGTGAACGTCAGGGCGATCAGGAGCGAGACCGAGACGAGGAGCAGCCCCGAGCCGAAGCCCTGCAGCGCGCGGCCGAGGAGGAGCATCGGCATTCCGGTCGCCGTCCCCGCGACCACGAGACCGGCCGCGAAGAGCAACGGCCCGGCGAGCAGCGCCGGCGCCGGGCCGCAGCGGTCGCCGATCCGGCCCGACAGCACCGTCGCCACCACGCTGGAGATCAGGAAGATCGTGAACGGCCACGAATAGAGCGACAGCCCGTGGAGGTCGGCGACCAGGGTGGGCATCGCCGTCGCCACGCCCATGCTCTCGAACGCGACCAAAGTGACCACGAGCAGCAGCGCGATCGTGGTCAGCCGGTGTTCCGCACTCCAGAGCACACTGCGGCGACGGGGTGCGGAGTCGATCGTCGAGGCCATGATCAGCAGCGTGCAACCTCCAGTCCGCTGGAGGTCAAGGCGGCTCAGGCGGAGCGGTGCGCTACCGGCTCCAACGGCAGGTCGCGGGCCAGCGCGGCCGCTTCGCCGCGGGAGGTCACGTCCAGCTTGTCGAGGATGTTGCGGACGTGGAACTTCACCGTGTGCTCGCTGAGCTGCAGTTGTTCGGCGATCTGCCGGTTGCGCAGGCCCTGGGAGATACCCGACAACACCTCCAGTTCGCGCGGGTTGAGCCGGTCGAGCGGACGCAGCTCCGGCGGTTCGGCCACGCCGAGCGGGAGTACTGCGGTGACCGTCGTGCCCCAGGCCGGCACGGCGTCGACCTCCCAGTGGCCGCCCAGGGCCGTGAGCCGCTCGGTCAGGCCTCGGGGCGGGACTGCGTCGGCGACTTCGGGACAGTCGTCGCGGACGGTGATCCGCAGCACCGGGCCGTCCACGCGCCAGGACGCCCTCAGGCGCGTGGTCGCGGGACGGTCCACGGCCGCGAGCACCAAGCCGCGGGTCAGGGTGCGTGCCGTGTGGGCGACGTCCTGCGGAAGGGACGCGTCGCCGATCGGGTCGACGAGGTCGACGTCGACCTCCGTGTGCCGGACCAGGTCGGCGAGCTGGCTCTTGAGGACGGCGAACGCCGCGTCCGTCTGTTCCGCGGACAGGGCCTGGTCGCGGTTGACGACGCCTTTGAGCTCGAGCAGGGCGTCGGCGGCGAGGTCGACCGCGGTGCGGCGGGCGACGGCGTCGGAGAGCCGGCCGGAGCGGAGGACCGACAGGAGTGTCACCAGGGTTGCCGCGTGCGTCTGGCCGAGGTCGGTGATCGCCTGGGCGCGTGCGGACGCCGCGGCGAGGCTGCTGGCCAGGACGTCCGGCTCCGGATCCGTCGCCCGCTGGCCCGCGTCGGTGCTGACGATGTGCCAGAGCCGCGCCGCCAGCTCCAGTTCGGCGGACGGCGGCTCGGCGGCCTCCGGCACCACGGCGATCACCGCGCCCTGGCCGACCGCCGGTCTCGAAGCGAGCAGGACCAGACGGCGCTCGACGCCACCGAGGACGCCGTCGATCAGCAGGGCCTTGCCCGGCTCGCTGCGATCGGCCAGCCGCTGCAGCTCGACGCTCGTCACGGCTTGAGTGATCGCTTCGTCGCCGATGGACTTGAGCGGGCTGCGGGGACAGTCGCCCGTCTGCATCGCCGCCGCGCGGTGCGGGATCAGCTTGCCCAGCTCGGCGGTGAACCGGCTGAGGAACTGGGGCCGCGGCGCCGACAGGAGGTGCTCGACGACGTCCAGCACGTGCCGCGGATCCGACCAGGAAGCGTCCATGACCCCAAGGTAGGCGCGATCGGGATCCGCCGACCTGCTCGTCCGGCTAGTGAACACTGCTCGTCCGGACGGTTCGGCGGCTCCGGCGGGCGAGTTGACTTTCAGGGGAGGACATTCGAACCGAAGGTCACGAACCAAGGAGCGAGACACCACCATGCGAGCGATCACCTTCTCCGCATACGGCGGACCGGAAGTCCTGCAGCTGTCCGACGTCCCGGCGCCGGAGCCGGGCCCGGGGCAGGTTCGGCTGGCCGTGCGGGCCGCCGGGGTCAACCCGATCGACTGGAAGATCCGCAACGGCGCCATGCAGCAGAATTTCCAGGTCCCGTTCCCGCACATCCCGGGCCTCGAGGTCGCCGGCGTCGTCGACGCCGTCGGGGAGGGCGCGGACTTCGCCGTGGGCGACGAGGTGTTCGGCTGGTCGGAGACCGGCGCCTACGCCGAGTACGCCCTGGCGCAGACGATCGCGCCGAAGCCTGCGAGCCTTTCCTGGGCGGACGCCGCCGCGTTGCCCGTCGCCGGTGAGACCGCGCTTCGCGTCCTCGGGCTGCTCGGGGTCCGTGAGGGCGAGACGCTGCTGCTCCACGGCGCCAGCGGCACGGTCGGGCGGTTCGCCGCTCAGGTCGCCGTCGCGCAGGGGGTGACCGTCGTCGGGACCGGAGGAAGCCGAAGCCTCGACGACCTCAAGTCGCTGGGCGTCGTGCCCGTCCTCTACGGCGACGGCTGGGTGGAGCGGGTCCGCGAGGCGGCGTCCGGGCCGATCGACGCCGTTTTCGACGCGGCCGGGCACGGGGTGCTGCCGGGGTCCGTCGAGCTGCGGGGTGGCAAGGACCGGGTCGTCACCATCGCCGATGCCGCCGCGTTCGAGCTGGGGATCCCGTTCTCCAGCGGGGGCGAGCAGACCCGTGAGGTCCTCACTGGGATCGCCGGCTGGGTGACCGATCGTGGGGTCGGCATCGCGCAGGGCAGGAGCTATCCGCTGGCCGAGGCGGCCGCGGCGCAGGTCGAGAGCGAGGGCGGGCACCCTGGCGGAAAATTGACCATCGCCGTCGGCTGACCGGAGGGACCAATCCGGGCCTGTCGCCGGATCGCGGCGACAGGGCCCGGATCACTTCGCGGGAGGCGAAGCCAGTGGGGCCGCCTGGCGGCGCGGCGTCCGGCGGCGCTGCTGGACCGGGATCTGCACCGTGCCCAGCGCGGAATGGACCGCCGACTCGGCGAGGGCGGCCAGTTCGCGGCGGGTTTCCGCGCGGCCCGGGGCGATCTCCGGGCAGACGTGGATCTCGAGCACCAGACCCCGCAGGGCCGCGACCCGGCGCAGGGACGCGATCAGTGACTCCGGTCCGATGAAGGCCGGGCGGCTGGTCTCGCGGCCGTCGGCGAGGCGGTAGCGCAGCGCGATCGGGCGCACCGGGACACCGCCGTCGATGGCCGCCTGGAACGTCGCCGTCGTGAAGCGTCCCGAGGCCAGGCCGCACCACGTCGTGCCTTCCGGGGTGACGCTGACCAGGGAACCCGTCCGGAGGGCGTCGGCCAGCGCTGCCATCGTGGCGGGCAGCGTCGTCAGCCGCTCGCGGTCGAGGAAGATGCTGCCGCCTCGGCGGACGAGGCCGCCGAGCACCGGCCAGCTCGCGATCTCCTTCTTGGCCAGCGCGCGCATCGGCCGCAGGGCGTTGATCGCGACGATGTCCAGCCACGAGATGTGGTTGTTGACCACCAGCGCACCACGGCCGGCGGGCGCGGTCAGGAAGTCGGCGCCCCCTCGGATGTCCAACCGGACGCCGAACGCCCGCAGCATGCCGCGGAAGATCAGCCGGAGCAGGCGCTGACGGCCCGGGGCGACCAGCAGCAGGGGCGCGGACACCAGCGCCGCGACGACGACCGAGATCGCCGCCGCGAAGCGCAGGATCCGTCGCGGGAAGCCGACCACCGGGTCGTCGGTGGTCAGGCAGCCGTCGCCGCACGGCGAGGCCGGCATCCAGGCGTGGCTCATCCCTGGGTCCCGAGGAAGAACTTGAGGTACCGCTCGTCGACGTTGTGCAGGTCCAGGAGGACGAAGAAGTCGGCGACGCCGAAGTCGGTGTCGAGCGCGGGCGGGCCGCAGACCTTGGCGCCCAGGCGGACGTAGCCCTTGATCAGCGGCGGCAGCGTCGGACGCGCCGGGCGTTCGACGCCCGAGGCGTCCCACTGGATCAGCGGCGTGACGCGCGTGCCCTCGTCCGAGTAGTGCTTGGCGCGCAGGACGTCCCACACGCCGGCGGCGAAGGAGCCGTCGTCCACCAGCGGGACGGACGCGCAGCCGGCGAGGTAGCGGTGGCCGGACAGGAGCATGTAGCGGGCGATCCCGGCCCAGACCAGGCTGACGACGGCGCCGCTGCGGTGGTCCGGGTGCACGCACGACCGGCCGGTTTCCACCAGCGACGGGCGGAGGCCCTCGATCGCCGTCAGGTCGAATTCGCTGTCGGCGTAGAGCTTCCCGGCCTGGGCGGCACGCTCCGGCGGCAGCATGCGATAGCAGCCGACGATGTCGCCCGTGTTGTCGTCGCGGACGACGAGGTGGTCGCAGAATTCGTCGAACTCGTCGACGTCGAGACCGGGCCGCGGGGAGTGGAGGCGCGCACCCATTTCCTCGGCGAAAACCCGGTGCCGCAGTTTCTGGGCCGCGACCACTTCGTCGTTCGCGTGCGCGACGAGAAGCGAGTACCGGGGGGCGTCGGCGGGGAGCTCGGCACCCGCCTGATCAGTGCTGACGAGGAGCTGTGACGTCGTCATGGTCAAGGTGTACCTGCGCGTTGGAAGCCGCGGAGAGTGCCATCCGATGACCGATTAGTGCATGTTCGGTGAATGGCGGGTTCTCAGGCTTCTCTCAGGTCCCGAAAACGCGCGAGGGGCCTCCCGGGAAGTCCCGGAAGGCCCCTGCGAGCTGGGGAATCAGCCCTTGCGCTTCTCGACCGCCTCGGTCAGCTGCGGCGCGACGTTGAACAGGTCGCCGACGATGCCGAAGTCGGCGATCTCGAAGATCGGCGCCTCCGGGTCCTTGTTGACGGCGATGATCGTCTTCGACGTCTGCATGCCGGCGCGGTGCTGGATCGCGCCGGAGATGCCGAGCGCGATGTACAGCTGCGGCGACACGGTCTTGCCGGTCTGGCCGACCTGGAACTGTGCCGGGTAGTAGCCGGAGTCGACAGCGGCACGCGAAGCGCCGACAGCCGCGCCGAGCGAGTCGGCCAGCTTCTCGACGACGTCGAACTTCTCCGCCGAGCCGACGCCGCGGCCACCGGAGACCACGATCGAGGCCTCGGTCAGCTCCGGGCGGTCGCCGCCGGTGACCGGCTCGACGCCCGTGATGCGAGTCGCCTTGGCCGCGTCGACCGCGGGGAGCTCGACGGTCTCCTCGGCCGCCGCGCCCTCGGCCGGCTCGGCCTCAACGGCGCCCGGGCGGATCGAGACGACGGGCGCGCCCTTGGCCGACTTGGACTTGACCGAGAACGCACCACCGAAGATGGACTGGTCGATGACGCCGTCGCCGTTGACGCCCACGGCGTCGTAGATCAGGCCGGAGCCCAGGCGCACGGCCAGGCGGGCGGCGACCTCCTTGCCCTCACCGCTGGCGGTGACGAGCACGGCGGCCGGGGACGCCTGCTGCGCGAGCGCGGCGAGCACGTCGACCTTGGGCGTGACCAGGTAGTTCGCGGCGTCGTCGCCTTCCGCGACATAGACCTTGGCGGCGCCGTGCGACGCCAGCGCCTGCTTCGCCTTGGCGGCGGTCCCGGTCGGGCCGACGACGACGGCCGACGGCTCACCGAGCGCGCGGGCGGCGGTCAGCAGCTCGAGCGTGACCTTCTTGACCTCACCGTCGACGTGGTCGACGAGGACGAGTACTTCAGCCATGTTCTTGTTCCTCCTCGAAGAGCCGTTGTCAGATGAGCTTCTGGCCGACCAGGTACTCGGCGACCTTGGTGCCGCCGTCACCCTCGTCCTCGACCTTTTCGCCGGCGGTGCGCGGCGGCTTCGGCGACGACTCGGTCACCGTGGACCAGGCGTTGGCGAGACCGACCTCGCCCGCGTCGACGCCCAGGTCGGCGATGGTGAACGTCTCGACCGGCTTCTTCTTCGCGGCCATGATGCCCTTGAAGGACGGGTAGCGCGGCTCGTTGATCTTCTCGCCGACGCTCACGATCGCGGGCAGGCTCGCCTCGAGGTGGGTCAGGCCGTCCTCGGTCTCGCGGGTGGCCTTGAGCGTCGAGCCGTCGACGGTCAGCTCGCGCACGTAGGTGACCTGCGGCAGGCCCAGCAGTTCGGCGAGGATCGCCGGGATGGCGCCACCGCGGCCGTCGGACGACTCGTTGCCGGCGATGACCAGGTCGAAGCCCTCGACCTTGCCGATCGCGGCGGCGAGCACCTTGGCGGTGGCGATCGCGTCGGAGCCGTGCAGCGCCGCGTCGGAGACGTGGATGGCCTTGTCGGCGCCCATGGACAGCGCCTTGCGGATGGCGTCGGTCGCGCGGTCGGGGCCCACCGAGATCACGGTGACCTCGCCCTCGCCGGCTTCCTTGATCTTCAGCGCCTCTTCGACGGCCTTCTCGTTGATCTCGTCGAGCACGGCGTCGGCGGATTCGCGGTCAAGGGTGTGGTCGGACCCGTTGAGCTTCCGCTCCGAGTAGGTGTCCGGTACCTGCTTGACCAGGACGACGATGTTGGTCATGGGTCTGCTTCGACCTCCCGGTTCGTGGCCCGCGGTCGACCACGGGACAGTGCTCTACTGGCCGGTAGATTAGGGCCAATCGGCGCGCAGGACCCGTCGAGGTGACGCCATTCACCTGGATGCGCAATCTATTGGGACCATCGTCCCGGTAGTCGACCGGTTACCCCACCCGAACTGCCGTTCGTCCGATCGGACCAACCACGGCCTACTGGCGGTGGGTGTCAGGCATTAACCTCCCCCACCATGCCCGCGCGCATCGCCGTCATCACCGACTCGAGCTCCTGCCTGCCCGACCTCGTCGCTTCCCGCTGGGCCATCGGCGTCGTCCAGATCCAGCTGAGCCTGGGTAGTCACTACGACGACGAAAACCGCTTCGACCGCGGCGAAGTGATCGACGCCATGAGAGCCGGGCAGGTGATCACCACGGCGCCCCCGGACCCGGGGGCGTTCTTCTGGACCTACCAGGAAGCGGCCGCCGCCGGAGCGACCGCGATCGTCAGCGTCCACATCTCCGGCAGCATGTCCGACACCGTCCGCGCGGCCCGGGAGGCCGCCCAGCAGGTCCGCATCCCGGTGCACGTCCTGGACAGCCGGACCACCGGCATGAGCCTCGGCTTCGCCGCCGTGTCCGCCGCGCGGGCGGCCGCGGCCGGCGGGGACGCCGGCCGGGTCATCGAGGCCGCCGAACGCCGGTGCGCGACGAGCACCGAGTTCATCTACGTCGACACCCTCGAGTACCTCCGCCGCGGCGGCCGGATCGGCGCCGCGCAGGCCATGCTCGGCAGTGCGTTTTCGATCAAACCGCTGCTCACGGTCAAGGACGGCGAGGTCGCGCCGCTCGCCCGCGTCCCCGGCACGCGGCGCGCTCTGGCCAAGATGGTCGATCTCGCCGTGAAGAAGTCCGGCGGGTTCCGCGCCGACATCGCCGTGACCCGGTTCGGCGCCAGCGACCACGAACTGGAGATCGGCCGGCAGATCGAACGCCGGGTGCCCGCGATGGCCGAGAGCATGGTCGTCGAAGCGAGCACGGTCATCGGCGCGCACCTCGGACCCGGCGCGCTCGGCATCACGGTGTCGCCGGTGGGCTGACCCGGCGTCCCGGAACCGCCAGCACCGCGAGCGGGACCACGACGCCCAGAGCGGTCGTCGTGATGATCAGCACCTGATCGATTTGCCCGAAATGCGACACGTGGCCGAGGTGGTAGAGGAAGTGCGGCAGGCCGAACAGCAGCCCCGCCACGCCGGCGAGCCGCGCGACCGCTGTGGTGCCGATCACGGCGGCCCCGATCGGCAGGGCAGCGAGGGCCAGGTTGAGGCCGCCGAAGTCGCGCAGGAGGTGCTCGTTGAACGGCCCGTCCATCGCCACCCAGCCGGCGCGGAAGCCGGGAAAGTCCTGGTAGAAGCCGGCGGGCGAGACCAGTGGCCAAATTCCGACCACGGCCTCGACCAGGCCGAAGAACACGAGCAGTACGCGGGTGATGGTCCGTTGCATGGCCACGGAACGAGAGAGCCGAGCCGGATGTGACACCCGCTAGGGTCGCGGAGGTGACCACCCCAGCCACCCGGGCCGAGGCGCTGCACCTGACCGGCGAACGGACCGTCCCCGGCATCGCCGAGGAGAATTACTGGTTCAGGCGCCACGAAGCCGCGTACGCCGCCCTGCTCCCCCACTGCGCGGACGCGACGGTGCTCGAAGCCGGCTGCGGTGAGGGCTACGGTGCGAGCCTCCTCGCGACCACGGCCCGCCGGGTGCTCGCGCTGGACTACGACGTCCCGACCACCGAACACGTCGCCCGCCGCTACCCCGAGGTCGCCGTCGCGCGGGCGAACCTGGCCTTCCTCCCGGTCCGGGACGGCGCGGTCGACGTCGTGGCGAACTTCCAGGTCATCGAGCACCTGTGGGACCAGGCCGGGTTCCTCGCCGAGTGCCGGCGGGTGTTGCCGGAAAGCGGCAAACTGCTGGTCACCACGCCGAACCGGTTGACCTTCACCCCGGACAGCGACACGCCGCTGAACCCGTTCCACACCCGCGAGCTCGCGCCGGCCGAGCTGGCCGGGCTGCTCACCGACGCCGGCTTCGACGTCGAGACCCTGCACGGGCTGCACCACGGCGAGGCCGTGCGCGCGCTCGACGAGCGGTACGGCGGCTCGATCATCGACGCCCAGCTCGACGTGGTCATGGGCAAGCTCCCGGGGCAGGCCGAGTGGCCGGACGCGCTGCTCGCCGACGTCGCCGCGATTGAGGCCACCGGCTTCGACATCCACGGCGACGACCTCGACGCGAGCCTCGACCTGATCGCCGTGGCGGTGCGCCGATGAGCGAGGGCACCTTCTGCTTGGTTGTGCACAGCCACCTGCCGTGGCTGCCGCACCACGGGAGCTGGCCGGTCGGCGAGGAGTGGCTCTACCAGGCGTGGGCGCATTCCTACCTGCCGATGGTCGAGCTCCTGGAGCGCTTCGCCGAGGAAGGCCGCCGCGACGTGCTGACGCTCGGCGTGACGCCGGTGCTTGCCGCGCAGCTCGACGACCCCTACAGCATCCGCGCGTTCCATGACTGGCTCGGCCACTGGCAGCTGCGTGCCCAGCACGCGGCGACGCTGTGGCGCGGCGACCCGCTGTTGCGCGAGCTCGCCGCGGCCGAGCACCGGACCGCCGTCCGCGCGGCCGAAGAGCTCGGGACGCGGTGGCGGCACGGCTTCTCCCCGGTCCTGCGGTCCCTGGTCGACAATTCGACCATCGAGCTGCTCGGCGGGCCCCTCGCGCATCCGTTCCAGCCGCTGCTGGACCCGCGGGTGCGGGAGTTCGCGCTCGACGCCGGTCTCGCCGACACGGCCCTGCGGCTGGGGACGCGGCCCGAGGGAATCTGGGCGCCGGAGTGCGGCTACGCGCCTGGCATGGAAAACGACTACGCGGCCGCCGGCGTGCGGCGGTTCCTGGTCGACGGCCCGTCGCTGCGCGGTGACACCTGGACCGCGCGGCCGGTCGGCGGCACCGACGTCCTCGCGTTCGGCCGGGACCTCGAGGTCACCTACCGCGTCTGGTCGCCGAAAGCCGGCTACCCCGGCCACGCCGCCTACCGCGACTTCCACACCTGGCAGCACGAGGTCGGCCTCAAGGCGGCGCGGGTCACCGGCAAGACGGTCGAGCCGCAGGACAAGGCGCCGTACGACCCGGCGCTCGCCGCGGACGTGCTGGGGACGCACGTCAAGGACTTCGTCGAGACGGTGGTGACGCGGCTGCGGTCGTTGAAGCGGCAACACGGGCGTGAGGCGCTCGTGGTCGCCGCGTACGACACGGAGCTGTTCGGGCACTGGTGGCACGAAGGACCGGCCTGGCTGGAGGGCGTGCTGCGCGCGCTCCCCGAGGCCGGGGTGCGGGTGACGACGCTGAAGGGCGCGATGGAAGCCGGCCACGTCGGCGAGCCGATCGACCTGCCTGCCTCGTCGTGGGGTTCCGGCAAGGACTGGCGCGTCTGGGACGGCGAGCAGGTCAAGGACATGGTCGCCGCCAACAGCGCGTTGCAGGAGCGGCTGCTCGACCTCGTTGCCGGTTTGGCGACCACGGCTCGCGACACCGTCGCCGACCAGGCCGTCGCCGAGGCGATGCTGGCGCTGGAAAGCGACTGGGCGTTCATGGTCACCAAGGACTCGGCCGCGGACTACGCCCGTCGCCGCGCGGCGGTCCACACCGAGCGCTTCGACGCACTGGCGGGGCTGCTGCGCCGCGGCGATCGCGCACGGGCCGAGGAACTCGCCGCGGCCTACCGCGCCGACGACGGACCGTTCGGGCACCTCGACGCCCGGGCGCTGAAGCACGACTGAAAGGGACCTTCATGGGGATCCACGACATTCCGCTCAAGACCCTCGACGGGCGGGACAGCTCGCTGGGCGAGTTCGCCGGCAAGGCGCTGCTCGTGGTCAACGTCGCGTCGAAGTGCGGCCTGACCCCGCAGTACTCCGGTCTCGAGCGGCTGCAGGAACGCTTCGGCGAGCAGGGCTTCTCCGTCGTCGGGTTCCCGTGCAACCAGTTCGCCGGCCAGGAGCCGGGTAGCGCGGACGAGATCCAGACGTTCTGCTCGACGACCTACGGCGTCACGTTCCCGCTGTTCGAGAAGATCGACGTCAACGGCGAGGGCCGGCACCCGCTCTACGCCGAGCTGACCGAGACTGCGGACGCCGAGGGCACCGCGGGCGACGTCCAGTGGAACTTCGAGAAGTTCCTCGTCGGCGCCGACGGCGAAGTCCTGGCGCGGTTCCGGCCGCGCACCGAGCCCGAGGACGAGACGGTCGTCAAGGCCATCGAGGCCGCGCTGCCGGCCTGATACCACGGCGGGGGACGCCGTTCCCCCGCCGTCGCCGGAATTCACCGGATCGACGGGGCGGCCGGCCGCCGCCCGGCACCGTCACGCATTTGCCGAAATCAGGACGAACCCGTTTCGATCGCCGCCCGCACGCACTTCGCGACCACCACCGGATCCACTTTGACCACGCGACGGTCGTAGGTGAGCAGCCCGTTGACCTCGTTTTCGACATCCGTCGTCTGGGTGTAGACGGCGCCGGACAAGCCGCGCTCCGCGACCACCCGCTCGAGGGCGGCGCTCACCTCGGCGTAGCGCTCGGTGAGCCGCTCGCGGGTCGGCGTCATTTCATACGCGTTGGGCGGGCCGGGCCAGCGGTGGTCGTCCAAAATCAGACCAAGGCCGCCGTACTCGCCGTCGACGATCGCGCGGCCGTCGCGCACCGACGGCGTACCCGGGCCCACGTACGTGTGGTCGTCGTAGACGTCGCCCGCGCCGCTGTCCGGCCGCGAGAAGCAGCAGTTGACGCCGCTGTTCGCGATCACCAGCCGGGTCGGGTCGAGGGTTTTGACCAATTCCGCGACACGCGCGGTGTCGAACTCGCCCCAGCCCTCGTTGAACGGGACCCAGCCCACGATCGACGGGACCGCGCGCAGCTGCGTCACCATTTCGGCGAGCTCCGCCTCGAATCGCTCGCGCGCCCGCGGGACCGGGTCCGGCGCGATCCCGGGCGGGCCGTCGAACGACACGGTCAGCGAGGGCATGTCCTGCCAGACGACCAAACCCAGCGTGTCGGCCCAGAAGTACCAGCGGGCCGGCTCGACCTTGACGTGCTTGCGGACGAAGTTGAAGCCCAGCTCCTTCGTCTTCTCGAGGTCGAACCGCAGGGCGTCGTCGGTGGGCGCGGTCGAGATGCCGTCCGGCCAGTAGCCCTGGTCGAGCGGACCGTGCAGGAAAGTGACCCGGCCGTTGAGCGCAATCCGCGGGCGGCCCTGCGGGTCCGGGACCAGGCCGATTGTCCGCAGTCCGGCGTAGCTGCCGACTTCGTCCGAAATCGAACCACGCTCGTCGAGCAGCCGGACGCGCAGCGAATAAAGGTGTGGGTCGTCGGGGGTCCAGAGGCGTGGCGAAGGAACATCCACGCGCACTGGCGTCCCGGCCGGGCCCGAGGCGCGCGCGACCTCGACGTCGTTTGCCGAAATGACGACAACGACCTCGGCACCGCCGGTGACCTGCGGGAACACCGTCACGCCGGTCAGGTCCGGGGTCAGGTCCAGCCGCTCGATCCGAACCTCGGGGACCGGCTCCAGCCACACCGTTTGCCAGATTCCGGACGACGGCGTGTAGCAGATCCCGCCGGGCGCGTTGCGCTGCTTGCCGACCGGGAAGGGCTCGATGTCGGTGCGGTCGTCGGCGCGGACGGTCAGCTCCTGCGGCCCCGAAGCACGCAAGACGTCGGTGACGTCCGCGCTGAACGCCGTGTAACCGCCCTCGTGGGTCGCGACGAGCTGGTTGTTGACCCAGACCTTCGCCGTCTGGTCGACCGCGCCGAAGTGCAGGAGGACGCGCGAGCCGTGCCAGTCGGCCGGGACTTCGAAGAGGCGCCGGTACCAGAGGACTTCGTCGCGTCGTCGAATTCCGGACAACGCCGATTCCGGCGGGAACGGGACCAGGATGCGCTCGGCGTAACCGGACGGCCGTGGTTCGTCCGGCGACGACGGCCAGCCCGCGTACTCCCAGACGCCGTTGAGGTTGAGCCAGCGAGGCCGCGTCAGCTGCGGTCGCGGGTACTCGGGCAGGGCGTTGTCCGGAGCGACGTCGCCGCTCCACGGAGTCGGCAGGGGCGGGTCGAGCCGGCGCCAGCCGGGGTCCTCGGGAGGAGTCATCCCGATCGATGGTGGCAGAGATCCGCACCCCGGCCAGTGATCGAGATCACATGTGAACACTTCGCGAGCACGGGCGCGCCGACGCCTTCTGACTCGCGAGTAACCTCTGCCCATGCGAGTGCTGATGCTGTCCTGGGAGTACCCGCCCGTGGCCATCGGGGGCCTGGCCCGGCACGTCCACGCGCTCGCCACCCACCTGGCCCGCCAGGGCCACGACGTCGTGGTGCTCTGCCGGCACGCCGCGGGCACCGACGCCGGGACGCACCCGCGCACCGACCGCGTCGTCGAGGGCGTGCGGATCATCCGGGTCGCCGAGGACCCGATGCACGTGACCTTCGAACGGGACCTCGTCGCCTGGACGCTGGCCATGGGACACGCCATGATCCGCGCGGCGCAGGACCTGCTGCGCGCCTGGCAGCCCGACGTCGTCCACGCGCACGACTGGCTCGTCGCCCATCCGGCCATCGCGATCGCCGAGGCCGCGCGCGTACCGCTCGTCGGCACGATCCACGCGACCGAGGCCGGGCGGCACTCCGGCTGGCTGTCGCACCCGCTGAACCAGCAGGTTCACTCGGTCGAGTGGTGGCTGGCGAACCGGGCCGACGCGCTGATCACCTGCTCCCAGGCGATGCGCCGCGAGGTCGCACACCTCTTCGAGGTCGAGGCGGACGACGTCACGGTGATCCACAACGGCATCGAGGAGCGCGGCTGGCAGGTGCCCGCGGACGAGATCGCGCGCGCCCGCGAGGTCTACAGCCCGGCCGGTGCGCCGCTGTTGCTCTATTTCGGACGACTCGAGTGGGAGAAGGGTGTGCAGGACCTGCTGGCCGCCCTCCCCCGCATCCGGCGCCGCCACCCGGGCACCCGCGTGGTCGTTGCCGGAAAAGGACGACACTTCGACGAGCTGGTCGAACAGTCGCGGAAGCTGCGGGTGCGGCGCGCGGTCGACTTCGTCGGGCACCTCTCCGACCGCGACCTCCGCGCGGCGCTCGCCGCCGCCGACGCTGTGGTGCTGCCGAGCCGGTACGAGCCGTTCGGGATCGTCGCCTTGGAGGCCGCGGCCGCGAAGGCGCCGCTGGTGGCGTCGACGGCCGGCGGTCTCGGCGAGGTCGTCGTGCACGGCGAGACCGGGCTGGCGTTCAGTCCCGGCGATGTCGCGGAATTGGCCAACGCGGTGACGACGGTGCTTTCCGACGCCGAGGCCGCGGCTGAGCGGGCGCAGGCCGCGCAGTCCCGGCTGGCCGCCGACTTCGACTGGGGCCGGATCGCCGAAGCGACCGCCGAGGTCTACCGGCGGACGAAGCCGGGCGAACCGGTCGAGCTGCCCCGGCCCAAGATCGCCACCGGCAACGCCTTCGAGCCGGTCCCGGCCGAGATCCCGGAGGTTTAGATCCTCACCGGGTTCCGGTCAAGAGCCGGACCCGGACGCGTTCCCGCACCGGGCCGTGCGGGGCGACCGCCGCCCGGATGCGCTCGGTGAATTCCGGCCTCGCGTCGAGGCCGGGCAGCTGGTCAGGGCTCATTGCCGAAAAAACGCCACCGGCGATTTCCTCGACGCTCAGCGGCGCGGAGTACTCGACGACCGTCGAGCTCACGGCGTAGCCGGCGGCCGCGAGGGCGTTCGCGTACCGCTCCTGGCTCGCGTCGTCCGTGCCGCAGGTCCGGTGCAGCGGGGTGCCGAGGTAGGCGGAGAGGACGTCCCGGAGCGCGGCCGACCACGCCGTGTCCTGCAGCCACAGCGGCTCGCCGTTGGTCACCACCGCGATCCCGCCGCCGGGACGCAGCAGCGGACGGACCGCCGCGAACAGCCGCTCGTGGTCCATCCAGTGCAACGCCTGCGCCACCGTCACCGCGGCCAGGCGCCCCGGCCCGAGGGCGGCCGGCAGCGCGGCGACGTCGGAGTCCGCGCCGAGCAGCCAGGCGACGTTCGGCTCCGCCGTCGCCCTCCGGGCCTGGGCCAGCATCGCCGGCTCCGGGTCCATGCCCAGCACGGCTCCGACGCGTGGCGCCAGGGCCCGGGTGAGCTGGCCGGTGCCGCAGCCGAGGTCGAGGACGACGTCGTCGCGAGTCAGCGCGAACGCCGTGGCCAGCTCGTCCGCGACCTCGGGCGGGTAGCCGCGGCGGAACCGCTGGTAGAACTCGCTCACTTCGCCGCCGAACGCCGATGTCGTCACTTTTCCGACCATGCCCGTCGACCTGCCCGGCCGCGGCCGGTTCCGCTCAGGGCGGACCTAGAAGACCGGCAGCAGGACGCCGTGCTCCGACTCCGGCCGCGGGCCGAAGATGCGGCGGTCGGCTTCGGCGATCGGGACGTCGTTGATGCTCGCTTCCCGGCGGCGCATCAGGCCTTCGTCGCTGAACTCCCAGAGCTCGTTGCCGTAGCTGCGGAACCACTGCCCCTCGGCGGTCCGGGACTCGTACTGGAACCGGACGCCGATGCGGTTGCCGCGGAAGCCCCACAGCTCCTTGCGCAGGGCGTAGTCCAGCTCGCGTGCCCATTTCGCGGTCAGGAACTCGACGATCCGGGCGCGCCCGACGACGTATTGGTCGCGATTGCGCCAGACCGAATCCTCGGTGTACGCGAGCGAGACGCGCTCCGGGTCGCGGGTGTTCCACGCGTCTTCGGCGGCCTGGACCTTCTGGCGGGCGGTGTCCTCGTCGAACGGCGGGAACGGCGGGCGCGGGGTCATGTGAGCTCCTTCCGGACGCGGAGAACGTGCGTTCTCCACTGCTCCCGCTAGACTAGAGAACGATCATTCTCAGCGCCAGGGGCAGGTGACATGGATTCCACGGAGGCGACCGACCGGCTGCTGGAAGCCGCCGAGGACCTCTTCTACGCCCACGGCGTTCAGGCAGTCGGAATGGACGCGGTCCGCGAACGCTCCGGCGTCTCCCTCAAGCGGCTCTACCAGTGCTTCCCGGCGAAGAACGACCTGGTCGAGGCGTACCTGCTGCGCCGCGACGAACGCTGGCGCGGCTCGTTGCGCAATTTCGTCCACGCCCGCGGCGACGACCCCCTGGCCGTGTTCGCCTGGCTGAAGAACTGGTTCGCCGAGCCGGGCTTCCGCGGCTGCGCGTTCATCAATTCCTTCGGCGAGTTCGGCGAGCCGCCCCCCGGGATCGCCGCCGCGATCCGCAAGCACAAGGACGAGGTCCGGGCCTACCTGCGCAGTCTGGTGCCGGACCGGAGCGTCGCGGACCAGCTGTTCGCACTCATGGAGGGCGCGACCGTGCTCGCCGCGATCACCGGGGACCCGCGCGAGGCGGACACGGCGGGCGAGGCCGCGAAAGTCCTACTGGAAGCACACCTGGGAGTGACGACTCCTGCTGCGAACCGCCCGCGGTCTTCGTGACGCGGCGGGTCTTCCTCCTGTGACGGACATGAACCGGTCCGGTGACGGGGAGCCGCCGTCACCGGACCGGTCCGGACCCACACCATCCCAACAGTGTGGAATCCGGCCTCCCCTCGTCAGGTAGGGGAGGCCGGGGCCCCTGCTACCGGGCGTCCGTGAGGTACCGCGCGTAGGCACCCGTGGTGAGGAAGCTCGGCAGCTTCTCCCCCAGCGCGGTTTCGGTGAAGATCTCGCGGGCGTCGTCGAGGCGGTTGCCCGCGCCGAGGTCGGCCCGCACCGAGGCGAGTTCGTCGTCCAGGAATTCGACCGCCAGCTCGCGGGTCAGCGCCGTGCCGTCCTCGAGCTTCGTGCCATTGCGGATCCACTGCCACACCTGGCAGCGCGCGATCTCCGCGGTGGCCGCGTCCTCCATGAGGTTGTGGATCGCCGCCGCGCCGGTGCCGCGCAGCCACGCGTCGACGTACCGCAGCGCGACGTTGATGTTCGCGCGCACGCCCGCCTCGGTGACCTCGCCGCCGGCGCTGGCCACGTCCAGCAGGTCCTCGGCGGTGACGTGGACGTCTTCGCGCAGCTTGCCGAGCTGGTTGGGCCAGCCGCCGAGCACGCCGTCGAAGACCTCGCGGCAGACCGGGACCAGGCCGGGGTGCGCGACCCACGAGCCGTCGAAACCGTCGCCGGCCTCGCGTTCCTTGTCCGCGCGGACCTTCTCGATCGCCGTCGCGTTGATCTCGGGATCGCGACTCGGGATGAAGGCCGCCATACCGCCGATGGCGTGGGCCCGGCGCTTGTGGCAGGTGCTCACCAGCAGCTCGGTGTAGGCCCGCATGAACGGCACGGTCATGGTGACCTGCGCGCGGTCCGGCAGCACGAAGTCGGCGCCGTGCGCGGCGAAGTTCTTGATGAGGCTGAAGATGTAGTCCCAGCGGCCGGCGTTGAGGCCCGCCGCGTGCTCGCGCAGCTCGTAGAGGATCTCGTCCATCTCGAACGCGGCGGTGATCGTCTCGATCAGCACGGTCGCGCGGATCGTGCCGCGCGGGATGCCGAGTTCGCGCTGGGCCAGCAGGAAGACGTCGTTCCACAGGCGCGCTTCGAGGTGGTTCTCCAGCTTCGGCAGGTAGAAGTACGGGCCGACGCCGCGGGCGAGCAGCTGGCGCGCGTTGTGGAAGAAGTACAGGCCGAAGTCGACCAGGCTGGCCGACACGGGGCGGCCGTCGATGCGGATGTGCTTCTCCACCAGGTGCCAGCCGCGGGGCCGCGCGACGATCGTCGCCGGGTCGTCGCCGATGGTGTAGCGCTTGCCGGCTTCGGTGGTGAAGTCGATGTTGCGGCGGATGGCGTCGAACAGGTTGAGCTGGCCGTCGATGACGTTGTGCCACGTCGGCGACGTCGCGTCCTCGAAGTCCGCCAGCCAGACCTTGGCGCCGGAGTTCAGCGCGTTGACCGTCATCTTGCGGTCGGTCGGGCCGGTGATCTCGACGCGGCGGTCCTCCAGGCCCGGCGCGGTCGGGGCGACGTGCCACGACTCGTCGTCGCGGATCCGGCGGGTCTCGGGCAGGAAGCCGAGCGGCTTCTCACCGGACTGCAGTTCCTCGCGGCGCACGCGGCGGGCGTCGAGCAGCTCGCGCCGGCGACCGGCGAACGTGT
This sequence comes from Amycolatopsis sp. 505, assembly GCF_031625235.1. Taxonomy (NCBI): domain Bacteria; kingdom Bacillati; phylum Actinomycetota; class Actinomycetes; order Pseudonocardiales; family Pseudonocardiaceae; genus Amycolatopsis; species Amycolatopsis sp. 505. The sequence continues at coordinate 503,458 of NZ_JACKQP010000009.1, forward strand.
TGTCCAGCTTGGCCAGGAAGTCGAGTGCCGCCGGGGTCAGGATTTCCGCGAACCGGCCCTCGACCGGGCCGGTGACCTCGATGCGGTAGTTCAGCCGATCAACCATGGGGTGCCTCCGCGAGCTGTGGGCAGGGAAGGAAAGAAGGGGGAAGGTCGCGGCCTGACGACGGTGGGGGTTGCCGTCGTCAGGCCGCGGCCGGGATCAGTGGAACTGGGCTTCTTCGGTGGAGCCCTTGAGCGCGGTGGTCGAGCTCTCCGGGTTCAGCGCGGTGGCGACCTGGTCGAAGTAGCCGGTGCCGACCTCGCGCTGGTGCTTGGTCGCGGTGTAGCCGCGGCTCTCCGAAGCGAACTCGCGCTCCTGCAGGTCGACGTAGGCGGTCATGCCCTCGCGGGCGTAGCCGTGCGCCAAGTCGAACATCGAGTAGTTCAGCGCGTGGAAACCGGCCAGCGTGATGAACTGGAACTTGTAGCCCATGTGGCCGAGCTCGCGCTGGAACTTCGCGATCGTCGCGTCGTCCAGGTGCTTCTTCCAGTTGAACGACGGCGAGCAGTTGTAGGCCAGCATCTGGTCCGGGAACTTCGCCTTGATCGCCTCGGCGTACTTGCGCGCCACCTCGAGGTCCGGTTCGGAGGTCTCCATCCACAGCAGGTCGGCGTACTGGGCGTAGGCCAGGCCGCGCTCGATGCAGGGCTCGATGCCGTTGCGGACCTCGTAGAAGCCCTCGGCGGTGCGGCCGCCGGTGAGGAACTGCTGGTCGCGCTCGTCGACGTCGCTGGTCAGCAGGGTCGCGGCCTGGGCGTCGGTGCGGGCGACGATCAGCGACGGCACGTTGAGCACGTCCGCGGCGAGGCGGGCGGCGTTCAGCGTGCGCTCGTGCTGCTTGGTCGGGATGAGGACCTTGCCGCCGAGGTGACCGCACTTCTTCTCGGACGCGAGCTGGTCCTCCCAGTGCACGCCCGCGGCGCCGGCCGCGATCATGCCCTTCATCAGCTCGAACGCGTTGAGCGGGCCACCGAAGCCGGCCTCGGCGTCGGCGACGATCGGGGCGTACCAGTCGATGTCGGTGTTGCCCTCGGCCCAGCTGATCTGGTCGGCGCGGCCCAGCGCGTTGTTGATCCGGCGGACCACGGCCGGCACCGAGTTGGCCGGGTACAGGCTCTGGTCGGGGTAGGTCTGGCTCGCCAGGTTGGCGTCGGCCGCGACCTGCCAGCCGGACAGGTAGATGGCCTGCAGGCCCGCGCGGACCTGCTGGACGGCCTGGTTGCCGGTGAGCGCGCCCAGTGCGTGGATGTAGTCCTCGGTGTGCAGCAGGTCCCACAGCTTCTCCGCGCCGCGGCGGGCCAGGGTGTGCTCCTCGACGACGCTGCCACGCAGCTTGACGACGTCCTCAGCCGAGTAGGAGCGCTGCACGCCCGCCCAGCGGGGGTCGTTCGCCCACTGCGCGGCCAGCTCCGCGGCCGCCTGCTTGGCCTGTTCCGTCATCGGACTCTCCCGGTGTTGCGAAGTTTGCGATTGCTCGCCTTGCTTGGCCTGACCCTGACACGCCAGCGAAAACTCGGTCCAGTCGTCCAATTTGCCAATTTGTGCGAAGGGTACGTACGCTCTTTGCAAAGGTTGCGAATCGGCCGGTTCGCAAGTGATCGAAAATCCGCGTTCTTGACCGTTCACGTAACCGTTCAGGGCCGGAAACCTTCCGGAAAGGAGGCCTCGGATGGAGAAGACTTTCGCCGGCGCCCGGTTGCGGCACCTCCGCGAAAGCCGCTCGATGAGCCAGGCCGACCTCGCCCGTGTGCTGGAGATCTCACCCAGTTACCTCAACCAGATCGAGCACAACTCGCGCCCGCTGACCGTGCCGGTGCTGCTGCGGATCACGCAGGCGTTCGGCGTCGACACCGAGTTCTTCGCCAACAACGACACGTCCCGGCTGGTCGCCGACGTCAAGGAAGCGCTGCTCGACGAGGTCCTCGGCATCGACGTCACGACCAGCGAGCTCAACGATCTGGCCACGAACCTCCCGGCGATCGCCCAGGCGCTGGTCAAGCTGCACCGCAGCTACCGCAACGCCGTCGAGAGCACCGCCGCGCTGACCACGGAAAACGGGCTGGGCCTGCACGGGAGCGCCGCCGCGCCGCTGCCGCACGAGGAGGTCCGCGACTTCTTCTACGAGCGCGAGAACTATGTCGCGGAATTGGACGAACGCGCCGAGAAGATGGCGGCGGACATCCCGCTGCTGCGCGGACAGGTGCTGGGCGCGCTGAAGGAACGGCTTTCCCAGCGCTACGGCGTCGAGGTGACCAGCGAGGGCATCGACGAAGCCGCCGGCCAGCAGCACCGCTACGAGCCGGTGACGCGGGTGCTGCGGCTGGCGCCGAGCCTGCGGGTCGGGCAGCAGGCGTTCCGGATGGCTTCGCAGATCGCCCTGCTCGAGTACGACGACCTCATCACCGAACTGGCCGATTCGTGGGCGTTCTCCGGTCCGGCGGCCCGTTCGCTCGCCCGCGTCGGCCTGGCGAACTACTTCGCCGGGGCGCTGATCCTGCCCTACGGGCCGTTCCTGGCCGCGGCCGAACGGTTCCGCTACGACATCGAGCGGCTCTGCGACCACTACGGCGTCGGGTTCGAGACGGTCTGCCACCGGCTGTCCACGCTGCAACGGCCCAAGCAGCGCGGGGTGCCGTTCTCGTTCGTGCGGGTGGACCGGGCCGGGAACATGTCGAAGCGGCAGTCGGCGGCCGGGTTCCACTTCTCCCGGGTCGGCGGGGCGTGCCCGCTGTGGAACATCTACGAGGCCTTCACCCAGCCGGGCAAGATCCTCACCCAGATCGCCACCCTGCCCGACGGGAAGAGCTACTTCTGGATCGCGCGCACGGTGTCGCGCAACATCGGCGGCTACGGCAGCCCGGGCAAGACGTTCACGGTCGGGCTGGGCTGCGAACTGCGCCACGCCGGGCGGCTGATCTATTCGACCGGTCTCGACCTGGACGAACCCGCCGCCGCGACGCCGATCGGGATGGGGTGCAAAGTCTGCGAACGCCCGGCGTGCTCGCAGCGCGCGTTCCCGACGATCGGCAAGCAGCTCACCGTGGACGAGAACACCAGCACCTTCGTCCCGTACCCGGCAGTGCCCAAGGGATGAGCACCCGGTAACGAGCCACCGGGCAGCGGCGACGTCCCCGGCAGGGGGTCGCCATGGCCGAACGGGTCCGGACGGGCTGCACCAACTGCAAGCGCTGCACCAACTCGGCCGTCGCCGAATTCGGGCGCCGGCAGGGCAAGCTCGGGGCGAACGTCGCGACGGCGGGCGGGGTCGCGGTCGTGCAGGCCTTCACCCCGAACTGCCGGGCGTGCGGGCACAAGCTGAGCCTCCACGATCGCGGCGGCGAGAGCCGTGGCAACGCCTACCCCGCGCCGGTGACCGCCCAGCCGTCCGCGCGCCAGGGGCCGCCGCCCGGCTGGTACGCCCACCCGGGCGCCCCCGGCGTCCTGCGCTGGTGGGACGGGACCCGCTGGACCGAGCACACGCAGACGCCGCCGCGCTGATCACCCGATCACGTGCGTGGTCCACTTCGCCTCGTCCGGGCCGAGCACGGTGATCCGGTTCAGGAGTTCCTTCGCGGTGATGCCGCTAATCTTCGGCTGGTCGAACGAAACGCAGGCCTTCAACCCGTTCTTCGTCACGCACTGCGGTTCGCCGAGGCCGTCGGTGGGGCCGCCGGGCGGCGAGACGTTGATGGTGACCAGTGCGCCGTCCGATGTGTACTGCAGCACCAGCCGCCACGGGACGCCGTCCTGGTCGGCGCGGCGCCGCAGGTAACCGTCGCTGAGGTGGAACGTCCCCGGCAGGCCGGTGATGTGCAGCGGCAGGGGCACCGCCCGGGTGCCGAACCTGACATCACCGGCGACCCGCGTCAGCACCTGCTGCAGGTCCGGGACCGCGAGGTAGTACGCGTTCAGCCGGGCCCACCGGCCGTCCGGGGCCTGCCACTGCAGGTAGGCGCTCCCGTGGTTCAGCGGATCGGCCGGGTCGGTGGTGAGCCAGTAGCCGTCGCGGTCGCCGATCCGGACCGGGATCCGGGTCGGCTGCCCGCCGAGGTTGTGCGGGAGGGGTGGGTCCTGGTCGTAAACCGACAACCAGATCATCGGCGCCAGCTCGCCCTGGCCGACGGCCAGCACGGTGTCGCCGTGCTCGCCCACGGCGTACTCGATGCCTTTGATCTGCTCGGGCACCCAGCCGAAGCTCGCCTTCGCCACCATCGGGTTGTCGGTGGGCGCCGGCGTGACGGACGTGGGCGAGGGTGCGGTGGCCACCGGCGTGGTCGCCGGCGGCGGGACCGGCCGGAACAGCGACACCGCCGTCACGCCGCCCGCCGTCACGAACGCGGCACAGCCGAGGACCAGCGCGGTGGTCCGCAGGCGACGACGGCGTCCGCCGACCCGGCGCGCGCGGTCGAGGTCGATCCGCGGCGGCGGAGCGGGCGTCTCGGCCAGTTCCTTCAGCTTGGTGGCCAGCTCGTGGTCGGTCATGCTCGTCCCTCCCGGATCGGTTCGCCCAGCAGCTCGCGCAGCGCGTTCACGGCCTTCGCGGTCTGGCTCTTGACGGTGCCTTCGGAGCAGCCCAGCGCCCGCGCGGTCTCCGCGACCGGAAGGTCGCAGAAGTAGCGCAGGACGACGGTCGCCCGCTGGCGGGCCGGCAGCCGTTCCAGGGCCGCCCGCAGGTCGAGGGCCAGTTCGACGTCCGCGCCGGGCACGGGCGGGTCCTGGTCGTTTTCGCGCAAATCCACCCGCCGCCACCACGACGTGCGCTGTTCGGCGAGGAACGTGTTGACCAGCGTGCGGCGCACGTAGCCGTCGACGTTGTCGGCGCGGGCGGCCCGCGGCCAGTTCGCGTAGAGCCGGGTGACCGCCGACTGGACCAGGTCGTCGGCCCGGTGCCAGTCGCCGCAGAGCAAGTACGCGACCTTGCGCAGCCATCCCGCCCGCGCGGTCACGTACTCGGTGAATCCGGCGTCCATCGGCGACCCCCATCTCGTTCGACACCCCTTTGATGCGCCCGGAGGCCCGGCCGGTTGCCCGGGACGCCCGAGTCGTAGATTCACCGGGGTGCACGACATCGACACGGTGACCGCGGCGACCATCGAAAAGGCCGCCGAGCGGCTGGCCGGGGTGGTGACCCGGACGCCCCTGGAGCCGAGCGCCCGGCTGTCGTCCCGGGTGGACGCGCAGGTCTGGGTGAAGCGCGAGGACCTGCAGACCGTCCGGTCGTACAAGATCCGCGGCGCGTACAACTTCATCGTCCAGCTCGACGAGGACGTCCGTGCGAGAGGCGTCGTCTGCGCCAGCGCCGGCAACCACGCACAGGGCGTCGCGTACGCGTGCCGCCGGCTCGGCGCCAACGGCCGCGTGTACGTCCCCGGGACCACGCCGCGGCAGAAGCGAGAGCGCATCGCGACGCTCGGCGGCGCGCACATCGAGGTCATCGTTGTCGGAGAAACGTACGAAGACGCCTTCGCCGCGGCCAACGAGGACGCGCAGCGCACGGGCGCGACCCTGGTGCCCGCGTTCGACGACGTCCGCACGGTCGCCGGTCAGGGCACGGTCGCGCTCGAGGTCGTGGAGCAGCTCGGTTTTGTCCCCGACGTCGTGGTCGTGCCGGTCGGCGGCGGTGGGCTGCTCGCCGGGGTCGGCAGCTGGCTGCGCGAGCGGCACCCCGACGTCCGGATCGTCGGCGTCGAACCCGCGGGCGCGGCCTGCATGGCCGCGGCCCTCGAAGCCGGGCAGCCGGTGCGGCTGCCGGAGCTCGACTCGTTCGTCGACGGCGCCGCCGTCCGCGAGGCCGGCGGGGTCACCTACCCCCTGATCCGCGAGACCGGCGCCGAGCTGGCCGCGGTCGCCGAGGGCGCGGTGTGCACCGAGATGCTCGCGATGTACCAGTCGGACGGGATCATCGCCGAACCCGCCGGCGCGCTCGCCGCGGCGTCGCTCGGCACAGTGGTCGAGGTCGAGCCCGGTCAGACCGTCGTCTGCCTGGTCTCCGGCGGCAACAACGACGTCAGCCGCTACAGCGAGATCCTCGAACGCTCGCTGATGCACGAGGGGCTGAAGCACTACTTCCTCGTCGGGTTCCCGCAGGAGCCGGGCGCGCTGCGGCGGTTCCTCGAGCAGGTCCTCGGGCCCGAAGACGACATCACTCGTTTCGAGTACGTCAAGCGGACCAACCGCGAGATGGGTCCGGCGCTGGTCGGCATCGAGATCGCCCGGGCGGCCGACCTGCCCGGGCTGCTGGCCCGGATGGACGCGAGCCCGCTGCAGGTGGAGCGGATCGAGCCGGGCAGCCCCCTGTTCCACTTCCTGCTCTGAGGACGTGGTCCACTAGGCGGATGGTGAAGGTCGACGGTGTCCGCAGTGTCGAGGCGTTGCGCGAAAAAGTCCACGAGGGTGCGGAGCCCGAGTACCTGCTGTTCTACGGGCACACGCCCTCGAAGTCCGGGCGGGTCACGGCGAGCTGCCTGAGCCAGTGGTGGGCCGACCCGTTCGAGGCCGACGGCATCGTCTACCCGACCGCCGAGCACTACATGATGGCCGGCAAGGCGCTGTTGTTCGGCGATGTCGAGAAGGCCGAGCTGATCCGGTCGACGCCCGACCCGAAGACGGCGAAGGTGCTCGGCCGCGAGGTCGCCGGGTTCGACGCCGCCACCTGGGAGCGGCACCGGTTCGACATCGTCGTCGACGGCAACCTGGCCAAATTCCGGCAACACCGCGACCTGCGCCGGTTCCTGCTGGGGACCGGGGACGCGGTGCTCGTCGAGGCGTCCAAGAAGGACCTCGTCTGGGGCACCGGCCTCGCGCGCGAGGAGAAGAACGCGACCAAGCCGGACTATTGGCGCGGGCTGAACCTGCTCGGCTTCGCACTGATGGAGGTCCGCGACCAGCTGCGGGCCCGCGTCTGACTCACGGCGCCGGGACCGGCGCCCCCGGGCACGACGCCGACGTCGTCGTGCCCGTGTCGAAGAAAGTGACCACGGCGTCGGCGCAGGGCAGCGACGACAGCGAGCCGTGGACGTCGTCCTCGATGGTCATGAGCGCGCCCCCGATCCGCTGCTGCATCGCGAGTGCCCAGCCGATCGGGGTGATCGGCTCATAGACGTGGCCGGCGAGCTGCAGCGGGCTTGTCCCTTTTTCGAACATCCACGACCGGGCGGCCAGGGGCCAGCCGATGCAGAGCTGTTCGTAGAAGCCGTAGCCGCCGGCGACCGGGAAGCGTTTCATCCGGTCGAGGCGGTGCTGCCAGACGGTCTCGAAGTCGCGGGGGCTCGGTGACTCGTTGCAGAGCAGCGCCGTCTGCTGGAAGTGGTTGAACGCGTACGGCTCGCCGTCCCAGCCCAGGCCGCCGGTTGTCGTTTTTTCGACGACGGGCCGGCCGCCGTCGCGGATGGCGGCGAGCTGCTTCGCCGAGCGGGCCCAGTCACGCCGGGGGCCGGCGAGCAGGTCGTTGACGGTCGCGCCGTGCCGGACCCGCAGGCCGAGCAGCGCTTTCGCGACGGCGGGCTCCGTGGTCCCGAATCGGTAAATGGCGTCGTACCTGGCGATCCACGCCGAGAAGTCGTGGAAGGTGTTCTCGCCCGCGGCCGCCTGGCCGTCGTCCATCGCGGTGACGTCCAGGTCCGGCGGCATGACGGAGTCGAGCAACATCCGGTCGACGTGGTCGTCGAAGAGCGACCGGTACTGCGCGCCGAGCGCGGTCCCCCACGAGACGCCGTAGTAGCCGATCTTGTCCTCACCGAGTGCGACGCGGATGCGGTCCAGGTCGCGGGCGATCGTCGGCGTGGTCAGATTTCGGACGAAGGCCGGGTGAGCGTCGACGCATTGGCGTTTGACGGCGGCGGCGCGTTCGGCGGCTTCGCGGGCCTTCTCCTTGTCGACGGCGCCCGGGTCCGGCTCGGGAAACTCGACCGGGCAGGGCAGGTCGGCGCTGTAGCCAACGCCGCGCGGGTCGAACCCGACGAGGTCGTGGTGGACGCCGAGGCCGCCGGCGCGGCTGTCGGCGATGCTGCGGGGCATGGTGAGGCCGGACTGGCCGGGACCGCCGGGGTTGAGGAGCACCGCGCCGGTCCGCGTCCCGGTCGCCCGGATCCGGCTGACGGCGATGTCGATTTTCTGACCACCGGGGTCGGCGTAGTCGACCGGGACCGGGACCAGCGTGCATTCGGTGCGGTGGTCGTCGGGGTCCCAGCCGTTCGCGACCTCGGCGCAGAGCCGCCAGGAGAGCTGGTCCGCGGTGGCGACCGCGGGGACGGCGGGCAGCAGCGCCGCGGCGGCGAGCAACGGGACGGCGAACCGGGTGATCGACATGCGCCCAGGCAACCGGGGGTCCGGGGTGGCGGAGATCGGCCGATCAGCCGAAGATCGCCGCCGAACGGCCGGGAACGCGCGTGGCCGATTTTCGACCACTCGGAAAACCGCAGGTCAGCCGCGCGGACACGCGTCGCCGCCCTCGACGCACTGGCGCGGCCCGGCGGAAGCGGCGAGGCAGTTCCCGAAGAACGAGGTCCACCCGCGGCGCCGCGTTGTCGCCGAAACGACCACGCGGCGCGAGAGGTCCTACTGCTCGCCGAGGGTCTTCTGCAGGGCCTTGTTCGCCTTCCGGGCCATGTCCGCGACGGCCTCGCGACGGGCGGCGTCGGCCGCGTAGTCGTCTTCTCGGTTACGGACCACGCGGGCCGGCGCGCCGACCGCGATCGAGTAGTCCGGAATGTCACCACGGACGACCGCGTGCGCGCCGAGCACGCTGCCGCGGCCGATGCGGGTGCCCTTCAGGACGCTGACCTTCGTGCCGAGCCAGGTGTCCGGGCCGATCCGGACCGGGGATTTCACGATGCCCTGGTCCTTGATCGGCACGTGGATGTCCGAAATGACGTGATCGAAATCACAGATGTACACCCAGTCGGCGACCAGCGTGGCCGCGCCGAGCTCGATGTCGAGGTAGCAGTTGATCACGTTCTGGCGGCCGAACACGGACTTGTCGCCGATCCGCAGCGAGCCCTCGTGGCAGCGGATGGCGTTGCCGTCGCCGATGTGGACCCAGCGGCCGATCTCCAGGCGCCCGTAGCCCGGGCGGCAGTGGATCTCGACGTCCTTCCCGAGGAAGAGCATCCCCCGCAGGATGATGTGCGGGTTGGCGAGCCGGAACTTGAGCAGCCGGTAGTACCGGACCAGGTACCACGGCGTGTAGGCGCGGTTGCGCAGCACCCAGCGCAGCGAGTCGGCGGTCAGGAACTTCGCCTGCCGCGGGTCCTGCCGGGCACGGCGCCAGGCCCGCACCCGCGACAGCGCGGGCGCACCCCACATCGACGTCATGCCCGTGACCGTAACCTGTGTGCGGGACGGGTTCGCAGGCAAGGGGAGCTGGATGGGCACGAAGCTGATCATCGACACCGACCCCGGCGTCGACGACGCGCTGGCGATCGCGCTGGCGGCGCTGTCCCCGGACGTCGACCTCCTCGGTGTGACGTCGGTTTTCGGCAACGTCCCCCTCGACCGCACGACGTCGAACGCGCGCCGGCTGCTGGCGCTGTTCGGCCGCGACGACGTGCCCGTGGCCGCCGGGGCGGCGCGGCCGCTCGTCCACTCCAAGCCGCGTGACGCGAAAGAGGTCCACGGCGGCGACGGCCTGTCGGGCCACTCCTACACGCTGCCCGAGGCGAGCCGTCCGCTGGAGGAGCGCGACGCCGTCCGGCTGATGCTCGACCTGCTCGAAGCCGCCGACGGGCCGGTGACCATCGCCCCGATCGGGCCGCTGACGAACATCGCCGCGCTGCTCGCGGCGCACCCGGGCGCGGCGGCGAAGATCGCGCGGCTGGTGATCATGGGTGGTGGTGTGACGTTCGGCAACAGCACGACCGCCGCCGAGTTCAACATCTGGAGCGACCCGGAGGCGGCCCGGCGGGTGCTGGTCGAGGAGGACGTCCCGGTCGTGCTGGTCCCGTTGGACCTCACGCACCGCTGCGCCGTCGACGGCGAATGGCTGGCGAAGCTCGCGTCGTCGGGGTCGGTCGGCGCCACCCTCGAAGGGCTGACGTCGACCTACCGGCAGCACTACACGCGCGTGTTCGGCGAGGACCGGATGGTCATGCACGACGCCGTCGCGGTCGCCGAGGCGATTTCGCCGGGCATCCTGCACACCGAGACCTACCGGGTCGACGTCGACTGCGGCCTCGGGCCGGCACGCGGCCAGACCCTGGTCGATCGGCGACGGCTCGGCGAAGACGATCCGCAGTTCTCCCCCGGCCGCCCGATCGAGGTCGCGATGGACACCGACCTCGACGGCCTGCGCGGCTTCGTCCTCGACCGGCTCACGGGAGCGGCCCGGTGAGCGACGAGGAACCCGAGGTCGTCCCGGCCGACACCGAGACCGAGGAAGACGCGCCCCGGCCTCGCCGGCGGAAGCCCGTGGTCGTGATCGCGGCGGCGGTCGTCGTCGCGGGCGCCCTGGTGGCCGGCATCCTGCTCGCGCCGCAGCAGCAGGAGACCACGAACGCCGCCGCGACGGCGTCGGCGACGTCCGCCAAGCCGACGACGTCCAAGCCGCCGGCGACCACGCCCCCGCAGACCTCGACGCCGCCGAAGGTGCCCGAAGCGAGCGAGTTCGACGCCTGGGCGTCCAAGACCAGCCAGTGGCTCGACGTCCCGCTGCGCGCGATGGTCGGCTACGCGAAGGCGACGACGAAGCTGAGCAAGGACCTCCCCGGGTGTCACCTTTCCTGGGTCACGCTGGCCGCGGTCGGAAAAGTGACCACGGACCACGGCCGGGTCCAGGGTGGGCAGTTCGGCACCACCGGCGTCCTGGACAAGCCGCTCGGCACGATCGAGGTGCGCGACTTCTACAACAAGGTCGTCTCGACGGCGAACGCCGCCGGGCCGATGCAGCTCGCCCCGGCCGTCTGGGGCAAATACCAGGCGAGCGCGTCCGGCGGGAAACCCGATGTCCAAAATATCGACGACGCGGCGTTGACCACGGGCCGCGCGCTGTGCGCCGACGGCCACGACCTGTCCCAGGGCCAGACGTGGTGGAACTCGGTCAGCACGCTGCAGGCGGCGCCGCTGTTCCTGCACCGGACACTGGCCACGGTCAACGTCTACGGCACGGTCGGCCAGGGCACGACGCCGCCGAACCCGGCGGTGCTGAGCGCGGTCAACTTCGCGATCGACAAGATCGGCCTCCCGTACATCTGGGGCGGCAACGGCACCGGCGGCAGCGACCCGGGCTTCGACTGCTCGGGCCTGACGACGGCGGCGTACGGGAGCGCGGGGATCAAGCTGATGCGCACGGCCGACACTCAGTTCCGCAGCGTGCCGCACGTGACCGACCCGCAGCTGGGCGACCTCATCTTCTACGGCGAGCCGGCGACGAAGATCCACCACGTCGGTCTCTATATCGGCAACCAGCAGATGATCGACGCGCCGCAGACCGGCCAGGCGGTCCAGGTCCACTCCTACCGCCGGGACGGCGACGACTACGCGGGGGCGGGCCGGCCGACGGCCTGACCAGGGCGTGGTCGCGCAGGCGACAAAAGGATTGGACGGGGTGACGGCCGGGCTTGTAGCTTGCCGGGGACCGTGACACCGCCCGAGGAGGTGAGACCCATGAACGCTGGATCGATGTGGGTGCTCCCCCTCCAGTCACGGCCGGGCGATTGACGTAGGTGTCGCCGGGAGCGCCGGACCGAGGCACTCCCGAAAGGCACCACCATGGACTCTTTGCCCCCTCCGTTCGACGTGATCATCGCCGGCTGCGGGCCGACCGGCGCGACGCTGGCCGCCGAACTGCGGCTGCACGACGTGCGCGTCCTCGTCCTGGAACAAGACACCGAACCCGCGTCGTTCGTCCGCATCGTCGGGCTGCACGTCCGCAGTCTCGAACTGATGGCCATGCGCGGCCTGCTGGACCGCCTCCTCGAACACGGGCGGCAGCGGCCGGCCGGCGGGTTCTTCGCCGCCATCCCGAAGCCCGCGCCGCAGGACCTCGACTCGGCGCACGCCTATCTGCTGGGCATCCCGCAGCCGGTGATCGTTCGGATTCTCGAAGAACACGCGATCGACCTCGGCGCCGAGGTCCGGCACGGCGCGGCCGTGGTCGATTTCCGGCAAGACGACGACGGCGTGACCGTCGAGCTCGCCGACGGCGAACGGCTCCGGGCGCGCTACCTCGTCGGCTGTGACGGCGGGCGCAGCACGGTGCGCAAGCTGAGCGGCATCGGCTTCCCCGGCGAGCCTTCGCGGACCGAGACGCTGATGGGCGAAATGGCGGTGAGCGCGCCGCCGGCGGAGATCGCCGCCAAGGTGGCCGAGGTCGGCGAGATCCACAAGCGGTTCTGGCTCCGGCCCTTCGGCGAAGGCGTCTACAGCGTCGTCGTCCCCGCCGCGGGCGTGGCCGATCGGGCGGCGAAACCCACCCTGGACGATTTCCGGCAACAGCTCCGGGCCGTCGCCGGCACCGACTTCGGGGTGCACTCCCCGCGCTGGTTGTCGCGATTCGGCGACGCCACCCGGCTCGCCGAGCGGTACCGGGCCGGGCGGGTGCTGCTGGCCGGCGACGCCGCGCACATCCACCCGCCCACCGGCGGGCAGGGCCTGAACCTCGGCATCCAGGACGCCTTCAACCTCGGCTGGAAACTGGCCGCGCGGGTCCGCGGCTGGGCGCCGGAGCCGCTGCTGGACACCTACCAGACCGAACGGCAGCCGGTCGCCGAGGCGGTCCTCGACAACACGCGGGCCCAGATGGAACTGACCTCCCCCGGAGCGGGGCCGCAGGCCGTGCGCCGGCTGCTCGCCGAGCTGATGGACTTCGACGTGGTCAACCGCCACCTGATCGGGAAGATCGCCGCGATCGACATCCGCTACGACTTCGGCGAGGGCCCCTACCTCCTCGGCCGGCGGCTGCGCGACATCGACGTCAAGCAGGGCCGCCTCTACGACCGGCTGCGCGGCGGCCGCGGGCTGCTGCTGGACCGCACCGAACGTCTCACCGCCGGCGGCTGGGCAGACCGGGTCGACCACCTCGCGGACCCCACCGCGGCCCTCGACGTTCCGGGCGTCCTGCTGCGTCCCGACGGTCACATCGCCTGGATCGGCGACGACCAACGGGACCTGGACGACCACCTCGCCCGCTGGTTCGGCTCACCGCTGCGGTGAGGCCTCGTGGGCGGCGTCGAGAGGGTCCGGATCGGCCGGTGTGAGACGGCGGCGACGTTGTCCTCAAAACGACCAAGGGTGCCGACAGCGGGATGACCAGCACGTTTACCCTTCGGCGCGCGGGCGGTGGCGAGTACTCCTTGCGCTCGTCGCCGCCCGTCAGCAAGCCCAACGCCCGGACGGTGATCCGACCGTCCGTGGCGGGCGGCCCCCGTACCCGGTCGATCGAGAGGGCCTTTCCACCTCGCGAGCCTAGGCCGGACCGGCCCGCGTGAACGTCGGTTCCCGCAGCGAAGGCGCCAGGAAGACGATCCCCAAGGTGACCGCGACCGCCGACGACAGGGCCCAGTGCAGGCCGACACTCGTCGCAAGTGCGCCCACCAGGGCCGGCTCCACCAGGAAGCCCACGTACCCGCAGGCCGCGACGGCGGCGACCGCCCGGGCCGGCGCGTCCGCCTGCTTGCGGCTCGCCACGCTCCACGCGATCGGCACGATTCCGGCCACGCCGAGCCCGACGACCGCGAAGCCGGACACCACCGCGATCGGCCACGGCGCCGCGAGGACCACGGCGAAGCCCAGCACCGCGATCGCGGCCGCCACGCGGACGAAGCGGACCGGGCCCGTGCGTGCCACCACGCGGTCGGCGATCAGCCGGACCGCGATCATCGTTCCCGAGAACGCGAAATAGCCGAGGGAGGCGAGCGCGGGCGTTGCGCCGGTGACGTCGGCCAGGTACACCGCGCTCCAGCTGTTGACCGCCCCTTCGGCGACGAACCCGCAGAACGCGATCACGCCCAGCGGCACCAGTGCCCGGCTCGGCCACGCGAAGGCCGCGTCGCCCTGGCCGCGGTCGGCGCCGGCGAGGAACCGGGTGCGGGCCGCCCACAGCGCGAGCGCGAGCAACACCGCGCCGGCGACCGGGAAGTGCACCGTCACCGGGACGTGCAGGGCCTCCATCAGCGCGTCGACGCCCGAACCCGCCAGGCCGCCGATGTTCCAGAAAGCGTGGAAGCCCGCGAAGATCGGGCGGCCGTACCCCTCCTCGACGCGGGCCGCGTGGGCGTTCATCGCGACGTCGAGCAGGCTGTTGCCCACGCCCAGCACGACGAGCGCGGCGAAGAACACCGGCGCCGACCACGCGAGCGCGACCAGCGGCAGTCCCGCGCACAGCACCACCGCGCCGAGCACGACGGCCGCGCGGCTGCCGATCCGGGTGAGCAGTGCGCCCGCGCCCAGCAGCGCGAGCACCGATCCGGCGGCGAGGCCGAACAGGCCGGTCGCCAGCTCGCCGGTGCTCAGCCCGAGCCGTCCCTGCACCGCGGGCACCCGGGCCAGCCAGGTCGCGAACGCGGCGCCGCACACCGCGAACACGACGGAAACCCCGAGCCGGGCGCGTTTCAATTCCCCAGTCACCCCGCCACCCTACGGATCTTGACCCGCGCCGAGGCGGCTGTCCAGGTCCGGGGAGGTCGTCTTCGGGGCAGCCGATCATGACCCCGCGGCCGCCGTCGCCCGGTCTACCGTGGCGGGGTGCAAACCTTGAGCCACGACCGGCTGGCCGGCGCCCTCGTCGCCGAAGCGGACCGGTTCGGGACGGCGATCGCGGACGCCGCACCCGACACGCGGGTCCCGACGTGTCCGGAGTGGACACTGCGGGACCTGGCCTGCCACGTCGGGGTCGCCTACCACAAGTCCGCCGCCATCATCGCGAGCCGGCCCACGGGTTACGTGCCGTTCGAGGCCGTCACGATCGACGACCCGCCGACGTTCGAGGCCCTCGGCGGCTGGCTGCACGACGGCGCGGAACGGCTGGTCGCCGCCGTGGCCGAGGTCGGTGCCGAGACCCCGACGTCGACGTGGACCCCCGATCGGCGCGCCGGGTTCTGGACGCGGCGGCTGACCCACGAGACGGTCGTCCACCGCGCGGACGCCGCCTTCGCGACAGGCAGGCCGTACGACGTCGACGCCGACCTCGCCGCGGACGGCATCTCCGAGGGCCTGGGACTCGTGGCCGTCTTCGCACGTCAGCCGCACCCGGCGCTGGACCGGACGTCGCTGCAGGGCACCGGCGAGACGCTGCTGTTCCGCTCCACCGAGCCCCACCTCGGCTGGCTCGTCCGGCGGACGCCTGCAGGGGTGGAAGTGGCCGAGGGAACCGAGGCCGACGTCGTCGTCGAGGGCCGCGCGGCCGACCTGCTGCTCGCGCTGACCCGGCGCATCGCCGCGGACGACCCGCGGCTCACCGTGTCGGGTGACGCGGCGCTGTTCCACCACTGGCTGGACCACACGCGCTTCTAGCCACCGTGTCAGGGTCCTTACAGACGCGTAAGGTTCCTGTCATGAGCGAACCCTCGACCGGCGACCGGCCCGGCTACCTGCTCAAACGCGCCCAGCAGGCCCTGCACCAGGCCTGCACCGACCGGCTGCGCCCGCTGGGCCTGTCGATGTCGCAGTACGCCGTGCTGCGCGCGCTCGACGACCACCCCGGCGCGTCGTCGGCGGAGCTCGCCCGGATCACCTTCGTCACCCGGCAGTCACTGCGGGACGTCCTGGGTGGCCTGCGGTCGGCCGGTCTGGTCACCGTCGCCGAGCAGGCGAGCACCGGCCGGGCCCGCCCGGTGACGCTGACCCCGCAAGGGCGCACCCAGCTCGCGGCCGCCGAAGACCTCATCACGCAGGTCGAACTCCAGATGCTCGGCGACCTGTCGGCCGACCAGCGGCGCTACCTGGCCGACCTCCTGCGCACCTGCGTCGGCAACCTGACTTGACGACAGCCGTATAGTCGGTTCCGACTAATAGGGAGCGACTAGTGCCACGCAAGATTCGCAACACCCTCGCGCTGGCCCTGCTCGGCCTGCTGCTGGAACGCCCGATGCACCCGTACGAAATGGCGTCCACGCTGCGCGAGCGCTACAAGGGCTCGACGTTCAAGATCAACCCGGGTTCGCTCTACGACACCGTGGAGTCGCTGGCGAAGCACCGCTGGATCGAGCCCGTCGAGACGGTCCGGGAGGGCAACCGGCCGGAGCGGACCGTCTACGCGCACACGGAACTCGGGCGCCAGGAGTTCATCGCCTGGCTCGACGAGCTGGTCCGCGAGCCGGTCGCGGAGTACCCGAAGTTCGTCGCGGCGGTGAGCTACCTCGGCGCGCTGGGCCCGGAGCGCGCCGCCGACGCGCTGGAGGAACGCGCCCGCCACCTCGCCGAACGCATCGAAGGCGCGGAGACCGCGCTGGCCGAAACGGTCGGCAAGGGCGCACCGCGGCTGTTCATGATCGAGGTCGAGTTCGTCCGGCACGCCTGGCAGGCCGAGCTCGACTGGGCCCGCCGCACGGCGGCCGAAATCCGGTCCGGCTCGCTGCCGTGGCCCGAGAACTTCTGAGGGGAAAACCGTGTCCGATCCCGATGTCCTCATCGCCGGCGCCGGTCCGGCCGGCCTGCTGCTCGCCGCGGAACTGGCGCTGGCCGGCGTCCGCACCACGATCGTCGAACGCCGGCCGGAGCGGCCGCCGTACTGCCGCGGCTTCAACCTGAACGCGCGGGCGCTGGACCTGCTGCACCGCCGCGGCCTCGCCGAAAGCCTGGTGGCCGAGGGACACCGGGTGCCGCACGCGCCGGCCACCGGCCTGCCCGGGCCGCTGCTGCTCGACGGCACGGCGACCGACCACCCGTTCTCGCTGGGCATCCCGCAGACGCGCGTCGAAGAGGTCCTGGAGGCCCGGGCCCTCGAACTGGGCGCCGAAATCCTGCGCGGCCACGACGTGCGCTCGTTCACCCAGTCCGCGGACGGCGTCGCCACGGTGGTCCACAATGGACGCTTCGGCCGGACGATCCACGCGCGCTTCCTCGTCGGCTGCGACGGCGGCCGCAGCACGGTGCGCAAGCAGGCGGGCATCGGCTTCCCCGGCGTGGACGCCCGCTGGTACGCGCTGCTCGGCGACGTCGAATGCGACCTGCCGTACGGTCCTTCGGTGGGCCCGGACGGGCGGAGCGTGTTCGTGATCCCGCGGCCGGGGTACGTCCGGATCGTGGTCCGGGAGGACGACCCACCGTCGGACAAGGACACGCCGGTGACGCTGGAGCGGTTGCAGGCGCAGGTGGACGCGGTCCTCGGCCGGCACGTCGAGCTGAGCGCACCCCGCTGGCTGAGCCGGTTCGGCGACGCGGCCCGCCTGGCGTCGCAGTACCGCGAAGGCCGGGTGCTCCTGGCGGGCGACGCGGCCCACATCCACCCGCCGGCCGGGGCGATCGGCGTGAACGTCGCGCTCGACGACGCGTTCAACCTCGGCTGGAAGCTGGCCGCGACGGTGCACGGGACCGCACCGGAGGGCCTGCTGGACACCTACCACGCCGAGCGGCACGCGGCGGGCGAGCGGATCCTCGCGAACACACAGGCACAGGTGGCCTTGGAGGAAGCCGGCGAGGAGCCGTGGGCGGACTTGCTGCGGCGCGTGGCCGTGCACCCGGCGGGGAACCGCGCGCTGGCGGAGATCATCACGGGGCTGGACGCGTGCTACGAGCCGGGCGGGCACCTGTGGCTGGGGCGGCTGGCTCCGGACGTCCCGCTGCGGGTTTCGGGAGTGGACACGCAGTTGGCGGCGTTGCTGCACGCCGGGCGGCCGGTGCTGCTGGACCTGACGGGGTCGCTCGCGGCCTGGTCAGCCGCGGTGGAGGTGGTCGCTGCGGCAAGTCCGTCCACTTCGGACATCGAGGCGCTGCTGCTGCGGCCGGACGGGCACGTCGCCTGGGTGGGCACCCCCGGCGAGGGCGATGCCGGGCTGGCGGAAGCGGTGCACCGGTGGGTGGGACCAGTGCCGGCGGCCGTCTGACGGGCTCAGCGCGGGCGGTCCAGGACCGCCCGCTGCTCCACCCGTCCGTCGAGCACGAACTTGCTGTGCACCGAAAACCCCAGCTTTTCGACCACCCGGGCCGAGGGCTTGTTCACCGGCTCGTACACCGCCAGCAGCCGATCCGCCCAGCCCGCCTCGAACGCCCTGTCCCGCACCGCCGCAGTCGCTTCCGTCGCATACCCGCGGCCCCAGCCCGACGGCGCTATCCACCAGCCCATCTCCACCGCCGGCAGGCCGAGCCCCGACTCCGTTGCGTCGCGGCGCACCAGCGACACCACTCCGTCGAACGATCCGGGGGACGCCGAGACCGCGAACCAGCCGAAGCCGTGCGAGGCCCAGTGCGCCAACGTCGCGCGGTGTTTGGCCAGCGTGTACTCGTGGCTCCACGGCTCGCCCGTCCCCACGTAGCGGACCGTCTCGGGCAGCTGGGCCAGCGCGAACAAGCCGTCGAAGAACTCTTCGGACCACGCGTGCAGCGTGAGCCTCTCCGTCGTGATCAGCACCGCCGCCAGTCTAGTGTTCGCCCAGCAGCACGGCGATCCCGTCGAGCTGGCGCCGCAAGCCGAACTCGAACGCCTCGTCGAGGCCGACGTCCTCGACGCCGGTCATCACCTCGGTCAGCGTCGGGAACCGGCCCGAGTCGAGGAACCGCGTCAGGAGCGCCATGTCCGCTTCCAGGCGCTGGTCGCCCGTGATGCCCGTGTCCTGCTCCGCCTGGATCTCGAACGCGTTGCTCACGGCCAGGCCGCCGACCCAGCCGTTGAGCGTCATGATCACCTGCAGCTTCACCCGCCGCTTCAAGCCGGTTCCGGCCAGCGCTCGCAGCGACCAGTCGACCAGGCGCAGGCCCGCCGCCAGGACCGGCGGGCGCACCAGGGAGTTGAGCAGGATCGGGGCCAGCCACGGGTGACGGCGGTACGCGCGCCACTGCGCGCGGGCGGCGAGTTCGAGCCGCGGCCGCCACGACGCCGGGCCCGGCTCCGGCAGCTCCGCCTCCCCGAGAGCGACGTCGGCCATCAGCCGGAGCAGCTCCTCCTTGTCCGGCACGTGCCGGTACAACGCCATCGGGCCGACGCCCAGCCCGGCCGCCAGCCGCCGCATCGACAGCGCCGCCAATCCTTCGGCGTCGGCCAGGTCGATGGCCGCACGCACCAGCGCGTCCCGGCCCAGCGGCGGCTTGACCGGCGTCCGGTCGGCGACGACCGTGCCGCTGCCCGGGACCGCGCGCACCCAGCCCTGCTCGCCCAGCGCGGACAACGCCTTCGCCGCCGTCGCCATCGCGACCCCCCACTCGCGGACCAGGGCCCGGGTCGACGGGACGCGCTCACCCGGCCGCAGCTCGCCCGCGGTGATCCGGCGGCGCAGCTCCGCCGCGATCCGGAGGTAGGGCGCCTCGGTCACGGAACTCCGTACTAGAACAGTTGCCGACAGGACCTAGAACACTTTCAGGGTACTCCCCCAATGTCGGCGCCGAAGATTGCCCGGCTTGAAGACCGCTGAATACGGTGCAAATACACCGTACGAAGGGGAAGCATGACGACGACCGAAGTCCGCCGCCCGAAGCCGTGGGTGCGCCGCCCGTGGGTGTTCCCGCTGGGCCTGCTGGTCACCGCGTTCCTGGTCTTTTCGCTGCCGCCCTACCTCGGGCTCGACCCCGCGCGGTCGCGGATCCCGGCCCCGACCGCCTGGTACTACCCGGTGCTGGTCACGCACATCGGGTTCGCGACCGTCGCCATGGTGACCTGTGCGCTGCAGATCTGGCCGTGGCTGCGGCAGAAGCACCCGGCGGTGCACCGCCGCACCGGGCGCGTCTACGTCTTCGCCGGCGCGATCCCGGCGTCGATCGCCGGGTTCGTGATCGCGCTCGCGGCGCCGTTCGGGCCGGTCGGGGCCGTATCGAACGTGCTGCTCGCGGCGCTCTGGTTCGGCTGCACCGTGCAGGGTTACCGGATGGCGCGCGCACGCCGGTTCGGCGAGCACCGCCGCTGGATGATCCGCAGCTTCGCGCTCTGCATGTCGATCATCAGCAACCGGATCTGGGGCGTGGTCTGGGCCATCGTGCTCACGCCGCAGCTGGACACGACCTTCGGCGGCAGCGAAGCCGCCCTGGGCCAGGCGATCGCCGGGATCACGACGTGGACCGGCTGGGTGCTCCCGCTGCTGGCCGCCGAATGGTGGCTCGGCCGGGGACGGCGTCGCGCAGCGTGACCGGGGTAGCCCGATCAGCCGATGGTCCACACCACAGCAAATGGTCTATACCAATGGGGACAACTTTCCGCCGCCGCGCTTCCAGCCGTGGAGGTTTCCCATGCGCCTGAAGTCCCTGCTGACCGCCCTGGCCGGCGCCGCCCTGCTGAGCTCCGCGGTCGCCACCCCGGCCGGCGCCGCGGCCGGCTCGCCGATCCCGGTCGGTCCCTATGTCGACATGGGGGCGTGGCCGACACCCAGCCTGTCGGCGATGTCGGCCGCGAGCGGCGTCAAGGGCTTCACGCTCGCGTTCGTCAACTCCTACGGCTGCAAGGCCAGCTGGTTCGGCGCCTACGACCCGCGCACGGCGTGGCAGAAGGAGGAGATCGCCAAGATCCGCACCGCGGGCGGCGACGTCAAGATCTCCTTCGGCGGCGCGTCCGGCATCGAACTGGCCCAGGCCTGCAGCACGGCCGCGCAGGTCGCGGCCGAGTACGACGCCGTCGTCAAGGCCTACGGCCTCAAGTACGCCGACTTCGACATCGAAGGCGCGGCCGTCGCGGATCCGACGTCGATCGCCCGCCGCTCCCAGGCCCTGAAGACCCTCCAGGACAACAACCCCGGGCTGAAGATTTCGCTGACCCTGCCGGTGCTGCCCAACGGCCTCACCGCGGACGGCCTCAACGTCGTCAAGGCCGCCAAGAACGCCGGGGTGAACCTGGACCTGGTCAACATCATGGCGATGGACTACTACCAGGGCGCCGGCGACCAGGGCGCGAAGGCCATCTCGGCGGCCAAGGCGACCCAGGCCCAGCTCAAGTCGCTGTACGGGCTGAGCGACGCGGCAGCGTGGAAGAAGGTCGGCGTCACCCCGATGATCGGCGTCAACGACTCGCAGAACGAGATCTTCTACCAGAAGGACGCGAAGGCGCTGGTGGCGTTCGCGAAGACGGTCCACCTGGGCATGCTGTCGTTCTGGGAGCAGGGCCGGGACGCCAACGCGTGCACCGGCGCGCTGTACAAGTGCACCAACGTGCCGCAGTCGAAGTACGAGTTCGCGAAGATCTTCGCCGGCTACACCGGCTGAGTCACCACCGGGCGGCGTCCGCGCGCAGTGCGTCCCGCACCGCCGCGGGCCCCGCCCGGCAGGGCTCGGTCCGGGTGACCGCGAAGAGCGTGTTGATCGGCGGCTCCTCCGGCTCCAGCAGCGCGACCAGGTCCCCCGACGCCAGCTCGGCCGCGCAGAGGTACCGCGGCAGCACGCTGACGCCGAAGCCCGCCCGCACGCAGGCCAGGACGCCGCGCAGGTCCGGGACGACGACCGCCGGGATCGCCGCCGGACGCGCGCCCAGCACCGAACGCCAGTAGCGGCGGATGATCGGCAGGTCCTCGGCGTAGGCCACCAGCGGCGCCGTCCGGAGGTCGCCGGTGAAGCCGCGAGGGCCGACCAGGACGAACTCCTCGTCGGTCAGCGGAGTCGCCGTGAAGGCGCGGCCGCGCGGGCGGATCGTCGAGACCACCAGGTCGAAGCGCCGCTGCGCGAGGCCGGCCAGGAGGTCGTCGGCCAAGCCGAAGGTGACCCGCAGCCGAAGGCCGCGGGCGACCAGGTCCGCCAGTGCGGGCAGGACCCGCTCGGTCGTCAGCTCGGCGGGTCCGGCCAGGTGCACCGGCGTGGCGAAGGGGTCGGCCTCCCCGACGGTCACCGAAGCCAGGGCGTCGACGTGCGGGGCGATCCGGGCGGCCAGTTCGTCGGCCGCCGACGTCGGGGTGACACCGCGCGCGCGGCGGACGAACAGTTGCCGACCGAGCTGCTCCTCCAGGGCTCTGACCTGCGCGTTCACCGTCGGCTGGGACAGGCCCAGTGACGGTGCCGCGCCGGTCAGCGAGCCGGCCCGGTGGACGGCCAGGAACGTGCGCAGCAGGTCGAGGTCCAGCTCAGTCCTCGACCAGCTCGATCGAATCCACGACGTTCGGGTAGAACGCGACGTGGTCCTTGATCGGCGCGACCGCATCGTAGGGCTTCTCGTACGTCCAGACCGCGTTCTCGGCCTGCACGTCGCCCGCCTTGAGCGAGTAGTAGCTCGCCTCACCCTTGTACGGGCAGTACGTCTCGTGGTCGGTCCGCTCCAGCACGCCCGCGTCGACGTCCGCCAGCGGGATGTACTGGACCGCCGGGTAAGTGGATTCCTGCAGGGTGAACGCGTTGCGGCTGTCCGCGACGACGCGCCCGCCCGCCTTGACCACCACGCGGGCCTTCGTCGGCTCGACGGTGATCGGGTGGTCCGGGCCCGGCTGCAGAACCTTCTTCGCCATGTCAGCTCCCTGGGTGTTCCGTGTATTGGGAGCAGCACACTGGGCCCGCCGGTTATTCCGCGATCAGGGCAGGTAGTACATCGGGTTCGGCAGCTTGACCGGGCGCAGCGCGTGGCCGCCTTCGAGGTCGCTGAACTGGTCGCCGAGGTTGAGGACGATCTTCGCGCCGGTCGCCTCGATGTGCGCCCGCGTCCCCGACTTGTACTGGACGGTGGTGCAGGTCAGCCCGCACGGCAGGTAGTCCGGCGCGGTCGTCTTCGGCTTGAAGAACGCACCCGCCGGGGCCGGGAAACCCTCGTTGGCCAGGTTCTTCAGCGACTGCGGGCCCTGGAACTCGTTGCGGCCGGTCAGGAAGTAGACCTCGACGCCGCGCTGCGCCGCCCAGTTGGCCAGCTCCAGCACCGGCTTGTTGGCGACGAACGTGCCGTTGTCGATGGCCTGCTGCTGCTTGACCGGGTCGAAGCCGAAGTCGTTGTCGGCCTCCCAGCCGTAGGTGACCTCGGAGGTGTCGTCGACGTCGAGCACGATTGCCGGGTTCTTCACCCGGCCCAGCGACTGCTGCAGGAAGCGCTTCGCGTCCGAGACGACCCGGTCGGTGTCCTTCACGAACCGGCTGGTGTCGGAGTAGTGGTGCTTGCCGGCGGCATCGACGTAGTCGCCGTAGTACGCCTTGACGTCCAGCTTGACCTGGCCGATGTTGGCCGGCTCCTTCGAGCGCGCGGCGGTCGATTCGTCCGAGCCGGCCAGCGCGGTGGCTCCCGAGGCGACGGTGGCGCCGATGGCCGCGGCGGCGGCGAGCTTTACGACGTTTGACCATTTTCCGGACACGGCGAATCCTCCAGTGGAACTTGGCGACCGGGGGAACCTACGTCACTCGCTCGGCCCGGCACACAAAAGCCACCGGCGCGCGGCCGATCCGCGTCAAAACCACCGAAGCTTCCGCTTCCCCGCGCGGCTTCAGTCGGCGTCGCAACGCGTCCGGGTCGACGTCGAGTCCGCGGACCAGGATTTCCAGCCGCCCGACGTCGTGCCGCTTGAGCACCGCCTTCAGCGTCTTCTCGCTGTACGCCCCCTGCTCCAGGACACGGAAGGCCCGCACGCCCGGCGGCGGCGTGTCACCGGTCAGGTAAGCGATGCGTTCGTCCAGCTGCCACAACCCGTGCCGCGCCGCGTAGTGGCGGACCAGCCCGGCGCGGACGACGGCGCCGTCGGGGTCGACGATCCACTCCCCCGGCTCGCGCGCGGGCAGTTCGTCCGGTTCGGCATCGGTGACCGTCCATTGTGTCCCGTCCGAGCGCAGCACGGTCGCCCGGCGGGTGACACCCGTACTCAGGCCGCGCCAGAGGCAGGACTCGCGCACCTGGCCGTCCAGGGACACCAGTTCGACCTCCTCCGCCCACGGCGTGAGCGTGAAGTCGAGGCCGGGCGCGCACTTGATCGCCAGCGGACGTCCCGGGTAGGCCTCGACCAGGCCGTCCAGCGGCGGGGCGAAGTCGGCGGGTTTCCACGCCCGGCGCCCGGCGGAGTCGCGCCGCGCCGGATCGGCGACGACGACCCCGGAGCGGCTCACCGGGCGCAGCGCGTCGGCACGGACGAGGCCGAACGCGACCCCCGCGGCGGATCCGTTGTGGCGGGCCATCTCCAGCCGCACCGAGTCCACATCGGACCCGAGCGCGCGCCGCGCCACCCGGGCGATTTCGACGAGGTCCGCTCCCACCGAGCACGTGACGTCGTGGACGTCGAGACCGGCCAGCCGCAGAGCCCGGTGCCGCGCCACGACCGACGCGCTCGCCTGCTGGAGCGCGTCGGAGGTGAACAGCCAGTCCACACCGGACAGTTTGCCGACGGCTTTCCGCCGCAGCAGCACGGTTTCCAGGACGGCGGCCGCGCGCTCCTCGCCGACGAGACGGCGGACGGCCGCCACCGCCGCGATCGGGTCGGTCAGCGGCAGCGCCGAAACCTCGGCGAGCGCCGCCACCCCCGCGCCGGAACGCAGGTAGGCGACGTCGCCGAGGCTGAACGAATAACCCAACTCAGGACGGCCGCTTGGTCCCGGTGATCATCACGTTGTAGAACAGCTCCCGCGGCAGGATCTTCGACAGCACCTTCTTGTCCACGGCGGACAGCCGCAGCCACAGGTGGTAGGCGAACAGCCGCCAGCGCACGGTGAGCTTCTCCGACGGCACCGCGGCCTCGAACGTCCGGATCGGCCAGCCGGCGAGGGCGGCGGCGAACTCCTCGGTGACCGCGCGGACGTCCTGGGCGCCGGCGCCGCGCGCCCACGACTCCAGCTCCGACGGGTCGAAGGTGTGGATGTCGACCACGGCCTCCAGCGCGGCGGCGCGCGACGACTCGTCCAGTTCGGACTGCGGACGGCGCCAGCCGCGCAGCGCGGGCAGCTTCGTCACCCGCGTCGTCAGGAACCAGGTGAACTGGCCGAGCTTGCGGGCGTAGAAGTCGCCGACCTTGGTCGGCTCGCCGGCGAAGACGAACCGGCCGCCCGGCTTGAGCACGCGCAGCACCTCGCGGAACGCCGCCTGGACGTCCGGGATGTGGTGCAGCACCGCGTGCCCGACCACCAGGTCGAACGTGTTGTCGTCGTAGGGGATGCGCTCGGCGTCGGCGACCCGGCCGTCGACGTCGAGGCCGAGCTTCTCGGCGTTGCGCAGCGCGACCTGGACCATGCCGGGCGAGAGGTCGGTGACCGAGCCCTTCTTGGCGACGCCGCCCTGCATCAGGTTCAGCAGGAAGAAGCCGGTGCCGCTGCCCAGCTCCATCGCGTGCTGGTAGGGCTGGCCGTCCTCGCCCGCGACGGCGTTGAACACGTCGGTGGCGTAGGAGATGCAGCGCTCGTCGTACGAGATCGACCACTTCTCGTCGTAGGTGCCGGCTTCCCAGTCGTGGTAGAGCACGTTCGCCAGCTTCGGGTCGGCGTAGGCCGCCTGGACCTCTTCGGCGGTGGCGTGCGGGTTCGGCGCCGGGTCGTTCACGTCGGTCAAGGCGTCATTTCCCTTCGAAAGTGGCCTTGCCGGGCCCGTTTTCGATGAACGACTTCATGCCGTTCTGCTGGTCTTGGGTCGCCCAGAGGGCGGCGAACAGGTGCGATTCGAGCTTGAGAGCGTTCGGCAGGTCCATGTCGAGGCCGCCGTCGATGGCCGCCTTCGCCGCGCGCAGCGCCACGGCCGGGCCGTTCGCGAACTGCGCGGCCCACCTGTGCGCGGCCGCGTAGACGTCGTCCGGGGCGACGACCTGGTCGACGATCCCCAGCCGGAGGGCCTCTTCGGCCTTGACGAACCGTCCGGTGTAGACGATGTCCTTGGTCTTGCTCGGCCCGATCAGGCGGGCGAGACGCTGAGTGCCGCCCGCGCCGGGGATGACACCGAGCTGGATCTCGGGCTGGCCGACCTTGACGTTGTCGCCGGCGACGCGCCAGTCCGCGGTCAGGGCCAGCTCGAGGCCGCCGCCGAGGGCGTACCCGGTGATCGCGGCGACGACCGGCTTCGGGATGTTCGCGATGGCCGCGAGGGTGCCGGTCAGGTTCGCGCCGAACTTGGCGATCTCCGGGTAGGTGCGAGTGGCCATCTCCTTGATGTCCGCGCCGCCCGCGAAGGTCTTCTCGCCGCCGTAGAGGATGACCGCGCGGACGTCGTCGCGCTCGGTGGCCTCCTTCGCCAGCTCGGCGAGCTCGGCGGTGACCTGGGCGTTCAGGGCGTTGACCGGCGGCCGGTCGAGCCGGATCGTGCCGACCCCGTCCTTCACCTCGAGGGTTACGAACTCTCCCACGCCACTCCTCCTCGTTGACGGACTGCCAGCAGGCTACCGGCCGGTAAGCGTCAGCTTAGCGACGGCGGGCGAAGAAGCGATCCCCGGAGCGTTCGAGCACGAGGTCCTGGTCGAACGTCTTCGACAGGTTCTCGCTGGTGATGACGTCGTCGACCAGGCCGGACACGACCGCGTGGCCGTCACGCAGCAGCAGCGCGTGGGTGAAGCCCGGCGGGATCTCCTCGACGTGGTGGGTGACCAGCACGAGCGCGGGCGCGTCCGGGTCGAGGGCCAGGTCGGACAGCCGCGCGACCAGGTCCTCCCGGCCGCCCAGGTCGAGACCGGCGGCGGGCTCGTCGAGCAGCAGCATCTCCGGGTCGGTCATCAGCGACCGGGCGATCAGGGCCCGCTTGCGCTCGCCCTCGGACAGCGTGCCGAAGGTGCGCTCGGCCAGGTGCCCGATGCCCATCGCGTCGAGGAGCTCGGTCGCGCGCGCGGTGTCGAGGGTGTCGTACTCCTCACGCCAGCGGCCGAGCACCGCGTAACCGGCGCTGACCACGACGTCTTTGACCAGCTCGTCGCCCGGCACGCGCTGGGCGATGGCGGCCGAGGTGAAGCCGATGCGGGGGCGCAGGTCGAAGATGTTGACCCGGCCGATCCGCTCGCCGAGCAGGTCGACCTCGCCGGTGGTCGGGTGCAGCTCGGCCGCGGCCAGGCGCAGCAGGGTGGTCTTGCCCGCGCCGTTCGGGCCGAGCACCACCCAGCGCTCGTCCAGTTCGACGGTCCAGTCGAGGCCGGCGAGGAGGTCGTTGGTCCCCCGGCGGACGCCGACACCGGCCATCCGGACCACGAGGTCGTCAAGTTCGCTGGGCTGGATCGGCTCGCTCACGAGGCCCATTCTGTCTGCCGTCGCGCGCGCGTGCGCACCCGCCCGGGTGAGACGGTGAACACGCAGGTCGGCGTCCGTTCCACGACCTGGAACACGGCCGCCCGGACGGCCGCGGTGTGGCACCATCACCGCATGTCCGCCGACGCGCCCGTGACCCCGGTGACCCGGGGTTCGTTCTGGCGCCGTCGCACCATCGACCTGCTCCTCGTCGCTTCGGCCGGGTGTACGCGGGCGCGGCTTCGCTGATCCCTCGCGTCCTCGTGCGGCGCGTGCGGTGCCGCGCTGTCCCCGCGTTCGATTCCCTTCACCTTGCGAGGAGCACCCGCGTTGACCACGTCCCTGGTTCGCCCGCCCGTCGAGATCCACCCGCAGCTGACCGACCCGCTGCTGCCCGAGCTGCTGCACCCGGCGCGGCTGCTGTGGACGCCGCGGGAGCTGGCCGAGCTGACCGCCACCGTCACCACCGAGCTGACCGCGGGCCTGCGCGGCATCCTGCGCTTCGACGAGGACCGCCGCTGGTGGGCGCGGCTGGCGCTGACCGACGGCGTCGAGCTGTGGCTGCTGTCGTGGCTGCCCGGCCAGCACACGAAGCCGCACGACCACGGCGGCGCGTCCGGCTCGTTCACCGTCCTGCAGGGTGAACTCGGCGAGGAGTACCGCTACCCCGGTGGCCCGATCCGGCGCCGGACGCACGTGGCCGGCGAGGGCCTGGGCTTCGGCGCGGGCCGCGCCCACCAGGTCACCGGCCTCGGCGACCGGCCCGCGGCGAGCGTCCACGCGTACTCGCCGCCGCTGGTGGCGACGCGGGAGTACGACTCGCTCGCCGACGTTCCGGCGGAAATCCCGCCGCTGCCCGCTATCGTCCGGTCATGAGCGCTGTCGATTCGCTGCTGGCTTCCGCGCGGTCCGGGTTGGACCGGGTGACGCCCGCCCGGGCCCGCGAGCTGCAGGAGGCGGGGGCGCTGGTCGTCGACATCCGGCCGCTGGCGAACCGCGCGGCCGAGGGCGAGATCCCGGGCGCGGTGATCGTCGAGCGGATCCACCTGGAGTGGCGGCTGGCGCCGGACAGCGAGTGGCGGCTGCCGGCGGTCGGCCCGGAGTCGACGGTGATCGTGGTGTGCAACGAGGGGTACTCGTCGAGCCTGGCGGCGGCCGACCTGCAGCGGCTCGGGCTGCCCGGGGCGACCGACCTCGAGGGCGGGTTCCGGGCGTGGGCGGCCGCCGGGCTGCCCGTGCAGGACGGCGGCAGCCCGGCGGTGCCTTAGCAGCCCCCGTTTTCCACGCTACCGAAGGGGACCGACAGTTTTCAGCCCGCGAGCGCCGGGGCGACGTGCTTGGTGAACAAGTCGATGCCCGAGCGGTCGTACGCGGCTTCCGGGAAGTTCAGGATCGCGTACGACATACCCCGCTTGCCCAGGGCGGCGAGGTGCTCGGCGACCTGCTCCGGGGTGCCCGCCGTCGGGCCGCTCGCGAAGGTCGCGACCGCCCGCGCGGCGTCCTCGGCCGGGACGTACTTCTCGTAGTGCGCCTTCAGCCAGGCCTGCTTCTCCTGGACGTCGTTCTCGGTTTCGCCGAGGACGACGCTGAGGTTGCCCGAGCGGACGATCGCGTCGAAGTCGGTGCCGACGTCCTTGCAGTGCGCCGCCAGGACCTCGGACTTGTGGGTGAACGCCTCCGGCTCGGGGAAGAAGTTCGTGTACTTCGCGTACTTCGCCGCGATCCGGAGCGTCTTCTTCTCGCCGCCGCCGGCGATCCACAGCGGGATGCCGCCGTCCTGCAGCGGCCGCGGGCTCAGGATCGCGCCGTCGGTCCGGTAGTGCTTCCCGTCCAATGTGGACTTGCCGGTCGTCCAGAGGTCGCGCATGATCTGCACGCCCTCGTCGAGCTGGCCGAGCCGCTCGCCGGCGGTCGGGAAGCCGTAGCCGTAGGCCCGCCACTCGTGCTCGTACCAGCCGGCGCCGATGCCCATTTCGACCCGGCCGCCCGAGATGAGGTCGGCCGTCGCGGCGACCTTCGCCAGGTAGGCGGGGTTGCGGTAGCCCATGCAGGTGCACATCTGCCCGAGCCGGACGGTCTCCGTCGCGGCGGCGAACGCCGAGATCAGCGACCACGCCTCGTGCGTGGCCTCGTCGGTCGGGACCGGCACGGTGTGGAAGTGGTCGTAGACCCAGATCGATTCGAAGGGGCCCGCCTCCGCGTGTTTCGCGAGGCCGAGCATGGTCTTCCAGTGGTCCGCGGGGTCGATGCCGGCCAGGTCCAGCCGCCAGCCCTGCGGGACGAACATTCCGAAGCGCATGCGTACAACTTAGCTTCGCTCAGGGATGTGCGCGGCGTGATTTTGCCCGGCTGGAGCAGCTCCAGCCCGGCGGCGCAGGGGCGGCTCGGGGCGACGACCAGCGAACACGGGCGGCTGCGGTGGTCGCGACCGCGGCGGCGGCTCGGGTGGCACGGCCTCGGCGGCTCGGGCAGCACGGCCGCGGCGGCTCGGCGTGGCGCGGCCTCGGCGGAGCCCGGCGCGGTGACCTCCGCGCCGCCCCGCCGGGCGGCTCAGGCCAGCACCACGCGCGCCAGCTCCGCCGGGGTCGCCAGGAGGCCGTGCCGCGGCAGCACCCGGACCGTGTACCCGATCGCCCCCGGCCTCGGCAGCTTCACGCGGGCCGCGAACGCGCCGATGCCGTCGTCGGTCATCGGGACCGTCACCGGGTCGCGGAGTTCGTCGTCGTCGGCCACCCGGCCGACCACCGCCTGGATGTCCACTTCGGACGGGTCGAGGCCGGCCAGGTCGATGCGGGCCCGGATGGTCACCTCGGTGCCCACCACCAGCGGCTCGGTCGCCTCCACCAGCAGCTCCGAGTCGAAGATGCGCAGCCGCGGCCAGGACACCTCGAGCTTGGTGCGGTAGTCCGCCAGCGACAGCGCGCCGCGGTAGCCGTCGCCCGTCGCCGCCGCCACCGTGCGGGACGCCGGGAGGTAGCCGTTGTCGACGTACTCGCGGACCATCCGGGACGCCTGGACCCGCGGGCCGAGCGTCTCCAGCGTGTGCCACACCATCGACAGCCAGCCCGTGGGCACCCCGTCGTCCGAGCGGTCGTAGAACAGCGGCGCGATCTGCTGGCCGAGCAGCTCGTACAGCGCCGCGGCCTCGAGGTCGTCGCGGCGCAGCGGGTCGGCGACGCCGTCCGCCGTCGGGATCGCCCAGCCGTTGCTGCCGTCGTAGCACTCGTCCCACCAGCCGTCGCGGATCGACAGGTTGAGCCCGCCGTTCAGCGCCGACTTCATCCCCGACGTCCCGCATGCCTCCAGCGGCCGCACCGGGTTGTTCAGCCAGACGTCGCAGCCGCGGTAGAGGTACCGCGCCATCGACATGTCGTAGTCGGGCAGGAAGACGATCCGGTGCCGGACGTCCGCGCCGTCGACGAACCGGACGATCTGCTGGATCAGCTGCTTGCCGTTCTCGTCCGCCGGGTGCGACTTGCCGGCCACGACGACCTGGATCGGCCGCTGTTCGTGCAGCAGCAGCGTCCGCAGCCGCTCGGGGTCGCGCAGCATCAGCGTCAGCCGCTTGTACGTCGGGACGCGGCGGGCGAAGCCGACGGTCAGCACGTCCGGGTCGAACACCGAGTCGACCCAGCCCAGCTCCAGCGGCGACGCGCCGCGCTGCAGCCACGCCGCGCGCACCCGGCGCCGCACCTCGTGCACCAGCTTCTCGCGCAGCTCGCGCCGCAGCTCCCACAGCTGGGCGTCCGAGACGCCGTCGCGCAGCGGCCCCTCGCCGACGTCGAGGCCCCATTCGCGGCCGAGCAGCGTGCTCAGCTCGCGGGCCACCCACGTCGGGCCGTGGACACCGTTGGTCACCGACGAGATCGGCACCTCGTCGTGGTCGAACCCGGGCCACAGCCGGGAGAACATCTTGCGCGTCACGCGCCCGTGTAGCTGCGAGACGCCGTTCGCGCGCTGCGCCAGCCGCAGGCCCATGTGCGCCATGTTGAACAGGCCGGGGTTGTCCTCGGCGCCGAGCGCGAGCACGCGGCGCGGGTCGATGTCCGGCACCAGGCGGCCGTCGGCGAAGTAGCGCTGCACCAGGTCGACCGGGAACCGGTCGATGCCCGCGCTGACCGGCGTGTGCGTCGTGAACAGCGTCCCGGCGCGCACCGCGGGCATGGCCTCGTCGAACGCGAGGCCGTCGGCTTGGACGATCTCGCGGGCGCGTTCGAGGCCGAGGAAGCCCGCGTGTCCCTCGTTCGTGTGAAACACCATGGGCTGCGGGTGCCCGGTCAGCTCGCAGTACTTCCGGACCGCCCGGAAGCCGCCGATGCCGGCCAGGATCTCCTGCCGCAGCCGGTGGTCGGCGTCGCCGCCGTAGAGCCGGTCGGTGACGCCGCGCAGGTCTTCGTCGTTGGCCTCGGTGTCGGTGTCGAGCAGCAGCAGCGGCACCCGCCCGACGCGGGCCTGCCAGATCTGCGCGCACAGCTCGCGCCCGCCCGGCATGGCGACGCCGATCAGCACCGGCCGCCCGCCCGCGGTCAGCAGCTCCAGGGGGAACGCGTTCGGGTCGATCACCGGGTAGTGCTCGACCTGCCAGCCGTCCAGCGACAGCGACTGCCGGAAGTAGCCGTTGCGGTAGAGCAGCCCGACGCCGACCATCGGCACGCCCAGGTCG
Source organism: Amycolatopsis sp. 505 (assembly GCF_031625235.1). Lineage (NCBI taxonomy): Bacteria > Bacillati > Actinomycetota > Actinomycetes > Pseudonocardiales > Pseudonocardiaceae > Amycolatopsis > Amycolatopsis sp. 505. Next base: position 535,308 of record NZ_JACKQP010000009.1, read on the forward strand.
GACGCGGCCTTGAGGTGGTCGCCGGCCAGCACGCCGAGGCCGCCGGAGTAGTTCGGGAGGGCCTCGGTGACGCCGAACTCCATCGAGAAGTAGGCCACCGCCGGCGGCAGGCCGTCGTCGTCGCGCTGCTGGTACCAGCGTGGCTCCGAGAGGTACTTCTCCAGGTCCTCGGCGGCGGTTCTCGCGCGCTCCAGGAAGTCGTCGTCGACGGCGAGCTCGTCGAGGCGGGCCGGCGGCAGCGCGGTGAGCATCCGCAGCGGGTCGCGCACGGCGTTGAAGAGCTCGGCGTCCATCGACGCGAACAGGTCGCGCGTCGGCGGGTGCCACGTCCAGCGCAGGTTGGTGGCCAGCGCGCCCAGGCCGGACAGCGAATCCGGGAGGCTGGCGCGGACGGTGAACCGGCGGACTGCACGCATGGGAAGCGACGATATCGGGCCACGGGCGCCGGTGCGCAGGGAGGAGTTCGGGGATTACGTGCACGCTGCGCGTATGCCCTGGGTATGGTCCTGCCCGTCGGGTACGGGTGGGCACGAGAGCGAGTGGAACTGATGATCCCAGGGGGAGGACGGCGGGCGCTGGTCGCGCTGCTGGCCGTCGCGGCGGTCGCCGTGAGCGGGTGCAACAGCAAGGGCGGGGCGAGCGGGGACCCGGCCAAGGACACCGGCGCGGGTTCGGTCTCCGGGCTGCCGGTGACGCACTTCGAAAGCGGTCTCAAGCCGGACGCGCCGACGCCGAGCCTCAACGTCCGCAACGCCGACGGCGGCGAGGACGACAAGCTCGCCACCGCCGCGATCGACGACGTCCAGACCTACTGGGGCGAGATGCTGCCGGCGAACTTCGGCCAGCAGTTCGAGCCGGTGAAGTCGCTGCTGTCCTACGACGCGCAGACCGACACCGAGAAGACCGGCTGCGGCAGCGTGAAGAAGCTCGTGAACGCGTTCTACTGCCCGGTCGACGACTCGGTGGCGTGGGACCGCGGCGTGCTGCTGCCGATGCTGCGCCAGCGGTTCGGCCCGATGTCGGTGGTCGTGGTGCTCGCGCACGAGTTCGGCCACGCCGTCCAGTACCGGCTCGGCGACAAGGCGGGGATCGCGAAGAACACCCCGACCGTGGTCAAGGAGCAGCAGGCCGACTGCTTCGCCGGCGGCTACTTCCGCTGGGTCGCCGAGGACAAGAGCAAGTACTACCGCGTGTCGACGTCCGAGGGCCTGAACCAGGTGATGGCCTCGATGTTCCTGATCCGCGACCAGGCCGGCACCAGCGCCGCCGACAAGGGCGCGCACGGCACGGCGTTCGACCGCACGTACGCGTTCCAGGCCGGGTTCGAGAAGGGCCCGAAGGAGTGCGCGGGGATGACGGAGCAGAACGTCAAGCCCCGGCTGACCGAGCGCCCGTTCGACAAGGGCGACAAGGGCAAGGGTGACGCGAAGTTCAACGAACAGACGGTCGCGCTGCTGAAGAAGAGCCTCGACGAGGCGTTCAAGGGCGCCGGGGTGGCCGCGCCGGAGATCACCGACGGCGGCAGCTGCCAGACCACGCCGCCGGCGTCGTACTGCCCGGGCGACAACACCGTGAGCATCGACATGGCCAAGCTGGCCCAGCTCGCCCAGCCGATCGACCGCGAGGCCGAGATGAAGGGCGAGGACCCGGGCGGCATGGGTGACTTCGCGGCGTTCTCGGAGGTCGCGGCGCGTTACGCGCTGGGCATCCAGAAGGGCGTCGGGGCGTCGATCGACAACGCGAACGCGGGCCTGCGCACGGCGTGCCTGGTGGGGGCGTGGGCGGCGTTCACGAACCGGCCGGGCGACCTGCGGCTGTCGGCGGGCGACCTCGACGAGGCCATCGCGGACCTGCTGCAGCCGGAGAGCCTCGTGTCGGCGGACGTCAACGGGAAGCGCCCGGACAGCGGTTTCGACCGGGTCGAGGCGCTGCGCAAGGGCTACCTCGAGGGCTCGTCGGTCTGCTCGAAGTCCTACGCCTAGCTGTGATGTCCGGGGAGGTTGGTCAGCCGGGTGACCGGCGGCTTGCCGCCGGTTGAGCTGTGGGGTCGATGGTGATTGTAGAAGTGCAGCCACCCCGGCAGCGCCGCCCGCCGCAGTGTCTCCGTCGG
>NZ_JACKQP010000010.1:0-427974 GCF_031625235.1 Amycolatopsis sp. 505
GGAGACACTGCGGCGGGCGGCGCTGCCGGGGTGGCTGCACTTCTACAATCACCATCGACCCCACAGCTCAACCGGCGGCAAGCCGCCGGTCACCCGGCTGACCAACCTCCCCGGACATCACACCTAGCTCTTCGCCAGGTCGGAGCGTACGACCGCGTAGACGACGTGGTCGCGCCACTCGCCGTCCCGGAAGCCGTAGCCGCGAAGCACGCCTTCGCGGGTGAAGCCGGCTTTCTCAAGCGAGCGCTGTTCGGCGCGGTTGCCGGTCTCGGTCGTCGCTTCGACCCGGTTGAGCTGGGTGTGCGCGAAGAGGTAGTCGACGAGCAGGCGCTGGGCCTCGGTGCCGTAGCCGTGGCCACGCGCCTCCGGCGCCAGGACGAGGCCCATGTTCCAGCAGTAGGACGTCGGCCCGGTGCGGGTCCGGTGCCAGGAGACGAGCCCGAGGACGCGGCCGCCGAGCGTCGGCACGAGCATCCCGGTCTCGGCGGTGAGCATCCCGGTCTCCAGCCACCGGCGGCGCAGGTAGCCGGGATCGTGCCAGCCGAACCACTGGTGCTCCCCGGCGGCGACGGGATCGTTGGTCAGCTGTTCCAGCAGCCCGAGGTCGCTTTCGGCCACCGGCCGCAGCTCGACCCCGGCCCCGTCGTCATCCATCCGGAGACCTTATCGGCCGCTTGACCGGAACCGGGACGGCTTCGCGCAAGATAGCCCGCTAGAGGCACCACCCGTGACCGAGAGGTCAACACCCGTAATCCGGAGGTCGACACGCGTGATCCGAGGGTCGACACGCGTGATCCAAGGGTCGACACGCGTGATCCGGAGGTCGACACGGCGAAACCCGCGGGCCCGGCCGTGTCGACCCTTCAATCACGCGTGTCGACCCTTCAATCACGTGAGTTGACTCCTCAATCACGCGTGTTGACCCTTTGGTCACGTGAAGGTGCCGTGGCGGCCTTCGCCGCCGGCGAAGCGGGCGGCGCCCTCGACCGCCTCCGTCGCCAGGATGCCCGGGCCCATGGCCGCGGCGAACTCCGCTGTCAGCGCGTCCTGTTCGGACTCGCCCCACTGGGCCAGTGCCGAACGGCGGTCGCCGCGCAGGCAGGCCTGGGGGAACGCCGCCAGCTGGCGGGCCAGCTCCTGCGCCGCGGAAACGGCCTCGCCCGCGGGGACCAGCCGGTTGGCCAGGCCGATCTCGAAGGCTTCCGAAGCGTCGACCGGCCGGCCCGTCAGGATCAGGTCCATCGCGCGGGACTGACCGATCAGGCGCGGCAGCCGGACCGTCCCGCCGTCGATCAGCGGGACGCCCCAGCGGCGGCAGAACACGCCGAACACCGCCGTCGCGTCCGCGACCCGCAGGTCGCACCACAGCGCCAGCTCGAGCCCGCCCGCGACGGCCGGCCCGTGCACCGCCGCGATGACCGGCTTGCCGAGGGTCATCCGGGTCGGTCCCATCGGGCCGTCCCCGTCCGGGTGAGTGCGGTTCATCCGGTCGGTGCCGATCGCCTTGAGATCGGCCCCCGCGCAGAACGCGCCGCCGGCTCCGGTCAGCACCGCGACGGCCGCGTCCGGGTCGGCGTCGAACGCGCGGAAGGCGTCGGCCAGCTCCGCCGCCGTGGGCCCGTCGACGGCGTTGCGCGCCGCCGGGCGGTCGATGGTGATCGTCGTCACCGGCCCGTCCCGCCGCACCAGCACATTCGGGGACATGGCCGCTCCTGGGGTGATCGAGGTGTCTTCCACGCACGCCTTCCCTACAGTATTGGGGTGGCCACTCCCAGGACGGGGACGGCGAGCCGGGGAGGAAGCGCATGTCGGGCGGCGTCAAGAAGATCCTCATCGTGGGCGTGGTCGCGCTCGTGCTCTTCCTCCTGATCACCCAGCCCACCCAGTCCGCCGACTTCGTGCACCGCGTGCTCGGCTGGCTCAAGGACGGCGCCGAAGCGATCGTCACGTTCTTCCGGGCCCTCTTCTCCTGACCTGCTACTCCCCGGTACCGGCGCCGCCAGGGCGGTGCCGGTGATTACCGTGCGTGTTAACGGACGGTAAATCACCCAGTGTCACCAATCTCGGATTTCGGACTCGAACACTCGACCATCCGGGTGGATTGCGGCCGAAAACGCGCAGGTCGTCGAATTCGTACCACCCGGGGTCTGGCGAAGACGACCACCCCGGCCCTACGGTGCTCACATTGCGTGATCGGGTGGTTCGCCATCCCCCCGGAGAACCCCGGTACGCAGGCAGTTTCCACTCAGCAAGGTGCAGGTTGGTGCGTGCGGCACCACCGCGTGGGACAGGTGTCAGGGCCTGTCCGTCGGGGACCTACAAGGAGGCAGGGATGACCGGAGATCCCGGAGTGGACGCGTTGATCCGGCAGTGGGCCGCCGAGCGCGAGAGGACTCCCGAGGAGCAGGAGGTCGACCGCATCGCTTCCGCGTGGCTGGCCGACGCACCCGCGCAGGCCCCGGGCATCCCCGGCCAGCGCGCCCGGACCGGGCAGTCGCGGTTCGTCCCGGTGGAGTCGGCCGACCCCGGCTACCTCGCCGCGATGCGCAGCCGGCTGCCGGAGGTGCCCGAAGAACTCCTCACCGCCGCCGCGGGCTGGTGGCAGATGGTCGGCGGCGTCGCCGAGGCCGAGGAGTGGTGGGACGCCGGCATCAGCCCGCTCGACCAGCGGGCCCTCGACTACCGGGCGGCCGGTCTCGCGCCGTCCGACCTGAGCCGCCGGCTCGGGCCGATGACCGTCCTGCAGCACCTGCGCCGCGGCAGCGCCCCGGCCTGGTGCGTCGCGCGCCTCGCGCGGCAGCAGAAATCCGCCTGACGAGACGTTTTCCACTCGGCCGGGTGACCCGGCGTGGTGAGACGATGGCGACGGCCCGCGTAACGCTAACCTGCGCGGGCTCGTTGACAGTTCGTCGACATCACGCTGGAGGACCGGAGTTTCGTGCGCACCAGGACCGGAAAGACCGAGGACGACCCGATCGGCGCCGACGCCGAGGAAGCCGTTCCCGCCCCACCGGCCCCGCGCTCTCCGGGCGTGGCCGTGCTCACCCGGCTGCTCGTGGTCCTCGCCGTGCTGGCCGTGGCCGGCGGCGGGATCTGGCTGGTGACCCGCGCCTCGACGCCCGAGGCGAGCCCGACCACCACCGAAATCCCCGCGTTGCAGGTCAAGGCGGCCGACGTCCGCCCGGGCTCGGTCGCCCCGGCCGGTGGTGCGGTGGCGGGCGGGGCCGAGCAGCAGACGTCGCCCCAGCAGGCCCACCCGCGCGAGTCGGGCCCGGCCACGCTTTCCCAGTGGGCCGCGCAGGTCGCGGCGGCCACCGGTGTCCCGGCGCGCGCCCTGCAGGCGTACGGCAACGCCGAGCTGGCGATGCGCGCGGACCAGCCGGGCTGCAAGATCTCGTGGGCCACGCTCGCGGGCATCGGCCGCATCGAGTCCAACCACGGCCAGTACGCGGGCGCGGTCCTCGGCGCGGACGGCCGCCCGTCCAAGCCGATCATCGGCGTCCCGCTCGACGGCTCGGCGGGGGTCCAGGCCATCGGCGACACGGACGGCGGCCGCTACGACGGCGACGCCGGGGTCGACCGGGCGGTGGGCCCGATGCAGTTCATCCCGGGAACGTGGCGCAAGTGGGCCTCGGACGGCAACGGCGACGGCCTCGGCGACCCCCAGCAGATCGACGACGCCGCCCTGGCCGCGGCGCGGTACCTGTGCGCGGGCGGGCGGGACATGGCCGCTCCGAGCGGGTGGTGGGCGGGGATCCTGTCGTACAACAACTCGACGGAGTACGCGCAGAAGGTGTTCGGCCTGGCCGATGGGTACGCGAAGGCTGCCCAGGCGGCGCGCAAGCAGGGCTGAGAGCCCGGCCACCTCGTCCGCGACCGCGCGACGTCTCTCAGCGGGCCAGTGCTAGCGTCGAAGCGTGCCAGCCTCCGAGACCGCCTCCCCCTGGGGACGCCGGATCGCGATCGTCGCGGCCTGCCTGGTGAGCCTGCTCGTCTGCTGTGGGCTCGCCTGGTGGCAGTGGGACCGCTTCACGTCGGCCAACGGCACCTTCCAGAACCTCGGCTACGTCCTGCAGTGGCCGCTGTTCGGGCTCTTCCCCGCCTTCATGTTCTGGCGGATCCGCCGGCTCCGGCTGAAGGCCGAAGCCGACGGCACCGCGGACGAGACGCCGAAGGCCGCGGTGAAACCCGAGGTGCCCGCTCCGCGTCCCCGTCCGGACACCCAGGTCACGGACGAGGACGAGGAACTGGCTGCGTACAACCGTTACCTTCGCGAGCTGCACGCTCGCGACGAGCAGACCGCAGAGTGAGGACGACCCCGATGACCACCAGCACCGAAGGCGCCCGGACCGCCGTGCCGCTCGCCGGCCCCCTGGTCCGGTTCCGCACCGCCGCCTACGTCACCGGTGTGGGCCTGCTCGGCCTCTGCTTCGTCATGGTGCTGCGCTACGGCTTCGACAACCCGACGCCGTCCGCGGTCTACTCGCCGATCCACGGCGTCCTCTACATGATCTACCTGGTGCTCACCATCGACCTGGCGATCAAGGCCCGCTGGTCGATCAAGGGCACCGTGCTCGTGCTGCTGGCCGGCTGCGTCCCGTTCGTCTCGTTCCTCGTCGAGCGCCGGGTGACGCACAAGGTCAAGGCCGGGCAGAAGCTGTAACCCGGCGGAACGTCAGCGCCACCAGCACCGAGCCGGCCGCGACCAGGGTGGCCGTCGCGAACGCCGCCGTCATGCCGTCGACCGTGAGCTGAGCTCCGGTCGTGCCCGCCGAGCGGGTGACCGAGCCGAACACCGTGATCAGGATGCCCAGCCCGAGGGTGCTGCCGACCTGCTGCATCGTCTGCAGCACGCCGCCCGCGGCGCCCGCGTCCTCGGCCGGCACGGTGGCCATCACGATCACGTTCAGCGGCGCGAACGCCAGCCCGACGCCGAGCCCCACCAGCAGCAGCGGGCCCAGCAACGCCGGGAAGTACGCGCTCCCGGTGGTGAGCAGCGCGAGCCAGCCGACGCCGCTGACGATCAGCAGCGACCCGGTGATCGTCAGCGGCTTCGGCCCGTAGCGGGGGAGCAGCCGCGGCACGAGCCGGCTCATCGTGAAGATCAGCGCCGCCATCGGGAGGAACGCGAACCCGGTGGCCAGCGCGGCGTAGTGCCGGATGTCCTGCATGAACTGCGTCAGGAAGAAGAACATCGACATCATCGCCATCGGGCCGAGGAAGAAGTTCACGTAGGCCGCGCTGCGGTTGCGGTCGGCGAACAGCCGCAGCGGGACCAGCGGTGTGGCGGTGCGGGCTTCGATGGCGACGAACCCGGCGAGCAGGACCAGGCCGCCGGCGAGCGAGCCGAGCGTCACCGCGTTGCCCCAGCCGTCGGACGCGGCGTGGGTGAAGGCGAACACCAGGGCGCCGACGCCGAGGGTGCCGGTGACCGCGCCGGGCAGGTCCAGGTGGGCGCGACGGCGTTCGGGCTCGGCCACGAACCGCGGGGCGAGCAGGGCGATCGCCAGCCCGAACGGGACGTTGATGAACAGCGCCGCGCGCCACGAGATCCACTCCGTCAGCAGGCCGCCGACGATCAGGCCGATCGCGAAGCCGCCGCTCGACATCGCCGAGAACAGCGCCAGTGCGCGGACGCGGGCCTTGGCTTCGGTGAACGTCGTCGTGATCAACGCCAGGGTGCTCGGACCCGCCATGGCGGCGCCGACGCCCTGCAACGCGCGGGCGGCGATGAGCAGCGCGGCCGAGTCGGCGAGGCCGCCGGCCAGCGAGGCCACCGTGAACACGGCGGTGCCCGCGACGAACATCCGCCGCCGTCCGAACAGGTCGCCGGCCCGGCCGCCGAGCAGGAGCAGGCCGCCGAAGACCAGGCTGTAGGCCGTCATCACCCAGGACAGGCCGGTGGGGGTGAAGCCGAGGTCGGCCTGGATGCGCGGGAGCGCGACGTTGATCACCGTCGCATCGAGGACGAGCATGAGCTGGCAGGTCAGGATGATCGCGAGGACCAGCCCGCGGTGCCGGGGCGGCGCCGGCGTGGGCGCGCGGTCGAGCGTTTGGTGCGACAAGGGATACTCCCCCAAGGAGTAAGAGAAGAAGCGGAGAGTTTCTCCACTTGGTGTGATCCGATAATATGGAGAGTGTCTCCGGATGCGCAAGTGAATTCGGAGAATCTCTCCGGTTGAGTGGCGAGGAGGCCGGGATGCCCGAGGCGGGTGAGCGTCCGATGCGGGCGGACGCGCGACGCAACTACGAGCGCATCGTCGCGACGGCCAAGGACCTCTTCACCACCCACGGCGCCGACGTGCCGCTGGACGACGTCGCCAAGAAGGCCGGCGTCGGCGCGGGCACCCTCTACCGGCACTTCCCGACCCGGGAGAAGCTGTTCGAAGCGGTCTACCGCGAGGAGATCACGGTGCTCGCCGACCGCGCGTTCGTCCTGCACGACGAACTGCCGCCGTGGGAGGCCCTGGAGGCGTGGCTGCTCGCCCAGGTGACCTGGGTCGTCGAGCGGCACAAGCTGGCGACGATCCTCAAGGAGTCCATCGACTCCGGCTCGGAGACCTTCCAGTACTGCCAGAAGCGGCTTCGTGAAGCGACCGGAGTGCTCGTCGAAGCCGCGCAGGAGGCCGGGCTGGTGCGCCCGGACGTCGTCGGCGCGGACGTGCTGCGGCTCGGCCACGGCGCCGGGATGGCGGTGCGCAACTGCAGCCCGGAGGACGGCAAGCGCGTGCTGAACGTGATCCTGGACGGCCTGCGCGCCTGACGCAGGCCGTCCCGGGGGATCAGCTGCCGATGCCGGTCATCGACCGGACTTCCATCTCCGCCTGCTTCTCCGCGTCCGCCTTCGGCCGGCCCACCAGCGTCCCGACGAAGCCGCAGAGGAACGAGAACGGGATCGACACCAGGCCTGGGTTCTTCAGCGGGAACCAGGCGAAGTCGATGCTCTTGAAGATCGAGTCCGGGGCACCCGAGACGACCGGCGAGAACAGCACCAGCAGCAGGCACGCGATCAGGCCGCCGTACATGCCCCACAGCGTGCCGGCGGTGTTGAACCTCTTCCAGAACAACGAATACAGCAGCGTCGACAGGTTGGCCGACGCCGCCACCGCGAACGCCAGCGCCACCAGGAACGCGACGTTCTGCCCGTTCGCCAGCACCCCGCCGACGATGGCCAGCGCGCCGACCGCGATCGCGGTCATCCGGGCCACCCGGACCTCGTCGGCCGGTTCGGCCTTGCCCCGCTTGAAGATGTTCGCGTAGACGTCGTGGGCGAACGACGCCGACGCGGTGATCGTCAGCCCGGCCACCACCGCCAGGATCGTCGCGAACGCCACCGCGGCGATCACGCCCAGCAGCAGCGTCCCGCCGATGTGCAGCGCGAGCAGCGGCGCCGCCGAGTTCTCCCCGCCTGGGGCGCTCTTGATCTCGTCCGAGCCGACCAGCGCGGCCGCGCCGAAGCCGATCACCAGCGTGCAGACGTAGAAGATGAGCATGCACACCGTCGCCCAGACGACCGAGCGGCGCGCCTCCAGGGAGTTCGGCACGGTGTAGAAGCGCATCAGGAGGTGGGGGAGCGAAGACAGGCCGAGCACCAGGGCCAGCGCGAGCGACACGAAGTCGAGCTTGGTGGTGTCGTCCTTGCCGTATGAGCCGCCCGGTTCGAGCAGGTGCTCGCCCAGCGGGCTCTTCTCGGTCGCCGCGGACAGCAGGTTCGAGAAGCTGAAGCCGTACTTGCCGAACAGGAACACCGCCATCAGCACCACGGCGAGCATCAGCACGCCGGCCTTGATGATCTGCACCCAGGTGGTGCCCTTCATGCCGCCGACCAGCACGTAGACGACCATGACCAGGCCGACCACGCCGATCACCAGCGCCTGCCCGAGCCGGGTGTGGATGTCGAGCAGCAGGGCGACCAGGCCGCCGGCGCCCGCCATCTGCGCCAGCATGTAGAACAGCGAGATCACCAGCGTCGACGTCGCCGCCGCGGCCCGGACCGGGCGCTGGTTCATCCGGAAGCTGATGACGTCGCCCATCGTGAACCGGCCGGTGTTGCGCAGCAGCTCGGCGATCAGCAGCAGGTCGACCAGCCAGGCGACCAGGAAGCCGATGGAGTAGAGGAAGCCGTCGTAGCCGTGGACGGCGATCGCGCCCGCGATGCCGAGGAACGACGCCGCCGAGAGGAAGTCGCCGGAGAGCGCGATGCCGTTCTGGCGGCCGGTGAAGGCGCTGCCCGCGGCGTAGTAGTCCGACGTCGAGGAGTTCCGGCTGCCGGCCCGGTAGACGACGTACAGCGTGATCGCCACGAAGAGGGCGAACACCACCGTGTTGACGACGGGGTCGCTGGCGGTCAGGCCGCCCGCCGCGAGCGCGGTCATCGGCGCTTCCCTTCCGCGAGGCCCGCGTGGGCCCGGAGTTCGGCGACTCGCGGGTCGAGCCGTCGGCGCGCGTAGCGCAGGTAGAGCCAGGTGATCAGCGCGGTGCTGACGAACTGGCCGAGGCCGAGCAGGATGGCCACGTTGACCTGGCCGAAGACCTTGCGGCTCATGAAGTCGTGCGCGTACGCGGCCAGCAGCACGTACGTCATGTACCAGGCGAAGAAGGCGAAGCTCAGCGGGAAGACGAACCAGCGGAACCGGCGGCGCAGCGAAACGAACTCCGGGCTGGCCTGGATCGCGGTGTAGTCGGGGCCCGAGGGGGCGGCGGACCGGCGGGGCAGACCCCCGGCGGGGTCGGGTCCGGCGGGCAGGACCGGGATCCGGCTCGTCTCCTCGAGGGCGTTGCCCGGCGTGGGCCGCGCTACGTCGTACATGGGTGCCTCCGGCAGGTGCCTCCGTGGCGGCGGGCCCCGGCGCCTGCGAGCAGGGCGCCGGGCCGCCCTTGCGGACTGCGAGGGCACATCGTAACTACGCCATCCGGCGGTAGGTGAAGGCGCCCGGACCGTCCAGTCGGTTCGGACGGCGGTATTCGGTTTCCCGTCGATCGCTTCGAATGGGTGACCGGCGAGAACGCACTGCGGAGAACGCCCGTAATGCCGAAAAGAATTGTGACGCGACGTTGTCGAGAGCCAAGCGGACTGCGGCAAACGGGGGAAAGGCGCTGGTCGTCTCGCCGGGCTGGTCACCGAAAGTAGCCGGATCGCGGGCTTGATCCTGCTCGCGGGTGTTTCGGGGCAGCAGAGGGGCGGCGAAGATCCACTGGTCAGCGTAGGGTTTCGAAAGAAATCACCAGGTCGGGGCCGGGGAACGCGCAACGCCACAACATCGGGCACATCTTGAGACTTGACCCACCCGTTGGTGGTACGCAGTGTAGATCGACCGAGGGATGCTGCTACCCTGTCTGGGCTAATCGGGTGACGGCCGGATGCGAGGGGCCCGCAGTCCGGTAACCGGAATTCCCTCTTCGGGGATCGGTGGAGCGGAATGTCCACGCCGGTGGTCGGTCGCGAAAGCACTTTTCGCAGGTCAGCGCCCGAGTGGGGAACACAATTGACCGGCAGGACTCCGGGGGTACGATTCTTTGGCCCAGCTGACCGCAGCGATCGATTGGCACCGATAAAGTTGATCTCGATCCCCGTGCACAACGCAACTTGCGACATGCACGTGCATAGTCCCGGGCACGGGACGCTGCGGTGCCTGCCCGGCGACGGGCGCGCGGACAGCGGGGCGGCCGGGGACGAGCGAGGGCGCCGGGGAAGCGGCAGGGTGGGGACGGCACGGCCGTCCGGGAACCCGTCGCGATCCGGGACGCCGCGCCGCCGACGCGGATTCATGACGCCGGACAGGGAGTCACTCACGTGACCGTTGCAGGAGAAGGTCAGGTGCCCGTCGGGGAACTGCTCGGCCGAGCGCCCCGGCGGTCCAAGGGGAAGGCCGTGTGGCGCGCGCTGGTGCAGTGGCGCGACTGGAGCCTGCCCGTCAAGCTTTCGGCCGTCACGGTCGTGCCCATCGTCCTCGCGCTCGTCCTGGGCGTCGCGACGATCGCCGCGCAGGTCGGCCGCTCGGACGAGTACCAGCGGCTCGACCGGCTCGTCGCGCTCGGCGGCGGGGTGCGCAGCCTGACCGCCGCCCTCCAGCAGGAGCGCACGGTCACCGCGGCGATGCTGACCGAGGGCACCGTCGGCGGCACCCCCGAGCTGGCCGCCGCGCGCAAGGCGACCGACGCCGCGACCGGCCCGTTCACCGCGGAGCAGGCCCGCGCGTCCGAAGCCGAGCCCGGTGTCTCCGGGGCCGCGGGCACCGCTTCCGCCCAGGTCGGCAACCTCGCCTTCCTGCGCCGCCAGGTCGACGCCGGCCAGCTCGACCCCGGCCAGGCCATCACGGCGTACTCCGCGCTCACCGGGTCGTTGATCAGCCTCGACACCGCGGCCACCGCGGGCGCCGGCGACGGCACCCTCGGCGGCCTGCCCGCCGGGCTGCACGAACTGCTGGTCGCCGGCGAGCAGGTGTCGCTCAGCCAGGCCCTCGTCTCCTACGGCATCGGCCGGGCCGGGCTGACGCCGAGCGAGCTGGCCACCCTGCGCGCCGCCGAGCTGCGGCTCGCCGACCGGCTCGTCGACTTCCGCTCCGCGGCGGGCGACACGCTGCAGCGCGACTTCGCGGCGATCGCCGAGGGCACCCAGGCGCAGAACCGGGCCCGCATGGTCGAAACCGTGTTGAACGCGCAGAGCGGCCAGGTCGACGACGCGTTCCGCGCGCTGCCGGCCGCGGACTGGACCACCGCCTCCGCGGCGATGCGCACGCAGATCGGCTCGATCTCCGACCGGCTCGGCGCGTCGGCGTCGCAGACCGCGGCGGACCTGGTCGACCAGGCCAGCAGCGGCGCCGGGCTGCTCGCGGTGCTGCTGTTCGCCGCGATGGTGCTGGCCGTCGCGGTCGTCTTCCTCATCACCCGGCAGCTGCTGCGCTCGCTGAAGGTGCTGCGCCGCAGCGCCCTCGACGTCGCCGAGACCGCCCTGCCGGAAGCGGTCCGCAACATCCAGGAGGGCCGCGCGCAGGGCACCGACGTCCGGCCGGTCCCGGTGCACACCGACGACGAGGTCGGCGAGGTGGCGCGGGCCTTCGACAAGGTGCACCACCAGGCGCTGCGGCTGGCGACCGAGCAGGCCGCGATGCGCACCGGCTACGGCAGCGTGTTCGTCAACCTGTCGCGGCGCAGCCAGAGCCTGGTGCAGCGGCAGCTGCAGCTGATCGAGCAGCTCGAGCGGGACGAGGAGGACGCCGACCAGCTGGCGACGCTGTTCCAGCTCGACCACCTCGCCACCCGGATGCGGCGCAACAACGAGAACCTGATGGTGCTGTCCGGCGCCGAGCCGGGCCGCCGGTCCGGGAAGCCGGTCGGCACCACCGACATGCTGCGCGCGGCGGTGTCGGAGATCGAGCAGTACCAGCGCGTCCAGGTGCAGCCGCCGCCCCCGGCCCGGATCGTCGGCTACGCGGCGAGCGACCTGATGCGCCTGGTCGCCGAGCTGCTGGACAACGCCGCGGCGTTCTCCGCGCCGGAGACCACGGTCACCGTGGCGTCGCGGCTGGGCGAGGACGGCTCGCTCCACATCGACATCCTGGACAAGGGCATCGGGATGAACGAGTGCGAGGTCATCGAGGCCAACACCCGGCTGACCGAGGCCGGCTCGGTCGACCTGGTGACGTCGAGGCGGATGGGCCTGTTCGTCGTCGGCAGGCTGGCGAGCCGGCACCGGATCGGGGTGTCGCTGCACGGCGGCAAGGACATCGTCGGCGTCCGCGCCACCGTCGTGGTCCCGGCGGAGCTGGTGATGCCGGTGACCGACGGCCCGGTGACCGGCCCGATCGGCGCCCTGCAGCAGCACCCGGCGAGCCCGGCGGCGGGCAACCAGCTGCCGCGCCGCCCGGTCAACGGCGCGAACCGCCCGCGGCCGGTGGTGCCGCAGCAGCCGGCGATGGGCGAGGAGCGGTGGCCGTCGGCGAGCGACCTCGCCGGGCTGTCCGGCGGGCGGCCGCCGTCGGACCTGGAGATCTCCGGGACGGCCCTGTTCGCCCCGATCGAGAAGGACGGCGACGTCCCGCCGCAGCGCCCGGCCCTCCCGCCGGTGCCCGCGGTGCTGCCGCTGCCGCAGCAGCCGCCCCGGAGCGACGACCTGCCGGCGGGCAAGGACCTGTTCACGGCCAACGAGACGACGCTCAGCGACTGGTGGCAGGAGGCGACGGCGGGCTCGGAGCCGCCCCCGCCGGCCCCGGCCCCGGACCGGTCCGAGACGACGCCGATCTTCGACGAGATGCTGTCGGCCTGGTTCCGCGAGGACAAGCCGGCCGATTCGGAGGAAGAACCGGCGGCCGCGGCGCAGGAGGTCCCGCCGGAGGAGCGCCGCAGCTGGGACTTCGCGAGCGACGAGAACTTCCGCACGGTCCAGGAGCGCACGAAGGCCGAGCCGACGGCGTTCACGGACGCGGGCCTCCCGCGCCGCCGCCGCGGCGAGCAGCTGCTCCCGGGAAGCGCCACGCCACCGTCCCCGGCGGCGACCCCGAAGCCGGCCCCCCGCCCGGACCTCCCGGTCCGCGACCCGGCCGACGTCCGCGGCCGGTTGAGCAGCTTCCAGCAGGGCGTGACCCGCGGCCGCCGCCAGGCCGCGGCCCAGCGCCCCCGCGCCGGCCAGCGCGGCCCGGTGCAGCAGCAGCCAGCGGAGGGCTCGCCGGTGCAGGGCCTCGGCACGGCCCAGGACGCGGCCGAGGGTGTCCAGCAGCCCGCGGCGCCTGGCGGACAGCCGTCGCCCTCGGCCGAGCAGGGTGCGGGGTCGGTGCAGCAGGCGACCGGGCAGGCCCAGCAGGCGGCCGGTTCGGCGGCGCAGGGTTCGGCGCAGGTTGCTTCGGAGACGGCCGGGCAGCAGACGGCGGGCTCGGCGGCCGCGCAAGGTTCGGCGCAGGCGGCCGGGCTGGGCGCGGGGTCGGCGCAGCAGGCAACCGGTCCGGCGGCCGCGCAGGGGCCGGTGCAGCCGGCTGGGCTGGATGCCGGGTCGGCGCAGCACACGCCGGAGGCGGCCGCGCAAGGTTCGGCGCTGGCGGCCGGGCTGGGCGCGGGGTCGGCGCAGCACACGCCGGAGACGGTCGCGCAGCAGGCGGCGGCCTCGACGCAGGCTGCTCCGGAGGTGTTCGGGCAGCAGGCGGCGGGTTCCGCGGCCGCGCAGGGTTCGGCGCAGGCGGCCGGGCTGGGCGCGGGGTCGGGCCAGCAGGCAACCGGGCAGGTCCAGCAGGCGGCCGGTTCGGCGGCCGCGCAGCACACGCCGGAGACGGCCGGGCAGCAGCCGGCGGGTTCGGCGCAGGCTCCCGAGACGTTCGGGCAGCCGGTCCCCGACTCCGCGGCAGCGGATTCAACCGACGAGGGCCAGCCCGGCCCCGCCGGTCAAACCACTCCGCAGCCGGGCCGGCCCGCGGCACCGCCGGCCGGGGCGTCCGAACCGAAACTGCAAGGCGACATCTTCGCGACCGGCACCCAGCCGCCCGCCGAAGAGCCACCGGCGACCTCGGGCGCGCTGCCGCAACCCACGCCCAAGCCGGCCCTCCCGCAGCCGAGCCGGCCCGCGAAGCCCGGTGCGCTCCCGCAGCGGTCCGTTCCCCTCCCACAGCCCGGCAACCGGCACCCCGGCGTCTTCCAGGAGTCCGGGCAGCTGCCGGTCGCCAACGGCCGTCCCGCCGTTCCGCCGGCCTCGCTGCCCAGCCGGAAGGCGCCGGAGACCCCCGCTCCGCGCCGCGAAGAGACCGCCGTCGAAGCCACCGCCGAGTGGAACTTCGGCACCGATGACGGCTGGCGCGCGGTGCAAGCGGTGTCCCAGTCGACACCCTCCACCTTCACTTCGGCAGGATTGCCCCGGCGCCGTCGCGGGGAGCAGCTGCTCCCGGGCAGTGCCGGACCGTCCACCGGGGCCACGGCCCCCCGACCACAACGGGACGCACACGACGTGCGCGGCCGCCTGCGGAGCTTCCAGCAGGGCATCGAGCGCGGACGCCACCGCACCGCACAGGCGGCCGAGAACAACCACGAGACCTTGGAGGGTGAATGACCTCGCCGAGTAGCGCTCAGCCGACGCAGAACCAGTTCGGCTGGCTGGTCAACGACTTCGCGGAGCGGGTGCCCGGCGTGGCCCACGCCGTGGTCGTCTCGGCGGACGGCTTGCTGCTGACCGCGTCGAACCGGCTCCCGCTCGACCGGGCCGACCAGCTCGCCGCCGTCGCGTCCGGCCTGGTCAGCCTCACCCAGGGCGCCGCCCGGTGCTTCGAAGCCGGCGCGGTCAACGAGACCGTCGTCGAGATGGAGCTCGGGATCATGGTGCTGATGTCGATCAGCGACGGGTCCTGCCTCGCCGTCCTCGCCGCCCCCAACTGCGACATCGGCCAGGTCGCCTACGAGATGACCATGCTCGTCGACCGCGTCGGCCAGATCCTCACCCCGGAGCTGCGGGCCCAGCTTCAGGGCTCCGGGGGGTCGCTGATCGGCGAACCGGTGGGATGATGGCGCGATGAGCACGGGGTCCGGATTCGACGGCGAACCACCCGAGGGGCGCAGCCCCGCCGGGCGTGGGGACGACGGCACGTTCGCCGACGTCCTCAACGGGTTCACGCTGGATTCCGGCCGTGCCCGCCGGAAGCGCAAGAAGAGCAAGGAGTCCCCGCAACCCCCGGCCGCCGGTGCGCACGCGGCCGCGGATCCGCCGGCGTCCGCGCCGTCGGCCGACCAAGGAGATCGTGTGACCTCTTTAGTCTCGCCACCCGGCAGTACCGACGGGGACAGCCCCAGACCAGGCGGTTTGTTCGACCCGGGGCCGCCCAGCGGCGAATTCGTCATGCCCGCGGTGTTCGAGCAGCCGCCCGCGCCCGAGGAACTGACGGCCATCGTCCGGCCCTACGCGCTGACCGGCGGCCGCACCAAGGCCAATTACGCCCTGGAGCTGGAGACACTGATCTCCGCGAAGGACTACGCTGCCACCGGTGGCTTCCCCGAAGTGGCCGCGGAGCAGATCGAGTGCATCTCGATCATGGAAGAGTGCCGGACCCCCCGTTCGGTCGCCGAGATCGTGTCGGCGCTGCGGGTGCCTCTGGGCGTGGCCCGGGTGCTGATCAGCGACGCGGCCGACGCGGGGCTGGTCACGGTGCACAAGACGATTACGGGCAATGACGGCGCCGAGGCACATCTGGTGTTGATGGAAAGGGTTTTGAGTGGACTCCGTCGGCTATAAGGCACCGCGGGACACCGCGCCCCCGACCATGACCTCGGCCAAGATCGTGGTGGCCGGCGGCTTCGGCGCGGGGAAGACGACCTTCGTCGGGTCGGTGTCGGAGATCGTGCCGCTGACCACCGAGGCGATGATGACCGACGCCAGCGTGGGCGTCGACAACCTCGACCACACGCCGGGCAAGTCGACGACGACCGTCGCGATGGACTTCGGCCGCGTGTCGCTGGACGCGGACCTGATCCTCTACCTGTTCGGCACGCCCGGGCAGCAGCGGTTCTGGTTCATGTGGGACGACCTGGTCCGCGGCGCCATCGGCGCGGTGGTGCTGGCCGACACGCGCCGGCTGGCCGACTCGTTCGCGCCGATCGACTTCTTCGAGGACCGCGGGCTGCCGTACATCGTCGGCATCAACACGTTCGACGGCGTGCTGGAGCACGACATCAACGACGTCCGCGAGGCCCTGTCGATCGACCCGAACATCCCGATCGTCCGCTGTGACGCCCGGGACCGCG
Organism: Amycolatopsis sp. 505; assembly: GCF_031625235.1. Lineage (NCBI taxonomy): Bacteria > Bacillati > Actinomycetota > Actinomycetes > Pseudonocardiales > Pseudonocardiaceae > Amycolatopsis > Amycolatopsis sp. 505. The sequence goes on from NZ_JACKQP010000010.1 coordinate 15,712, forward strand.
AGTCGACCAAGCAGACGCTGATCACGCTGGTCGAGTACGCCATGCGGCAGTGGATCGCGCTGCGGGCGGCCAACGCGCGCTGAGGCCGGCGGGGCCCGGGAGTGCCCCGGGCCCGGCGCCGCTCACGCCCGGCGGTAGCGCAGCAGCACGACCTCGTCGTCGAACATGCGCGACTGAGCCAGGGTGAGACCGAGCCGCGCGGTGCTCTCGGCGAACGGCCGCTTGCCGCCGCCGAGAACGACCGGGTGCACGAAGATCTGGTACTCGTCGATCAGGCCGCGCGCGGTGAGCTCGGCGGCCAGTTCCGCGCCGCCCATGAGCAGCAGGTCCTCGCCGGGCTCGGCCTTCAGGGACGCGACCGCTTCGGTCAGGTCCCCGCCGACGACCCGCGTGTTCCAGTCCGCCTTCTCCAGCGTCCGCGAGAAGACGACCTTCGGCGTCTCCCGCCACACGGGCGCGAAGGCGAGGTCGTGCGGGTCGTCCGAGATCGACTCGGCGGCCGGCCAGTACGCGGACATCATGTCCCAGACCTTCCGCCCGTAGGCGAACTCACCGCAGCGCGAGCTCAGCCCCCGCGAGTAGGCGGACAGCTCGGGACCCATGACGGGCCAGTCGAACTCGCCGTTCGGGCCCTCGACGCAGCCGTCGAGCGAAGTGTGGACCATGTAGACGATCTCGCGCATTTCCATCTCCTCCTGGTGGGTCTGACGGGAGGAGGTCGGAGTCGCGGACGCGGACCGGACACGGGCGCGGAGGAATTTTTCAGTACTCGTCGTGGCGGCGCCTTGCGAGCTTGGTCGCGTGCGCGCGGCGGCGCCCCGCTGCCCCGTCCGGTCCTCGGCGGTGACCCCACTTCGCCCAGGTCACCGCGAGCAACGCGGGTCGGAAGCGGCTCGCGGCCCCAGACCGTCAGTACTCGTCGTGCCGTCGCCACCAGGAGCCGGGACCGTCGTCGCCGCGGCTCTCCTCCTCCCACGCCTCCTGGCGGCCGAGCGGCGTCACATCCAAGTACCGGTGCGACGCGAGGAACATCTCGCCGCCCCGGCCGCTGGTGAAATACGTCCGGTACACGTCGTCGCCGTCACGCAGGAACACGCTGACGCCGAAGCCCCTTCCGACGCCGCAGTCCTCGGTGAAGTCGCTGCCGTGCGCGGACACCCACGGCACGTCCCAGCCCATCCGGGTCTTGTACCGCTCGATCTCCGCCAGGGTCGCCGGCGCGACGACCTTCAGCGTCACGTCGCGGGCGTGCAGGTGGGCCAGGTGCGGCAGGTTGTCGACGACCAGCGAGCAGCCGGGGCAGCCCGCCTCGTCGCCCGGGTGCAGCATGAAGTGGTAGACGATCAGCTGGCGGCGCCCGTCGAACAGGTCGAGCAGGCTCTGCTTCCCCGACGCCGACTCGAACGCGTACGGCTTGGTGAAGGGCACCATCGGCAGCCGCCGGCGTTCGGCGGCGAGGTGGTCCGCCGCCTTCATCAGCTCCTTCTCCTTGACGAGCAGCGCGTCGCGCGCGGTCTGCCAGTCCTCCGGCGAGACGATCCGGGGCAGGGTGGCGGTCATCGAACGTCCTTTCTGCGGATGAAGCCGGTCAGGTCTTCGAAGCTGGAGGTCCAGCCCTCGTCGTGGCCGTCGCGGTCGGCGGTGGTCGGGAAGCCGGTCTGGACGAACGTCATCTCGGTCTTGCCGCCGAGGTCGGCGAACCCGATCGTCACGAGCGTCTCGGTGCGCAGGTCGCCTTCGGTGTCCCAGGCGAAGGTGAACACGAGCCGTTCGGGGGCGGTGATCTCGCGGTAGACGCCGCGCATCCAGTGCTCGTCGCCCTCGGGGGAGCGGATGCACGCCCGCCAGGCGCCGCCCGGCCGGGTCGCGAGGGTGACGGCGGAGCCGGTGTAGCCGTGCGGGCCGAGCCAGCTCGCCAGCTGGTCCGGGTCGGTCCACGCGGCGAAGACGAGCTCGCGCGGGGCGTCGAACACGCGCGTGATGGTGAGGTCAGGCATCGCCGGTCAGCCTCCTCAGGTGGTCCTCGAGGCGGTCGAACCCGCCCTCCCAGAACCGGCGGTAGGTCGCGACCCAGTCGGCCACGTCCTCCAGGGGTTTGGCCTCCAGCCGGCAGGGCCGCCACTGACGGGTGCGGCCCCGGGTGATCAGCCCGGCCTCCTCGAGCACCTTCAAGTGCCGGGACACCGCGGGCAGGGTCATCGGGAGTGGCTCGGCGAGCTCGTTCACCGTCGCCTCGCCGGCCGAGAGGCGCGCGAGGATGGCGCGCCGGGTCGGATCGGCGAGAGCCGAGAACGTCCGGCTCAGCGTGTCGGTCATTTCACCACCTTGTTAATTAACGTACTCGTTAAATATAGGCCCGAGCTCGCGGAAGTCAAGGTTTTCCCGGGGCGCCGTGAGATCCGCGTCACGGGTCCTCGGGTTTCCAATAGTAGGAAGTCAAAGTATTTTGGAGGGATGAGCAGCGAGCTGTACCGCCCCGTGCACCCCGTCCGCTTCGTGACCGCGTCGAGCCTCTTCGACGGCCACGACGCGTCGATCAACATCATGCGGCGGATCCTGCAGTCCCAGGGCGCGGAGGTGGTCCACCTCGGCCACAACCGGTCGGTCGACGAGGTCGCCACCGCGGCCATCGCCGAGGACGTCCAGGGGGTCGCCATCTCCGCCTACCAGGGCGGGCACGTCGAGTACTTCTCCTACCTGGTCGAACTCCTCCGCGAGCGCGGCGCGGGCCACATCAAGGTCTTCGGCGGCGGGGGCGGGGTGATCGTGCGCGAGGAGATCGAGCTGCTGCACTCGCGCGGTGTCGCCCGCATCTTCTCGCCCGAAGACGGCTACGAGATGGGTCTGCCGGGCATGATCAACATGATGATCAAGGCCTGCGACGTCGACCTCGCGGCCGAAGCGCCCGCACTGGACAAGGTGCTCTCCGGGGACGTCGCCGCGCTTTCGCGGGCCATCACCCAGCTGCAGGCCGAGAAGCTGCCGGGTGACCTGCTGAGCGGCATCACCGAGGCCGCGGGCAAGCGCGAGGTCCCGGTGCTCGGCATCACCGGCACCGGCGGCTCGGGCAAGTCGTCGCTCACCGACGAGCTGATCCGCCGCTTCCGCCTCGACCAGGAGGACAAGCTGCGGATCGCGGTGCTCGCCGTCGACCCGTCGCGGCGCAAGGGCGGCGGCGCGCTGCTCGGCGACCGCATCCGGATGAACTGCCTCGACGGCTCCCCGGTGTACTTCCGCTCGCTGGCCACGCGCACGACGTCGGGGGAGATCCCGGCCGGGCTGAGCGAGTCGATCCTGGCCTGCAAGGCCGCCGGGTTCGACCTGGTGATCGTCGAGACGCCGGGCATCGGCCAGGGCGACGCGGGCATCGTCGACTTCGTGGACGAGTCGCTGTACGTGATGACGCCGGAATTCGGCGCCGCGTCGCAGCTGGAGAAGATCGACATGCTCGACTTCGCCGACGTCGTCGCGATCAACAAGTTCGAGCGCCGCGGCGCCGAGGACGCCCGCCGCGACGTCGCGCGCCAGCTGGTGCGCAACCGCGAAGCCTTCTCGGAGGGCCCGGAGGACATGCCGGTGTACGGCACGAGCGCGGCGAAGTTCAACGACGACGGCGTCACCGCGCTCTACCAGCACCTGCGCGGGATGCTCGCCGAGCGAGGCCTCGGCGTGTCCGCGGGAACGCTGCCGAAGGTCGAAGGCAAGGTGTCGACCGACGCCTCGACGATCATCCCGGGAAACCGGGCCCGGTACCTGGCCGAGATCTCCGAGACCGTGCGCGGTTACCACGCGAAGACGCAAGCGCAGGTCGCCGCGATCCGCAAGCACGAGGCCCTCTCGACCGCGCGTGCGGAACTGGCCAAGGTCGACGCGTCGACCGACGCGCTGGACGGCCTCCTCGCCGCCGCCGAGTCCGATGTGGACGGCGAGTCGGCAAAGCTCCTCGCGCGGTTCCGCGAGCTGGCCGAGGAATACCGCCAGGACGAGCTGGTCGTCAAGATCCGCGACAAGGAGCTGCGCACGCAGCTGTGGCGCGACACGCTGTCGGGCAACCGGATCCCGCGCGTCGCCCTGCCGCGGTACGCCGAGTCCGGCGAGCTGCTGTCGTTCCTGCGCCGCGAGAACCTGCCGGGCTACTTCCCCTACACCGCGGGCGTTTTCCCGTTCAAGCGCGACGGCGAGGACCCGGCGCGGATGTTCGCCGGCGAGGGTGACGCCTTCCGCACCAACCGCCGCTTCAAGCTGCTGTCGGCCGACTCGGAAGCCAAGCGGCTGTCGACGGCGTTCGACTCGGTGACGCTCTACGGCCACGACCCCGACACGCGTCCCGACATCTACGGCAAGGTCGGCACGTCGGGCGTGTCCATCGCGACGCTCGACGACATGAAGGTCCTCTACGACGGCTTCGACCTGACCGCGCCGAACACGTCGGTGTCGATGACCATCAACGGCCCGGCGCCGACGATCCTCGCGTTCTTCCTCAACACCGCGATCGACCAGAAGGTCGAGGCGTTCCGGGCCGAGCACGGGCGCGAGCCGTCCGACGCCGAGGCCGCCGAGCTGCGCGAGTGGGTGCTGAAGAACGTCCGCGGCACGGTGCAGGCCGACATCCTCAAGGAGGACCAGGGGCAGAACACCTGCATCTTCTCCACCGAGTTCAGCCTCCGGATGATGGCCGACATCCAGGAGTGGTTCATCGAACACGGTGTCCGCAACTTCTACTCGGTGTCGATTTCGGGCTACCACATCGCCGAGGCCGGGGCGAACCCGATCTCGCAGCTGGCGTTCACGCTGTCCAACGGCTTCACCTACGTCGAGTCGTACCTCGCGCGGGGCATGGACATCGACGACTTCGCGCCGAACCTGTCGTTCTTCTTCTCCAACGGCATGGACGCGGAGTACTCGGTGCTCGGCCGGGTGGCGCGCCGGATCTGGGCGGTGGCGATGCGCGAGCGCTACGGCGCGAACGAGCGCTCGCAGAAGCTGAAGTACCACGTGCAGACGTCCGGCCGGTCGCTGCACGCGCAGGAGATGAGCTTCAACGACATCCGCACGACGCTGCAGGCGCTGTGCGCGCTGTACGACAACGCGAACTCCTTGCACACCAACGCGTTCGACGAGGCGATCACGACGCCGTCGGAGTCGTCGGTGCGCCGGGCGATGGCCATCCAGATGATCATCAACAAGGAGTGGGGCCTGTCGAAGAACGAGAACCCGCTGCAGGGTTCGTTCGTCATCGACGAGCTGACCGACCTGGTCGAGGAGGCCGTGCTGGCCGAGTTCGACCGCATTTCCGAGCGCGGCGGCGTGCTGGGCGCGATGGAGACGGGCTACCAGCGCGGCAAGATCCAGGACGAGTCGATCCTCTACGAGCGCAAGAAGCACGACGGCTCACTGCCGATCATCGGCGTAAACACATTCCGCAACCCGCGCTCGGGGGAGGACGAAGTCGAGGTGGAGCTGGCCCGGGCGACCGAGGACGAGAAGAAGTCCCAGCTCGACCGCCTCGCGGACTTCCAGCGCCGCAACCACGAGGACACCCAGCAGGCGCTGAAGGCCCTGCGCGAGGCGGCCACCCGCGGCGGCAACCTGTTCGGGGTGCTGATGGACGCCGCGCGGGTGTGCTCGCTGGGCCAGATCACGGAAGCGTTCTTCGAGGTCGGCGGCCAGTACCGGCGGAACGTCTAGCGGCGCCAGAAGGCCGGCCGCCACCAGTAGAGCGTTCCGGGGGCGGTCGGCCACGGCGCCAGGGCGACGCCCTGGGGCTCGAAGTGGTCGACGGCGGGGTCGATGGGCCGCCGGCCCTCGTCGAGCGGTTCGTCCGGGCGGCCGTTTTCGAACGTGCGGTGCCCGCAGCACGGCCCCGGCCGTCGCGGGTCAACTCGATCGGCGGACCGCCTTCAGCTGCCACACCGGGACCAGGACGCGCCCGTCGGCGTCGGTACCCAGCCGCGCCAGCCGGCCGGGGTCCTGGTCCAGCACCACCCGGACGCTCTCCCGCAGCTCCTCCGGCGTCATCGACGTCGTGTACAGGGCCGGCTCGAGGCGCTCGATCGTCCAATCGCGACCGACCGTCTCCCGCAGGTTGGCCTCGCTGATCAGGTACGGCGCCGGGAAGCCGTCCGGGATCTCCGGCGAGAAAGCGAACAGGTGCAGCGTCGCGCCCGGCCGCGTCGCGCGGGTCAGCGCCGCCAGGTACGCGCGCCGCTCGTCCTCGCTCAGGCAGTGGTACAACGCGCTGTCGAGGACCGTGTCGAACCGGCCTTCGTAGCCTTCGAGCTCGGTCGCGTCGGCCACCGCGAACGTGACGCCCGGCGCGCGCGTGCGGGCCTGCTCGATCGCCGATGGTGCGCCGTCGAGGCCGGTGACATGCAGGCCGCGCGAGGCGAGGAACGCGGAGTTGTCACCCAGGCCGCACCCGATGTCGAGCACTTCGCCGGTGAACTCGCCGGCATCGGCCAGCGCGACGACCGCCGGCTGCGGCGCGCCGAGGTCCCACGGCATCTTGCGGCCCATCGGCGTCGAGCCTTGGTACAGCTCTTCGAAGTCGACGTCCTGTACGTCCATGTCCACCCCTTTATTCAACGTATGATGAGATCACTTCATCCTGCACCCGCTGTCAACCCGGTGGTAGTCCTGGAACCATGAAATTCGGGATTTCGACGTTCGTGACCGACGAGGGCATCCGGCCCGACGTCCTCGGTGCCGCCCTCGAAGAACGCGGCTTCGACTCGCTGTTCCTCGCCGAGCACTCGCACATCCCGGTGAGCCGGGAAACCCCGTACCCGGGCGGTGGCGACCTGCCGCGCGTCTACTACCGCACCCTGGACCCGTTCGTGGCGCTGACCGCCGCGGCGACGGCGACGTCGGAGCTGCTGCTCGGCACGGGGATCGCCCTGCTGATCCAGCGCGACCTCATCCACACGGCGAAGGAGGTCGCGTCGCTGGACCTGATCTCCGACGGCCGCGCGCTCTTCGGCGTCGGCGTCGGCTGGAACCGGGAGGAGATGCGCAACCACGGCACCGACCCGAAGACGCGCGGCGCGCTGATCGACGAGCAGCTGGCCGCGCTCAAGGAGATCTGGACGAAGGACGAAGCCGAGTTCCACGGCGAGCACGTCGACCTCGACCCGATCTTCAGCTGGCCGAAGCCGGTGCAGAAGCCGCACGTCCCGATCTACATCGGCGGTGAGAGCGAAGCCGCCCTGAACCGCCTGGCCAAGTACGGCGACGGCTGGCTGCTGCGCGGCTACACGAAGTACCAGGAGGCCCAGCGCGTCCGCGGCTGGCTGGCGGACCAGGGCCGCGAGGACGTCCAGTTCGCGGTCTTCGGCGGCCCGACGACGCCGAAGGTGATCGACGGCTTCCGCGAGGCCGGCGTCGAGCGGTACACGTTCCTGCTGGACACGCTGCCGGAGGCGGAGACGCTCAAGGCGCTCGACGGGCTGGCGGAGGTGGCCGCCGCCCACCGCTGACGCCCGGCCAGGGGCCCAGCTCCGGGAGGTCGCCGGCGAGGCCGTCGCCGGTGGTCCGTCCCGACAGCCAGGCCGCGAGGTCGCGCACGGGACCGGTGACCTCGGTGTCACCGGTGCCCCACCGGCGGTCGCCGGCCCGGACCGCGACGCCGCCGGGCAGGCGCTCGGCGAGGAAGTCCACGGCGTGCACGGCGAAGTCCTCCGGCCAGTCGGCCGCGCGGATGCCGACGTCGAGGTCCACGGCGTGGATCCACACCTCGCGCCAGCGCGCGAAGACCGTGCTGGCCAGCTTGCCGTCGCGGTAGTCGACCTGCTGGTTCCAGTCGCGGACCCGGGCCCAGGCGTCCTCCAGGCGTACGGAGTGCCGGAGCAGAGCTCGCCGGTGCTCGTCGGCGGTCCGGCTCGCGGTCGCCTCGATGATGCCGTCCCGGTCGTGCGTGCGGGGATCGTAGAGCGGGACGAGCACGCCGAGCAGGGCCTGCTCGACCAGGTCGGCCAGCGCGCGGCCGGCGTCGGTGACGTGGGCGAGCACGTGCCCGCGCGTCCAGCCGGGCAGCGGCGAGGGTGCGCGGACCCCGGCGTCGGTCAGCGGGTCCAGCGCCCGGTGGAGGCGGCGGTGCGCTTCGGCGACCGCCGCGACCGGGATCACTTGTCCAGCAGCAGGTGCACCGACAGTTCGAGGCGGTTCGCGACGTCGGCCGCCGACGCGCGGCGGGTCACCCAGGCGACCAGGTTCGCCATCCAGACGTCCGCGACGACGTGGAAGATGTCGCGGTCCGCCTCGGTCGGCTCGGCGATGCCCATCGCCTTGGCGAACATGTTCTCCATCAGCCGCCCGACCTGCTCGACCTCGGCCGCGGCGGAGGTGTCGGCGAACATGAACGCGCGCACCATCGCCTCGGTCAGGTGCGGGTCGCGCTGCATCATGCGCGTGTTGCGGCCGAGCACGAACATCAGCCGCTCGGCGGGCGTGTCTCCCGGGATGGCCTGGCGCTCCAGCTTCTCCTGCGCGCGCTCGAACTCGCGGGCCAGCCCGGAGACGAGCAGGTGGATCTTCGAGGGGAAGTACCGGTAGAGCGTGCCGAGGGCGACGTCGGCCTTCTCGGCGACGGCCCGCATCTGGACGGCGTCGTAGCCGCCCTTCGACGCCAGCGCGAGGGTGGCGTCGATGATCCGGCGGCGGCGGTCGCGCTGGGCGGCCGAGCCGAGTTCGTCGGCCCCGATCGCGCTCAGGCCGTTGCCGCGGGCCTTGGTCTTGCCTGGCATCGGCATTCCCCCGTCCTTCGGAACTTGTTCCAGTTCACGACGTAGATTACCTGTCCTGGCGAACCTCGCGACAATTGACCCACTGGCCGAAAAACTATAACACGTTCTACACTCGCCAGTAGTTTGCCGATCCCGCGAGGAGGCCCCATGCCGGTCGCGCTCACCGAGGAACAGGCCGCGCTGGCCGAGGCGATCCGCGCCTGGTCCGCGGCGCACCACCCGCGGGAGGCGGTGCGCGCCGCGGAGACCGGCCCCGGCGTGGGCATCCCGGCCGGCTTCGCCGCGCTCGGCCTGCTCGGTGTCGCGCTGCCCGCGGCGGCCGGCGGGGCCGACGGCAGTGTCGCCGACCTCGCCGCCGGGCTCGCCGCGGCGGCGGAGGAACTCGTTCCCGGCCCGCTGCTGGGCACCGCGCTCGCCGGGTTGCTGCTCGCCGACGTCCCCGAAGCCAAGGAGCTGCTCCCGGCCCTGGCCGAGGGGGAGGCCACCGTCGCGGTCCTGCTGGACGCCCTGTCCCTCGAGGACGGCCTCAGCGGGCCCGTACCCGGGGCGCACCCGGACGCCTGGCTGCTCGTCCCGGTCGAGGGTGGCCACGTCCTGCTCGCGCCCGGCACGCCCGGGGTGAGCGTCGAGCCGCTGCCCGCGTTCGACTTCTCGCGTCCGCTGGCCCGCATCCGGTTCTCGGACGTCCAGGCCGATCTCCTCTCCGTGCCGCCGGCCGACTCACCGGCCGCGATCCTGGCGGCGGCCGAGGCGGCGGGCGTGGCGCGGCGCTGCCTGACCATCGCCGTCGAGTACGCCCGGGTCCGCGAGCAGTTCGGCAAGCGGATCGGGGCGTTCCAGGCGATCAAGCACCTCTGCGCCGAGATGCTCTGCCGCGCCGAAGCCGCCGAAGCGCTCGCCTGGGACGCGGCGTCCGGGCAGCACCCGCTCTCGGTGGCGAGCGCGGCCGTCGTCGCCCTCGACGCGGCCGTCGCCAACGCCAAGGACTGCGTCCAGGTCCTCGGCGGCATCGGGTTCACCTGGGAGCACGACGCGCACCTGTACCTGCGCCGGGCCGTTGCTCTGCGGCAGTGGCTCGGCGGGTCGTGGCGGCGGCGGGCGGCGTCGCTGGCGCTGTCCGGAAGCGAGCGCACGCTGGGTGTCGACGTCGGGGACGATCCCGCCTTGCGGGACGAGGTGGCGCGGATCGCCGCTTTGCCGTCCGAGGCGCAGCGGGTTGCCCTGGCGGACGCGGGTCTGCTGACGCCCCACTGGCCCGCACCCCACGGCCGGGGTGCCGACGCCGCGGAGCAGCTGCGGATCGACGCCGAGCTGGCGTCGGCCGGGGTCCGCCGTCCGGACCTGGTGATCGGCGCGTGGGCGGTGCCGACGATCCTCGAGCACGGCAGCGACGAGCAGCGGGAGCGGTTCGCCCGGCCCACCCTGCGCGGCGAGCTCACCTGGTGCCAGCTGTTCAGCGAGCCCGGCGCCGGATCCGACCTGGCGGCGCTGCGGACGTCGGCCCGCCGCGTCGACGGCGGCTGGCGGCTGTCCGGGCAGAAGGTGTGGACGTCGCTGGCCCGCGAAGCCGACTGGGGCATCTGCCTGGCCCGCACCGACCCGGACGTGCCCAAGCACCAGGGCATCACGTACTTCCTGGTCGACATGCGCGCCGCGGGGATCACGACGCGGCCGCTGCGGGAGATCACCGGCGAGGCGGTGTTCAACGAGGTGTTCCTCGACGACGTGTTCGTGCCGGACGCCGACGTCGTCGGCCCGCCGGGCGGCGGCTGGCGGCTGGCGCGCACGACGCTGGCGAACGAGCGGGTGGCCATCGGCAGCGGGTCGGCGGTCGGTGAGAGCGTGCAGACTCTGGTGTCCACTGTGGACGCCGACGCGCTGGACGACGTGGCGCTGGACCGGCTCGGCACGTTGGTGGCCGACGGCGTCGCGGGTTCGGTGCTGGATCTGCGGGCGGCCCTGCGCCGGTTGGAGGGCCAGGATCCGGGCGCGGAGTCGAGCGTCCGGAAGCTGCTCGGCGTGTCGCACCGGCAGGCGGTGGCGGAGTTCGCGCTGGAGCTGGCCGGCGCGGGCGCGTTGCTCGCCGACGGCCCGGCCCAGCACGAATTCCTGCTCACCCGCTGCCTTTCCATCGCCGGCGGCACGACGCAGGTCCTGCGTTCGCTGACGGCCGAACGTCTCCTCGGCCTGCCCCGCGGGTGATGCCCTTCGGCGCCGGGTGAGTTGCGTTGGGCAACGGTGCGAAGGGACCGTTCGCGCCGCCGGGGGCCGAACTGTCGGTGCCGTGTTCTAGCGTTGCGGTCGTGGAGTTCAGCGCAGACACCCAGGCCACCTACCTCCCCGCGGATCCCCCGCGGGACGGGGTGCTGGCCTTGTGGGGCGAGGACGTGGCCGGCGGGACCACGATCGAGCTCGTGCTGCCCCGCGGAGCCAAGTTCGCGCGGACGAAGGTCGAAGCCGAGCTGGTCCCCCTGGAGCGGGCGCTGCCCCGCCTGCTGTCGGTGGGGGAGGAGGCCAGCCCCGCGGTGGCCGCGTGGTCGGCGGCGGTCAACGCCGGGGTGAACCTCGTCGCGCGGGGGCGGCTGCGGCCGGCAGCGTCACCGGGCGGCGCGGCGGCCTGGCGGATCGGCCCCCTCGATGCGGCCGACGAGGAACTGCTGCGGGGGCTGGCCGGCGCCTTGCCCCCGGAGGCGTACGCGCTGCCGCTGACCGGGCTGAAGCGCATCCGCCTGCACTCGCCGGACTCCTTGGTCCGGGCCCTCTGGGACGCGACGGCCGACCTCCTGGTCCGCAGCCCGGCGGCCCCGGTCGGCGCGGGCGACCCGGCGTTCGCGGCCCGCGAACCGGCGCTCCTCGGCCCGGACGGCGCGGCGTGGCTGGCGGAGCTGGAGGCCCGCGAGCCCCGCGGGGTCCAGGTGCTCCTGCGGGTCGAGGGCGCCGACGACGAGTCGTTCGCCGGAGTGCTGGCGGTCCGCAGCATGGCGGAGCCGAGCCTGGTGGTGGAGGCGGCCACGCTGTGGGACGCCCCGGACGCGGTGCTGAACCGCCTCGGCGACCAGGTCGAGACGCAGTTGCTGCTGGGGCTGCGGCGCGGCGCGAGGGCGTGGGCGCCGCTGGGCCGCGTGCTGACCCAGGCGACCCCGGCTTCGCTGGCGCTGTCCGACGACGAAGTGGTCGACCTCCTCACCGACGGCGCCCGCGAGCTGGGCGGAGCCGGCATCGAGGTCCTGTGGTCGAAGGGCCTGTTCGCGGGCGAGGTGAAGGCCCGGGCAAGCGCGACGCAGGCACCGGCGAGCGTGGCGGAGGCGGAGTTCGCGCTGCGGTCCCTGCTGGAGTTCCGCTGGCAGCTCAGCCTGGGCGGGGAGCAACTGACGGACGCAGAGGTGACGGCCCTGGCCGAAGCCAAGCGGCCGTTGGTTCGCTTGCGGGGGCACTGGGTGCGGGTCGATCCGCAGCTCCTGGCCCGGGTACGCAGCCGGACTCGCCGGCTGGACGCGGGCGAGGCCCTGGCGGCGGCCCTGACGGGCGAGCTGGATGTGGACGGCGAGCGAGTGGAGTTCGCGGCGCCACCGGCGCTGGGCGGCCTGGCCGCGCGGATCCGGGACCGCGCGGAGTCCCCCATGGCCCCGCCGCCGGGGTTGCAGGCGACACTGCGCCCGTACCAGCAGGCCGGGCTGTCGTGGCTGGCGACGATGACGGGCCTGGGCTTGGGCGCCTGCCTGGCCGACGACATGGGCCTGGGCAAGACGATCCAGCTGATCGCACTCCACTTGCACCGGCGTGAGCTGGCGAGGTCGGGGGAGTTGCAGCGGGTCTCGACGCACCCCGCCGAGGCTGCCGAATCCGCGGCCGAACCGGCGCCCGGCGAGCGGCAGCCCGGCGACCTGCCGCCGGTGGCCGCGCCCTCGTCCGCCGGCGATGGGCCACTGCTTGCCGAAAACTTCTCGGGCGGTGCCGAGCCCTCGGGTGCCCGGCCGGCTGCGCCTCCGCGCGCCGGAGGCGGTCCCACCCTCGTCCTCTGCCCCACCTCCCTCCTCGGCAACTGGGAGCGCGAGTTCGCCCGCTTCGCCCCCGAGATCCCCGTCCGCCGCTTCCACGGCGGCCGCCGCCACCTCGACGACCTCGCCCCCGACGAAGTCGTCCTCGCCACCTACGGTGTCCTCCGCCGGGATCGCGAAACACTGTCCGAAGTGGACTGGGGGCTCGTCGCCGCCGACGAAGCGCAGCACGTCAAGAACCCGCTGTCCGCCACCGCCAAGGAACTGCGCAAGATTCCCGCGCAAGCCAAGGTCGCCCTCACCGGGACGCCCGTCGAAAACCGGCTCACCGAGCTGTGGTCCATCGTGGACTGGACCACGCCCGGCCTCCTCGGCCCCCTCGATCGGTTCCGGCGCACCGTCGCGCGGCCGATCGAACGCGACCGCGACAAGGCGGTCACCGAACGGCTGGCCGCCACCGTCCGGCCGTTCCTGCTCCGGCGGCGCAAGACCGACCCGGACATCGCCCCCGAACTGCCACCGAAGACCGAGACCGATCGGTTCGTCCCGCTCACCGCCGAGCAGACCACGCTCTACGAAGCCGTCGTGCGGGAAAACCTCGCCGAAATCCGGGAAACCAAGGGCATCGAACGCCGCGGGCAGGTTCTGAAGCTGCTCACCGAGCTCAAGCAGATCTGCAACCACCCCGCGCAGTTCCTCAAAGAACCGCACGGCGCGCTCACCGGCCGCTCCGGCAAGCTCGCCGCCTTCGAAGAGCTCCTGGACGTGATCCTCGACGAAGGCGAAAGCGTCCTGGTCTTCAGCCAGTACGTCCAGCTCTGCCGCCTCCTCGAACGGCGCCTCCGGGACCGCGGCCTGCCCACCGAACTGCTCTCCGGCGACAGCTCCCCGGCCAAACGGCAGGACATGGTCGACCGCTTCCAAGCCGGCGAGATCCCGGTCTTCCTGCTCTCCCTCAAGGCCGGCGGCGTCGGGCTCAACCTGACCCGCGCCACCCACGTGATCCACTACGACCGCTGGTGGAACCCGGCGGTCGAAGACCAGGCCACCGACCGCGCCTACCGGATCGGGCAGGACAGGCCCGTCCAGGTGCACCGGCTGATCGCCGAAGGCACCCTCGAGGAACGGATCGCGCAGGTCCTCGAAAAGAAACGGGGCCTCGCCGAGTCGATCGTCGGGGCGGGCGAAGACTGGATCACCGAACTGTCCGACGACGAGCTCGCCGACCTCGTCCGGCTCGGGGGCGGGTGATGCCTCCGAGGCGCAACTTCGGCACGACGTGGTGGGGCCGCGCGTGGGTCGAGGCCCTGGAGCAACGCGCGAAGCTCGACCCGAACCGGCTGCCCCGCGGGCGGACGTACGCGCGGAAAGGCACCGTCAGCGAGCTGCACTTCGGCGCCGGCGCGATGACGGCGCGGGTGCGCGGCAGCCGGCCGGAGCCGTACCGGGTGACCATCACCATGCGCACCTTCACCGACGGCGAGTGGGACACCCTGCTCGGCGTGGTCGGCACCCAGCTCGGCCACGCGGCCGCGCTGCTCGACGGCGAGCTTCCCGGCGCGCTCACCGAGCAGGCGCGCGAAGCGGGCGTCGACCTGCTGCCGGGCCCAGGTGACTTGCGGCCGCGGTGCTCGTGCCCGGACTCGGCGAACCCGTGCAAGCACGTCGCCGCGGTGTACTACCTGGTCGCCGACGAGGTCGACCGCGACCCGTTCACGCTCTTCCTGCTGCGCGGCCGCCCCCGGGCGGACGTCCTGGCCGAGCTCCGCGCCCGCCGCTCGCCCGCCCGCGGCGAGAAGCCGAAGCTCCCGAAGCCCGCCGACGAGGGCCTGACGCCCCGGGCCGCCTACGCGCGACGGCCGGGCGCGATCCCCGCCGTGCCGGCACCACCACGGGTCCCGGGGCCCCCGGCGGTCCTGGACCTCGACCCGCCCCCGGGCACCGGCTGGACGGCGGCGGCGCTCTCGGCCCTCGCGGCGGACGCGGCCGCCCTCGCCCGCGACCTCCTGACCGGCGGCCCGACCCCGGCGGAGCTGACGTTCGAGGAAGACCTCACCCGCCGCGCGGCCGGCCGCACCAGCGCGGAGATCACCGCTCTCGCCACGGCGGCGGGGGTGGCCCCGAAAGACCTGACCCGCTGGGCCGAGGCCTGGCGCGAAGCCGGCCGCGGCGGCTTGGCGGCGTATCGGGAGACCTGGCAACCCGGCCCGGGCCCGCTCGCCGAAGCGCAGCAAACCCTGGCCGACGCGGGTCTCCCGGGCAAGCCGAAGCTTTGGCGAAACCGGCTGACCCAGGGAGACCTGCAACTGCGCTACGGCCGCGACGCCCGCTGGTACCGCTTCGTCCGCGAAGGACCGGAGTGGCGCCTCGACGGCCCACCCTCGGCCAGCCCCCTGGACCTCGTCTACTGAGCCCGCTCGGCCTTCCAGGCGTTGTAGGTGTGATCCAGGAACCGCGCCACCCCGCGGACCACGTGCGCCGACCGGACCGATGTGAACACGTCGAACGCGTGCTGAGCCCCCGCCAGCTCCGCGTACGCCACCGGTTGCCGCGACTTCTCCCGCAGGCGCGCGACGAACTCGCGGGCCTCCCGGACCGGGACCAGTGAATCGTCGCGGCCGTGGATCACGAAGAACGGCGGTGCGTCCGAGGTGATGCGGTCCAGCGGGGACGCCGCGATGTAGTCGTCCAGGTGGGAGACCGGGTCCCGGTCCGGTGCGAACACCCGGCGGGCGATCAGGCTCTCCAGCCGGTACTTGCTCGCCGGTGCGCCGGACGTCGCCGCGAAGTCGTACACGCCGTAGTGCGGGACGCACGCCTGGACGCTCGTGTCCACGTCCTCGAACGACGGCTGCAACGCCGGGTCGTTCTGGGACAACGCCAGCAGCGCCGACAGGTGGCCGCCCGCCGAGCCGCCCGTCACCGCCACGAAATCCGGGTCGCCGCCGTACGACACGATCGAAGAGCGGATCCACGCCAGCGCCTGCTTCGCCGCGACGATGTGCGCCGGCCACCGATGTGTCGGCGCGAGCGGGTAGTTGATCGCGACGCACACCCAGCCTCGACGCGCCAGGTAGCGCATCAGCGGCCGGCCCTGCTCCTCCTTGTTGCCGATCACCCACGCTCCGCCGTGGACCTGCAGCAGCACCGGGGCACCCGAGACCGGCGTAGCCGGCCGGTACACGTCCAGCAGGAACCGCTTGCCGCCCGGGGCGTAGGCGATGTTGCGGTCGACGCGGACGTCCGGGGCGCCCATCCGGAACGGCAGCGCCAGCTCGCCCCACGGCAACCCCAGATCGGACCGGCCCAGCTCCGACGCGTAGTCCGGACCCAGCGCCGACGTCAGCGCGTTCTCGATCTCCTCGCGAGCGCCGTGGCCGGTGCGGACCAGCGCGGCCAGCCCCGCGGCGGACGCCGCCGCCATCGCCAGGCCCGCCTTCGTCGACCGGTCGTGGACGCCGTGGCGGGCCACGTGGGACAGCGAATCCGCCGCCGTCAGCGCCAGGAACTGGGGCGCCAGCTCGCCGGTCAGCCACCCGGCGAAGAACACCGGGATCGTCGTGGACCGGGCCCGCAGCGGGCGCAGGGCGTTGGCGGTGAGACCGAGCTGGACCGCGCGACGGATCAGGAAATTCGGCTGCACCACCGCGATGATACCGGCGAGTAGGGTGACGCGCCGCTCACCGGACGTGGCCTACCCTGACGCCATGCAAAGACTGAGCGGCCTCGACGCGAGCTTCCTCTACCTCGAGACGTCGTCGCAGGTCCTGCACGTCTGCGGATTGCTCGTCCTGGACAGCGAGACCGTCCCCGGCGGCTACACCTTCGCGAAGCTCCACGAGAAACTCGACGAACGCGTCCGGCTGATCCCGGCGTTCCGCCGCAAACTGCACAATCCGCTGTGGAACCTCAGCCACCCCGTCTGGGTCGAGGACGAGGAGTTCGACCTCGACCACCACGTGCACCGCATCGGCGTGCCTGCCCCCGGCGACCGCGCCGAGCTGGCCGCGCTGTGTGCGCACATCGCCGGGCAGCAGCTCGACCGCGCGCACCCGCTGTGGCAGCTGTACGTCATCGAAGGCCTCGCCGACGGCCAGCTCGCCGTGCTGCTCAAGATGCACCACGCGAGCGTCGACGGCGTCAGCGGCGCCAGCCTGATCACCTACCTGGCCGGGCTCGAACCCGACGGCCCGATGCCGGAGATCGACGAGCACCGGAACGCCGGGCTGCCGTCGCCGCTGGACCTGATCCGCTCCGGCGTCGAAAGCGTCGTGAAGCGCCCCGCCGAGGTCGCGCGGCTGCTGCCCGACCTGCTCGGGCTGATGCCGCGCTGGGTCGGCCGGGCGTTGCGCGGCAAGGGGATGCCGGTCCCGTTCACCGCGCCGCGGACGTCACTGAACGGCACGATCACCGGGCACCGCAGCGTCGCCTTCGCCCAGCTCGACCTCGCCGACGTCAAGGACGTCAAGAACGCCTTCGGGGTCACGGTCAACGACGTCGTGCTCGCGCTCGTCGCCGGGGCGCTGCGCGAGTTCCTCGCCGAACGCGGCGAGCTGCCGGAGGACCCGCTGGTGGCGACCGTCCCGGTTTCGGTGCACGACCGCACCGAACGCGACCACGGCAGCAACAAGGTCTCGGCCTTCTTCGCCTCCCTGCCGACGCACCTGGCCGACCCGGCCGCGCGGGTGTTCTTCCTCGCCGAGGCCAACCGGCGCTCCAAGGACCACCACCACGAGATCGACGCCGACATGCTGCAGGACTGGGCGCAGTTCTCGGCCGCGACGGCGTTCGGGCTCGCCGTGCGCGCGTATTCGGCGCTGCGCCTGGCCGAGAAGCACCCGGTGGTGCACAACCTGGTCGTCTCGAACGTGCCCGGCCCGCCGATGCCGCTGTACTTCCTGGGCGCGCGGATCACCGGCTTCTACCCGCTCGGGCCGGTCTTCCACGGCGCCGGGCTGAACGTCACGGTGCTGTCCAACGCGGGCAAGGTGCACGTCGGCCTGCTCGGCGCGCGGGAGCTGGTCAAGGACCTGTGGCCACTCGCCGACGCGCTCCCGGACGCCCTCGCCGAGCTGGTCAAGGCCGCGGGCTGAGCACCACCACCGGGATCTCCCGCTCGGTCCAGGCCTGGTACTTCGCGAAGTCCGCGTACAGCTCGACCAGCCGCGGCCACAGCTCGGCGCGTTCGGCGCCCTCGGCGACCCGGGCCGTGACCGGGACGCCGCGCCGGCCCTTGAGGTCGATGCGCGTCTCGGGGTGCGCCAGCAGGTTGCGGTACCACTGCGGGTGCCGCGGCAGCCCGCCCTGCGAGCCGACGACGACGACGTCTTCGCCCGAGCGCAGGTAGAGCAGCGGGGTGGTGAACAGCCGCCCCGACTTGCGGCCGCGGTGCTCCAGCAGCAGCGTCGGCACGGGCTTGCGGAACCCCGCCCCGACGCGCCACTTGCTGCCGACCCGGCCGCCGGTCAGCCGGAAGACCGCCACCTGCGCCTTCGCCAGGTACTTCATGGCCTTCGCGGTGACGGGCGACTCGAGGCCGTCGGGTTTGGAGTCGGGCAGGCTGAAGCGTCCCATCATGGCTTCCTTCCTCGGAGGGATCCGACCGCGGCGAGCAGGGCGGGCACCCAGCGGTCGGCGGCCAGCACGCAGGCGGCGTGCCCGGCCGCGACCTCGTAGGTGGCCGCGCCGGGGAGCCGGTGGGCCAGGGACCGCTGGTGGGCGGGCGCGATGAACCGGTCCCGCGCGGTCACCACGACCGCGGCCGGCTGCCGCAGCGTGTGCAACCACGGCCGCGAATCGAACCGGCCGATCTCGTCGACGGCGACCGCGATCGCCCACGGCGTGGTCGAGCGGAACTCCCGCAGCCCCCACCGGTGGTCGGCGAGGCGGGCGCGGGGGAGCGCGCCGGGCAGGGCCGGCGGCGGCACGCGCTCGCGCAGCCGCCGCAGTGTCCGGCCGAAGACCTCGAGGGCGGCGCGCTGCCGCAGCCCCCGGCCGAAGTGGCCGGCGGTCGAGCACAGCACGAGCCCGGTAACACGTTCTGGTTCGACGCGGGCCACGAGCTGCGCGACCAGGCCGCCCATCGAGTACCCGGCGATCGCGAACCGGTCGACGCCGAGCGCGTCCGCGACCGCCGTGACGTCCTCGGCGCAGTCGGCCAGCCGGAACTCCGGCGAGCGGATGCCCCGGCCGTGCCAGCGCTGGTCGAACACGACGACGCGGTGTTGCCGCGCCAGCCGCGTCAGCGCCGGATACCAGGTCAGCAGGCCCGTGCAGGCCACCGAATGCAGCAGGAAGAGCACGGGCGCGTCCCGCGGGCCGACGTCGGTGACCACCGTGCGGCCGCGGCCGGGCAGCGTCAGGGGGACCGGCTCGGGCACGCCCGCGGTCGGCGGCACGGTGATCCGCCGCCGTGTCCCCGCCATTGCGCCACCCCCGGGGGTTGCCGTGCCCACCCTTTCCGGTTAAGACTAGAACAGGTTTCAATATTGCGCCCGATCCGGAGGACAGGCGTGGACTTCGCCCTTGACGATACGCAGACCGAGATCGCCGCCCTCGCCGCGAAAGTGCTCGGGTCCGAGGAAGACCCCTGGCGCGCGCTCGCCTCGGCGGGCCTGCTCGCCCTGGCGCTGCCGCCGGAATTGGAAGGCGACGGCTTGGGCGTCGCCGAGGTCGCCCAGGTCCTGACCGAGGTGGGCCGGGTGGCGGCGCCGGTGCCCGCGTACGCCGCGCTCGCCCTCGGCGTCCTGCCGATCGAGTCGCTCGGCACCCCCGCCCAGCGGGCGGAGTTCCTGCCGCCGGTCGCGGCAGGGGACGCGCTGCTCACCGCCGCCTTGCACGAGCCGTCCGCGCCGCTGGTCGCCGAGCCCGCCGCAACCGCCCGGCCCGGCGATGGGAAATGGCTGGTCAACGGCGTGAAGACCGCTGTCCCGCACGCCGCGGGAGCCACCCGGATCCTCACCCCGGTGACCACCGCGCACGGCAGCGCCGTCTACCTCGTCGACCCGCACGCCGACGGCGTCACGCTCGTCCCGACCCCCACCTCGTCCGGGACCCCGGAATTCACCGTCCGGCTCCACGACGTCGCCGTCGAAGAGGCCGACCTGCTGTTCGACCGCGGTGCCGTCGCGGCGCTGCACCGGTTCGCGCTGGCCGGTGCCCTGGCCCTCGGCGACGGCCTGCTGGCCGGCGCGCTCGCCCTCACCGTCAAGCACGTCGGCGAGCGCACCCAGTTCGGCCGGCCCCTGGCCGCCTTCCAGGCCGTGGCGGGCCAGATCGCCGACGTCTACGTGGCCGCGCGGACCGTGCACCTCGCCGTGACGTCCGCGGTGTGGCGGCTCGCTTCCGGGCTCGACGCGGACGCCGAACTGGACGTCGCCGCCTACTGGCTCGCCTCGCAGGCACCGCAGGCGCTGGCGACCTGCCACCACCTCCACGGCGGCCTCGGCGTCGACGAAACCTATCCGCTGCACCGGTATTCCTCGGCGGTCAAGGATCTCGGCCGGACGCTCGGCGGGGCCGCCCACCGGCTCGGCCGGCTCGGCGAACGAGTGGCGGGGTGAGGCGGATGCACGTCGAACTGACCAGCGCGCAAAAGCAGCTGCGGGCCGAGCTGCGCGAATACTTCGCCGGCCTGATCAGCCCCGAGGAACGCCGGGCGATGCGGCGAGAGCGGCACGGGCCGGTGTTCCGCGAGATCGTCCGCCGGATGGGCCGCGACGGCCGGCTCGGCGTCGGCTGGCCGGTCGAATACGGCGGCCAGGGCTTCGGCGGGATCGAACAGCACCTGTTCGTCGACGAGGCCGCGCGCGCCGACGTCCAGCTGCCCTCGGTCACGCTGCAGACGGTCGGGCCGACCCTGCAGGAATTCGGCACCGGCGAACAGAAGTCGTTCTTCCTGCCGAAGATCCTGGCCGGGGAGATCCACTTCGCGATCGGGTACAGCGAACCGGAAGCGGGCACCGACCTCGCGTCGCTGCGGACGACGGCGGTGCGTGACGGCGACGAGTACGTCGTCAACGGCCAGAAGATCTTCACCACCGGCGGCCACGACGCCGACTACATCTGGCTCGCCGTGCGGACCGCGCCGGACGCGCCGAAGCACAAGGGCATCTCGATCCTCGTCGTCGACACCAGCGACCCCGGTTACTCCTGGACGCCGATCATCACCTGCGACGGCGCCCACCACGTCAACGCGACCTACTACTCGGACGTCCGGGTGCCGGCGAACCGCTTGGTGGGGCGGGAAAACGCGGGCTGGCGGCTGATCACGACCCAGCTCAACCACGAGCGCGTCATGCTCGGGCCGGCCGGGCGGATCGGCGGCCTGTACGACCGCGTCCGCGCCTGGGCGGGCGCGCACGGCCTGCTGGACCTCGTCGACGTGCGGGCCGCGCTCGCCGAAGCGCTGGCCGTGACCCGGGTGAACGAGCTGCTGAACTGGCAGGTCGCGGTGTCCTCGGCGAGCGCGCCGGTGGGTGTGGCCGACGCGTCGGCGACCAAGGTGTTCAGCTCGGAGGCCATCCAGCGGATCGGCCGGAACCTCGAGGAAGTCGTCGCCCGCCACGGTGACCTCGCCGATCCGGACACCGCCGAGCTCGCCGAATGGCTGGACCTCACCGCGAAACGCAACATCGTGCTGACCTTCGGCGGGGGCGTCAGCGAAATCCAACGGGAGCTGATCGCCTCGATCGGCCTGGGCCTGCCGAGGGTGCCGCGATGAACATCGAAGAGGCCGCCGCGGAGATCGCCGCGCGCGGGGAATGCGCGCCGCGCCTGGCGCGCGACCCCGTCAACCAGGCCATGGTCAACAACTGGGTCGAAGCGATCGGGGACCGCAACCCGGTCTACACCGACCCGGAGTACGCCGCCACGAGCGTCCACAAGGGACTGGTCGCGCCGCCCGCGATGGCGCAGGTGTGGACGATGGGCGGCCTGAACGTCCCGCGCGGCTCCGACGACCCCCTCGGGTTGATGATGGAGCTCCTGGACGAAGCCGGGTTCACCTCGGTCGTCGCGACGAACTCCGAGCAGACCTACCACCGCTACCTGCGGCCCGGCGAGCAGGTCGAGGCGCGGACGCGGCTGGAGAACGTCGTCGGGCCGAAGAAGACCGCCCTGGGCGAGGGCTGGTTCGTCACCACGCGGATGACCTGGTACGTCGGGGACGAAGCCGTCGCGGAGATGATGTTCCGCGTCCTCAAGTTCCGCCCGCCCGCCCCGAAGCCGCCGCCGGCGCCGGTGCTGCGGCCGGTGATCAGCCGGGACACCGAGTTCTTCTGGGACGGCCTTCGCGAGGGTGAGCTGCGGATCCAGCGCTGGGGCGAGACGCTGCGGCACCCGCCGGGGCCGATGCCGCCCGACGGCTCGCTGGACACCAAGCCGGACTACGTCGTCGCCAGTGGCCGGGGGACCGTTTACTCCTACGTCGTGCACCACCACCCGGCGGTGCCCGGCAAGCAGCTGCCGTTCGTGGTGGCCCTGGTGGAACTCGAAGAAGGGGTCCGCGTGATGGCCGAGCTGCTGGACGCGGCGCCGGAGGAGGTCCACATCGGACTACCGGTGGTCGCGGCGTTCGTCGAGGTGGACGACGACCTGACCCTGCCCGCGTGGAAGGTGGCCCGATGACCGTCGCCGAAGGGACCGAGCTGCCGCCGCTGACGATCGAGGCGACGCCGACGTTCGTCGTCAGCACCGCGCTGGCCACCCGCGACTTCCAGGACGTCCACCACGACCGCGACTCGGCCGTCGCCCGCGGCTCGAAGGACATCTTCCTCAACATCCTCACCGACACGGGTCTCGTCCAGCGGTTCGTTTCCGAGTGGGCCGGGCCGCAGGCGCTGATCCGGTCGATCAAGATCCGGCTCGGCGTGCCGTGCTACGCCTACGACACGCTGACGTTCACCGGCCGGGTGGTCTCCCGTTCCGGGCCGGACGTCGTGGTTTCGGTGTCCGGTGTGGACAGTCTCGGCGAGCACGTCGCCGGGACGGTGGAGGTGACCCTGCCGTGACGCTTTCGGGAACGGCGGCGATCGCCGGGATCGGCGCGACGGAGTTCTCGAAGGACTCCGGGCGCAGCGAACTGCGGCTGGCGGCCGAATGCGTCTCCCACGCACTGGCCGACGCGGGCCTGACCCCGTCCGATGTGGACGGGCTGGTGTCGTTCACCATGGACGGCAACGCGGAGATCGCGGTCGCGCGGGAACTCGGGATTCCCGAGCTGAAGTTCTTCAGCCGCATCCACTACGGCGGCGGCGCCGCGGCGGCGACCGTGCAGCAGGCGGCGATGGCGGTGGCGACCGGCGTCGCGGACGTCGTCGTCGCGTACCGGGCGTTCAACGAGCGGTCCGGCCACCGCTTCGGCCAGGTGTCGTCGGCGGCGGCCGGGCAGGTCAACTCCTCGGGCGTGGACAACGCGTTCCACTACCCGATGGGCATCGCCACCCCGGCGGCGACGGTGGCCATGGTCGCGCGGCGTTACCTGCACGACTACGGCGCGACGAGCGAGGACTTCGGGCGCGTTGCCGTCGTCGACCGCAAGCACGCGGCGACCAACCCGAACGCGTGGTTCCACGGGCGGCCCATCACCCTCGAGGAGCACCAGGCGTCGCGCTGGGTGGCCGAGCCGCTGCACCTGCTCGACTGCTGCCAGGAGAGCGACGGCGGGGTCGCGCTGGTCGTGACGAGCCTGGCACGGGCCCGCGATCTCGCGCGGCCGCCGGCGGTGATCGCGGCGGCGGCGCAGGGGAGCGGACCGGACCAGTACGTGATGACCAGCTACTACCGCGACGACCTGGCCGCGCTGCCGGAAATGGGCGTCGTGGGCCGGCAGCTGTGGGGCCAGTCCGGGCTGGGACCGTCCGATGTGGACGTTGCGGTGCTGTACGACCACTTCACGCCGTATGTGCTGATGCAGCTGGAGGAACTGGGTTTCTGCGGCCGCGGCGAGGCGAAGGACTTCATCGCGGACGGCGCGCTCGAGCTCGACGGCGCGTTGCCGCTCAACCCGCACGGCGGCCAGCTGGGTGAGGCGTACATCCACGGCATGAACGGCATCGCGGAGGGCGTCCGGCAGATCCGGGGGACGGCGGCCAACCAGGTCGCGGACGCGGCGCGGGTCCTGGTGACGGCGGGAACGGGCGTGCCGACGAGCGGACTCATCCTGACGGGTGACTGAGTGTCACCTCAATGACGGCTGGTGCCCGGCCGTCGTGGGTGTCACGGTGGAGACACCACCCACGACGGAGAGTGAAACCCGATGACGGTCGACTGGGCGCTCACAGCCGTGTTCGCGGGGCTGGTGCTGCCGTGCGTGCTGCGCTTGGTCCGCCTCGACTACGCGCGGCTCGGGCACGGCGTCCGCCACGGCGACCTGGCGGAGCTGTTGCTGGTGGTGGCGATGGTGGCGATGTTCTCGCCGGTCGGAGGCCCCATCCCGGCGGCGGGCTGGCAGGCGGTGCTGGTGTTGACCACGGGCTGGTTCGCGCTGGCCTGGTGGCGCGGGCGGGCGTGCGCCCACCACGCCCTGTCGGCGGCGGCGATGCTGTACATGGTGACGGCGATGCCCCACGGCGGAGGCGACCACGGACCGTGGCTGACGATGTCGGCCATGGACGCGCGGCTGGCGGTCCCGCTGGTCGCCGTGCTGGCGGCGGGGTACTTCGTGGTGGACGCTGCTTGGTCGGGAGTGGCGGTGGTCCGGGGCTCGGCGGTCGTACGGGCGGCCCCCGGCTCGGGCGCTGTCTCGGGCGCGGGCGCTGGCCCCGGCGCCGCGTCTGGCTTGGCCGCCGCGTCCGGTTCGGCCGCTGCTTCTGGCTCCGGCGCGGTGACCGGCTCCGGGCAGGCGTCGCGCGCGGTCTGCCGGACCGTGATGGGCGCCGGCATGGGGTACATGCTGCTGGCCTCGGCGTTGTGAGCACGGCACCGAGAGGTCCCCGGCCAGGGGACCCCCGGATTTCACGTTACCGGAGACCACCGACAATTCCGGGCCGCGGAAACCTTCAGCCCGCGACCCGCCGCACCTCACCCAGGGCACTGTCGCCAGGCGAGGGAAGCGAATCGGCCGGGTGCTCCGACGTCCACTGGGCCGCCGCCGCGATGTCGTTCTTCAGGGCCGTGATCAGATCCTCCGCCGAGGCGTACTTCTTCTGCTCGCGCAGGTGCGTCCCCAGCCAGACCACCAGCGTCTCGCCGTACAGGTCGCCCGAGAAGTCCAAGACGTGGGCTTCCAGCAACCGGTAGCCGTCCGCGCCGTAGTACGTGGGGCGGCGGCCGACGGAGATCGCCGCCGGGAGCCTTGTCCCGTCCGGGCGGCCGATCCAGCCCGCCCACACGCCGTCGCCCAGGGAGCCGTCTTGGTCGCTCAGGGCGATGTTCGCCGTCGGAAAGCCCAGTTCTCGGCCGCGCTGGTCGCCCGGCTCGACCGTTCCGCGCACCACGAAGTAGTCCGAAGTCACCCCTCCACGGTAGCCGCCCCGGGCGCGCCGCTCAGGAAGTGGACACCAGCACCGTGTCCGCCAGCACCGGCGCGTCGTCGCGCTCGGCCGCCGACGTCGTCACCAGCAGGCGGTCGTCCGCGCGCCAGACCCGGATCCGCAGCGTCTCGCCCGGGAACACCACGCCCGCGAACTTCGTCGCGAACGACGCCACCCGCGCCGGGTCGCCGTCCAGGAACTCGTTCACCAGCACCCGCGCCACGATGCCGTGCGTGCACAGCCCGTGCAGGATCGGCCGGTCGAACCCCGCCGCCCGGGCGAACGCCGGGTCCGCGTGCAGCGGGTTGCGGTCGCCGCACAGCCGGTACAGCAGCGCCTGCTGCGGCAGCGTCGGGACCTCCAGAACGACGTCCGGCTCCGCCGAAGGCCAGGAAACCCGGTCCGAAGGCCCCCGCGAGCCGCCGAACCCGCCCTCGCCACGCGCGAAAATGCTCGACCGGGCCGTCCACAGTGGATCGCCCGACGAGGACGTGACCGAGACCTCCTGGACCACCACCGCCGCCTTGCCCTTGTCGAAGACGTCGGCGATCCGCGACCGCGCCACCGCCTTGCCCTCGACCGGGATCGGCTGGTGCAGCGTGATCTCCTGCTTGCCGTGCAGCACCTTCGCCAGGTCGATCTCCACCCCCGGGAACGACACCGCCGGCGGGTCGAACACACGCAGGTTGGCCGCCACCGTCGCGAACGTCGGCAGCACCACCAGGTCCTGCTCGTAGGTGAACCGCTGCTCGTCCGGACCCGCGCCCAGCGCCAGGTGGTACAGCAGCACGTCCGACGACGTCCACGCGAAGTTCACCTCGCCGATCTCGGCACCGATGGCGACGTCGGGGTTGATGGGCACGGGAACTCCCTATTCGTAGCTGATCGAGACCTCGTCGGTGACCGGCAGCGACTGGCAGGCCAGCACGATGCCGTCCGCCATGTCCTCGGCGTCGAGGACCTCGTTGTGCAGCATCTTCACCTCACCCGAGACGATCCGGCACGCGCACGCGCTGCATTGTCCCTCGCGGCACGAATAGGGCGCGTCCATGCCCGCGTCCAGCAGCCGGTCCAGCAGCTTGCGCTGCCGCGGCCAGGCCAGGGTCTGCGTCGAGCCGTCCAGCGTCACCGTCAGCGACGCCGGGGCCTCGTCGGACTCCGGCTCGGGCTCGGGCGCACCGGACTCGAACGGGTTCCCGGTCAGCGACGTGAACTTCTCGACGTGCACCCGCTCGCGCGGCACCCCGAGCTGCCCGAGCGCCTCCCGCACGGCCGCCATGAACGGCGCCGGTCCGCACAGGAACGCCTCGTGCGACGTGTACGCCGAAGCCAGCCCGCGCAGCTGCGAGACGTCCGGCAGGCCCTGGACGCTCTCCAGCCAGTGGACGACGACCAGCCGGTCTCCGTACCGCTTAGCCAGCGACGCCAGTTCACCCGCGAAGATCACCGAGCGCTCGTCCCGGTTCGCGTACACCAGCACGACCCGGCCGGAACCGGTCTCCAACGCCGTCTTGAGGATGGCCATCACCGGCGTGATGCCGCTGCCGCCCGCGAACAGCAGGAAGTCCTCGTCGACCGAAGAGGGGCAGAACACCCCGGCGGGCGCCAGCACGTCGACCCGCATCCCCGGCTGCAGGGACGAGCAGATCCAGCCGGACCCGTACCCGCCGTCGGTCCGCTTGACCGTGACCTGCACCCGGTTTTCGTGCGGCGCGCTCGACAGCGAGTAGCACCGCGCCACCGAACCGGTCCGCTCGCTGGGGATCCGCAGAGTCAAGAACTGCCCCGCCGAGTAGGCAAAAGCAGAAGCGTGCTCGGGAGGGATCTCGAAGACCACCGACCGCGCGTCCGGCGTTTCGACGACGACGTCGGCGACGGTCAGCGTGTAGACCCGTTCAGCCATCGGCCACCGCCAGCGTGCCTTCGCGCACGGCGTCGCCGATGCTGTCGGCCAGCTTCGGGCACGTGTCGAGCAGCGCCGACGGCCCGTCCGCGTCCGCGAACACCGGGCAGGTGTCGGCGGGCCGGGACGTCCACTGGATGCTCGTGTGCTGGATGCTGTTCTTCTTCACCAGCACGCACGTCCCGCAGCTGCGGCACTCGTGCGGCCGCAGCCCGCCCGACAGGAACTCGGTCTGCTCGGCGGTGGTCACACTTCCGCCTCGGTCTTCTGCCGCGCCAGGTTCTCCGCGACCTCCGCCGCCCACGCCTCGTTCGCCTTCGTCGTGTCCACTTCGAACTCGAACCGCTGCGTCATGTCCTCGGTGACGTCGGCGACGTCGACGTAGAACTGCTGGTACCACCGGCGAAGCTGGTAGACCGGACCGTCCTCTTCGCACAGCAGCGGGTTGTCGATCTGCGTCTTGTGCTTCCAGATCTCGACGTCCTGCAGGAACCCGGCGCCGATCCCGCGGGCCAGCTTCGCGGCGATCTTGTCCGCGTGCTCGTCGGAGATCCCCGGCAGCTTCTTGACCTTCATGCCGTACTGCAGCACGAACGACGTCGGCGTCACGGGGTAGTGGCAGTTGATGAGCACGCTCTCGATTTCGTAGCCCTGGAAAGAGTTCACCAGCTTGTTGATCATGTAGGACGGCCCGAAGTAGGACGCCTCCGACCGCAGCAGGTTGTCCTCGCCGCCGTAGTTCGACGCCATGCCCATGTCCGGGCGGCCCTTGGTGTTGAGGTACTGGGTGGCGATGTGGCCTTCGAAGACGTTCTTGAAGTACGTCGGGTAGGCGTAGTGGATGTAGAAGAAGTGGGCCATGTCGACGACGTTGTCGATGATCTCGCGGCAGTTGGAGCCGTCGATGAAGATCTCGTCCCAGGTCCAGTTGCTCCACTCGTCGCTGTGGGCCGCTTCGATCCGCGGGATCGCCAGCTCCTCGGGCGGCGGGTTGCCTTCCGGGTCGTGCCAGACGAGCAGCTGCCCGTTGCGCACCTCCGACGTCCACGACCGCGTCCGCGCGCGCAGCGGAACCCGCTTGGCGTAGGGGATCGAGACGCACTTGCCCGTGCCGCTCCAGCGCCAGTCGTGGAACGGGCAGGCCACCTCGTCGCCCTTGACCGTGCCCTGGGTGAGGTCGCCGCCCATGTGCCGGCAGTAGCCGTCGAGCACGTGCAGCTCGCCCGCCGAGTCCGCCCACACCACGAGCTTCGTGCCGAACGCGGTGACCGCGTGGGGCTTCCCGTCGCGGAAGGTTTCCGCCAGGCCGAGGCAGTGCCAGCCGCGGGCGAACCGGGTCGGCGGCTCACCGGCGTAGATGGTGCGTACCGAATCCTGCGTCATCGCTGCCCTCCCGTGGTCCCCTGATCTTCGTGCGCCAGCCGCGTCGCCGCAAGGTAGCCGAACACCATGGCGGGGCCGATGGTCGCGCCCGGCCCGGCGTACGTCCGGCCCATCACGGCCGCGCTGGCGTTGCCCGCGGCGAACAGCCCGGGCACGGCCGAGCCGTCCTCGCGCAGCACCTGCGCGTGTTCGTCGGTGCGCAGCCCGCCCTTGGTGCCCAGGTCGCCCGGGACGATCTTCACCGCGTAGAACGGCGCTTTGTCCAGGGGGCCGAGGCTGGGGTTGGGTTTGTTGCGCGGGTCGCCGTAGTAGTGGTCGTACTTGCTGACGCCGCGGTGGAAGTCCTCGTCGACGCCGTTGCGCGCGAAGCCGTTGAAGCGCTCGACCGTCGCTTCCAACGCCTGGGCGGGGACGTCGATCTTCGCCGCCAGCCCGGCCAGGGAAGACGACTTCGCCGCGATCCCGGCCTTGAACCAGCGGCCGGGCAGCGGCTGGCGCGGCCCGATGCCGGTGAACATGTACCGGTCCTTGTAGCGCTGGTCGAACACCAGCCAGGTCGGGATGTGCTGTCCCGGCCCGTCCCCGGGACCGTACATCGCGTGCACGGCCTCGACGTACGGCGCCGACTCGTTGACGAACCGCTCGCCGCGCGCGTCGACCATGATGCTGCGCGGCCGGGACCGCTCGGCCAGCGCGAACCACGGCCCGCCGGTGAGCGGCAGCGACGGCCCCCACCAGGCGTCGTCCATCAGGTCGAGGGCCGCGCCGAGCTTGAGGCCGGCGGTGATGCCGTCGCCGGTGTTGGCGGCCGCGCCGACGGTCCAGTCGACGCCGATCGGCGCGCGCTGGTACTTCTCGCGCATCTCGAGGTTCCGCTCGAAGCCGCCGCTGGCGAGGATCACGCCGCGCCGCGCCGCGATGACGCCGGTCTCGGTGACGACGCCGGTGACGCGGTCGTCGTCGACCTGGAGATCGACCAGGGGGGTGTTCAGCCGGACCTCGACGCCGGCCCGCGCCAGGCCCACCCGCAACCCGGCCGCAAGCGCTTGCCCCATGCTCAGCAGCTGCTGCCCGCGGAGTTTGCCGACGAGCCACTGCCGGCCCAGCGACAGCATCCGGAGGGCGCCGCGCGGGTGCCTCGCGAGCAAGCTCAGCCAGCGGTAGTCGGCCTGGGTGATCGGGACGCCGAGCGGGGGAGCGCTGTAGGGCGGTTCGAGGTGGGCCAGCTCGGCGCCCAGGAGCTTGCCGTCGAGGGCGACCGGCTCCACCGACCGCCCGCCGGGGCGTCCGCCGGGGGCCTCGGGGTGGTAGTCGCTGTAGTCGCGGACCCAGCGGAACTTCAGCGGGGTGTGGTCGCAGACGAACTTCAGCACTTCGGGGCCGTGGGCGAGGAACGTGTCGCGCCGGACGGCCGGGACGGCGTCCCCGACGATGGAAGCCAGGTACTCGCGCGCCTGCTGGGGTGGTTCTTCGATCCCCGCGGCGCGCAGAGCGTGGTTGCCGGGCAGCCAGACCCCGCCGCCGGAGCGTGCGGTCGAGCCGCCGAAGCAGCCGGCTTTCTCCAGGACCACTACGCTCAGGCCCTGGTGGGCCGCAGCCAGCGCGGCGGTCATCCCGGCGGCACCACTGCCGACGACGACGACGTCGAACTGCTCCGTCATGCCACCTCACCTATAACGTGTTCCACGTGACGAGTATCCAGTTGAGAGCCCCTTTCGGTCACCATAGACGAGAACGTGTTTCAGTTCTAGGGTAGCCACCATGGACGCACTCGTCGCGGACGTGGTCATCGTGGGGTTCGGGGCGGCCGGCGCCTGTGCCGCCCTCGAAGCGGCCGACGCGGGCGCCGACGTCGTCATCGTCGAGCGCTTCGCCGGCGGAGGAGCCAGCGCGGTCAGCGGTGGCGTCGTCTACGCCGGTGGCGGCACCGGTCAGCAGCTCGACGCGGGTGTCGACGACTCGGTCGACGCCATGTACGCCTATCTGCGCATGGAAACCGGGGACGTCGTCTCGGAGCGGACGCTGCGGCGGTTCTGCGAGGGCAGCCGGGAGATGATCACCTGGCTGGAGGGCAACGGCGTGCCGTTCGAAGGCAGCCTCTGCCCGTACAAGACGTCGTACCCGAGCGACGACCACTACCTCTACTACTCCGGCAGCGAAGCGGCCGGCGGGTTCCGCGACGCGGCGAAGCCGGCTCCGCGCGGACATCGCGTCAAGGGGCCCGGGACGTCGGGGAAGATGCTGATGGCGCGGCTCAAGGCGGCCGTGCGCGCCCGCGGCATCCGGGTGCTGACCCAGACGACGGCCCGCAGCCTGGTCCGCGACGGCACCGGCCGGGTCACCGGGCTCGTCGCCGACACCCTGAGCGACGCCCCCGCGTCGGTGCGGGCGCGCCACCAGCGCCTCGCGCAGTACGCCGCCAAGCCCGGGATCTACGTGCCGTCGCTGCGCAAGTCGCTGCACCGCCGGGTCGAGCGCTTCGAGCGGGCGCACGGCCGTGAGCTGCGGATTTCCGCCCGGCGCGGGGTCGTGCTCGCCGCCGGCGGGTTCATCGCCGACCGCGAGATGGTGCGCGAACACGCCCCGCAGTACCGCGGTGGGCTGGCCCTGGGCACCTCCGCCGACAACGGTTCGGGCATCCGGATGGGGGTCGAGGCCGGAGGGGCCACCGGTGAGCTGGGCCGGATCTCCGCGTGGCGGTTCGTCACCCCGCCGAGCGCGTTCCTCGGCGGGATCATCGTCGACGCCGCGGGCCGGCGGGTCATCGACGAGTCCCGCTACGGCGCCGCGGTCGGCGAGAAGCTCATCGAGCACCACGAGAGCAAGGGCTGGCTCCTCGTCGACGCGCCGATCGTGGCCGAGGCGCGCCGGGACGGCCGCAAGCAGAGCCAGTGGTTCCAATGGCTCCAGCTGCGGTACCTGCTGCGCCGCGGCCGGGTCGTGGGGGAGACGGTCGAGGAGGTGGCGCGCCGGGCCGGCGTCGACCCGCAGGGGCTGCGCGCGAGCGTCGAGGGCTACCACGGCGACCGCGATCCGGTGGGCAAGCCGACCGAGTTCGTGCGCCGCCTGGACAACCCGCCGTACTCGCTGATCGACATCTCGGTGCGGCCCAACCTCGGGTACCCGACGCCGATGCTCACCCTCGGCGGCCTCGTCGTCGACGAGGACACCGGCGCGGTGCGGAACACGGCGGGGGCGCCGATCCCCGGGCTGTACGCCGCCGGGCGCACCGCCGTGGGAATCTGTTCCAGGTCCTACGTGAGCGGCCTGTCCCTGGCCGACTGCGTGTTTTCCGGCCGCAGAGCGGGGATCAACAGTGCGCTGGCGCAGGGCGTTCTCGACAAAAACGAGAACGTGTTCTAGTCTTGGGGCAGTGAAGACCAGAGAGGAACTGCGCATGAGCGAGCAGGTGATCGCCGGGGTCCGGGACCTCCTGCCGGTCCTGCGGGAACGGGCCCAGGACACCGAGGACGCGCGCCGCGTCCCCGAGGAGTCCGTCAAGGCCCTGCAGGAGACCGGGTTCTTCAAGCTGCTGCAGCCGAAGCTCCACGGGGGCTTCGAAGCCGACCCGGTGAGCTTCTACACCGCGGTCAAGCTGATCGCGAGCGCGTGCGGGTCCACCGGCTGGGTCGCCTCCATCCTCGGCGTCCACCCGTGGCACGTGGCCCTGTTCGACGCCCAGGCGCAGCAGGAGGTCTGGGGCGAGGACCAGGACGTGCGGATCTCCTCGTCGTACGCGCCGATGGGCAAGGCCGAGGTCGTCGACGGCGGTTACCGGCTCACGGGCCGGTGGAGCTTCTCCTCCGGGTCCGACCACTGCACGTGGGTGCTGCTCGGGGGACCCGCGTTCAAGGACGGCAAGCCGGTCGACTTCTGCACCTACCTGCTGCCCATCGCCGACTACTCCATTGTGGACGTCTGGGACACGATCGGCCTGCGCGGCACCGGCTCGAACGACATCGTCGTCGAGGACGTCTTCATCCCGCAGCACCGGGCGCTGAGCTTCATCGCGACGTCGAAGTGCAAGGTGCCGGGCCAAGCCGTCAACCCCGGCCCGCTGTACCGGCTCCCGTACGGTTCGGTGCACCCGACCACGATCACCGCGCCGATCATCGGCATGGCCCAGGGTGCCTACGACGCGCACGTCGAGCACCAGCGCAAGCGCGTCCGGGCCGCCTACGCCGGCGAGCAGTCCAAAGAGGACCCGTTCGCCAAGGTGCGGATCGCCGAGGCGGCCAGCGAGATCGACGCCGCCTGGCTGCAGCTGACCCGCAACATCGAGGAGCTGTACGAGCTCGCCAAGCGCGAGGAACGGCTGCCCGCGGACCTGCGGCTGCGCGTCCGGCGCGACCAGGTGCGCGGCACCGAACGCGCGATCGCGGCGATCGACCGGCTGTTCGAGAACTCCGGCGGCCGCGCGATCCAGCGGGGAACGCCGATCCAGCGCTTCTGGCGCGACGCGCACGCCGGCCGCGTCCACGCGGCGAACGACGCCGAGCGCGCGTACGTCATGTACGGCACCGGCGCTTTCGGGCTCCCCGTCGAGAACGCGATGTACTGATGGCCGCACCCGAAGGCAAGTACGTCCAGGCCGGCTCGCTCAAGCTGCACTACCACGAGGCCGGCGCCGAGCACGCCGAGACGGTGATCCTGCTGCACGGCGGCGGGCCCGGCGCGTCGGCGTGGAGCAACTTCGGGCGCAACCTGCCGGAGTTCGCCAAGCACTACCGGACGATCGCCGTCGACCAGCCCGGCTTCGGGCGCTCGGACAAGCCGACCGAGCACCCGCAGTACTTCCGGCACAGCGCGGACGCCGTTCTCGGCCTGATGGACGCGCTCGGCATCGAGCGCGCCCACTTCGTCGGCAACTCCCTCGGCGGGGGAGCGGCGGTCCGGTTCGCGCTGAACCACGGGAAGCGGGCCCGGCGGCTGGTGCTGATGGGGCCGGGCGGGCTGAGCGTCAACCTGTTCGCGCCCGACCCGACCGAAGGGGTCAAGAACCTCGGCAAGTTCGGTGCGCACCCCAGCCGCGAACGCATGGAAGCGTTCCTGCGGATCATGGTCCACGACCAGGCGCTGGTCACCGACGAGCTGATCGACGAACGGTTCGCCGCGGCGAACACGCCCGAGTCGCTCGCCGCGATGCGGGCGATGGGCAAGTCGTTCGCGCACCCCGAAACCTACGAAGAAGGGATGCTCTGGCGCGAAGCCCACCGCCTGCGCCAGCGCGTACTCCTGATCTGGGGGCGCGAGGACCGCGTCAATCCGCTCGACGGCGCCTTGGTCGCTCTGAAAACCATCCCGCGCGCGCAGCTGCACGTGTTCGGCGGCTGCGGGCACTGGGCCCAGCTGGAGAAGTTCGACGAGTTCAACCGGCTGGCCCTCGACTTCCTCGGGAGTTCCTGATGGGCATCCGGTCACTGGGCTACCTCCGCATCGAGGCCACCGACATGGCGGCCTGGCGCGAGTACGGCCTCAAGGTGCTCGGCATGGTCGAAGGCAGCGGCACCGACCCGGACGCGCTCTACCTGCGCATGGACGACTTCCCCGCGCGGCTGGTGATTTCGCCGGGTTCCGCGGACCGGCTGGCCGTCACCGGCTGGGAGGTCGCGCACGCGGCCGAGCTGGCCGAGCTGCGGTCCCGGTTGGACAGTGCGTCGGTGCCGTACAAGGAGGGCACGCCCGACGAGCTGGCCGACCGCCGCGTCGACGAGCTGATCAGCTTCGACGACCCGTCCGGCAACACCCAGGAGGTGTTCCACGGCGTCGCGCTGCAGCACCGGCGCGTGGTGAGCCCGTACGGCCACAAGTTCGTCACCGGCGAGCAGGGCCTCGGCCACGTCGTGCTGTCCACAAAGGACGACGAGGCGTCGCTGCGGTTCTACCGGGACGTCCTCGGTTTCCGGCTGCGCGACTCGATGCGCCTGCCGCCGCAGCTGGTCGGCCGGCCCGCCGACGGGCCGCCCGCGTGGCTGCGGTTCTTCGGCTGCAACCCGCGTCACCACAGCCTGGCTTTCCTGCCGATGCCGACGCCGAGCGGGATCGTGCACCTGATGGTCGAGGTGGAGAACACCGACGACGTCGGCCTGTGCCTCGACCGCGCGATCCGGCGGAAGGTGCCGATGTCGGCCACCCTCGGCCGGCACGTCAACGACCTGATGCTGTCGTTCTACATGAAGACGCCCGGCGGCTTCGACGTCGAGTTCGGCTGCGAAGGCCGTCAGGTCGACGACGACAACTGGATCGCCCGCGAGAGCACCGCGGTGTCGCTGTGGGGTCACGACTTCTCGGTCGGCGCGCGGCCCCCGGGCGCATGACGTCCGTGGCGGTCGACCAGACCGAGTTCCGCAGCGTGCTCGGGCACTTCTGCACGGGCGTCACGGTCGTCACCGGCCGTGACGGCGACACCCTGGCCGGGTTCGCCTGCCAGTCGTTCGCGGCGCTGTCGCTGGACCCGCCGCTGGTGCTGTTCTGCCCGGCCCGGACGTCGCGGACGTGGCCGGTGCTGGCGGCGGCGGGCCGGTTCGCGGTCAACGTGCTGGCCGAGGACCAGCAGGAGGTCAGCGCGGTGTTCGGCGCCCGCGGCGAGGACAAGTTCGCCCGGTTCCCGTGGACGCCGGCGCCGTCGGGGGCCCCGCTGCTCGACGGCGCGCTGACCTGGATCGACTGCGCCCTGGAAGCCGTGCACGAGGCCGGTGACCACTACGTCGTGATCGGCCGGGTGACGGCACTGGGCGCGGCGTCGGACGCCCGCCCGCTGCTGTTCCACCGCGGCCGGTACGCGGTCACCGAGCCGGCCCGGGACGCGCTCGCGGCCATGCTGCCCTGGCCCCGCCCCGACGACTGGCTGTGACCGGCGGGCGCGACCGGGTGGTTGTGCACGGATTCACAGGTGGGCCGCATCCCATTCACGAGAGAAAAGCGAGCCCGGCGCGCACACTGTTACCGAGAAGACACCTTCCCGGGAGGAGTGAGTCGCGCATGCGTGGGCCCAGCGGACGGATCGCCCGGTTCGGGCGCCGGGTACGCCCCGGTCGCAACCCCCTGGCCCGGGCGGGCGACCGCGTCGAAGCCCTCCTGCTGCTCCTGGCCGTGGCCGGCGCGCTGCTGGCGATCCCGTTCGCGGCGGCGTTCGGGTCCGAGACCTACGCGGCGCAGAACGCTCGCGCCGCGGAGGAACGCACCACGCGCCACCCCGCAACGGCGGTTTCGCTCGCGGCGGCGTCCAACCAGCCGTACAGCACCGACGGCGCCGGCGCCCCGGCCGCGCAGACGTCGGTCCCGGCGGCCTGGTTCGACGCCCGCGGCACCCGCCACACCGGCGAGGTCCTCGCCGACCCGGGCAGCCCGGCGGGCACCCGCGTCGCGATCTGGCTGGACCAGCGCGGCGAGCTGGCGGCCGAGCCCCTGTCGGCGTCGACCTCGGCGGCCGACGGCGTGTTCGCGGCCATCCTGCTGTGGGCGGCGATCACCGGGGCCTTGGTGGGTTTGTACGCGACCGCCCGGTTCGTCCTGACCCGCGTCCACGCGGCGGCGTGGGACCGGGCGTGGTCGCAGGCCCGCCACGACAGCCGGTTCTGACTCACTTCCAGCGGAAGTGCACGAACACCCTGCCGAAGTTGTCCTTGTCCTTCTCGACCCGGTGGTAGAGCGCCTTGACGTCCTTGCGCTCGAGGAACCGCAGGACGTGCTTCTTCAGCTGACCCGAGCCTTTCCCGGGGATGATCTCGACGAGCGGCGCCTTCTTGGCCACGGCCTCGTCGATGATCGCCTTGAGCGCCCGGTCGATCTCACCGCCGCGGTTGTAGATGTCGTGCAGATCCAGCTTGAGCTTCACCCGCCCTCCCGGCCCCACCGACGTGCGCCAACAGCCGGCACGCGTGATCCCCGCGCCGACACACGTGATTGACGCGTCGACACGCCAGGTCCGAGCCGTGTCGACCCTCCAATCACGCGTGTCGACCCTTCAATCACGCGTGTCGACCCTCTGATCACGCGTGTCGGCTGCCTGATCACAGCGCCTGCCACCAGCCGTCGACCGCTGGGGGTGTTGCCGCGTCGATGCGCTCGCCCGGGCGGGGGATGGCCAGCGGGAGGTCGGCCTCCTTGGCCTCGCTCCACACGCGGTCGGCCGGCTCGCCCCACGGGTGCATCGCCAGCTGGAACGTCGCCCAGTGCACCGGGACCAGCAGTTTCGCCCGGACGTCGAGGCCCGCCGCCACGCCTTCCTCCGGGGTCATGTGGATGTCCGGCCACTGCGGGGCGTACGCGCCGACCTGGATCAGGGCCGCGTCGAACGGGCCGTGTTCCGCGCCGACCGCCGCGAACCCGTCGAAGTAGCCCGTGTCGCCGCTGTAGAACACCCGGTGCGCCGGGCCCAGCAGCGCCCACGACGTCCACAGCGTGTCGTCGTTCGTGATGCCGCGGCCGGAGAAGTGCTGGGCCGGCGTCGCGATGAAGCGGACGCCCGCCACCGTCGCCTCTTCGTGCCAGTCGAGCTCGATGATGCGGGCAGCCGGCACGTGCCAGCGCTCGAGGTGCGCGCCCACGCCGAGCGGGACGAGGAACGGCGCTTCGGACGACGTCACCAGCGCGCGGACCGTCGCCAGGTCGAGGTGGTCGTAGTGGTCGTGCGAGATGACGACGGCGTCGATCCGGCCGAGCCCGGACAGCGGGACCGGCGGCTCGTGCAGCCGCCTCGGGCCGGCGAACGCGGCGGGGGAGACGCGGTCGCTCCACACCGGGTCGAGCAGCACGCGGGCGCCGTCGAGCTCGACCAGCGTCGAGGCGTGGCCGTACCAGGTCAGGTGCAGCCCGCTCGCCGACTCGACCGGCCCGGCCGTCACCAGCGGGACCGCGCCGGCCGGTTTGCGCAGCTCACGGTGCTCGCCGAAGAACATCTCGCGGAAGATGGCCCGCATCGACGCCGCTGTCATCGGGTGCCGCGGCGCCGCGTTGCGGAACACCTTGCCGTCGAACTGCGGCGAGGAGCGGACCCGCTCGGCCCGGGCACCGGTGGCTTTGGCACCGAACGCCGCGGGTAAGTCGCGCAGCGCAGCGATCGTCTTCCTCATGGGATCGAGTCTACGAACGGTTCCTGAGAGGGGCCCCAGCTTCATGCAGGTGGGTGAGGGCCTGCCGGTAGGAGTCGACCAGGCTCGTCTGCAGGTAGGGAACGCCGAGCTCGGCGCAGTAGGCCTGGACGATCGGCTGCGCCCGCCGCAGGTGCGGTGACGGCATGCTCGGGAACAGGTGGTGCTCGATCTGGTAGTTGAGCCCGCCGAGGGCGACGTCGGTGACGAGCCCGCCGCGGACGTTGCGCGAGGTCAGCACCTGCTTGCGGAGGAAGTCGAGTTCGGTGCGCCCGGTCAGCGTCGGCATGCCCTTGTGGTTCGGCGCGAAGATCGATCCCATGTAGACACCCCACAGTCCCTGGTGGACGGCGAAGAACAGCACTGCCATGCCGGGGCTGAGCACGGTGAACAGCGCGCTGAAGTAGAGGACGAAGTGCGCGGCGAGCAACGCGGCTTCGACTTTGCGGTGGCGCAGGCCCGGCTTGCCGACCGCGCGGATCCCCGACCAGTGCAGGTTGAGGCCTTCGAGCGTGAGCAACGGGAAGAACAGGAAGGCCTGGTACCGCCCGATGAACCGCGGCACCCCGCGGCTAGCGCGCGCCTGGTCCTTCGACCAGACGAGGATGTCCGGATCGACGTCGGGGTCGAGCTCCTCGTGGTTCGGGTTGGCGTGGTGGCGGGTGTGCTTGTCCATCCACCAGCCGTAGCTCATCCCGATCCCGAGGTTCCCGGCGAGCATCCCGGCGATTTCGGTGGGCCGCCGTCGCCGGAAGACCTGCTTGTGCGCGAGATCGTGCGAGAGCAGGGCGACCTGCCCGAACATGACGGCCAGGAAGGCCGCGACGCCGAGCTGCCACCAGGAGTTCCCGAGCAGCGCGAAGGCCACCCACCCGGCGGCGAACAACCCGGCGACGAGCGCGATCCGGGCGGTGTAGTAGCCGGGCCGCCGTGCCATCAGCCCGGCGGCGGAGATGCGGTGGCTCAGCCGGGCGAAGTCGCTGCCGACGCTGTTCTCTGTGGTGGTCACCCACCCGAGTCTTCGCACCGGCGCCCGATATCGGAATCCGGCTCGCCCCAGACGGTTTCGGGGGGCCAGCCCTACCGCCCGAGCCGGTAGGCGCTCGGGTCAGGAAGCGACGTACTCGGCCAGGTGCTTCCCCGTCAGCGTCTTCTTCCGCGCCTTCACCAGCTGCGCCGGCGTCCCCTCGAACACGACCTTCCCGCCGTCGTGACCCGCTCCGGGGCCGAGGTCGATCAGCCAGTCCGCGTGGGCCATCACCGCCTGGTGGTGCTCGATGACGATCACCGACTTGCCCGCGTCCACCAGGCGGTCCAGCAGGCCCAGCAACTGCTCGACGTCCGCCAGGTGCAGGCCCGCCGTCGGCTCGTCGAGGATGTACACCCCGCCCTGCTCCGCCATGTGCGTCGCCAGCTTGATGCGCTGGCGCTCGCCGCCGGACAGCGTCGTCAGGGGCTGGCCCAGCGTCAGGTAGCCGAGGCCGACGTCGGACAGGTGCGTGAGGATCTTGTGCGCCGCCGGCAGGGCGGCGTCGCCGGACGCGAAGAAATCCAACGCCGAAGCCACCGACATGCCGAGGACCTCGCTGATGTCGCGGCCGCCGAAGGTGTACTCCAGCACGTCGGCGTTGAACCGCTTGCCCTCGCACACCTCGCAGGGCGTCGCCGTGCTCGCCATGATCCCCAGGTCCGTGTAGACCACGCCCGCGCCGTTGCAGTTCGGGCACGCGCCTTCGGAGTTCGCGCTGAACAACGCCGGCTTGACGCCGTTGGCCTTGGCGAACGCCTTGCGGATCGGCTCCAGCAGGCCCGTGTACGTCGCCGGGTTGCTCCGGCGCGAGCCGCGGATGCCCGTCTGGTCGACCGTCACCACGCCCTCGCCGCCGGACACCGAGCCGTGGATCAGCGAGCTCTTGCCCGAGCCCGCCACCCCGGTCACCACCACCAGCACGCCGAGCGGGATGTCGACGTCGACGTCCTGCAGGTTGTGCGTCGACGCGCCGCGCACCTCCAGGACACCCGACGGCGAACGCACCGACGACTTCAGCGACGCCCGGTCGTCGAGGTGCCGCCCGGTCAGCGTCCCGCTCTTGCGCAGACCGTCCACAGTGCCCTCGAAGACGATCTCGCCGCCTTCGGTGCCGGCGCGCGGGCCGAGGTCGACGACGTGGTCGGCGATCGCGATCGCCTCCGGCTTGTGCTCGACGACCAGCACCGTGTTGCCCTTGTCACGCAGCTGCAGCAGCAGGTCGTTCATGCGCCGGATGTCGTGCGGGTGCAGGCCGATCGTCGGCTCGTCGAAGACGTAGGTGACGTCGGTCAGCGACGACCCGAGGTGCCGGATCATCTTGGTGCGCTGGGCTTCCCCGCCCGACAGTGTCCCGGATGGACGGTCCAGCGAGAGGTAGCCGAGGCCGATCTCGACGAACGAGTCGAGCGTGTGCTTCAGCGCGTCCAGCAGCGGCGCCACCGACGGCTCGGACAGCTTCCCGACCCACGCGGCGAGATCGCTGATCTGCATCGCGCACACGTCGGCGATGCTGAGCCCGTCGATCTTCGAGGAGCGCGCCTCCGCCGAAAGCCGGGTGCCGTCGCAGTCCGGGCAGGTCTGGAACGTCACGGCTCGCTCGACGAACGCGCGGATGTGCGGCTGCATCGCGTCGACGTCCTTGGACAGGAAGGACTTCTGGATCGCCGGCACCAGCCCCGAGTAGGTCAGGTTGATGCCCTCGACCTTGATCTTCGTCGGTTCCTTGTACACCAGGTCGTCGAACTGCTTCTTGGTGTACTTCTTGATCGGCTTGTCCGGGTCGAAGAAGCCGGAGCCGCGGAAGATGCGGCCGTACCAGCCCTCCATGCTGTAGCCCGGGATGGTGATCGCGCCCTCGTTGAGCGACTTGTTTTCGTCGAACAGGGCGGTGAGGTCGATGTCGTTGACCTTGCCGCGGCCCTCGCAGCGCGGGCACATGCCGCCGGTGATGCTGAAGCTGCGCCGCTCCTTGATCTGCCGGCCGCCCTTTTCGATGGTGACCGCGCCGGCGCCGCTGATCGAGGCGACGTTGAACGAAAACGCCTGCGGTGACCCGATGTGCGGCGTCCCGAGCCGGCTGAACAGGATGCGCAGCATCGCGTTCGCGTCGGTGGCGGTGCCGACGGTGGAGTGCGGGTTGGCGCCCATCCGCTCCTGGTCGACGATGATCGCGGTGGTGATCCCGTCGAGCACGTCGACGTCGGGTCTGGCCAGCGTCGGCATGAACCCCTGCACGAAGGTGCTGTAGGTCTCGTTGATCAGCCGCTGCGACTCGGCGGCGATCGTGCTGAACACCAGGGAGCTCTTGCCGGAGCCGGAGACCCCGGTGAACACCGTCAGCCGCCGCTTGGGCAGCTCGACGCTGACGTCCTTGAGGTTGTTCACGCGCGCGCCGTGGACGCGGATCAGGTCGTGGCTGTCGGCCACGTGCGGTGCGTTCTTCCTCGTGCTCATCGGGGCTCTCCAGCGTTCGTTCGGTCAGCGTGCTTGTTGGATGCGGACGAGGTTTCCGGCGGGGTCGCGGAAGGAGCAGTCCCGGATGCCCCAGGGCTGGTCGGTCGGTTCCTGGACGACCTCGGCGTCACCGGCCTGCACCCGCTCGAAGGTGCCGTCCAGGTCGTCGGTGGCCAGGTTGACCGCGGCGAAACTGCCCTTGGCCATCAGGTCCGTGATGGTCCGGCGTTCTTCTTCGGTCAGGTCCGCGTAGGCGGCGCCCGTCGGCTGCAGCACGAGCGAGGTGTCGGGCTGGCCGGGCAGGCCGATCGTGAGCCAGTGCTGGCCGCCGTAGCCGACGTCGTTGCGCACTTCGAAACCGAGGGTGTCGCGGTAAAAGGCCAGCGAAGCTTCGTGGTCGTGGTGGGGGAGGAAGGTCTGGTGAATGGTGAGGTTCATGGGGATCACGCTACTTTCGGGCGTGCTGCCCGGGCTTCTCGATTCCTGATCGCTTCGGCGGCCCGCCGGTAATCGTGCGGGGAAAGGCCGTAGGCGTCCTGGAAACGGCGGACGAACAACGCGACGGGCAGGCCCACGGTGCGCGCGAGTGCTTCGAGGTCCAGCGGACGCGCGAATCCGGTGTCGATGCGGTCGCGGACGCGGCGCAACAGCGTCAGCTCACGCAGGTGGTTCTCGGCGGCGGCTTTCAGGCCGAGGCACATGTCGGGTTCCCTTCGTGGACGCGCCCGAGTACCGCCCGGGCCGCGATCGGGAGCAGCAGGAGGGTCAGCACGCCGGAGAGCACGAGCCCGCCCGTGCTGCCGGTCAGTTCGATCAGGGGCCCGCCCAGGGCGAGCCCGAGCGGGGCGGCCACCGTGGCGCCGGTCGTCCAGAGCGTGACGACCTGCTGTTGTTCCCCGGGGGCGAGCCCGGACTGCAGGAAGCTGTACGCGACCGGCGTGAACGGCGCGTACACCAGGCCGCCGAGGGCGAAGACGAGCAGGGCCACGGTGAGGTCGCCGGTGACGGCGAGCGCGATCGGGCACAGCGCCCACAGCCCGATGATCGCGACGAGCAGCGGCCGCTGCGGCAGGTTCCGCAGCCGGCTGACGAGCGCGGCGCCGGCGAACGCGCCGACCCCGAGCGCACCCCACAGCACCCCCAGGCCGGACGCGCCGGCGTGCAGCGTCCCGCTCACGTACAGCGGGAGCGCCACTTCGACCGGCATGTACAGGAAGTTGAAGAAGAACTCGACCACCAGCAGCCGCGCGGCGACCGGACGGCGGCGCAGGATCCGCCAGCCCGACTCGTGGGTGCCCTCGTCGCGCAGCGCGTCCCGGTCGCCGGCCTCGCGGGGGACGCAGGCCAGCAGGATCAGCGCTCCGGCGGCGTCGACGAAGAGCGCGTATCCCGCACCGGCGGTGGCCACGAGGACCCCGCCGAGCACCGGCCCGGCGATGTAGAGCGCGAACGTCGTGTTCAGGCCGAGCAGGCCGTTGACCGAGAACCGGCCGGCCTCGCCCGCGGCCGACGTCGCCAGCAGGCGGCGGCTGCTCGACCCGGCCAGCCGGAAGGTGGCGCCGAAGAGCAGGCCGGCGGCCAGCACCGGCAGGGTGAGCCGGCCGGAGACGGCCAGGACGCCGAGGACGGCGAAGGTGGCCGACCGCAGCACGCAGTCGGCGACGAGCAGCGTGCGCGGGCGGAGACGGACCCGGCCGAGCCCGATGGCCAGGGCCAGCACGGTGGACAGGACGAACGGCGCGGCCTCCACGACGCCGATGGCGATCGCTTTCGGGACGTCGCCGTGCAGGGAGAGCGTCTGCACGGGCATGGCCACCAGGAGCATGCCGGTGCCGATGTTGGCGAGCAGGTCGCCCAGCAGGAGCCCGGCGATCCGCCGGTCGCGCAGTACCTCGCGGTAGCCGAGCGCCGTCGTGGTCAGCGCAGTTCCTGGATGCGCAGGAGGTTGCCGGCCGGGTCGCGGAACGAGCAGTCGCGGATGCCGTAGGGCTGGTCGACCGGCTCCTGGACGACCTCCGCGCCGCCGGCCTCGAGCTTGGCGAACAGCGCGTCGAGGTCCTTGGTGGCGAGGTTGGCGCCGGCGTAGGTGCCCTTGGCCATCATCTCGTTGATCATGCGGCGCTCGTCGTCGGTCAGGCCGGGCGTCGCGGCCACCGGCGTCAGGACGATCGCGGTGTCGGGCTGGTTCGGCGGGCCGACGGTGATCCACTGCATGTCGCCGTACTTGACGTTCTGGCGGACCTCGAAGCCGAGGAGGTCGCGGTAGAAGGCGAGCGAGGCTTCCGGGTCGGTGTGCGGGAGGAAGCTCGAGTGAATGGTGACGTCCATGGTCGTCACCCTAGGTGGCCGCCGACGGCCGCGCTTCTCGATTCCTGATCGGTCTGGTGACCTGTTTGGCGACGCACGGCGGCATCCCGACGGTGGCCTCGGCCTGCTCCTCGCGGTAGACGCTCGGAGGCATCCCGACCAGCTCGGCGAACCGGGTGCTGAAGGTCCCGAGCGACGAGAAGCCGACGGTGAAGCACACCTCCGTGACGCTCAGCTCGCCCTTCCGCAGCAGGGCCATCGCCCGTTCGATGCGGCGCGTCATGAGGTACGAATACGGTGACTCACCGTAGGCGCGCCGGAACTGCCGGCTGAGGTGCCCGGCCGACATGTTCACCCCCCGCG
Source organism: Amycolatopsis sp. 505 (assembly GCF_031625235.1). Classification (NCBI taxonomy): domain Bacteria; kingdom Bacillati; phylum Actinomycetota; class Actinomycetes; order Pseudonocardiales; family Pseudonocardiaceae; genus Amycolatopsis; species Amycolatopsis sp. 505. The sequence goes on from NZ_JACKQP010000010.1 coordinate 59,456, forward strand.
CCAGCGCCTCGACGTCGAGCGGCTGCGCGTACTCCCGGTCGATCCGGTCCCGGACGCGCCGCAGGAGCGCGAGGTCCCGCAGGTACTGGGCCGAGGAGCTGGTCACCCTTGGATCCTGCCACAACGGCCGAGGCGGGCCGAGGCTTTCGTGTCGACCCCCCAATCACGCGTGTCGACCCTCCAGACACGCGTGTCGTCCCTCCAGGTACGCGTGTCGTCCGTCCAGGTACGCGTGTCGTCCGTCCAGGTACGCGTGTCGTCCGTCCAGGTACGCGTGTCGTCCGTTCGCGCACGACATCCCGCGTGATTCGGGGACGGCATCTCGCGTGATTGAAGAGTCGACACGCGTGATTGAAGGGTCGACACGCGTGATTGGGGGGTCGACACGGTGGAGCCGTCCCGGGGGTTCCCGTGCCCCCGGGACGGCCGTGCACCGGTGCTGCACGACCGTGGCGTTCCTTCCGGCGGCATACCCGTCCGCCGGACCGATCGTCACGGCCCGTGCGCCCCGGCGGAGTGACCCGCCGCGGCGCTCGACCCCGGGCCCCCGCCCGGTGTGCCGGAAGAAGGCCACCCCGGGGGCGTCGGGTTCCCTCGGGATGGCCCTCTCCTGGCCCGCCGGGCGCTCGTGTCCTTCACCAACGCGAGGCGGGCAGGGGGACGTTCGGGGCCGGCCACCACACCACCCAGCCGCGGAGGGAGTGTGGTGGCCGGCAAGGGACGGTGGCCGCCGCGCGCAGCCCCGCCCCGGCTTCTCTACCTCCCCATCGGGATGGCCATGGTCGGCAACGCGGCGCCGGGCTGGGCGGCGAACGCCGTGGTCGGCGGGGCCGGCAGGGCCTGCGCGGGGAACGCCGTCGTCGGGATGTCGTTGGCGAACTCGCTCTCGAACTCGCGCTCGAAGGCCTGGTGGTCGAAGCCGCTGTCGAACTCCGGAGGCACGTCGGCCGCCAGCGCGGCGAGCGCCGGCTCGACCGTCGGGACCTCCGCCACCGGAGCAGCGGGCGCGGGCTCCGGCTCGGGCACATAGTCGGGCGCGGGCAGCCGGCGGTTGAGCTCGGCCATCCAGTCCAGCATCGCCCGCGGCTTGTCCCAGCAGGAGATGCCGACGAGCTGCCCGTCGCGAACGAAGCCGGTGATGCCGTCGGCCAGCGACACCGTGTCCTCGGCCAGCGACGGCATCCCGCACATCTGCAGCCGCGTGTCGTACAGCGTCGACCAGGCGCGGGGGAGCGGGGTGAACGGGATGGCGCTGGAGTGCCCCATCAGCAGGTTGTCCGCCGCGTGCCGGGCCGACTCGACGGCGTTGATCCAGTGCTCGACCCGCCGCGGGGTCTCGTCGAAGCGCAGGTTCGGCCAGCGCGCGATGTCCCCGGCGATGACGACGTCGGACGCGCCCTCGGCGAACAGCTTCGAGTCGCAGAGGACGCCGTCGCTGATGTCCAGGCCCGAGCCGCGCATCCAGTCCACCGACGGGACGCTGCCGATGGCGAGCACGACGACGCTGGCGACCAGTAGCTGGTTGTTCGTCAGGTGCAGCCCGACGGTGTCCTTCGTGCTGATCCAGTGCCGGACTTCGCTGCGCATCGCCAGGTTCGCGCGGTGCTCGTGGTGCGCCTCGACGATGCCGCTGGAGACGCGGTCGCCGAAGCGGTGCAGCGGCGCCTTCGCGTGCCCGATCAGGGTGACGTCCCGGCCGATGTGCCGCATGCTCGCGGCGAACTCGTTGCCGATCAGGCCGGCGCCGATCACGACGGCCGGCTTCTTGCTGGCGTTGAGGCAGCGCCGCACCGCCATCGAATCCTCGACCGTGCGCAGGATCCGCACCCGCGGGTCGTGCCGCGGCGCGCCGGGCAGGTGCCGCGGGTAGACGCCGGTCGCGGCGATCAGGCCGTCGTACCAGAGGGATTCGCCGCCGGGCAGGTGCACGACCCGCTCGGTGGTGTCCAGGTGCGTGACCCGCGCGCCGAGGCGCCAGTGGACGTCGAGGTCCGGCAGGTAGTGCGAAAGGCCCACGTCGCTGGGCCGTTCGGTCCCCATCACCAGCGCCTTGGACACCATCGGGCGGTGGTAGGGCCGCCGGGCCTCGTCGCCGATCAGGACGATCTCGCCGTCGAACTTCTGTTCCCGCAGGCGTTCCGCGGCACGCAGCCCGGCGACGCCCGCACCGACGATGACGATCCGGTCGCCGTCAGCCATCGAGGTCCCCTCTCATCACGACCGCCTGCATCGGGCAGCAGCGGGCGGCCATCTTCGCCTGTTCCATGGTGGTTTCGTCCAGCAGCCGCGTGTGGAAGCGCAGGCGGCCGTCCTGGCCGAGGTCGAACACGTCCGGCGCCTCCATGGCGCAGATGCCGTAGAGCTCGCACCGGTCGTTGTCGACGCTGATCCGGGGCCCGTTCCCGGGCAGACGGAAGGGCATGTCAGGCCACCTGCTCTTCCACGAGGCCGATCCGCTCGAGCGTCCGGGCCGGCATGAACCGCAGCATCGACACCGTCACGGCCGGCACGAGCAGCGTGATGCCGCCCAGCCAGGTCACCGAGAGGTGGCCGTTGGCGATGGCGCCGAACCAGGAGTGGATCGCGATGAGGCCGACCGCCGGGTAGGCGCAGCGGTGCAGCCACAGCCAGCGCCGGTAGGACGTGAAGCGCTGCAGGCCCGCCGTCAGGAAGATGGCGAACATGACCTCGAAGCCGACGATGCCCGCGATGTGGCGCGCTTCCTGGCCGGAGCCGAACGGGATGAACATGTAGCCGAAGCTGTACGGCTGGACCGTCAGGTAGGTGAAGCCCAGTGCGTGGACGAGGCCGAAGATGATCGTCGCGGTGGCCAGCACCATGTGCGTGCTGCGCAGGCCCTTCCGGCCGGTGACCGAGCGGATCCAGCCCGTCGCGGTGAGCACGCCCCAGGTCAGCGTCAGCATCGCCGCCCCGTAGGACGTCCGGGCGGCGAAAGCGGCCAGGCCGCGGGCGGCCGGGTCGGTCTTCGGCTGGAACTGCTGGGTGAGGAAGATCGTCGCGTCGTGCCAGGTCTCAACCATGGCTACCCCCGGTTCTCGCGGTGGCGGGCCGGGACGACGCCCGGCCGCGGCCACGGTTGCTCTTGACCTGCCGCAGCACGTAGAACAGGCCACCGCCGAGCAGCAGGAACAGGGCTCCCACCACGGCGATCTGGGAGGGGTCGAGGCCGAGCTGGATCCCGGTGGGCGCCGCCGTGGTGGAGACCGACGGGGCGGGCAGCGCGGTGTAGTCGACCATCCCGGTGCTTTCGAGCATCGTCATGTGCCGCATCACGGCCTGGTTGCCGACGGTCGCGAAGGCCCGCACGTCGTCGTTGCGGGTACCGGCCCGCAGCTGCGCCAGGACGTTGAACACCGCGCCGTGCGCCGCGCGCAGCCGGTTGGCGAAGACGCGGTCGAACTCCGGGCCGGGGGAGGCGGCCATCTCTTCGGCGAGCCAGCCGCGCTGTTCGTCCGAGGGCTGGTCGGGGACCGGCGAGTTCAGCTTCTGCGAGAGGGCGCGGGTCGCCACGTCGAGGCGGCCGTGGTCCATCATGATCGCGAAGCCGACCTTCTGGACGATCGGGCCGCCCTTCTCCATCGCCATCATGCCCGACGGCATCTCCCACAGACCGGCCTGGCGGACCTTGGTCAGCAGTACCGCGTCGGTGTCGGAGATCGCGGTGGTCTGGGCGAGGGAGGTCGAGCCCGGGGCCAGCAGCGCCAGCACCAGGGCCACGACGAAGAGGATCCGGACCAGCGGCCGGGAGCGCTCGAGGACCGACGAGGGTTCGCAGCCGAACCCGGCGAGCTCAGACGCCGAACGCATTTTGCCTCCACTCGTCCTGGGTGAGGGTGATCTTCTTGCCGTCCGGCGCGATCGGGTACCACGCCTGGTCGGCGCCCTGGCCGGAGGTGTCGGCCGGCTCCTGGTCGCCGGTGAAGTGGTACAGCGGCCAGCCGGCGAGGGTCTGCTGGGTGCTGCCGTCGTCGCGGGTGATCTGCCCGATCAGCGACTGGTCGACGTCGATCGGCGCCAGGTTGCCGGGCTTGACCGGGATCCACTTGGCCGCGCACGCGTCGGTGCAGTTCGACCGCGAGGGGTTGGGGGTGTCCCGGTCGTACCGGTAGATGGTGTACCCGGTCCCGTCGACGAGCAGGAGCCCCAGGTCGAACGTCTTCGCCGCCCTGAGCTGGCTCTTCGCGGGGTTGTTCGGGTCGGCGGTGATGCCCTGCGGCATCGGCAGGACGACCTGCCCCTGCTGCATGCCGGGCATCTGCATCCCGGCGGCGCCGCCGGCTGCGTAACCGCCACCCGAGGTGGTGGCCGCGCCGGCGGTACAGGCAGTGAGCAAGGCGAGTGCGGTGAGGCACACGGCGGCGGGGACCACCGGGCGGGGAATGCGGATCACTGCTCCTCCGTGGGGCATGACTACGCGCTGTTGCCGGTAGTGCAACGGAAAAGGGCGCGAAAGATCCACAGTGGACATTCGGTCCGGAGTGGATGCGGAGCGTTGCGGGGGACAACGCCTGGTCGGGGTCTTCGGTAGGGGATACGGACACGGTCCGGAAACGGTTCAAAAAAGTTTTGCCCCTGGTTCGCGGGCAGGAAGTACTGGACGTAGGCCGTCCGGCCCACCAGGATGTCCCGCGTGGGACGGCACACCCGAGCGCTCAGATCCATCGGAGATCAGGAGGCCGTCGTCGAGTCCGGCGACGGTTCCGATGATCTGGCGAAGGCGCTCTACCAGGAGTTCGGCGGGTCCCTCATGGCGTTCGCACTGCGGCTGACCGGCCACGACCGGCAGTGGGCCGAGGACGTCGTGCAGGAGACCCTGATCAAGGCGTGGCGGAACGCCGACAAGCTCGACCGCCAGCCCGAGATGCTGCGTGCCTGGTTGTTCACGGTGGCCCGGCGGATCGTCATCGACGGCTGGCGCAGCCGCAGTGTCCGGCCCCAGGAGCTCGAGGAGATCGAATCCGACGCGATCGCGGTGTCCGACGAATCGGACCGGACGCTCGCCGCGATGATCGTCTACGAGGCGCTGCAGGGTCTTTCGCCCGAGCAGCGGGAGGCCATCCAGCAGACCTACCTGCGCGATCGGACCGTGAACGAGGTCGCGGCCACCCTCGGCGTGCCCCCGGGCACCGTGAAGTCCCGCATCCACCACGCCGTCCGCGCGCTGCGCCGGGCCTTGCGCGAGCGGGGGTGAACTGAGCGTGGCCGGATCACCGCACACCGACGTCGCCGCCTACGTGCTCGGCGTCCTCAGCGAGGCCGAGAACACCCAGTTCGAAGCCCACCTGATGAACTGCCCGCACTGCCAGCTCGACCTGATCGAGCTCTACCAGCTGCCGGACGTCCTCGACCTGGTGAAGCGCAGCTGGCCCGAGCCCCCGATGCCCGCGCCGAGCCCGCGCACCCTGTCGCCGGGCCCCCGGGTGCTGCGTGGCCTCATGGAAGAGGCCGCCGTCAAGCGCCGCCGCCGTCGCCGGATCGGCATCCTCGCCGGCGCCGCCGCCGCGGCGGCCGTGATCGCCGGCCCGCTGGTGACCCTCGCGGTCCGGCCGGCCGACGCCGTGCCGCCCGCTTCCCTCGCCGCTCCGAGCAACAAGCAGCCCCCGCCGGCGACGAGCGTCCCGGCGACGTCCACCGCCCCGCCCGGGGGCGCCGAGGGGCAGCCCGGCGGCGGCCAGACCTACGGCCGCGGCAGCGGCGGGTCCGCCGTCAGTGCTCTCGTCACCGTTTCACCGGTCGAGTGGGGCAGCCGCGTCGAGCTCGAGCTGCGCGGCATCGTCGGGCCGGTGAAGTGCCAGCTGGTCGCCGTCCCGGCCACCGGGACCGAGCGCGTCGTCTCCAGCTGGTCGGTGCCGCCCAAGGGGTTCGGCATCCCCGGCTCGCCCGAACCGCTGCGGTTGCAGGGTTCGGTCTCCCTGGCGATGGACCAGATCAGCCGGTTCGAGGTGCGCGGCGAAGACGGCACCGTCCTCGTCGTCGTCCAGCGCTGAATTCTTTCTTTCGGTGAAACCCCATGACCTGGGTAAATGCTGCCCGGTTGCGTTCTCGTAGATAACGAACAGATAACGGACCGGTCGCTTTTGAACCTCGTGCCGCTCAGGTCCGTATCCCCCAATGCATCCCCCGATGCATCCCGACAGCCGGAACCGCAAGCATCCCCACCCGGGTTCCGTGCGATCTCGAGCTCAATCAACGGTAGTTCTTGCCCGGGCTGCCGCGCTCACCGGCGCGCGCCCGGAAAAACGAACGAGGTGAACTAGTCTATGGCCCGGAATTCTCGGTCCCCCGTGACGGGCAAGCACCGCGTTGCCCGCCGAACCAAGATCGCGATGGGTGCGATCGGCTTGGCGATCGCCGTCGGCGCACTCGCCGTCGCGGTCAGCACGGGCCGCACGGGCGAAGCCAGCGCGGACCCGGCGGACCCGTCGTTCTTCATCGACATCACCAAGGTTCCCGCCGGCAGCAACGTGAACGCGGCCTTGAAGCAGAAGGGTGCCAAGGGTTCCTTCACCGTCGACTGTGGAACGAACGCGGACGGGTCGCACCACAACCCGGACAACTTCATCGCGCAGCCCGGGATCAAGAACGGCGCCCAGCACCTGCACGACTACGTCGGCAACGTGACGACGGACGCCGATTCGAGCCTCAAGAGCCTGCTCGCCGGCGACACCACCTGCAAGAACGGTGACCAGTCGGCGTACTTCTGGCCGGTCATCCGCGTCGACCGCGAAGACGAAGCGACCAACAAGGGCAAGAACGAGAAGGCCAAGCAACAGCAGCAGGGCAAGACGGGCGACGTCCAGCAGGACAAGAGCGGGCAGGACGCCAAGGACGCGCAGGACCAGAACCAGCGCGAGCGCCGCGGTCAGGGCGGCGGCCGGACCGGGCTGAGCGCCCAGCAGCAGGGTGACCAGAACGACGGTCAGCAGCAGCAGGACCGGCAGCAGCGTCGGCAGCAGAACAACCAGCAGCAGGACGACCAGCAGCAGGACCAGAACAACGACCAGCAGGACCGGAACGGCCAGCAGCAGAACAAGAACCAGCAGAACCAGCAGAACAAGAACCAGCAGCAGAACCAGAACCAGCAGGACCAGAACAAGGACCAGGGGCAGCAGGAGGAGCTCGGCGGTCCGCAGGGCGCGAACGAAGAGGTCGGCGACAACGACGGCGAGATCATCGAGCCGGAGTCCGCGACGTTGAAGTTCATCGGCGGGGGCGCGCAGAACGTCGTCGCGATGCCGCTCGGCCTGAAGATCCTCTACGGTGACGCCAAGCAGAGCACCAACGGCCCGAAGAACGCGCGGCCCAGCTGGACCTGCACCGGGTTCGAGGACCGGCTGACCGACAAGTACCCGATCTGCCCGCAGGGCAGCAAGGTCGAGCGGATCCACGCCTTCCCGAACTGCTGGGACGGCAAGAACACCGACAGCGCGGACCACCGCAGCCACATCGTGTTCGCCGACCAGCAGGGCAAGTGCCCGCAGGGCTTCAAGAACGTGCCCCAGCTGCAGGTGACCCTGGTGTACGACGTGCCGCAGGACGTCCAGCAGAACAAGCAGTACAAAGTGGACGCTTTCGCGCAGGAAGAGCACAACCCGCGCTCCGACCACGACGACTTCGCGAACGTGATGAGCAAGCAGATCATGGGCCGCCTGGTCAACTGCATCAACTCCGGCAAGGTCTGCGCCGAATAACACCCTTCTGGAGAGGGAAGGAGAACTTCCGATGAACCGTGCTCGCCCGGCTGTTGCCGCACCGATCGCCGTCGCCGGACTCGCGCTGGTCGCGGCCTGCGGGACCAACCCGTACGCCACGTCCGGAGCCGTCCAGCCGGTGGTGCTCGGGGCGCAGCAGCAGCCGGCGAGCACGGTCCCGGCCGGCGCCGCGGCCCAGCTGATTTCGTCCACTGTGGACGGGTTGGGTACGGTACTGGCCGATGCCGAAGGGCACACGCTCTACCGGTACGCGAAGGACTCGGCCGGCCCGCCCCGGGCGACGTGCGCCGGTCCGTGCGCGACGACGTGGCCGCCGCTGATCTCCGACACGCCGGCGGTGGCCGCCGGGATCGACGCCGAGCTGGTCGGCCAGGTCACCCGGCCGGACGGCCGCAAGCAGGTGACGGTCGACGGCTGGCCGGTCTACCGGTTCGCGAAGGACACCGGCCCGGGCATCGCGCTCGGCCGTCGGGTCAGCGCGGACTGGGCCCCGATCACCCCGGCGGGCCGCAAAGCCGACCCGGCGACCCTCGAGACGGGTGAGGTCGACGGCCTCGGCCGGGTCCTCACGGACGCGGACGGCCGGACGTTGTACCTGTTCACCAAGGACGGCAAGGATTCCGGAAAGTCCACTTGCGACGCGGCCTGCGTCGCGAAGTGGCCGCCGGTCGTGGTGGACGGCCCCATCACGGTCGCGGGCGGTATCGACTCCGGTTTGGTCGGCCGAATCCGCCGAGAGGACGGCACCACGCAGCTGACGGTAGGAGGCTGGCCGGCGTACACGCACGCATCGGACGACGGGCCGGGAGCGGCAACCGGCCACGGCGCGGGCGGCACGTGGTACGCATTGGAGCCCAACGGCTGCCGCGCCGACCCGGCGCGCAGGCCGGCGGTGCAGCAGGCGGTCGCGACATCACCCAGCGGGTACTGACCCGCTCCCCGATCCCCGGCCCGGTGGACGCTTTCCCTCCACCTCACCCCCCCCGGTTCGCCGGGCCGGTTGCACCACCCCGAAAATCGCGGGACCCCGTCCCGCACCCCGAACCCCGGTCCGGTGGACACTTCCCTCCACCTCACCCCCCAGTCCACCGGGCCGGTTGTTCCACCCCGAGAAACCGCGGGACCCGTCCCGCACCCCGAGCCCCGGTCCGGTGGACGCTTTCCCTCCACCTCACCCCCCATGTCCGCCGGGCCGGGATACCTCACCACCGATCCGGCCAGCCGGATCAGCGAAGGAGGAGAAGGCGGGAGTCGCTCCCGCCCGCGAGTTCCGGCCCGGTGGACGCTTCCCTCCACCTCACCCCCGTCCACCGCGCCGGAACCCTTCCCGCCCCGACCACGCGAGATCCCCCCTCCAGCCACGCGTGATGCCTCCTCAATCACGCGAGATACCCCTCCAATCACGCGCGACGCCTTCCCGATCACGCGAGATCCGCCTCCAGCCACGCAAGATCCGTCCCCAGTCACGCGACTTCGGTTGCCGAGCACGCGGCCTCCGTCCCGAACCACGCAGTACCCGCCCCGAAGCTCCGGCCGGTGGCCGCCCCTCGGTCACCGAGCCGGCCCAGGCCAGGCTGGCCCGGCCTGGGGAGCCCAACTCAATCCGGCCGAGCCTCACTAGCGGAGCCTTGGCCCGGCTCGCGGAGTCGACTCAACCCGGCCAGGCCAGACCCGGCCCGGCGAGCCCAACTCAATCCGGCCGAGCCCCGCCAGCGGAGTCCAACCGGCCCGACCCCGGCCAGACCCGGCCCGGCCCGGGGAGCCCAACTCAATCCAGCCCGGCTCAGCCCGCGGAGTCCAACCGGCCCGACCCCGGCCCGCGAACGGCGGCCCCGAGAACCCCGGCCCCGGGGGATGCTTCCCTCCACCTCACCCCCCCTCATCCCCCGGACCGGTGAACGCTGCGGTCCCCGTGCTCCGGCACGGGGACCGCGGCCCAGAAATCCAGCGGTACCCGCCCCACGCCCCGGCCCGCCGAGTCGAGCAAGCGGCCCATCAGCTTGACACTCCGCAGCGTCACCGCCCGGTCCGTGATCTCCAGCCACGGCAGCTTCGCCGCCAGCCGGGCCTCCACCGCCACGACGTCGTGCGACGAAGGCAGCCACAGCACCAGCATCAGGTTCGCCGCCCCCGTCAGGGCCGCGCACATGCGGACCTCCGGCACCATCGCCAGCGAACGGGCCGTCGTCTCCAGCTTGTCCGGCGGCACCGTCAGCCACAGCGTCACCGTGACCGGCGCCGGCGACACCGATCGCGCGATCTCGCACCTCACCCGGATCGCGCCGCGGCCGAGCAATCCGTCCAGACGTCGGCGCACCGTCGTCGCCCCGACGCCCAGCACGCCCGCCAGCGCCGCCGCCGAGGCTCGAGGGTCCGCTCCCAGCGCCAAGATCAGCGCCCGGTCCGCCGCGTCGAACCGCAGCGGGGCGCGCTGGCGGGCCGGCTTCGGCGACAACGCTTCCCGCTGACCCGGGGAGATCGCCCGGACGCGCCAGCGGCTGCCCTCGGTGAACATGCGTGAGGACAACGTCGTCCTCAGCCGCGTCACGCCGGGGACGGCCAACGTCGCCACGTGCGCCCCCAGCTCGCGCAACGACGGCGTCACCACGTGAACGAGCAGGTCGCACGGCCCCGCCACGTGCTCCACCGTGGCCACGTGGACGTCCGAGGCCAGCGCTTCCGCGACGGCCGGCGCCGCGCCGGGCTCGCAGTCGATCGCCACGAAAGCCAGCACCAGCTGCGAAATCAGCTCCCCGCCGGCGTACGCGGTGAGCCAGGCGTCCCCGCGCTCCACCAGCGCGTCCCAGCGGCGGGCCACGGTCACCGCGCCCAACCCCAGCGCGTCGCCGAGCGTCGACCACGACGCCCGCGGCGCCGCCTGGAGCGCGTCGGCCAGTTTGAGGTCCTGCTCGGCCAGCATGGCGGATTCTTCGCTCATCAGCCCTCGGAACGGTGGTTTCGGCCATTTTCCCCGGCCATTGTGCTCGACTCTCGCATGATCGGCGGATGACCCTGCGCTCCGATGCCGCCGCCATGCTCGACGACCTGCAGGTCCTGCGCCGCGAGCTGCACCGCGTCCCCGAGATCGGCCTCCACCTCCCGCGCACCCAGGAACGGGTCCTCGCCGCCCTCGACGGGCTGCCGCTCGAAATCACGCTCGGCAAGAACCTGTCGTCGATCACCGCGGTCCTGCGCGGCGGCCACCCGGGCGGCACCGTCCTCTTGCGCGGCGACATGGACGCGCTCCCGGTCACCGAAGCCAGCGGCGAGGAGTTCAGCTCGACCCTCGACGGCGCCATGCACGCCTGCGGCCACGACCTCCACACCGCCGGCCTGGTCGGCGCGGCCCGCCTGCTCGCCGCCCGCAAGGACGACCTCCCCGGCGACGTCGTCTTCATGTTCCAGCCCGGCGAAGAGGGCTGGGACGGCGCCGGCCACATGATCGACGAAGGCGTCCTGACGGCGTCCGGCAAGCACGTCGACGCCGCGTACGGCCTGCACGTCTCGGCCGCCAGCTACGCCAAGGGCCACTTCGTCGCCCGCCCCGGGACGCTGATGGCGGCGTCGGGCGCGCTCGAGGTCCGCGTGAAGGGCGACGGCGGCCACGGCTCGTCCCCGCACGACGCCCGCGACCCGATCCCGGCCGCCTGCGAGATGGTGACCGCCCTGCAGACGATGGTCACCCGCACCTTCGACGTCTTCGACCCGGTCGTCATCACCGTCGGCTCGTTCCACGCCGGCACCCGGCGCAACATCATCCCGGACGACGCCGTGTTCGAGGCGACGCTCCGGTCGTTCTCCCCGGAGGTCGCCGCGAAGGTGGGGGAGCGCGCGGTGCAGGTCTGCCGTGGCATCGCCCAGGCGCACGGCCTCGACGTCGACGTCACCTACGAACCGGAGTACCCCGCGACGGTCAACGACGCCGCCGCCTACGCGTTCGTCGCCGACACGATCCGCGACGTCTTCGGCGAGGAGCGCTTCACCGAGATGGCCGATCCGATCACCGGTTCGGAGGACTTCTCCCGTGTCCTGGAACGGGTTCCGGGCGCGTACCTCTTCCTCGGCGCCTGCCCCACGGACCCCGTGACCGCCCCGGACAACCATTCGCCGCGCGCCCGGTTCGACGATCAGGTGCTCGGCGACGGCGCCGCGCTGCTGGCCGAACTCGCCGTCCGCCGCCTCGGGCTCATGGCGGGGTGACGCGGGTGCGCAGCTACCATCGGCCCCGCGGGGTTGTCCACAGTGGATCGAACGACCGCGTCCGCGGCGGCCGCCCGCAGGTCCGGATCGACCACGGCACGGTTGTGGTCGCGAGTACTCTTGCCCTCGTGGAGGCGGCGTGACGCGCACGGTGTTCACCGGCGGCTCGGTCTTCGACGGCACCGGCGCGGACCCGGCCCCGGCCGACGTCGTCGTCGAGCACGGCCGGATCGTCGACGTCGGGACCGACCTCGACGGCGACGAGGGTGTCGACTGCACCGGCACGGTGCTGCTGCCCGGGCTCTTCGACTGCCACGTGCACGTCACGATCTCCGACATCGGGCTGCTGTCGCGGGTGCAGAAGCCGTTCTCCTACCAGTTCTACGAAGCCGCGCGGAACCTGTGGGCGACGCTGGGCCTGGGCATCACGACGGTCCGCGACGCGGCGGGCGCGGACCTCGGCATCAAGCAGGCGGTGGACGACGGCCTGATCCCGGGCCCGCGGCTGCAGATCTCCATCGGCCTGATCAGCCCGACCGGCGGCCACGGCGACGCGTGGCACCCGTCGGGGTTGTGCGTCCCGCTGATGGTCCCGCACCCGGGCCGTCCGGACACGACGGTCGACGGGCCCGACGAGATGCGCCGGGTGGCCCGGACGCTGCTGCGCGCGGGCGCCGACGTGCTCAAGGTGTGCACGACCGGCGGAGTGCTGTCCCCGCGCGACGACCCGCGGCACGCCCAGTTCACCCCGGAGGAACTGGACGTCCTGGTGACGGAGGCGGCGATGCAGGGCCGCCCGGTGATGGCCCACGCCCAGGGCGCGGCGGGCATCAAGAACGCGGTCCGCGCGGGCGCGCGCTCGATCGAGCACGGCATCTACCTGGACGACGAAGCGATCGAGCTGATGCTGGGGCACGGAACCTGGCTGGTCCCGACGCTGATCGCCCCGGTCAACGTGGTCCGCGCGGCCGACGCGGGCGTCGACCTCCCGCCGGCGGTGGTGGCGAAGGCGCGCGAAGTGGTGGAGGCCCACCGCGATTCGGTCCGCCGCGCGTATGCGGCGGGCGTCCGGATCGCGATGGGAACGGACAGCGGAGTGGGCCCGCACGGGACGAACCTCGAGGAACTGGCCCTGATGGCGGCGTGCGGCATGACGCCGGGGGACGTCCTGGAGGCAACGACCTCCTCGGCGGCGCGGCTGATGGGCCTGGACGGGGAATTGGGCCGGCTGGAGCCGGGCCTGCGGGCGGACGTCGTGGTGGTGGCGGGCAACCCGTACGACTTCCCGGCGCTGGCGTCGAACATCCGGGAGGTCTGGAAGGACGGCATCCGAGTCGTCTGACGCCGTGTCGTCCTTCCAAACACGCGTGTCGTCCGTCCAGGCACGCGTGTCGTCCATTCGGGCACGCGTGCCGCCCGTCAGGCCTCCGCGTTCAGCAGGTCCTTCAACGCCGCCGCGAACTTCACCGGGTTTCGCTGCGGGGCCAGGTGGGAGCCCGGTGTCTCGACGAACGGCAACCCCAGCTCCAGAGCCAGGATCTTCGCCGGCTGGTAATGGTACCGGCCCCGGCTGCCCTCTCCCGCCACCGGGAAGATCTCCGTGGTCGCCTTCCGCAGGGCCCTCAGGTCCGGCAGGTAGTCGAAGAACTCCGTCAGCTCGCGGTCGAACAACCGGATCCAGTCGGCTTCGTGCGGCAGGCGGAGGTTGGGCAGGTTCGGCAGCGCCGCGCCCGCGATGGCGTCCGCGAACCGGGTCACCGCCGCCATCAGTTCGCCCGCGCGGGCCAGGCGGACCTGCTCGGCCGCCGCTTCGAGCCAGCCTCCGGCGTCCGGCATCAGGTGGACCGCCGGGGGTTCGTGCGCGACCAGCGTTGTCACGCGGTCCGGGTGGCGGGCGACCAGGTCGAGGCCGATCAGGGCGCCGGCGCTCGAACCGAACACCTGGGCCGGGCCGTCGGCCGCGTGGTCCAGGACCGCCAAAGCGTCGTCCGCCTGCAGGGAAACCGGGACCGGGCCCGTGGTCGTGTCCGTGCTGCCGAAGTGGCCTCGGCGGTCGTAGGTGATCACGGTGTAGTCCGCGTACAGCTGCTTCGCCAGCGCGCGGTAGGCGTCGCCCGATCCGGTGCCGCCCGCGATCAGCAGCAGTGCCGGGCCCTCGCCGCCGCGGCGGACGAGGAGCTCGCCGTCCTCCACCGGGCAACGGCTTTCCGAGATCATGCCTCGAAGTGAAGCACAAGCCGTTCACCCGACGGCGTGGTGGTCGGGGGCCTAGAGCCGTTCGATGATCGACGCCGTGGCCAGTGCGCCGCCCGCGCACATCGTCACCAGCGCCGTCGAGGCGTCCCGGCGCTCCAGCTCGTGCAACGCCGTCGTCAGCAGCCGGGCACCCGTGCTGCCCACCGGGTGGCCCAGGGCGATCGCGCCGCCGTTGACGTTCACGCGGGACGGGTCCGGGGAGACCACCTGCTGCCACGACAACGCGACCGACGCGAACGCCTCGTTGACCTCGAACAGGTCCACGTCACCCACCGTCATCCCGGCCCGGGCGAGCACGCGTTCCGTCGCGCGGATCGGGCCGTCCAGGTGGTAGTACGGCTCGGCGCCGACCAACGCCTGCGCGACGATCCGGGCCCGCGGACGCAGGCCCAGCGCCGCCGCGCGGTCCGCGTCCAGCAGGAGCAGGGCCGCCGCGCCGTCGGAGATCTGGGAGGACGTTCCCGCCGTGTGGACGCCGTCCTCGACCACCGGCTTGAGCCGGGCCAGGCCTTCGACCGTCGTCTCCCGCAGGCCCTGATCGCGCGTGACGAGGTGGGTCTCGCCGGTCGGTGCGCCGTCAGCCGAGAGGACCGGGGCCTTCACCGGCACCACCTCGCGGTCGAAGTGGCCCGCCGCCCACGCGGCCGCCGCCTTCTGCTGGGACGCCGCCCCGAACCGGTCGACGTCCTCGCGCGTCAGCCCGCGGCGGACCGCGATCCGCTCGGCCGCGCCGTACTGGTTGGGCAGGTCGATCGACCACGACGACGGCCGTGGTGAGGCACCGGCGCGGTTCGTGCCCAGCGGCACGCGGCTCATCGCCTCGACTCCGCACGCGACACCGGCGTCGATGGCGTCCGCCGCGATCAGGCCCGCGATGAGGTGGGTCGCTTGCTGCGCCGAGCCGCACTGGGCATCGATCGTCGTCGCACCCGCCGTCTCGGGCAGGCCCGCGTGCAGCCACGCCGTGCGCGTGACGTTGTTCGACTGCTCACCGGCCTGCGTGACGCAGCCGCCGATGAGCTGCTCGACGAGCGCCGGGTCGATCCCGGCGCGGTCCAGCAGGGCGAGCTGCGCGGCACCCAGCAGCTCGGCCGCGTGCAGGCCCGCCAGCAGCCCGTTCCGCTTGCCGATCGGGGTCCGCACGGCTTCGACGATGACCGGCACGCCCATGTCGTCCCTTTCGTCGGGAAACACTGTTCACTAACGCAGAAACTAGAACAAGTTATCGTTTTGTGCAAGTCTGCGCAGGCGTGGCCGGTTCTTGATCTTGCCCGAGTGAGCGCGCGCTCACCTGCTATCCCCGGTTGAGTAAACGGGTTTCACTCACGGTCTTCCGTTGGTTAACGCCGTATGCTTCAATCCAACCTAGAACGTGTTCCAAGCCGAACCGTGGGAGGCAACGTGGCCGCTCCGCTCATCCCCGCCGGGTTCGACTTCACCGATCCGGATCTCTTGGCGGAGCGACTCCCCGTCGCCGAGTTCGCCGAGCTCCGGCGCACCGCCCCGGTGTGGTGGAACCCCCAGAAGCACAACACCGCCGGCTACCGCGACGACGGGTACTGGGTCGTCTCGCGCCACGCGGACGTCAAGGAGGTCTCGCGCGACAGCACGCTGTACTCGTCGCGGGAGAAGACCGCCATCATCCGCTTCGACGAGAACATGACCGAGGACAACCTCGAGGCGAACCGCCTGGTGCTGCTCAACCAGGACGCCCCGCAGCACACGAAGCTGCGGCGGATCGTGTCGAAGGGCTTCACCCCGCGGTCCATCTCGAAGCTCGAGGACACCTTGCGCGAGCGCGCCGAGCGGATCGTGCACGAGGCGCGGAAGAAGGGGTCGGGCGACTTCGTCACCGACGTCGCGTGCGAGCTGCCGCTGCAGGCGATCGCCGAGCTGATCGGCATCCCGCAGGAAGACCGGCTCAAGATCTTCGACTGGTCGAACCAGATGGTCGCCTACGACGACCCCGAGTACGAGGTCGCGCCGCTGGAGGCGTCCGCCCAGCTCGTCGGGTACGCCTGGAACATGGCCGAGGAGCGGCGCAAGTGCCCGATGGACGACATCGCCACCAAGCTCATCCAGGCCGACGTCGACGGTGAATCGCTCGGCTCCGACGAGTTCGGGTTCTTCGTCATCCTGCTCGCCGTCGCCGGCAACGAGACGACGCGCAACGCCATCACCCACGGCATGAAGGCGTTCCTGGACCACCGGGACCAGTGGGAGCTGTTCAAGGAGCAGCGGCCGAAGACCGCGCCCGACGAGATCGTCCGCTGGGCCACCCCGATCGTCGCCTTCCAGCGCACCGCCACCCGCGACACCGAGCTCGGCGGCGCGCGGATCCGCAAGGGCGACCGGGTCGGGATGTTCTACAGCTCGGCCAACTTCGACCACGAGGTCTTCGACGACCCGGAGAAGTTCGACGTCCTCCGCGAGGACAACCCGCACGTCGGTTTCGGCGGCACGGGGTCGCACTACTGCATCGGCGCGAACCTGGCCCGGCTGGAGATCGACCTGATCTTCAACGCCATCGCCGACGTGATGCCGGACATCGCCGAGGCGGCACCCCCGGTGCGGCTGCGGTCGAGCTGGATCAACGGCATCAAGCACTACCCGGTGAAGTACGCCTGAGGAACCCGTCGACGCGGTCCCAGGTGAGCTCCGCCGCGGCCGCGTCGTACTCGGGACCGCCGGCGTCGGTGTAGAAGTGACCGATGCCCGGGTAGGTGTACACCCGGGCATCGGCACCCACCGAGGCCGCCGTTTCGCGCCAGGCCGCGACCTGCGCCGGAGGGGCGATCGGGTCGGGGTCGGCGACGTGGAGCTGCACCGGCAGGCCGGGCCGGATCCCGGCGGGCACCGCCCCCACGGCGTGCAGCATCAGGACGCCGGTGGTGCCGAGCCGGTGCGGCAGCACGGTCTCGACCACGCCCGCCCCCATCGACACGCCCACGAGCACGGTCTCCGGCGGCAGCTCCCGCACGGCATCGCGGGCACGTCCGGTGATCGTCTCCCAGCCGACCTCGTCCTTCACCGCGAAGCCCTCTTCGAGGGTCGAGGCCGTCCGCCCGGCGAAGAGGTCGGGCGTGGTGACCCGGTGGCCCGCCGCCCGCAGCCGGTCGGCGAAGCCCAGCTCGACGGGTCGCAGGCCGAGCACTGAGTGGAACACCACGATGTCGCTCACCCGGCGATTCTGCCAGGGGATGCCATGATGGGACGATGGCCCCGCGAGCGACGGTGGACGTCGAGTTCGCCATCCGCGTCACCGAACCCGGGCCCGCGGCGATCTCGGTCTCCGCGGCGCACGCCGACACCGAAGAGCTCACCGTGTCCTGGCACGGGGAGAGCCGGCCCGTCGAGTTCGAGCACGGCACCCGGGCCGAGGTCTTCGACCTGCCCGCCGGCGAGCACCGCGTCACCTACCACGCCGAACGCGTGCTGAACGAGCCCGAACCCGAGCCCGTCACGCTCGCCGACGTCGCCGTGTTCACCCGGCCGAGCCGGTACTGCCCGTCCGACCGCGTCGCCGGGCTCGTGCCGCCGGAACTCGGCAAGCTCGAAAACCCACGCCGGCAAGTCGAAGCCGTCGTCCGGCACGTCCACGAACGACTGTCCTATGTGGTCGGTGCCGGCCGGCCCACCGACGACGCCGTCGACACCCTGCTGGCCGGCGAGGGTGTCTGCCGCGACTTCGCGCACGTCTGCATCACCCTGTGCCGGTTCCTCGACATCCCCGCGCGGTACGTCGGCGTCTACGCGCCCGGGCTCGCGCCGATGGACTTCCACGCCGTCTTCGAAGCCGCCGTCGACGGGCACTGGTACGTCTTCGACGCCACCCGGCTGGCGCCGCGGCAGACCATGCTGCGGATCTCCACCGGCCGCGACGCCGCCGACACCGCCTTCCTCGCCACGCTCGGCGGCGAACTCGACTTCCTCGGCAGCACCGTCTTCGCCACGACCGACGCCGCGTTGCCGGTCGACGACGGGTCCGGGCTGGTCGTTCTGGGCTGAACCGCGTGTTGCCTGCGCAAAGACGGCCCCGGCTGGGTAGACAGTCTTCGTGAAGAGTTCCCCGAAGGCGCCGAGCCCCTGGGCCCGGGCGCGCGCCCGGTACCGGTGGCTGGACCACATCGCCCGCGCGACCAACCGCTACATCGACGCCGGCGGCTACCACTACGTCGCCTCGATCACCTACTTCAGCCTGCTGTCGCTGGTGCCGCTGCTGATGGTCGCCTCGTCGGTCGCCGGGTTCGTGCTGGCCACCCAGCCGCACCTGCTCGACACGCTGGTGCACGCGATCGTGTCCACGCTGCCCGGCGGGCTCGGCGACAAGGCCACCGAACTGCTCACCGGCTTCGTCGAGCAGCGGACCAGCGTCGGCGTGGTCGGTCTCGCCATCGGCCTCTACTCCGGCTGGAACTGGATGAACGCGCTGCGGGACTCGCTGACGGCGCTGTGGGGGCAGAACCGGTCGGACCAGTCGCTGCTGCGGCTGATCCTCGTCGACCTGCTCGCGCTGCTCGGCCTGACCGCGGCGCTGCTGGTGTCGTTCACGCTCACCATCTCCGGCACCGCGCTCGGCAGCTACCTGCTCCGGCTGGCCGGCCTCGACGACACGAGCTGGGGCCACCAGCTCGTGTCGGCGTCCTCGGTGCCGCTGTCGCTGGCCGCCGACTGGCTGGTCTTCCTCTGGGTGCTCACCCGGCTGCCGCGGCAGAAGGTCGGCGTGCGCAGTGCGGTCCGGGGTGCGGTCGCGCTGGCCGTCGGCTTCGAGGCGCTGAAGCTGGCCGGCGGGTTCTACCTCCGGCTCATCGGCGACTCGCCGACCGGCATCGCGTTCGGCTCGATCATCGGTCTCATCTTCTTCATCTCGCTCGTGGCCCGCCTGCTCGTGTACGTGACGGCGTGGACGGCGACCGGCTCGGACGCACCCCCGAAACCGGTGCAGCCGCCGGCGCCGGTGGTGCTGAAGCCGGTGGTCGTGGTGGACCCGCCGATGGCCGTGCCCGCCACGGTCGGCGTGGTGACGGGCGTGCTCGGAACGCTGCTCGCGCTGCGGTTGCGCCGCCGCTCGCGGGGGTGATCAGCTCGGCTTCTCCGAACCCACCAGCCACATCGAGAAGTACTGTGACCCGCCGCCGTAGGCGTGGCCGAGCGCGCGGCGGGCGCCGTCCACCTGGTAGTCCCCGGCCCGGCCCATCACCTGCTTCGCCGCTTCGGAGAACCGCAGCATGCCGGACGCGCCGATCGGGTTGGACGACAGCACGCCGCCCGACGGGTTGCACGGCAGGCGGCCGCCGATCGCCGTTTCGCCCTTCTCGGTGACCTTCCAGCCCTCGCCTTCGGGCGCGAAACCCAGGTTCTCCAGCCACATCGGCTCGAACCACGAGAACGGCACGTAGATCTCGGCGACGTCCACTTCGGACATCGGGTCGGTGATCCCCGCCTCGGCCCAGAGCGCGGCCGCGGCCTCGCGCCCGGCCCGCGGGTTCACCTGGTCGCGGCCGGCGAACGTGGTCGGCTCGGTGCGCATCGCCGTCGCGTGCACCCAGGCCGCGCCGCCCTCGACGGCGTCCCCGGCGGCCTCGTCGCCGAGCACCATCGCGCACGCGCCGTCGGACGACGGGCACGTCTCGTCGTAGCGGATCGGGTCCCACAGCATCTGCGACGCCCGCACCGACTCGACGGTGATGTCCGGCTGCCGCAGGTGCGCGTACGGGTTGAGGGCGCCGTTGCGCCGGTCCTTCGCCGCGACGATCGCCCCGACGTGCTCGGGTGCCCCCGAACGGCGGATGTAGGACCGCACGTGCGGGGCGAAGTAGCCGCCCGCGCCGGCGCCGACCGGCATCTGGAACGGCGGCAGGATCGACAGGCCCCACATCGCGTTCGACTCGGACTGCTTCTCGTACGCCACCGTGAGCACGCGCCGGTGCACGCCCGACTGGATGAGCGACGCCGCCACCAGCGCGGTCGAGCCGCCCACGGACCCGGCGGTGTGCACGCGCAGCAGCGGTTTCCCGGTCGCGCCGAGCGAGTCGGCGAGGAACAGCTCGGGCATCATGACGCCCTCGAACAGGTCCGGCGCCTTGCCGAGCACGACGGCGTCGATGTCGGCCCACTCCACCTGGGCGTCGGTCATCGCGCGGTCGATCGCCTCGCGCAGCAGGCCCGGCATCGAGACGTCCTGCCGCTTGGCGCGGTGGTGCGTCTGGCCGGTGCCGAGCACGGCGGTGAGCTGCTTGGTCATCGGGCCTCCAGCACGGTCACCAGGTTCTGTTGCAGGGCCGGCCCGCTCGTCGCGTGCGCCACGGCCTTGCGGGATTCGCCGCGGTGGATCCGGACCGCCGCTTCGCCGATCCGGGCGAGCCCGGCGGAGAACATCGGGTTCGCGGCCAGCGCCCCGCCGGAGGGGTTGAGCTGCACGCCGTCGCCCAGCCCGAGCGCGGTCCGCAGGATGAGTTCCTGGTGCGTGAAGGGCGCGTGCAGCTCGGCGAGGTCGACGCCGTCGAGGTCCAGCGCCCGGGCCGCCGCCTCGGTGGACGGCGAACGCGTCAGGTCGCGGGCCCCGAGCACGGGGGAGTCGACGCGGTGTTCGATGCCGGTGATCACGGCCGGGCGTTCGACGATCTCCCGCGCTCGTTCCACAGTGGACAGGACGATCACGGCGGCGCCGTCGGTGATCGGGGCGATGTCATGCTTGCGCAACGGATCGGCGTAGTACGGCGTATCCAGGAGTTCCGCGACGTCCTTGCCGGTCCCGCGCGCGGCGACCTCGGCCAGGTCCTTTTCGGACCAGAGCCCGGCCTCCAGGCCCAGCCGCGCCTGGATCCCGGCGATCGAGACCGAGTCCGGCCACAGCGGCGTGACGACGTACGGGTCGAGCTGCAGGGCGAGCACCCGGCGCAACTGCCCGGCGCTGGACTTGCCGAAGCCGTAGACGAGCGCGGTCTCGACCTCGCCCATCTTGATCTTCAGCCACGCCTCGTACAGCGCCCAGGCGGCGTCCATTTCGACGTGCGACTCGTGGATCGGCGGGAACGCGCCGATCGCGTCGACGGCGGCGATGAACGAGAACGCGCGGCCGGCCAGGTAGTCCGAGGAGCCGGAGCACCAGAACCCGATGTCCTGTTTGGACAGACCGGTCTGCGCGAAGACCTCGGCGAAGATCGGGACGAGCATCTCCACGCCGTTGGTGGTACCGGGCGTTTCGCGGACGTTCGGGGCCTTCGCGAAGCCCGCGATCGCGACGTCTGGCATCAGGACCTCACAGGTGGTGGGCGAAGGTTTCGTAAGCCGCGTCCGGCTCACCGGTCGGCTCGAAGTGGCTGATGTTCTCCAGCGACGTCCACCACTCGTCGCGCGGCTTCCAGGCGGCGCGCACGCGCATGCCCATGCGGACGTCTTCGGCGGCGCAGCCGAGCACGAGGTGCAGGAAGGCGATGTCGGCCCCGTCGAGCAGGATGTACGCGGCGACGTACGGCGGCTTGAGCCGCTGGCCGAGGAACGGGACGTTGACGATGCAGAACGTGGTGACGATGCCGGTGTCGGGGAGTTCGACCTCTTCGGTGGTCGGCACGCCGTCGGTCGGGCAGGCCCCGCGCGGCGGGATGTAGACCTTGCCGCAGGCGGGGCAGCGCTGGCCGATCATCTTCCCTTCGGCGAGCCCGCGCAGGTAGGTGCTCTCCTCGGGCGAGGCCGAGTGCATGTACTTCAGGTGCACCGGCGTGATGACGACGCTGATCGGCGCGCCTTCTTCGCGCTCGGCGACCGGGGGAGCGGGCTCGGTGGGCGTGGTGTCCTCGGCGTCGGCCGGCAGGAAGTAGGCGATGTCCCGGATGTGCCCGACGGTCTCCTCGGCCCACCGGACGCGCACCCGCTGTCCACTGTGGATCTTGTCGGGCGAGCCGGCGTCGACGGCGTGCAGCATCGGGGTGTCGGCCCCGTCGAGCTTGACGAGCGCCCAGGCGAACGGCCGGCTCAGCGGCTGCCCGTCGAGCGGCTCGGGGCACCACGACCAGGAGACGACGGTGCCCTCTTCGCCGACGGGGACGAACTCGCCGAGCTGTTCGGCGGTCACGGGGTCGTACTCGAGGGGCGGGACGTGCACCCGCCCGTCACTGCCCCGGATGCCTTCGATGCGGCGGTCACGCAGCGCGGTGACGAACCGGCCGAGCACGGGCCCGGTGGAGCGCGTGTAGTCGAAGCCGACGTTCAGCGGTGCCGCAAGCGGTGTCTCGGTCACGTCCTTGAGTGAAACACGTTCTCGTTCTGTCGGCAAGATTCACTCGCGTGGCTGGCCTGGTGGAAAGGAACGTGTTCTATGGGCGACGGCGAGTTTGCGGCGACCTTGCGGAAGTCAGACCAAGTCTCTGTGCTTGACGAGTTGGGCGGCGTAGATCGTCAGGAGACACAGGTCGACGATCAGGATCGGAGTGGTCAAGGCGAGCGGCTTCGGGTTCGCTAGGGCGAGGGGCGCGGCCACAACGGCCGGCGCGACCGCAATCAAGATCAGGGGCAGGTGGTAGGAGAGCAGGCGCTGTCGCAGGCGGTACTTGGGATCCCGTTTGGTGTGGTGCCACCCTTCGAATCCGTCAAACGTCGACGAGAGGGGCGCCTCGATCATCCTGCGGATGTGTTCGGAAGCCTCTCCGATCTGCGCGTTCTGGAAGACGATGAGGGTGCCGAGAAGAAGCGAGACAAGTGGTGAGACCAGAAGAAGAGGGCCGCTTGTTCGTTCGACTCCGAACCCGAGAACTGCCGAGCTGACCGTTACGGAACACACCACCATCGATGTTCGGTGATCCATCTTCTTGAGGATCTCGTCGCGCAGCGTCTTGTACTCGGCCAGGAGCACCTCCGCGGCGAAATGAGGTTCCCTGATGATCGCCGAGATGTCGGCCGGGTTCTCGGATTTCTGTTCGCCGAGCGAGTCCACTCTGCCTCCAGCCAGGTCGGCCAACCGCCTCGTGGGGAACTCGGGATCGGCGGCCGGTTCGTTACGTGGCGAGGTCGGCATCAGCGACCGGTGAAGTCCGGCTTCCGCTTCTCCGAGAACGCTCGCGGCCCCTCCTTGGCGTCCTCGGAGGCGAAGACCTCGATCCCGTACTGCGAGTCCAGCTTGAAGGCCTCTTCCTCGTGCAGTCCCTCGGTGTCGCGGATCGTCCGGAGGATGGCCCGCACGGCCAGCGGCCCGTTGGCGTTGACCAGTGCCGCCAGCTCCAGGGCCTTCGTGAGCGCGGAGCCGTCCGGGACCACGTGACCGATCAGGCCGATCGCCAGCGCCTCGGAAGCGGACAGGTGACGTCCGGTCAGCAGGATGTCCGCCGCCACCGTGTACGGGATCTGCCGCGGCAGCCGCACCGCCGACCCGCCCATCGGGAACAGTCCCCAGCGCGCCTCCGACACCCCGAAGCGCGCCGACTCGCCCGCCACCCGGATGTCGGTGCCCTGGAGGATCTCGGTCCCGCCCGCGATCGCCGGCCCCTCGACCGCCGCGATCAGGGGTTTCGTCAGCCGTCGCCCCTTGAGGAGCCCGGGGATGCGCGAAGGGTCGAACTTGCCCGAAGCGAACGACTCCGACGGCGAGTTGCGGGACATCGACTTCAGGTCCGCGCCCGCGCAGAACGCGCCGCCCGCGCCGGTGAGGATGCAGCTGCGGATCGAGTCGTCCGCATCGACCCGGTCCCAGGCCTCGACCATGATCGCCATCATCTCGCCGGTGATCGCGTTGCGCGCTTCGGGCCGGTTCATCGTGACGACGAGGGTCTGGCCCTCCTGCGACACCAGCGCGTGCGGTTCACCCACGGAAGACCTCCTGAAGGAGCAGTGCCATTGCCCGGAACGATAACATGTTCTACTTTGAGGGCGTGGCACTCAACATCGCGGATCTTCTGGAGCACGCCGTCGACGCCGTGCCGGAGCGCGTCGCGGTCGTGTGCGGCGACCGGCAAGTCACCTTCGCCGAACTGGAGGCGCGAGCCAACCGGCTCGCCCACCACCTCGCCGCGCACGGCGTGGGACACGGGTCCCACATCGGGGTCTATTCCCGCAACTCGATCGAGGCCTTGGAGGCGATGATCGCGGCGTACAAGCTGCGCGCGATCGCCGTCAACGTCAACTACCGCTACGTGCACGGCGAGCTCGTCTACCTCTTCAACGACGCCGAGATCGTGGCCCTGGTGCACGAACGCAGCTACGCCGACAAGGTCGCCGCGGTGCTGCCGGAGGCGCCGAAACTGAAACACGTTGTCGTGATCGACGACGGCAGCGGCGGCGACTACGAGAGCTACGGCGGCGTCGACTACGAGGCCGCCCTCGCCGCGCAGAGCCCCGAACGCGACTTCGGCGAGCGCAGCGGCGACGACCTCTACATCCTCTACACCGGCGGGACCACGGGCTACCCGAAGGGCGTCCTCTGGCGGCAGGAGGACGTCTGGCGCGCGCTCGGCGGCGGGATCAACTTCGTCACCGGCGAATACATCCCCGACGAGTGGACGCTCGCCGAGCAGGGCAAGGCCGGGAGCCTGACCCGGCTGCCCGCCGCGCCACTGATCCACGGCGCCGCGCAGTGGGCCGCGTTCGGCGCGCTGTTCACCGGCAGCCCGGTGGTCTTCGTCCCGCGCTTCGACGCCCACGAGATCTGGAAGGCCGTGCAGGAGCACAAGGTCCAGGTCCTCACGATCGTCGGCGACGCGATGGCGCGCCCGCTCATCGAGGCCTTCCGCGAGGGCGACTACGACGCTTCCTCGGTCGTCGCCGTGTCGAGCCACGCCGCGCTGTTCTCGCAGTCGGTGAAGCAGGAGTTCGTCGAACTGGTGCCGAACGCCGTGATCACCGACGCCATCGGCTCGTCGGAAAGCGGCTTCACCGGGATCGGCATGGTGGCCAAGGGCTCCGACCACAGCGCCGGCCCGCGGGTGAACTTCGGCCAGGACGCCATCCTGCTCGACGACGACGGCAACGTCGTCGAGAAGAAGCCCGGCGCGGTCGGGCTGATCGGCCGCCGCGGGCACGTCCCGCTCGGCTACTACGGCGACCCCGAGAAGAGCAAGAAGATCTTCGTCGAGGTCGGCGGCGTCCGGTACGTCGTCCCGGGCGACTACGCCCGCTACGAGGAGGACGGCACCGTCACGCTGCTCGGCCGCGGCTCCCAGTGCGTCAACACCGGCGGCGAGAAGGTTTACCCCGAAGAGGTCGAAGGGGCGCTCAAGTCCCACCCGGACGTCTTCGACGCGCTCGTCATCGGGGTCCCGGACGAGCGGCTCGGCCAGCGCGTCGCCGCCGTCATCCAGCTCCGGGACGGCGCCGAAGGCGACCTCGCCGCGATCGAAGAGCACGCGCGCGGGCAGATCGCCGGCTACAAGGTGCCGCGCACGGTGTGGCTCGCCGACGAGATCGGCCGCTCGCCCAGCGGCAAGCCGGACTACCCGTGGGCCCAGCGCTACGCCGCCGAGCACGAACCGGCCGCGGCCCAGCCCGTCTGAGGAGGACACCAGAAGTGCGGACACCCTTGTGCGACCGGCTCGGCATCGACCTGCCGATCATCGGGTTCACCCCGTCGGAGCACGTCGCCGCGGCGCTCAGCCGCGCCGGCGGGCTCGGCGTGCTCGGCTGCGTGCGGTTCAACGACGCCGCCGAACTCGACCGGGTGCTCACCTGGATGGACGAGAACACCGGCGGGAAACCGTACGGCGTCGACATCGTCATGCCGGCGAAGGTGCCCGCCGAGGGCACGCAGGTCGATCTGGCGAAGCTCATCCCGGACGGGCACCGCGCGTTCGTCGACCGCGTCCTCGAGGAGCTCTCGGTCCCGCCGCTGCCGGACGACACCGACGAGCGCGCCGGGGTGCTCGGCTGGCTGCACTCGGTCGCCCGGTCGCACGTCGAGGTCGCGCTGAACCACCCGATCAAGCTGATCGCCAACGCGCTCGGCTCGCCGCCGGTGGACGTGATCGGCCAGTGCCACGACAAGGGCGTCCCGGTCGCGGCGCTCGCCGGGAAGGCCGAGCACGCGGTGCGGCACGTCGAAAACGGCGTCGACTTCGTGGTGGCGCAGGGTTACGAAGCCGGCGGGCACACCGGCGAAATCGCGTCCATGGTGCTGGTGCCGGAGATCGTCGACGCGGTCGACGTGCCGGTGCTCGCCGCGGGCGGGATCGGTTCCGGCCGCCAGATGGCCGCGGCGCTCGCGCTCGGCGCCTCCGGCGTCTGGATGGGCTCGATGTGGCTGGCCACCGAGGAGTACCTGCAGACGATGGCCGAGTCGGTGGCGATGCAGCAGGCGCTCGTCGCGGCGACGTCGTCGGACACCGTGCGGACGCGGATCTACACGGGCAAGCCGGCGCGGCTGCTCAAGACCCGCTGGACCGAGGCGTGGGCCGCGCCGGACGCGCCCGAGCCGTTGCCGATGCCGTTGCAGAACCTGCTGGTTTCCCCGGCCCACAACCGGATCCACGCGGCGAACGACCCGAGCGTGGTGTCCATGCCGGTCGGGCAGATCGTCGGCCGGATGGACCGGGTGCGGCCGGTCGCCGACGTCGTCGCGGACCTGGTGAACGGTTACGAGGAAGCGTTGTCCCGCTTGGACAAGACGCGCTGAACGACGAAGGAAGGGCCCCCGCCGCGGCGGGGGCCCTTCCTTTCGTGCGGAAGCGGTTACAGCGTGGCGGCGGCCGCGGCGATCTTCGACGCGAACGTGCTCACCTCGGTGTAGACGCCGGGGGCGTGCGCCCGGGCGCAGCCGTCACCCCAGGAGACGATGCCGACCTGGATCCAGGCGTTGTTGTTGTCCCGGCGGAACATCGGGCCGCCGGAGTCGCCCTGGCAGGTGTCGACGCCGCCGGAGGCGAGGTTGCCCGCGCAGATCTCGGCGCTCGGGATGAGGTCGGGGTAGCTGCCGCCCTGGGCGCGGCAGGTGGCGTCGTCGACGAACGGGACGGTCGCCTTGAGCAGGTACCGCTGCTGCGCGCCGCCTTCGCGGGCCGCGCCCCAGCCGGCCACGGTGAACGTGCCGGTGTTGTACGCGCTGGTGGTCGCGATCGGCATGGTCGACAGCCCGCTCACCGGGCTGGCCAGCTTGATCAGCGCCCAGTCACCGCCGGTCGAGGTGCCGTAGGTGGGGGACTGGTAGACGTAGGTCGAGCGGATCTTCTGCGCGCTGGAGCTCTGCAGGTCCACGACTCCGACGGTCGCCGTGATCGAGGTGTTGGCGCCGGTCCGGCTGACGCAGTGCGCCGCGGTCAGCACGATCTGCTTGGTGTAGAGCGCTCCGCCGCAGCCCATGGAAAGGCGGACCATGAACGGGAATTCGCCCTGGGCGGCCCGCGTTCCGCCGACGACGTTCGTGGACGGCGGCTGGGCGGCGGTGGCGATCGCCGGGGTGGCGAACGCCGCGGCGGCGGCGACCGCGGCGAGGGCGGTGGTGGCGTTTCTGAGCAGGGTGAACCAGCGCTTGGGGGCCAAGGGGATCAGTCCTTCCAGTGTCCACAGTGGAAGCCGTTGCCGAAAGCGGCCTCACGACTACACCAGGTGCGCGCAGATCGGGACAACCGACTTTCTTCGGATCTTTCGGGCGGTTGGGTGATTTCTCACCGGCGGATCCGACGAACGCCGTAGGCCAGACTGCCCAGCAACAACGCGGCGCACCCGGCGAGCACCGACGGCAGGGGGAGACTGAAGGCGAGCACCACGCACCCGGCCAGCCCGAGGACGGCTCGCGCCTTCCCCGGCAGCGTGAGCGCGGCCGCGTTGGCGATCGCGTAGTACGTCAGCACGGCGAAGGACGAGAAGCCGATCGCGGCGCGCAGGTCGATCGACGCGGCGAGCACGGCGACGACGAGCCCGACGGCGAGCTCCGCGCGGTGCGGCACCCGGTAGCGCGGGTGGACGGCGGCGAGGAACCGGGGGAGGTGGCCGTCGCGGCTCATCGCCAGCGTCGTGCGCGAGACGCCGAGGATGAGCGCGAGCAGCGAACCGAGGGCCGCGACGGCCGCGCCGGCCCGGACGACCGGGGCGAGCCACCCCGGGACGGCCGCCGCGACCGGGTCCGGGCTCGCGGCGAGCGCGGCCGGGCCGAGCCGGACGAGCAGCAGCACCGCCAGTGCGGCGTAGACGACGAGGGTGATGCCGAGGGCGAGCGGGATGGCCCGGGGGATGGTGCGGGCCGGGTCGCGGACCTCCTCGCCGAGCGTGGCGAGCCGCGCGTACCCGGCGAAGGCGAAGAAAAGCAGCCCGGCCGCTTCGAGCACGCCCCCGCCACCCGGCCAGGCGACGAGCGGGCCGCCGCTCGACGGCCCGGCGGCCATCGCCACGGCCGCGGCGGTGAGCACGAGCAGGGTGCACGACACGATCACCCGGGTGGCGAGCGCCGACCGGTGCACGCCGAAGTAGTTGACCGCGGTGAGCGCGGCGACCACCGCGACGGCCAGGAGGCTCCGCCACGGCCGGTCGAGCCCCGGCGCGGTGTAGGCGACGACGGTCAGCGTCATCGCGGCGCAGCTGGCCGTCTTCCCGGTGACGAATCCCCAGCCGGCCAGGTAACCCCAGAATTCACCGAGCCTTTCCCGGCCGTAAACGTAGGTGCCGCCGGATTCCGGGTGAATCGCGGCCAATCGCGCCGAAGACGTCGCATTGCAGTAAGCGACGACGGCCGCGAGGACCAATGCGATGAGCAATCCGGCCCCGGCCGCGCGCGCCGCCGGGGCGAACGCGGCGAACACACCGGCCCCGATCATCGAGCCCAGGCCGAGGAAAACGGCGTCGGCCAGGCCGAGCCGCCGGTCGAGTGAAGTCGGGGGCATCCGGGTGATCCTCCAGCGGTCGGCCGTGTTGCGTGCCACAGCGAACCACGGCGCACCGGAAACCGAATAGGGTCGATTCCGTGCCCGCCCCTTCGCGCCATTCCCGCCTGTCCGCCGACGGTCCCGTCCTCGACGGGATTCCCGAACACGGCCGTGTCCCGCGGTACTACGCGGTCAAGGTCGAACTGCTGGCGGTGATCGCGGAACTCGGCGAAGGTGCGGTGCTGCCCACGGAACGGGAATTGTGCGAACGGTTCGAAGTGTCGAGGGCGACCGTACGGCAAGCGGTCGCGGAGCTGGTGCTCGAGGGCAGGCTCAGCCGCCGCCAGGGCAGCGGCACCTACATCGCCGGCCCGAAGCTCGTCCAGCCGCTGGCCCTGGTGAGCTACACGGAGGGGCTGCGGCGCCAGGGCATCCGGCCGGGCCGCACGGTGATCACCCTGGAGCGGCGCCCCGCGGGCAGCGCCCTGGCCGCCGACCTCCAGGTGACATCGGACGCCGAAGTGTTCCACCTCGAGCGCGTCCTCCTGGCCGACGAGGAGCGCGTCGGGCTGGAGTCGACATATCTCCTGGCTGCGCGGTTCCCGGACCTGCTCGACGTGTTCGACCCGGAGCAGTCGCTGTACGCGTGCCTGACCGGCAAGCTCGGCGTCGTGTTCGACGGCGCGGAGGAGCGGGTCGAGACGGTGCTGGCCACCCCGCGCGAGGCGTTGCTGATCGGGACGAACCCGGCGCTGCCGATGCTGCTGACCCACCGCGTCTCGTGGGGCCCGGACGGCGTCCCGTTCGAACGGGTCCGGTCCCTCTACCGCGGCGACCGGCTGAGCTTCACCACCCGGCTGGGCCGGGCGGCTCATCGGTGAGCCGATGCAACCTCGCGGGGGTCCGCTCCGTCTGGCAGGTATGCGTACCACGGTGAAACTGCTGGGTGCGGGCCTGCTGCTGCTCACGGCGACGGCCTGTGCCGCGAATTCCGGCGCCGGCGCCCCGGCGGGCCCCGGCTCGGCGCCCGAGACGCCCTCGACGTCGGTGAGCGTGCCCGGGACCGTGACACCCACGCTCGGGCCGCCGCCGTCCCAGACGGTCGGGCGGCCGACGCAGGGCATCGCCCCGGGTGACGACGTCGTCGCCGAGACGCAGGTCGACGCCCGCTCGCTGCCCGAGGGCTACCCGCGCAGCCTGACCCGCAGCCTCGACGGCCGGACCCTGATCCTGCAGGCCGAGGAGGGTGGCTGCCGCCGCATCTCGGCGCGCGTCGGCGAGCAGACGGCGCAGCAGGTGGTCGTGCTGGTCGCCGTGACGTCGGCGCCCAAGGGACAGCTGTGCCCGGACTACATCAAGGAGATCACGGTCCCCCTCACCCTCGCGGAGCCGCTGGGGACGCGCACGGTCGTCCTCCGCCAGGGCTGACCACCACGAACGCTGGGAGGGTCGCCCCGGGATGCCCGGGAGGCCCTCCCAGACCATTTCCGATGCAACCCCGCGGCATCCCCGTTCCGTCTTGGGGGCATGAGGTACTCAGCGAAGGTGGCCGGGACAGGCGCGCTCCTGCTGATGGTGACGGCCTGCGCCGGCCAGAACATCCCCGCCGGCCGGCCCGCGGCACCCACCGGCAGCGTGTCGACGACGACGGCGTCGCCGTCCGCGTCGCCGAGTGAGTCGGTGCTGCCGGCCCCGCCCGAGCCCAACCCGCCCGGCAAGCCCCGGCTGACCGTGCCCGAGGGCAGCACCCAGGTGCCGGCCGGCCAGATCGACGCGACCGCGCTGCCGGCCGGGTTCCCGCGCGAGGTGTGGACGGCCAACGGTGGCACGGTGCTCAACATCCGCGCCCAGGAGGGCGGCTGCGGGCACGCGCTCGGCGAGGCGGGCGAGCAGGCGGGCGACCACGTCGTCGTCACCCTGAGCGAGACGAAGGCGCAGACCAATCAGATGTGCACGATGGACATCCGGTACCCGGTCATCTCGGTCACCCTGGCCGCGCCGCTGGACCAGCGCAAGGTCGTGCTGAAGAGCACGCCGCCGAAGTAACGGCTCCCACCCCGGCCCCCGGAGAACGTCTCCGGGGGCCGCGTGCTGTCCGCAGTGGACGATCGCCGTCCGGTGGTCCGGACCACGACCTGCGCGTGGTCCGCTCACCGTCGAAGTTGTCGAAAATTGTCGGGCCTTCCGCTGAACCGCCGCCGGGACCGGGCCGTGTCCCGGTTTGAGGTGGCGATCAGAGAGGAGGGGCCCATGCCCCGGTTGAGCAGTGGCCGGCACCGCAAGAAGGCGACCATCGGATTGGCCGCGTTGCTGGGTGTTTCCGGTATCACCGCGACCGCCATCGCGCTGAGCAGTCCCGCGGGCAACGCGGCCGAAGCGCCCAAGGAGAACTGCGGGGGACTCGACACCGCCCTGCAGAACAACCTGAACTTCATCGCGGGCCAGCAGGCGAACCCGGACGCGCAGTCGGCCGCGCGGATCGCCAACCGCCAGGCGGTGGTGGACCTGATCCAGCAGCGGCGGCAAGTTGCGGGCTGCACGGCGAACGTGGCGGCGAACAACGGTCAGGCCGGAGCGGGCAACGGCCAGGCGGCGCCGGGCAACTCCGGCAACGCGCCGGGCAAGGCCCAGGCGCCCGGGCAGCAGCAGAAGCCGGCGCAACCGGCCGCGGGCGACGGCGGCGCGGTCGGCCAGGTCGTGTGCCCCGGTTCGACCGTGACGCTCTCGGGCGAGGGCGGCGCACCGGCCGCGTCGAGCAACCAGTTCCCGGCCGGGACGAAGCTCAAGGTGACCAATTTGGACAATTCGAAGTCCACGACGGTCGAGGTGACGTCGGTGTCGGGCAGCTGCACGCTGCTCAACAACGCGGCCTTCGAACAGGTCCGGGAACCGGGGAAGTTCCTCATCCGGCGCGCGCGGATCGAGCGCGTCGGCTGAGCGCACGGAAAAGGGGACACCGGCGGCGGGCCGGTGTCCCCTTTTCCGCGTCCTAGCGGAAGCTGATCTGCAGCACCGGATCGCCGGTGCTGGCGAAGAAGTCGTTGCCCTTGTCGTCGATGACGATGAAGGCGGGGAAGTCCTCGACCTCGATCTTCCACACGGCTTCCATGCCGAGCTCGGCGTACTCGAGGACGTCGACCTTCTTGATGCAGTCCTGAGCGAGCCGCGCGGCCGGGCCGCCGATGGAGCCGAGGTAGAACCCGCCGTGCGTCCGGCAGGCGTTCGTCACCTGCTTGGAGCGGTTGCCCTTGGCCAGCATGACGAGCGAGCCGCCGGCGGCCTGGAACTGCTCGACGTAGGAGTCCATCCGCCCGGCCGTGGTCGGGCCGAACGAGCCGGACGCGTAGCCCTCGGGCGTCTTCGCCGGGCCTGCGTAGTAGACCGGGTGGTTCTTCAGGTAGTCGGGCATCTCCTCGCCGGCGTCGAGCCGCTCGGCGATCTTGGCGTGCGCGATGTCCCGCGCGACGACCAGCGGTCCGGTGAGCGAAAGCCGCGTCTTGACGGGCAGCTGCGAGAGCTGCGCCCGGATCTCGGCCATCGGCCGGTTCAGGTCGACGGCCACGACGTCGTCGGAGAGGTCTTCCTCGGTGATGTCGGGCAGGAACTGCGCCGGGTCGCGCTCGAGCTGCTCGATGAACACGCCGTCGGCGGTGATCTTGGCCTTGGCCTGCCGGTCGGCGGAGCAGGAGACGGCGATGCCGACCGGGCAGCTCGCGCCGTGCCGGGGCAGCCGGATGACGCGGACGTCGTGGCAGAAGTACTTCCCGCCGAACTGCGCGCCGATGCCGAACTGCCGGGTCATTTCGAGGACCTGCTGCTCGAGGCCGGTGTCGCGGAAGGCGTGGCCGAGTTCGGAGCCCTCCTGCGGCAGGTTGTCGAGGTAGCGCGCGGAGGCGAGCTTCGCGACCTTGAGGTTGAACTCGGCCGACATCCCGCCGACGACGATGGCGAGGTGGTAGGGCGGGCAGGCCGCGGTGCCGAGGCTGCGCAGCTTCTCGTCGAGGAAGCGCGCGAGCCGCTTCGGGTTCAGGACGGCCTTGGTTTCCTGGTAGAGGAACGTCTTGTTGGCGCTGCCGCCACCCTTGGCCATGAAGAGGAACTCGTAGGTCGGGTCCCCGTCCTTGTGGTAAAGCTCGATCTGCGCGGGCAGGTTGGTGCCGGTGTTGCGCTCGTCCCAGAAGTTGACCGGGGCCATCTGCGAATACCGCAGGTTCAGCTGCTGGTAGGCGTCGAAGATGCCCTGCGAGAGGGCCCGCTCGTCGTCCCCGCCGGTGAGGACGCCTTCGCCGCGCTTGCCGATGACGATGGCGGTCCCGGTGTCCTGGCACATCGGGAGGACGCCACCGGCCGAGATGGCGGCGTTGCGCAGCAGGTCCATGGCGACGAACCGGTCGTTGCCGCTCGCTTCGGGATCGTCGACGATGGCCCGCAGCTGCTGCAGGTGTGACGTGCGCAACAGGTGCTGGATGTCGGTGATGGCGGTGCGCGCGAGCGTGGTGAGCGCTTCCGGGGCGATCTTCAGGAAGGTGCGCCCGGCGGCTTCGACGGTCTCGACGCCCTCGTCGGTGACCAACCGGTATTCGGTGGTGGTGTCCTTGCCCAGCGGGAGGACTTCGGTGTGCTGAAACGTGGTGGACGGCACTGCCAGGCTCCTTTGCCAGCTCCGGGATCGGTCCACCCTACGCAGGCGGTTTTCGTGCCGGACAGGTGCACTCGGTCACTGTGGGCCACCCCACGCGTCCATTGGTCGGTTCAGAGGCCCACCACCCCGACGCCCGATTGTGACTACGGCCGGCGGCGCCGCGTCAAGGCGGGAAAGATGCCTTGACCCGGCACCGCCGGCCGTGTTCTGGCTTCGGATCGGGGTTGCGGGGAGGGCTGGGTGGTGTCCGCGGGGGCCTTGGCGTGCCCGTCCCGTCAGGTGCGCGCGTGTCGTCCGCCTGGGTACGCGTGTCGTCCGGCCCGGTACGCGTGTCGTCCCGCCAGGTACGCGTGTCGTCCGCCTGGGTGCGCGTGTCGTCCGTCTGGGGGAAGTGGTCGGGAGGCCGGGTCCACCCCGACGGACCCGACCTCCCGGGGAAAGCTCCCGGGTGCGTGCACACCCGGTTGCGAGGCCTGCGCCGGCACTTCGAGGCTGTCGTGACGCAGGTCATAAGTCAACGCCGCCGAACGGGTGCTGGCGGAGGGTTGCTACCCCGGCCGATCACGGGTGAAACCCGGTTTTCGTGGAAAATTCTCCACTCGCGCCGAATGCCTGGTCAGCGGGTTGCGGAAACGCACGAGGGGCGGGTGCCCACGGCACCCGCCCCTCGAGGGAACGATCAGCTGGCGTAAGCGCGGAGCCGGTCCGCGCGCTCGCCCTGGCGGAGCTTCGACATGACCTCGCGCTCGATCTGGCGGACGCGTTCGCGGGACAGCCCGAAGTGCTTGCCGATCTGGTCGAGCGTGCGCGGCTGGCCGTCGTCGAGGCCGTAGCGCAGGCGGATCACGTGCTGCTCGCGGTCGTCCAGCGTGGCCAGGACCCGGCGCAGGTCGTCCTGCAGCAGGCCCGAGATCACGGCGCTCTCGGCGTCCGTCGCCTCGGAGTCCTCGATGAAGTCGCCCAGAGGGGCGTCCTCCTCGGTGCCGACCGGCATGTCCAGGCTTACCGGGTCACGCGAGTGGTCGAGCAGGTCCGAGATCTTGTGCGCCGGGATGCCCGACTCGGCCGACAGCTCCTCGTGCGTGGCGTCGCGGCCGAGCTGCTGGTGCAGGTCACGCTTGATGCGGGCCAGCTTGTTGACCTGTTCCACCAGGTGGACCGGCAGGCGGATCGTGCGGCCCTGGTCGGCCATGCCCCGGGTGATGGCCTGCCGGATCCACCAGGTGGCGTACGTCGAGAACTTGAACCCCTTGGAGTAGTCGAACTTCTCCACCGCGCGGATGAGACCCAGGTTCCCCTCCTGGATCAGGTCGAGCAGCGGCATCCCCCGGCCGGTGTAGCGCTTGGCGAGCGAGACCACCAGGCGGAGGTTCGCCTCCAGCAGGTGGTTCTTGGCCACGTGGCCGTCACGGACCAGCGCGGCCAGCTCGGTGCGGCGCTTGGCCGTGAGTTCCTCGGCCGTGTCCAGCATGTGCTGGGCGAACACGCCGGCTTCGATGCGCTTCGCCAGCTCGACCTCGTCGGCCGCGGACAGCAGGGCCGTCTTGCCGATGCCGTTGAGGTAGACGCGGACGAGGTCGGCGGCGGGGCTCTGGGCGTCGAGGTCGGCGTCGGTGAGCGCCCCCACGCTCATCGCCGGCTCCTCGGTCGTCTGAGCCGGGATGCGCTCGCGAATCCCGCGCGACTCGCGTTCGAGAGTCTGGACTGACATTCTGCCTCCCCGGTCACGGGCTGAACGTGCTGCTGCGGTCGTCCACCGGGTGCGTACCCGCGGACCGGGGCCTGTGGAACCCGGTACGCCGGTCCGGCCGGCTTGGCTGGACATCTGGCACAACGCTCCGGGTTCCCAAAACGTTCCCGGCTCGTCATAGAAGAAGACGGCTGCCGGAGCGATCCGGTTGCTCAATCAAGGCTGAGCTTTTGCTGAGAACGTTCCGTGACCGGTAAACCTGAGAATTCCATATGAATCCGGCCGGAAACCGAACCGGATCGCAGTGGTCTAGACCTCTACGACAACCGTGAACGGACCGTCGTTCACGCTCGACACCGCCATCATCGCCCCGAACCGCCCGGTCGCCACGGTGGCGCCGCGGCCGCGCAGCTCGGCCACGACGGCGTCCACCAACGGCTCGGCGACCTCCGGCCGGGCCGCCTGCGTCCACGACGGCCGCCGCCCTTTCTTCGTGTCGCCGTAGAGCGTGAACTGGCTCACCACGAGCAGCGGGGCATTCGCCGTGGCGCATGATTCCTCGTCGCGCAACAGCCGCAGTTCGTGCAGTTTGCGCGCCATCGTGGCGGCCTTCGCCGGATCGTCGTCGACGTGAATTCCCAGCAGCACAAGCAAACCCGGTTCGCCGATCGCGCCGACGACTTCGCCGTCCACCGTCACGTCCGCCCGCGTGACGCGGGCCGCGACCGCCCTCACCGGCCCGCCGGGACGAGCATCCCGTGCCGGACGAGCTCCCGGACGACGGGCAGCGCGGCGGCCGCGAGTTCCTCCGACGACAGGCCTTGCGCGGCCGCGAGGAGCTCGATCAGGTCCTCCAGCGGCAGCGCGCCGCGGCAGCCCGCCAGCAGCCGCGTGGCGAGTTCGTCCACCTCGTGCTGCCAGCCCGGCCCGTCGGTGCGGTGCAGCCGCCGGACGGTCGTCGCCCAGCCCTCGTCGCCGGGTTCCTCGACGCTTTCGAGCAAAACCGTGTCCGGCACCACAAACCGGACATCCAGTAAGGAATCACCCGACTCGCGCAGCCATTCCACGCGGTCCAGCCACCCGGCCGCTTCCGGGCCCAGCGGGTCGTCGTAGGCCTGCCGCAGGTCTTCGCAGACCACGGTCGGTGTCCGCCCCGACGCCCGCCGCAGCGTGACGAACCCGAAGCCGATGCCCCGGACGTCGTTGGCGGCGAACCAATCGAGCCACGCCGCCGCCTTCGCCCGGCCCTCGGGCGACCGCGGGTCCAGACCCGCGTCCCGCAGCCACGTGCCCACGTAGAGCGCCGGATCGGCGACGTCGCGCTGCACGAACCAGGCGTCGGTCTCGGCGGGCAGCCAGCGGCTCACCCGATCGGACCAGTCCTCCTTGCCGGTGTGCAACCAGGACGCCAGCAGGTGGCCGGTGCCGCCGTCGTTCAGGAACCCGGGCAGCTGCCGCACGACCAGCGCGCTCGCGTCGTCGCCGGCCAGCCCGGAGTCGCGGTAGGTGTAGTCCACCCGCGCTGGGCCGACCACGAACGGCGGATTGCAGACGACCTGGTCGAACTTCCGCCGCGCGACCGGCGCGAACCACTCGCCGCGGACGAGCTCGACGTCCAGCTCGTTCAGCCGGAAGGTCGCCGCGGCCAGGGCGAGGGCCCGCGCGGAGACGTCGGTGGCGGTGACGCGCTCGGCGTGCCGGGTCGCGTGCAGCGCCTGGACGCCGTTGCCGGTGCCCAGGTCGAGCAGGGTGCCCACCGGGCGGCGGCTCGTCGCGCGGATCAGCGACAGCGACGCGTGGCCGACGCCGAGCACGTGGTCCTCGGGCACGGTGTGGCCCAGCAGGTCGGCGTCGAGGTCCGACACGACCCACCACGAACCCTCTTCGTCGCCGTGCGGCCGGATGTCCAGCGCGGCCCGGTAGCCGTCCGCGACCGGCGCCAGCACCCCGGCGGAGACGGCGTCTTCGGGTGAAAGCGGCGCGAAGGCGGCCTTGACCGCGGTCTCCGGCTCGGTGCCGCCCAGCAGGAACAGCCGGATCAGGGTCCCGAGGTCACCGGCGTCCCGGCTCGCGCGCTCGGCGGGCACCGGCTCGCCGCGGCCCAGCGCCGCGTGCGCGGCCCCGCCGAGGGCGTCGACCACGCCGTCGGCGTCGTAGGAGGTGCGCCGGAAGGCCTCGCGCAGCCGCGCGCAGACGTCGTCGGACAGGTCGGGCAACTCACTTCGCGTGCTCACGGTGGGTAATGCTGCCACGATGGCCCCCGTGACCCCTGAACGCGTCCTCGCCCCGCTCGACGCGGCGCTGCCCGAGCTCGAAGCGCTGTACATCGACTTCCACCGGCACCCGGAGCTGTCCTTCGCCGAGACCCGGACGGCGGCCGAGCTGGCCCGGCGGCTGGAGCGCGACGGCTACGAGGTGCACACCGGCATCGCCGGCACCGGGGTGCTGGGCGTGCTGCGCAACGGCGAGGGGCCGGTGGTGCAGCTGCGTGCCGACATCGACGCGCTGCCGGTCGAGGAGAAGACCGGGCTGTCCTACGCCAGCACCGCCCGCGCCACCGACGAACACGGCACCGACGTCCCGGTCATGCACGCCTGCGGCCACGACATGCACGCCACCTGGCTCTCCGGCGCCGCCGCGCTGCTCGCGAAGGGCCGCGACACCTGGTCCGGCACGCTGCTGGTGGTGTTCCAGCCGGGGGAGGAGGGCGCGGGCGGCGCGTCGGCGATGGTCCGCGACGGCCTCTTCGACATCGCCGGCCGGCCCGACGTCGTGTTCGGGCAGCACCTGGTGCCCGGCCCGGCCGGCTGGGTGCTCACCCGGCCCGGCGTGATCATGGCCGCCACCGACACGCTGCGCGTCACCCTGCACGGCCGCGGCGGGCACGGCTCGCGCCCGGAAACCACCGTCGACCCGGCCGTGCTGGCCGCGTCCGTGGTGCTCAAGCTGCAGACGATCGTCTCCCGCGAGATCGCCGCCACCGACTCGGCCGTGGTCACCGTCGGCTCGCTGCACGTGGGCACCGCGAGCAACGTGATCGCCGACGACGCCGTCCTGGAGGTCAACGTCCGGTCGTTCGACCAGGCCGTGCGCGAGCGGGTGCTGGCCGCGGTCGAGCGGATCGTGCACGGCGAGGCCGCCACGGCCGGCGCGCCGAAGCCACCGGAGATCGAGCGGTCAGGCGCCTACCCGATCACGGAGAACGACGAGGCCGCCAACGAGGCCCTCACCGAGGTCTTCCGCGGCCACTTCGGCGCCGACGTCGTGCTGCCGGCGCCGCTGATCACCGGCAGCGAGGACTTCAGCGAGTTCGGCCGGGCGGCCGGCGTCCCGTCGGTGTTCTGGCTGGTCGGCGGCTTCGACCCGCAGACGGTGATCACGGCGATGACCGAGGGCCGGTTCGAGCGCGACATCCCGTCCAACCACTCGCCGCGGTTCGCCCCGGTGCTGCACCCGACCCTGCGCACCGGCATCGAAACCCTCGTCCTCGCCGCCCTGAGCAAGATGCGTCACCCCGGTGTCGCATGAACCGCACAAGTGGGACGATGGAGGCGGAGGTGGTGCAGTGACCACGCCCGCCAAGGACTCGGACCCGGTGCTGATCACCGGGGCGGCCCCGTCGTACGAAGAGCAGTTCGCCGCCCGCAAGCGCAAGTACGTGATCATGATGGCCTGCCGGATCCCGTGCCTGATCCTCGCCGGGCTGACCTACCACACCTGGTGGCTCGCGCTGGGGTTCCTGGCGATCTCGGTGCCGCTGCCGTGGGTGGCGGTCCTGATCGCCAACGACCGCCCGCCCCGCAAGTCCGAGAAGGTCAACACCTACCAGCGCGAAGCGAAGGCGATCGAAAGCACCAGTCACCGGGTGATCGACGGCTAGGGATGGCGCGCCGGGGGTTCGGCACGGGCGGCCTGACGGGCAGTGATCCGTGCCCGTGCGGAACTGCCGGAAGGCCCGCCGTCACGGGTAGTGTCCGGTCGTACACAGGCGGCAAGTCCGCCTCCCGGTCGGAAAGCCGGTGCGCCGTGGAAAAACACGCCGAACCCCAGCCCGAACGCGTGGCCAAGCGTCCCGTCCGTGCTCCTGGTCAAGCGCCCGGCCACCCGCTCCTGGGCTGGCAACGGCTCGCCGGGAACCAGGCCGTGGTGGCGATGCTCGGGCGGACCGGGCCGGCGGTGCCCGTGCAGCGGCTGATGGTGCGGATGCCCAACCCCTTCGGCGAAGGCGTGCACAACATGGTGGGGGACGCCGAGGTCGACGAGATCGAGGAGTCGCTGACCGCCAAGGGGGCCGCCGGGGCGGGTGGGAAGCACCAGTGGGACGGCTCCTGGGTCTTCCCGCCGGCACCCACCACCGAAGCCTCGGTCTTCTACGGCCACGGCAACCGGGCGAAGCTGGGCGGACTCACTCCGGCCGACTTCGTCTCCGAGGCCTCCGACGACCGGCGGCAGGTGCAGAAGGACACCGCGTTCAAGTTCGTGGCCTGCGGTGGCGGGAGGAGCCAGGCCGGCGCCGGCGCGGCCTACGGCGCCGAAGTGGCCGACCGCCTCCGCGCCGCCCAGCCCCGCGTGCCGGGCGAAGTCTGGAGCGGGGCCCTGAAAGCAGCCGAGGGACTCGTCTACTACACGAACGCCTACAAAACCGTCCTGCCGGAAATCCCCGACGCCATCGACAGGTTGTTGATGAGCCGGACCGCCGCCGCCGAGTCGAAGGTGCGGCGGACCGTGACCGCGCTGGTCAAGGACAAGCTCATCGCGGTCGCGGCGGCCCAGCGGGCCACGGATCTGATCGAGCTCCGGGATCTGGTGGCCGCCTTCTACTCGAGCGAGCCCTCGCTGGCGGGCCGGGCGGCGAGCGTGCGCGCGATCGCCGTCCCGGCCGCCGGGCTGTCCGGCTCGTGGCTGAACCGGAACCTGAACGGGGCCATGGACACCATGTTCGGCGGCAACGTCGGCTGGCTCGACCTGCAGATGGCCTTCGTGCAGCCGTTCTCCTCGGGGAACTGCCTCGCCGAGGTGTGGCGGGCGTTCGACGGCGTGGAGAACGACATGAAGGCGGCGGCCAAGGAGATCTGGGTGGAGTTCCGGGACGAACTCCAGCGCCAGGCCGCCGTCCCGCCGCGGACCGACGGCCCGGCGGCCCGCATCGGCACGTTCGACCCCTCGGCCGCGGCGAGCCCGGACGAGCGATTCGAAAAGTGGCAGAACTTCGGCGACGTGCTGTGGTCGCAGTGGAAGCGGAACCGGGCGCAGGGCGGCGGGACGGACACCTGACACCGGGCGCCGCCCCTCCCCGGCACGCCGTGATCGCCTGGACCGCGGCGATGCCGGACAGGTCCTACCCGGGCTGCGGGCCGACCTTCCCGACGGCCAGCGCGCCCAGCCGCGTGCCGTGCCGCAGGACGTCCACAGTGGACTCCCCGGCCAGCCAGCCGGTGAGCACGCCCGCGTCGAAGGCGTCGCCCGCGCCGGTCGAGTCGAGGCACTCCGCCTCGACCGCCGGCACGCTCGTGACGCCCTCGGCGTCGACCCAGCTGGCGCCGTCGAGCCCGGCGGTGACCACCACCGCGCCGACCGCGCCGAGCAGCTCCTTCGCCGACACCGGGTCGGCCGAACCGGTCAGCGCGACCAGCTCCTCGGTGTTCGGCAGCAGCAGGTCGACCCCGCGGACGTCGGCCAGGAACGCGGCCGGGTCGGTGATGTGCGCGGCGGCCTGGGGGTCGACCGACGTGGTCAGCCCGGCCTCCTTCGCCGCCGCCAGCGCCGCGAGCCCGGCCGCGCGCGACGGCGGGTCGAGCAGCACGTACCCGGACAGGTGCAGGTGGCGCGCCCCTTCGAGGGCCTCGGGCGTGACGTCTTCGGGCGCGAAGCGCTGGTTCGCGCCGCGGTCGGCCAGCATGCTCCGCTGCCCGGACCCGTCGACCATGACCACGACGCAGCAGGTGGGCGCCTCGGGGTCGACGGAGAACGCGCACCGCACGCCCGCCGCCTCCAGCTCGGCCCGGATGAGCCGGCCGCCCGGGTCGTCGCCGATCCGCGCGAGCAGCGTCGTCTCCGCGCCGAGGTGCCGCAGCCACAGCGCCGTGTTGGCGCCCGAGCCGCCGCCGGTGAACCGGATCTTCGCGCGCGCGTCGCCCCCGTGCGGCAACGGCTTGTCGTGCCGGGCGATCACGTCCAGGGCCGCGTCGCCGACCACTACGATCCCGCTCATGCCAGC
The DNA here is from genome assembly GCF_031625235.1 of Amycolatopsis sp. 505. NCBI lineage: Bacteria > Bacillati > Actinomycetota > Actinomycetes > Pseudonocardiales > Pseudonocardiaceae > Amycolatopsis > Amycolatopsis sp. 505. Next base: position 100,971 of record NZ_JACKQP010000010.1, read on the forward strand.
GCCACCGCGACTTCGGTGGCCAGCTTGGCGTTGTTCAGCACCAGCGCCTCGTTCGCGTCGATGCTCACGCCGCCGCTCGCGGTGTGGAAGTGCTCCAGCAGCACCGGCGTGACGCCGGCGCCGTGCACGCCCTGCTCCTCGACGAGCGCGAGGCCCTCGGCGAGCAGCCGGTCGTGCAGCTCCTTGTCCATTTCGGACGCTTCGGGGATCGGATTCGCCAGCAGCACACCGGAATTCGCGTACGCGCGGTGCGCGTCGATCACGGCGGCGGCCTGCTTCGGGTCGTCGACCCGCCAGCCGACCTGGTGCCCGGACGAGCGCAGGTAGAACGCCGGGAAGTCGTCGGTGCGGTAGCCCAGCACCGGCACCGAGTTCGTCTCCAGCACTTCCAGGGTGGCCGGGATGTCCAGCACCGACTTCACGCCGGAGCAGACGACCACGGTCGGCACCTTCGCCAGCACGCCGAGGTCCGCCGAGACGTCCCACGACTGCGCGGCACCGACGTGCACGCCGCCGAGCCCGCCGGTGGCGAACATCCCGATCCCGGCCGCGGCGGCCAGCGCCGACGTGCTCGCCACGGTCGTCGCGCCCGAGCGGCCGAGGCCGACAGCCGGGCCGAGGTCGCGCAGCGAGAGCTTGTCCAGGCCGGCGTCCGGCGCGCAGACGCGCTCGAGCTCGGCGGGGGACAGGCCGACGACGACCCGCCCGTCGAGCACCGCGATGGTGGCCGGGACGGCGCCGCCGTCGCGGACCACGCCTTCGAGGCGGCGGGCGACGTCGAGGTTGCGGCCGGCGGGGAGGCCGTGGGACAGGATGGTGCTCTCCAGCGCGACGACGGGGTGCCCGTCACGCAGCGCCGAGGCGACCTCTTCGTGCAGCGAGAGTGCGGTAGTCACGAGGGACCATCATCGGTGATCGGTCCGCTCGCCGCGCCAGTGGGTCAGCTCGGCGGTCAGGTTCTTCGCGGCGGCGCTCGCCCAGCGTGCCCGCGCGGTTTCGCTGCGGTAGAGCTCGCGCCCGAGCAGGCGCTCCAGGACGGCGATGCGGCCTTCGCGCCAGACGTCGTCGGGGTACTTCGCGTACTCCTCGCGCACTCCGCGGGCGTACGCCGCGTACTGCTCTTCGGGCGCGCCGAGGACGGCGAGGTCGGCGTCGAGGAGGGCGGTGGCCAGGAGGTCGTCCGGCGGCGCGTCGTGCCCGATCGTGGCGAGGATCAGGCCTTCGACGCGCTCGACGTGCGCTTCGGCGACTCCCGCCAGGGCTTCGCGCGCCCAGGCGGCGCTCGCGCGTTCGTCTTCGCCGGGCTTCGCGTCGTACACGACGTCGTGCGTCCAGGCCGCGACGGCGACGATGGCGCGTTCGGTGTCGCCGAGGCCTTCGGCCAGGCACGCGGAGTCACGCGCGACGGCGGCCGCGTGCGCGAGCGTGTGGTAGCGGCGGTGCGGCTCGGCGTAGCGCGCTTCGAGCCGCGGCCAGGCGTCGGACGTGCCGCCGAGCGTGGCGACCGCTTCGGACCAGCGCATCAGTCGAAGATCCCGCGTGGCCGGGCGAGGAGGTCGAGCCAGTCCTCGAGCTGCTTCTCCCAGTTGACGTCCGGCTTCATGGTGAACATCCCGAGGAAGTCCTGGCCGCGGCCGCCGAACCCGCCGGTCTTGCTCACCCGGACCCGCTTGGTGACCTCGAGCACGACGTCGGTGCGCTCGGCCGAGGTCAGGAAGGTGACCGCGACCTGGGAGAAGATGGTCGCGAAGCGCGGCGAGGGCGTGAAGCGGATCTCCTGGAAGAACGGCAGCTGCTGGCGGGCGCCGTCGACCCGGCCCGGCTCGAGGACGGCTTCGCGGAAGGTGAAGCCGAGCCGGCTCAGCGCGTCGAGGATCCGCTTCTGCGCCGGGAGCGGCTCGACGGCGACGGCGTCGGCGTCGAAGGGGTCGCTGACCGCGGCGGCGAGGTCGAGCTCGGCCCGGACCCCGACCGCCATGCCGGTCAGCGGCTTGGCGTAGACGCTGGTCACCGGCGTTTCCCAGGGCAGTGGCACCTCGAACGGCACGCGGACCTGCTGGCCGGCCCGGATGACCTCGCTGCCGACCAGCTGCTGGGTGCCGAAGGGGAGGTCGTCGGTCTTGCCGCCGGGGGTCTGGACGCGGGCCAGCAGCGTCACCGCGAGCCCCTTGATCTCCTGGTCGACTTCGCCGCCGAGCAGCAGGACTTCCCCGTGGAGCGGGCGGCCGGGGGCGGCGGTGCGGTCGAGCAGGCGGGCGTCGATCTTCGCCCCGCCCGAGCCGAACGTCGCGAGCACCTTCTGGAACATGCCGGGGATCCTGCCAGGCCGGAGACCCTTCGCGCGGGGACTCGGGCACAATGGCCGGGTGAGCACCGAGACGCTGACGAAGCCGGAAACCACGCCCGAGGGCACGGACACCACCGACGACGACTCGCCGAAGATGTTCCACTACGTGAAGAAGAACAAGATCGCCGAGAGCGCGGTCATGGGCACTCACGTGGTGGCGCTGTGCGGCGAGGTCTTCCCGGTGACGAAGTCGCCGAAGCCCGGGTCGCCGGTCTGCCCGGCCTGCAAGGAGATCTACGACAGTCTCCGTCCGGGGAACTGATCCCGGCGCGAGGTCCCCGGCGGGGTGCACCCGCCGGGGTCTTCTGCTGTCCGGAATGAGACAAATCGTCGAACAAACGTGAAAAACCTTCATTCGGCGGGTGTGCCGGGTGCGGGCGGCCTGGTAAATCCGGTGGGCCAGGTCCCCTCACCCACCGGAGTCGCACATGCGCAGAACCGGGATCGTGCTCACCCTCGCCGCCTTGCTCGCCGTGGTCTCGCCGGCGCTGGCCCAGGCCGTCACGGGCTGGACGGAGGTCGGCTCCGACAACGCCCGGGCCCTCGACGAGAGCCAGGGCCTCGCGACGATCGTGCGTCCCTCGGGGACGACGATCCGCTACACCGGGATCGGCACCATCCCGGCCGACCTGAACGCCCAGGGCTGGAACCACGTCGGCGACCCGGGCTCGGCCCAGGGCTGGTACGTCGAGCCCTACCAGCGTGACGACCGCGGCGCGAAGCTGTTCCGCGTCCAGGCCCCGGACGGCTCCTGGGCCGACTACAAGCACAGCCTCGAGTCGTGGGAGGCGAACAACAACTCCTTCGCCGCGGTGTCACCCGACGCGCGCTGGCTGGTGGCGGGGGAGTGGGGCACGATGACCCGGCTCCTGGTGCACCCGATGCCGGGGGTGGTGGCCACGAACCCGGCGCAGAACCTGCCGATGGCCGGCACGATCCGCCTGGACCACGCGGTCCGCGACGTCCAGGGCTGCGACTTCCAGACCGCGACCCGCCTGCTCTGCGCGTCCGACGACCCGGACGGCAGCCTCTTCGGCACCACGAAGCCGCTCCTCCAGGTCGACCTGGCTTCGGTCCCGAACGGCTCGGACGTCACCGCCCACGTCACCTCGCTCGGCCAGCTCCCGCTCCGCAGCGGCTGCTCGGGCTCGTTCGAGGTCGAAGGCATCGACTTCGACGAGCGCGACAACACGCTCCGCGTAGTGGTCATGGCCCCCAGCATCTGCATCCTCTGGGACAGCAAGACCTACCGCTTCCGCCAGTAACGGAAGAGTCAACACGCGTGATTGAGGAGTCAACTCGCGTGATTGAGGAGTCGACACACGTGATTGAAGCGACGACACGCCGGGCCCGCCTGGGACCCAGCGTGTCGTCCTTCAAATCACGCGTGTCGACCCTCAAATCACGCGTGTCGGCGTTCTGATCACGCGAGTTCCGGGTTGAGGGACTCCGAGTCCGGGGCCTGGGCCGGGGTTCGGCGGGCTTCGCGGCGGGCGCGACGGCGTTCCTTGCGGGTCTCGACCATCGTGTAGAGGGTCGGGACCAGGACCAGGGTCAGAAGGGTGGAGCTGACCAGGCCGCCGATCACCACGATCGCCAGGGGCTGGCCGATGAACCCGCCCTGGCCGGTGATGCCCAGCGCCATCGGGACCAGCGCGAAGATGGTCGCCGCCGCGGTCATCAGGATCGGGCGCAGCCGGCGCCGGCCGCCTTCGGTGACCGCGTCCGCGACGCTCATCCCCTCCGCCCGGTACTGGTTGATCAGGTCGATCAGCACGATCGCGTTGGTGACGACGATGCCGACCAGCATCAGCATCCCGATCAGGGCCGGCAGGCCGAGCGCGGTGCCGGTGGCCAGCAACAGCCCGATCGCGCCGGTCGCCGCGAACGGGATCGACACGAGCAGGATCAGCGGCTGGATCAGGCTCCGGAACGTCGCCACCATGATCAGGAACACGATCGCGATGGCCGCCAGCAGCGCCAGGAACAGGTTCGAGAACGCCTCCTGCTGGTCCTGGCTGACGCCGCCGAGCGAGTACGCCGCCCCGCCGGTGAAGGTCAGACCGTCCAGCTTGGACTTGATGTCCGCCGTCGTCTTCGTCAGGTCGTCCCCGGTGTTCTTCGCGGTCACCGTGGTGCTCAGGTCGCCGCCGGTGCGGTGCACCGACGCCGGGCCGTCCACAGTGGACACGCGAGCCACCTCGTCCAGCCGGACGACGCCGCCCGGGCCCGGGATAGGCAGGCCGCGGACCTGGTCGACCGTGACCGGAGCCGTGCCGGCGCGCAGGACGATGTCCGTGCGCTGCCCGCCGACCGGCAGCTGCGTCACCGTGCGCCCGGCGATCGCCTGGTTGGCGATCTGCCCGATGCTGCTCGCCGACAGCCCGCGCGCGGCGGCCGCGGCGTCGTCCACCTCGACCTGCACCCGCGGCGAGCCGACGCTCAGGTCGCTCGACACCTCGCTCAGCCCGGACACCCCGCGCAGCGCCTGCACCACCTGGTCGGACGCCGGCTTCAGCGCGGCCTCCGACGGCGCGGTCACCGTCACCGAGACCTGGTCGGAGTTGAACCCGGACGCGTCCGCGCCGATCTTGATCTCGCCCAGCTCGGGCCGGGACGTCAGCTTCGACCGCAGCCGGTCCGACAGCGCGTCGAGGTCGGTGTCCTTGGCCACGGTGACCGAGATGCTCGTGTTGGTCCCGCCGCCGAAGCCGAACGCCCCGCCACCACCGATGCTGACCTGGTAGGTCTGCACCGCGGGCTCGGCCGCGAGGGCCTGCTCGACGGCCGTGGCCGCCTTCTCCTTCGCCTCGACGCTGGTGCCGGCGGGCAGTTTCTGCGTCATGTTCAGCGTGGTGCCGCCGGACTGGTCGAGGAAGTTCGTGTTCAGCCGCGTCGCGAGCCCGACCGTGCCCGCGAAGATCAGCAGGGCCAGCAGCACGACGGTCAGCCGCCGCCGGGTCGCGAACCGGATCACCGGCAGGTACGCGCGCTGCAGGATGCTGCGGCGTTCCTTCTCGACGGCGGCTTCGCGAGCGCGTTCGGCCTCGAGGGCGTCCGCCGGGACCGCGGGCCGCTTCAGGAACCAGTACGCCAGCACGGGAACCACGGTCAGCGAGACGAGCAGCGACGCCAGCAGCGCCACCGTCACGGTGATCGCGAAGGGCGAGAAGAGCTCGCCGACGAACCCGCCGACGAACGCGATCGGCAGGAACACCGCGACCGTCGTCAGCGTGGACGACGTCACCGCGCCGGCCACCTCGCGGACGCCGTCGAGCACCGCGCGGTCCTTCTCCTCGCCGTAGGCCAGGTGCCGTTTGATGTTCTCCAGCACGACGATCGAGTCGTCGACCACCCGGCCGATCGCGATGGTCAGCGCGCCGAGGGTGAGCAGGTTGAGCGACAGGTCGCCGGTCCACAGCGCCAGCAGCGCGACGACCACCGACAGCGGGATCGACACCGCGGTCACCAGCGTCGAGCGCACCGACAGCAGGAACAGCAGGATGACGACGACGGCGAACGCCAGGCCCAGCAGGCCTTCGGTGGTCAGGCCGCTGATCGCGTCCTTCACCGGGGTGCCCTGGTCGAACACGACGCTCATCTCGGCGCCGGTCTTCTTCGCCAGGTCCGGCAGCTTGTCGCGGACGGCGTCGGAGATGGCGACGGCGTTCCCGTTCTCCACCATGGTGACCGACAGGCCGAGGCTGGGCTTGCCGTTGGTGCGCGTGATCGACGTCGGCGGCGCGAACCCGGCCTGGACGTCGGCGACGTCACCGAGCTTCACCGGCCCGCGCGCCGGCGTGCGGCCGGCTCCCGCGGCCGCGCTCGGCGTGAGGTAGAGGTTGCGGATCGTGTCCACAGTGGTCTGCCCGCCGCCGATCTGGACCGACAGCGTCTTGCCGTTCTCGGTCAGCGTTCCGGCCGGCACCGCGGCCCCGGCCGTCTGCAGCGTGGTCGCGATCGACGCCGGGTCGACCCCGGCCGCCGCGAGCTTCGCGTAGTCGAGCGTGATCGTCACGCGCGGCTGCTGCACGCCGGTGACGGTGACCGTGCGGACGCCGTCGATCTTCCGCAGCTCCGGTGCGACCTGGTCGGTCAGCGCGGGCGCGAGGGCCTGCGGGTCCCCGGTGGTGCCCGCGGCGACCAGCACGACCGGCAGGTCGTCGGTGCTGCCCGCGGACACGGCGGGCTCGCTGTTCTGCGGCAGCCGCGGCCGGACCTGGTTCACCACCTGCTGGATCTGCGAGACGGCGGCGTCGATGTCGGTGCCGAACTCGAACTGCGCGACGACCCGCGAGACGCCGTCCGACGACGTCGAAGTGATCTGCTCGAGGCCCTTCAGCCCCTGGAGCCCGCCTTCGAGGGGCTCGGAGACCTGCCGGTCGACCGCGTCCGGCGACGCACCCGGGTACGCGGTGACGATCTGCGCCTGCGGGAACTGCAGGGACGGGAAGAGCTGCTGCTTGAGCTGCGGCAGCGCGAAGGCGCCGAAGCCGACGACCACCAGCGCGAGCAGGCCGATCAGGCTCCGGTTGCGCAGGCTCAGCCTGGCCAGCACGGACATGACTTGGAAACCCCCTCGGGAATGACGCGGCGACCGACGCCTGCGTCAGTGACGGGGGCAGCGTCCCATGTCCGACCTGAGGAGCGACTCAGCCTGGGGGTGGATTCCGGGTCGTCCCTTCGGTGGACCCGCGACCCTGAGCAGCGCTGGGTGCCGGTTCGGGTGCGCTGGGTGAGGGGGTGTCCTCTTCGGACGGCTCCGGCTCGCTGCCGTTGGTGGTGACGTCTTCGGCGTGCGGGCGCTTCAGCGGCGTGGTCGTGCGGTCCCACAGCTTGCGGCCGTCCTCCGAGCGCAGCCGCTCGGAGGCGCGTTCCATCTCCAGCCGCCGCCACTTCCGCCGCTGCCGCCGGGTCGCCTTCGCCGGCCACAGTTCCTGGATCGCGCTGTTGAAGTACGCGCCGCCGACCACGGCCAGCCCGATGAAGAACATCAGCAGCAGGAAGGCGATCGGCGCGGCCAGCGCGCCGTAGGTGTAGCCGGTCTTGGTGATCCAGTTCAGGTAGACGCGCAGGCCGACCGAGGACAGCAGGAACACGACCATGGCGAGCACGGCGCCGGGCAGCCCGCGGTGCCACGGCAGTTTCCGCGGCAGCGCGAGCTTGTACAGCGTGGTCAGCGCGAGGGTGATCATCACGCCGAGGGTGGGGAAGTAGAGCGCGCTCACCCACGACGTCACGGTCGGGCGCCAGGCCAGCGGGAAGAACTCCGGCAGCAGGTCGGGGCCGATTGCCAGCAGCGGCAGCCCGACGACCAGGATCACCAGGCCGCACAGGTACAGCAGGAGCGCGAAGATCCGCTGCCAGACGTCGTTGCGGACGCCGTATTGGTCGTGCGCGACGGTGATCGCGTCGACGAACGACGACATCGCCGACGAACCGGCCCACAGCGAGATCAGGAAGCCGACCGAGACGATCTCGCCCTTGCCGACGGTGAGGATGCTGTTCACGGTCGGTTCGATGATGTCCTGGACGGCGTTCGTGCTGAAGACCGTCCGGCAGAAGCCGATGATGCGGTCGTGCACGGCGGTGACGACGCCGGCGCCGAACCACTCGCCGACGAACCCGAGCGAACCCAGCAGGCCGAGCAGGAGCGGGGGCAGCGACAGCGTCTGCCAGAAGGCCGCCTCGGCGGCCTCGGAGAAGATGTTGCCCTCCCACGCCTTGGCGAACGTGCGCGTGAGCAGGCGCCACGGCCCCTTGCGGGCCACCTTCGTCGCTCCGGACGGCTGCACCTCACCCATGACGTGTCCAGCATGGTCCATCCGTGCTGATTTGGCTCGTCACACCCCCTGCGGCCGGGCGTGTCGGGGGACATCACCCGTGCCGGTGCCCGGAACTGTCGGACCCGGCCGGTAGACTCGCTCCAGTGCCCTCACCGAAGTCTCCGACACAGCAGTCGGTACCACAGTGAGGGTTTTCGCACGTCAACGGCATGAGCGAGGGGGAGGACCGGCATGACGGAGACGCAGCTCGGGGCGCCTCCCGCGGAGAAGGACTCGACCGCGCGCCCGCTGCGGGCGTGGCAGCGGCGGGCGCTCACCAAGTACCTGACGCGGAAGCCGAAGGACTTCCTCGCGGTGGCGACGCCCGGCGCCGGCAAGACGGTGTTCGGCCTGCGGATCGCCGCGGAACTGCTGAGCGACCGCACGGTCGAGGCGATCACCATCGTCACGCCGACCGAGCACCTCAAGCACCAGTGGGCGGCTTCGGCCGCGGCCGCCGGCATCGCCATCGACTCGAACTTTCGCAACGGCACCGGCGTCACGTCGTCGGACTACAACGGGGTCGCGCTGACGTACGCGCAGGTCGCGGCGCACCCGACGCTGCACCGGGTGCGCACGGAGAACCGCAAGACGCTGGTCATCCTCGACGAGATCCACCACGGCGGCGACGCGAAGAGCTGGGGTGACGCGATCCGCGAGGCCTTCACCCCGGCGGTGCGGCGCCTGTCGCTGACCGGGACGCCTTTCCGGTCCGACGACTCGGCCATCCCGTTCGTCACCTACGAGCCGGACGCCGGCGGCTTCCAGCGCAGCAAGGCCGACCACGCGTACGGCTACGCGGACGCGCTGGCCGACGGCGTGGTCCGGCCGGTCGTCTTCCTGGCGTACTCGGGTGAGGCCTCCTGGCGCACCAGCGCGGGGGAGGAGTTCACCGCGCGGCTCGGCGAGCCGCTGACGGCGGAACAGAACGCCCGGGCGTGGCGCACGGCGCTCGACCCGGCGGGCGAGTGGATCCCGGCGGTGCTGCAGGCGGCCGACACACGGCTGTCGCAGGTCCGCCAGAGCGTGCCGGACGCGGGCGGCCTGGTCATCGCGACGGACCAGGAGTCGGCGCGGGCGTACGCGAAGATCCTGGAGCGCATCTCGGGGGAGATGCCGACGCTGGTGCTCTCGGACGACCCGAAGGCCTCGGGCCGGATCAAGGAGTTCTCCGAGACGAACGAGCGCTGGATCGTGGCGGTCCGGATGGTTTCCGAAGGCGTCGACGTCCCGCGGCTGGCGGTGGGCGTGTACGCGACGAGCGCGTCGACGCCGCTGTTCTTCGCCCAGGCGATCGGCCGGTACGTGCGAGCGCGGAAGAAGGGCGAGACGGCGAGCGTGTTCCTGCCGTCGGTGCCGGTGCTGCTGGAGCTGGCCAGCGAGCTGGAGGCGCAGCGCGACCACGTCCTCGGCAAGCCGCACCGCGAGAAGGAGGGCTGGGAGGACGAGCTCCTGGCCCAGGCCAACCGCACCGAGGACGAGCCGGGCGAGGAGGAGAAAGCGTTCACGTCGCTGGGCGCCTCGGCCGAGCTCGACCAGGTCATCTACGACGGCAACTCGTTCGGCACGGCGGTGTTCTCGGGCTCGGACGAGGAGCAGGAGTACCTGGGCCTGCCGGGCCTGCTGGAGCCGGACCAGGTCCGCGCGCTGCTGCGAAAGCGGCAGGAAGAGCAGATCGCGGACGAGAAGCGCCGCAAGCCGGCCAAGGAGGAGGCCCCGCCGCCGGCGGCCCGGCCCCAGTCGGTCAGCGAGCGGCTCGGCGCGTTGCGCAAGGAACTGAACGCGCTGGTGGGCATGTACCACCACCGCACGAAGAAGCCGCACGGCGCGATCCACAACGAGCTGCGGCGCGTGTGCGGCGGCCCGGTGACCGCGATGGCGACCGTCGAGCAGCTCGAAGAACGGATCGTGACGCTGCGGTCCTGGTGAGGCCTCGGGCGGCGCGCTGTCGCCCGGGAGGCTGAAGTTCCGGCGATCACCGTCCGTCCCCGGGAGGGCGGAATCACCGCACCGCCGGGCTTGTGACGCTGCGTATCACGCTGTCACCAGGGGGCCGCCCGTCCGTTCCCCGCGGAATGGCCGTTCGGGCACCTCTTCGCCCGAAGTTCGCAAGTCGGCGACCGATCCCGCCGCCACCCCGTGGATTCGCCACGGGTTGCGCTCGGTGCACACGACCGGCCCAACGTCACGGCTCGATGAAACCTCGATGTAACTAACCGTGAGTGCTGGCGATCACATCGTCAGCGGATCTACTCTTTCCGGGCGAGGTTCAGCCCGTGTTGCCGAACCGTGTCCAATTGGTGTCATTTAATCGATCCAGCTATCTTCCCCGCAGCCGCTCAGCGGCATATGTTGTCGCCCACAACATATGCGCGACGGTGCGCCGGGCCTCCCCGGATCGCCGCCTCGCTGGCCCGAAGCACACGCCGACGGCCACTCGTCACCAATGCTTGGATCCGGAAGGAACGAGGATGCGCAGCAGAACCCTTACCCTCCTCGCCGCGACGGTGAGCGCCGGCCTGGTGCTGACCGCCTGCGGTACCAACAGTTCGAACAGCGGGGGCACGGGGAGCAACTCCGCTTCCTCGTCCGCCCCGGCCGCCGGTGGCGGTGCCAGCGGCAAGGTCGGCGTCATCCTGCCGGAGACCGCCAGCTCGGCCCGCTGGGAAGCCTTCGACAAGCCGATGCTGCAGGCCGCCCTCTCGGCGCAGGGCTTCGAGGCCGACGTCCAGAACGCCCAGGGCGACGCCCAGAAGTTCTCCACCCTGGCCGACGGCTTCATCAGCTCCGGCGTCAAGGTCCTGATCATCGCTCCGTCCGACCCGGCCGTCGGTGCCGCGGTCGAGGCCAAGGCGAAGACCGCGGGCATCCCGGTCATCAACTACGACCGCCCGAGCCTCGGCGGCAGCGCCGAGTACTACGTCTCGTTCGACAACGAGAAGGTCGGCCAGCTCCAGGGCCAGGCCATGGCGGACGCGCTGAAGGACAAGCCGGGCGCCGGCGTCGTCCAGATCGAGGGCGCCCCGACCGACAACAACGCCACGCTGTTCACCAACGGCCAGGACTCCGTCCTCGAGCCGCTGTTCTCCTCCGGCAAGCTCAAGCGGATCCAGAAGCAGCCGATCAACGACTGGGACAACCAGCTCGGCGGCACGACGTTCGAGCAGATCTTCCAGGCCAACGGCGGCAAGGTCGACGGCGTCGTCGCGGCGAACGACGGCCTTGCGGGCGCGGTCATCACCATCCTCAAGAAGAACGGCCTCAACGGCAAGATCCCGGTCACCGGCCAGGACGCCACCGCGGACGGCCTCATGGCGGTCATGCGCGGCGAGCAGTACATGACCGTCTTCAAGCCGATCAAGGAAGAGGCGGAGGCGAGCGCCAAGCTGGCCGCCGCGCTGGCCAAGGGCGACAAGGCCGCGGCCGACGCCATCGCGACCGGCAAGCTGCACGACCCGAAGAACAACCGCGACATCAAGTCCGTGCTGCTGACCCCGACGACGATCCTGGCGAAGGACGTCAAGACCGTCGTGACCCAGGGCTACGTGAAGGCGACCGAGATCTGCGGTGGCGACCTCGCCGCCAAGTGCACCTCGCTCGGCATCTCCTGAGCCCACGCAGTACCCCATGAACAGCCGGGCCGGGACGCGCACCCCGACGGCGCGTCCCGGCCCGGTCCCCACCCAGGAGAAAGCCCATCCATGAGTGAGCCCATTCTCGAGATCAAGGGCCTGAACAAGAGCTTCGGCCCGGTCCACGTCCTCCACGACGTGGACTTCGACGTGCGTGCAGGCGAAGTGACCGCACTGGTCGGCGACAACGGTGCCGGCAAGTCGACCCTCGTCAAGTGCATCGCCGGCATCCACCCGTACGACTCGGGGGCCGTGCGGTTCAACGGGCAGGACGCCCACATCCGCGGCCCGAAGGACGCGGCCGAGCTCGGCATCGAGGTCGTCTACCAGGACCTCGCCCTCGCCGACAACCTCGACATCGTCCAGAACATGTTCCTCGGCCGCGAGCGCGGCAGTTCCTGGAAGCTCGACGAAGCCAGCATGGAGAAGGCCGCCCGCGAGACGCTGGCCTCCCTGTCGGTCCGGACCGTGAAGTCGGTCCGCACGCCGGTCTCCTCGCTGTCCGGTGGCCAGCGGCAGACCGTCGCCATCGCGAAGTCGGTGCTGTGGAACAGCAAGGTCGTCGTGCTCGACGAGCCGACCGCCGCCCTCGGTGTCGCGCAGACCCGGCAGGTGCTCGACCTGGTCCGCCGGCTGGCCGAGCAGGGCCTGGGGGTCGTGCTGATCAGCCACAACATGGCCGACGTGTTCGAGGTCGCCGACCGCATCGCCGTGCTCTACCTCGGCCGGCTCGTCGCCGAGGTGCACACGAAGGACGTCACCCACGGCCAGGTCGTGGAACTGATCACCGCCGGTCGCTCCGGTGACCTCGGCCTGGCCCGGCCCGAAGCCGTGGTCCTGTGAGCGGGAAGAAAGAACCGGAAATGACTGAAACCCCTGCCAAGCACGAGGTCGGCACCCCCGCCGAAGCGCTCGCGCAGACCCAGGCCCCCACCGGGGCGATCTCCGACTTCGGCATCGACACGACATCGATGTCAACCGGCGAAGCCGTCCGCGACTACTTCGCCCGCCTGCGGGCCGGTGAGCTCGGCGCGCTGCCGTCGCTGTTCGGCCTGCTCGTGCTGGTGATCCTGTTCAGCGCGCTGTCGGACAACTTCTTCACGCTGGCCAACATCGCCAACGTGTTCCCGCAGGGCGCGGGCGTCATCATCATCGCGATGGGCATCGTGTTCGTGCTGCTGCTCGGCGAGATCGACCTCGCCGCCGGTGTGGCCTCCGGTGTCGCCGCGTCCGTGATGGCCCTGCACTACGTCCAGAACGGGAACCTGCTGGGCAACATGGGCACCGGCGTGTTCATCACGTTCATCGCGGTGCTGGCCCTGGCCATGCTCCTGTCGGCCTACCAGCGGATCTGGGCGGGTGCCGCCCTGTCGCTGATCGGCCTGCTGCTCGTCGCGATCGGCGTCCCGGCCAACGCCTGGCTCGAGATCCTGCTGGCCATCTGCGTCGGTACTGCGATCGGCTGCATCACCGGTTTCCTCGTGTCGAAGATCGGCATGCCGTCCTTCGTCGTGACGCTGGCGCTGTTCATCGTGTGGCAGGGCGTCCTGCTGCAGTTCATCGGTGAGGGCGGCACGATCGGCATCAGCAACTCGGACGTGCTGTACAAGATCGCCAACGGCAACCTGAACATCCTGGGCAGCTGGATCTTCTTCCTCGTCGCGGCCGGCGGGTTCGCGGTGATCACGCTGACCAGCCACTTCAAGCGGCTCCAGCGCGGCCTGGTCGTCCAGCCGACGGCGCTGGTGATGGTCAAGGTCGGCGCGCTCGTCGTGCTGTCGGCGCTCGGCACCTGGCTGCTGACGATCAACCGCTCGCCGAACAAGGCGGTCGTCACGATCGAGGGCGTCCCGTACGTCATCCCGATCATGCTGGTGCTGCTGGTGGCCGGGACCTACGTGCTCAACCGGACCAAGTACGGCCGGTACGTCTACGCGGTCGGCGGCAACAAGGAAGCCGCCCGCCGCGCCGGTATCGACGTACCGAAGATCCGGGCGAGCGTGTTCGTCATCGGCTCGGCGATCGCGGCCATCGGCGGCATCGTCGCCGCGTCGAAGGTCGGCTCGGTCAGCCCGCAGTCCGGTGGCCTCAACACGCTGCTGTTCGCGGTCGGTTCGGCCGTCATCGGCGGTACGTCGCTGTTCGGCGGCAAGGGCCGCGTGTCCGACGCCGTGGTCGGCGGGCTCGTGATCGCCGTGGTCATCAACGGCCTGGGCCTGCTCAAGCAGCCGGCCGCGGTGGTCAACATCATCACCGGTCTGGTCCTGCTCCTCGCCGCCACGGTCGACGCGCTGTCCCGGCGCCGCGCGGCTGCGTCGGCGCGCTGAACCAGCATGGGATGATAAAGCCCGTGACCAGCACACCCGTTGCTCGACCGGACGAGGTGCGCCGGCACAACCGCACGACACTGCTCCGCCTGCTGCACGTCGGCGGGCCGAGCACCCGGGCGACCCTGGCCGCCGAGCTGGGGCTCAACCGGAGCACGATCAAGACCCTCGTCGACGGGCTCGCCGAAGCCGGTGTCGTCGAGGAGAAGGTGCCGAGGCCGGGACGAGGGGCGGGCCGCCCCTCGCTCCTGGTCCTGCCCCAGCCGCACGCGGCGGTCGTGCTCGCGGTCGACCTGCAGGTCGAGCACGTCGCGATCGCCCTGGTCGGGCTGGGCGGGCAGATCCTGGGCCGCAACAGCTGGAACCTGCGCGGCCGGATGGGGCAGCCCGAAGAGGTCATCACCCACGTCGTCGAGTCGACGGCCATCCTGGCCGGCGACCTCGACGTGACCCCGGTGGCGGCCGGGGTGTCGGTGCCCGGCGTGGTCCGGCGGGCGGACGGGCACGTGCACGAGGCCCCGAACCTGCGCTGGACCGACGTCGCGCTCGGCGACCGGCTCGGCGGCGTGCTGCAGATCCCGATCCTGGTCGGCAACGACGCCGAGTTCGGCGCGGTCGCCGAGCACCTGCGCGGGGCGGCCCGCGGCGCGTCCGACGTGGTGTACATCTCGGCGGACGTCGGCGTCGGCGGCGGTGTGATCGCGGAGGGCTCGGCCCTGCGCGGCGGCTCGGGGTACGTCGGCGAGATCGGGCACATGGTCATCCGCCCGGACGGGCGCCCCTGCTACTGCGGCAGCAGCGGCTGCTGGGAGACCGAGGTCGGCGAGGCGGCACTGTGCCGGGCGCTCGGGCTGCCCGAGGACACCCCGCGCGGGGCGATCCTGTTCGAGCTGCGGGAGCTGGGCCGCGCCCCGGAGACGGCGATGCCGCGGCTTGCGGAGTTCGCCGAGTGGCTGACGCTGGGGCTGATCAACGTCGTCAACCTGCTGGGGCCGCAGCTGGTGATCCTGGGTGACCTGCTGACGGTGCTGCCGGAGGCGGTGCTGCGGCACGTCGGCGCCGAGGTGCGCCGCCGCAGCCTGGTGAGCCGGGCGGTGGGCGGCACGCGGATCGTCAGCTCGGCGCTCGGGGGCGACGGGAAGCTGCTCGGGGCGGCGGAAGTGGCGTTCGAAGTCGTCCTGGATTCTGTCTGATTTTCTGTCCGGTTCCGTGTCCGAAATCACTGCTGCCGGTAGTCGAACCGTGATTTCCGCCACGCAATCTGCAAGATGCAGAAAGTCGCCGGAGATGCAGAAAGGCGGCCGGTGCCTGTGCGCACCGGCCGCCTTTCGCGTCTGGGTTGTTACCGCTGGATGTCGGCGGACAGTTCCTTGAGCTTGGCCTCGTGCTCGCGGGCGTGGTGCCCGCAGAAGAGCAGTTCGCCACCCGTGCTGAGGATGGCTCGTACCTGAGCTGCTGCTCCGCACCGGTCACAGCGGTCGGCGGCGGTCAGTTCGGGGCGGGTGAGCGTCGGCGATGTCATGGGGGTCTCCCTCCGTCCCGGCACCGGTCGCCCGGTGCCATCGATCCAGCTACGCCCACTTCGGGACTGCTACCGGTGGCGGCGATCGCCTCCGGCTCCGCGTGTTCGTGCTTCCACTGTTCCAGACGTTTCGCGGCTCGCAAGTGTTCCCGCGCCGGTGGGACCTGAGTCACGTCGATTTACCCCGGATGCCGTAACGCCGTCCCGCATTCCAGGAGACGATTACCTCGGAGAGTTACGTTTTCCGTGGTCAGGCAGCATGGGGTGGTGAGTACCGTGACTTCCCCCCGACGGCTTTCCGCGATCCCCGCTCCGCTCTTGTTCGTTCTCAGCGGAATTTCGATGTACGCCGGAGCGGCGGTGGCGGTCGACCTTTTCGGCCACGCATCCCCCGCAGGGGTGGCTTGGCTCCGCTGCCTGGGGGCGGCGGTGGTCCTGCTGGCCTGGCGCCGCCCGGGGCGAGCGGCCTGGCGAGGCCGCCGTCTCCTGCTGGCGATCGTGTTCGGCGTGGTGACGGCGGGCATGAACGTCCTGTTCTACGAGGCGATCGCCCGCCTGCCCCTGGGCACGGCGGTGGCGATGGAGTTCGCGGGCCCGGTGGTGGTGGCGGCGCTGGGCTCCCGAACCGTCCGCGACGTGCTGGCGCTGCTCCTGGTGGCGGCGGGGGTGGTGGCGATCGCGGACGTCCGCATCGCCGGCAGCTTCTGGGGAGTGGCGTTCGCGTTGGGGGCAGCGCTGGCCTGGGCGGGCTACATCCTGCTGGGCAAGAGGGTGGCGGTGGACGGCGACGGCATCGACAGCCTGGCGATCGGGTTCTTCGCGGGAACGGTGGTCCTGTCCCCGCTGGCGCTGGGCACGGGCCCGGTGTGGTCTTCGCCTCGCCTGGTGCTGCTGGGAGTCGGGGTAGGGGTGCTGTCGACGGTGGTGCCGTACGCACTGGACCAGGTGGTGCTGCGGAGGGTAGGACAGGCACGGTTCGCGACGCTGCTGGCCTTGCTGCCGGTGACGGCCGGGGTGATGGGGTTCGTGTTGCTGGGGCAGGTGCCATCGCTGCCCGAGGCGCTGGGGACGGTGGCGGTCGTGGCGGGGGTGGCGTTGCGAAGCCGGGAGCCGGGCGCGGCAGAGGTGGCGGAGCCGCCGGGCTGAGGTCTCCTGGTGGCTTTGTCTGGTTTGCTCGATAAATCCGAACTCGCCAACCGAAACGGCAGGCTGACAACCCAACCGGCACCCCACCCAGACCTCCCCCCGCCACCCCGATCCGAAGCCCGCACGCGGACGGTGGTGCCGGGTCAAGGCACGCTTTCCCGCCTTGACGCGGTACCACCGGCCGTAGTGACAATCCCGGCTTCGGGGTGGTGGGCACAGAGCGGCTTCCCCCCCTCTTTCTCCGGCAGGGGGGGCCGCCAAAGTTCTGCCGCTGTGGGTGCCGGCGCTCCCCGGAGGTCGCGAATGACTCATTCGCGACCTCCGACGTCCCGAATGAGTCATTCGCGACACCGCAGGCCCGCAGCCGCCCCGCGAGTCGTCCCGACTTTGCCGAAACCCCGCCCAGCGAGGGCAGGCCCTGCGGCGGCAGGGCTCCCGCGGCAGGCGGCTCCCGAGGTGGGTGGCTCCCGCGGCAGGCGGCTCCCGAGGTGGGTGGCTCCCGCGGCAGGCGGCTCCCGAGGTGGGTGGCTCCCGCGGCAGGCGGCTCCCGAGGTGGGTGGCTCCCGCGGCAGGCGGCTCCCAAGGTGGGTGGCTCCCGCGGCAGGCAGCCCCCGCCGCGGGGTGGCTTCCCAAGGCGGGCGGCTCCCGAGGTGGGTGGCTCCCGCGGCAGGCGGCTCCCGAGGTGGGTGGCTCCCGCGGCAGGCGGCTCCCGAGGTGGGTGGCTCCCGCGGCAGGCAGCCCCCGCCGCGGGGTGGCTTCCCAAGGCGGGCGGCTCCCGTGGCAGGCGGCTCCCGCGGGAGGCGGCTCCCAGGGCAGGTGCTGCCAGGGCAGGCGGCTCCGGCGGCAGGGCTCCCGAGGTGGGTGGCTCCCGCGGCAGGCGGTGGCTCCCGTGGCAGGCGGCTCCCACGGCAGGTGGCTCCCAGGGGCGGGCGACCTCACGACAGGCCGAACACCCCGTCGACAAGGCCATCGCCGCCCCCTCCGGCGCTCCTGAGAACCTTATTCTGGTCAGGACGGCGCTACGGACCGCAGGCCGCCACCTCCGGCGCTACTGAGGGGACCGATGACTTCGGGGATCGACGGCGGGCAGCTCGACCTGTCCGGGGTGCGGTGGCTGCCGGGCGGGGCGCGGCTGGCCGCCGTCGCCCAGGCGGAGCTGCCCCAGAAGGACGGCCTGGCCGCGGCGTTCTGCGGGCTCGCCGCGCTGCGGGCGGCCGGGCTCGACGTGCCGGATCAGGACACCGTCGCTCTGGCCGCCGGCACCGTCCGGGGGCCGGCCGTGCACCCGCCGGGTGAGCCGGGTCGGCGGGACTTCCGGCTGCCGCTGCCCGTCGTCGACGACCCGGCCGCGGCCGGCACCCGGGTTTCGCGGCTGGCGGCGGCCGTCGAGTCGCTGTCGCGCGGGGCGCTCGCGGCGGTGCCGGTGACCGGCGAGTGGACCACCGAGGTGCTGTTCGACCTGCTCGTCGGGCTGTGGGACGTCCCGCGCGTCGCGGTGCTCGCCCGGATCGACGGCGCCGAGCTCGGCGCGCACGACACCCCGGAACGCGCGCTGCTCGACTACCTCGACACCGGCGTGCCTCCACTGTGGACGTCGCGCTGGCGCCCGCCCGGCGGTCACTTCGTGCTCCTGGCGGGCATCCGCATCGGCGCCGAAGGCACCCTGCTGTCCGTTGTGGACACCTATCCGTCGCTCGGTGACGACGGCCGGCACGACCAGCCCGTGGAATGGGTGACGGCGGCGCTGGCCGGGCTCGGCGTGCTCGTGGTCGTCGACACCGGCCAGGCCGGCGTGGTGCGTGCGGCGGCCGGTGGCGCCGGGCTCACTCCGTCCTTTTGGGACTGACCGCGAAGCGGGAGTGGCGGCGGCCGTAGGCGAAGTAGATCACCAGGCCGATCACCAGCCACGCGGCGAACCGGAGCCACGTCAGCACGTTCAGGTTCAGCATCAGGTACAGGCAGGCCAGCGCGGCCAGGACCGGGACCACCGGCGAGAACGGCACCCGGAACGGCCGGTCCAGGTCGGGACGGCGGCGGCGCAGCACCGGGACCGCCACGGCCACGATGATCATCGCCGACAGCGCGCCGATGCTCACCATGTCGGCCAGCTCGGAAATCGGGATGAACGCGGCCAGGACGGCGATGAGCGCCGCGCCGCCGATGGTCATCCGGTGCGGGGTGCCCCAGCGCGGGTGCGCGGTGCCGAGCGCCTTCGGCAGCAGGCCGTCGCGGCCCATCGCGAACCCGATCCGCCCGATCGTGACCAGCTCGACCATCATCACCGACGTCAGCCCGGTGACCGCGCCGAGCGAGATCAGCGCGCCCACCCAGTGCTGGCCGACCCGGTCGAACGCGTCCGCCAGCGGCGCGCCGGTGTCGATGTCGGTGAACGGGACCATACCGGTCAGCACGATCGAGACGCCGATGTAGAGCAGCGCGCACACGCCCAGCGCGCCAAGGATGCCGACGCGCAGGTCCTTGCGCGGGTTCAGCGTCTCTTCGCCGAGGTTCGCGAGCGCTTCGAAGCCGGTGTAGGCGAAGAAGACCACGGCGGCCGCGGTGATCATGCCGGCGATGCCGTACACCGACTGCTCCAGGCCGAGCGCGGCCTGGACGATCGGTTGCTCCAGCACCGTCGACCCGGCTTCGGGCGCCTTGGCCGGCGGGATGAACGGCGTCAGGTTCGCGCCCTTGACGAAGAACAGGCCGACCGCGAGCACCAGCACGCAGACCGCGACCTTCACGCACACCAGCAGGTTGGTCAGCCAGGCCGACTCCTTGATGCCCAGCACGGCGACCACGGTCAGCACGGCGATGATCAGCACCGCGCCGATGTTGACCTTCGCGTCCTCGCCGAACCACTCCGGCGACAGCCCGAGCAGGTTCGCCAGGTACCCCGACCAGCCGCGCGACACGACGGCGGCGCCGAGCGCGAACTCGAGCAGCAGGTCCCAGCCGATGATCCAGGCGAACACCTCGCCGAGGGTGGCGAAGGCATAGGTGTAAGCGCTTCCCGCCGTCGGGACGCTGGAGGCGAGCTCGGCGTAGCACAGCGCCGCGAGCCCGGCGACGACCGCGCCGAGCACGAACGACAGCGTCACCGCCGGCCCCGCGTGGGTCTTCGCCTCGACGCCGGCCAAGGTGAAGATGCCGGTGCCGATGATGATCCCGACGCCGAACCCGATCAGGTCGCGCCCGCGCAGCCGCCGTTTGAGGTCCCCGGAGTCCTGGCGGTCCAGGACCTCGTCCACGTTCAACGTTCTCCGCTCACCCATGAGGAGAAAGTTAGAAGGTCACGGGTCTTTCCGCAGATCGGCGCCCGTCTCCTGGGCGAGGATCGCGGCCTGCACCCGCGAGCGCAGGCCGAGCTTGGCCAGCACCCGCGACACGTGCGTCTTCACGGTCGCCTCGCCGATGTGCAGCCGGGTGCCGATCTGGGTGTTGGACAGGCCCTCGCCCAGGCAGCCGAGCACCTCGCGCTCGCGGTCGGTGAGGTCGCCGAGGCCGGGCGGGAGGGGCGCCGGGTCCGGGGCCGCCGCCGCGAACGCGGTGATCAGCCGGCGCGTGACCTGCGGGGCGAGCACGCCGTCACCGGCCGCGACGAGCTTCACCGCTTCGATCAGCCGGGGCGCTTCGACCGATTTGAGCAGGAAGCCGGCCGCTCCGGCCCGCAGCGCGCCGTGCACGTACTCGTCGAGGTCGAACGTGGTCAGCACGAGCACCTGGGTGAGCCCCGCGGACACCAGTTCCCGGGTGGCGGCGATGCCGTCGGTGTCCGGCATGCGGACGTCCATCAGCGTGACGTCCGGCCGCAGCGCCCGAGCCTGCCGGACGGCGGCGGCGCCATCGGCCGCCTCGCCGACGACCTCGATGCCCTCGGCGTTGCCGAGGATGGTCGTGAGGCCGAACCGGACGGCGCTGTGGTCGTCGGCGACGAGGACACGGACCGTCATCACAGCCCGCTCACCGGGAGTTGGGCGCGGACGAGCCAGCCGTCGCCCGCCGGGCCCGCGGTGAGCTCGCCGCCCACCGCGTCCGCGCGCTCGCGCATGTTCAGCAGGCCCGTCCCGGCCCCGGTGGCGGGGAGCGGGCCGCGGACGTCGTTGCGGACCTCCACCGCGAGCACGCCGTCGAGGCAGCGGACGGCGACGTCGACCCGGCCGCCCGGGGCGTGCTTGACGGCGTTGGTCAGCGCCTCCTGCGCGATCCGGTACGCCGTCAGGTCGACCGCCGCCGGCAGCGGCAGCCGCTCGTCCACAGTGGACTCGACGTGCACCTCCAGCCCGCTGGCCCTGGCCGACTCCACCAGCTTGGCCAGGTCCGCCAGCCGGGCGGGCGCGGTCGTCTCCGCCTCGCCGCCGTCGGCCTTGAGCAGCCCGATCATCGCGCGCATCTCCTCCAGGGCGCTGACGCTGTTCTCCCGCACCGATTCCAGCACGGCCTTCGCCAGTTTCGGGTCCGGCAGCGACAGCGCCGCCTCCGACTGGATGGCGATGGCCGAGAGGTGCCCGGCGATGACGTCGTGCAGGTCGCGGGCCATCCGCCCGCGTTCGGCGGCGACCGCCGCCCGCCGGTCCAGTTCGGCGATCTTCGCCAGCTGCCCGGCGTTGGCGCGCTCGGCCTCGGCGACGTCGCGCTGCTGGCGGACGTTCGCCGCCCACCACACCGGCGTGATGACGAACGGCAGCACGGCGACCGCGGCCAGCACCGCGGCCCGCCACTGCTGCGAGAGGACCAGCACGGCGGCGAGCACGCCCACCACGGAGGACGCGGCGAGGCCGATCATCACCCGGCTGGTGCGCCGGGAGCCGTAGAGCGTCGCCGCGTAGAGGAAGTCGGTGTAGACGATCAGCACCGGCAGCGACGGGCCGAGCCGGACGTCCACCGCGAGCACCGCCGTGGCCAGGACCAGGGCCAGGGGGACGCGCCGGCGGAGCAGCTCGAGCCCGCACAACGCGGTCAGCTCCAGCAGCCGCACCCCCAGCGGCGCGTGGTCGTAGGCCGACACGAGCCGGTGGACGTCCGTCGCGTAGACGAGGAAGCCGAGCAGCCAGGTGGCCAGCGCGATCAGGCCGTCCTGCTGCCACACCGGGAGCGAGCGCAGGCGGGGGAGAGGCACCGGATCATCCCAGCACACCGCGCGAAGCGGCCGCGTCCTACGAAGTGATGACGCCCGGTCCGTCCCTTCGCGGACGCGGCCTGGCGGGCGGGCGCGGGAGCGTGGCGGGGTGGACGAGATCGGGAAGTTCTTCGCGGAGAACCCGATGGCGGCCGTCATCGCGGCGGGCGAGATCGGGTTCTGGGTGTTCATCGCGGCGGGGCTGGCGGTGCGGTACGTGCTGCGCCTGCGGCGCGCGTCGGCGGTGGTGCTGGCCATGGTGCCGCTGGTCGACGTCGTGGTGCTGGTGGCGACCGTGCTCGACCTGTCCGCCGGGGGCAAGCCGGGGTTCACGCACGGCCTGGCCGCGGTCTACCTGGGGTTCAGTGTCGTGTTCGGGCCGAGCATGGTCCGGTGGGCGGACGAGCGGTTCGCGCATCGGTTCGCCGGCGGGCCGCCACCGCCGAAGCGCCAGGGCCGGGAAAGGGCGCGGCACGAGTGGCGCGAGTGGGGCAAGTGCCTGCTGGCCTGCGGGCTGGCGGCGGCGGCCCTGCTGGCGGCGATCTTCGCGATCGGCGAGCCGGAGAGGGTGGCGCCGCTGTGGGGGTGGTTGCCGCGGCTGGGCACGGTGTCGACGATCTGGCTGTTCGCCGGGCCGGTCTGGGAGGAGCTGTTCGGCAAGCGCGAGGAGGTGCGCTCGTGAGGGAGCTGCCGGGTGCGCACTCGCCGCCGGTGCCGGTGCCGGTGCCGATGCCGCGAATGACTCATTCGGGACCTCCGACGTCCCGAATGAGTCATTCGCGACGTTCGCGGCCGTGCGGATGGCGGGAACCGCCCGGCACCGGAATGCTGGTCCCGTGCCCGAACAGATCCCCGCCCTGCACGAGCTCGCCGCCCACTACGGTGTCGCCACCCGGTACGAGAACGCCGACCGGGTCTGGGTCGACGTGGCCGACGAGGTCGTCGTCGCCGTTCTCGGCCAGTTCGGCGTCGATGCCACCAGTGACCAGGCCATCGCGGCCGCGCTCCGCGACGCGCGCGAAGCCCCGGCCGCCCTGCCGCCGACCATCGTCGTGCGGGAAGGCACCGGCACCGCGCTGGGCGTCGACGCCGAGGTCGTCCTCGAAGACGGGACGCGGCGGCGGGCCGACGGCCACCTGCCCGACGACCTGCCGCTCGGCTGGCACCGGGTGGTCACCGCCGACCAGGACGTCGTGCTCGCCGTCGTGCCGGCGAAGCTGCCGCAGGTGCGGCCCGCCTGGGGGTGGATGCTGCAGCTCTACGCCCTGCACTCGGCCGGCTCCTGGGGCATCGGCGACTACGCCGACCTCGCCACCTTCGCCGCCCGGTCGGCCGCCGAACTGGACGCCGGCGTCCTGCTGGTCAACCCGGTCCAGGCGATCAGCCCCGCCCACCCGATCGAGCGGTCGCCGTACTCGCCCGCGAGCCGCCGGTTCGCCAACCCCGTCTACCTGCGCGTCACCGCCACGGAGACCTTCCGGCAAGCCGATGCCGCGACCCGAGCCGCCGTCGAGTCCCTGGCCCCGGACCGCGAAGGCGAACTGATCGACTACGACGCCGTCTGGACGGCCAAGCGCGCCGCCCTCGAGCTGCTGTGGCCGCACCGGGTCGAAGACGTTCCCGAGGACATGGCGGACTTCGCCCTCTTCTGCGCCCTCGCCGAGCAGCACGGCGGCGACTGGCGGGACTGGCCGGAGGACCTTCGCGACCCGGCCGGACCGGCCACGGCGAAGGCGCGCGAAGAGCTGAAGGACCGCGTCGCCTTCCACGCCTGGCTCCAGCACCTCTGCCGGGTGCAGCTGGAAGTGGCGCGCCAAGCCGCCCGCGAGGCCGGGATGACCGTCGGGATCGTGCACGACCTGCCGGTCGGGGTGCACCCCGGCGGGGCCGACACCTGGGCGCTCAACGACGTCTTCGCCGCCGACGTGCGGGTCGGCGCGCCGCCGGACGCCTTCAACCAGCAGGGGCAGGACTGGAACCTGCCGCCGTGGCGGCCGGACAAGCTGGCCGAGGCCGGGTACGCGCCGTTCCGGGACGTCATCCGGGGCGTCCTGCGCTTCGCCGACGGCATCCGCGTCGACCACATCGCCGGCCTGTGGCGGCTCTGGTGGATCCCGCCGGGCGAGCCCGCGCATCGCGGCACGTACGTCCACTACGACGCCGAAGCGATGGTCGGCGTGCTCGCGCTCGAAGCGCACCGCGCCGGCGCCGTCGTCGTGGGGGAGGACCTCGGCACCGTCGAGGAGGTCGTCACCGAAACCATGCACGAACGGGGGATGCTCAGCTCCGCCGTGCTGTGGTTCGAGCGCGACTGGGACGCGCCCGGCCAGCCGTTCACCTCGCCGGACACCTGGGACCCGGACGCGATGGCCAGCATCTCCACGCACGACCTGCCGACGGTCGCGGGCTGGCTGCAGGGCGAGCACGTCCGGGTCCGGGCCGAGCTCGGCCTGCTGGACCGCGGGGTCGAAGCGGAGGAGAAGGCCGCCGCCGAGGAGCGCAAGGCGCTGCTGGAACTCGTTGCGCGCGAAGGGATCCCGGACGACGACCTGGTCGTCGCGCTGCACACGCTGCTCGCGCGGGCCGCGTCCCGGCTGGTGCTGACCTCGCCGGCCGACGTGGCGGGCCAGGTGCGGCAGCCGAATCTGCCCGGAACCGTCGACCAGTACCCTAACTGGCGGATTCGCCTCCCCGTCAGCGTCGACGGCTTCTTCACCGCGAAGGGAGTCCGCGCCGCGGTCGCACCGCTGGCGGCGGCCCGGCCGCTGCCCCGGTGACGACGGTAACGACCATCCCTGCGCGCGCGACCCCCGGTGGTACGCCACCGGCACGACCAAGCTCGAGGAGAAACCCAGTGCGGCCCTGGCCCGGAACGCCCTACCCGCTCGGCGCCACCTACGACGGAGTCGGGACGAACTTCGCCCTGTTCTCCGAGGTGGCCGAGCGCGTCGAACTGTGCCTGTTCGACGCCGAGGGCAAGGAGACGCGCTATGCGCTCGAAGAGGTCGACGGCTTCGTCCACCACGGCTACCTGCTCAACGTAGGCCCCGGGCAGCGCTACGGGTTCCGCGTGCACGGCCCGTACGACCCGAAGCGCGGCCTGCGCTGCAACCCGAACAAGCTGCTCATCGACCCGTACGCGAAGGCCGTCTCGCACGGCGTGAAGTGGGACGAGTCGCTGTTCGGCTACAAGTTCGACAACCCGGCCGAGCGCAACGACGACGACAGCGCCGGCCACGTGCCGTATTCGCTGGTGGCGAACCCGTTCTTCGACTGGGGCAACGACCGCCAGCCGAAGCGGCCGTACAACGAGACGGTCATCTACGAGGCCCACGTCAAGGGCATGACCGTGCATCACCCGTTCGTGCCCGAAGCGCTGCGGGGTACGTACGCCGGTCTCGCGCACCCCGCGGTCGTCGAGCACCTGCAGAAACTCGGCGTGACCGCGGTGGAACTGCTGCCGGTGCACCAGTTCGTCACCGACCACGGGCTGGCCGAGAAGGGCCTGACGAACTACTGGGGTTACAACACGATCGGGTACTTCGCGCCCCACGACTCCTACGCGGCGATGCCCGGCGAAGGCGGCCAGGTCCAGGAGTTCAAGGGCATGGTCAAGGCCTTTCACGAAGCCGGGATCGAAGTCATCCTCGACGTGGTTTACAACCACACGGCCGAGGGAAACCACCTCGGGCCGACGCTGTCGATGCGGGGCATCGACAACGAGGCCTACTACCGGCTGGTGGAGGGGGAGCCCGAGTACTACATGGACTACACCGGCACCGGCAACTCCCTCAACGTCCGCAACCCGCACACCCTGCAGCTGATCATGGATTCGCTGCGCTACTGGGTGACGGAGATGCACGTCGACGGCTTCCGGTTCGACCTCGCCTCCGCGCTGGCCCGCGAGTTCTACGACGTCGACCGGCTGTCGACGTTCTTCGACCTGGTGCAGCAGGACCCGATCGTCAGCCAGGTGAAGCTGATCGCCGAGCCGTGGGACGTCGGCCCCGGTGGCTACCAGGTCGGCAACTTCCCGCCGCTCTGGACCGAGTGGAACGGGCAGTTCCGCGACACCGTGCGCGACTTCTGGCGCGGCGAGCCGTCGACGCTGGGGGAGTTCGCGAGCCGGATCACCGGCTCGTCGGACCTCTACCAGGACGACGGCCGGCGCCCCTTCGCGTCGATCAACTTCGTCACCGCCCACGACGGCTTCACGCTGCGGGACCTGGTGTCCTACAACGAAAAGCACAACGAGGCCAACGGCGAGGACGGCCGCGACGGCGCCGACGACAACCGCTCGTGGAACTGCGGGGTCGAGGGCGAGACCGACGATCCCGAGGTGCTCGCCCTGCGCGTCCGGCAGCAGCGGAACATGCTCGCGACGCTGATGCTGTCCCAGGGCGTGCCGATGATCCTGCACGGCGACGAGTTCGGCCGCACCCAGCAGGGCAACAACAACGTCTACTGCCAGGACTCCGAACTGTCCTGGATGGACTGGGAGCTGGCCAAGGAGAACGCGGACCTGGTCAAGTTCACCGCCGGGCTGGGCGCGTTCCGGCACCGGCACCCGGTGTTCCGCCGCCGCCGGTTCTTCCAGGGCGGCCCGGTCGGCAAGGGCGACAAGCTGGGCGACATCGCCTGGTTCACCCCGGCCGGCGAGGAGATGACCGAGCAGAACTGGGACGACGGCTTCGGCAAGGCGGTCGTCGTCTTCCTCAACGGCAAGGCGATCCCCGACCTCGACCAGCGCGGGATGCACGTCGAGGACAACTCGTTCCTGCTCGCCTTCAACGCCCACTACGAGGACATCGACACCACGCTCCCGGGCAACGGCTACGGGGAGAGCTGGACCGTCGTCGTCGACACCGCGACCGGCGAGGTGGAACCCGCCGACGCGAAACCGGTCGAAGGCGGCGGCCGGCTCACCCTGCCCGCCCGGTCCCTGATCGTGCTGCAACGGACGGAGACGGAATCCGCATGACCGTGCCGGAGTCGACCTACCGGGTCCAGCTGCGCCCGGAGTTCACCTTCGCCGACGCGGCCGGCATCGCCGGCTACCTGCGCGACCTCGGCATCGGCGCGCTGTACGCGTCGCCGGTGCTGGACGCGGCCCCCGGTTCGACGCACGGCTACGACGTCGTCGACCCGACCCGCGCGCGGCCCGCGCTGGGCGGCGAGGGGGCGCGCCAGGAGCTGTCCGCGCTCCTGAAGGAGCTCGGGCTGGGCCTGGTGGTCGACATCGTGCCGAACCACATGTCGGTCGAGGTGCCGACGGCGAACCGCTGGTGGTGGGACGTCCTCGAGCACGGCCGCGACTCCGAGTACGCGTCCTTCTTCGACGTCGACTGGGAGCGTGGCCCGGTCCTGCTGCCGGTCCTCGGCGACGACGACGCCGTCGCGGAACTCTCGGTCGAGGGCGACGAGCTGGTCTACTACGACCACCGCTTCCCGATCGCCCCCGGCACTGGAACCGGAACCCCGCAAGAGGTCCACGAGCGCCAGCACTACCGCCTGATCGGCTGGCGCCGGGGCAACGCCGAGCTGACCTACCGCCGGTTCTTCGACATCACCACGCTGGCCGCGGTCCGCGTCGAAGACCCCAAGGTGTTCGCCGCGACGCACGGCGAGGTGCTGCGCTGGGTCGCCGACGGCGACGTCACCGGCCTGCGCGTCGACCACCCGGACGGCCTCGCCGATCCGGGCGGCTACTTCCGGCGGCTGCGGGAGAACGCGCCGGACGCGTGGATCGTGGCCGAGAAGATCCTCCACCCCGGCGAGCCGCTGCCGCAGAGCTGGCCGGTCGACGGCACCACCGGCTACGACGCCCTGCGCGAGATCGCCGGCGTCTTCGTCGACCCGGCGGGCGAGCCCGGCTTCACCGCGCTGGCGACCGAGCTGGGGGTGCAGACCGGCTACCACCGCGTGGAGGCCGAGGCCCGGCGCCTGGTCACCGACCGCATCCTGGTCGCCGAGGTCCGGCGGATCGCCGCGCTGCTGCCCGGCGTCGACCCCGAGCAGGCCCGGCAGGCGGTGGCCGAGACCATGATCGCCTTCCCGGTCTACCGCTCCTACCTCCCCGAAGGCGCGGCGCACTGGGCGGCGGCGATCGAGGGCGCCCGCCGGGCGCGCCCCGACCTCGCCGACGCGCTGCTCGCCCTCGACACCCACGTGCGCGAGAACCCGGACAGCGAGCTGGCCACCCGGCTCCAGCAGACGTCCGGCATGGTCGTGGCCAAGGGCACCGAGGACACGACGTTCTACCGCTACACGCGCTTCGCCGCGCTCAACGAGGTCGGCGGCAACCCGGACCGGTTCGGCCTCGACGTCGAGGAGTTCCACCGGCTGGCCGCCGAGCGCGAGGCCGGCTACCCGGCGGCGATGACGACGCTGACCACGCACGACACCAAGCGCTCGGAGGACACGCGCGCCCGGATGGCGGTGCTGGCCGAGGTGCCCGGCGAGTTCGCCGGGGCCGTCCGGCGGTGGACCGCGCGCCGTGGCATCGACGAGCCGTCGCTGAACCTGCTGGCCTGGCAGACC
Organism: Amycolatopsis sp. 505; assembly: GCF_031625235.1. Classification (NCBI taxonomy): domain Bacteria; kingdom Bacillati; phylum Actinomycetota; class Actinomycetes; order Pseudonocardiales; family Pseudonocardiaceae; genus Amycolatopsis; species Amycolatopsis sp. 505. The sequence goes on from NZ_JACKQP010000010.1 coordinate 129,429, forward strand.
CTGGTGTCGACCTGGCCGATCGAGCCGGCCCGGCTGCGGGACTACCTCGACAAGGCGGCCAAGGAAGCCAAGCTCCGGACCAGCTGGACCGACCACGACGAGGCCTTCGAGGCCGACGTGGCCGCCTGGCCCGAGGACGTCCTGAACGACCCGGAGCTGGCCGCGGACGTCGAGGCGTTCGTCCGGCGCATCGAAGGGCCCGGGTACGCGAACTCGCTCGGCCAGAAGCTCGTCCAGCTCACCGCGCCCGGCGTCCCGGACGTCTACCAGGGCACCGAGCTGTGGGACTTCTCGCTGGTGGACCCGGACAACCGCCGCCCGGTCGACTACGTCGTCCGGCGGGAGCTCCTGGCGCGGATCGCCGAGGGCGAGCTGCCGGAGATCGACGCGTCGGGCGCGGCGAAGCTGCTGGTCGTGCACAAGGCGCTGCGGCTGCGGCGGGAGCACCCGGCGCTGTTCCGCGGCTACCGGCCGCTGCGGGCCGAGGGGCCGGCCGCCGCCCACTGCCTGGCCTACACGCGCAGCCCGGACCTCGCCGTGGCGGTGACCCGGCTCCCGGCCGGCCTCGACGCCGGCGGCGGCTGGCGCGACACCGTCCTGCCGCTGCCGCCCGGGGTCTGGACCGACGTCCTGACCGGCCGGGAGGCGACCGGTGACCTGGCCACCCTGTTCGAGCGGTACCCCGTCGCGTTGCTGGTGCGAGGAGACGCATGAAGTTCAGCGTGTGGGCCCCGGCGGCCCGCCGGGTCCGGGTGAGCGTCGACGCAGGCGTGCACGAGATGACCGAAGGTGACGGCGGCTGGTGGCACGCCGACGCCGAGGGGATCAACTACGCCTTCCTGCTCGACGACGACGAGAAGCCGCTGCCCGACCCGCGGTCGCGGTGGCAGCCGCACGGCGTCCACGCCGAGTCGCGCGTCTACGACCACGGCGAGTTCGCCTGGACCGACGACGCCTGGCACGGCCGTCAGCTGCCCGGCGCCGTCCTCTACGAGCTCCACATCGGCACGTTCACCGAAGGCGGCACCTTCGACGCGGCGATCGACCGGCTCGACCACCTCGTCGACCTCGGCATCACCCACGTCGAGCTGCTGCCGGTCAACTCCTTCGACGGCACCGCGGGCTGGGGCTACGACGGCGTCCTCTGGGGCGCGGTCCACGAGCCCTACGGCGGCCCGGACGGGTTCAAGCGGTTCGTCGACGCGGCCCACGCGCGGGGGCTGGCCGTCGTGCTCGACGTCGTCTACAACCACCTCGGCCCGTCGGGGGCCTACCTCGACAAGTTCGGGCCGTACTTCGCCGGCCAGAACGACTGGGGTCCCGGCCTCAACCTCGACGGCGCCGGCTCCGACGAGGTCCGCCGGTACGTGCTCGACAACGCGCTGAGCTGGTTCCGCGACTTCCACGTCGACGCCCTGCGCCTGGACGCCGTGCACGCGCTGCTCGACCGGCGGGCCGTTCACCTGCTCGAACAGCTCGCCACCGAGGTCGACGCGCTGTCGGCGGCGCTCAACCGGCCGCTGACCCTGATCGCCGAGTCCGACCTCAACGACCCGCGGCTGGTCACGCCCCGCGAGCGCGGCGGCTACGGCCTGCACGCCCAGTGGTCGGACGACCTCCACCACGCCCTGCACGTCAAGCTGACCGGCGAGGCGACCGGGTACTACACGGACTTCGCCGCGCCGGACGCCCTCGAGCGGGTGCTGCGCGAGGTGTTCTTCCACGCGGGCACCTGGTCGTCGTTCCGGGAGCGGACCCACGGCCGCCCGGTCGACACGCGGACCGTCCCGGGCCACCGCTTCCTCGGCTACCTGCAGAACCACGACCAGATCGGCAACCGCGCGACCGGCGACCGGCTGTCCGCGACCGTCTCGGCCGACCGGCTGGCCTGCGGGGCGGCGGTCCTGTTCTGCTCGCCGTACACGCCGATGGTGTTCATGGGCGAGGAGTGGGCGGCGAGCACGCCGTGGCAGTTCTTCGCGTCCTTCCCGGACCCGGAGCTGGCCGAGGCCGTCCGCACCGGCCGCCGTCGCGAGTTCTCGCGGCACGGCTGGGGCGAGTCGGACGTGCCGGACCCGATGGACCCGGCCACCGTCGAACGCTCGCGGCTGGATTGGACCGAACCGGAGCGTCCCGGTCACCGGGACATGCTGGCGCTCTACCGCGCGTTGATCCGGTTGCGCCGGGAACGGCCGGAGCTGGCCGACCCGTGGGTCGCGGACCTGCGCGTCGACTCGGCGCCGGACGGGTCGTGGCTGGTGCTGCACCGCGGCGGGCTGCGGCTGGCCGTCAACTTCGGCCCCGGCCCGGTGACCCTGCCCCTCGGGGCCGCGGAGTCGCTGCTGACCTGGGGAGAGGCCACCGTGGACGGTGGGGCCGCGCACCTGCCCCCGGACACCTTCGTGATCGCCCGGTCGGCGGTTGCCTCCGGGTAACTCCTCTGCCATGACGCGCACGGACCGCTGATTGTCTGGGACGATTCAGGAATGGCCACACGACCCTCCGCCGACCACGTCCTCGCCGGCCGCCCCTTCCCGCTCGGAGCCCACCCCGAGGCCGGCGGGGTGCGGTTCGCGATCACGTCCGCCGTCGCGGACGCCGTCGAGCTGTGCCTGATCGACGCGGACTCCTCGGAACGGCGGATCGCGCTCACCGAGCGCACCTTCGGCGTCTGGCACGGCCTGGTGCCCGGGGTGACGCCGGGGCAGCGCTACGGCTACCGGATCCACGGCCCGTACGACCCGGCCCGCGGCCTGCGGTGCAACCCGCACAAGCTGCTCGTCGATCCGTACGCCCGGCAGATCACCGGCGGGCTGACCGACCTCGCCGCGGCCCAGGGCTTCACCGGCGACCCCGAGCGCGGGCCGATGTCCACTGTGGACTCCCTGGGCAGCGTGCCGCTGTCGGTGGTCACCTCGCCGGGCGGGCCGGACACCGGGATCAAGCCGGAGGTGCCGTTCGAGGAGGCGGTGGTCTACGAACTGCACGTCAAGGGCTTCACGCGGCAGCACCCGTTCATCCCGGAGGCGCTGCGCGGCACCTACCTCGGCCTGGCCCACCCGGTGGCGATCGAGTACCTGACGCGCCTCGGCGTCACCTCGGTCGAGCTGCTGCCGGTGCACGCGTTCCTCGACGAGCCGTCGCTGATCCGCGCCGGGCGGCACAACTACTGGGGTTACTCGCCGCTGGGCTTCTTCGCCCCGCACGCCGGGTACGCCAGCGAGCCCGGCCACGAGGTCGAGGAGTTCCGGCTGATGGTGGCCGCCCTGCACGCGGCCGGCATCGAGGTGATCCTCGACGTCGTGTTCAACCACACCTGCGAGGGCGGGCCGGACGGGCCGACGCTGAGCTTCCGCGGGCTGAACGCGCCGGTGTACTACCTGCACACCGAGCGCGGGCACATGGCCGACATCACCGGCTGCGGCAACACCCTGGAGGCCGGCTCGCCGACGGTGGTCCGGCTGGTGACCGACTCGCTGCGGTACTGGACGCAGGAGATGGGCGTCGACGGCTTCCGGTTCGACCTCGCCAGCACCCTCGGCCGGCCGCGCGGGGGAGCGTTCGACCCGGCGTCGACGCTGCTGACGGCGATCACCACCGACCCGGTGCTCTCGCGGTGCAAGCTGATCGCCGAGCCGTGGGACGCGACCGGCGAGGGCTACCGCGTCGGCGGCTTCGGGGCCCAGTGGGCCGAGTGGAACGGCCGCTACCGCGACACCGTGCGTGACTTCTGGCGCGGCGCGACCGGCGTCCGCGACCTCGCCTACCGGCTGTCCGGTTCGTCGGACCTGTACGACCACAACCTGCGCCGGCCGTGGCAGTCGATCAACTTCGTCACCGCACACGACGGCTTCACGCTGCGGGATCTGGTGTCCTACAACGAAAAGCACAACGAGGGCAACGGCGAGGACAACCGCGACGGCACCAACGACAACCGCTCGTGGAACCACGGTGCCGAGGGGGAGAGCGCCGATCCGGCGATCCGCGCGCTGCGCACCCGGCAGGCCCGGAACATGTTCGCCACGCTGCTGCTGTCCACCGGCACCCCGATGCTGACCATGGGCGACGAGTTCTGGCGGACCCAGCGCGGCAACAACAACGCGTACTGCCTCGACGACGAGACGTCGTGGTTCGACTGGACCCCGGACACCCCCGAGGCCGAGGCCATGCTCGCGTTCGCCCGCCGGGTGGTGCGGCTGCGCGCGAACAGCCCGGCGCTGCGGCAGCCGGAGTTCTTCGAGGGCCGGACCACGCCGACCGGCAAGCCGGACCTGGTCTGGTTCCGCCCGGACGGCGAGGAGTTCGGCGAAAGCGACTGGTTCGAGGACCGCCACACGCTCGGCATGTGGATCGACGGCTCGAACAGCCAGGCCCGCAACCGCGAGGGCGAGCTGGTGCCCGATCACTCGTGGCTGCTCTGGCTGCACGCCGGCGACGCCCCGGCCGAGGTGATCCTCCCGGGCCGCGAGTACGGCGAGACGTTCAAGCCGACCCTCGACACGAGCACCGCCGACGGCAGCCCGGCCAACCCGGGCACCCTGGAGGCCAAAAGCCGGGTCACCCTCCAGTCCCGCTCCCTCCTCCTGCTCCGCGCCCCCCGCCTCGCCGCCGAACCCCGCCCCGAGCCCTACTGACCCGTACGAAAGGGTCGACACGCGTGATCAGAAGGTCGACACGCGTGATTGAAGGGTCGACACGGCGGCCGTGCCCGTGTCGACCCTTCAATCACGCGAGTTGACTCCCCAATCACGCGAGTTGACTCCTCAAGCACGGCCCGGATCGTCCATTCGGGTACGGGTCTTGGCCGTTCGGGTTCGCGTGTCGTTCGCGGGCCGGCTTAACCTGCCGGACATCCGCTGGAAATTCGTTGCGGCGAAAGCGTTTCGGTCGGCGAGGGCTGGGTACATGCCTAAAGAACCCTGCCTCGTGGGCGCTTGATCGAGTCAGGCAGACTGTCGCCGTCTGCGTCCAACCGACACATCGAAGGGCGTTGCCCATGACCGGCCGGCTCGGCATCGACGACGTCTCCCCCAGCGTGAGCTGCGGCCGGTATCCGGCCAAAGCCGTTGTGGGGGAACACATCCCGGTCTTCGCGACCGTCTGGCGCGAGGGCCACGACGCCGTCGCGGCGACCGTCGCGTGGCGTGGCCCGGAAGACCGGCTGACCCGCCAGACGCGGATGGTGCCGCGCGGTCCCGACCACCCCGACGAGTTCGCCGCGGTGATCGCGCCGGACACCACCGGGATGTGGACGTTCCGGATCGACGCCTGGAGCGACCCCTGGGCGACGTGGGAGCACGCCGTCGAGGTGAAGGTCGCCGCCGGGCAGGGGCCCGAAGACCTCGCCAACGACCTCGAGAACGGCGCCCGGCTGATCGAGCGCGTCTCCCGCCGCCCGGACCGCCGCGGCGAGAAGGCGCTCCTGACCGGTGCGGTGAAGGCCCTGCGCGACGAGGAGCGCAGCCTCGCCGAGCGCGTCGGGCCCGCCCTCTCGCCCGAGGTCCGCCAGGTCATGCACGAGTTCCCGGTGCGGGAGCTGATCACCAAGGGCAAGCCGCACAAGGTGTGGGTCGACCGCCGCCGCGCCGCGTACGGCTCCTGGTACGAGCTGTTTCCCCGCTCGACCGGTGGCCTCGACGCCGAGGGCAAGCCGGTGCACGGCACCTTCGCCACCGCCGCGACCGCGCTCGACCGCGTCGCGAAAATGGGCTTCGACGTCGTCTACCTCCCCCCGATTCACCCGATCGGGCGAGTGAACCGCAAGGGACCCAACAACACGCTCGACGCCAAGCCGGAGGACGTCGGCTCGCCGTGGGCGATCGGCGCCGACGAGGGCGGCCACGACTCGATCCACCCCGAGCTGGGCACCTTCGAGGACTTCGACGCCTTCGTCGCCCGCGCGGACGAGCTCGGCATGGAGGTGGCGCTCGACTTCGCGCTGCAGGCCGCGCCCGACCACCCGTGGGTCCTGAAGAACCCCGAGTTCTTCACCACCCGCCCGGACGGCTCCATCGCCTACGCGGAGAACCCGCCGAAGAAGTACCAGGACATCTACCCGATCAACTTCGACAACGACCCCAAGGCCGTCTACGAAGAGATGCTGCGGGTGATCACGGTCTGGATCGACCACGGGGTGAAGATCTTCCGGGTCGACAACCCGCACACCAAGCCGCCGGACTTCTGGGCCTGGCTGATCCAGTCGGTCAAGGACGCCCACCCGGACGTGCTGTTCCTGGCCGAGGCGTTCACCCGCCCGGCGCGCCTGTGGGGCCTGGCCCGGCTCGGCTTCACCCAGAGCTACACCTACTTCACCTGGCGCACCGGCAAGCAGGAACTGATCGACTTCGCCATCGACCTGCGGGAACACTGGAACGAGGGTCGGCCGAACCTGTTCGTCAACACGCCGGACATCCTCCACGAGTCGCTGCAGCGCGGCGGCCCGGGCATGTTCGCGCTGCGGGCGGCGCTGGCGGCGACGATCTCGCCGACCTGGGGCGTCTACTCCGGCTACGAGCTGTTCGAGCACGTCCCGGTCCGCGAAGGCAGCGAGGAGTACCTCGACTCCGAGAAGTACCAGCTGCGTCCGCGCGATTTCGAGCGCGCGCTCGCCGAAGGGCGTTCACTGGAGCCATGGCTGGCGAAGCTGAACGCCGTCCGGCGCGCGCACCCGGCACTGCAGCAGATGCGCACCCTGCACTTCCACCACATCGACAACGACGCGTTGCTGGCCTACTCCAAACAGGACCCGGCCACCGGCGACACCGTGGTCACGGTCGTCACCCTCGACCCGTACGGGCCCCAGGAGGGCACGCTCTGGCTCGACACCGGCGCGCTCGGCTTCGAAGCGCACGAACGGCTGATCGCCCACGACGAGGTCACCGGCGACACCTGGGACTGGGGCCCGGCGAACTACGTCCGCCTCGAACCCTGGCGGGCGGTGGCCCACGTGGTGTCGGTGCGGCGGCGGCTGGCCGGCTGAGAACGGAAGGACAGGAACCCGAGGGACTGAGGTGGAACAGATGGCGGATGAGGCCCGGCCCGACGCGGCGTTGGGGCTGGAGGGCGTGCCGCACACCGGCGAGGCGATGACCGCCGACGGCATGCTCGTGGAACCACAGGCCGGGGACTTCCGGTCGGCGCAGCAGGCGCCGAGCAACCCCGAGTGGTTCAAGGGCGCGGTGTTCTACGAAGTGCTGGTGCGCGCGTTCGCCGACTCGAACGGCGACGGCACCGGCGACCTGCGCGGCCTGGCCGGGCGGCTCGACTACCTGGCCTGGCTGGGCATCGACTGCCTGTGGCTGCCGCCGTTCTACGCCTCGCCGCTGCGCGACGGCGGGTACGACATCAGCGACTTCCGCGCGGTGCTGCCGGAGTTCGGCAGCGTCGAGGACTTCGTCTTCCTGCTCAACGAAGCGCACCGGCGCGGCATCCGGGTGATCACCGACCTGGTGCTCAACCACACCTCGGACGCGCACCCGTGGTTCCAGCAGTCCCGCAGCGAGCCCGACGGCCCGTACGGCGACTACTACGTGTGGAGCGACGACGACTCCCGCTACGCCGACGCGCGGATCATCTTCGTCGACACCGAGACGTCGAACTGGACCTACGACCCGGTCCGCGGCCAGTTCTACTGGCACCGGTTCTTCTCCCACCAGCCCGACCTGAACTACGAGAACGTCGACGTCCAGAACGCGATGATCGACGTCCTGCGGTTCTGGCTCGACCTCGGTATCGACGGGTTCCGCCTGGACGCCGTGCCGTACCTGTTCGAGCAGGAGGGCACCAACTGCGAGAACCTGCCGCGCACGCACGAGTTCCTCAAGCGCTGCCGCAAGGTCGTGGACGACGAGTACCCGGGCCGGATCCTGCTGGCCGAGGCGAACCAGTGGCCCTCGGACGTCGTCGAGTACTTCGGCGACCCGCAGGTCGGCGGCGACGAGTGCCACATGGCGTTCCACTTCCCGCTGATGCCGCGGATCTTCATGGCCGTGCGCCGCGAGTCGCGCTTCCCGATCTCGGAGATCCTCACCCAGACCCCGGAGATCCCCAGCGGCACGCAGTGGGGGATCTTCCTGCGCAACCACGACGAGCTGACCCTCGAGATGGTCACCGACGAAGAGCGCGACTACATGTACGCGGAGTACGCCAAGGACCCGCGCATGAAGGCGAACATCGGCATCCGCCGGAGGCTCGCGCCGCTGCTGGACAACGACCGCAACCAGCAGGAGCTGTTCACCGCGATGCTGCTGTCCCTGCCGGGCTCGCCCGTTCTGTACTACGGTGACGAGATCGGCATGGGAGACAACATCTGGCTCGGCGACCGCGACGCGGTCCGCACCCCCATGCAGTGGACCCCGGACCGCAACGCCGGGTTCTCCTCCTGCGACCCCGGCCGGATCTACCTGCCGGTGATCATGGACCCGGTGTACGGCTACCAGGGCCTGAACGTCGAGGCGCAGTCCAACAACAGCTCGTCGCTGCTCAACTGGACCCGCCGGATGATCGAGGTGCGCAAGCAGCACCACGCGTTCGCCGAGGGCGAGTTCGTCGACCTCGGCGGGTCCAACCCGAGCGTGCTGGCCTACAAGCGCCAGTGGCGGCGCCCGGACGGCGGCGAAGACGTCGTGCTCTGCGTGAACAACCTGTCCCGGTTCCCGCAGCCGGTGGAGCTGGACCTGTCCGCGCACCGCGGGTGCACGCCGGTGGAGCTCACCGGCGGCGTGCGGTTCCCCAGCATCGGGGACCTGTCGTACCTGCTGACGCTGCCCGGGCACGGCTTCTACTGGTTCCAGCTGACGAGCCCGGGAGACGAAGGCGAAGCGAGGTGAGTCCCTTGTCCGACCCGCGTGAGCTGGTCGACGACCTGACCGAGGACCTGAAGCGCTGGCTGCCGGAGCAGCGGTGGTTCGCCGGCAAGGACCGGCCGGTGACCGGCGTCCGGACGCTCGGCGTGACCGAGCTGGTGTCCGGCGATCCGCAGCTCCTGCACGTCGTGATCGAGGTCGCCCAGGACGACCGGCGCGAGCCCTACCAGCTGCTGGTGGGCCGCCGGACGCACCCGCCGGAGATCGCGTCGACCAGCTGGATCGGGGCCGTCGGTGACCTGAACGCCTACGAGGCGTCCGGCGACCTCGACGTCACCGGCGTGCTGCTGGACCTGATGGCCCGTGAGGAAACCGTGGGCTCCCTGACCTTCGAGCACGAGCCCGGCGTCGAGCTGGAGACCGGCCTGCGGGCCCGGCCGATCACCTCGGAGCAGAGCAACACGTCCCTGGTCTACGCCGGGCAGTACATCCTCAAGCTGTTCCGGAAGCTGTCGCCGGGCAAGAACAAGGACCTCCTGCTGCACCGCGCGCTGCAGGCGGTGGGCAGCAAGCACATCGCGGCCCCGCTGGGCTCGATCACCGGTGACCTGGACGGCGAACCGACCACGGTCGGCATGCTCCAGCAGTTCGTCCCGGACGCGGTCGACGGCTGGGCGATGGCCACCACCAGCGTCCGCGACCTGATGGCCGCGCCGGAACTGCACGCCGAGGAGGTCGGCGGCGACTTCGCCGGCGAGGCGGAGCGGCTCGGGCGGGCCGTCGCCGAGGTGCACGCGGACCTGGCCGAGGCGCTCGGCACCGAGCCGGTGGACGCCGACGAGCTGGAACGCTCGGCGAAGGCGATGCTCGACCGGCTCGACACGATCGCCGCGCGCGTGCCGGAACTGGCCGCGCACGCCCCGGCGCTGCGGGCGGCGTTCGAGAAGCTGCGCGCCCTGCCGCTGGACGCGGTGACCATGCAGTACATCCACGGCGACCTGCACCTGGGCCAGGTGCTGCGGACCGTCGGCGGCTGGCTGCTGATCGACTTCGAGGGCGAGCCGGCGGCCCCGGTGGAAGAACGGCACGCGCTCCGGTCGCCGTTGCGCGACGTCGCGGGCATGCTGAGGTCGTTCGACTACGCGGCCCAGCAGATGCTGGTCGGCCAGCCGGACGACAGTGCGCTGGCCGAGCGCGCCCACGAATGGTCGGAGCGCAACCGGAAGGCGTTCTGCGAGGGCTACGCCGCGGTCGCGGCGGACCCGCGGGAGCAGGGCGAGCTGCTGCGCGCCTTCGAACTGGACAAGGCGGTCTACGAAGTGGGTTACGAGCACGCGAACCGGCCGGACTGGCTGGGCGTGCCGCTCGCGTCGATCGCCCGGATCACTAGCGGAGGGACGACACCGTGAACGCGGCTCCCGAAGGCCTCCCGGCCGCGGCCCCGCCGGCCGCGGACATCGACCGGCTGCTCGCCGGGTCCCACCACGACCCGCACTCGGTGCTGGGCGTGCACGCCGTGGGCAAGGGCTTCGCCGCCCGGGCGCTGCTGCCCGGCGCCAAGGCCGTCGCGCTGGTCGCGGGCGGCGAGAAGTACCCCATGGAACCGGTGATCGACGCGCTGTTCGCCGTCGCCGTGCCCGAGCACCCCGGTGACTACCGGCTGGAAGTCGAGTACGACGGGCACACCGTCACCTGCGACGACCCGTACCGCTGGCTGCCGACGGTGGGCGAGCTGGACCTGCACCTGATCGGCGAGGGCCGGCACGAACGGCTCTGGGAGGCGCTCGGCGCGCACGTGCGGTCCTACGAGACCCCGGGCGGGGTCGTCGAAGGGACGTCGTTCGCGGTCTGGGCGCCGAACGCGCGCGGGATCCGGGTGATCGGCGATTTCAACGGCTGGGACGGGCGCGGGCACGCGATGCGCTCGCTGGGCTCGTCCGGCGTCTGGGAGCTGTTCGTGCCCGGCGTCGGCGCGGGCACCTGCTACAAGTTCCGGATCCTCGGCGCCGACGGCAACTGGCACGAGAAGGCCGACCCGCTGGCGTTCGCCACCGAGCAACCGCCCGCGACGGCATCGGTCGTCACCAGTTCCGCTCACGTCTGGGACGACGACGAGTGGGTCGCCCGGCGCGAAGCCACGCAGTGGGCCGCGGCGCCGATGAGCGTCTACGAGGTGCACCTCGGCTCGTGGCGGCCCGGGCTCGACTACCGGGAACTGGCCGACCAGCTCGGCGACTACCTCGTCGAAACCGGTTTCACGCACGTCGAGCTGCTCCCGGTGTCGGAGCACCCGTTCGGCGGCTCGTGGGGCTACCAGGTGACGTCGTACTACGCGCCGACGTCCCGCTTCGGCTCGCCGGACGACTTCCGCTACTTCGTCGACCGCCTGCACCAGCGGGGGATCGGCGTCCTGGTGGACTGGGTGCCGGCGCACTTCCCGCGCGACAGCTGGGCGCTGGCCCGCTTCGACGGGACGCCGCTGTACGAGCACGCGGACCCGCGCCGCGGCGAGCAGCCCGACTGGGGCACGCTCGTGTTCGACTTCGGCCGCAACGAGGTCCGCAACTTCCTGGTCGCCAACGCGCTGTTCTGGCTCGACGAGTTCCACCTCGACGGCCTGCGCGTGGACGCCGTCGCGTCGATGCTGTACCTCGACTACTCCCGCAAGGAAGGGGAGTGGCTGCCCAACCAGTACGGTGGGCGGGAAAACCTGGACGCGGTGCGGTTCCTGCAGGAGCTGAACGCGACCGTCTACAAGCGACACCCGGGTGTGGTGATGGTGGCCGAGGAGTCGACGGCCTGGCCGGGCGTCACCCGGCCGACGCACCTGGGCGGCCTCGGGTTCGGCTTCAAGTGGAACATGGGCTGGATGCACGACACGCTCCGGTACCTCTCGCACGAGCCGATTCACCGGGCGTACCACCACAACGAGATGACGTTCTCGCTCGTGTACGCGTGGAGCGAGAACTTCGTGCTGCCGCTGTCGCACGACGAAGTCGTGCACGGCAAGGGATCCCTGTGGGGCCGCATGCCGGGCGACGCGTGGAACAAGGCGGCCGGGCTGCGCTCGCTGCTGGCGTTCATGTGGGCCCACCCGGGCAAACAGCTGCTGTTCATGGGCGGCGAGTTCGGTCAGCCGGGGGAGTGGTCGGAGTCGCGCTCGCTCGACTGGCACCTGATGGACGAGCCGCTGCACCTCGGCGTCTGGGAGCTGCTGCGGTCGCTGAACACGGTGTACCGGTCGTCCCCGGCGCTCTACAGCCAGGACACCTCACCGGACGGCTTCCGCTGGATCGACGCGAACGACTCCAGCGGCAACGTGCTGAGCTTCCTGCGCATCGGCACCGACGGCTCGCGGCTGGCCTGCGTGGCCAACTTCGCGGGCGTCCCCCACCACGACTACCGGGTGGGCCTGCCGGCGGCGGGCCGCTGGCTGGAGGTCGTCAACACCGACGCCGAGGCCTACGGCGGTTCCGGCGTCGGCAACATGGGCGCGGTGGAGGCGGTCGAAGAGCCGTGGCACGGCCAGCCGGCATCCGCGGTCCTCCAGCTCCCCCCGGCCGGAGTCCTGTGGCTGGTCGAAGAAACCCCGGAGCCCCCCGACCTCCCGTGACCCAAGGGCCGACACGCGTGATCAGGAGGTCGACACGCGTGATTGAGGGGACGACACGGCAACTGGCGTCGTGTCGACCCTCCAATCACGCGTGTCGGCTCTCCGATCACGCGTGCTGACCCTCCGATCACGCGAAAAGGTCTCCGCGGGGCGGGCGTTGCGGGCTTACCATCGGAGGATGGACGGCGCCGGTGGCGTCCTCGCGAACCTGATCCTCTTCGCCGTGGTCTGTCTCGCTCCCACGGTGCTGTTCTGGTGCGCGCTGCGGATCCCCAAGCTGGTCGCCTGGATCCGGGAGAAGCGCGCGAAGCCGCAACCCGAAAGCCCGCCGATCGAGCGCGTCGCCGCGGACCTGCGCCGGGTGCACCGGTTGCTGGCCGGCTACCCGTCCGGAACCCCGGCCGCGCGCCGCCTCGGCACCCGGCAGGCGTACGACGAGCTCCTCACCGTGGCCTGCCGCCAGGTCGGCGTCCCGCACCGGCTCGGGGAGCTGCCCGAGGGGATGGACCGCGAGATCGAACGCCTGCGCGTCGAGCAGTCGCTGCGGGAGCGCGGGCTGGCCGTGCCCTGAGTTGTACCGGTCGTGTATGCGCGGCGGGCACGCTGCCGCCATGCGACTCCTGATCGGCTTCGTGACGCTGCTGCTGCTCGGCCTCGCCCCGGCGGCCCAGGCGGCGGCGACCTTCCCCCGGCTGGACGCGGCGACCGTCGACGGCTTCCGGCTCACCGCCGGGGACACCTTCGCCACCTACGGTTCGCGGATCGCCGCACTGGAGACGAAACTTCCGCCGCGCGGGCTCGGCTCGCTGCTCGCCGACACCAAGCGGAAGGGCCGCCCGCTCTGCCACGGCACCAACCTGGCGGCGGCCCTCAAGCCGGCGGGCTTCTGCTGGGAGGACGCGAACGACGACAAGACCAATGACTGGATCCCGCAGGGCCTGACCGGCTCTGGGGACGCTTCGCCGGCGACCGGGACGGTCGGCGGCAAGCGCGTCGTGGCGGCGTCGTGGCACACCCCGGGCGACACGATGGTCCGCCTGTCCTTTGTGGACGCCGCCGGGCTCGGCTACCGGCACGTCCTGCTGGTGGAACCGACGTCCGGCACGGACTTCCGGGCCGTCACCGGCCACGGCCACGGCCTGACGTGGGCGGGCAACCGCCTGTTCGTGGCGACGACCGGCGGCCTGATCCGCGTCTTCGACACGACGCACTTCTGGAAGGTCGACGCGAGCGCGGGGACGGTCGGCCTGGGCGCGGACGGCCAGTACCACGCGGCGTTCTACGACTACGCGATGCCGCAGATCGGCGCGTACTGGTACCCGGGCGGCGGCGCGTGCACGACAGCGACCGACGTGCGCCCCTGCCTGTCGACGTTGTCGTTCGACCACACGGACTCGACGATCGTGACGGCGGAGCACGTCCCGTCGGCGGCGGGCGGCCGGGTCCTGCGCTGGCCGTTCGACGCGGCTTCCGGTGGTTTGGCGGCGTCGGCCGACGGCCAGGTGCACGCGGTGGAGGGCTTCTCGTCCCCGGTCTGGGGGATGCAGGGAGCGGCGTCGCGCAACGGCTACTTCGTGCTGACGGGCGTGTGCCCGGAGTACGCGGGCGTGGCGGGCGACCACCCGTCCTGCCTGCACGGCGGCGTCGGCGGCGCGTCGACGTCGAGACTGGCCGGCCAGGCCCCGGTGAACAGCCAGAACCTGTCGTACTGGCCGGCGACGGGTGAGCTGTGGCTGCTCAACGAGCAGCTGCGGGAGCGCGTGGTCGTCCACGTCCCCTGGACGACGCTGACCGGACGGCCCTGAAACGGCGGAAACCCCGCCACCGTGCGCCGGTGGCGGGGTTTCCGTGACGAACGCTCAGTCCAGGTAGTCGCGCAAGACCTGAGACCGCGACGGGTGGCGCAGCTTCGACATCGTCTTCGACTCGATCTGCCGGATGCGCTCGCGGGTCACCCCGTACACCTGGCCGATCTCGTCGAGCGTGCGCGGCTGGCCGTCGGTGAGGCCGAAGCGCAGCCGGACCACGCCCGCCTCGCGCTCGGACAGCGTCTGCAGCACCGACTGGAGCTGGTCCTGCAGCAGCGTGAACGACACCGCGTCCACCGCGACGACCGCTTCGGAGTCCTCGATGAAGTCACCGAGCTGCGAGTCGCCCTCGTCGCCGATCGTCTGGTCGAGCGAGATCGGCTCACGCGCGTACTGCTGGATCTCCAGGACCTTCTCCGGGGAGATGTCCATTTCCTTCGCAAGCTCTTCCGGGGTCGGCTCGCGGCCGAGGTCCTGGAGGAGTTCACGCTGTATGCGGCCGAGCTTGTTGATGACCTCGACCATGTGCACCGGGATGCGGATGGTGCGCGCCTGGTCGGCCATCGCGCGGGTGATCGCCTGGCGGATCCACCACGTGGCGTACGTCGAGAACTTGTAGCCCTTGGTGTAGTCGAACTTCTCCACCGCGCGGATCAGGCCGAGGTTGCCCTCCTGGATCAGGTCCAGGAACGCCATGCCGCGGCCGGTGTAGCGCTTGGCCAGCGAGACCACGAGCCGGAGGTTCGCCTCCAGCAGGTGGTTCTTGGCGCGCTCGCCGTCACGCACGATCCACTTGAGATCGCGGCGCATCTGGGTGACGAGCTTCTCGCCCTCCTCCTCGGCGGTGCGCACGCGCTCGGCGGCGTAGAGCCCGGCCTCGATCCGCTTGGCCAGCTCCACCTCCTCCTCGGCGTTCAGCAGCGCGACCTTGCCGATCTGCTTGAGGTAGGCGCGAACGGAGTCGGCGGACGCGGTGAGCTCGGCGTCCTTGCGCGCCTGGCGCAGCGCCTCGGACTCCTCTTCGTCCCAGACGAAGTCCGGGTTGTCGGAGCCCTTCGCCGCCTTGTCGGCCGCGGCGCCGCGGCGACGCTGAGCCGGCGTCTCCTCGTCGGCTTCTTCGTCGTCATCGTCGTCGTCGGCCGAGTCGGTGTCCGGCTCGTCGTTGACCGTTTCGTCGACGACGTCGACCTCGACCTCTTCCAGGTCCGACAGGTCGGGCGAACCGAGGTCTTCGTCCTCGAGGTCGCCGGGACCGTCCGGCTCGCCGTCTTCGGTCTTCGGGCTCTTGGTCACGGCCTTCTTCGCCGGTGCCTTCTTGGCCGGCGCCTTCTTGGCGGTGGTGGTCTTGCGGGCCGCCGGCTTCGCCGTCCCGGTGGCTGCCTCTTCGGCCGGCTCGCCGGCTGCGGTCGCGGTCTTCGTCCCGCCTCGGGTTGCGGTTCTTGCGGCTGCCACTTACGCCCTTTCGCAGCGGTCGATCACGACGAGCAACGGCACGGGTGCCACTGCTGCCTCACATTCGGGGATCACGCCTCGGCCTGCGGTTTTGCCCTCCGCAGCCGTGGGCCGTGTTCCATTGTAACGACGGTACGCGCATGCGGTGCGAAGCGATCACCCTCAGCGCCGATTCAGTGCTCGATGCCCTCCGCCGCGGCGGCCGCGGCGCCGACGATGCCGGCGTTGTTCTGCAGGCTCGCCACCAGCACCGGAGTGCGGATGTCCAGCAGCGGCACCCATTTCTCGGCCTTCTTGCTGACCCCGCCGCCGACGATGAACAGATCCGGCCAGATCAGGTTTTCCAGCACGGTCAGATAACGGTGCACCCGCTTGGCCCATTCGGGGTAGGAGAGCCCCTCGTTGTCCTTCACCGAAGCGGCCGCGCGCTTCTCGGCGTCGTGGCCGTCGATCTCGAGGTGGCCGAATTCGGTGTTGGGGACGAGCTTGCCGTCCTGGAACACCGCGCTGCCGATGCCGGTGCCGAAGGTGAGCAGCGCGGTGACGCCCTTGCGCGCGACCGGGTCGCCGAAGCGGATCTCCGCCATGCCCGCCGCGTCCGCGTCGTTCAGCATCGCGATCTGGTCGACGCTGCGGCCGAGCCGCTTGGCGAACAGCGCGTCAGCGTCGGTGCCGATCCACTGCTTGTCGATGTTGGCGGCGGTGTGCGCGACGCCCCGCTTCACGACCGCCGGCAGCGTGACGCCGACCGGGCCGTCCCAGCCCGCCTGCGTGACGACGTCGTGCACGACGTCCGCCACCGCCGACGGCGTGGACGGCTTCGGCGTCTCGATCCGGATGCGGTCGCCGATGAGCTGACCGGCGTCCAGGTCGACCAAGGCGCCCTTGATCCCGCTGCCGCCGATGTCGATGCCGAAACCTCGGCGGGTCGCCTCCACCACGGACGTGGTCCCTTCTCGCACGATTCAGAAGCCTGCCTCGGAGACTTTAACCGGATGTGGTGACATGTCGGACGTGGGAGTTGACGAGTCGTTGCTGAAAAGCGTCGCGGTGCAGGTCGCGACGGAAGCCTCCGCCCTGGTCCGCGAGGCCTGGGAGGGGATGGCGGATGGCCGCTCGGTGGCCGTGGGCACCAAGTCCGGGGCGACCGACGTGGTGACCGCGGTGGACCACGAGTCGGAGGAGCTGGTGCGCTCGCGGCTGGCTTCGCTGCGCCCCGGCGAGCCGGTGCTGGGCGAGGAAGGCGGCGGTGCGGCGGGCGACGGCGTCACGTGGGTGGTCGACCCGATCGACGGGACGGTCAACTTCCTCTACGGGCTGCCGTGGTTCGCGGTCTCGGTGGCGGCCCAGGTCGGCGGGGTGTCGGTGGCCGGCGCGGTGGTCGAGCCGGCGAGCGGCCGCGTGTGGTCGGCGGCCCGCGGCCAGGGCGCGTACCTCGACGGGCGGCGCCTGACGGTGTCGGCGCCGTCGAGCTTGGAGGTGACGCTGGTCGGAACCGGTTTCGCGTACTCGCCTTCGCGGCGGACGCGCCAGTCGCGCTTCGCGGCCGCGCTGCTCGGGCACGTGCGCGACATCCGCCGCAACGGGGCGGCCTCGCTGGACCTGTGCGCGGTGGCGGCGGGCTGGCTGGACGCGTACGTGGAGCACGGCCTCAACCGCTGGGACTGGGCGGCGGGAGCGCTGATCGCGGCCGAGGCGGGCGCGGAGGTCGTCTTGCCGGGAGCGGCGCCGGAGCTGGGCGCGGACGCGACGTACGCGGCGGCGCCGTCGATCGCGGACCCGCTGCGGAAGGTCCTGTCCGACTGCGGCGCCGCGGAGGTCTGAGCCTCCCGGCGCGGGCTGTCGCGAATGACTCATTCGCGGCGCCGGACGTCCCGAATGAGTCATTCGCGACCTCCGGCGGCCGGGCGGGTCGCCTCGGGCGGCCGAAACTGTCGGTGCCGTCCGGTAGCGTGGAAAACGGGGGGCGCCCCCGCGGGCCGAGTGTCGGCGCAGGTCAGCGGGTCAGCAGGCCACGTCGCGGGCCGAGGCCAGGAGCGTCTGGTCCACCACCGGCGCCTTCGCGCCCGCGGACTGCTCGTTGCCGCCGCCGCCCTGGTGGGTCCGGGACCAGTCGGCGAGCTGCGTGATGATCTGCTTCGCCTCCGCGCGGGGCCGCAGGTCGCCGAACAGGGTTCCCGTCACCAGGTCGACGCTCGCGTCCTTGCGGTTGTCCTGGACCAGCTCCGCGCACGGCACCACCAGGCTGAGCGTCCGGGCCGCGGTGACGCCGTTCTCGCCGAAGCGGATCTGGCCGCGGCACTTGGCCTCGCGGTTCTCGTACGCCGGGTCGTTGGCCGGGTCGGCGGCGCTGGTGAACCCCAGCTCCTTGAGCGCGGTCGTGGCGATGCCGCCCTGGCCGCGGCTGCCCGAGGCGTTGAGGACCCGGTAGGCGACCTTGTCCGGCGGGACCGGGGCGCGGTCGTCGAGCGCGTTGTGGGGCAGGCTGCTGAACGTGACGCCCGGCGGCGGGCTCGCGGGCGGGTCGCACTTGACCGCCTCGTCGACGTCGCCCTTGCCGATGGCCGCGTTCACCCAGACGACGATCGCGCCGACGGCGAGCACGCCGATGACGATCAGCGCCGGCAGCGGCTTGTGCTTCCGATACGGCCGCGTCCCACGGTCCCCGATGCCGTTCCCCGACGCCACCTGCCCGTCCCTTCCCGAACACGAAACCGGCCGTGCGTACCGGGCACCGCCGAGGCCGGTCAGCCTAGGCGCTGCGACCGACGCACGCGGTCCCGGGTCACCCCGTGGGTCCCCGTGTCAATTGTGCGGTACCGAACCCCGCCGGACCGATCCCCGTCACAGCGATCGCACCACGCCGGGGTGGCGCGGGGCAAGCGGACACGGGTCGCGCGTGAAGTTCTCCACCTGCGGGCAACCCGAACGGACGACAACGCGTCTTACCTGCGGGTTCCCCCTGTCGGGTGACGATTCCCCGGCAATGTCTGACTCGTTGCAGAACCCGGACGGCGGTGAGCTACCCTTCCCGGGCTCCGGCCGCAGGAAGAGGCCCGAAAAGAAGAGACCTCGGTCACTTCGGCCGTCGGGCACAAACAGGGGCCCTGGAACGTTGACCAGCGGCACGGCGGACTCACGGGCGCATCCGGGAGTCCGGGAAAACGACTACACAAGCTGATCGCAGGGGTGAGGGACACATGGCTACCGACTACGACGCTCCGCGCCGCAGCGAAGCCGACGAGCTGGCCGAAGACTCGTTGGAGGAGCTCAAGGCCCGGCGGAACGAGAACCAGTCCGGCGTCGTCGACGTCGACGAGGACGCGACCGCCGAGAACTTCGAGCTGCCGGGTGCCGACCTCTCCGGGCTTTCCGGTGAGGACATGACCGTGAAGGTGGTGCCGAAGCAGGCGGACGAGTTCACCTGCTCCGTGTGCTTCCTGGTGCACCACCGCAGCCGGCTGGCCGAGGACAACGGCGGACGCCTGATCTGCCGCGACTGCGCCTGAGAAGCGCAGAGGGGTTCTCGGACACAGGGGACGAACAGACGCGACGGAGAGCCTCGAGGGAAACCGGGGGAGGCTCGAAGCGCGCTGGGGACAAGGGGGCCGGCCGGCAGGCCGGCCCCCTTCCACATGTCCGGACGGCGATCAGGCGCCCTTGAGCAGCTCGGCGACCTTCTCCGGGTGCCGGGTGCTGAACAGCCAGTACGGCGTCGGGTCGTCCGCGTCGGTCAGGTGGACCTTCACGACCGGGCCGACCCAGCCGCGGTGCAGCACGTAGGCGGCCGGGTCGCCGTCGCGGCCCAGGGCCTTGCGCTTGGCCTCCTTGTCGAAGACCTCCACCTCGCCGGCGTAGCGCAGCGGCAGGTGGGCGTCGCCGACCCACAGTTCCGGCTCGTCGCCGCCGGTGATCCGGACCTTCGACCGGCCCAGCGACAGCAGCAGCGCCACGACCACCGGCAACGCGATCACGTACGGCAGCCACGCCCGGATCCCGGGGTACCCGAGGTCGATCTCGGCCGCGAGCAGCACCGCCCCCAGCACCGGCAGCGGCCAGCCCCACCACGGGACGTACAGCCGTTCGGAGTGCCGGACCGTCGCGTTCGCGGCCGTCTTCGCTGATTCACCCACGGGTAGAGAGTAATCTCGCCGCCCGTGTCCAGCGTTCAGGTACTCCTCTCCCGGCTCGATCCGGATGTCCCGCCGCCCGCCTACGCCCGACCGGGCGACGCGGGCGCCGATCTCGTCACCACCTCGGATATCGTCCTCGGACCCGGGGAACGCGGCGTCGTCGGCACCGGCGTCGCGATCGCGCTCCCGCCCGGGTACGCGGGGTTCGTCCACCCGCGGTCGGGCCTGGCCGCCCGGGCCGGCCTCTCGGTGGTGAACACCCCGGGCACGATCGACTCGGGCTACCGAGGCGAGATCAAGGTCTGCCTGATCAACCACGATCCGGTGCATCCGCTGGAGCTGACGCGCGGCGACCGCATCGCCCAGCTGGTCGTGCAGCGGGTCGAGCACGCCGAGTTCGTCGAAGTCGACACCCTCGACGCGACCGAGCGGGGCGACGGAGGCTACGGCTCGACGGGTGGACACGCCACACTGGGAGCACCGGCGCTCGCCGCGAGCGCCGCCACGGGGGAAGGAACGGAGAAGTAGTGGGGATTTTCGGACGCAAGCGGCGGACCGAGGGCGGGTCCGCGGGACGGCACGCCGCGCCCGAGGCCGAAGACACTTTCGAGGACGAGGCGTACGACGAGGAATCGGAGCTTTCGGACGTTTCCGACGGCCCGTTCGATGTCGCGGACTTCGAGGACGACGGCATCCCGCGGATCGACCTCGGCTCGGTGAAGGTGCCGGTGCCCGACGGCTCCCAGGTCCAGGTCGAGATGGACCCGGAGGCCGGGGGCGTGCGCGCGGTGCACGTCGTCACCGAGCAGGGCCAGATCACGGTCAGCGCGTACGCCGCGCCGCGCTCGGGCGGGCTGTGGCGGGAGGTCAGCTCCGAGCTGGCCGACCAGCTGCGCTCCGACGGCGCCAAGGTGACCTTGGGCCGCGGCGTGTGGGGCCTGGAGATCTCGGCCATCATCGGCGACGTCGCGCTGCGCTTCGTCGGCGTCGACCGGCCCCGCTGGATGCTGCGCGGCGTCATCGCCGGCCCCCAGTCGGAGGCCGCGGCGGCCGTCGAGGTGCTGCGCGAGATCGTCCGGCGGACGATCGTCGACCGCGGCGACGCGCCGATGCCGGTCCGGACCCCGCTGACCATCACGCTGCCCGAGGCGGTCGCCGAGCACATCGCGGCCCAGCAGCAACAGGGCTGACCTGCTCCCGAAGGGCGCTCTCACCGCGGTGAGAGCGCCCTTCAGCGCGTCCGGAGGGCCCTCAGGAAGGCGAGGACGGTCGCCCGGCCGAGGGATTCGCGGTCCGCGCCCAGCGCCGTGAGCGTCGTCTCGCCGAGGGCGGCGCGCGGGAGTGCGCTCGCCCACTCCGATGCGACTTTCGTCGGGTGGATCGGGTCGTCGGTGCACGTGCCGATCCCGGCCGGGACGGCCAGCGCCGCCAGTTCGGCGAGGGTGGGGGAGGGGCGGCCGGCGGCGACGCGCAGGCCGGCCGCCAGCCCGTCGCCGTGCCGCCGCCACGCCCGGTCCAGTTCCGCCCGCAGCCACGCCGGGCTGCCTTCGGTCTGCGCCAGCGCCGCGCCGACGCCGGAAGCGGCCACCAGATCCGCCGTCAGCGTCGCGGCCTGCGAGGCGGGTGCCGGGCCCGGGACGCCGTTCCAGGCCGGGAGCGCGGCCAGCAGGCCCCCGCAACGGGCCTGGTTGCGCACGGCCCACTCCGCGGCCAGGTGGGCGCCGAACGAAATGCCGCCGACGAGCAGTTCGCCGTGTTCGTCCGCCAGCGCGTCGAGGGTCGCCAGGTAGCCGTCGGCGAGCGCCGCGCCCGGGGGCGGCGGTGGCGCGATGAGCGGGACACCGAGGGCGCGCAGGGGCCGTTCGAAGACGGCCCGGACGAACACGTCGTCCGAGCCGGTGCCGGGCAGCAGCACCACGGCGGGAACTCTGATTGCGGACGTCACGTTGCGATCTTTGCGCAAAGGCGTTTCCCTGGCGGGGACCGCAGTACGCTGGAATCGCACGGGCCGCAAGCAAATTGTCGGGGGCCCCGGAGCACAGGAGCACCTATGTCCGCCAAAGACGGCGGCTACTTCAGCCGGCTGGTACGCAAGCTGACCAGCGATGTCGAGGATCTCGACGCCGACGAGATGTCGATGAGGTCGGGCGCCGAGGGGGCGCAGCGGGCCTGCGACTGCCGCTCGGGCGAAGAGGTCACCGTGATGGGGCGGCTCCGCAGCGTCGAGCTGTGCCCGACCAACGAGGCCGCCACGCTGGAGGCCGAGCTGTTCGACGGAACACAGGGCGTGACGCTAATCTGGCTCGGCCGCCGCCGGATCCCGGGCATCGAGCCTGGCCGGACGATCAAGGTGCGCGGCCGGATGGCCGAGCGTGACGGCCAGAAGGTGCTGTACAACCCCTATTACGAGCTCCAGAGCCCAGTGAGTTGATCACCCAAAGTGACTGAATCCGCCCCGAGCGAGAAGAAGACCGACGGCGAAGAGCCGCAGCCGACCCTGCTCGAGCAGATGGGCGGGGTGTCCGGCCTGATCTACTCGTCGGTGCCGGTGATCGTCTTCGTGCTGGCGAACTCGTTCTTCGGCCTGACCGCGGCCATCTGGACGTCGATCGGCAGCGCGGTGGCCATCACGGTGCTGCGCGTGGTCCGCAAGGAGCCCCTGCAGCCGGCGATCTCCGGCTTCTTCGGCGTCGCGATCGCGGCGTTCATCGCCTACCGCACGGGGTCGGCGAAGGGGTTCTTCCTGTTCGGGATCTACGCGAGCTTGATCTACTGCGGCATCTTCGTGCTGTCGGTGGTGGTCCGCTGGCCGATCGCGGGCGTGGTCTGGAACATGCTCAACGGCACGGGCCAGGCGTGGCGCAAGGACAAGCCGTCCCGCTACGGCTACGACATCGCAACCCTGGCGATGGCGGCCATCTTCGCGGCCCGGTTCGTGGTGCAGCGGTGGCTCTACCAGGAGGATTACACGGGCTGGCTGGCCTTCGCGAAGATCGCCATGGGCTACCCGCTGTACGCGCTGGGCCTGCTGGTGGTCGTGTGGGCGGTCCGCCGCTCGGACAAGCGCCTGAAGGCGCTCGCCGAGTCCGAGCCCACGCCGGAGACGGACGCCGAGGTCGAGGCCCGGCTGCGCGAGAAGTACGCGACTCCGGAGGCCTGAACCGCCCGAACGCCTGGCCCGCCGCCGCGCAACCCCCGCGCGTGGGGGCGCCCCCCCGTTTTCCACGCTACCGGCAGGCACCGACAGTTTCGGCCGCCGAGCGTCGCGAATGACTCATTCGGGACCTCCGACGTCCCGAATGAGTCATTCGCGGCACCGCCGGCCTCGGAGCACGAAAAGGCCCCCAGCGCGCACACCGGGGGCCTCCTCGTCAGCCTCAGTAACCCAGCGCCGTCCGGATCTCCGGCTCCACATCCGCGGTCGCCACGAAGAGCAGCTCGTCGCCCGGCTCCAGCGGGTCCTCCGGCTGCGGCACGATCACCCGGTCGCCCCGCAGGATCGTCACCAGCGCCGCATCCCGCGGCAGCGTCAGCTCGCTCACCGGCTTCCCGGCCAGCGGTGTCTCCGCCGGCAGCGTCAGCTCGACCAGGTTGGCGTTGCTCTGCCGGAACGTCATCAGCCGCACCAGGTCGCCGACGCTGACCGCCTCCTCGACCATCGCCGCCAGCATGCGGGGGGTCGAGACCGCCACGTCGACGCCCCAGGCGTCGGTGAACAGCCACTCGTTGGCCGGGTTGTTCACCCGGGCCACCACCCGCCGGACCGCGAACTCCGTCTTCGCCAGCAGCGACACCACCAGGTTGGCCTTGTCGTCGCCCGTCGCCGCGATCACCACGTCGCACTGCTCGATCCCGGACTCCTCCAGGATCGAGACCTCGCAGGCGTCCCCCAGCACCCAGTCGGCCTGCTCGACCGCGTGCGGCTCGAACTGGTCGGCCTCGCGCTCGATGAGCATCACCTGGTGCCTGCCGTCGATCAGCTCGGCGGCGATGGAACGGCCGACCGCCCCGGCGCCCGCAATCGCGACCCTCATGCCTCGTCCTCCGGTTCGCGGTGGGCCACACTGGTCACGTCGGTGACGGTGCCGGACCGCGCGGCCACCCACACGACATCGTCGGCCTGCAGCACCGTCTTCGTGTCGGGCAGCACCCCGGTGCCGAAGCGCATGATGAACGCCACCCGCGCGCCGGTCGCCTCCTGCAGGGACTTCACCGAGTGCCCGACCCAGCCCTCGTGCAGCGGCAGCTGCAGCAGCGCGACGTTGCCCGACGGGTCCCGCCACGCCGACGCGACGCCGTCCGGCAGCAGCGTGCGCAGGAACCGGTCGGTCGTCCACGGCACGGTCGCCACCGTGGGGATGCCCAGCCGCTCGTACACGGCCGCGCGCTTGTGGTCGTAAATGCGCGCGACGACGTGCTCGATGCCGAAGTTCTCCCGGGCGACGCGCGCCGAAATGATGTTCGAGTTGTCGCCGCTGGACACCGCCGCGAACGCGCCGGCCCGCTCGATGCCGGCTTCGATCAGCACCCGGCGGTCGAACCCGACGCCGACGACCTGCTGGCCGTGGAAGTCGCTGCCGAGCCGGCGGAACGCCTGCTGGTTCTTGTCGATGACGGCCACCTCGTGGCCGAGCCGCTCCAGCGCAGCGGCCAGGGACGCGCCGACCCGGCCGCATCCCATGATCACCACGTGCACGCCCTGCCTCCTCCTCGGCGGTTCACCCGTCCGTCTTACCCCCGACACACCAGCGCCGAACCTACCGTGCCCCCGGAACGTTAGGCTTCCGTGGTGTCGAAGTTCCCGACCGTGCTGAAACGCCTGGTCCTCGGACGTCCGTTCCGCAGTGACCGGCTCTCTCACACGCTCCTGCCCAAGCGCATCGCGCTGCCGATCTTCGCGTCGGACGCGCTCTCCAGTGTCGCCTACGCGCCGGAAGAGATCTTCCTGACGCTGAGCGTCGCCGGGCTGTCCGCGTACGCGCTCGCGCCGTGGATCGGCGTCATGGTCGCCCTGGTCATGCTGGTGGTCGTCGCCTCGTACCGGCAGAACGTGCACGCCTACCCGAGCGGCGGCGGCGACTACGAGGTCGCCAACACGAACCTGGGCGGCAAGTTCGGCCTCACCGTGGCCAGCGCCCTGCTCGTCGACTACGTGCTGACGGTCGCGGTGTCCACTTCGTCCGGTGTGGCCAACATCGGCTCGGCCGTCCCGTGGGTCGCGCAGCACAAAGTGCTCGCGTCGATCGTCATCGTGGTCGTGCTGACGTCGCTGAACCTGCGCGGCATCCGCGAGTCGGGCAAGGCCTTCGCAATCCCGACATACGGGTTCATCATCGGCATCCTCGCCATGGTCGCCTGGGGCCTGGTGCAGGCCGCCACCGGCACCGAGATGAAGGCCGAGAGCGCCGGGTTCACGCTGACCGCCGAAGGCACCTTCGCGGGCGTCGGGTACGCGTTCCTGGTGCTGCGGGCGTTCTCCTCCGGTGCGGCGGCGCTGACCGGGGTCGAGGCGATCAGCAACGGCGTCCCGGCGTTCCAGAAGCCGAAGTCGAAGAACGCGGCCACCACGCTGCTGATGATGGGCCTGCTCGCGGTCACCATGCTGGTCGGCATCATCACGCTGGCCACGATCACCGACGTCAAGTTCGCCGAGGACCCGGCGCGGCAGCTCGAAGGCGCGCCCGCGGGCTACGAGCAGAAGACGATCGTGGCGCAGATCGCGCACGCGGTGTTCGCCGACTTCCCGCCGGCGTTCTACTACATCTCCTTCTCCACCGGCATCATCCTGCTGCTGGCCGCGAACACCGCGTTCAACGGCTTCCCGGTGCTGGGCTCGATCCTGGCGCAGGACCGCTACCTGCCGCGCCAGCTGCACACGCGCGGCGACCGGCTGGCGTTCTCCAACGGCATCCTGTTCCTGGCCGCCTTCGCGCTGGTGCTGATCATCGCGTTCGACGCCGAGGTGACCCGGCTCATCCAGCTCTACATCGTGGGTGTGTTCGTGTCGTTCACGGTCAGCCAGGCGGGCATGATCCGGCACTGGAACCGGCTGCTGGCCAGGGAAACCGACCCGGGCGCGCGGCGGCGGATGCGGCGCTCGCAGACCGTCAACGCCATCGGCCTGACGATGACCGCGACCGTCCTGGTGATCGTGCTCATCACCAAGTTCCTGCTCGGCGCCTGGATCGCGATCGCCGCGATGGTGGCCATCTTCGCGCTGATGACGGCGATCCGGCGGCACTACGACCGCGTCGCCGACGAGCTGAAGGAACTCGGCGACACCCCGACCGTGCTGCCGTCGCGCAACCACGCGATCGTCCTGGTGTCCAAACTGCACCGGCCGACGCTGCGCGCGCTGGCCTACGCCAAGGCGATGCGCCCGGACGTCCTCGAGGCCGTGACGGTCAATGTGGACGATGCCGACACCCGCAAGCTCACCGCCGAGTGGGACGCGCACAACTTCAAGGTGCCGCTGAAGGTCGTCGAATCGCCCTACCGCGAGATCACGAAACCCGTCCTCGATTACGTGAAGCGGGTCCGCGGTGACAACCCGCGCAACGTGGTCACCGTGTTCATCCCGGAGTACGTGGTCGGGCACTGGTGGGAGCAGGTGCTGCACAACCAGAGCGCGCTGCGGCTCAAGGGACGGCTGCTGTTCCAGTCCGGCGTGATCGTGGCGAGCGTGCCGTGGCAGCTGGAGTCGTCGGCCAAGGCGGCCGCGCGGGTCCGCAACGAACGCCCCGCCGCCGGTGACGTCCGCCGCGGGTTCTCGCCCAACGGGAAGCCGGTCGCGGCGCCGAAGCCCAAGGAGCCTGCCGAATGACGAGCTGGCTGGGCCGCGTCCTCGAGGTCGAGGTCGGTGCGGTCGCGCACGGCGGCCACTGCGTCGCCCGCGCGGACGGGCGGGTCGTGTTCGTCCGGCACGCGCTGCCGGGCGAACAGGTCCGGGTCGAGATCACCGAGGACAACGGCGGTTCGTTCTGCCGCGGCGACGCGATCGAGGTGCTCGTCGCGTCGCCGCACCGGGTGCCGCCGCCGTGCCCGCTGGCCGTGCCGGGCGGCTGCGGCGGCTGCGACTGGCAGCACGCTTCGCCCGACTACCAGCGCACGCTCAAGGCTTCGGTGGTGGCGGAACAGCTGCAGCGGCTCGCGGGGATCGAGCGCGACGTCGTCGTGGAGGCCCTCGACGGCGGGCCGCTGGACTGGCGCAGCCGCGTCCGCCTGGTCGCCGGCCGTGACGGGCGGGCCGGGCTGCGCGCCCACCACAGCCACCGGGTGGTGGCCCTGGACGACTGCCCGATCGCGGTCCCCGGCGAGCTCGACGACGTCCTGGCGCGGCGCTGGCGGCCCGGCAGCGAACTGGAGGTCACGACCGACGGCGACGGCGATCTGCACGTGCGGGAGCTGTCGACGGTCCGCGGGAAGGTGCGGGCGCGGCAGCTGACCGGCGGCGTCGCGGTCCAGCACGCGGCGGGCCGCGACTGGCGCCTCGACGCGCACGGTTTCTGGCAGGTCCACCCGGCGGCGGCGTCGACGCTGGCCGCGGTCGTGGGGGAGTGGGCGGAGGCACCGTCCGGCGGCACGGCCTGGGACCTCTACGCGGGGGTCGGGTTGTTCGCGTCGGTGCTGGCTTCGCAGGTCGGTGCGGCGGGCCGGGTGCTGGCGGTCGAGTCCGGCCGGCGCGCGGTGGCCGACGGCGAGCGCAACCTCGCGGACCTGCCGCAGGTTTCGTGGCGCGCCGGGCGCGTGGAGCACGTGCTGGCCTCGGCGGCCAAGCCGGTCGACGTCGTGGTGCTGGACCCGCCGCGCAAGGGAGCGGGCAAGGCGGTCGTGGAGTCGATCGTGGCGGGTTCACCCGATCGGATTGTCTACGTGGCGTGCGACCCGGCGGCCCTGGCTCGTGACCTGGCGTTCTTCTCTTCACACGGGTACTCGCTGACGGATCTGCGGGCGTTCGACGCGTTCCCGATGACCCACCACGTGGAGTGTGTGGCGCTGCTGTCCTGAGTTTTTTGTCGGTGGTGGTCGGCACACTTCCGGCATGACTGTTCTCGACGAGTTCGACCTCGCAGCTTCGACGGTGACCGGCCTGGTCACCGCGGTCCGTGCCGACCAGTGGGCGCTCCCGACGGCGTGCGCCGAGTGGGACGTGCGCGCGGTGGTGAACCACTTGGCGCACGGCAACGCGAAAGTGGCGTTCTGGGCGGGCACGGGCCCACCGGCGCCGGACGGCGACTACCTGGGTGCGTCGCCGGCTGCGGCGTTCGCGGCTTCGGTGGCTTCCGCGCGGTCTGTGCTGGCCGCGCCCGGGCTGTTTTCCCGGCAGGTGACCACGCCGCTCGGTGAGGTGCCGGGGGTGTTCCTGGTGCACATGCGGGTGAACGAGTACCTGGCCCACGGCTGGGACATCGCGGACGCGACAGGGCAGCCGACGGACCTGGCGCCCGAGCTGGCCACGCGGGCCCTGGAGCAGTGGCGGTCGCGGTTCGGAGCGGCGCCCCGGCAGCCGGGCGGCCCGTTCGGCCCGGAGGTTCCGCCGCCCCCGGAAGCGACGCCGGCCGACCGGCTGGCGGCATTCCTCGGCCGGAAGGCGGTGAACAGCTGGAGCTGAGCCGGGGGAGTAGCCGGAGGAGGCTGACGGCGGCGGTCCGTGTGGCGGGTGCCGGGTCGCGCTGACGCCTGCGCGGTGGCGGTTCGGCGGTGCGCCGGTGCGTTGGGCTGCGAGCGTTGCCGGGAACCGCTGGGCGGGTGGCCTGGTGCGCTGCTGGCGCGCGGGCCTCGGCTTGTTGCGGGCGCGGTGGCCCGGTGCGTTGCGAGTGCGCCCACGCTCTGGCCCGTACGTATGCGCTGCATGGCCCGGCGGGCGTGCCCCGGCGGCTGGCGAGGGCGGGGGTGGCCCGGCGCTGCGAACGCGCGTGCCTCGGCGTGCTGCGGGCGCGGGTGGCTCGGTGCGCTGCGCGAGCGCGCGCGGCGAAGGTCCTGCAACCCCGCTCGGCCCGGGCAGCCGCGCCGCGCGGAAAGGCAGCCGAGGCGGCCGTGCAGCGGATCTCAGCCTGCCCGGCGCGCCGCGAACGCCGCCGCAAGCCCGGTCGCCGTCATCGCCACGCCCGACACCAACAGCACCCACGCCCCCGCGCCCGGCACCACGCGGGCCGCCGGCTGGATGCGGGTCACTCCGGGCAGCGTCACCACCAGATGCCTCAGCACCACGCCCGTCACCACCAGCCCCGGCAAGCTCGCCATTGCCAGGGGCTCGTCCTGGTGCCGCGCGAACGTCAAGTACGCCAGCGTCACCGCGATCAGCACCGCCGCCGCGCAGACCAGGCGCAAGCCCAGGTCCAGCTCCGGGTCCGGCGTTCCGGGCGGCAACATCCCCGGGTATTCGGCCGTCCGGAGGGTCAGCCCCGCGATCACGCCCAGGCCCGCCGCCCCCACCAGCACGGCCCGCGGGCCTCGGAGACGCTTTCGCTGTTCGTCCACTCCGGCCTCCCCTGCGTCGCCGTGGACGCAGCATAAGGCCGGTTTCAGCCCGAGAACCAGCGCTGCGGTTCCGGCCTGAGGTTCTGGTAGATGTGCTTGACCTCGGTGTACTCGGCCAGCCCCGTCGGGCCCAGCTCGCGGCCGAACCCGGACTGCTTGTAGCCGCCCCACTCGGCCTGGGGGAGGTACGGGTGGAAGTCGTTGATCCAGACCGTTCCGTGGCGCAGGCGGCCCGCGACCCGCTGGGCACGGCCGGCGTCCTGGGTGAACACCGCGCCCGCCAGGCCGTAGTGCGTGTCGTTGGCGATGCGGACCGCGTCGTCCTCGTCGGTGAACGTCTCGACCGTCAGGACCGGGCCGAACGACTCCTCGACGACCGCCGACGAGCCCTGTTTCACCTGGTCGAGGATGGTCGGCAGGTAGTAGAAGCCGTCCGCCAGCGCCGGGTCGTCCGGGCGGCGGCCGCCCGTGCGGAGCACCGCGCCCTCGGCCAGGGCCGCCGCCACGTACGCCTCGACCTTCGCTCGGTGGGCCGCCGAGATCAGCGGGCCGGTCTCCGCCTGCGCGTCGAACGGGCCGCCCAGGCGGATGCGCTCGGCCCGGCGCACCAGCTCGGCCACGAACTCGTCGTGCCACTCGCGCTGCACGATCAGCCGCGCGCCCGCCGAGCACACCTGGCCGGAGTGGAGGAACACCGCCGTCAGGGCGTAGTCGACCGCCGTCTCGAAGTCGGCGTCGGCGAACACCACGTTCGGGTTCTTCCCGCCCAGCTCCAGGGCGACCTTCTTGACCGTGCCCGCGGCCGCCGCGGCGATCACCTTGCCGGTCGCCAGGCCGCCGGTGAACGACACGAGGTCGACGTCCGGGTGCGACGCCAGCGGCGCGCCGGCCTCGGCGCCCGCGCCCAGCACCAGGTTGCCGACGCCCGGCGGCAGGCCGGCTTCGGTGAGCAGCTTGAGGAACAGGATCGCGGTGTGCGGGGTCAGCTCGCTCGGCTTGAGCACGAACGTGTTGCCCGCGGCCAGCGCCGGTGCGATCTTCCACACGGTCTGCAGCAGCGGGTAGTTCCACGGCGTGATCAGCCCGCAGACGCCGACCGGCTCGTGCACGATCCGGCTGAACGCGTCCGGGTTGCCGGTATCGACGACGCGCCCGGCGTCCTGGGCCGCGAGCTTGCCGAAGTAGCGCAGGCAGGCCGCGATGTCGGCCATGTCGTAGCGGCTCTCCACCAGGCGCTTGCCGGTGTCGAGCGACTCGGCGCGGGCGAACGCCTCGGCGTCGCGGTCGAGCAGGTCCGCCGTGCGCAGCAGCAGGTCGCCGCGCAGGTGGGCGGGGGTGCCGGGCCACGGGCCGGTGTCGAACGCCCGGCGCGCCGCCGCGATGGCGGCCTCGGTGTCCTTGGCGGTGCCCTCGGCGACCGTCGCGACCAGGGAGCCGTCGGCCGGGCAGCGGATCTCCCGCCGGGCGCCGTCCACCGCGTCCACCCATTCGCCGCCGATGAAGAAATCCGCCATGCGCACCATTCTCGTGGCCACGCGGCGTGACCGCCACAGCGACGCGGCGAGACGAGGTTCACCCCACGTGCTGACCTGCGGTCGCGCTCCGGTTGTGACGCCGGACGCGGCCTGCGGTCCGGCCCTGGCGGGTCTCCGTAGACTGGCCGGAACCGAGCGAGTGAGGTGGAGACGAGTGACGATGCTGGAGTCCGTGAGCGGACCGGCGGACCTGAAGCGCATGAGTGTCGAGGACCTCGGCGAACTGTCCGCCGAGATCCGGGACTTCCTCGTCGACAAGGTCCGGCGGGCGGGCGGTCACCTGGGGCCGAACCTGGGTGTCGTCGAGCTGACCCTGGCGCTGCACCGCGTGTTCGACTCGCCGCGTGACGCGATCGTGTGGGACGTCGGTCACCAGGCGTACGTCCACAAGCTCGTCACCGGCCGCGCGGCCGGGTTCGACCTGCTGCGCCAGACCGGCGGCGTCACCGGTTACCCCTCGCGTGCGGAGAGTGAGCACGACTGGGTGGAGAGCAGCCACGCGTCGTCCGGACTGTCCTATGTGGACGGTCTGGCGAAGGCGTTCGAGCTGGCCGGCGGCGGGCGGCACGCGATCGCCGTCGTCGGCGACGGCGCGCTCACCGGCGGCATGTGCTGGGAGGCGCTCAACAACATCGCCGCGCACAAGGACCGCCCGGTCGTCATCGTGATCAACGACAACGGCCGGTCGTATTCGCCGACCATCGGCGGGCTGGCCGACCACCTCGCGGCGCTGCGCCTGCAGCCCGGCTACGAGAGGCTCCTCGACGGCGGCCGCGAGATCCTCAAGCACACGCCGGTGGTCGGGAAGCCGATCTACGCCGCGCTGCACGCCGCGAAGGCCGGCCTGAAGGACGCGTTGAGCCCGCAGGCGATGTTCTCCGACCTCGGCCTGAAGTACCTCGGGCCGGTCGACGGGCACGACCTCGTCGCGCTGGAGAAGGCCTTCCACAGTGCGCGGTCGTTCGGCGGGGCGGTGATCGTGCACGTGGTCACCGAAAAGGGACACGGGTACGCCCCCGCGGTCAACAACCAGCACGACCAGATGCACCAGACCGATCCGATCGACCCGGAGACCGGGCTGCCGCCGGTCAAGGGGCCCAGCTGGACCGGGGTGTTCGGCTCCGAGCTGGCGGCGATCGGTGCCGAGCGCGAGGACGTCGTGGCGATCACCGCGGCGATGCTGCGTTCGACCGGGCTGGACAAGTTCGCCGAAGCGTTCCCGGACCGGTGGTACGACGTCGGGATCGCCGAGCAGCACGCGGTCACCTCGGCCGCCGGGTTGGCCATGGGCGGGTTGCACCCCGTTGTGGCGATCTACTCGACGTTCCTCAACCGGGCGTTCGACCAGGTGCTGATGGATGTCGCCCTGCATCGGCTGCCCGTGACGCTGGTGCTGGACCGGGCCGGGATCACCGGGCCGGATGGGCCTTCTCACCACGGTATGTGGGATTTGTCGTTGCTCGGGATGGTTCCCGGGATGCGGGTTGCCGCTCCGCGTGACCCGGCCACCCTGCGGGAGGAGCTGCGGGAGGCCGTTGCTGTTTCCGACGGGCCTACCGCTCTTCGGTTCTCGAAGGGGAAGGTCGGTACCGATGTCGCCGCCGTGGAGCGGGTGGGGACCGTTGATGTGCTGCGTCGGCCGGCCGAGGGGGCTGACGTTCTTCTGGTGACGGTCGGTGCTTTTGCGACGCTGGGGCTTGCGGCTGCCGATCGGCTGGCTGATCAGGGGATCGGGGTTACCGTTGTCGATCCTCGGTGGGTGCTTCCGGTGCCTGCCGAGTTGGTTGCCTTGGCTTCGCAGCACAAGCTTGTTGTCACTGTTGAGGACAGTGGCCGGCATGGTGGGTTCGGGTCGGCTCTTGCCGCGATGTTCCGGGATGCCGAGTGTGATGTTCCTTTGCGGGATTTGGCTGTTCCTCAGTCGTTCCACGACCACGGGAGCCGGGATGAGGTGCTGGCTCGGGTTGGGCTGACTGCTCAGGATGTTGCTCGGCGGGTTACCGAGTGGGCTTCCCGGCTTGGTTCTTCGTCGGAAGAGTCGGCCAAGGATGCTCATCGGTGAGCCAGCTCAGAGCTTTGCTGGGCGGCGAAGACCTCTCGGGGTTCCGGGAACAGCTTGACCAATAGCGGGTACGTCACCGCTGCTGTCAGCAGGGTTGCCAGCAAGCTCACGTCCACTCCTCCCGCCACTTCTCGCCATGGGCCTGCGATCATCGGGGTGTTCGCGCACAGCAGGCCCAGTGTTGTGGCCGGGATCCAGGCCGCCATTGCCCGCCAGTTCACCCCTCGGGTGAACCAATACCTTCCGCCCTTGCGGCCCTCGTTGAAGACCTGGAGGTCCTCCACGTCGTAGAAGCCTCTGCGCTGGACGAAGCCGATCATCATGATCACCATCCAGGGGCTGGTGCACAGGACGATCAAGGTTGCGAACGCGTTGATGCTCGACACCATGTCCAGGACGAAATTGCCCACGAAGATGAACGCCACGCTCAAGGTTCCGATCAGCAGCGTGGCCTGGACCCGGGACAGCCTGGGGAAGATCGAGCTGAAGTCGAGGCCCGTTCCGTAGAGCGACGTCGTTCCCGTGGACAGGCCGCCGATCAGCGCCACCACGATCAAGGGGATGGCGTACCACAGCGGCGACATGGCCGTCAGGCCCGTGATGTAGTCGGCCGGGTCGGCCACCAGGGTCGCCGTGGCCATGCCGAAACCGAATGGCAGCAGCGTGGCCACCTGGGCCAGGAACGGGGCCGCCAGCAACGAACGTTTGCTGTGTGACGCGGGAATGTAGCGAGCCCAGTCGCCGAGGAAGGCGCCGAAGGAGATCGGGTTGGCCAAGGCCGTCAAGGCCGCCAACGTGAACGTTGGCCAGAACGTGCCCAGTGCGTACGTTCCCGTCCCTGCGTAACCCGGGTCGAATGTTCCTCCGTAGGCGAATACGCCCAGGAGCATGATCGCCGTTCCGAGGAGCACCGCGATGCGGTTCACCAGCAACATGAACCGGTAGCCGTAGATGCAGACCACCAGCGTTGCGATGGCGATCACGCCGTAGGCGAAGCCACGCAGGACCGGGCCGCCGTCGAAGCCGAACAAGCGTTGCGCTGCTCCGGCCACCGCGTCGCCGCTCACCCAGACCGAGATCGCGAAGAACGTGATCGCCGTCAGCAACGACAGGAACGAGCCCACACAACGGCCGACCACGCCGAAGTGCGCGCCGGAGGACACCGCGTTGTTCGTCCGCGTGCGCGGGCCGAACAGCGCCATCGGAGCCAGGACCAAACCGCCCACCACGACGCCCAAGGCCGTGGCCAGGACCGCGTCACGGAAGCTCAGCCCATACGCGATCGGCAGTGTTCCCAGGATGATCGTGGCGAACGTGTTCGCTCCGCCGAACGCCATGCGGAACAGGTCCCGCGGGCGCGAGGTCTGCTCCTCCGGCGGGATCGGGGCGATGCCGTGCTGCTCGACCTCCGTGATCTTGTCGCTCACGCGAACCTCGTCATCACGTGCTTGACGCGGGTGTACTCGGCGAACGCGTACGCCGAGAGGTCCTTGCCGTGGCCGGAGTGACCGAAGCCGCCATGGGGCATCTCGGCGACCAGCGGCCCGTGTGTGTTGACCCACACGCAACCGAAGTCCAGTTCGGCCGACACCCTGGCCGCGACGCCGAGGTCGCGCGTCCACACCGAGGACGCCAGGCCGTAGGGGACGCCGTTGGCCAGTTCGATGCCTGTGGCTTCGTCCGCGAAGGACTGGACCGTGATCACCGGACCGAAGATCTCTTCCTGGACGATCTCGTCGTCCTGCCGCAGGCCGGAGATCACCGTGGGGGCGAAGAAGAAGCCCCGGGAACCGAAGCGGGTGCCGCCGGTCTCGATGCGGGCGTGCGAGGGCAAGCGCGCGATCAGGCCTTCGACGCGGGAGAACTGCGCCGCGCTGTTCAGCGGCCCGTAGTCGACGCCCGGCGTCTGCGCCGCCGCGGCCTTGGCCAGTGCCGCGACGAAGTCGTCGTGGATCGACTCGTGGACCAGGACCCGGCTGCCCGCCGTGCAGTCCTGGCCCGCGTTGTAGAACGCCGCGCCCACGATGCCCTCCGCCGTCTCCGCGAGGCCGGCGTCCGGGAACACCAGCAGCGGTGCGTTGCCGCCCAGCTCCAGGTGGGTGCGCTTGAGATCGGCGGCCGCCACCGTGGCGACGTCGATGCCCGCCCGCGTCGAGCCGGTGATCGAAACGAGTGCGGTGATCGGGTGCTTGACGAGCGCCCGGCCCGTGTCGCGGTCGCCGGTCAGCACGGTGAACGCCCCCGGAGGCAGGAACTCCGCCGCGATCCCGGCCAGCCGGACGGCCGTCGACGGGGTCGTCTCCGCCGGCTTGAGCACCACCGTGTTGCCCGCCGCCAGGGCCGGGGCGATCTTCCAGACCGCCATCATCAGCGGGTAGTTCCACGGGGCGATCTGCGCGCAGACCCCGACCGGCTCGCGGCGGATCACCGACGTGTGGCCCGGCGTGTACTCGCCGGCCGCGGTGCCCTCCAGGTGGCGGGCGGCTCCGGCGAAGAACCGGAGCGCGCTGACGCACTCCGGGATCTCCTCGTCGAGGACGACCGAGCGGATCTTGCCGGTCTCGCGCACCTCGAGGTCCGCGAACTCGGCCGCCCGGGACTCCAGGGCGTCGGCGATCTTCAGCAACGCCAGCTGACGCTCCGCCGGCGTGCTGCGCCGCCAGGTCGCAAACGCTTGCGCGGCGGCCGCCAGCGCGTTGTCCACATCGGACTGGGAAGCGACGGGGCTGGTGCCGAACACCTCGCCGGTCGCCGGGTCGGTCAATTCCAGGGTGCGGGTCATGCCTTCTCCAGATGGGTCGGCGCGAACAGCTTCAGCAACGCGGGAAGGACGACGACGGACGGCCCGGGCGTGCGCAGGGCTTCGGCGAGGTCCGCGCCCACCGTGTCCAACGACGACAACCGGGCCGGGACGCCGAACGAAGCGGCCAAGGCGACGAAGTCGGGCCGGGTCAGCTCCGTCGCCGTCGTCTGGCCGAAGGCGTCGGTGAGGTATTCGCGCAGGACGCCGTAGCCGCCGTCGTCGATGATCAGCCACGTCACGTCGAGGCCGTGCTGCACCGCCGTGGCCAGCTCGGCGACGCCGTACATCGCGCCGCCGTCACCCGAGACGGCGAGCGTGGGACGGCCGGCCGCCGCGCCGCCGAGCGCGCCCGGCAGGCCGTAGCCCAGGCCGCCCGCGCCCTGGGCCGTGTGGATCGGCGCGCCCTCGGGGTTCCACGCCGACCAGGCCCAGTACGCCGCGATCGTCATGTCCCAGAACGTCTGCGTGCCCTCGGGCAGTGCGGTGCGGACGTCGTCGATCAGCTTCCGCTCGACGGCCAGGTCCTGACCGTCCAACCGGGACTCGACGCGGGCGAGCAGCCCGGAGACCGCTTTCTCGGCCCGGCCGTCGGACGCCCGCATCGGCACCCACTCCAGCAGCGCCTGCAGCGTCGGCCGGACGTCGGCGTGCAGGCCCAGGCCCGGGTAGTTCGACTCCAGCTTCCCGAGGTCGGCCTCGACCTGGATCACCCGGCCGCGCGGGGCGAACTCGCGGTAGTTGCTGGACAGCTCGCCGAGACCGGAGCCGAGCACGAGCAGGACGTCGGCGTTCGCGAGGAACTCCGTGGTGTGCCAGTCCTCCAGCCACGACCGCCCGGACAGCTCGTGGTCCCACGGGAACACGCCCTTGCCGCCGAACGTCGAGATCACCGGCGCGCGGAGGGCTTCGGCCAGGGCCAGCAGCTCGGCGTGCGCCCCCGACCGCAGCGCCCCGCCGCCGGCCAGGATCACCGGGTTCGCCGCCGCGCCCAGCAGGTCCGCCGCCGCGGTGACCAGCTCGGGCAGGGGTTCCAGGGGAACGGGCGCGGCCGACACCGACGTGATCGGCGGCAGCCCGGCCGGGCCGAGCAGCACGTCCTGGGGGATCTCGACCCACACCGGGCCGTAGGGCGCGGTCGCGGCCGACGTCCACGCCTCCCGCAGCGCCGACGGGATCTGGCTCGCCCGCCGCACGACGTGCACCGACTTCACGACGCCGGTGAAACTCGCCTGCTGGTCCGGCAGCTCGTGCAGGTAGCCGTGCCGCCCGCCGCCGAGGCCGGCGACCGGGACCTGGCTCGAGATGCCGAGCACCGGCACCGACGCCGCGCGCGACTCCTGCAGCGAAGCCAGTGTCAGCAGCGCGCCCGGGCCGGTCGAGACGATCAGCGGCGTCACCGGCACCGGGCCGTCCGGGTCCGCCGCGAGCCGGGCGCGGGCGTGGCCGTCGGCGGCGAAGGCCAGGTTGTTCTCGACGCGCCCGCTGATCACGCGCAGGTCGTCGGCCCGTCGCAGCGCCTCGAACAGGCCCAGCGCGTGCTGGCCCGGCAGCCCGAACACCGTGTCGGCCCCCAGGGCTCGCAGCGTCTCGACGACGACGTCGCCGCCGATGCGGGTCATTCGCCCTTCCCCAGGGCCAGCAGGCTCACCAGGTCGTAGGCGACGTGGGAGGCCGCGATGGCGGTGATCTCCGCGTGGTCGTAGGCTGGGGCCAGCTCGACGACGTCCGCGCCGACCAGGTTGAGGTCGCGCAGCCCGCGCAGGATCTCCAGCAGCTCCCGGCTGGTCATCCCGCCCGCCTCGGGGGTACCGGTGCCGGGCGCGTGGGCCGGGTCGAGGACGTCGATGTCGACCGAGACGTACAGCGGGCGGTCGCCGATGCGCTGGCGCAGCGCGTCGACGGTCTCGGCGACGCCCCGGCGCAGGACGTCGCCCGAGGTGACGATGCCGAAGCCCAGCCGGCGGTCCTCTTCGAGGTCGCGCTTGCCGTACAGCGGCCCGCGGGTGCCGACGTGCGACAGCGCGCTCGTGTCGAGGATGCCTTCCTCGGACGCCCGCCGGAACGGGGTGCCGTGGGTGTAGGGCTCGCCGAAGTAGGTGTCCCAGGTGTCCAGGTGGGCGTCGAAGTGCAGCAGGGCGACGGGTCCGTGCTTCTTCGCCGCCGCGCGCAGCAGCGGCAGGGCGATCGTGTGGTCGCCGCCGACCGTCACCAGCCGCGTCCCGTCCGCCTGCAGCGCTTCGGCTTCCTGCTGCAGCGTCTCGATCGCCTCGCCGATGTCGAACGGGTTGACCGCGATGTCCCCGGCGTCGACGACCTGCTTCTCTTCGAACGGCGAGACGTCCAGCTCCGGGTGGTACGGCCGCAGCAGCCGGCTCGCCTCGCGGACGGCCGCCGGGCCGAACCGGGCACCGGGCCGGTAGGACACGCCGGAGTCGAAGGGCACCCCGACGACGGCGACGTCGGCGCGTTCGACCTGGTCGATCCGCGGCAGCCGCGCGAAGGTCGCGAAGCCGGCGAACCGGGGGACGCGCGACGAGTCGAG
Source organism: Amycolatopsis sp. 505 (assembly GCF_031625235.1). Classification (NCBI taxonomy): domain Bacteria; kingdom Bacillati; phylum Actinomycetota; class Actinomycetes; order Pseudonocardiales; family Pseudonocardiaceae; genus Amycolatopsis; species Amycolatopsis sp. 505. The sequence goes on from NZ_JACKQP010000010.1 coordinate 167,661, forward strand.
GGGTCCGATGTTAGGCACTGGTGGGCTCCTGTTCCCGGTTCGGAATGGCGGTTTCTTCGCCGGCGAGGCGGCGGGTCCAGACGGAGAGGACGGTCTCGGGAGTGCGGGGCGTGGCGAAGCTGACCGCCAGGTAGACGACCAGGCTCACGCCGAGGCCCCAGTAGATCGGGGTGTTGGCGTCGACGCCGTCGATGATCATGAAGGCGATGACCGAGATCGTGCCGGCCACCATCGACGCGTACGCGCCCTGCCGGGTGCCGCGCTTCCAGAACAGCGCGCCGACGATGGCGACGAGCAGGCCGCCGACCAGGATGTCGTAGGCGATGGTGAGCGCGTTGACGACGTCGTCGACGATCATCGCGATGCCGATCGCGAGGAGGCCGAGCAGCAGGGTGGCGAGCCGGTTGCGGCTGACTTCGCCGCCCTTCTTGAGGCCCAGCTTGGTGAGCAGGTCCGACGTCGTCGTGGTGGAACACGCGATCAGCGCGCCGCTCGCCGTCGACATCATCGCCGAGAGCGCGGCGGCCAGGACCAGGCCGCGGACGCCGGTGGGCAGCAGGCGCTCGACGATCGTCGCGAAGGCGTCCTGGGCGCTGGCGATGTCCGGGTAGAGCGTGTGCGCCGCGGTGCCGATCAGGGCCCCGGCGAGGCCGTAGACCAGGCAGTAGACGCCGGAGGTGATGCCGCCGGACGTCGCGATCGCCGGCGTGCGGGCGGTGAACACGCGCTGCCAGATGTCCTGGCCGATCAGCAGGCCGAAGGTGTAGATGACGAAGTAGGTGATGATCGTGTCGGTGCCGATCGAGGTGAAGCTGAAGAAGCTCGCGTCGAGCTTGGCGCTCATCCCGTCGAAGCCGCCCGCGGACGTGATCGCCACCGGCAGCAGGATGGCCAGGATGCCGATCGTCTTGATGACGAACTGGGCGATGTCGGTGAGCGTGATCGACCACATGCCGCCGAGCACCGAGTACAGCACGACGATCGAGCCGCCGATCGCGATCCCGGCCCAGTTCGGCAGGTCGAACAGGACCTTGAAGATGGTCGCGAAGGCCAGCGTCGAGGTCACCGTGAGCATCAGGGTGTAGCCCCACATGACGACGCCGGACACCGCGCTGGTGCGGCCGCCGTAGCGCAGGTCGAGCATCTCGCCGACGGTGTAGACCTTCAGCCGCACGAGCCGCCGCGCGAACAGCGCGTGCAGCACCAGGATGCCGACGCCGATGCTGACCACCAGCCACATGCCGGAGATGCCGTAGGTGTAGCCGAGCTTCACGCCGCCGACGGTCGACGCGCCGCCGAGCACGACGGCCGACATCGTGCCGGAGTACATGAACCAGCCCAGCCGCCGTCCGGCGACCAGGTAGTCGGACTTCGTCTTCGCGAGCCGGAGGCCGTACCAGCCGACCCCGAGCATGCCCGCGATGTACAGCGCGATCACTGCGTAGTCGCCGGTCACGGTGTCCTCCTCACGTCGTTTCGGGTCACCGTAGGTTCGGCCGCTACCTCTCCGGCATGGGATGATTCATCCTCATGTCGACATCGGTGGGGACGAAATGACTCCGAACACGGATGCGCTGTCCACGGAGGTGAATGTCCCGTTACGGGACGTGGTCGGCAACCGGGAGCTCGCGCTCGACGTCGTCCCCGAGACGCTGCGGCCGGGCGCGCTGGACGCCCCGGTGCGCTGGGCGCACGTCAGCGAGCTGGAGGACCCCGCGCCCTACCTGCTGGGCGGCGAGCTGATCCTCACCGCCGGGGTCAACCTGCCGGAGCGGATCGACCGGTACGTGCGCGGGCTGCGCGACGCCGGCGTGACGGCGCTGGGGTTCGGGCTCACCCCGACGGTGCACGAGACGCTGCCGGAGCCGCTGCGCCGGGCGTGCGCGAGGCGCGGGCTGCCGTTGCTGGTCGTGCCGTCGCGGACGCCGTTCCTGGCGGTCAACCGGGCGGTCTCGGTGGCGCTGGCCGAGGCCGGCCAGCGGGAGCAGCGGCGGATCACGGCGGCGCGCGAGACGCTCACGCGCGCCGCGGGCGGCGGCCTCGGCGAGCTGACGTCGGCACTGGCGGCGGTCCTGGGGTCCTGGGTCGCCCTGGTCGGCGCCGAGGACGTGCTGGCCGCCGCGCACGACGCGCCCGCGCCGCTGCCGCTCCCGGTGCGGGAACTGATGGCGACCGTGCGGGCGGGCAGCGGGATCCGCAGCGCGACCACCGAGCTCGACGGCGGGTTCGTCGTCGTCCAGCCGGTGTACCCGCAGGCCACGGCGTCGCACCTGGTGGTCGTCGGCCGGCCCGGGCGGCTCGACGGCGCCGAGCGGGCCATCCTCGCGGTCGGCGCGGCCCTGCTCGGCCTGGTCGGCCGCGCGGGCTCGGACGCGGCCGAGCTGGGCGCGGCGGCCACCGGCCTGCTGCTCGGCCGGGTGTCCCCGGGGGACGCGGCCCGGTCGCTGCTGGGGACGGACGTCGTCAGGCTGGTCGCCGGGGCGGCGTTTCGGCGGGGTCCCGACGAGGTGGCCCGGCGTCCGGACTGGCTGCGGGCCCGGCTGGACACGCCCCTGGTCTCGGTGCTGCCCGGGCCGTCGTTCGTGGCGATCGCGGGGTCCGTGCCGCCGCGCGCGGTGCTGGAGGACTTGCGCGCCCACGGCTGGCTGTCGGCGGTGGGCTCGCCGGCGCCGGCCGGGCAGCCGTCCGAGGGCGAAGCCGAGCTGCTGCTGGCGCGGGCGCTCGCGCTCGGCCATCCGGTCGTGGCCGGGGGCGAGCGGCTGGACTTCGACGCGCTGCTCGACCCGGGCGCGTCCCGCGGGTTCGCTTCGAGGGCGTTGGAGCCGTTGGTGGCGCTGGACCGGGCGGGGGACCGCTCGCTGGTGCTGACGCTGCGGACATGGCTGGCCCACCACGGCGCCTGGGAACCGACCGCCGCCGAACTGGGCGTGCACCGCAACAGCGTCCGGCACCGGATCGCGCAGGTGGAGAAGGCGTTGGGCGTCGATTTGGCGGATCCCGAGACCCGGATGCGGCTGTGGTTCGCGCTGCGCTGGGCAGACGCGCCGGACCGGGCTTGGGGAGACCGCGTGTCGACGCCGCGCCGTCATTTGCCGTAACACGCGCCTGCCCGGCGTCGACTCGGCTGGAGTACCGAAACGCGGCAACAGGTTCCGGAAAGGAAGAGCATGGGTCTGGAAGGCTGGATCGAGCCCATCACCCACATCAAGGCGACCGGTCAGGTGTCCGGCGGGAAGATGACCGGCGCCACCGTCGAGGACAGCAACGGCACGACGATCGATCGCAATCGCACCTTCGCGTCCAAGGCGGCCTTCCTCACTTGGGCGAGGCAGCGGAAGACGTACTGACCGCCGAGTCGCTGCGGGGTGTCACACCCGGTGCACGACGTCCTTAAAGGGCACTCTCAGGAAAATATGGGATTGTGGGCTGGTGCGAGTTTTGGTAGTCGAGGACGAAGAACCCCTGGCCGACGCGATCGCCCGCGGGCTGCGCCGCGAGGGGATGGCGGTGGACGTCGCGCTCACCGGGGACGACGGGCACGAGAAGGCCGCCGTCACGCGGTACGACGTCGTGCTGCTGGACCGGGACCTGCCCGGGATGTCCGGGGACGAGCTGTGCCGGGAGATCGTCGCGTCCGGGGAACTGACCCGGGTGCTGATGCTCACCGCGAGCAGCTCGGTGTCCGACCGGGTCGACGGGCTGTCGCTGGGCGCCGACGACTACCTCGCCAAGCCGTTCGCCTTCCCCGAGCTGGTTGCCCGGGTGCGGGCGCTGGGCCGCCGGGCCACGCCGGCCGCGCCGCCGCTGCTCACCGCCGGGGACGTCGAACTCGACCCGGCCAAGCGGACCGTGCGGCGCGCGAGCGGGCCGGTGGAGCTGACGCGCAAGGAGTTCGGCGTCCTCGAGGTCCTGCTGCAGGCGGCCGGGTCCGTCGTCAGCAGCGAGGAACTGCTCGAGCGGGTGTGGGACGAGAACGCCGACCCGTTCACCACGACCGTCCGGGTCACCGTCATGACGCTGCGCAAGAAGCTCGGCGAGCCGGGGATCATCGAGACCGTCGTCGGCTCCGGGTACCGCGTGCCGGAACCCGGCACCCCGCAGCGCGCGTGAACCTGCCGGGCACCCGCACCCTCCGCGCCCGGATCACGCTGCTGGCGACCGTGCTGGTCGCCGCCGTCAGCCTGCTGCTGCTCTGGCTGGCCTGGACGCTGGTGCGGGACTCGCTCGACACCGTCCCGCAGATGCCGCCGGGCAGCACGGTGGTCGTCGACGGCGTCACGGTCGACGCCTCCACGCTCGCCGAGCACCTGCGCGTGCATGCCCGCGACCGGATGCTGCTGTTCGGCTCGATCGCGTTCCTGCTCGTGGTGGCGGCCGCGGCGATCCTCGCCTGGACGTTCACCTCGCGCGTGCTGCTGCCGCTGCGCGAGATCACCGGCACCGCGCGGCGGCTGTCGGTCGAGTCGCTGGGGGAGCGGATCGGCGAGATCCGCTCCCGCGACGAGCTGGCCGAGCTGGCGAGCACGTTCGACGACATGCTCGACCGGCTCCAGGCGGCGTTCGACGCGCAACGCCACTTCGTCGCCAACGCGAGTCACGAGCTGCGGACGCCGTTGTCGGTGATCCGCACGGAACTCGACGTCACCCTGGCCGACGACGCGGCCGACGAAGCCGAGCTGCGCCGGATGGCCGGCGTCGTCCGCGACGCGACCGAGCGCGCCGGGCAGCTGGTCAACTCCCTGCTGCTGCTGGCCCGCACCGACGGCGCCGGGCTCGGCGTGCGCGAGCCGGTGGACCTCGCGGTGGTCGTCGACCGGGCGTGGCGCGCGGTGCAGCGTGAAGCCTCGCAGCGCGGCATCCGGGCGACGTTCTCCGTGCTGTCGGCGTCCGCGTTCGGCGACCCGGCGCTGCTGGAGCGGATCGCGGGCAACCTGCTGGAGAACGCGGTCCGCCACAACGTCGAGGGAGGCTGGCTGGAGGTGGCGACGCAGCCGGGGCCGCGGTGGTCGACACTGCGGGTCCGTTCCTCGGGCGGCCTGGTCGACCCGGCGGCGGTACCGGAGCTGTTCGAGCCGTTCCGCCGCGCGGGCGTGGCCCGCACCGCCCGCCACGGCGCGGGTCTGGGCCTGTCCATCGTCCGCGCGGCGGTGGCGGCCCACGGCGGAACGGTCACGGCCGAGCCCATCGTGGGCGGCGGCTTGGGCGTGACGGTCCACCTCCCCGTCCACTGACCCCGTGATCGAAGGGTCACCTCACGTGATTGGAGGGTCAACTCACGTGATTGGAGGGACGACACGCCGCGGCTCGGTCGATCCGTCGTGTCGTCCCCTCAATCACGCGTGTCGACCCTTCAATCACGCGTGTCGACTTCCTGATCACGGGGTGGGGTGAGGGCGAGGCCGGCTCGGAGGACTCCGGCGGCGTGGAGCATGGCTGCGCGGGCGTCCGGGTCGACGCCGACCCGGTTGGCGAAGCCGTGGAGCTGGCCTTCGTGACGTCGGTGCACCAACGCGACCCCCGCTGTGGCGAGGCGGGTTGCGTAGGCCTCGCCTTCGTCGCGGAGGAGGTCGAAGCCGCACGTGGCCACGTACGTCGGGGGGAGGCCGTCGAGACTTTCGTCGTACAGGACCGAGGCTCGCGGGTCGGTGTAGGACTCCGGGTCGCGGACGTACTGGTCGCGGTACCAGGCCCACTCGTCGCGGTCGAGGCGGAAGCCCGAGCCGAACTGCCGGTGCGACTCCGACCCGCCGAGGGCGTCCGTCGCCGGGGTGAGCAGGAGGCTGAACGCCGGGCGGGGCAGCTCGCCGCGGGCCGCCGCGTGGGCCACCACCGCCGCCAAGTTGCCGCCGCTGCTGTCGCCGCCCACCGCCAGCCGCGCCGGGTCGATGCCGAACTCCGCCGCGTGCTCGTGGACGAAAGCGAACGCCGCCACCGCGTCCGAAGCCGCCGCCGGGAACGGGTGTTCCGGCGCGAGCCGGTAGCCGATCGACACCACCCGCACCCCGGCTTCCTCGGCGAGCAGCCGGCACGCGCCTTCGTGCGTGTCGATGCTGCCGAGCACGAACCCGCCGCCGTGGAAGTACACGATCGCCGGGGCGGGCGCCGGGACGCCCTCCGGTTCGTACCACCGCAAGGGCAGCGGCCCGCCCGGCCCGGGCCACGACGCGTCGCGGGTCCGGACGCCGGGGCAGATCCCGGCACCGGCCAGCGCCCCCGCCAGGTTCAGCTCGGTCCGGGCCCGCGCCAGGCTGCCGTTCTGGTGCGGCGAGTCGAACGGCGCCAGCCGCGACACGCGCATGAGCACCTGGGCGGTGAGGACCGGCCGCCGGCCGTCCACCACCACCGGACGGCCCGCGATCACCCGCAGCACGGGTGAAGGCAGCCGCAACAGGAACCGCAACCCGGTCATGATCGACCACACGAGCAGCCGACGGGACAGTCCACTCAGCACAGGTCCACAAAAACCGGATTCGCGTACAACCACAAGTCCTCGAACGGATTCGCCTGTCCGATGACGTCCGGCGTCGGCTCGGCATCGCCGTTCGAGCCCCGCACCCGCAGGTAGAACGGCTCCCGGACGTTCCGGAAGGTGTGCCGGAAGACCACCTGCCGTCCCGGCGCCCAGCGCGGCTCGAACGACTCCACGACCCGCGTGCCCGGCGCGGTCATCGTGTCGCGGTCGGCGGCCGGGCCGGTGACGGGCCCCGCGATGACGTCCAGGCGCGCCAGCCGCGGCACCGAGCCGCCGCCGTTCGGCCGGGACGCCAGCCGCGCCCGCACGACGACCGTGACGTCCGAGCCCCGCCGCACCCGCAGGCGCCCGCCCAGCGTCGCCGCGGAGCCACCGCCGTGCGCCTCGACCTCGAGCCCGGCGACCAGACCGCCGTGCGAGCCCCAGATCCGCCCGGCCCGCAGGCCTTCGAGGACGCCTTCGAGACTCCGCCGCGTGACGCCGACGTACGTGCGGCTGAACTCGCCGGGGTAGAAGTCCGCGTACGGCGCGAGCAGCTGCGGCTTGCCGGAGTCGACCGGGTCCGGGAACTTGCCGTGCGTGTCGTACCAGTCGCCCGGCACGTCCGGGCGGACCAGCGTGTCGCCGCGGTTGTAGTGCGAGTCCGAATTCGTGGTGACCCACCACGGCTTGCCCTCGGCGAGCAGCGAGTCCCACAGCCCGCCGACCTTCGCCGTCGCCCAGTCCCAGCCGCCGTGCGTCCGGTACGCCTCGGCCGGGAAGCCGGGCCACGAGTTCGCACCGGGGTAGTTGACGTACCCGCCGCGCGCACCGCCGTTGCCGAGCGGCTTCGGGAAGCCGTCCGCCTGGGCGCCGGGTGCGCCCTCCATACCGATGACGATGTCCGGCGCGGCGTCGCGGTAGGCCCGCAGCTCGTGCGGGGCGACGCGGCCGTTGCGCAGCGGGTGGTTGATCAGCACGACCGGCGCGTGGATCCGCCGCGCCCGTTCCTCGTCGGCGAGCCAGCGCAACGCCCGCAGCGCGAGGGCTTCGTTCGCCGGGCTCGACGCCTCCGAGTTCGTCAGCCGCCAGTCGAACGCCCGCTCGAACTCGCGCAGCTTGGCCGCCTGCGCCGAACCGGCCTGGAAGAAGACGGTCGCGTGCTCGGCGCCCGGGACGTTCCACTCCATGCCGTGCCACAGCAGCAGGTCCGGGTACTTCCGCCGGGCGGCGATGAAGTCCGCCTCGGTGGGCTCGACCGACACCTTCTCGTGCTCGGCGTGGCCGTGGTCGGTGAAGACGATCCAGTCCGCGCCGTGCGCCCGCCCGCCGCGCGCGATGTCGTCGATCCGGTACATCGCGTCGTAGGAGTACTGGCTGTGCGTGTGGTGGTCGCCGACCAGCCACTGGTAGCGGCCGCACACCCGGCCCAGGTCGAACTCGGCGGGAGCGGAAGCGGAAGCGGCGGCGGGAGCCGCGAGGGGCACGCCCGCGGCGGCGGCCGCGAGTCCGGCACCCTTGAGGAAGCGGCGTCTGTCGGTGGTCACGGCGGGACGCTAAGCCGCCGGGGTGAACGGGCGGTGTCCCGGCGGCCAACGTGTGCTGTGATCTTCGGTGTGGCGGACAAACCCCTGGCCCGGGTGCTGGTGCCGGTCGGCGCGCTGGCCCTGGCGGCCGGCGTCGGGCTGGCCTTCTTCATCGCCGCGCTCGTCCGGCCACCGGACCTGCCGGTGGACACGAACCCGGCGCCCCTGGCCGGGCACACGCTGTGCGCGGCGGTCGTCGTGACGTATTCGTCCGAAGAGGACATGCGGGCCGCGGTGCCGGTGCTGCGCGACGACCCGAAGGCGCGGCGGGTGTTCCTGGACCCGCCGTCGGTCTCGCTGCTCGCCGTCCCGGGCACCGACCTGAAGGCCTGGGCGCAGGAGCTGCACGCCCGCTACCGGACCGCCGAGCGGGTCACGGTGATCGACTCCGACACGACGGCGGCGCAGCTGAAACTCACTGCGCCGCCGCCGAAGTGCCCTCGCGAGGGCGAGTACTAGGCCGTCGGGACCGAGGCCACGCCCGGGGCGAGGAACGGCTTGCCGTTCACCCGCTCGGAGACGCCGGAGCGGTCCAGGTACGGCGTGATGCCGCCGTTCCAGAACGGCCAGCCCGCACCGAGGATCAGGCACAGGTCGATGTCCTGCGCCTCGGCGACCACGCCCTCGTCGAGCATGATCCGGATCTCCTCGGCGATGGCCGCGAGCGCGCGCTCCCGCACCTGCTCCGAAGTGGACGGCCGGTCACTCTGGGTCCAGAGTTCGACGACCTCCGGGTCGGCCGACTGGTTGCCCTGGGCGTCCCAGATCCAGACGCCCTTCTTGCCGGCCTTGACGAACTTCGCGAGGTTCTCGGACACGGTGAACCGGTCCGGGAAGGCCTCGTGCAGCGTCTCGCCGACGTGCAGCGCGATGGCCGGGCCGACGAGCTGCATCAGCGTCAGCGGCGTCATCGGCAGGCCCAGCGGCTCGAGGGCCTTGTCGGCCACGTCGAACGGCGTGCCCTCGTCGACGGTGACCAGCACCTCGCCGAGGAAGCGCAGCAGCAGCCGGTTGACGACGAACGCGCTCGCGTCCTTCACCAGCACGCTGGACTTCTTCAGCTGCTTGCCGACCGAGAACGCCGTCGCCAGGGCCGCGTCGTCGGTCTTCTCACCGCGGACGATCTCCAGCAGCGGCAGCACGGCGACCGGGTTGAAGAAGTGGAAGCCGACCACGCGCTCGGGGTGCTGCAGCTTCGACGCCATCGCGGTGATCGACAGCGACGAGGTGTTCGTCGCCAGGATCGCCTCGGGCTTGACGTGCTGCTCCAGCTCGGCGAACACCTGCTGCTTGACGCCCAGTTCCTCGAAGACGGCCTCGATGACGAAGTCGGCGCCGGCGAACGCGGCCTTGTCGAGCGAGCCGGTGACGAGCGCCTTGAGCCGGTTCGCGCCGTCCGGGGAGACGCGCTTCTTGGCCAGGAGCTTGTCGATCTCGGCGTGGACGTACCCGACGCCCTTGTCGACGCGCTCCTGGTCGACGTCGGTGAGCACGACCGGCACCTTCAGGCGGCGGACGAACAGCAGCGCGAGCTGGGTGGCCATCAGGCCGGCGCCGACGATGCCGACCTTGTTCACCTTGCGCGCCAGGGACTTGTCCGGCGCGCCGGCCGGGCGCTTGGCGCGCTTGTTGACCAGGTTGAACGAGTACAGCCCGGCGCGCAGGACGTCGGACATGAGCAGCTCGGCGAGCCCGTCGGTCTCGGCCGCGTAGCCGCGGTCGAGGTCGTTCTCACGGGCCAGTTCGAGCAGCTCGACGGCCTTGGTGGCGCCCGGCGACGCGCCGTGCGTGCGGCCGTCCACAATGGACTTGGCGCGGGCGATGGCGGCGTCCCAGGCCGAGCCGCGGTCGATCTCGCGGCGCTCCGGCTCGATCTCGCCGTTGACGACCTTCGCCAGCCACAGCAGCGACTGCTCGAGGTAGTCGGCCGAGCCGAAGACCGCGTCGACGATGCCGAGCTCGGCCGTCTGCTTGACGTTGAGCATCTTGTTCTGCGCCAGGGCGTTTTCGATGATCACCGTGACGGCGGCGTCCGCGCCGATCAGGTTCGGCAGCAGCTGCGTGCCGCCCCAGCCCGGGAACAGGCCGAGGAAGACCTCGGGGAACGCGATGGCGGCGGTGTTCTCCGACAGCGTCCGGTAGTGGCAGGACAGGGCCAGCTCCAGGCCGCCGCCCATGACCGCGCCGTTGACGAACCCGAAGGTGGGAATCGAAGACTCGGTGAGGCGGCGGAACACGTCGTGCCCGGTCTGGGCGATCTCGCGCGCCAGCTTCGGGTCGCTGACGGCTTCGACGCCGGACAGGTCGGCGCCGACGGCGAAGATGAACGGCTTGCCGGTGACGGCGATCGCGGCCGGCTCGGCGGCGAAGGCTTCGTCGAGGGCGGCGTTCAACGACACGAGCCCCTGCGGGCCGAAGGTGTTCGGCCGGGTGTGGTCGTGGCCGTTGTCGAGCGTGATCAGCGCGACCTGCTTGGTCAGGCCGGGCACCTTGATCAGGCGGGTCTTCGCGTGGGTGACGACCTCGTCGGGGAACGCGGCCTTCGCCTCTTCTGCGGTGAAAGTCATTACTTGGTCCCCTCGAACGCCGGGTTCTCCCAGATCACGGTGCCGCCCATGCCGATGCCGATGCACATCGTGGTCATGCCGTACCGCACGTCGGGCCGCTCGGCGAACTGGCGGGCCAGCTGCGTCATCAGGCGGACGCCGGACGAGGCCAGCGGGTGGCCGCAGGCGATGGCGCCGCCCCACTGGTTGACGCGCGGGTCTTCGTCGTCGATGCCGAAGTGGTCGAGGAAGGCCAGCACCTGCACGGCGAAGGCCTCGTTGATCTCGAACAGGCCGATGTCGTCGATGGACAGGCCGGTGCGCTTGAACAGCTTCTCCGTGGCCGGCACCGGGCCGATGCCCATGACCTCCGGCTCGACGCCGGCGAAGGAGTAGCCGACCAGCCGCATGGCGACCGGCAGGCCCAGCTCGCGGGCGGTGTCCTCGTCGGCGAGGAGCGATGCGGTGGCGCCGTCGTTGAGGCCCGCGGCGTTGCCCGCGGTGACCCGGCCGAACGGGCGGAACGGCGTCTTGAGGTTCGCCAGCTGCTCGACCGTGGTGCCCGGCCGCGGCGGCTCGTCCTCGGTGGCCAGGCCCCAGCCCAGTTCCTTCGAACGGGTGGCGACCGGGACCAGCTCGGGGCCGATCTTGCCGGTCTTGACGGCTTCGGCGTAGCGCTCCTGGCTGCGCGCGGCGTAGGCGTCGGTGCGCTGCTTGGTGATCGCGGGGAACCGGTCGTGCAGGTTCTCGGCGGTCTGGCCCATGACCAGGGCGGTCGGGTCGACGAGCTTGTCGGCGATGATCCGCGGGTTCGGGTCGACGCCTTCGCCCATCGGGTGGCGGCCCATGTGCTCGACGCCGCCGGCGATGGCGATGTCGTAGGCGCCGAAGCCGATGCCGGACGCGGCGGTGGTGACGGCCGTCATGGCGCCGGCGCACATGCGGTCGATGGCGAAGCCGGGCACGGACTTGGGCAGCCCGGCCAGCAGTGCGGCGGTGCGGCCGATGGTCAGGCCCTGGTCACCGGTCTGGGTGGTGGCGGCGATGGCCACCTCGTCGACGCGTTCGGGCGGCAGTTCGGGGTGCCGCCGCAGCAGCTCGCGGATGGCGTTGACGACGAGGTCGTCGGCCCGGGTCCCGGCGTACATGCCCTTGTCGCCGGCCTTGCCGAAGGGGGTGCGGACCCCCTCGACGAAGGCGACATTGCGCACGCCTCGCGCGGTCGGCGCGAGCGGCGTTGCTGGTGCGGCCACGAATGCTCCAGAGATGTAGACGTTGTTGACCGCACGATAGCCCTTGTTACCCACCGGTAACCAGTGGTGTGGCCCGGTCGAGTGGGCTACGGCACACTCCTGGGCTTCAGGGTGCCGCCTTTGACGGCCCAGGCGACGCCGAACGCCTCCACGGCGACGGCCTCGAGCCACAGCGCCGGGTGCAGGTCCGGGGTGAGCCCGAGGTACTTGGCCAGGGCGATGAGCACCAGGCAGACGAGGATCACGCCGCCGCAGACGCGGTAGAGGGCGCCGAACTTCTCCGGCTGTTCGCCGTCGTGCGGGAACAGCCTCAGGCAGAAGTAGGCGAGGGAGAGGAAGAACACCGCGGCGAACGCGAGGTGCAGCACACCGACCGTGCGGTCCCAGCCCGTGACGTCGTGGTCTGGGGTGGTGGGGAACAGCGCGAGGCCGATCGCGCCCAGTCCGGCGACCGTGCTCGCGATGTTGTCGACGTAGTCGTGGCCGTAGTAGGCCAGCAGGAACACGCCGACCGCGCACATGGCGCCGACGAGGACGTCCCGGAGATCGGTGTAGTAGTAGCTGCTCAGCGAGCCGAGGAGGTCGCCGCCCTGGACGAGCTGCTTGCCGAGGATGAGCACGAACGGCAGGGCCAGGCCGATGAGCCCGATGGCGCGCCGGAGGAACAGGTACGAGTGGACGAGGGTGGTCTGCGGGGATCTGGTCGCCGTGGTCATGGCCGCCTCCGGGGGTTCACTCAAGTGGATCGGCGGCGAAGTGCCCAGCAGTGAGGCTTGTTACCGCGCAGTTGTCCAAGTTCTCAGCTGATCGTTACGGAGTTCGGCGAAGGTGCCGTCGTGGTGGGCGATCGGCGTGAAGCCTTCGAGGAAGCCGACGCGGGCGCCGCCGGCCGGGTCCCAGACCTCGAGCCCGGCTTCGGCGGCGACGTACAGGAGGCCGCCGTGGGCCCACATCGGGCCCTTCGGACCGGCGAACATCCCGGTGCGGCGGCCGGTGGTGGCGTCGTAGAGTTCGACGCCGTCGAGCATCCGGTCGTCGGCGACCCCCATCCGCTGGATCGCGACGGTCCGGTCGTCCACCCAGGCCATCGGCTGGTCCCAGGCGTGCTCGCGGCCGGGGGTGAGGCTGCGCGCGTGTTCGGCCGCGTGCCGGTCCCCGCCCAGCCAGGCGGCGAGGTCGACGGCCTCCGGGGCGCCGATGGGATGCCAGACCCAGCCGTCGGTGACGAGCCACCGCTCGGACGGGCTCACGTGGAGCGCGCCCTGGAAGTAGTCGAGGTAGTGCTCGGGTTCCGGCTCGCCCTTCTGCGGTGCCGCGGTCTGCCGGTCGGTCAGCAGTTCTGCGCCGGGCAGGGTGAACACGTCCAGCCGGTTCCAGTCGGTGGCCGCGACGACCTTGGCCGTCTCGCCTTGGCCGAGGAAGGCCAGCGGGTACCGGGTGAACTCGTTGTCGTTCCGCTCCCGGTCGAGGTCGAGCACGGTGGCCCACTCGTCGAGGTCGACGACCGTGGCGAACTGACCGTAGTCGGAGACGACCGCCGCGAACCGCCCGTCGCGTGAGGTGTGCAGGCCGCGGCGGGGGCGGTCGGGGAAGCCGTACTCGTCGACGGGGTTCTCCTCGGGCAGCTCGACCGGGCCGACAAGCCATTGGTCGTCGCCGGTGATCCGGACGAATCCTTCCGCGGTCAGGGCGAGCCAGTGGCCGGGCATGGGTGCCAGGCAGCCGTCGTTCAGCGGCCGGACCGGGCAAGGGCGGGTGGACCAGGTGCCACCGAGTTCCCTGTCCCGCAGGAGGACTTCGGGCTCGCCGTGCCAGCGTGAGGGAAAGCTCTTCTGGTCGGCCCGGTCGGCGCAGCTTTCGCAGACGTCGACCAGCGCGGCCGGGGTGCACTCGGCGCAGACGAGGTCGTAGCGGGTGCCCACGCCGGTCAGGTGGCGGGTGGACGGGGGAGGTTCTTCGACAGCCAGATGCAAACAGGTGCGCGGGGTGCCGATGCGGCCCGGATGGCCGCAAGGCAGGGTGTTCATGACCTCAGTGTCACCCCGCCGCGCAACCGGTTTATCCGGCGAGGTGGGCCAGCCAGCCACCCTTGGCCGAGATGTCCTCCGCTCCTTCCGTTGCCGATGGCTCGCACAGGAAGCCCGGCACTCGTGTGCCGTCGGCCAGTTCGAGCTTGCCGATGGCCAGCGGCGCCGGGATTCCGGCCACGAACTCGCCGAACCCCTGCGGGGGCAGCTCCCACACCTCCGCGGCCACCGAAACACCGCCGGAGGCAACCCGCACCAGCCCGGGCTTCGGCGGCACGGTGTCCAGGGCGTACAGCCGGTACGCAGCCGCCGTCGAGACCGCGGACACGAACCGGCCGCCGCGGGACGTGAGCTCGTGGTTGAGCGGTTGACCCCGCAGGTGCGCGCCGACCACCACGATCGGGATGCGCTCCCGCCGCAATCCCGCCAGGGCCGCCAGCTTCAGGTCGTCGTGCGGGGCGCCGAGGAACATCACGCCGAACGGGCGGCCGGCCACCGACCCGGCCGGGACGGCGAGGGCCGACAGGCCGAACAGGTTGGTGGCGTTGGTGAACCGGCCCAGGCGGGCGTTGACCGCCACCGGGTCGGCGGCGACTTCGGCGATCGTCGGGTGCTCGGTCGTTGTCGGCAGCAGGAGCGCGTCGACGCCGGCCAGCGCGACCAGCGCCTCCGCCCGCAGGCCGGCCAGCGTGGCCTGGTCGGCGAACAGCCGGTGCGCGGGAATGTCCCGGGCCGGGGCGATGATCGAGCGCACGACCGGGTCGACGACGTCCGGGTGCGCGTCGATGAACTCACCGACCGCCGTGTACCGCTCGGCGACGAACGCGCCGCCGTACAACATCTGTGCTGCTTCCAGGAACGCCGAAATGTCCACAGTGGTCACTTCGGCACCCGCTGCCGCGTACTCCGCGACGGCCGCCTCGAACGCTTCGGCCCAGCCAGGAGCCAGGGGACCCAGCTGGTCCGGGGACGGGACACCGAGCCGGAACCGTCCCGTGTGGACCTGCGCGGGCTCGGCCAGGCAGGTCAGCGCGAACGACGCCTCCTCGACCGTCCTCGCGAACAGCGAGACGCAGTCGATGCTCGCGCACGCAGGAACCACACCGAGCGTCGGCAGCAGGCCCGGCGTCGGCTTGAGCCCGACGATCCCGTTGAACGCCGCGGGCACCCGGCCCGAGCCCGCGGTGTCGGTCCCCAACGCCAAGTCCACGATGCCGAGAGCGACCGCCACCGCGGACCCCGAACTCGACCCGCCCGAGACGTACGCCGGGTCCACGGCGTTGCGGACTGCGCCGTACGGGCTGCGCGTCCCGACCAAACCGGTCGCGAACTGGTCCAGGTTGGTGGTGCCGAGCACCAAAGCGCCCGCCGCCCGCAGCCGCGCCACGACCGGCGCGTCGGCCTCCGGTTTGTAGGCGTACTCCGGGCAGGCCGCCGTCGTCGGCAGCCCGGCGACGTCGATGTTGCCCTTGACCGCCACGAGTTTCCCGTACAGGGGCAACCCGTGCTCCGGCAGCGCCGCCGCCTCGGCCAGGACGTCGGCTTCCGGCCGGAGGTCGATCCAGATCTCCGGCCGGTCCACCTGCTCGATCCGCCGGTACGCGGCCCGCACTCGTTCCACAAGACTCATCCGAGCACCACCAACGGTGTGCCGGGCGCCACCTGGTCACCGGGGGATACGAGCACCTCGACCACCTCTCCGCCGGCCGGCGCGGGGATCCGCGCCTCCGTCTTCATCGCTTCCAGCGTCACCAGCGACTGCGCGTTCTCGACGCGTTCGCCCGCGGTGACGTCGACCCGCCACACCGTCGCCGCGAACGGCGCCTCGACGACGTGCCCGCCCGGCGGCGCCTCGACCCGCGCCGGCGGCCGGGTGACCGGCTCCGGCTTCGGGTCGAACTCGCCGGCCGCGGCCCATGCCTGCCGCTCCGCCTCGAACGCCGCCGCCTGCGTCGCCCGGAACTCGGCGATGCTCCCGGCGTTGTCCGCGAGGAACTTCTGGTAGTCCGCCAGGGCGAAGGTGCCCTCGGTGGTGTCGAGCTCCAGCTGCCCGGACGCGCTCTGCGCCCGCAGGTCCAGGAGTTCTTCGGCCGACACCGGGTACCAGGAGATCCGGTCGAAGAACCGCAGGTTCCACGGCTGGTCGCCGCCGTGCCAGCTGTTCCACACCTGGACCGTCCGCCCGACGAACTGGTAGCCGCCCGGGCCCTCCATGCCGTAGATGCACAGGTAGGCACCGCCGATGCCGACGGAGTTCTCCGCCGTCCACGTCCGCGCCGGGTTGTACTTCGTCGTCACCAGGCGGTGGCGCGGGTCCAGCGGCGTCGCCACCGGCGCGCCGAGGTAGACGTCGCCGAGGCCGAGCACGAGGTACTCCGCGTCGAACACCGTCCGGTACACGTCGTCCACACTGGACAGACCGTTGACCCGCCGGATGAACTCGATGTTCCACGGGCACCAGGGTGCGTCGTCGCGGACGCCGGTCATGTACCGCTCGATCGCCTCCCGGGTGGCCGGGTCGTCCCACGACAGCGGCAGCCGGACACTGCGGCTCGGCACCACGAGGTCGTGCGTCGGCGGCAGGTCCCGCTCCAGCTCGCGGACCAGCCCGAGGGCCTTGCCGACCGGCAGCGCGTCCGGGTCGACGTGGACCTGCAGCGACCGGATGCCCGGCGTCAGGTCGACGATCCCGGGCACGCCCTCCGCGGTGAGCCGCTCGGCCAGCGCGTGCACCCGCATCCGCAGCGCGAGGTCGAGCTTCATCTCGCCGTACTCGACGAGCAGGTTGTCGTCGCCGCTGCGGCGGTAGGTGACCGACGGCTCGTCCTCCGACGAGGACAGCCGCGCGAGGACGCCGCCGTCGTCGCGCGCGGCCCGGCTCGGCTCGACCGCGGACGCCGGCCGCGTCCGCAGCGCCGCCGCGTGGTCGGTGCCGATCGGCACGAACCGCACGGTGTCGCCCGGCCGCAGCTGGCCGAGCTTCCACCGCTCGCCGGTGGCGACGGTCGCCGGGCAGACGAACCCGCCGAGGCTGGGCCCGTCCGGGCCGAGCAGGATCGGCAGGTCGCCGGTGTAGTCGACGGCGCCGATCGCGTACGGCGTGTCGTGGATGTTCGACGGGTGCAGGCCCGCTTCGCCGCCGTCCGGCCGCGCCCACCGCGGCCGCGGCCCGACGAGCCGGACACCGGTGCGCGCCGAGTTGAAGTGCACCTGCCAGTCCGTGGCGTAGAACGTGTCGACGTCGTCCGGGGTGAAGAACTCCGGGGCCGCGTGCGGGCCTTCGAGGGCGCCGATCGTCCACTGGGGAGCGAAGCCCGGGCGTTCGGCGGCCGGTACCGGTCCCACGACCGGGTCTGCGGGCGCCGGCCCGGGCCGCAGGACGTCCCCGGCGGCCAGCGCGCGGCCGCCGTGCCCGCCGAATTTTCCCAGGGTGAACGTCGCCGCGCTGCCGAGGAACTCCGGCACGTCGACACCACCACGTACCAGGACGTAGCTGCGCAGGCCGGCCGTGCACGCCCGGACGTCGAGGACCGCGCCCGCCGGGACCTCGACGGCGGTCCACAGCGGAACCTCGGCGCCGTCGACGAGCACGGTCGTCGGAGCGCCGGTGACGCACACCTCGGTGGCGTCCGAAAACCGCAGCGCGACGCCGTCCACGGTGCACTCCAGACCGGGCGCGCCCTCGGGGTTGCCGAGCGCGAGGTTGCCCAGCCGCAGCGAAAGGTCGTCCATCGGCCCGCTCGGCGGCACCCCGACGGCCCAGTACCCGGTGCGGCCCGGCCAGTCCTGCACGGTCGTCATCGTCCCGCCGCGCAGGACGTCGATCCGCGGCTCCGCGTCCCCGATGTCGTCCAAAGTGGACGTGTCGTGCGCGGCGGCGCCGAACGCCGGTTCGGCGGCCGCTGCCCGCAGCTGCCCGAGGTTGGTCTGGACGCCGTCGAACCGGGTCGCGGCGAGCGCTTCACGGAGGTTCGCCAGTGCTTCGGTGCGGTCGGCGCCGGTGCAGATCACCTTGGCCAGCAACGGGTCGTAGTGCGTGGTGACGGTCGTGCCCGGCTCGACCCAGGTGTCCACGCGGGTGTCCTCGGGCAGGGTGACCCGGGTGACGATACCCGCGCTCGGCCGGTGCCCGGCGCCCGGGTCTTCGGCGTACACGCGCGCTTCGACGGCGTGCCCGCGCGGGACCGGCGTCGCGCGGAACATCGCGCGGTCGCCCTGGGCCAGCCGGAGCATCCAGGCGACCAGGTCGACGCCGTAGACCGCCTCGGTGACCGGGTGCTCGACCTGCAGCCGGGTGTTGACCTCGAGGAACGCCGCCTCGCCGCGCTCGGCGTCGTAGACGTACTCGACCGTGCCCGCCGAGCGGTACCGCACCGACGAGCACAGCGCGACGGCGGACTCCACCAGGTGCTTCCGGACGTCCTCGGGCAGGTCCGGCGCCGGGCACTCCTCGACGACCTTCTGGTTGCGCCGCTGCAGCGAGCAGTCGCGCGTGCCCAGGGCCAGGACCTCGCCGAAGCCGTCGCCGAACACCTGGACCTCGACGTGCCGCGCGCGGGTCACCAGGCGTTCGAGGAAGACGCCGGAGCTGGCGAAGCTCTTGGCGGCGACGCTGCGCACGGTGTCCCAGGCGGCGCGCAGCTCGTCCGGCGCCGCGCAGGCGCGCATCCCGATCCCGCCCCCGCCGCCGGTCGCCTTGAGCATCACCGGGTAGCCGATGTCCTCCGCGCGGGCCAGCGCTTCGTCCACATCGGACAACAGGCCGGTGCCGGCGAGCAGGGGGACGCCGGCCGCGATCGCCGCTTCGCGCGCGGTGTGCTTGCTGCCGAACACCTCCAGGTGTTCCGGCGACGGCCCGGCGAACGCGATCCCGGCGTCTTCGCAGGCCCGCGCGAACGCCGCGTCCTCCGAAAGGAACCCGTAGCCGGGATGGATCGCGTCGCAGCTGGTGTCGAGCGCGGCCCGGATGATGGCGTCGGCCCGCAGGTAGCTTTCCGCCGCGGGTGCCGGACCGAGCCGGACGGCCCGGCCGGCCAGCCGGACGTGCGGGGCGAGGCGGTCGGCGTCGGAGTGCACCGCGACGGTTTCGAGACCCAGGTCCTTCGCGCTGCGCAGGATCCGGACCGCGATCTCGCCGCGGTTGGCGACGAGCAGCCTCACGCGCCGACTCCCGGGGAGATGACGACCATCCGCACCGGCGTCGGGTCGAACCCGTTGCACGGGTTGTTGATCTGCGGGCAGTTCGAGACGAGCACCAGCACGTCGGTCTCGGCGCGCAGCCGGACTTCCAGGCCCGGCGCGGAGATGCCGTCGACGATGCCGAGCGTGCCGTCTTCCTCGACCGGCACGTTCATGTACCAGTTGACGTTGCTGACCAGGTCGCGCTTGCCGAGGCCCCACTTGGCGCCCTCGATGAGGAAGTTCTCCACGCAGGCGTGCTGGTACCGGGTGTGCTGGCCGTAGCGGAGGCTGTTGGACTCCTTGCTGCACGCGCCGCCGAGCGTGTCGTGGCGGCCGCAGGTGTCGGCGACGACGGTGAGCAGCGGCGCGCCCTCCTGGGTGCGCAGCACGCTGCCGGTGGTCAGGAAGATGTTGCCCTGCGCGGCGATCGTCGCGGCCGCGCTGTAGCGCTTGGCGGTGTCGTTCGCGTCGTAGCAGAGGAAGTCGACGGCCTGGTTGCCGCCGAGGTCGATGATCGCCAGCTCCTGGCCCTGCTGCAGCACCGTCGAATACGGCGCCCGCGCGGGAACGTCGACGCTGACTTCCAGCTGGGACTCGTAGGCCGTGCTCATGCGATCCCCCGTGCGGTCAGGTAGTCGGCGGTGTTCTCGAACGCGCGCTGCGCTTCCGGCGTGTGGGTCCATTCCGGACTGTCCGGGGTGGTCGGCCGGTCGCGCCAGGCGAGGACTTCGAGCTTGGTCACGGTGTAGTCCGGCCGCGGGTCGACCGGGTGGGCGACGTTCGCGATCAGCACGATCGACGGGATCTCGATCCGCAGGTCGACCGACCGGCCGGCGCCCGCGGAGCCGGTGAACTCCAGGTCGCCCTCCGGCTGGACCCGCACCCCCTGGAAGAAGGACAGGCTCGGCGGCAGATCACGCGGTCCGAGGCCGTTCTTGGCCGCCGCCAGGGTGAGCAGCGGCAGCCCGGCGGGGGAAGGGCTCTCCGGGGCGCCGTCGCCGTAGCGCGTGATGTTGCCGTCCACAGTGGACGTTCCGCAGAGCGCGTCGTGCTGCCCGCTCGAATCCGCGACGATGGTGGCGAGCACCCGCGCCTGGTCCGACAGCAGCGCCACCGACTCGCCGAGGTAGGCGTTCCACTGCACCTTGACCGTGTCCGCGACGTTCAGCCGCTCCCACGGCCCGTCGGCGTTGAACAGCAGCAGGTGCGCGCAGGCGTCGCCGTCGACGTCGGTCAGCCGCAGCCGCGTGCCGCGGGCCAGCACCTTGTGCGTGTACCCGCCGCCGGCCACGGTTTCGGCCCAGGTCAGCGCCTCGGGGGCGACCTCGGCCGGCGGCGCGGGCCAGGTGCTCGCCGGGATCGACGGCATCGTGTCGACCACGGTGCCGGCCTGGGCGCGGGCGTGGTCGCGCGCTCCGTGGGTCGTTGCGGTGGTGCTCATGGTCGTCCTCTCTCAGGTCGCGGGTTCGAGGGCGGGAGCGGGACGCAGCCGCAGCCAGCAGAGCCAGCCGATCACCAGTGCGCCGCCGACGAACTCTATCGGGAACAGGAGCATCCAGGGGGAGCCCGAACCGGCGAGATCGTAGATCTCCGCACGTGGCCAGGCGATGTTGACGATCATGCCGATTCCGTACAGAACGGCTGCTCCGTTCAGCGGTACGCCCCAGCGCCCGAGCGAGAACCGGCCCGGCTCGGCCGGGACCCGCCCGCGCAGCCGCTGCACCAGCAGCGGCCCGGTCACCAGCAGGTAGGCCAGGTAGACCACGACCACCGACGTCCCGGTGATCGTGCTGAACAGCGTCGGGTTGCCGACGTTGAGCAGCAGCAGCCCGATGGCCAGCGCGCCGGACAGCAGCGCGGGCGCGACCGGCGTCCCGGTGCGCGGGCTGACCCCGGCGAGGCGGGTGGAGGCGGGGAGCGCGCCGTCGCGGGCCATCGCGTAGATCAGCCGGACGGTGCCGGTCTGGATGGTCAGTGTGCAGACGATGACGGCGATCGCGACGTCGGCGAGGAAGACCCGGCCGAGGGTGTCGCCGAAGACGGCGGTGATCACGTACGGCAGGCCCTTGCCGGCGAGCTGCCCGTCGGTGAGGCTCGGCGCGGCCATCAGCGCGGTGACGACCACGGCGAGGCCACCGATCCCGGAGACGAGCACGGCCCGCAGCACCGCCCGCGGCGCCGTCCGGCGCGCGTCCTTCGTCTCCTCCGCGACCGACGCGGCGGTGTCGAAGCCGTAGAGGACGTACGCCGCCATAAGCGCCGAAGCGAGGACGCCGCCGATCCCGGCGCTCGTGCCGGGTGCGTCGTGCAGCACCACCTGCGGGCCGCGGACGGCGAACAGGAGCAGCCCGGTGATGAGGACGACGACGCCGAGCAGCTCGGCCGCGACGCCGACGTCGTTGATCCGCGCCATCAGGCGGACCCCGCCGGCGTTGACGGCGGTGGTGAAGACGAGCAGCACGGTGCCGAGCAGCACGGCGTTGGCCGCGCCGGTCGGCGACGTCACCGAACTGTCGCCGCCGACGAACTGGAAGCCGTCCCACACCGACGGCAGCACGACCTGCAACGCGATCGCCGCCGCGGCGAGGGCGACGACGCAGCCGATCAGCATCATCCAGCCGGCGAGCCAGCCGAGGAAGCCTTTGCTGAGCTGTTTCGCCCACTGGTACACGGATCCGGCGAGCGGGTAGCGCGCGGCGAGCTCGGCGAAGTTGAGGGCCACCAGCAGCTGGCCGGCCAGGACCACCGGCCACGTCCAGAAGAAGAGCGGGCCGCCGAAGGTGTAGCCGAAGCCGAAGAGCTGGAAGACGGTGGTGAGGATGGAGACGAAGGAGAACCCGGCGGCGAAGGCGGAGAACCCGCCCAGCGACCGGCGGAGCTCCTGGCGGTAACCGAAGGCGGCGAGTTCGTCGGGTGGCGTCATGCGGGCTCCTTGTTTCGATCGCTCGACAGAAATTAGGTCTTCGCCGCGACGCGATGATCTCCGCCGTGTTAGGGCGCGGTTAACGGCGGGGTCGACCCGGCGTCAATGACGACATCCGGGCGTAACCGCACCGCCGTGCGCGTGTCGCGGCCGAAGACCTGGCAAGATCACGTCCGTGGTCAAAGGGTCGGGAGTCGGCAGGCCGAGGGCGAGCGGAGCGGCGGCGAACCGTCCCGACGCGCGCCAGGCCGTGCTCGACGCGGCGGGCGAGTTGTTCACCGGAGCCGGATACGCGGCCACGACGACCAGGGCGATCGCCGAACGCGCGGGCTTGCGCCAGGCGTCGCTCTACTACCACTTCCCGGCGAAGGAAGACATCCTCGCGGCGTTGCTGGCGGAGACGGTCCGCCCGTCCCTCGCGCTGGCGGCTCGGCTGGTGGCCGGAGCGGCCCCGGCGGCGGTCCGGTTGTGGGCGCTGGCGTACGCGGACATCGGCCTGCTGGGCGGCGCGCGGCACAACCTGGGCGCGTTGTACCTGCTGCCGGAGGTCGGATCGCCGAACCTGGCCCGCTTCCGCACCGAGCGCGCGGAACTGAAGGCGGCGTACGGCCGGCTCGTGGCGGCGTCCGGTGTCGCGCCGGCGGCGGTCGGGATCCGGACGGACCTGGTGTTCGGGTTGGTGGAGAGCATCGCGGTGATCCGGCGGGACGACCCGGCGCTGGACGTCGAGGCCCATGTGCGCGAGGGAGCGGATGGGGTGGTCCGCCTGGTGGGCGTGGGCGAGCCGACGGACGAGCTGCGGGCGGAGGCGCACGCGCTGCTGGCGGCCCTGGCGGAATGAGCGTCGACCGGCTCCGGGGCGAGATCGCCTGGCTGCACGCGAAGCTGCAGCGCCGCCGTCGCCAGGACGACCAGACGGCCCTCGAGCTGCGCGGCGAGATCGCGGACCGGCTCGCGGAGCTGCGCGACCCGGAGACGGAGCCGTGGCTGCGCGCGCTGGTGGCGGACCAGACCCGCGTGTTCGGCGCACGCCACCACGCGACGCTGGCGTCCTGGTTCCTGATCGCCGCGCGCTGCTCGCAGACCGGCCGGGTGGACGAGGCACTGGAGCTGTTCGCGTCGGTCCGTTCGGCGTATGCGTATGTCCGCGGACCGGACCACGATGCGGTGGTGCGCTGCACGTACGCGATCGGTACCGCACTGGCCGACGCGGGCCGGTACGCGCCGGCGATCGAAGTCTTCCGGTCCCTGGGCGGCACGGATTGCACGTCCGACATCGCCCGGGCCCAGATCGAGCTGGCGAGGTTCGACGAGGCCGAGCAGACGTTGCGCGCGGCCCCGCCCGAGTGGGCGTCGGTGGCCGGGTTCCTGCGCACGACGATCCAGGCGGAGCTGGGCGCTCCGGGCCCGCTGGTCGAAGGAATGCGAGCCCAGCTGGCCGAGGGAACGGGCGACGGAGAGGCGGCCCGCATGTGGCTGTCGTACGGATTGCTGCTGGCGGGCGAACCGGAGGAAGCGGCGGAGCTGGCAGCGTCGGTGGTGGCGGCGAGGGTGGCGCACCCAGGCCCGGAGGACCGCCAGACGTGGGAGGCGAGAGTGCTCCTGAGCCGGGCGCTGGCGGAGACGGACCGCCTGGAGGACGCGGAACACTACGCACGAGCGGCCTTGGCCTCGGCCCCGTTGCCCCCGGGACACCCGGACCTGCTGCACGCCTTGGCCACGGTGGCCCGGGTGCATGCCCGAAGAGGGGAGTGGCCGGAAGCGGTGGAGTCGTACGAATTCGCGGTGGAGGGCTTCGAGACCGTGCTGGGCCCCGAGCACCCGCAGACGGCAAAGACGGCCGAGGCACTGGCGAAAGCCAGAAGCCAAGCGACCTAACGAGACCCACCACTACCCAGCAGATTGCTGATGATCCGGGAAAGCTCCCGCATCGTCCGCATCCCGAGCTGCATGGACTGAGCCCCCACCCGCAACGGCCGGATCGCCGCGCGCAACGGCGCGTTGATCGCCTCGAGCGGCCGGATCTGCGTCAGGAACTCCGTGATCCGGCCAGGTCGTCGAGCGAGTGGTCGGCCACCAGGTCCATGGCGTGCCGCCATTCCGCGGTCCACGCGCCGGCCAGCACCGCCTCCTCGATGTCGACGTACTGCAGCTTTTCGATGATCCGATGCTCTCGCGGTCCACGAACACTTCGATCTTGCGCCCGTGCGCGGCAGCCCAGGGCAGCCGGTGTCCGGCACAGCACGATTCCCGGATCTGTCCGTTCAGGCAGCGGTGGTCTGCAACGCTTTGCTCAACGCCGCCACGGTCAGTTCGACCTGCCACGGCCGCGCGCCACCGGCCCGCAGGACTTCCGCCACCGAGTCCTCGTCCGTCTCCGCCGGCGGACGCCAGCACGTCCGGCGCACCAGGTCCGGCAGCAGCAGGTTCTCCACCGGCAACCGCCGGTCCTCCGCGATCGCCGTCAACGCCGCGCGCGCGGCGGACAACCGGGCCGCGGCGTCCGGGTCCTTGTCCGCCCAGCGGTTCACCGGCGGTGGTCCGTCGGTCGGCTGCGAAGGCGAGGGCAGCTCCGACGCCGGCAGCGCCCGGGCCGCCTGGAGGTGCCGCAGCCAGCTGGCCGTGTACTTGCGCTGGACGCGCCCGCTGAACACCGGCAGCGCCTGCAGCTCTTCGACCGTCTTCGGATCCGCCGTGACCGCGTTGATGATCGCGCTGTCCGGCAGGATGCGGCTCGGGGCGCGGTCGCGCTTGCGGGCGAGCTCGTCGCGGGCCTGCCACAGCTCGCGGACCGCCGCGAGACCGCGCGGGCTGCGGATCTTGTGGACCCCCGACGTCCGGCGCCACGGCTCGGCCCGCGGGGGCGGCGGTGGGGCCGTCCGCACGTTCTCGAACTCCTGGCGCGCCCACTCCAGCTTGCCCTGGGCGCCCAGCTCCGCTTCCAGCTTCTCCCGCAGCTGGACGAGCAGCTCGACGTCGAGGGCGGCGTAGTTCAGCCAGTCGACCGGCAGCGGCCGCTTCGACCAGTCGGCCGCGCTGTGGCCCTTTTCGAGGGTGTACCCCAGCAGCAGCTCGACCAGCGTGCCCAGCGCGACGCGTTCGTAGCCCGCCAGCCGGCCGGCCAGCTCGGTGTCGAACAGCGCCGCCGGGTGCAGGCCCAGTTCGGCGAGGCAGGGGAGGTCCTGGGAGGCGGCGTGCAGCACCCACTCCAGGTCGTTGAGGACGTCGCGCAGCGGCTGGAGATCGTCGGCCAGGGCGATCGGGTCGATCAGCACCGTGCCGGAACCCTCGCGGCGCAGCTGCACGAGGTAGGCCTTGGGCCAGTACCGGTAGCCGGACGCGCGTTCGGTGTCGACGGCGACCGCGCCGGTGCCCGCGGCGAGCTTCGCGCAGGCCTCGGCCAGCGCGGCAGCGTCGGTGATCACCGGGGGCGTGCCCTCGGCGGGTTCGCGTAGCAGCACGGGGCCGCCCGTGGACTCGATCTCCATCCCGGTGTCCTCGGCCTCTGTGCTTCCCATGGTTGACGACCCTACGGGACGGGCATACCGCGCCTGGTCTGCCCGCCCCGCAGGGCTGTTCGCTTGCGTCAGCGGATCACGCCGGCTCGCATGGCCAGCGCCACCATCTGGGCCCGGTCGCCCGTGCCGAGCTTGCGCCCGATCCGGGACAGGTGGGACTTGACGGTGAGGGCGGAGAGCGAAAGCTCCTCGCCGATCTCCTTGTTGGACTGCCCGTCGGCGACCAGCTGGAGCACCTCCACCTCACGAGCGGACAGCTCGCGCGGGGTGTTGTCGGTGCCCGCGACGCGGGTCCCGGTGGCCAGCACCGGAGCCACGCTCGGGTCGGCGTAGACGCCGCCCTCGAGCACGCGCCGCACGCCGTCGGTCACCACGACCGGCGACGCGGACTTCAGCAGGTACGCCTGGGCCCCGGCCTGGAAGGCCGAGCGGACCGCGTACGGGTCGTCCGAGGATGCGAGAACGACCACGCGCGGCCAGCCGTGGCTACGGAGTTCCGTAACCAGCTCGATGCCGCTGCCGTCCGGCAGTCCGAGATCGAGGATCGCCAGGTCACAAGGCCCGGTGGCCTGTGCTCGCGCCCTCGCCTCGGCCACCGTGGCGGCTTCGTGGACGGTCCCCGCACCCATCTGTGCGAGTCTTGCTGCGATTGCCTCCCTCAACAGCGGGTGGTCATCGACCACCAGTACCGAAAAGAGCTCTTCCCGCGGGTGCGGAACCATGCTCGCCGGCAACGCGCCGGCTGGCGTGGATCGGACGGCCTGAGAAATGCCGACGGTAGCCACGTCACTACCTCCCTGGAGTCGGTCGTGCCCCCCGACCGGCACCGGGACCTTCGGCCGTTCAGCCGCGCCAGCTTTAGACCGAAAGTGGTGTCGTCGAAGGCACTGTAGCCGTCCTGAGGCCGTTGCGGGGGGATCGAATGGGTATCTATCTCAAACGAACAGTCACTCAGTGGGTTCGTAGTAACACGATCGGGCTAGTACACGGCCGGTTGCTAACGGATAGCCCAGTGAACGCGATGCAAAGGAGTTACCGGCGCCCAAATGGCCGTGCAGATGAGGCGTGCAGCTTCCGGTGCGCCTAGTGACGAGGGGCCGGATGGGCTCCCCCAACCCTCGGAAAGTGGCTCCGGCCGGGGCTTGATCATCTCGGCTCCGAGGTGTCCGCAGGCCTTCGCGGCCGCTTGCCGGGGCCGGGATCTGTGACTGTCCGTGTCTGTCGCGGGGCGAGGACGGCCCCGGACCCTCGTTTTGATCTTGTAGCGGTGCGTGACCGCGGGGAGTCACGAACGAGGAGACGTGAAACGGCCTCGCAGACCGCGGCGGGTCGTCCGGGGTACTCCGAGGTCGTCCGGGCCGTTCCGGGCGTCAGGCGGCGTCTGAGGGCCCGATAACGAAGTGAACAGCGTTCAGTGGACGTGAATTTTGCTCACATCCGTACAAGTCGTGTCCCCGGGAGCACGCGCGGCGACCGGCCGTTGCCGATTCGTTGCCGAAGATCGCCCGGACAGCCGCGTGCCGCGGGTTCAGGAGCCCTGACGCTGCTCGAAGAGGGCCACCCCGACCGGCGGCAGGCCGACGACGCTCGCCATCACCTGGCAGAAGGCCTGCCCGTGGGGCAGCAGTCCGGAGTCCGTCGGCGTCCACGACGCCCGCAGCTCCAGGTCGTCGGTGCGCGCCGGGCCGGAGATGTCGCCGAAGCGGGCCGACGACGTCTCCGTCACGGTGCCGCCCAGCGCCTTCCAGCTCGCGCCGGACACTTCGAGGGCGTCGGTGAGCCACGACCAGCCGACCGCCGGCAGGAACGGGTCGGTCGCCAGCTCCCGGTCCAGCTCCGCGCGCACGTACATGACGAGGCGCAGCACGCCGTCCCAGCCGTCCTGGCCGTCCGGGTCGTGCAGCAGGACCAGCCGGCCCGAGGCCAGCACGTCGGCGGGCCCGGCCACTTCGCAGCTGACCGCGTACGACCACGGGGCGAGCCGCTGCGGGGCGCGCATCGGCTCCAGCAGCACCTCCCGGCGGGGCCGGACGGACTGCAGCGCCGCGACTGCTTCGCGGAAGAGTTCGGGCACTGGCGTCATCGCGGTCACGCTTCGACTTTAGGGCGGGCACGGGCCGTTGCGGGCGCAGGCGCGCCGAGGAACGGGCCCGCCTCGGCTCGTGGCACGATTGACGGCGATGTCTCAGACCACGCCCCTGCCGCGCCCGGCCGCCCCGGCCGCCCGCCGCGAGCTGCCCGAAGCCCCGTTCCTGGCCGCCGCGCGCGGCGAACGCCCGGCGCGCACGCCCGTCTGGTTCATGCGCCAGGCCGGTCGCTCGCTGCCCGAGTACCGCGCGCTGCGCGAGGGCGTGCCGATGCTCGACGCGTGCTTCGACCCGGAAATGCTCGCCGAGATCACGCTGCAGCCGGTCCGCCGCCACGGCGTCGACGCGGCGATCCTCTTCAGCGACATCGTGGTCCCGCTCAAGGCGGCCGGGGTCGACATCGACATCGTGCCCGGCACCGGCCCGGTGGCCGCCGCGCCGGTGCGCGACCTCGACGCCGTGAAGGCGCTGCCCGAGCTTCGGCCCGAGCAGGTTTCGCAGGTCGCCGACGGCGTCCGGCTGCTGGTCGAGCGGCTCGGCGACACCCCGCTGATCGGCTTCGCCGGTGCGCCGTTCACGCTGGCCAGCTACCTCATCGAGGGTGGCCCGAGCCGCAACCACGAGCACACCAAGGCGCTGATGCACTCCGACCCGGCGCTCTGGCACGAGCTGGCCGGCCGGCTGGCCGACGTCGCCCTGACCTTCCTGCGCGCGCAGCTCGACGCCGGCGTCGACGCGGTCCAGCTGTTCGACTCCTGGGCCGGGGCGCTGTCCGAGCGGGACTACCGCGAGTTCGTCCTGCCGCACTCGGCGAAGGTCCTCGCGGGTGTCGCGGAGTACGGCGTGCCGCGGATCCACTTCGGCGTCGGCACCGGCGAGCTCCTTTCCGCGATGCGGGACGCGGGCGCGGACGTCGTGGGCGTCGACTGGCGGATCCCCCTGGACGAAGCCGTGCGGCGCCTGGGCGGCCGCGCGGTCGTGCAAGGCAACCTCGACCCGGCGCTGCTGCACGCCTCCTGGCCGGTCCTGGAAGCCGAGGTCCGGCGGATCGTCGCCGAGGGCAAGGCGGCCGACGGCCACATCTTCAACCTCGGCCACGGCGTGCTGCCGGGCGTCGACCCGGACGTGCTGACCCGCGTGGTCGGGCTGGTGCACGAGCTGTGAAGCGCGTCGCGGTCGTCGGCGGCGGCGTCTCCGGGCTGACCGCGGCGTACCGGCTGCGGCGCCTGCTCGGCGCGGACGCCGGGATCACCGTCTTCGAGAAGACGACGGCGCCCGGCGGCAAGCTGCGCACCGCCGAACTCGCCGGCGTGCCCTACGACGTCGGCGCCGAGGCCTTCCTCGTCCGCCGCCCCGAGATGCTCGGCCTGGTCCGCGAGCTCGGGCTCGACGTCGTGAACCCGACGAAGGCCCGCGCGAAGATCCACGCGGGCGGCGCGGTCACCGGGCTGCCCCCGGGCACGGTCATGGGCGTGCCGGCGTCCGCCGAGTCGGTGGCCGGCGTGCTGTCCGAGGCCGGACGGCAGGCGGTCGAGGCCGAGGCGTCGCTGCCCGAACTGCGGCTACCGGGCGGGGACGTGCCGCTCGGGCCGCTGCTGCGCGAGCGCTTCGGCGACGAACTGGTGGACCGGCTGGTCGACCCGCTGCTCGGCGGGGTCTACGCGGGCGGCGCCGACGGTCTCGGCCTGCGCGCGACCATGCCCGGCCTGGCTTCCGCGCTGGCGGCGGGCGCGGGCTCGCTGACCGCGGCGGCCGCCGCCCAGCTGCCCGCGAACCCGTCGACGGCGCCGGTGTTCGGCACCGTCCCGGGCGGCCTGGGCGCGGTGATCGACCGGCTCACCGCGGAGTCCGGCGCCGAGCTGCGCACCGGCCTGCCGGTGTGCGAGATCGAGCGGCACGGCGACGGCTGGCGGCTGCGCATCGGCGCGGCACCGACCGCGCACGCGCCGGCGGACAACACCTTCGAAGCCGACGCGGTCGTCCTCGCGGTCCCGGCACCCTCGGCCCGCCGGCTGCTGGCCGACCTCGTCCCGGCCGCCTCGGCGGCGTTCGGCGAGGTCGAACTGGCGTCGATGGCGGTCGTGGCGCTGGCCCTGCCGCCCGGCACCGCGCTGCCGGAGGCGTCGGGGATCCTGATCGGCGCCGGCGAAAGCGACGCTTCGGGCAAGCCGTACGCGTCGAAGGCCTTCACCTTCTCCTCGCGGAAGTGGGCGCACTTCGGCAGCGGCCCGGTCCTGGTCCGCGGCTCGGTCGGCCGGTTCGGCGAGCCGGGCGCGCTGCAGTTCGACGACGTCGAGCTGGTCCGCGTGGTCCGCGACGACCTTGCCCGGCTGACCGGCATCACGGCGGCCCCGATCGAGACGCTGGTGACGCGGTGGGGCGGCGGGCTGCCGCAGTACGGCACCGGCCACCTCGACCGCGTCGAGCGGATCGAGAAGGCCGTCGCCGAGGTGCCGGGCCTGGCGATCGCCGGGGCGACCCTGCACGGCGTCGGCCTGCCGGCCTGCGTGGCCACGGCGGAGGCGGCGGCGCAGCGGATAGCGGCCCACCTTTCCGCGTGAGTGCGCTCACCTGACCCGTGGCGGCGGGCGCGTCGCCGCGGTGACAGGATGGAGCCATGGCGCGGGTCAACTACAACGAGCTCAACGACACCATCCGCTACACCACCTGGTCGGTCTTCCGGATCGAACCGGGCCGGCTGGGCGAGGACCGCGGGACCGCCGGCCGGGAGACCGCCGAGTACCTCGACGGCCTGGAGGCCAAGGGCGTCACCGTGCGGGGTGTCTACGACCTCTCCGCGCTGCGCGCCGACGCCGACTTCATGATCTGGTGGCACGCCGAGGAGATCGAGCAGGTCCAGGCCGCGTACGCCGGGTTCCGCCGGACGCCGCTGGGCCGCGCGTCGACGCCGGTCTGGAGCCAGACCGCGCTGCACCGGCCCGCCGAGTTCAACAAGAGCCACATCCCGGCGTTCCTGGCCGGTGAAGAGGCCCGCAAGTACATCTGCGTCTACCCGTTCGTGCGGTCCTACGAGTGGTACCTGCTGCCGGACGCCGACCGCCGCAAGATGCTCGCCGACCACGGCAAGGAAGCCCGCGACTACCCGGACGTCCGCGCGAACACCGTCGCGTCGTTCGCGCTGGGCGACTACGAGTGGATCCTCGCCTTCGAGGCCGACGAGCTGCACCGGATCGTCGACCTGATGCGCCACCTGCGCGGCACCGAGGCGCGGCTGCACGTGCGCGAGGAGATCCCGTTCTACACCGGCACCCGCGTGCCGCCCGCCGAGCTCGTCGCGGCTCTCCCGTAGTGCGCGAGGTAGTCGAGGGTGTCTGGGACACCCTGACCGGATCTTCGCCGGGTCCGTTCGAGCTGACCGGAACCGAGGACGTGCTGCCCGGGCCGTACCGGGTCGCGGCGGCCGCCACGGCTTCGGTGGCCGCGGCGACCCTGGCGGCCGGCGAGATGCTCCGGGTGCGTGCCATCGAACCCGGCGTGGTCACGGCGGACACGCGTCATGCGGCGGCGGCGTTCCGGAGCGAGCAGCTGCTGCGGGTGGACGGCGTCGGAGCCGAGCCGGTCTGGGCACCGCTGTCGGGCGACTACCGCGCGGCCGACGGCTGGGTGCGCCTGCACTGCAACTACCCGCGTCACGAAGCGGCGGTGTGCTGGGGCCTGGGCGTGCCCGGGGCCCGCGAAGCCGTCGAGAAGGCGGTCGCCGGACGTCCGGCGCGCGAGGTGGAGCACGCCGTCGTCACCGCCGGGGGAGCGGCCGCCGAGCTGCGGTCGCCGGCGGACTGGGCTGTGCATCCCCAAGGGGAGGCGGTGGCTTCGCTGCCGCTGGTTTCGCTGTCCCCGGTCGCCGACGCGCCGAAGCGGACGTTGTTCTATTCGGACCGGCCGCTGGGCGGCATCCGGGTGCTGGAGCTGACCCACGTCCTCGCGGGTCCGGTGGCCGGCCGGGTACTGGCCGCGCACGGCGCCGACGTCCTGCACGTCGGGGCGGCGCACCTGCCACGGGTCGAGGCGCTGGTGCGGGACACGAACCAGGGCAAGCGCTCGGCGTTCGTCGCCTTGGACACCGAGGGCGGCCGCGCACGGCTGAAGAAGCTGATCAGCCGGGCGGACGTGCTGGTGCAGTCGTTCCGCCCGGGTGCACTGGAGCGCATCGGGTTCGGGCCTGCGGAGCTGGCCGAGCTGCGGCCGGGCTTGGTGATCGCGGACCTGAGCGCGTACGGCTGGGAAGGCCCGTGGGCCCGGCGGCGCGGCTTCGACAGCCTGGTCCAGATGTCGAGCGGGATGGCTTTCGGCGATCCTCCGTCGCCGCTGCCGGTCCAGGCCTTGGACCACGCGACGGGCTGGCTCGCGGCAGCGGCGGTGATGACGGCCCTGCGGCGCCAGGTCGACGAGGGCGGGACCTGGCGCGCCCGGCTCTCGTTGGCGGGAACGGGCCGGTGGCTGGATTCCCTGGGCCGCAAGGACCCGGCCCCGGCCGACGTCGACTACGGCGATCTGCTGGAGGAAACGGACAGCGGGTACGGGCGGATGACGCGGGTGCGGATGGCCGGCGGGCTGCCGGGCGCGCAGCCGTACTGGGAGTTCGGGACGCGGCAGCCGGGAGTCGACAAACCGACCTGGACGCCCTGACCTGGGTGGTGTCAGGTCGCCTTAGTGAGCGGCTTGCGTGCCCACCACCCCGAAGCCGGATTGTGACTACGGCCGGTGGTACCGCGTCAAGGCGGGAAAGCGTGCCTTGACCCGGCACCACCGGCGTGTTCGGGCTTCGGATCGGCGTGGCGGGGCGGGTCTGGGTGGGGTGCGGGTTTTGCGGGCCGTGTTGTCCACACCCTGACGGAATTGTGGATCAGCGGCGCCGGAGGCGGTCCACCAGTCGCCGCTTCGGCTTTGGCAGGTGGCCGCCCTCGGTCAGCCATGTCACGAACTCGTCCGCGTACGCCCCCGAGCGCTCGGTTGCCTTCTTCGGCCGGGCCGCGTTGAACTGCGCGAACAGCGGCCCGAACCGCTCGCCGAGGGCCTCTGCCAGCTCGGGCCGCTGGTACGCCAGCACCCGACCGTGCTTCCTCCGCAGCACCCCGGCCTCCACCCGCAGCCGGGCCGGGTCGAAACCGGTTGGTGCCGGGCCGTCGGCCAGCAGCGCCTGCAGCAGCTCCGCCTGGCGCCGGGCCAGCTCCGCGCGGCTCATCCCGCCACCGCCGTGCGCAACGCCAGCAGCTCCGCCGCAAGTTCGTCGTCGGTCGGGTAGTCGTCGTCGCGCTCCAGGAGCACGCCCGGCGGGTCGGTCCGGCGGCGGAGCTCTGCCAGCAGCGCCAGCACCTCCGGCAGCACCGGGTGCGCGTGTGTGTCGTGGTAGACGCCGTCGCGCTCGATGCCGCCCGCCATGTGGACGT
Organism: Amycolatopsis sp. 505; assembly: GCF_031625235.1. Taxonomy (NCBI): domain Bacteria; kingdom Bacillati; phylum Actinomycetota; class Actinomycetes; order Pseudonocardiales; family Pseudonocardiaceae; genus Amycolatopsis; species Amycolatopsis sp. 505. The sequence continues at coordinate 200,641 of NZ_JACKQP010000010.1, forward strand.
ACGCCAGCCTCTCCCAGGGGATGCCGTCCAGGAACGCCACCGGGTCCGTGCCGATGTTGCGGGCGTTCGCGTACAGGTTCGCGACGTCGATGATCAGCCGGCAGTCCGTGCGCTCGGTCAGCTCGGTGAGGAACTGCTCCTCGGTCAGCTCGGCGTCCGGCCAGTCGAGCACCGCGGCGATGTTCTCCAGCGCCAGCGGGACGTCCACGATGGACTGGGCCAGCCGCACGTTCGCCACCAGCACCTCCAGGGCCTCGCGGGTGCGGGGGAGCGGCATCAGGTGCCCCGAGTCGAGCCCGCCCGCGCGCACGAAGCACACGTGGTCGCTGACCAGCGGCGCGTCCAGGGCCCGCGCGATCTCCGCGAGGTGCTGGACGCGCCCGGTGTCCAGGGGCTCGGCCCCGCCGAGGGACAGCGAGACCGCGTGCGGCAGCACCGGCAAGCCTCGCTTGCGCAGCGCCACCAGCGTCTCCGGCAGGTGGTCGGCGTGCAGGTTCTCGGCGACGACCTCGACCCAGTCCACGCCCGGCAGCCGCGCGATGGACAGGTCGAGCTCGTGCCGCCAGCCGATCCCGATGCCCAGCTCACCCACCGCAACCCCCTCCGCCGCCGCACGACGAACCACACGAAGAGCCGCTGCTGCACGACGAGCTCGAGCAGGACGACCCGCTGCTGCACGACGAACCCGACGAGCCCCCGCCCCCGTAGGACGTCACCGGCGGGACCAGCGCCGCGCTGAGCTCCTCGTCCGGGTACATCGCCCAGCCGCCGAGGGCGACCGCGGCCGCCGCCCCGCCGAGCAGGACGCCGCCGGCCAGCATGCCGGCCGGGACCGGCCCGCTCGCCGCGGCCCGGGCCTGGCCCAGCAGGCGGTGGCCCGCCGCCGACGGCTGCCGGGGGCCCGTCTTCGACCGGCGCACCGCCGCCACGACGGCCAGCACCGCCGCGACGATCACCAGGAACACCAGGATCCCGACCGGGCGGCCCAGCGCGATGCCGTTGACCAGCCGGGCCACCCCGAACGCCAGCACGGCCAGCTGCAGCAGCAGCCCGAACGTGCGCGCCTGCCGCTTGGCGGCCGCCGACGCCAGCAGCCCGCGCTGGTCGAGGCCCTCTTCCAGGGCCCGCATCGCCGCGGACTGGCGGCCGTGCGCCCGCAGCGTCGCCGTCGTCTTCAGCTGCGCGGCGTCGAAGACCGCCCGCTCCAGCGGCTCGGCCGGGCGCGTCCCGGCCTGGCTGACCTGCTTGTAGCTGTTGACGCGCAGCTGGCCGCGCTCGACCAGGGCCGCGATCGCCGCGTCGACGGCCCGGTCGGGGCCGCCGGCGAGGAAGGCGAGCTGGTAGACGGTCGGCGGCGGGCCGGGCGCGACGGCGTCCGCCCGCAGCGCCCGGCTGCTCACGACGCCGGACACGATGACCCTGATCAGCAGGACCACGCCGAGCAGTGCGATGTAGAGGACCACGAAATCCGGTCCGGAGATGCCCCACGGGTCGGTCATCGCCCGTCTCCCCTCAGTTCGTCGCGGTTACCGTAGCTGTGAGACGCACGCGCTCGCGTCGGCGTTTCAACCGCCGCACCCTCCACCGCCGCCTCCGCCACAGCCGCCCCCGCCGCCGCACGAGCTGCCGCTGCTGCAGGAGCCGCCGCCGTAGTAGCCGGCGCCCGCCCCGCCGGCCGCCGCCCAGCCGGCCCGGCGCGGACGGCGGTACACCTGCGTGGCGGCCTGCGACACGGCCCGCCCGACGGCCAGCCGGACGTCCTTGTCGGGGTGCGCGCTCAGGCCCTGCGACGCGACGGTGCCCGCAGCCCCGGCAGTGAACGTGCCGTCGCGGCGCGCCTTCTCCAGGGCGGCGCGGCCGGCGGCGGTGATCTTGACGCGCGGCCGGTTGACGGCGCAGATCGCGGTGACGATGAGCGCGACGGTGTTCAGCACCAGCAGCAGGACCAGGTAGCCGACGGGGTGCCCGCTCGCCGACCCGTCGATCAGCCGGAGCACGCCGAGGACGGCCAGCGCGCCGTAGGCCACCGCCACGGTCACCCAGCCCGCCCGCACCGCGCGGACGTCGGTGAGCAGGCCACGGGCGGCCAGCTTCCCCTCCAGCTTGACCACCGAGGCGTGCCGCGCCACCTCGTCGCGGACCCGGCCGAACCAGTTCCCGGTCTTGCCGATCCGCGCCAGCGCGGCGCGGCCGAGGTCGTCGGAGGCCGTGCCGCGGACGCGGTGCAGCTTGCCGGTGCCGTCGAGGCGGACGAACTGCCCCTCCAGCAGCGTCGCGACGACGAACTCGCCGAGCCGGTCCCGCCCGCCGGCCAGCAGGGCGAACTCTTCGGGACGCTCCGGCGCGTTGCCGGCGTCCCCGCGCGAAATCCGCCTGCCGCGAACCGCGCCGTAGAGCGCCACCGCCAGCAGCAGGCCCAGGTAGAGCCCCGCGAACACCGGTCCGGGAATACCCCAGGTGTCGGTCATGAGTCCGCCCTCCCTCGTCCGTGTGCGGAGACTACGTTCGAGGAAGGGCGGCGGGTTGCTCGCTTAAGGGAGATTTAGGACTCGGGGACCAGCTTCAGCGAAATCGAGTTGATGCAGTAGCGCTGGTCGGTGGGGGTCGGGTAGCCCTCGCCCTCGAAGACGTGCCCGAGGTGGCTGTGGCAGGAGCCGCAGAGCACCTCGATCCGCTTCATGCCCATGGTGCGGTCTTCGCGCAGCAGCACGGCGTCGGAATCCGCCGGGTCGTAGAACGACGGCCATCCGCAGTGGCTCTCGAACTTGGTGTCGCTGCGGAACAGCTCGGCACCGCACGCGCGGCACTCGTAGACGCCGGTGGTCTTGGTGTCGGTGTACTCACCGGTGAACGGCCGTTCGGTCCCCGCCTGGCGGAGCACGGCGTACTCGTCGGGGCTGAGCTGCGCCCGCCATTCCTGCTCGGACTTCACGACGCGCGGGGTCGCGCCGACAACGGGTTTCATACCTTTCACCCGATCCACGTTACGCCGCGAGCCAGGCGAGGGCGTGCACCACGATGTCCCATGCGGCCACGATCACGCCCAGGACGATGAGCACCACGATCAGGGCGGACACCCAGTAGCGCAGCCCGCCGAGCCGGTTGCTGGAGTCGGCGAAGTCGGCCACCCCGTCGAGGGCGGCCTCGATGGTGTAGTTCGGGCCGCACCGCTCGATGCGGTCGAGGTGCTCGGCGAACGCGCGCGCCTCCGGGTCGTACGGGTCCAGGCCGACCAGGTCCTCGTGGAAGCGAGGATTCTGGCCCGGCAGCGAAGCTCCGTCGTCGGCCATGCCACCACGGTAGGCCATCGGGGCGCCTCAGCCCACCGGACGCGCGTTACGTCTCAGTTGCTCGAACTGGCCGAGATCGCGTCGAGCTTGGTGTTCGCATCGATCAGCGTCTGCCCGCCGACGATCACCATCCGGAACTTGTGCCGGCCGTTCAAGATGTTGAGGTACATCTGCACCGAGCCGTCGTCGGCCACACCCTCGTCCGTGCGAGCGGTGTTGAACGAGCCGATGTTCTTCTTGTTGTCCGCCCAGTACTGCTGGAACTGCTGCTGGTCGCCGTAGACCGCCTGGGCGGCCGGGGTCAGCATGTTCCAGTTGTCGGCCGGGGCGTTGAAGAAGTTGACCAGCTGCTGGCCGGTGGCCCCGATGGCGGTGATCCTGCCTTCGGACTTGGTCTTGCCCAGGTCGGCTGGCTGCGCCGAGTTGGTCGGGCTGCTGTTGGTCTTGGACGAACTGTGGCCCGTCGTCGGCTGGTTGCCCGGCGTCTGGCCGGCCTGGTTGTTGCCCGCGCCCCCGCCGTTGCCCGAGTTCAGGACCAGGAACACGATCACCGCGACCACGACGACCGCTGCGCCGGCGCCGGCGAACAGCGCGTACTTGCGCTTGTTGTCCGGCTTCGGGGTGTTCGACGAGTACTGGGGTGCCCTGGCCGTCGGCGCGGCCGCGGGCACCGGTCTGGGCGGGGTGTTCGGCGGGGCGGCCGGGGACCGCATCGGCATGAACGCCGCCGTCGGGCGGGGTGGGTTCGAGGCTGCCTTGTTCGCGGGCACGGGCGTGCCGACCGGCGGGGACGACGGCGCCTTGTTCGCCGTTCGCTGCCACGGCGGCCGCTCGCCGTCGTCGGTGGACGCGGGGGCGGCGGGCTTGCGGCCCCCGCCGCCGGAGAGCAGCGGCGGGGAGGCCGTCATGCCGCCGGGCTCGGTCCGGGCCAGCGCGGCCAGCCGCTCGCGGGCCTCGGCCATGCTCGGCCGCTCGCCCGGCTCGCTGCGCAGCAGGCTCATCAGCAGCGCGGTGGCCCCGCCCGCCTGCACCGGCGGGTTGATCTGGCCGTTCGCCGCCGCGTAGAGCAGCGCGAGCTGGTTGGTCGTGTTGCCGTACGGCGTGGTGCCCTCGATCGCCTGGTAGAGGGTGGCGCCGAGGGCGAAGACGTCGGAGCTGGGCACCGGGTCGGCGCCGCGGGCCAGTTCGGGCGCCAGGTACGCCGGGGTGCCGCCGATCAGGCCGGTCGCCGTCAGCGTCATGTCGCCGGCCGCGCGGGAGATGCCGAAGTCGGTGATCTTCGCGGTGCCGGTCTGGTCGATGAGGATGTTGCCCGGCTTGACGTCGCGGTGCACGATCCCGGCGCGGTGGGCGGCCACCAGCGCGGACGCGACCTGCTCGCCGATCCGGGCCACCCGGCCGAGCGGCAGCGTGCCCTCCTCGGCGAGGATCGTGGAGAGGCTGGGCCCGTCGAGGTACTCCATCACCAGGCAGGGGTCGCCGTTGTGCTCGGCGATGTCGAACACCACGATGGCGTTCGGGTGCTGGAACCGGGCCGCGTTCTTGGCCTCGCGCATCGCGCGCTGGCGCATGTTGTCGCGTTCGGTCTCGGAGACACCCGGCTGCGGGAGGATCTGCTTGATCGCGACGGTGCGTTCGAGGCGCACGTCGGTCGCGCGCCACACGACACCCATGGCACCGCTACCAATGTGCTCGACGAGGCGGTAGTGCCCCGCGATCAGCTGACCGGTGTCGATGGCGACTGCTCCTGACGAAATTCCCGGTGGTGGTGGCCCTGCTCAGCGCGTTACCGCTTCGCGCACCCGATCGAGTGTAGCGGTCGGCCGCGTGCTCTTCGCGTCAGCCAGCCGGTCCGGCGGGCTGCGGTTCGGCCGGTGCCCGCTTCTTGAACACCTTGACCAGGCCGATCGCTCCGGCCAGCGCGAACACGCCGTAACAGGCGAGCAGCGCGGGCGGCGTGTCGCCGGTCAGCGCGTCGCCGAGGACCACCACGGCGACCGTGCCGGGCACGCTCCCGAGCAGCGTACCGGTCAGGTACGGGACCAGCCGCACCGAGGACACCCCGCAGAGGTAGCTGAAGGGGGCGAACGGCACCACCGGGATCAGCCGCAGCGACGTGACGGCGAGGACGCCGCCGCCGGAGAGGCGGTCGTTGACCGTGCGGACGGCGGACCGGTGCAGGTGGCGGGTGACCAGGTCGCGGCCGAGCAGCCGGGCCAGCCCGAAGGAGAGGCCGGCCGCGATGGTGGTGGCGACCAGGCCGATCGCGATCCCGGCCGCGGTGCCGACAAGCAGGCCGGCGGCGAGGTTGAACACCGTCCGCGGGATGGGTGCCACGGTGAGCAGCGAGTAGGCGACGAGCAGCACGAGCGGGGTGGCGGGGCCGGTGGTGGCGGCCCAGGCCCGCAGCTCGGCCGGACCGGGGATCGGCAGCAGCACCGCGGCCGCCGCGAACCCGGCGAGCACGGCGAGCGCGACGATCAGCTTGGTGCGGCCGGACACCCGTTCGAGCCTACCGGGCGGGTGCCGGGCGCTAGCGTGGCCGCATGCCCAAGAACGGTGACCCGGTCGAGTACGAGGTGGGCGGGCGCACGGTCCGCGTCTCGAGCCCCGGCAAGGTGTACTTCCCCCAGCGCGGCATCACGAAGCGGCAGGTCGTCGAGCACTACATCACGGTCGGCGCCCCGCTGCTGCGCGCGATCGGCGAGCGCCCGACGACGCTGAAGCGCTACGTCGACGGCGTCGAGGGCGACTGGTTCTACGCCAAGCGCGTGCCCAAGGGCGCGCCGTCGTGGGTCGAGACGGCCGGGATCACGTTCCCGTCGGGCCGCAGGGCCGCGGAAGTGTGCCCGACCGAGCCGGCGGTGTTCGCGTGGGCGGCCAACCTCGGCACGTTCGACTTCCACCCGTGGCCGGTCCGCCGGTCCGACGCCGACCACCCGGACGAGCTCCGCATCGACGTCGACCCGCCGGACCGGGCCGGCTTCGCGGACGCGGTCGAGGTGGCCATGGTGGTCCGCGAGGTCCTGGCGGACGCGGGCCTGACGGGCTGGCCGAAGACGTCGGGCGGCCGTGGGGTGCACGTGCTGGTCCGGATCCGGCCGGAGTGGGACTTCGTGGCGGTCCGCCACGCGGTGATCGCGCTGGGCCGCGAGGTGGAGCGCCGGATCCCGGCCAAGGCGACGATCTCCTGGTGGAAGGAGGAACGCGGCGGCCGCGTGTTCCTGGACTACAACCAGGCGGCGAGGGACCGGACGGTGGCTTCGGCGTGGTCGGTCCGGGGGACACCGAGGGCCACGGTGTCGACGCCGGTGACGTGGGACCTGCTGGGCGAGGTGGACGCGGACGACTTCGACGTGCTGACGATCCCGGCGTTCCTGGACGAGTACGGCGACCTGCACGCGGCGATGGACGAGACGCCGTTCGGGCTGGAGACGGCGCTGGAGTGGTACGAGCGGGACCGGCGTGACCACGGGCTGGGGGACCTGCCGTACCCGCCGGACTACCCGAAGATGCCGGGCGAGCCGAAGCGGGTCCAGCCGAGCAAGGCCCGCCCCGACTGACCCTCACGGCTTGCGGCAGCTGAGTCCGGCGTCACGGTCGCTTGCGGGACGACCTTGCCGTTCTTGGTGGTCAGGCTGGTGCGGGCGGCGCGGTGCAGCCCGCCGAGCCGAAACACTGCTTGGACTGGACGGCGAGGTCGACCGAGTAGTCCTTCGCCGTCGGCTCGGGCAGAGCCGGTTCCGTCGTCGTCGGAACGGCGAACGCGGGAATCGACGGGCTGGTGGTCGCGGGTGCGGCGGCAGCACGCGGCCGGGCGGCACCATCGGCGGAGATCCACGTACCGCCGGGGCCGGCGCACGGCGCGTGCTGCGATCTGTCCAGGCACGGGCTGACGGAACCCTTGCTGTAGGCGAGCGCCAGCACGATGCCGGCGGCCAGGGCGGGCAGCACGGTCAGCGCACCCACGGCCACTTCCGGCGCTGGGGCCGCGGGGCGACCGGCGGGAAGTACGGCGCCTGCGGGCCAGGTGAAGCCGGAACGGACATGACCACCTCCGTGACTGTGCTGCGGGGACAGACGCGGCGGCGGAGCCCGGCGTTACGGAGTGACACGGACGAGACCGTTTTCCGGCACGAGCTGTAACCACGACCACAGCCGTGGCGGTCCTCACGGAAACGGAGATCGTGCGGGGCAATTGCGTTCCGCCGAAAGAACGAATCCGAACGCGCAGTGATCACCCAAGCGCCCGCTGTCGCCTTTCGGGTCACAAATGTTGCACGGCCGATCTCGATGTCACGATCTTGGTCTCCGACGGCGTAACGTGCGGTCCCGAATCGACGACTCCCCGGGGCCATCGGGGAGCGGGTTCGAGGAAGGAGGCCGTTCGTGGACGACCTGATCGCTTTCCTCGCGGCGCGGGTGGGCGCGCGGCAGGCGTTGATCATGCAGGCCGTCAACAAGGCCAAGGCCGGCGAGGCGATGAACCGCGGCGAGACGAAGGTCGCCGTGGAGCAGAAGATCCGCGGGCTGACCGATCTCGAGCTCGACGTGGTCAACCAGATGATCAACGAGATCGAGGCGACCCGGCGGATCCTGCTCGCCCACCGCACCACGGTGTCGGAGAAGGTGCCCGGTTTTCCGCTCTACGGCAGCGAATACTGGTGTGAGACCTGCCACGTGCCCGCCGACGAGGCCGGCTCCAACTGGTGCCTGACGCTGCGCCTGCTGGCCCTGCCCTACGCCGACCACCCGGAGTACAGCGAGCGCTGGCGGCCCTGACGGGAATCCCGCCGGGCGGTGGGCGTTGCACCCGGCGTGAGGATCTCCGTGCTCGACCGTTCGCCGGTGCGGCGGCACCGCGGGCCCGCGCAGGCGCTGCGGGACACCGTCGCCTTCGCCGCCGACGTCGAACGACTGGGTTACCACCGGTTCTGGGTGTCCGAGCACCACGGCGTGCCGGGCGTCGCCGGGTCCGCGCCGACCGTGCTGGCCGCCGCCGTCGCGGGGGCGACGAGCCGCATCCGCGTCGGGACCGGGGGTGTGATGCTGCCGAACCACCGGCCGCTGGTCGTGGCCGAGCAGTTCGGCGTCCTGGAAGCGCTTCACCCGGGCCGGATCGACATGGGACTCGGCCGGTCCGTCGGGTTCACCGCCGGCGTCCGCGAAGCGCTGGGCCACGGCAAGGAAGCGGCCGACGGCTTCGGGGCGCAGGTCCGTGCGCTGCTCGGGTTCTTCGCGGGCGAGCACCGCGGGGTGCACGCCTACCCGGCCGAGGGGCTGCGCGTGCCGCCGTTCCTGCTGGCCACCGGGCCGGGCGCGGACCTCGCCGCGGAGCTCGGGCTGCCGCTGGTGATCGCCCCGGTGCGCGGCGAACAGGCCCTGGCCGAAGCCGTGACGCGGTACCGGGACGGGTTTCGGCCGTCCGAGTGGGCGCGCGAGCCGTACGTGGTGGTGTCGACGGCGATCGCGGTGGCGGACTCGGCGGCGGCCGCGCGCCGCCTGCTCGTCTCGGAAGCCTGGGCGACGGTGTATTCGCGCTCCCACGGCGTTTTCCCGCCGCTGGACCCGCCGGACGAGATCCTCGCGGCGCCGATGACCGACCGCGAGCGCAAGCGGCTCGAGGAGACTGTGGACGGTCAGATCTGGGGGACGCCGGCCGAGGTCGAGGAGCGGCTGGGCAGGCTGGTCGCGCTCACCGGCGCCGGCGAAATCCTCGCCACGACGGCCGCCCACGACCAATCCGCCCGGCTCGATTCTTTCGCCGCGCTCGCCGAACTGGCAGGGCTGCGTCAGCCTATTTCCTGATCTGCGGATATCCGGTCAACGAATTTCGACGGCGAATTTCCGGTATGGTTTCCGGGTGACTGCCGGGTCGGCCTCGAGCCGTGAGCAGACGGGGTACCCGGCTGAGCCGTGACCTCCGGGCGGGCCCGTGGCCCGCCGTCTCCGCGCGACTGTCCTCGTGATCGGGACGTGCGCGGGAAGGAGGTGAAATCGCATGACCCCATGGCAGGAGTTCGTGGCGGCCCACGCCGAGGGCGGCGTCCTCGACGGCGTCGTGACCCGGGTGGTGCCGTTCGGCGCGTTCGTCGAAGTCGCGGACGGCATCCACGGCTTGCTGGTGACGAACGAGGCCCCGCAGGCCGGGACGCGGCTGTCGGTCCGCATCCAGCAGATCGACGTCGAGCGGCGCCGGTTCAGCCTGGTGCGGGCGTGAGGTGAGCCGGGTGAGGCAGGGCGCCCTGCCTCACCCGAGCACCAGCGGCAGCCGTGCGGCCAGATCGCCCAGCAAGGCCGTCTCCTCGTCCGAAGCCGCGCGCCGGCCGGTCCCGACCAGCAGGACGTCCTCGTCCGAGAACGACGCCGGGAACTCCGCCCCCGCGATCTTCTCCAGCATCGCCCGGGTCCGCGCCAGCCCCTCCGCCGGCGGGCCCGGCACCGACGGCACGTGTGCCACCAGGTCCAGGTGGTGCAGCGTCCACTCCAGCACGTACGCCGACAGGTAGTCGCCCGCCGTCAGGACCATCTCCTGGGTCGACACCCGCTCTCCCGGGTCCACCAGGTCCGCCGCCCGGCCCGCCGCCGCGCCCACGTCGTCCAGGTGGAACTTCAGCAGCGCCGGGTCCTCGTACGCCGCCGCCAGGCGGACGATCAGCGCCGACAGCGGGTCCTCGCCCGAAGGCAGCGACGACGACACCGCCCAGTACGTGATCGCGTCGTGCGTCAACGCCGAGGAGGCCGGGGTGGCGAGGGTGATCAGCACGTCCTGCGCGTCGATCACCAGGTGGCAGACCAGGTCCCGGACCAGCCACCCGCGGCAGCCCGAGGGCTTCGAAAACTCCGGGTCGGGGAGGGAAGCGACCGCGGCGCGCAACGCCGCCCACGTGCGCGAAAAGAGATCCACGCGCGCGAAGCTAGCAGCTTCACAGCCGCAGCTGCAGCTGAGTTAACAGGCGCTGCGCCGGGTCGTCGAAGTCCACTCCGGACACCTCCGCCGCGCGCCGGACCCGGTAGCGGACCGTGTTGGGGTGGATGTTCAGCACCCGGGCTGCGGCGCGGACGTCGCCGAAGGCGTTCAGCCAGGCCAGGACCGCCGGGACCAGGATGCCGCCGTGCTCGGTGTCGTGCTCCACCAGCGCGGTCAGCCGCGGGTCGCGGATCCGCGGCTGCGACCCCAGGTAGGCCAGCACCTCCGACAGCAGCACCTCGGCGCGGACGTCGGCCAGCGACGCCACGTCCGCCGCCCAGTGCCCGCGGGTCATCGCCGCCAGGACGCGGTCGGCGTCGCCGCGGGATGCCGCCGCCTCCGACAGCCGGGGGACCACGCCGCCGACGGCCGCCCGGACCGGGACGTCCAGGTGACGGCGGGCCGTCGCGGTGATTTCGCGGGCCAGCGCGAGCACTGCCGCGTCCGAGTGCTCGGGCAGGTCCGGCAGCAGCGCGTAGACGCGGCCGCTGATCACGCTCACCAGCGCGCTGCGCCGGTAGGCGGCCGTGTGCACGGCGATCAGGTGGACCAGTTCGGCCCGCCGCAGCTGCCGGTTGTCCGACCGTTCCAGGGAAAACGCCAGCACCTGGGCCGGCCGGGCCGGATCGGCGCCGATGTCGTCGGCGACGGACTCCGCGTCGAGCCGGCCTTCCAGGAGGCTCGCCAGAAGATCCTCGCGCAGCCGCAGCTCCGGGCTCGGCAGCGTGCGCGCCCGGATCAGCTGCGGCGCCAGGGTGCGGCTCGCGCCGAGCAGCGCCGTCTCGGCCCGTTCGGTGAGCGGCTGCGCGCCCTCCTGGACCCAGATCGTGCCCAGCGGCTGCTTGCCCGCGTGGATGCCGGCCGCGATGCGGCGGCGGATGCCCAGCTCGGGCCGCTCGTCGATCCGGACGATCCCTTCCCCGGCGCGCAACCGCTGGTAGACGCCCCATTCGCGCAACATCGCGAGGTAGCGCTCCGGCCCCTCGCGGCCGAGGATCGACAGCCGCCGCAGTTCGTCGACCTCGTCGCCGGCGCGCGAATACGCGAGCACGCGGTTGGCCGTGTCCTCGATGCTGACCAGGCCGCCGGTGAGCGTCGCGATCGTCTGGGCGAGGGCGAACAGGTCGCCGAGGACCTCGCCGCTGGCCGCCTCGCCGCCCGCGCGCGCCGCCTCGACGACGCCGCGGGCCAGCGATTCCACCTGCTCCCAGCGTGCTTCCGACCCCACCGTCAGCAGCGCGACGCCCGCGTCGGCGGCGACGTCGGCACCCGTCGCGCCCTTGACCGCCACCGCGGCCGCGCCGCCGCGCCCGGCCGCGCGGATGGCCGGCGCCGCCGCCCGGCCGCGCGCGCCGATCACCAGCACCAGGTCGCCCGGGGAGGCCTCCAAGGGGTCCTCCGGGTCGAGGATCACGACGTCGGTGACGGCGACGCCGAGGCCGTGCGGTGCCACGACGACCTCGACGAGCGGTTCGCCGAGCGTCGCCAGGACGTGGCGCAACGACGTCACGGCGGTGTTATCCGATCAGCCAAGATCATACGATCGATTTTAGCCGAGCGGACAAGCCGCCGGAGCGTGTCCGGAGTTACCGTTCGGGGCATCTGGACTACAGAGCAGAGGAGCCGCCGTGGACGCCGTGACCCAGACCCCCGCCCCGACGAACGAGCCGGTGCTGACCTACGCGCCGGGCAGCGCTGAGCGCGCGGAACTCGAGGGTGCGCTCAAGCGGCTGGGCCAGGCGGAACCGGTCGACCTGACCGTCACCATCGGCGGCGAGCAGCGCCCCGGTGGCGGCGAGAAGATCGACGTCGTCCAGCCGCACAACCACAAGCACGTCCTCGGCACCATCCACAGCGCCACCCAGCAGGACGCGACCGACGCCATCGCGGCCGCCGCGAAGGCCGCGCCGGAGTGGCGCGCGCTGTCCTACGACGACCGCGCCGCGATCCTGCTGCGCGCCGCCGACCTGCTCACCGGCAAGTGGCGCGCCACGCTCAACGCCGCCACCATGCTCGGCCAGTCCAAGACCGCGACCCAGGCCGAGATCGATTCCGCCTGCGAGCTCGCCGACTTCTGGCGCTTCAACGTCGAGTTCGGCCGCCGCATCCTCGCCGAGCAGCCGATCAGCTCGCCGGGCGTGTGGAACCGGATGGAGCACCGGCCCCTGGAAGGGTTCGTCTACGCGATCACGCCGTTCAACTTCACCGCGATCGCCGGCAACCTGCCGACCGCGCCCGCGCTGATGGGCAACACCGTGCTGTGGAAGCCGTCGCCGACGCAGTCGTTCGCGGCGCACCTGACCATGCGGCTGCTCGAAGAGGCCGGGATGCCGCCGGGCGTGATCAACCTGCTGCCGGGCGACGGCAAGGCCGTCTCCGAGGTCGCCCTGACCCACCGCGACCTGGCCGGCATCCACTTCACCGGCTCGACCGCGACCTTCCAGCACCTGTGGGGCACGGTCGGCGCGAACATCGCGGGCTACCGCGGCTACCCGCGGCTGGTCGGCGAGACCGGCGGCAAGGACTTCGTGCTGGCACACGCCTCCGCCGACGTCGACGTCCTGCGCACCGCCCTGGTCCGCGGCGCCTTCGAGTACCAGGGCCAGAAGTGCTCTGCCGCTTCGCGCGCGTACATCCCGCGCAGCGTCTGGAACGAGCTGAAGGACGGCCTGGTCGCCGAGACCGAGGCGCTGTCCTACGGCGACGTCACCGACCTGTCGCACTTCGGCGGCGCGGTCATCGACCGGCGTGCGTTCACCAAGCACACCGACCTCTTCGGCCGCGTGAAGAACGACCCCTCGGTCGAGGTCCTCACCGGCGGCACGGCCGACGACAGCGTCGGCTATTTCGTCAAGCCGACGATCCTCGTCTCGGACAACCCGAAGCACGAGATCTTCTCGACCGAGTACTTCGGCCCGATCCTGTCGGTGCACGTCTACGAGGACGGCGGCTTCGACGACGTCCTGAAGCTGATCGACTCCTCCGCCGCGTACGCGCTGACCGGCGCGGTGATCGCCAACGACCGCACCGCCGTCGCGAAGGCGTCCGAGGCGCTGAAGTTCTCCGCGGGCAACTTCTACGTCAACGACAAACCGACCGGCGCCGTCGTCGGCCAGCAGCCGTTCGGCGGCGCGCGGGCCTCGGGCACCAACGACAAGGCGGGCTCGATCTTCAACCTGCTCCGCTGGACGAGCCCCCGCTCGGTCAAGGAGACGTTCGTGCCGCCGACCAGCGTGCGTTACCCGCACCAGGGCTGAGAGGGAGACCGTCATGCTGCGTGCCCCGCTGCTCGCCGCCGCCCGCTCGAAGGGCATCCGGCGGCTCGTCGAGGCCGTGCCCGCCACGCGCTCCGTGGTGCGCCGGTTCGTCGCCGGGTCCGAGACCGCCGACGCCGTCCGCGTGGCCAGGGAACTGGCTGCGGACGGCCGCCGGATCACCCTCGACCACCTGGGCGAGGACACCACCGACGCCGCGCAGGCGGCGGCGACCGTGGCCGCCTACGAGGCGGTGCTGACCGCGCTGGCCGCGGAAGGCCTGGCCGAGGGCGCGGACGTCTCGGTGAAGCTGTCGGCGGTCGGGCAGTTCCTGCCGTCGAACGGCGAGGACGTCGCGCTCGAGAACGCGCGGAAGATCTGCGCGGCGGCCGAGGCGGTCGGGGCCACCGTGACGCTCGACATGGAGGACCACACCACCACGGACTCGACGCTCGGCATCCTGCGCGAGCTGCGCGGCGAGTACCCGTGGGTGGGCGCGGTGCTGCAGGCCTACCTGCGGCGCACCGAGCAGGACTGCCGCGAGCTGTCCGGCCCGGGCTCGCGCGTGCGGCTCTGCAAGGGCGCCTACGCCGAGCCGGAGTCGGTGGCGTTCCAGGAGAAGTCCGAGGTGGACAAGTCCTACGTCCGCTGCCTGCGCGTCCTGATGGCCGGCCAGGGCTATCCGATGGTGGCCTCGCACGACCCGCGGATGATCGAGATCGCCGCCGCGCTGGCCGAGGAGAACGGTCGCGAGGACGACGACCACGAGTTCCAGATGCTCTACGGCATCCGGCCGGAGGAGCAGCAGCGGATCGCGGCCTCGGGGGCGCGCATGCGCGTCTACGTGCCCTACGGCGACGAGTGGTACGGCTACTTCATGCGACGGCTGGCCGAGCGCCCGGCGAACCTGGCGTTCTTCCTGCGCGGGCTCGCCACCCGCTCCTGAACACGGCGAAGGCCGCCCCCGCGGGGGCGGCCTTCGCCGTGTGGTGGTGGTCAGGCCTGTTCGGCCTCGGCTTCGGCGGCCTTGCGCTTGACCTCGTCCATGTCGACCTCGCGGGCCTGCTTGATCAGGTCTTCGAGGGCGGCTTCGGGCAGCGCGCCGGGCTGGGCGTAGATCAGCGTCTTGTCCCGGATGATGGCCAGCGTCGGGATGGAGCGGACGTCGAAGGCGGCCGCGAGCTGCTGCTGCGCTTCGGTGTCGACGCTCGCGAACACGATGTCGTCGTGCTTCTCGGAGGCCTTCTCGTAGACCGGCGCGAACTGGCGGCACGGCCCGCACCAGCTCGCCCAGAAGTCGATCAGGACGAACTCGTTGTCGGTTACCGTCTGGTCGAAGTTCTCGGCGGTCAGCTCAACGGTGCTCATGCCCTGGTCAACGATCCGCACCCGGCGGGAATTCCCGGGGCCGGGGTAGCGTCTGCACGAGCGCACCCGCGAAGAGGAGGAACAGATGGCCGACGGCGAAATCCTGGGCCGGATCGACGAGCTGATCGCGGAGGAGCACGAGCTCCGGTCGCGCTCGGTCGGCGTGGGGCTGAGCGGCGGCGACAAGGACCGCCTCACCGCGGTCGAGCAGCAGCTCGACCAGTGCTGGGACCTGCTGCGCCAGCGGCGCGCGAAGACGGAGTTCCACGAGAACCCGGACGACGCCACGGCCCGGCCGGTCTCCGAGGTGGAGTCCTACCGCCAGTAGGCCCGCGCGGCCGCTCGCCCTCTGGGTGAGCGGCCGCAAAAACTTTCTCGCCGTGATGTCGAGAACCCGGAACCGGCTCCGTCCCGGGGGTGGAAGCGGCCAGAATGGGCCGTCCGACACCGAGGGAGCACCACGATGGCCAAGTACCTGCTGCTGAAGCACTACCGCGGCGCGCCGGCCCCGGCCAACTGCGACACGACGATCGACCAGTGGACGCCGGAAGAGGTTTCCGCGCACATCAAGTACATGCAGGACTTCGGGGACAAGCTGGTGGCCACCGGCGAGTTCGTCGAGCACCAGGCCCTCTCCCCGGAGGGGACGTTCGTCCGCTACGACGGCGAGGGAAAGCCGCCGGTCACCGACGGCCCGTTCCCCGAGACCAAGGACCTCATCGCCGGCTGGACGGTGATCGACGTCGACAGCTACGAGCGGGCCCTCGAACTGGCCGCGGAGCTGTCGGCCGCGCCCGGCCCGAACGGGGAGCCGATCCACGAGTGGCTCGAGCTGCGGCCGTTCATGACCGCGCCGCCCACCATCACGGAATGACGGGGAGCACGATGGTTCTGCCGCGGCTGGAGCACGTCGGCATCGTGGTCGAGGTGGAGGCGGAGATGACGACCGAGGGCCGGGCGGTCGACCGGATCGTCGGGCTGGACGGCGTCCGGTCGGACATGGCGATGCTGCGGACGCCGGACGGCCACGGGAAGCTGGAGCTGATCCGGTACCGGACGCCCGAGGGGGCGGCGGGGGATCCGCAGGCGCCGGCGAACGTGCCCGGCCTGCGGCACATCCTGTTCGAGGTGGCGGACATCGAGGACGTCCTGGCGCGGCTGAAGCCGCACGGCGCCGAGCTCGTCGGCGAGCTGGTGCGGTACGAAGACAGCTTCAAGCTCTGCTACGTCCGCGGGCCCGAGGGGATCATCGTCGAGCTGGCCGAGCGGATCGGCTGAGCTCGTGGACGAAGCCCTGCTCCGCAGCCTCACCCCGGGTGTCCTGGCCGTCCTCGTCCGCCGCGGCGCCGAGTTCGCGGCGGCCGAGGACGCCGTCCAGGAAGCGCTGGTCGAGGCGCTGCGGGTCTGGCCGGCCGACCCGCCCCGGGACGCCAAGGGCTGGCTGGTCACCGTGGCGTGGCGGAAGTTCCTCGACGCGACCAGGGCGGAGGCCGCCCGCCGCAAGCGCGAGGACGTCGTCGACGCCGAGGTGGCGCCCGGGCCCGCGGCGGCCGTGGACGACACGCTTCAGCTGTACTTCCTGTGCGCGCACCCGTCGCTGACGTCGTCGTCCGCGGTCGCGCTGACGCTGCGGGCCGTCGGCGGGCTGACCACGCGGCAGATCGCGCAGGCGTACCTGGTGCCCGAGGCGACCATGGCGCAGCGCATCAGCCGCGCCAAGCGGACCGTGTCGGGGGTGCGGTTCGACCAGCCCGGCGACGTCGCGACCGTGCTGCGCGTTCTGTACCTGGTGTTCAACGAGGGCTACTCCGGGGACGTCGACCTCGCCGCCGAGGCCATCCGGCTCATCCGGCAGCTCGCGGCGTCGATCGACCACCCGGAGGTGGCGGGGCTGCTCGCGCTGATGCTGCTGCACCATGCCCGGCGGGCCTCCCGCACGACCGGCGACGGCGCCCTGGTCCCGCTGGCCGAGCAGGACCGGTCCCGGTGGGACACGGCGTTGATCGCCGAGGGCGTGGCGATCCTGCAGCGGGCGCTGTCCCGCGACCGGCTGGGCGAGTTCCAGGCCCAGGCGGCCATCGCGGCCCTGCACGCCGACGCGCAGGACGCGGCGGAGACGGACTGGGTGCAGATCGTCGAGTGGTACGACGAGCTGGTGCGCCTCACCGGCAGCCCGGTCGTGCGGCTCAACCGCGCGGTCGCCGTCGGCGAAGCGGACGGGCCGCGCGCCGGGCTCGCGGCACTCGCGGAGGTGGACGCCACGGTCCCGCGCCACACCGCGGTGTCGGCCTACCTCCACGAGCGCGACGGCGACCTGGAAACCGCGGCCAAGCTGTACGCCGAGGCCGCCGCCAAGGCGGCCAGCCTCGCCGAAGTCGACCACCTGACCCGCCAGGCCGCCCGCCTCAACACCCGCCGGTGACGAAAGGGCCGACACGCGTGATTCCGGAGCCGACACGCGTGATTGGAGGGTCGACACGAGGTCTGCGCCGTGTCGACCCGTCAATCACGGGAGATGACCCTTCAATCACGCGTGCTGACCCTTCAATCACGCGGGGCAGAGGGTGCCGTCGGCGGGGATCTTGCCGTCGACGAGGAACGCGCGGGCCGCGTCCGTGACGCAGGGGGAGACGCCGAGGGCGCCGTGGCCCGCGCCCTGCCAGGTGATCGTCACCGCGGACGGCATCTGGTCGGCCGCGCGGGTGCTGCCGACCTGGGGCGTGACCGGGTCGGTCGCCGTCGCCGCGACGAGGATCGGCGGGGCGCCCGGCGCGCCCGGCGCCGGCAGCGGCTCGGTGCGCACCGGCCACGGGCCGCACCAGGCCAGCTGCTGGGCGACGACCGCGCCGAACTGCGGGTACTTGCCGCGCATCCCGGCCACGACCTGGTCGAGCTGGTCGGCCGAGAGCCGCGTCTGGCTGTCGTTGCAGCGGGTGGCGATCGTCGCGTCGATCCGGGACGGCTGGGCACGCGTGTCGCGCAGCACCGGCGCCGCGAACGCCGAGAGCGGGCCGACGTCGCCCGAGCGTGCCGCGGCGATCGCGTCGGCCAGCTCCGGCCACCGCGACCGCTGCGACAGTCCCGAGTAGACGGCGAACAGCGCGATGCCCGGGCCGAACGTGACCCCCTCGCCGGTCGACCCCGGCGTGCGCCGCAGCTGGTCGGTGACCGCCGAAAGCGCCGCTTTCGGGTCGCCGAGGGCGCAGTGCCGCGCCGCGCAGTCCGCCGCGAAGGCGTCCAATGTGGACTGAGCGCCGGCGGCGACGGCGTCGAGGACCGCGGCCGTGTCGGCGCCCGGGTCCGGCACGCCGTCGAGGACCACGCGCCCGACCTGGCCGGGGAAGCGCACCGCGTACTGGGCCAGCACCTTCGAGCCGTCGCCGTGGCCGAGCGCGTTCAGCCGCTCCATGCCCAGCTGCTTGCGCAGTTCGTCGAGGTCGCCCGCGCCGCGCCAGCTGTCCAGCGCGGTCTGGGAGTCGTCCAGCTCGATGGCGCACTGCTGGCCGGCCTTGCGGGCGGCGTCCAGGACGTCGCCCAGGCCGCCCTGCGCCGGGTCGGCGGCGATGAGGTCGGGCCGGATGTCGGCGGGGATGCACTGCGCCGCGCCGGAGAGCCCGGTGCCCCGCCGGTCCAGGCCGATCAGCGAGAACTTCTCCAGGAACGCGGGCGGCAGCGTCGCGGCCAGCCGCGCGGCGTACACGGTGCCCGGATCGCCGTCGACGTCGTTGACCACGACCAGCGGCACCGGCCCGCTGCCGACCTTCAGCGCCAGCAGCCGCACGACCGACCGCCGCGGCTCGCCGGGGGAGTCGAGCGGCGCGGTGACGCGCGCGCAGGTGAAGTGCAGGCTGTCCGGGACGCCGGGAGTGCCGATGCGCTGGCGGGTGTCGTCGTCGCAGTCGGCCCACTTCAGCGTCGGCGACTGTGGCTCGCCCAGCGGCGGCAGCGGGACCCCGGGCGTGCGGGTGGGGGTGCTGCCGGTCGTCTTCCCGTCGTTCTCGACCAGCGCCGGGCGGACCGACGGACCCGCGGCGCAGCCCGCGGCCGCGGTCAGGGCGAGCATCGCGGCCAGGAGACGGGTACGGCGGCGGCGCACGGGCGGGATCCTCACGTCGGACGTCGATCAGCGGGCAGGCCGAGCTTCGCACGGCCGGTGTGGGACGCGGGTTAGCGGGTCCGCACCACCTGGCCCCGGAAGACGGCGTCGAGGTCGTAGCGGGCCGGCTCCTCCAGCTGGCTGTAATCGCACGAAGCGGGTTCGCGGTCGGGCCGCCAGCGCTTGAACCGCGCGTTGTGCCGGAACCGCGACGGCATCCCGCCCTCGGTGTTCTCGTAGGCGACCTCGACGACCCGTTCGGGCCGCAGCGGCACCCATTCGTGCTCGGTGGCGCGCCAGCGGGTGACGCCGCCGGGGATGCGCTGGGCCTCGCCGGTGGCCCGGCCGCCCCAGGGGTGGTCCTCGCCGTCGGTGATCAGCGGCGCGAGCTCTTCGGCGAGCTCGCGGCGGCGCTCCTTGGGGAACGACCCGACGGTGCCGACGTGGTGCAGCACGCCCTTCTCGTCGTGCAGGCCGAGCAGGAAGGAGCCGACGAGTTCGCCGGGGCCGCCGTCGACGTGCCACCGCAGCCCGGCGAGCACGCAGTCGGCGGTGCGGACGTGCTTGTACTTGAGCATGACGCGCTTGCCGGGGGTGTACGGCTCGTCGAGGGGCTTGCCGATGACGCCGTCGAGGCCGGCGCCTTCGAACAGCTCGAACCAGTGCCGCGCGGTGTCGGAGTCGGTGGTGGCCGGGGTGAGCGGGAACCGGTCGCCGGCCAGGTCGGTCAGGCGCTCCCGGCGCACGGACGTCGGTTCGTCGAGCAGCAGCTCGTCGCCGAGGGCGAGGACGTCGAAGGCGACGAACTCGGCGGGCTGCTCGCCGGCCAGCAGCGTGATCCGGCTCTCGGCGGGGTGGATCCGTTCGGTGAGCGCATCGAAGTTGAGCCGCCCGTCCCGCGCGACGACGAGTTCGCCGTCGAGGACCACCCGCGGCGGCAGGGTGTCCAGCAGCTTCGCGACGGCCTCGGGGAAGTACCGGTTGAGCGGTTTCTCGGCGCGCGACTGCAGGTACAGTTCGTCGCCGTCGCGGAAGACGATGCAGCGGAAGCCGTCCCACTTCGGTTCGAAGAGCAGGCCCCCGGAGTCCGGGATGGCCTTGGCGGGCTTGGCGAGCATCGGCTTCAGCGGCGGCTGCAGCGGTAGGGGCATGCCCCGCATTCTGCGGAAAATCCCGGCTCAGCGCACGCGTTCGGCGGGGTTGGTGTCGAGTGGCGGGGCGGTTGCGGCGCGGGCGTGTGCTGGAAGCGTCGACACGCGTGATTGGAGGGTCGATACGCGTGATTGGGGAGTCGACTCGCGTGATTGGGGAGTCGACACGCGTGATTGGAGGGTCGACACGGCTGTGGGGTGGCTCAGTGCACGCGTTTGGCGGGGCTCGTGTCGAGTTCCAGGCGGACCGCGGCCGGCAGTGACTCCAGGCCCAGGGATTCGCGGGCCCGGGTCAGCACCCGGGTGTCCAGGCCCGACCAGACCGCTTTGAGGTCGGTGCCTTCGTGCAGCCACAGCGTGATGCGCAACGCCGGGGCCGTCCGCGAGCCGACCGCGCGGACCCGGGCGCGGCTGACGCCGTCGAGGTGCTCGGCGTCCGTCTGGACCGCGCCGGCGATCGCGGCCGCCGTGACCACCAGTTCCGCTCCCTCCGTGCGGTCGAGGTCCAGGTCCGGACGCGGTTCCGGGCGCAGCGAGCGCAGGGCCCAGCCGAGCCCGAGCACCAGCAGCAGCACGCCGAGCACGATCGCGGCGATGCGGGCCGGGGTCGCGTGCGCACCGAGCCACTCGAGCGCGAGCGGGTCGAGCAGCGGGCGGCGGCCGCGGAACTCGCCCAGCGCGCCGAAGCCGACCACCAGGGCCAGCGCGCCGCCCAGGAACGCGAGCAGTCCGACGAGGAACGTCAGCGTGCGTTCGCCGGTGTACGACCGGGAAAGGGCCTTCGTGGCGATCGAGCGGCTCATCGGCGGTCCTTCGGCGAGTCGACGACGACCGTCACCTTCGGCCGCCGCATCAGGGGGAGCTCGTCCAGCAGGGCCGACACCGTGGCCAGCAGGCGCGGCCGCAGCTCGGCTTCCGTTTCGAGGGTGCTCTTCGCGCGGACGCGGACGCGGCGGGCGCTCGCGGTGACCGACGCGCCCGCGACGTTGTCCTGCGCGCGCACGGTCAGCCCGACCAGCCGGGCCAGCGACCGCGGGGACGTCGAAACGCTGACGTCGCCGGCCGGGTCGGTCAGCCGGACCGCGCGGTTGCCCGCGGCGAGGGCACAGCCGATGAGCACCAAGCCGGCGGCGGCGACCACCCCGGCGCCGACGCGCACCGCGTAGGCGTCCCAGCCCAGCGACGCCAGACCGGCCTGCCACCGCGGCCACGGGACCAGCAGCGGCGCCGGCTCCGGGCGCCACCAGTGCCAGCCGACCTCCAGGGCCAGCAGCGCGCCGGCCGCGGCGAAGGCCAGGCCCAGCAGGGTGGCGAGGATGCGGACGAACGGGCGCACGGCTACCGCACCCTCGGCGCGACGTCCGGCAGCAGTGCGGACACCGTCACGGCCAGGCTCCGCACGCGGTAGCCGGTGAGCAGCTCGACCTCTTCGGCCACCTTCGCGCGCACGTCGCCGACGACCGCGCGGACCGCCGCCGGATAGCGCAGGGCCAGGTCGAGGGCGAGGTCGACGTCGTTGTCGTGGCCGCCGACCTTGGCCTTCGGGCCCTTCTTGCCGTCGCGCGCGGTGCCGGGGACCTGGCCGGCCGCGTGCTGGGCGACCTTGCGGACCACCGCGTGCCCGATGGTGAGGGTGCCGCGCTCGGCCGGTTCGGCGAGCTCGCGGGGCACGTCCAGGACGGGGCTCACTTGTCGCGGCCCTTGCCGAACAGCTCACCGAGGTCGAGTTCGCCGTCGAGGACCCGGCCGGCGACCAGGCCGATGATGCCGACGGCCAGGGTCACCAGGAACGCGGTGAACCCCTGGGTCGCGGCGAGGCCGAGGATCAGCCCGGCCAGGAGCCCGGTCTGCGTTGCGTTCACATGTCCTCCTTGGACTGGACGGAAGGTCACCGCACGCGCGAGGGGCGGCGGCGGAAGCGGGGCAGGACGGCCGCCACCCCACGGCGGGCGAAGAGCGCCACCCGGGAAACCACCGCACCGCGCCGGCGGGCGCGGCTCGAGCGGCGGTGGGCCACGAACGTGACCGGCGCGTCGTGGCGGGCATCCGGCCGGCGGAACCGCGCGAGCCCCGCGGCGAACTCCGCCGGGTCGCCACCCACGTCCGGGTGGTTCGCCCGGACGAACGCCCGGAACGCCGCGCGGTCGCTCATTCCACGCGGGTGGATTCGGGTTCTTCCTCGCCCGGCAGGAAGATGTCGTTGACGGCGATGTTCACCTCGATCACCTCGAGGCCGGTGATCTGCTCGACCGCGGTGATCACGTTGCGCCGCACCGCGCGGGCGACGTCGGTGATGCGGGCGCCGTACTCCACCACGACGTCGAGGTCGATCGCCGTCTGCTTCTCGCCCACCTCGACCGACACGCCGGTCGTCGTCACCGTGCCGGAGCCGGGGATCCGCTCGCGCAGCGCGCCGAGCGCGCGGGACACCCCGCCGCCGCCGAGCGTGTGGACGCCGGCGACTTCGCGGGTGGCCAGGCCGGCGATCTTCTGCACGACCAGCGACGAGATGGTGGTGCGGCCGGCGGCGCCCTCCTCGTTGAGCGGGGTCACCGTGCCGGGGCTTTCGGTCCGTTCCGGGTGCATGCGTTCGGGCTCCTCTCGGCTGTTCTCGCCCATACGATGCGCGGCGGCGCGAAACCCTCACGCAAGGTCCCCCGATCGGGTTAGTGGTCAGTCGGTTCCCCGATCGGGTTGATCTCAGCCCGGGTGGACGTCGATGACGTGCACGTTCACCACCGAAGCGACGCCCAGCTGCCGGGACAGTTCGGCGGTGATCTCCCGCCGGAGCGCTTCGGCGGCCGCGTCGGCGATGATGCCGAACCGCACCGACACCAGCACCTGCACGGCGTCCTCTTCGACGGCGACGGCCGAAATCCGCACGCCGAACGGGGCCCGGTCCGCAGCGATCGTCCGGGCCAGCCGGTCGACGACGCCTTCGGTGACGCGCAGCCGGCCCGCGCCGCCGGGGACCTCCACCGCCGTCCGGCGGCCGCGGGCGACCGCCCGCAGGACACGTTCGACCAGGCCCGGCGGGGTCGGCACCCGGCGCCGGGCCGCGGCGCGCACCGCGTCCCACCGGGGGTCGGACTCGGGGTCCTCGCTCTGGGCCATCACCGCTCCCTCAACTCGGCGAGCAGCGCCACCCTGGCCCGGTGCAGCCGGGAGCGCAAGGCGCCGACGTTCACGTCGAGCACTTCGGCGACCTCTTCGTAGCTCAGCCCTTCCAGTTCCCGCAGCACGAGCGGCACGCGCTGGGACACCTCCAGCCGGCCGACCGCGCGCAGCACCGCGTCGACCTCTTCGGCCCGCACGACCCGGCCCTCGGGGCCGGGCACCGCGGCGGCGAGCAGCGCGCTGTCCACAGTGGACTGCGGGTCCGGGTCGTCGAGCGACACCGTCGGACGGCGGCGGCGCAGGACGGCGAGCGCGCTGTTGGTGACGACGCGGTAGAGCCACGTCGACACCGCCGATTCCCGCCGGAACCCGGCGAGGGACCGCCACGCGGCCAGCCACGCCTCCTGCACGACGTCCTCGGCCTCGGCCGCGCTGCCGGTGATCCGCAGCGCGACCCGGTACATCCGGGGCGTGTGCTCCCGCACCAGCGCGCCGAACGCGGTGTGGTCGCCGCCCGCGGCCCGGGCGAGCAGCTCGGCGTCGTCGCTCACCCGGCGTCCCGGCGGTAGCGCAGGAGCGTGAAGCCGTCCTCGACGAGGATCGAGGCGAGGGCGAGCCGGCGCGGCACGGCGGGTGCGGCGCCCGCGGCGATCCGGCCCGCGGTCCCGGCCACCAGCAGCGGCGCGACGGTCAGGCACAGCTGGTCGACGAGGTCGGCGGCGACGAGCCGGGCGAACAGGCCGGGCCCGCCTTCGCAGTCGACGCGGCGCAACCCGCGGGCGGCGAGCAGGTCGAGAGCGCGGCGCACGTCGACGTCGTCGGTGCCGGCCCGCAGGACCTCGGCCCCGGCGGCTTCGAGGGCGCGGGTGTCGGCGGTGTCCGTCGTGATCACGATCGGCGGGACGGCCGTTTCGGTGAACAGCCGGGACGCGGGGTCGAGGTTCGCCGTGCGCGTCACGACGGCGATCGGCGGCACTCCTCCGAACCCGAGCCGGCGCCGGCGTTCGAGGCGTTTCGGGCCCGCGACGACCCCGCGGTAGTTCTCGGCGCGGGCCGTCCCGGCACCGACCAGGATGACGTCGGCGAGGTCACGGCCCAGCAGGAAGACCTTCCGGTCGGCGGCGTGCGAGAGCCCCGCGGACGTCGTGTCGATCTCGACGGCACCGTCGGCGGACGCGACGAAGTTCACCTGCACCCAAGGCCGGTCCAGGTCCTCGGGGTAGCCGTAGACCTGTTCGAGGTCCGAACCGCTCAGTTCGCCCGTCCGATCGGGCCACACACGCTGCACCCGATCATCCCAGCATGAGCGTGAATCACGTCTCTACCGGGGGATATACCCGCTGATCGGTACCGCGGGCGCGGATAGGCTCTGCGACCATGCCCGCGCACCTGACCGGCCGCCGTCCCGAGCTGTCCGCCGACGAGCTGATCGGCGCGCTGGTGCCGCCGCCGCGCTTCGACGCCGTCCGGTTCGACACCTACCTCCCGAATCCCGACGAGCCCAGCCAGGCCGCCGCGGTCGAGGCGTGCTCGGCGTTCGCCGCCAAGGTCGGGGCGCGCAAGGAGAAGAAGCGGTTCAAGCTGTTCGGCGGGGCTCGCGGTTCTTCGGAGCCGTCCGGGCCGATGGGGCTCTACCTCGACGGCGGGTTCGGCGTCGGCAAGACCCACCTGCTCGCCTCGACCTGGCACGCGGCGCCGTCCCCGAAGGCGTACGGCACCTTCGTCGAGCTGACCCACCTGGTGGGGGCGCTGGGCTTCCCCGAGGCCGTCCGGCGGCTGTCGGCGCACCGGATCCTGGCCATCGACGAGTTCGAGCTGGACGACCCGGGCGACACCACCCTGGTCACCCGGCTGCTGCAGGAGCTGATGGACGCCGGGGTGTTCATCGCGGCGACGTCGAACACCCTGCCGGAGAAGCTGGGCGAGGGCCGGTTCGCCGCCGAAGACTTCCTGCGCGAGATCCAGACGCTGTCGGCGCGCTTCGGCGTGGTCCGCGTCGACGGCCCGGACTACCGCCACCGCGGCCTGCCGGACGCGCCGCCGCCGGTCTCGCCGGAGGAGCTGGAGGCGTCGGCCGCGGCGCACGAAGGGTCCACTGTGGACGACTTCGACGCGTTGTGCACCCACCTCGCGGAGCTGCACCCGTCGCGCTACGGGCGGCTGCTCGACGACGTCACCCGCGTGCACCTGCGCGGCATCCACCCGGCGCCGGACCAGAACGTGGCGCTGCGCCTGGTCGCCTTCGCCGACCGGCTCTACGACCGGGCCATCCCGCTGGTCGTGTCGGGCGAGCCGCTGCCGTCGCTGTTCACCGAGGAGATGGTCGACGGCGGCTACCGCAAGAAGTACCTGCGCGCGGTCAGCCGGTTGACGGCGCTGGCTCGTGACGCCGTGCCGGCCAGCTGACCAGCACGACCGCCACGGCGAAGAGCGTTCCGCCGACGACGTCGGTCAGGTAGTGGTACCCCATGCCGACCAGCCCGGCCGCCGCGGCGAGCAGCGCCACCGCGGACAGCACGGCCACGACGACCCGGCGCGTCACCAGGACGAGCACCGTCAGCACCGCCACCAGGCTCACCGTGTGGCCGCTCGGGTAGACCAGGGTGTCGTTCTTCCACCGGTCGTAGAGCGGTTTGAGCAGCCAGCTGGTCAGCAGGATGGCCAGCACCGGCACGGCCAGGGCGAGCCCGGCCTCCAGCCGCCGTCCGGCGCGCAGGCACAGGAAGACCGCGAGCAGGCCGAGCGCGAGCACCACGTACGGCTCGGTCGGCAAGACGAGCGCGCGCAGCACGCCGGGGCTCAGGTGCCCGACGGCCGCCGCGGCGGCGGCGTCGACCGCGCCGGGCGTGGTGCCGCCGGCGAACGGCAGGCCCAGCAGCAGCGCGAGCAGGCCGCAGACGGCGGCGGTCGTCCTCACCCGGGCGAGGGTAGCCGGGCCCCCGGGCGACGCGGAGGCCGCAGGTGCGTCACGATGCGGGGATGCGAGTGACAGTCGCCGGGGCCGGGATCATCGGCCTGAGCAGCGCACACCGGCTGGCGGAAGCCGGCCACGACGTGACGGTCGTGGCGGCGGTCCGGCCGGAGGAGTCGACGTCCGCGGTCGCCGGCGGGGTGGTGTACCCGCCGGGTCATCGTCAGGACGATCGGATCGTGCGGTGGACCGAGACGAGCCTCGCGGTGTTCCGCGGCCAGGACGCGCCGGGCGTGCGCCTCCGCCGCGGCCGGGTCCTGCTGGCGGCGGGCCGGCCGGACCCGCAGTGGCTCCCCGCGGTGGGCGGCGTCCGCGACGGCGACGACGTGTCGTTCACGACGGCGGTGGTCGACACGCCGGTGTACCTCGAGTGGCTGCTCGCCCGGCTGGGTGCGCTGGGCGTCCGGGTGGAGTACCGGCCCCTGACGTCGTTGGCGGGCCTGGGCGCGGACGTCGTGGTGAACGCGGCGGGCCTCGGCGCGGGCGCGTTGGCGGGCGACCGCACGATGGTCCCGGTCGGCGGCCAGGTCGTGCACGTGACCGACCCGGGCCTGCCGGAGTTCGTGGTCGACGAGACCGGCCCGGGCGTGACGTACGTGATCCCGCACGGCACCCACGTGGTGTGCGGCGGAACGGAGGAGCCGGGCCGCGCGGACACCGACCCGAACCCGGCCGTGACGGCGGACATCCTGCGCCGCTGCCGGGAGCTGGAGCCGCGCCTGGCGGACGCCGCCGTGCTGCGGTCGCGGGTGGGGCTCCGCCCGTTCCGGCCCGAGGTGCGGCTGGAGCGGGCCGGCGACGTGGTGCACTGCTACGGGCACGGGGGAGCGGGCATCACCCTGGCGTGGGGCTGCGCGGCGGACGTCGTCGCGCTGGTCACAGGCTGAGGAGTTCGGTTATGTGTGGGCACTGGCGGCCGCGTTGCGGATCGACCGGGACAGCCACTCGCCGTACCGGGGGCGGGTCGCGTCGCTGAAGTGGATCGACGGCGCGGCGCCGTCCTCCTGGATCCGGACGCGGCGGGCCGGGTCCGTCGCGTACGCCTGGGCCACCTGGATCAGCCGTTCCGCGTTGTGCGTCGCGACCGCGCCGAGCGGGTCGGTCGCGAGCGTGCCGGAGAACGACGTCCACGGGTGGATCGCCACCACGTTGCCGGTGTCGGCGAGGCCGGGGCGGGTGAAGTGGGTGCCGTTGTCCCACGGCGCCGGGTCGCGGCCGAGGAAGCGCGGGTGCCGACCGATCCGCTCGGCGAGGGCCCGCAACACGGCGGTGAAGTGGATCTCCAGCGTTGACCGGCAACCTGTCCGTCAGTAGCGCGAGAAGGCGGCGTGGTCGGCCTCCGTCCGGTCGGCATACCGCACGGCGTATGCGCCCATCGCCTCGTCCAATTCCGACTCGTCGGCGAAGTACCCCGCGAGCAGTTTCGGGTGCAGCGACCGCGTGTGGGCGCGGGCCAATAGGGCGCCGGCCAGCCTGCCGTAGTCGTCGAGGTGGTCCTTCTCGAGTTCCGACGGGTCGATGTCGCCCTTGAGGTTCCGGAACTGGCGGACGATGAACGGGACGCCGTCGATCGTGGTCCAGCCCAGCAGGATGTCGGTCTCCGCCTGCACCAGCCGGGCGCCGTCGACGATGCGCTGTCCCTCGTGCGCGGCCGGGGGCAGGTCGAGGTACGGCGCGAGGGCCGGGCGCTGGGCCTGTTTCACCTGCAGCACCAGGTCTTCGTCGTCGTTGCCGTGCAGCAGGGCGACGTAGCTGCGGAGGCCGACGCTGCCGGTGCCGACGACCCGGAAGGCGACGTCGGCGAGCCGGTACCGCGCGATCAGCGTGCGCCGCGACTCCCGCAGTGTGTCCACATAGGACACTAGCCCGGCGGCGACGGCTTCGGCGGTCCCGGCGTCGACGTGGGTCAGCACCGGCGGGTCCGCGACGAACCGGTGGCGGGCCAGGCCGGTCTCGTGGTCGTCGACGCGCTCGGTCCACTTCGCGGCGACCTTCGCGCTGTCGTTCTTGCGGGCCTTCTCGGCCGCGTCGGCGAAGTCGTCGATCAGCTCGTCGGCCCGCGCTTTCGAAAGCACCGAGGAATCCGGGAGAGCGTTCCAGCTCCGGAGGAACGACAGCTCGGCGAGCGCGCGGATGGTCCGGCGGTAGGACTTCACGGCGTCTTCGGCGGCCTCGCGGCACCCCGATTCGCGGATGCCGCCTTCGCGGCCGGCGAGCACGAGGCTGGCCGCGAGCCGCTTGAGGTCCCATTCCCACGGGCCGGGGACGGTCTCGTCGAAGTCGTTGATGTCCATGACGATCTTGCCTTCGGGGGTGCCGTAGAGCCCGAAGTTGGCGGCGTGCGCGTCACCGCAGAGCTGAGCGGTGACGCCGGACGACGGCGTCCCGGCGAGGTCGGCGCCCATCAGGCCGGCGGCGCCGCGGAAGAACGTGAACGGCGAGGCACGCATGCGTTCTCGACGAAGCCCGGTCAGCTCGGGGAGCCGCCCGGCGTTGGTGGCGTCGAAGTACTCGCGCGGTGTCGGCCGGTTCTTCGCCGCGGCCGCGTGGTCGTGCAGTGCGGCCGGCGTCTTCTCGCGGAGCCGCTTCCCCTGTTCGAACAGCTCGGCCGGCGTGACGCTGCCGGTGCCGACCAGTGGCCGTTCTGCCCATTCCCCTGATCCCATACCGGGCACAACGTCCGAAGGGGACGTTGTGCTCCCGGACGCGCGCGGTGGGGCGGCGATTGCGGTGTCGCGAATGACTCATTGGGGACGTCCGAGGTCCCGAATGAGTCATTCGCGACATGGGGGCGGGCCGCGGCGGACCAGGCGGGCCGCGGCGGGCGCTCCCCGGCCGCCGCGGTGTCCGGCAGGTCAGCCGAGGTGCGTGTGTTCCCGGACGCCGCCGGGGCGGGAGGCTCACCCGGCGGCGTCCGGGTGGTTTCAGGGGCGGATGACCTCGGCGATCGCGTCGATGCCGCGGTCGAGCTCCTCGCGGGTGATCACCAGCGGCGGGGCCACCCGCAGGGTGCGCTCGTGCGTCTCCTTGCACAGCACGCCCCGCGCCATCAGCGCCTCCGAGGCCGCCCGGCCCGACGGGCCGCCCGGGGCGATGTCGATGCCCGCCCACAGGCCGCGGCCGCGCACCTCCGACAGGCCCTGCCCGACCAGCTCGCCCAGCCGCGTGTGCAGGTGGGCGCCCAGTTCCGTCGCCCGCTGCTGGAACTCGCCCGTGCCCAGCAGGCGCACGACCGCCCGGCCGACCGCGCAGGCCAGCGGGTTGCCGCCGAACGTGGAACCGTGCTCGCCCGGCTTCAGCACGCCGAGGACCTCACGGCGGCCGGCCACCGCGGACACCGGCAGGATGCCGCCGCCGAGGGCCTTGCCCAGGGTGTAGATGTCGGCGCGGATGCCCTCGTGGTCCAGCGCCAGCACCGTGCCGGTGCGGGCCAGGCCGGACTGGATCTCGTCGGCGATCAGCAGCACGCCGTGCTCGTCGCAGGCCTGGCGGACGTCCGCGAAATACCCCTCCGGCGGCACGATGACGCCGGCCTCGCCCTGCACCGGCTCCAGCAGCACCGCCGCCGTGCGCGGGGTGATCGCGTCGCGCAGCGCGGCCGCGTCGCCGTACTTCACCGTGACGAAGCCCGGGGTGAACGGGCCGAAGTCGGCGCGGGCGGTTTCGTCGGTCGAGAACGAGACGATCGTGGTGGTCCGGCCGTGGAAGTTCGAACCGGCGACGATGATCTCCGCGGTGCCGTCCGGCACGCCCTTGACCCGGTGCGCCCACTTGCGGGCGATCTTGACCGCGGACTCGACGGCTTCGGCGCCGGAGTTCATCGGCAGCACCAGCTCGGTGCCGGTCAGCTCGGCCAGCTCGCGGCAGAACAGCCCCAGCTGGTCGTGGTGGAACGCCCGCGACGTCAGCGTGACGCGCCCGAGCTGCTCGACGGCGGCCGCGACCAGGTCCGGGTGGCGGTGGCCGAAGTTCAGGGCCGAGTAGCCGGAGAGGAAGTCGAGGTAGGACTTGCCCTCGACGTCGGTCACCGAGGCGCCGGAGGCTTCGGCGATCACGACGGGCAGCGGGTGGTAATTGTGCGTGCTCCACCGCTCGTCGAGCTCGATGAAGCTCGCGGCGGTGGGGGCGGCGGTCTCCCGGCCGGCGAACGTCGTCATGTGTTCAGGTTAGAGGCAGCAGACGCAGACTTCAGCCGGGAATCGTTGCTTTCACCCGTTGTTCGTTGCGCAATATTGCGTTCACACCCCCGAAACACTGCGTGCCGGTTGACGGCCGCTTCGGTAAGTCGTAACTTACGGTTCGTGGCGACTTACGGAAGCGACCAGCTGGCCGCCCTCGCCGACCCGTCGCGCCGCGCGATCTTCGAAGCGCTGCGGGACGGGCCGCGGGCGGTCGGCGAGCTGGCCGCGGACCTGCCGATCAGCCGCCCGGCCGTGTCCCAGCACCTGAAGGTCCTCAAGGAGGCCGGCCTGGTCACCGACCGGGCCGTCGGCACCAAGCGGCTCTACCGGCTGGAACCGGCCGGGATCGCCGCCCTGCGCGCCTGGCTCGACGGGATGTGGTCGGACGCGCTGAAGGCCTTCGCCGAGCTGGCGGAAGCAACCGAACCCCCCGAAGAGGAGCAGTCATGACCCTGGAACCGATCCGCCGGAGCGTCACCGTCGCGTGCTCGCGCGAACACGCGTTCAAGACCTACACCGAGGCCTTCGACAGCTGGTGGCCGCGGCAGCACCACATCGGCGCGGGCGACCTCGCCGAGGCGGTCCTGGAGCCGAAGCCGGGCGGCCGCTGGTACGAGCGCACGGTCGACGGCGCCGAGTGCCAGTGGGGCGAAGTCCTGGTCTGGGAGCCACCCGCCCGGGTGGTCCTCTCCTGGCGCATCGACGGCGACTGGAAGATCAACCCCGACCCGGCGTACGCCAGCGAAATCGAGGTCAGATTCATCGA
This sequence comes from Amycolatopsis sp. 505, assembly GCF_031625235.1. Lineage (NCBI taxonomy): Bacteria > Bacillati > Actinomycetota > Actinomycetes > Pseudonocardiales > Pseudonocardiaceae > Amycolatopsis > Amycolatopsis sp. 505. The sequence goes on from NZ_JACKQP010000010.1 coordinate 231,805, forward strand.
GGAGGGGCCGAAGTCGACCCGCGTCGAGCTGGAGCACCGGAACTTCGAGCGGCACGGCGAAACCGGTCCCAAGGTCCGCGAAGGCGTCTCGGGTGACGGCGGGCACGGCGCCCTCCTGGAACTCTTCGCCGGGAAAGCCGCCGCCTGAACGGGTACTTTCGGCGGATGGCCAAGAAGGACGACGGAAGCCGGGTCCGGGACGCGCTGCGCGTCGACGGCGCACTGCCGGACCCGGGCTCGGCCCCGGTGGGGCCCGGCAAGAAGGCGAAGGCCCTCGAGCGGCTCGGCAGCGCGGGTGAGCGGCTGTCCGCGCTGCAGGAGGCGCTCTACGCCGAGGGCGTCGGCGGCGGCACCCGCCGGGTGCTGCTCGTGCTCCAGGGCATGGACACCTCCGGCAAGGGCGGCACGGTTTCGCACGTGCTCGGCCTGGTGAACCCGATGGGCGTCCGGTACGCGGCGTTCAAGAAGCCCACCGCGGCCGAACGGCGGCACCACTACCTCTGGCGGATCCGCAAGCAGCTGCCCGCGGCCGGCCAGATCGGCGTCTTCGACCGCTCCCACTACGAGGACATCCTGGTCCCGCGCGTGTCCGGCCTGCTCACCGCGGCCGAACGGCGCCGCCGGTACGCCGAGATCAACGCGTTCGAAGCGGAGCTGGCCGAGGCGGGCACCACGGTGGTCAAGGTGTTCCTGCACATCTCGCCCGAGGAGCAGCTCAAGCGGCTCAAGGCCCGGCTCGTCACGCCCGAGAAGCGCTGGAAGTACAACCCCGGCGACCTGGAGGCGCGGTCGCACTGGGCCGCCTACGAGAAGGCCTACGCCGACATCTTCGAGAAGACGCCGGGCTGGTACGCGGTGCCCGCCGACCACAAGTGGTACCGCAACTGGGCCGTCGCCGAACTGCTGATCGAGACCCTCGCCGACCTGAAGCCGGAGTTCCCGGCGCCGGATTACGACGTCGACGCGGAGCTGGCCAAGCTGAAGGGTGTTGGCGTCTCGCATGAGGCGTCTGGAAGAGTGCGGGCGTGACCGATGTCGACGACCTCCCGTTCCTCCGCAAACAGGCCCGGACCCAGCGCTTCACTCTCGGCGCCCCGAAGGAGTTCCGGGTCGCCCCGGACGGCTCCCGCGTGCTGTTCCTGCGCGCGGAGTCGGGCACCGACCCCCGGCACAGCCTCTGGTCGGCCGACCTGGCGACTGGCGCCGAGACCAAGCTCGTCGACGCCGCCGAACTGCTGCCCGGCGAAGAGGAGCTGCCCGCCGAAGAGCGCGCGCGGCGCGAGCGGGCCCGCGAGACCGGCGGCGGCGTCGTGCACTACGGCGTCGACGCGGCCTTCACCGTCGCGGTGTTCTCGCTCTCGGGGAAGCTCTACACCCTGGACCTCGCTTCGGGCGAGGTGACGCTGCGCGTCGACGGTTCGGTCATCGACCCGCGGCCGAACCCCACCGGCACGCACGTCGCCTACGTCCAGAACCGGCGGCTGCACGTGCTGGAGCTGGCCACCGGCGACGACCGCGTGCTGGTCGAGGAGGACGGCGAGGACATCGCCTGGGGCCTCGCCGAGTTCATCGCCGCCGAGGAGATGGACCGCACCCGCGGCTATTGGTGGGCGCCGGACGGCCGCAGCATCCTGGCCGAGCGCTCCGACCGCGGCCCGGTCCCGCGCTGGACCATCGCCGACCCGGCCAACCCGCAGCACCCGGCGAACGTCGTCGCCTACCCGGCGGCGGGCACCACGAACGCGCTGGTGTCCCTCGCCGTGCTCGGCCTGGACGGCTCGCGCGTCGACGTCGAGCCGGGCGACTGGGAGTACCTGGCCTCGGTGCACTGGTCGGCCGGCGGTGCGCCGCTGCTCGCCGTGCAGCCGCGCGACCAGAGGCGGATGGACGTCCTCGCGGTGGACGTCGCCGACGGCTCGACGTCGGTGGTGCACAGCGCTTCCGACCAGCACTGGATCGACATCGTCGGCGGCGTCCCGGCCTGGACGCCCGACGGGCGCCTGGTCGTCGAGGGCATGGTCGACGGCGATCACCGGCTCTTCGTCGGCGGCGAGGCCGTCACGCCGGCCGGGCTGCAGCTGCGGGCCGTGCTCGACGTCGGCGACGAGATCCTGTTCAGCGCCTCCGAGGACGACCCGACGCAGATCCACGTCTTCCGCACCGAGGGCGCGTCGATGCGCCGGCTGTCCACTGTGGACGGCGTGCACGTCGGCGCCGGATCCGCCGCGGTCACCGTGCTGTCGTCGTGGAGCCTGGAGTACAGCGGCCCGCGCGTGTCGGTGCTGCGGGACGGCGCGCCGGTCGCGACGATCAACTCGTCCACTGTGGACCCGGACATCGTGCCGAACCTGACCTGGCTGACACTGGGTGAGCGGAACCTGCGTGCGGCGCTGCTGCTGCCGCGCGGGTACGAGCCGAGCGAGGGCAAGCTGCCGGTGCTGCTGGACCCGTACGGCGGGCCGCACGCCCAGCGCGTCCTGCAGAGCCGCAACGCGTTCCTGACGTCGCAGTGGCTGGCCGACCAGGGCTTCGCGGTGCTCGTCGCGGACGGCCGCGGCACGCCGGGCCGCGGGGCGGTGTGGGAGCGCGAGATCCACGGGCGCCTCGCCGACGTCACGCTGCAGGACCAGGTCGACGCGCTGCAGGCGGCGGCCGCTTCGTTCCCCGAGCTGGACGTGGAGCGGGTGGCGATCCGCGGCTGGTCCTACGGCGGCTACCTGTCGGCGCTGGCGGTGCTGCGCCGGCCGGACGTCTTCCACGCGGCGGTCGCGGGCGCGCCGGTGACCGACTGGTCGCTGTACGACACGCACTACACCGAGCGGTACCTCGGGAAGCCGCAGGACGAGGCCGAGAGCTACGCGCACAACTCACTGATCGAGAGCGCGGGCGAGCTGAGCCGCGCGCTGCTGATCGTGCACGGCCTGGCCGACGACAACGTGTTCGTCGCGCACGCGCTGCGGCTGTCGTCGGCCCTGCTGGCGAAGGGCCGCCCGCACGTCTTCCTGCCGCTGGCGGGCGCGACCCACATGACACCGCAGGCCGAAGAGGTCGCGGAGAACCTGATGCGCACGCAGGTCGATTGGCTGCTGCGCGAGCTGTCCGCCGTCGAGAAGGAGACTGCATGAGCCGCTGGGGCCTGACGATTCCGCTGACCGGGGTGCCGCTGACGGCGCACCGCGAACTGGTCGAGCAGCTGCCGGACCTGGGCTACACCGACGCGTGGACGGCCGAGACGGCGGGCACCGACGCGTTCACGCCGCTGGTGCTGGCCTCGCAGTGGGCCCCGCAGCTGCGGCTGGGCACGGCGATCGTCCCGGTGTACACGCGGGGCCCCGGCCTGCTGGCGATGCAGGCGGCGACGGTCGCGGAGCTGGCCCCGGGCCGGTTCGTGCTCGGCATCGGCGCGTCCTCCCCGGTGATCGTCTCGGCCTGGAACGCGGCGTCCTTCGACGAGCCCTTCGCGCGTTCCCGGGACACGCTGCGGTTCCTGCGGTCGGCGCTGGCGGGGGAGAAGGTCAGCGAGAAGTACGACACGTTCGCGGTGTCGAAGTTCCGCTTGGAGCGCCCGGCGGACCCACCGCCGTCGATCATGCTGGCGGCGCTCCGCCCGGGCATGCTCAAGCTGGCGGCGCGCGAGGCGGACGGCGCGATCACGAACTGGCTGGCGGCTTCGGACGTCCCCCAGGTGCGGTCGGTGGTCGGCCCGGACGTCGAGCTGGCGGCCCGCATCTTCGTCTGCCCCACGGAGGACGCCGACGCGGCCCGTGGCCTGGGCCGGATGCTGATCTCGAGCTACCTGACGGTGCCGGTGTACGCGGCGTTCCACGAGTGGCTGGGCCGCGGCGAGGCGCTGGCCCCGATGCACGAAGCCTGGGCGGCCGGGGACCGGCAGAAGGCGAACCAGGTGATCCCGGACGCGGTGGTGGACGAACTGGTGATCCACGGCAGCGTGGAGTCGTGCCGCGAGCAGGTCCAGGCCTATGTGGACAACGGGCTGACGACGCCGATCATCGCCCTGCTGCCGACGGGCGGGGACCCGTTCGAGCAGGTGCGCGGGCTGGCGCCGCGCTGATATTGCGTGCCTTCCTCCGGGGCCGGGTGTTCCTTGGTCCCGGAGGAGGGACGGATGCGCCCTGCCGCGCAGCAAGGCGTTCGCCCGCCGGGCGAACCGGGCGCGGGAAAGCCTCGCCCTGCGCGCGGCGACCGGTGCGCCCGACGACGTTCGAGCCGAGGCGGCCGAGCTGCGCCTGCTGCGGAGCCGCCGCCGGGTGAAGCGCAAGTGGGCCGGCGCCACGCCGCGTCCAGCGGCGGATGCGGCGTCCGGACCGCTAAGCGAAGACGCCGGTGGCGAGGAGCAGGCCGAGGGCGCCGGAGGCGAGCCCCGCGAGGATGGTGACGGCCACGTTCAGCACCGCGTACAGCCGCGTCTTCTCCAGGAACAGGCGGACCGTCTCGTACCCGAACGTCGAGAACGTCGTCAGGCCGCCGCAGAAGCCCACCGCCACCAGGGCGCGGACCGAGGACGGCTCCGCGCCGTGCAGGAGCCAGCCGCTCAGGAAGCCCAGGATGAACGAACCCACGACGTTCACCGTCAGCGTCCCGAACGGGAACGGCGAGGCGTGCCACTGCCGGACCTTCCAGTCGGTCAGGTAGCGCAGGACCGAGCCCGCCGCGCCACCGAGGGCCACCAGGACGAGCGTCACTCCGTCCCCCTCTTGGACACCGCGCGCGTGGCCGAGAGGCCGGCCGCGACCGCCGTCAAGCAGAGCACCACCGATGCCGCCACGTACAGCGCGGAACCCACGAGCCGCCCGGTCGTCGCCGCTTCGAGGGTGTCGGTCACGAACGTCGAGAACGTCGTGAAGCCGCCGAGGATCCCGACGCCGAGGAACGGCCGGAGGAGGTGGTGGGGGCGCGCGGTAGTGGTCAGGACGGCCATCAGGACGCCGATGAGCAGGCAGCCGAGGATGTTGGTGAGCAGCGTGGCGACGGCGAACTCGCCGCGCGCGTGCGGGATCGCCACGGACAGGCCGTAGCGGGCGAGGCTGCCGAGCGCGCCGCCGGCACCGATCGCCGCCAGGACGTCCCACCGGGGCACGTTGATCACCTCCTCCTCGCGCCGAACCTACTCCCGATGGCCGACGCGTCGCCGCCACCCGGTCGAGCATGCTGGACGGGGCCGGATGACAGGCAGCCTTCGGTCGCCGTACTGTTGCTCAGCGTAGGCAAGGCAACCCTAAGGAAGGCGGGCACATGCGGGCAGACGGGCTGGCCGGAGGCCACGGCGGCGCGGACCGGCTCGGCGAGCTGATCCCGCTGGCCCTGCGCGCAATGGCGGCGGGGGTGGCCGAACGCGGCGGCCCGATCCCGGCCGGCGGCCCGGCGGCGGTGGCGGCGGCCCTGGTGGCAGAGCGTGGCGAGCCGGCTCCGGCGGCGGGGGACCGCGAGCCGGAGCCTGACGCGGCGCCCGGCGAGCACTCCGCGCCCGCGCTGCCGGCCGACGCTGCCCTCACCGAGCCGACCTCGCCGGCCGCCCGGCCGCACTACGACGCACCCACCCGAGCCGCCGGGGGTGGCTTCCTGCCTCGCCGGGGTGTCGGGGCCGAAGCCGCGCTCGAACAGCTCAGCCGGCTTCTCGCCGCCGGGTCCGCCGATCCCGCCGATCCCGCCTGTGCCGCCCACCTCCACTGCCCGCCGCTCGCTGTCTCCGTGGCCGCCGATGTCGTCGCCGGCTCCCTGAACCCCTCCATGGACTCCTGGGACCAAGCCCCCGTCGCCAGCGAGCTCGAGCGCGAATTCACCACCGGGATCGCCCGGCTCTGCTACCCCGAGGCTGACGACCCCGACGCCGTCGTCACCACCGGGGGCACCGAATCCAACCTCCTCGGCCTCCTCCTCGCCCGCGAAAACGGCGTCCTCCAAAGCGTCTGCGGCGCCAACGCCCACCACAGCGTCGCCCGCGCCGCCTGGCTGCTCGGCCTGCCCGCCCCGATCGTCGTCCCCTGCGACGGCGATCGGCTGCTCCCCGAGGCGCTCGACCAGGTCCTGACGCCCGGCTGCGTCGTCGTCGCCACCGCCGGGACCACCAACACCGGCACCCTCGACCCGCTGCCCGAAATCGCCGACATCTGCCACCGGCACAACGCCCGGCTGCACGTCGACGCGGCCTACGGCGGCATGGCCCTCTGCAGCGACACGCTCAAACCCAAGCTCGCCGGGCTGGACCGCGCCGATTCCGTGGCCCTCGACCTGCACAAGTTCGGCTGGCAGCCGGTCGCCGCCGGGCTGTTCGCCGCCCGCGAGGCCGCCGATCTCGGCGCGCTCACCGTCCGCGCCGAGTACCTCAACGCCGACGATGACACCGAAGCCGGCCTGCCGGACCTGCTCGGCCGCTCGATCCGGACGTCGCGCCGGCCGGACGCCTTCCGGATGGCCGTCACCGTGCACGCGCTCGGCACCGACGGCCTCGGCGCCCTCGTCGAACGCTGCTGCGCCCTCGCCACCGAGGTCGCCCGCCGCGTCGAAGACCACCCCGGCCTGCGGCTCTGGGGTCCGCCCGAACTGTCCACAGTGGTCCTGCGGCCGATCCTCGCCGACGAGGCGGGCGGTGACGAGCTCGTCGCGCGCGTTCGCCGGGCACTCCTGGAGGCCGGTACCGCCGTCATCGGCCGGGCCGCGCTGCCGACCGGGCCGGGCGGGACGAACCAGCTGTGGCTCAAGCTGACGCTGCTGCACCCGCACGCCACCGCCGGTGACTACCTCCCGCTGCTCGACCGGATCGTCGCCACCGCGGGTGCCGAGCTCGTCGCCGGCCGGGAAAGCCCGGTCGCTTCGTGAGGCGCCACCACCTCGCCGGGGTCGGGATCGGGCCGTTCAACCTCTCGCTCGCGGCCCTCGCCGCCGGAGTCGACGGCCTCGACGCCGTCTTCTTCGACACCCGTCCGGAGTTCCGCTGGCACCCCGGCCTGCTCGTCGAGGGCGCGACGCTGCAGGTGCCCTTCCTGGCCGACCTCGTCACGCTCGTCGACCCGACGAACCCGTTCTCCTTCCTCAACTACCTACGCGACCGCGGCCGCCTGCTGCCGTTCTACTTCGCCGAGCGGTTCCACATGCCGCGCGTCGAGTACGACGACTACGGCCGCTGGGCCGCCGCGCGGCTGCCGTCGTGCCACTTCGGGCACGAAGTGACCGGCATCCGCTGGGCCGGCGACGCCTTCGAGCTCACGATCGCCGGGCGCGAGCCGGTGCTCGCGGACAACGTCGTGCTCGGCGTCGGTTCGATCCCTTCGGTGCCCGAACCTCTCCGCGACCTCGTCGCCGATCCCGGAGTCCTGGCGGTGCACTCGGCCGATTACCTGACGCACCGGGACGAACTCCTCGCCGCCGAAAGCGTCACGGTCGTCGGCTCCGGGCAGTCGGGCGCCGAAGTCGTGCTCGACCTGTTGCGCGGCCGATCCACTGTGGACGGACTACGCTGGCTCGCCCGGACGCCCGCGTTCGCGCCCATGGAGTACTCGAAGCTCGGCCTCGAGCAGTTCACGCCGGACTACACCGCGTACTTCCACGGCCTGCCCGAAGCCGTCCGCGACCGGCTGCTGCCCACGCAATGGCAGCTCTACAAGGGCATCGACACCGAAACGATCGGCGCGATCCACGACGAGCTCTACCGCCGCAGCATCACCGGCCCGCCCGGTGCCGTGCTGACACCCGGCGTCGAAGTCGTCTCGGCAACCACAGTGGACGGTGAGATCGCGCTCGGCGTCTGGCACGCGCACCAGGGCCGTGACGCCACCCTGCGCACCGCCGCCGTCGTCGCGGCCACCGGGTACGCGGAGGCGCCCACCGGGCCGCTGCTGGCCGGGCTCGGCGACGCTGTCCGCCGTGACCGGCAGGGCCGCCTCGACGTCGGCGCCGACTACCGCGTCGCCCTCGACCTGCCGGGGTCGCTGTTCGTGCAGAACGCCGAACGGCACACCCACGGGCCCGGCGCGCCCGACCTCGGCCTCGGCGCCTGGCGGGCGGCCGTGATCCTCAACGCCGTGTGCGGCAAGACCGTGCACGAGCTGCCCGACCGCACCGCGTTCACCACGTTCGGCCTGGAGGACAAGTGACCCTGGACGAGGCGGCCGCCTGGCGCGCGGCCGGCGCGCTGATCACCCACAAGATGCTCGGCGAGCTGTCCTACGAGCACATGCTGGAGCCGGTCGCCGACGGCGACGCCTACCGGCTGGAGCTCCCGGACGCGGTTTACACGTTCCGGGCCCGGCGGGGCGCGTTCGACGCCTGGACGGTCGAGCCCGGCAGCGCGCGCCGCTCCGGCGAACCGGTCACCGACCCGCGCACGCTCGTCGTGGACGCCCGCGAAGTCCTCGGCCTGAGCGGGCTGCGGCTGGCCGACGTGCTCGCCGAGCTGACCTCGACGGTGGCCAACGAGGCCGCCCGCCTGCGCCGCGCGCCGACCGCGGCCGAGCTGTCCACCATGGACTACGACGTCGCGGACGGGCACCTCACCGGGCACCCGCGGCTCGTGCTCAACAAGGGGCGGGTCGGGTTCTCCGCGCGGGACCGGGCCCGGTACGCGCCCGAGGCGGGCGAAGACCTCCGGCTGCGCTGGTTCGCCGTCCACCCGGACCACGCCGAGTTCCGGTGCGTCGACGAGCTGAGCCGGGACGCGCTGCTGGCCGCCGAGCTCGGCGGACTGCGCGACGAGTTCGCCGCGAAGGCGCCCGAGGACTACGTCTGGGTGCCGGTGCACCCGTGGCAGGCCGACGAAATCCTCGGCACGCTCTACGCCGCCGAGCTCGCCACCGGTGTCGTCATCGACCTCGGGGAGAGCGCCGACGGCTACCGGCCGCACCAGACCGTCCGGACCCTGGCCAACGTGAGCACACCCGGCCGGCACGACGTCAAGACCGCGGTGTCGGTGCGGAACACGCTCGTCTACCGCGGGCTCAACTCCGCGGCCACGCTCGCCGGCCCGTCGGTGACGACCTGGCTGCGCCGGATCAGCGCCGCCGACCCGCTGCTCACGGAGCGGTACCGGTTCGGGCTGCTCGGCGAGGTCGCGAGCGTGTCGGTGCAGCACCCGCTGTTCGGGCACCTCGAGGAGCTGCCCTACCGGTTCCACGAGACCCTGGGCGCGCTGTGGCGCGAACCGATCCGGCTTGCCGAGGGGGAGCGGGCGCTTTCCTTCGCCGCGCTGCCTTACCGGGGGCCCGACGGCGTCTCCGTGCTCGCGCACCTGATCGGCGGCGGGGACGCGACGGCGTGGCTGACGCGGCTGTTCGACTTGCTGCTCACGCCGTTGCTGCAGTGGCTCCTGCGGCACGGCGTCGGGTTCTGCCCGCACGGCCAGAACCTCGTCCTGGTCGTCGACGCCGCCGGGGTCCCGCAGCGGGTGCTGATCAAGGACTTCGCCCAGGGCGTCGACCTGCTCGACGAGCAGCTCGGGAGCTACGATTCGCTGCCGGCCGAGGCGGCCGCGGACATGCTGCGCTGGCCCGCGCACCTGCTGGCGCAGTCGCTGTTCAGCTCGGTGTTCTCCGGTCAGTTCCGGTTCTGGGCCGAGATCCTGCTCGACGAGCTCGGCCTGCCGCGGGCCGCGTTCTGGGCGCCCGTGCGGGAAATCGTCGGCCGCTACCGGGACGAGAACCCGGACGTGGCCGCGCGGTTCGACGCCTGCCGGCTGTTCGCCCCGGACGTCGAGCGGGTGACGCTCAACCGGGAGCACTTCGCCGGGCAGGGCTTCGACAAGGTGGAACGGGACGACGAGTTCGACGTCCGCTGGGGGCGGGTGCCGAACCCGCTGCACGCCCCGGACCCGGGCGGCGCGTGGTGACGGCGTTCGCGCGGCCGGTCGGTCCGCGGTCGCTCTCGGCCCGGCGTGCGGCGGCCGCGGCGGGGGAGGGCGTGCTGCGGGGTCTGCTCACCGAGGACGGTGCCCGGCTGCTGCTGCTGGTGCCCGATCCGCACGCCCGGTTCGCGGCTGTCGAGCTCGCCGCGCCGTTTGCCGCTTCGGTGCTCGAAGACGGTTACGGCGTTTGCAGTTATGTGTTCGCGTGGACGCCGTCGCGGGATCCGCTGCCGGCGTCCGGGGTGCTCGGCGGGTACCTCGAAGGGTTCGGCGACCTGCGGGTGCGGCCGGACGCGGCTTCGGCGATCCCGCTGGGGGATCGGACCTGGGCCGTCGTCGGGGATGCCGAGTGGCCGTCCGGGGGTGCTGCGGAGCTGGCGCCGCGGGAGGTGCTCCGTGCTCAGCTCACCGCGCTGGAGGGGCTGGGGCTGGTGCCTTCGGTGGGCATCGAGCACGAGGTCGTTTTCCGGGATGCTTCCGGGCCGCTCACCTCGCACGGGACCGACTATGCGGTGGGCGGGACCGAACGGCTTGCGCCGCTGTTGCGTGATCTGCGGGCCGCATTGGACGATGCCGGGCTGGGCGTCGAGTCGGCGCGGGCCGAGTGTCACCCCGGGCAGTACGAGATCGTGCTGCGGCACCGGGACGCTCTTGCCGCCTGTGATGATGTCCTTCTGCAGCAGCTGATCGTGCGCCGGGTCGCTGCTCGGCACGGGGTCACTGCCGATTATCTGGCCGCTCCTGCGCCTGGGCAGGGGAACTCCGGGCACGTTCATCTGTCTTTGTCCGCCGTGGACGGGTCGGAGCCCGATCTGCTGGGTGGTTTTCTGGCCGGGGTGCTTCGGGATGCTCGGGCGTTGACCGCTGTTTGGGCGCCTACTTGGAACTCCTATGTCCGGTTGCGGACTGGTCCGTTCTCGCCGCGGGAGGTCCGGTGGGGGTATGACGATCGGACCGCTTCGGTTCGGGTGGCCGGGCCGGCTTCCGGGCCTCGGCTGGAGTTTCGGTTTGCCGGGGCCGATGCTCAGCCTCATCTGGTGGTTGCTGCTCTTCTGGCTGCTGGGCGGTTCGGGTTGGAAGAGGGTCTGGTGCCGCCGGAGCCTGGAGTTGTCGCCGGGTCTTTGGCTGGTTCGCCTTGGGAGGCTTTGTCCTTGCTTGATCGGGTGGGGGAATTGCTCGGGGCGGATGTTGCTGCGCTGCTGGGGGCTTTGCTGGGTGAGGAGATCGATGCCGGGTTGGGTGTGGTGACCGACTGGCAGCGGTCTCGAGGTGCTTTGCGGTCCTGACCTCCGCCACCCCGAAGCTGCCATTGTGTTCTGGCTTCGGATCGGGGTTGCGGGGGGTCTGGGTGCCGTTGGTGGCCGGGTGCGTTGTCAGGCTGGGCGGATGTTCTGGTTGATGTGGAAGACGTTCTCCGGGTCGTACTTCCTCTTCACCGCCGCCAGTCTTTCGTAGTTGCCCTGGTATGACGCCTTCACTCGGTCCTGGCCCTCCTCCATCATGAAGTTGATGTACGCTCCTCCCGCCGATGTCGGGTGGAGTTCGTCCCAATAGGTGCGGGTCCACTCCGCGATTTCCTCTGCCTTCCCCGGTGCGGGGTCCACGCCCACGATCACTCCCGACCAGCCGCCCCCGCGGTGGGGGAAGGCCGTTGCGTCCGGGGCCACCCTGCCGGCCGCTCCGTCGATCGGGTACAGGTGCATCGATGAATGCATTGTCGGCAGTTTCTCGCCGTTCTTCAGGTGGATTTCGATGGCCTCGTCGGAGATCTCGTGGAAAACGTCCGCTCGCCAGTACCACTGGAGGCCTGCGGGATACAGCGCGTCGAATGCTCCCTGCAGTGCCGTGTACGGCAGGTCGTGGAGGCCGACCAGCAGCGGCTCACCGAACGAGCGGACCGGCTCCAGGACTTCGTCCGCCTTGTCGTGCGCGCCCGTGTAACACCAGACGATTCCGCAGGCTTTGCGGCCCCACAGCTGCTCCGGGAACGGGGGTGCCGGCGGGACCGTCAGCAAACCGAACCAGCCGTTGAGCTCCTCCGGCAGCGCGGGGAGCAGCTCGCGGTACCAGCGCAGCACCTCCGGCGTGTCCGCCAGGTCGTACAGCACCGGCCCGCCGATCACCACGCCGTGCTCGCCGATGTCGTGGCAGCGGAACGTGAACGACGTGACCACGCCGAAGTTGCCGCCTCCTCCTCGCAAGGCCCAGAACAGGTCCGGGTGCTCGGACTCCGAAGCGTGCACGAACGAACCGTCGGCGAGGACGACGTCCGCTGCCAGCAGGTTGTCGACCGTCAAGCCGAAGCGGCGGGCCAGGTAGCCGATGCCGCCTCCGAGGGTCAGGCCCGCCACCCCGGTGGACGCGACGATGCCCGACGGCGTTGCCATCCCGAACGCCACGGTGGCGTGGTCGACGTCGCCCCAGGTGCAGCCCGCGTCGGCGCGGACCGTCTTCTTCACCGGGTCGACCGTGGTGCTGCGCAGGCGGGACAGGTCGATGACCAGCGCTCCGTCCGCGACACCCAGGCCGCCCGCGTTGTGGCCGCCGCCGCGCACCGCGATGTCCAGGCCGCGGGCTCGGCCGTAGCGGACGCAGGCGACGACGTCGGCCGCGTCGCGGCAGTAGGCGATCGCCGCCGGGTGCTTGTCGATCATGGCGTTGTAGACGGCCCGGGCCTCGTCGTAACCGGGGTCGGCGGGTGTGACGAGGTCGCCGCGCAGGGCGGCGGCCAGTTCTTCGTGCGGCAGGGCGGTGGTGGTCATGGTGGCCCCTCTCGGAGTTCGGTTCCGGAGGGGAACGTAGGCAGCGGGCGTTCGCCCAGCGTTCGGGTCGTTCGGGCCTGGTCAGGACCGCTCCAGGTCCGCCTCCGCCCGCCGCCGCAGGGCGATGCTGCCCTGGGCGCGGGCCAGCTCCACGGCCGCCCGTAGCCGGGGGACCGGGTCGGCGTCGTGGCCCGCCCGCAATCTCAGGACCTCCGGCAGCCACCAGCGGTCGTCGCGGGCCTCGCCGGCCGCCAGTGCCGCGTCCAGCGTGGCCCGGGCCGCCTCCGGTGGGGACAGCTCGGCGACCAGCGACAACCAGTACGGCATCCGAGCGAACGATCCCTCGGCCTTGAGGTTCGCGACGCCCTGCTGCGCCGCGGCCAGGCCGGCCGGGCCGCCGCGGGCCCAGCCGCCCAGCAGCAGCGCCCACTCCCGGTAGTACGCGAAGCCGTACCGTTCGCACAGGGCCCGCAGCTCCGTGACGACCACCCCGAGTGCCTGCCGGTCGCGGCGCATCTGGTGCGTCATCCCCGCGTACGCCAAGGCGATGGCCAGGCTGTACGGGTGGTCGATCCGGCGGGCGAGCGCGATCGCCTCGGCGCCGCACGCCACGGCCTCTTCCTCGTGCCCGAGCAGCCAGTGAGCGTGCGCCGCCCAGGCCGGGCCGTGGACGTCCGGGCGGGTGCCGATCGGCCACGAGGACGCGCCGCGCGTTCGCTCGGCGCCCAGCTCGAAGTGCCGCAGCGCCCCCGCCGGGTCGTGGCCGAGGCTCAGCGCCGAGCCCGCGACGATGAAGTGCGCCGAACCGCCCTGCTCGGCGCTCGTCCCGGGGGCGAGCAGGCCCAGCGCGCGTTCGGCCGCCTCGTGGGCCTGGACCGTCCGGCCCTGGACGAAGCGCGACGACCACAGTTCCAGCAGCGCGGTGAGCGCGGCCTCCGCGTCGCCGAGCGACTCCGCCAGCGCGAGCGACCGCTCCAGCGTGCGCTGCAGCTCGGGCGACGAGTAGCCCTGGTGGGCGTTGAGCGGCCCGGCGAGCGCTTCGAGGACGGCCAGTTCGTCCCGGTCGCGGTTGCCGCTCGCCGGCCGGGCCGTCACGAGCGCCAGTGCCTCCCGCAGCAGCCGGATCGCTTCGGCGTGGGCGAACGTCCCCGCGGCGACGGCCGCCGCCCGGCGGTAGTGCGCGACGGCGCGGTCCGGGCGGCCGCCGCGGGCGTACTGCTCGGCCAGCTGCGCCGCCACGGCGTCGGTGTCCCCGGCGTGCAGCAGCTCCAGGCCCTGGGCCAGCCGCCGGTGCAGCAGCCACCGCCGCGGCGGGCTGACCTGCTGGTAGGCCGTCTCGCGCAGCAGGTCGTGGGTGAAGTCGTAGGCGCCGCCGAACTCGCGCACGATCCGGCGCCGCCACAGCTCGTCGACGGCGTCCACGACGGTGTCCGCGTCGAGGTCGCTCGCCTCGGTGAGCAGTTCGAGGGTGACGTCCCGGCCCGCCGCGGCGGCGAGCCCGGCGATCTCACGGGCGGCCGGGCCCGGCTGCTCCAGCCGCGTCCGCAACACCGCGGCCAACCCCTCGGCGGGCGGGGAATCGTCGGCCCGCAGAGCTTCGACGACGTAGAGCGGGTAGCCGCCGGTCGCCGCGTGCAGCAGTTCGCGGTCCGAAGTGGACAGTGGGCGCCCGGCGACCGCCTCGCCGAGGCGGGCCGTGCCGTCGGCGTCGAACGGGCGCAGCGGCAGCTCGGTCAGCCTGCCGTCGTCGCGCAGCTGGGCCGTCCAGGCCGCGACGCCGGGGCCGGGATCGCCGTCGCGCAGGGTCGCGGCGACCAGCAGCGGCGCGTCCGGCAGCAGGCCGAGGCAGAAGGTGACGAACGCGCCGGTCTCCTCGTCGCACCACTGCGCGTTGTCGAGCACCAGCAGCACCGGCCGCCCGCTCGCGGTGAGCGCCCGGGCCAGCCCTTCGAAGAACCGCAGGCGCTGCCACGCGTCGACGGTCGGGTGCCCGCCGCCGGCCGTCCGCGTGGCCGGCAGCAGCCGGTCGACTTCGGCGCGCCACACCGGGTCCAGCGACGCCGCCGCCCGCTGCACGGCCGGCGTGCGCAGCCAGTCGGCCACCGGCGCCAGCGCGAGCCGGCCCGGCGCGGCGAAGCACCGGCCGGCGGCCACGATCGCGCCCTCGGCCCGGGCTGCTCCGGCCAGCTCGGTGACCAGCCGGGTCTTGCCCACTCCGGCGTCACCGCGCACGAGGACGAACCCGGCGCGGCCTGACGCGGCCGCCCGCCAGAGCTCGCCGAGGCGGGCCAGCTCCGCGGCGCGGCCGACGAGCCCGGGCGCGGCCGTCCGCCGGGGTTCGGGGTCCGGCCGGGCCAGCAGCCGCCGCAGGGCCGCGCGGGTCGCCTCGGCGGGGACGACGCCGAGTTCGCGTTCGAGCACCGACGCGCACCGGTGGTAGGTGCTCACCGCGCCCGCCCGGTCACCGGCCGCGGCCTGCAGCGCCATCAGCGTCCGGTAGCCCGTCTCCTCGAGCGGGCGCAGCGCGATCCGGCGGCGGGCCGCGGCGAGCGCGGCGGCGGGATCGCCCGACGGCGTCCGGCAGAGCAGGTCGCACAGCTCGACGCACTGGCGTTCGAGCTCGGCGCGGGCGGCCAGGACCCAGTCGTCGGCCAGGCCGGGCAGCAGCTCGCCGCGGTAGGCCTCGAGACCGGCCCGGGCATGCCTCGCGGCGGAGCCGGGATCCCCGGCGGCCAGCGCGGCCCGGTGCGCGACGGCGAACTCCCGCACGTCCACCCGGCTCGACGGGGTGTCCTGCCAGCACAGGTCCTGCCCGGTGACGCTCAGCGAGGGCGGGTCGCCCAGTACGCGCCGCAGCTGGTGCAGCTCCCGGCGGAGGTTGGTCAGCGCCTGCGCGTCGGTGGAGTCGGGCCAGAACAGCCCGGCGAGCAGCCGCCGCGGCTGCGCCTGGCCGGCGTGCACGACAAGGTGCCCGACGAGCGCAACCGACCGCGGCGACCGGGTCAGCACGGCGCCGGAAGCATCGTCGGCGATGACTTGCTCGCCGAGCAGCGAGACGCGCAGCACCGGGACACGCTAACCCCGAGGCCGGTTCGCGTGCGGATCATGTGTGTGGCGGCGAGGCGGGGTCGGTTGGGTGGCGGTCTCGTCATCGGCGGGTACCGGGCAGCGCCGCTGCACGCCGGCTCCGAGGCCGGGGCGCGCGCGGGTCTCGTGGCGGCGAGGCGGTGTCCGTCCGGTGCTGGTCTCGTCGTCGGCGAGTACGGGCAGCACCGGCGCGCGCCGACACCGCGATCGGCTCGCGCGCCGATCTTCACCGGCTGGGGGTTGCGCCCGGCGCGCCGGGTGCGCAGGCTCGACGTCGTGAGCGAGCACGAGTACGACCTCATCGTCATCGGTTCGGGCCCCGGCGGGCAGAAGGCCGCGATCGCCGCGGCGAAGCTCGGCAAGAAGGTGGCGGTCGTCGACCGGCACGACATGGTCGGCGGGGTGTGCGTCAACACCGGCACGATCCCGTCCAAGACGCTGCGCGAAGCCGTCCTCTACCTGACCGGCATGAACCAGCGCGAGCTCTACGGCGCCAGCTACCGCGTCAAGCAGGACATCACCATCGCCGACCTGCTCGCGCGCACCCAGCACGTCGTCGGGCGTGAGGTCCAGGTCGTGCGCGCGCAGCTGCTGCGCAACCACATCGACCTCCTCGACGGCACCGGCTCCTTCGCCGACCCGCACACCGTCCTGGTCGAAGGCCGCCACCGCGGCGACCGGCGGACGCTGTCGGCCGACCACGTCGTGATCGCCACCGGCACCCGGCCCGCGCGGCCGAAGCAGGTCGACTTCGACGCCGCCCGCGTGCTCGACTCCGACGAGATCCTCCGGCTGGAGCAGATCCCGTCGTCGCTGGTCGTGGTGGGCGCCGGGGTGATCGGGATCGAATACGCGTCGATGTTCGCCGCGCTCGGCTCCCGGGTCACCGTGGTGGAACAGCGCGACCACATGCTCGACTTCTGCGACCCGGAGATCGTCGAGTCCCTCAAGTTCCAGCTGCGCGACCTCGGCGTCACCTTCCGCTTCGGCGAGAAGGTCGCGGACGTGGCGGTCTCCGACCACGCGACGATCACGACGCTGGTCAGCGGCAAGCGCATCCCGGCCGACGGCGTGATGTACTCGGCGGGCCGCCAGGGCATGACCGGCGAGCTCAACCTGGAGGCGGCGGGCCTGAGCGCGGACGAGCGCGGCCGCCTGGTGGTCGACGAGAACTACCGCACGGCGGTCCCGCACATCTACGCGGTGGGCGACGTGATCGGCTTCCCGGCCCTGGCGGCGACGTCGATGGACCAGGGCCGGCTCGCGGCGTACCACGCGTTCGGCGAGCCGGCGCACGAGCTGGGGGCGCTGCAGCCGATCGGCATCTACACGATCCCGGAGATCTCGTACGTCGGCTCGACCGAGGCCCAGCTGACGTCGTCGTCGGTGCCGTACGAGGTCGGCATCGCCCGCTACCGCGAGCTGGCGCGCGGCCAGATCACCGGCGACAGCTACGGGATGCTGAAGCTGCTGGTGTCCACGACGGACCGCAAGCTCCTGGGGGTCCACGTGTTCGGCACGGGCGCGACCGACCTGGTCCACATCGGACAGGCGGTGATGGGCTGCGGCGGCACGGTCGACTACCTGGTGGACGCGGTGTTCAACTACCCGACGCTGTCGGAGGCGTACAAGGTGGCGGCGCTGGACGCGACCAACAAGATCCGGGCCTTGGAGCGCTTTTCGTCCTGAGTCTCACCGCACCTGGGCGTTGGGGCTGACGTAGCTCCACCCGGCACCGCAGGCCGCGGTGGACCAGAGGGGGTCGCCCTGGGTCCGCCACGCGCCGTAGAAGTAGGAGTAGTCGAAGCTGCCGCTGGGCGTCAGGTAGCGGCAGTAGGCCATGGCCCGGAACTGGGTGCCGGAAGCGGAGGCGTAGCAGTAGGCGGTCGCCCCGTTGCCGGACTTCGAAGCGGTGCAGTAGGCGGGCGCCGCGGCCGCGGGTGACGCGAGGGCAACGGACAACCCGGCGGCCGCCACTGTCGCGGCGAGCACGGTCTTCGCGGTTCGAGAGATCATCGGATCCTGCCTTCCGGTGTCGCGGATGGGTTCGCACGGCGTCCACGCCGGCCGGGCGTGCCCGGTTGGGTGGCCGTCCGGAACACCACCCGGTCGGCCCAGCGCCGTCCCATCCGCCCCACGAACACCACCGGCACCACGTGATCCGCTTGTCCCGAACCGGTTTGACACCCGTCTAGAACATATGTTCGACTGGCGCCGTGCGATGGGATCGACAGCGGACAGGGGAGGGTGAACCGGCACTGCCCGGGCTCGAGGGCCTGGTGCGATCGGTGCGGTCACCGGAATTCGACGGCGTCACCTTTCACGAGGTGCACGCCCGGTCGGTGCTGAACAAGGTGCCCGCCGGGTCCGGGGTGCCGTTCGGATGGACCGTCAACCCCTACCGCGGCTGCTCGCACGCCTGCACCTACTGCCTCGAAGGCGGCACCCGGATCCTGATGGCCGACGGCCGGACGAAGGCGTTGTCCGACCTGAAAGTCGGCGACGAGATCTACGGCACCCGCGGCCACGGTGCCTCCCGGCGGCTGGTGCCGACCCGCGTCGAAGCCCACTGGACCACCTTGCGCGCCGCCTACCGGGTGACGCTCGACGACGGCACCCAGCTCGTGGCCGGCGGTGATCACCGGTTCCTCACCAGCAAGGGCTGGAAGCACGTCACCGGCAGCAAGTTCGGCGCCGCGCAGCGGCCGCACCTGGAGCCCGGCACCGAGCTGATCGGCGTCGGCCGGTTCGCGCCGACGCCGGACGAGACGCTCGGCTACCGGGCCGGCTACCTCTGCGGGATGCTGCGCTCCGGCGGTTTCGCCGCCGAGCCGGACGCCGCCGCCCGCGCGCTGCGCTACCTGCCGGACTTCGGTGCGTCGGTCGGTTTTCTCAAGGTGCCGCCGGATCCGGACGCCCACTGGCAGCGCGGATTCCTCGCCGGCGTCTTCGACATCGCGGGCGACTACGGCCGCGGCGTGCTCGCGGTGGCGCACGACGAGCCCGAGATCGCCGACGCCTTCGTCGCCGCGCTCGACCGGTTCGGGTTCGCCCACCAGCTGGACGAGGTGCCGAAGTTCCCGACGCGGCAGGAAATCCGGCTGCTCGGCGGGGTCGGCGAGGTGCTCCGGTTCTTCCACGTCGGCAACCCGGCCGTGACGTGGAAACGGTCCCTCGAAGGCGCGGTGATCGGCGCGAGCCGGCGCCGCGTGGAGGCGATCGAACCGCTCGGGCTGCAGCTGCCGCTGTTCGACATCACCACCGGCACCGGCGACTTCGTGGCCGACGGCATGGTGTCCCACAACTGCTTCGCCCGGAACACCCACACCTACCTCGACTTCGACGCCGGCCGCGACTTCGACACGCAGGTGGTCGTCAAGATCAACGCCCCGCAGGTGCTCACCGCGCAGCTGAAGAAGCCGTCGTGGCGGCGCGAGCACGTCGCGATGGGCACCAACACCGACCCCTACCAGCGCGCCGAGGGCCGCTACCGGCTGATGCCCGGCATCATCACGGCCCTGGCGCGCTCCGGCACGCCGCTGTCGGTGCTCACCAAGGGCACGGTCCTGGCCCGCGACCTGCCGCTGCTGCGCGACGTCGCCCGCGACGTGCCGGTCGGGCTCGCGGTGTCGATCGCCCTGCTCGACGAGGAGCTGCAGCACCGCCTCGAACCCGGCACGCCGAGCCCGCGGGCGCGGCTGGAGCTGGTCCGCAAGGCCCGCGAGGCCGGGCTGCCGTGCTCGGTGCTGGTGGCGCCGGTGCTCCCGTGGCTGACCGACTCCGAAGAGGCACTGGACGCCCTGTTCGCCCAGCTCGCCGACGTGGGCGCGACGAGCGTGACGGCGTTCGCGCTGCACCTGCGGCCCGGCGCGCGCGAGTGGTTCGGTCGCTGGCTGGCGGGCACGCACCCGGAGCTGGTGCCGCGGTACCGCGAGCTCTACGCGCGGGGGAGTTACGTGCGGAAGGCCTACCGGGAAGGCCTCGCGGCGCGGGTCGGGCCGCTGCTGCGGCGGCACGGCCTGGACCGCAAGTCCGGCTTCGACGCGCGGGGTCCCGAGCTGCCGGCGGCGGAGGCCGCTCCCGCGGAGCAGCTGCGGCTGCTCTGATGGTCCTTTTCGGACCGACTGGGTGACGCACTGGGCCGTTCGGGGGCGGTGTCTTCGGTTTGCGGCAAAATGTCCGATCGTGTCGTTGTCGCCCCGCCTCACCGGCGCCTAACGTCGAAGGGATCGATCCCGAAAGGAGCCGGACGATGACGACCTCGCAGACCGACCGTGTCGCGGCCGCCCGGCTCGCCTGGGCCGCCCTGAAGCTGACCCGGGCCGGCCGGCACCCGGTGGGCGTCGACAGGCTCGCCGCGACCGTCGGCGTCGCCCCGGCCGAGGCCCGCCGCCTGGTCGAGCTGATCGGGTTCACCCTGCACCGCGACCTCGTCTCGACCGGCCCGGCCCCCCGCGGCGCCCACCACCGCCTCGAGCCGGCCGAGGGCACCCTCGGCGCGGGCCCGGACGGCACGGTCGACATGTTCCTGCTCGCCATCGCGACCGGCGAGCGCGTCCACGCGGCGGCGATCTGCCCGGTCACCGGCACGCGCATCCGCATCGAGCTGATGCCGCACGGGATCCTCCTGGTCGATCCGCCGGCCGCGGTGGTCGCGGCGGTCGACCTCGGCTTCGGGCTCGAGGGCGTCGACGCGGTCGCCTGCGCGGGACAGCCGTTCTTCGCCTCCGCCACCGCGGCCGCCGGCTGGCTGGTGGCGCACCCGGGCGGGCGCATCTACCAGGTCGCCGCCTACCTGTCCCAGGCCCACCGTCTGGTCGCGGCGCTGGAGACCCGGCCCAAGTACGTCCTCTGACCACCTGGTCTCCCGAGCCTGCCGACGTCGTACGCTGGGTGGTTCGTTAGCCTTCTCAACAGGCGAACCACCCATGTCGAAGGAGAGCAGTCGCAGTGCTCCGCACTCACAACGCCGGCACCCTGCGTGCCGGACAGGCCGGACAGACCGTCACCCTCACCGGATGGGTGGCCCGGCGGCGCGATCACGGCGGCGTCATCTTCATCGACCTCCGCGATGCCAGCGGGGTCGCCCAGGTCGTCTTCCGCGAAGGCGAGATGGCCGAGCGCGCGCACGCGCTGCGCTCGGAGTTCTGCGTGAAGATCGTCGGCGAGGTCGCGAAGCGCCCCGAGGGCAACGCCAACGCCGAGATCCCCACCGGCGAGATCGAGGTCCTCGCGACCCGGCTCGAGGTGCTCTCCGAGGCCGCGCCGCTGCCGTTCCCGATCGACGACCGGGTCGACGTCGGCGAAGAGGTCCGGCTCAAGCACCGCTACCTCGACCTGCGCCGCAGCGGCCCGGCCGCGGCCATGCGGCTGCGCAGCGAGGTCAGCCGCGCCGCGCGCGAGGTGCTGCACGCCCAGGACTTCGTCGAGATCGAGACCCCGACGATGACCCGCTCGACACCCGAAGGCGCGCGCGACTTCCTGGTGCCCGCGCGGCTCAAGCCCGGCTCCTGGTACGCGCTGCCGCAGTCGCCGCAGCTGTTCAAGCAGCTGCTCATGGTCGGCGGCATGGAGCGGTACTACCAGATCGCCCGCTGCTACCGCGACGAAGACTTCCGCGCCGACCGCCAGCCCGAGTTCACCCAGCTCGACATCGAGATGAGCTTCGTCGAGCAGGACGACGTCATCGCGCTCGGCGAGGACATCGTCTCCGCGCTGTGGAAACTGATCGGGCACGAGATCCCGCGGCCGATCCCGCGCATCACCTACCACGAGGCGATGGCCAAGTACGGCTCGGACAAGCCGGACCTGCGCTTCGACCTCGAGATCACCGACATGACGGAGTTCTTCGCCGACACGCCGTTCCGCGTGTTCCAGGCCCCGTACGTCGGCGCGGTCGTGATGGCCGGCGGCGCCGACCAGCCGCGGCGCCAGCTCGACGCGTGGCAGGAATGGGCGAAGCAGCGCGGCGCCAAGGGCCTCGCGTACATCCTCGTGAACGAGGACGGCACGCTCGGCGGCCCGGTCGCGAAGAACCTGTCCGAGCACGAGCGGGAGAACGTCGCCGCCGCCGCGGGCGCCAAGCCCGGCGACTGCATCTTCTTCTCCGCGGGCAAGGCTTCGTCGACCCAGCCGCTGCTCGGCGCCGCGCGCGACGAGATCGGCAAGCGGCTCGGCCTGATCGACGAAAACGCCTGGTCGTTCGTCTGGGTCGTCGACGCGCCGTTGTTCGCGCCGGTCGAGGACATCGGCGACGACGTGGCCGTCGGCTCCGGCAAGTGGACCGCGGTGCACCACGCGTTCACCTCGCCGACCCCGGAGTGGATCGACAAGTTCGAGCAGGACCCGGGCAACGCCCTCGCCTACGCCTACGACATCGTCTGCAACGGCAACGAGATCGGCGGCGGCTCGATCCGTATCCACCGCGGCGACGTCCAGAAGCGCGTCTTCAACCTGATGGGCCTCGGCGAGGAGGAGGCGCAGGAGAAGTTCGGCTTCCTGCTCGACGCCTTCCAGTTCGGCCCCCCGCCGCACGGCGGCATCGCGTTCGGCTGGGACCGCATCGTCATGCTGCTGGCGAAGGCCGACTCGCTGCGTGACGTGATCGCGTTCCCGAAGACCGGCGGCGGGTACGACCCGCTGACCGCGGCGCCCGCGCCGATCACCGCGCAGCAGCGCAAGGAAGCCGGGATCGACGCGAAACCGGCCGCCGCCCCGCAGAACTAGTGCTGCACCTCAGGGCCGTGTGCCCGCAGGAGAAGACCGCTTCGGCGCTCGACATCCTGCGGGCCCACGCCGGCACCGCGCACCTCGTCGTGCACCGCGGCGCCGCCGTGGAACCCGAGGGTGACCTGGTCGAGGCGGACATCGCCCGCGAGGCGGCGGACGAGATCATCGACGCGCTGTGCGGCCTCGGTCTCGACCACACCGGCGGGATCACGCTCGAAGCGCTCGACACCGCGCTGTCCGACGCCGCCGACCGGGCGGAAGAAGCCGCGCCCGGCGAAGCCGCGGACGCCGTCGTGTGGGAGGAACTGGTCGCGCGCACCGGTGAGGAATCCCGGCTGAACGTGACGTTCCTGGCCTTCCTCACCATCGCCTGCCTGCTCGCCGCGGTCGGCGTACTGACGAACTCGGCGGTGACGATCGTCGGCGCGATGGTGGTCGGCCCGGAGTTCGGGCCGCTGGCCGCGTTCGCGGTCGGGCTGGTGCTGCGCCGCTGGGACCTCGTCCGCCGGGCGGGTGCCGCGCTGGGGGCGGGCTTCCCGCTGGCGATGGTGGTGACGCTCGGCGGCGCGCTGCTCGTGCGCGCGACCGACGTCTTCGGCGCGGACGCGTTCCGGCTGGACAAGAACCACGAGGTCGACTTCGTCTTCTCCGTCGGCGTGCCGTCCCTGGTCGTCGCGATGCTCGCCGGCGCCGCCGGGATGCTGGCGATGACGTCGGCGAAGTCGGCCGCGCTGGTGGGCGTGTTCATCTCCGTGACCACGGTGCCGGCCGCGGGGTACGCGGTCGTCGCGGCCGTGGCGGGGGAGTGGAGCCGGTGCGTCCAGTCCGTCGGGCAGCTGCTGGTCAACCTTCTCGGAATCGTTGCAGCTGCGGCCATTGTGTTGATCGTGCGCCGGAATGGGCAACGTTCACGGGTGGGAACGCGTCCGCTTTCACGCGGGTGACCCGTCTTCAAGCGGGATGCCCCTTTTTGTCCGGATGTCAGTAGTCATGGTTGCTCAGTCACGAGTAGGGTCGGTGACAATGACAGTCGACACCTCCTCCACCGGCGACGCTGGAGTCGGGGCAGGAGCCGAGCAGCTTGCCATCGCCGCGGCGGTCGCGGCGGGCGAGTCCGTTCTCTCACGCCGGTTCGGCAGCGCGATCACGTTGGTCGGGCCCGAGGACCTCGCGGGGAGCGGGCCGGCCACGGTGGTCCGCGCGCGCGTGGTGTCGTCGTTCGCGCTCCCGCGCACGTTCGTCATCAAGCACTACCCGGACCGGCCGGAGTCCGGCGCCGACCCGTTCGCCCAGGAGGCGGTCAGCTACCAGCTGTTCACGGCGCTGGCCCCGGACGAGCGGATGTGCCCGGAACTGGTGGCCCACGACGGCCGCGACCGCGTGCTCGTGCTGGAGGACCTGGGCCGCACGCCGACGCTGGAGGACAAGCTCTACGCCCGCGACTCCCGCGCGGCCGAGCGGGCGCTGCTGTCCTGGGCCCGCTCCCTCGGCCGCCTGCACGCGAGCACGGCCGGCCGCGAGGCGGACTTCAACGCGTTGCTGCGGCGCCTGGGCGGGCCGGCGAAGGGTGATTCCGACGGGGTCGACGCGTTGTGCGCGCAAGTGCCTTCGCTGATCCAGAAGCGCCTCGGGATCCCGGTGCCGGACGAGGTGCTCGCACAGGTGATGGCGGCGGTGGAGCAGTCGCGCGCGGCGGGGTTCCGGGCGTTCAGCCCGGTCGAGCTGAGTCCGGACAACAACCTGGTCACCGGGCAGGGCGTCCGGTTCCTGGACTTCGAGAACGGCTGCGTCCGATCAGCCCTGGTCGATGCGGCTCACCTGCGGTTGCCGTTCGCCGGCTGGCCGGACGCGCTGGCGCTGCCGGCGGGGATGAGCGAGGCGATGATCGCGGCCTGGCGGGCCGAGGTGGTCGGGGTCTGGCCGGCGTTTGCCGATGACGAGGTGCTTGCCGGGCATTTGACGTCGAGCGAGCTGCTGCGGGTCTGGCTGATCACGGGGGAGGAGCTGGGAGCGTTGAACCTGTCCCGGCACGCTGCCCCGGTCAGCCGGGAGGCGGCTTTTGTGACCTGGTGGCGGGATTTGGCAAAGCATGCCGGGTATGTCCGGATGACGGCGGTTTCGGAGTTCGCTGCGCGGGTCGCTGCGGCTTTGGCTGCCCGGTTGGGGCCGCACGCCGATTTGGCTTTTTATCCGGCTTTCCGGTGACTCTGGTTCCCGCCGGCCCGAACGCGCGATTGTGCAACGGCCGGTCTGGTTCCCGCCGGCCCGAAGGCGGGATTGTTCCACGGCCGGTCTGGTTCCCGCCGGCCCGAACGCCGGATTGTTCAACGGCCGGCAGGTGGTGTCAAGGCTGGAAAGCGTGCCTTGACACCACCTGCCGGCCGCTGAGGCGGCTGCGTATCGGGTCGGCAGGGGGGTGTGGCCGGAGGGGGGCTCGTGCGGCTGGCGATGCTTTTCCGAGCCGAGCCGAGCCGAGCCGAGCCGAGCCGAGCCGAGCCGAGCCGAGCCGAGCCGAGCCGAGCCGAGCCGAGCCGAGCCGAGCCGAGCCGCGCCGAGCCGCGCCGCGCCGAGCCGCGCCGAGCCGCGCCGCGCCGAGCCGAAGCCGAGCCGAGCCCTCGAACAGGACATATCCGGCCGCTGTGAGGTGCGCGTCAAGAATTAGGCCCGGTGTCGCGACCGCGTTACCTCCACCTCACCGGGTGTGAGCCTCCATGGCCGATGGTCGTGACCGTGACCGTGATGAGCGTCGATGTCACCCCGCTGCCCGAACCGCCCCGGCGCCCGCTGGCCGCCGTCGCGCCGCTCAAACGCGCTCGGCGCCTCGCTGTTCTCGGCGACTCCACCGCCGTGGGGCTCGGTGATCCCCTTCCCCGCCGGGGTGGCTGGCGCGGGGTCGGCCCGCTCGTCGCCGCCGCGCTCGGGGTCGACGAGAGCGGCTACCTCAACCCCTCCTTCGCCGGGGCTCGGATGCGGTGCGTTCTCACCCAGCAGGTGCCCGCCGCCGTTGCCCAGCGGCCGGATGTCGCCCTGCTCGTCGCCGGCATGAACGACACCCTCCGGCCGGACTTCGATGCCGCGCGCATCGCCGCCGATCTCACCGAAGTCATCCGGCGCCTCCGCGCGACCGGGACCACCGTCCTCCCCGTCCGCTTCCACGACCACAGCAAGGTCTTCCGCCTCCCGCAGGCGCTCAAGCGCGCCCTCAGCGCCCGGGTCGCCGAACTCAACGCCGCCATCGACGAGGTCGTCGCCCGGGAAGGCGTTGCCTGTCTCGATCTCGCCCGCCTGCCCGGCGCCTACGACCTCGCCTCCTGGAGCGTCGACCGGCTGCACCCCTCCGAACTGGGCCACCGCATGCTCGCCGACGGCTTCACCGGCCTCCTCGCCGACGCCGGGTTCGCCGTCCCGGAACCGGTCAGCCTCACCTGCAGCGGCGGCGCCGAACCGAGCACCACCGGGCACGTGGGCTGGCTGGTGCTGAAGGGCATCCCGTGGCTCTGGCGCCGCGGCCGCGAGTTCCTGCCCTACGCCGCCGTCATCATGTGGAACTCGTTCCGCGCCCGCTGAACACCCGCAGCGCTTCGACGTCCGACGCCGGATCGCGGACGAAGTAGTCCGCCCACTCCTCGATGTCCGGGTACGCGCAGTGCTCCGCCAGGTAGCGGCACGCCGCCTCGGCGTCGTACTCCGTCCGCCGCAGCTGGACGCCGTCGCCGAGCAACGCCCAGTGCGCGCCCCTTGCCCCGTACGGCATTCCGACGCTGCCGGGGTTGACCACCAGCCGGCGGTCCACGAGCCGCACGTACGGCATGTGCGTGTGCCCGCAGACGATCGTCGGCGCGGTCACGCCGTCCAGGACCTCCGCCCACCTCTCCGGAGCCGAGTCGACGAGCACGATCTCGGTGTCCTTGCGCGGGGTGGCGTGGCAGAACAGCACGCCGTCCAGCGTCACCGTCAGCGGCAGCGCGTCCAGCAGCGGCAGGTCGGCCGGACGCAGCTGCTTCGCCGCCCACGGGAAGATCGGGTCCGGGACGAACGTGCCGCCGGTGCGCGCCGATTCGGCCAGCTCGCGGTCGGCGTTGCCGCGGACCCACACCGCGCGGTCGCCGAGCTCCTGCAGGCGCTGGAGGGTTTCGACCGGCATCGGCCCGGCGAGCAGGTCGCCGAGCAGCACGACCTTCTCCGCCGCCTGGACGTCCGGCTCCGCCAGGACCGCATCCAGCGCCGGGAGGACCCCGTGGATGTCCGCCAGCACCGCCACGTTCATCGGTCCACCATCGGACAGCCACGCGCCCCGGGCGAGCGATTTCGCCCAGGGCGCAACCGGCCTAGACCGTCGACAGCGGCAGCTCGCGCACGCCGGTCATGTTGGGGTTGACCTGGAACTTCGGCGGCTCACCCGGGATCGTGCGCAGCACCGGGTAGTGGTCGAACAGGATGTTGAGCGCCACCCGGCCCTCCAGCCGCGCCAGCGGCGCGCCGATGCAGAAGTGGATCCCGCGGCCGAACGCCAGGTGCGGGTTCTCCGCGCGCAGCGGGTCGAACGTGTCCGGGTTGCGGAACACCCGCTCGTCGCGGTTGGCCGCCGCCACCCAGCAGAGCAGCATCTGGTCGGCCGGCACGGTGACGCCGCCGACCTCGACCTCCCGCATGGTCACGCGGGCGACCGCCGCGAACGGGGTGAGGTACCGCAGCGACTCTTCGATCATCGGCGGCACGAGCGAGCGGTCCGCGCGCACCCGCTCGTCCCACTCCCGGTGCGTGTCCAGGCACAGCACCGCGTTGCCGAGCAGCATCGTGGTGGTGATGTGGCCGGCCAGCAGCAGGATGTTCGCGAAGTTGACGACGTCGGAGCGGGACAGCCGCTCGCCGTCCAGCTCGGCCTCGACCAGCTTCGTCAGCAGGTCTTCCCGCGGCTGCTTGCGCCGCTCGTCGACGTGCACGCCGAGGTAGTCGGCGAGCGCCTTCTGGCCTTCCATGGACGACCGGATGGCCGCGTCCTGGTTTTCGTCCTTCTTCACCAGCGAAACCTGGTTGGCGGACTCGAACATCTTGTCGACCCAGCCCTTGAACAGGGTCCGGTCGCCGGCCGGGACGCCCAGCAGTTCGGCGATCACGATCACCGGCAGCGGGTAGGCCAGGTGCTCGACCAGCTCCAGCCGGTCGCCGGCCGGGATCGCGTCCAGCAGTTCGTGGGTGATCGCGGCGATCCGCGGCTCGAGGTCCGCCACCACCTTCGGCGTGAACGCGCGGCTGACGAGCTTGCGCATCTTGTTGTGCAACGGCGGGTCGAGCTGCAGGATGCTGCCCGTCGACAGGTCGTAGTCGGGGTCCGGCATCAGCTCCTTCGGGACCAGCCGCGTGGTGTCGGACGAGAACGTCGCCGGGTCGCGGAGGATCGCCTCGATCTCCGGGTGCCCGTAGACGTTCCACATCCCGAGTTCCGCGGCGAACTCGATCCGCTGCTCCGGTTGTTTCCCCCGCAGCCAGAACTGGGCCTCGTGGAGTCCCCAGGTGTCGGCCATCGTGCTGGTCATTTCCGCCCCTTTCCCCGGTGTGGCCTCACGAATCAGCCGGAGGCCCTGGTGGGATCGTGTGCGTAGATCCCGTTTCGGAAGCCCGAGACGAGCTCCTCGAGCGTCGAACTCAGTTCCGCCGCCACCTCCGCGACCGCCGCGGGATCGGGTTCCCCGGGCGGTTCGAACGCGGTGCGGATCAGGTGCGCGAGGACGTCCGCCTTCTCTTCGACGGGGATGCCCTCGAACTCGTCCGAGAGCGTGTCGCCGACGTAGAAGCCGAGCGTCGCCGCGTGCAGCGCGTAGCTCATGTGCGGGACGTCCGCGCGGATCAGGCCGTGCCGCAGCATCGTGGTCTCGAAGTGCACGCTCACCTCGTCCTGCTGCTTCTTCAGGGCGAGGTCGCCGAGCGAGCCGAACATCTCCGCGTTGCCGCGCAGCATCGCCATCACCAGCGGGCGGCGGTGGGTGATCAGGAACGACGCCGGGATCATCCGGTGGGGCAGGATCATCGCCGGGTCGGCCTTGATCATGGCCAGCAGCTCGTCGGTCAGGTCGGCCGACTCCCGCATCATCAGCGCCTGGAACAGCAGCTCCTTGCTCCGCCAGTGCAGGTAGACGGTGCCCTTGCCGATGCCGACCGCGCGCGCGACGTCGTCGATCGCCACCTTGCGGTAGCCCATGCGCAGCAGCAGCTCGCCCGCCGCGTCCAGGATCCGGTCGGCACGCTCGCGGTTGGGATGGCTCATGCGTCTCCACCTGTGGTTTCGTTGAGCATTTGACTTGTTGACCGGAATCGCACTTTCGGTCAACCAGTCATCACGACGGTAGCGCTCCGGTGGACGCCGGGGCAAGCGGTTCTGTCGGTGGGGTCGGTTAACGTCATCGGTGTGGCACAGGACGAGCTTTTTACGGTGAACGCCGACATTGCGCCTCCGCCGGAGCGCACGGGGTCGAACGCGGGCGCCGAACCGCAGGCGGACCCGGCCAGCTCGCCGCTGGCCGTGCGGATGCGGCCGCGCTCGCTCGACGAGGTCGTCGGCCAGCAGCACCTGCTGCGCGAAGGCGCCCCGCTGCGGCGGCTGGTGGAGGGCGCCGCGCCGGCGTCGGTGCTGCTCTACGGCCCGCCGGGCACGGGCAAGACGACGCTGGCCAACCTCGTCTCGATCGCGACCGGCCGCCGGTTCGTCGCGATGTCCGCGCTTTCGGCGGGCGTGAAGGAGGTGCGCGGCGTCATCGAGGAGGCGCGGCGGCGCCGGCAGTACAACGCCGAGAACACGGTGCTGTTCATCGACGAGGTGCACCGGTTCTCCAAGACCCAGCAGGACGCACTGCTCGGCGCGGTCGAGGATCGCACGGTCCTGCTGGTCGCGGCGACCACCGAGAACCCGTCGTTCTCGGTGGTGTCGCCGCTGCTGTCGCGGTCGCTGGTGCTGCAGCTGCGCCCGCTGACCGACGCGGACATCGCCTCGCTGATCGAGCGGGCGTTGTCCGACGAGCGCGGCCTCGGTGGCGAGCTGACGCTGACCGAAGACGCGCGAGCGCACCTGGTCCGGCTCGCGGGCGGGGACGCCCGCCGCGCGCTCACGGCCCTGGAGGCGGCGGCGGACGCGGCGTCGGCCACCGAGGCGAAGACGATCGACCTGGCCATCGTCGAGTCCACAGTGGACAAAGCGGCGGTCCGCTACGACCGCGACGGCGACCAGCACTACGACGTGATCAGCGCGTTCATCAAGTCGATCCGCGGGTCCGATGTGGACGCCGCGCTGCACTACCTGGCCCGGATGATCGAGGCGGGGGAGGACCCGAGGTTCTTGGCCCGCCGGCTGGTGGTGCACGCGAGCGAAGACATCGGCATGGCGGACCCGACGGCGTTGCAGTCGGCGGTGGCGGCGGCGCACGCGGTGCAGTTCATCGGCATGCCGGAGGGCAGGCTGGCCCTCGCCCAGGCGACGGTCCACCTGGCGACGGCCCCGAAGTCCAACGCGGTGATCAAGGGCATCGACGCGGCGTTGGCGGACGTCCGCGGCGGCTTGGCGGGCACGGTGCCGCCGCATCTGCGGGACGGGCACTACGCGGGGGCGAAGAAGCTGGGGAACGCGCAGGGGTACCGGTACCCGCACAACGTGCCGGAGGGCGTGCTGGCGCAGCAGTATCCCCCGGACGAGCTGGTGGGGCGGGATTACTACGAGCCGACGCAGCGGGGAGCCGAGCGGACCCTGGCCGAGCGGGTGCCCAAGCTCCGGCGGACGATCCGCGGGGAGTGAGCGGCGGCGCCGGCCGCGCCTCGTCGGCGGCCGGGCGACGCCGCGGGCCGTGCTGGGTCGGCGCCCGGGCCGGGCGATTGCGAGCCGTGCGGGCAGTTCGCTGGCCGTGCGGGCGATTCGCGGGGAGTGGGGGGCGGTGCCCGGCCGGTCTCGGTTGGCGGTCGGGCAGTTTGCGGGCCGTGGGGGCGATTCGCGCGGAGGAGGGGCGGCGGCGGCCGGGGCGCCGTTGGGCGCGTTGCGGCGAAGGCACCTGGGCAGTGCCGTGGGGTGAGCAGGCTCCCCGGCGGTGCCGACCGGTCGCCGGCCGGGCGATCCGCGGGCCGTGCCGGGAAAGTCGATGCCGGCTCCGGCCGAGCCGCCGCCCGCCGCCTGCCCGCCATCGCTCCCGCTGCCGCAGTCCGGCCGCCGCCTGCCCGCTGCTTGGCCGGCCGCCGCCCGTCGCCCTGGCCGCTCACCGCCGCCGGCCGCCTCGCCTGCTCGCCGGCCGTCGCCCTCCGGTGCTGGTTGTCGTCTGGCCGCCGACCTCCCGTCTTGCCGGACGAACGAACCGGTCGTTCCCCCGATCGTGGGCCGCGGTGGGCAAGATCATCGGGGTTCGTAAACTCTTCCCCTCCGGGCGGCCCCGACCGGGGAGGGCCCCACGACGGCAGGAGGCGTGCCCGTGCCCGCGACGCTGCAGTGCATCGTCCTGGACTGTCCGGAGCCGCTGGTGCTCGCTCGCTTCTACCAGGCCCTGCTCGGTGGCGACGTGGACCTCCCCGACCCGCGGTGGCGCGTGGACGAGGACTGGTCGACCCTGCACGTGAACGGGATGGTCCTCGGCTTCCAGCGCGCGCCGGACCACCGGCCGCCGAGCTGGCCCGATCCCTCCTTCCCGCAGCAGTTCCACCTCGACTTCGAGGTCGACGACTTCCGCGAGTCGCACCACGTCGTCCTCGCGCACGGCGGCCGGCTGCTCGACCCCGATCTCGGCGGCCGGGGCTGGCGCGTCTACGCCGACCCGGCGGGCCACCCCTTCTGCCTGCTCGGCGACTACTGAGCGCGCGGCCGCGTCCCGGCTCCGGGACGATGGCGGCATGACAATCGCGTTTCTCGGAACCGGGATCATGGGCGCCCCGATGGCGGCCAACATCGCCAAGGCGGGCCTCGACGTCCGCGTCTGGAACCGGACCCGGGAGAAGGCCGAACCCCTGTCCGACGTCGCCACGGTGGCCGAGTCGGCCTCCGCCGCGGCCGACGGCGCGGACATCCTCGTCACGATGCTCGCCGACGGCCCTGCCGTGGCCGAAGCGTTCGAAGCCGCGTCACCCGCTTCGGGGACGTTGTGGCTGCAGATGAGCACCGTCGGCCTCGACTGGACCGACCGGCTCGCCGCGATGGCGGAGAAGGCGGGCGTCGTGTTCGTCGACGCGCCGGTGCTCGGCACCCGGCAGCCGGCGGAGCAGGCCCAGCTGCAGGTACTGGCGTCCGGGCCGGAGGAGGCCCGGCCCAAGGCGACGCCGGTGTTCGACGCGGTCGCCATCAAGACGCAGTGGCTGGGCCCCGCCGGCCGCGGCAGCCGGCTGAAGCTGGTGGTGAACGCGTGGGTGCTCGCGCTGACCAACGCGACGGCGGAGAGCCTCGGCCTGGCCGGCGCGCTGGGCCTGGACCCGCAGCTGTTCCTGGAGACCATCAAGGGCGGCGGCCTCGACGTCGGCTACGCGCACGTGAAGGGCGGCGCGATGCTGGCGGGCGAGTACCCGGCGTCGTTCCCGGCGGGCCTGGCGGCGAAGGACGCCCGCCTGGTCGTGGAAGCCGCCGGGGACGAGGTAGACCTGGCGGGAGCGAAGGCGGTCCTGGCCCACCTGGAGGCGGCGGTCGAGGCCGGCCACGGCGACGACGACATGGCGGCGCTGTACCGCGCGGTGGTGAAGGAGCGTTAGAGGAGCGTTGCCAGCCGATCCACGCCCAGGGCGCTGGTCAGGAGGCGTTCCTTCGCGTTGCCCAGCAGCTTCTGCGTCCACGGCGTGAAGCCGCCGTCACCCACTTCGGCGAGCTCGCCGCCGAAGGACGCGTACACCTTGAAGCAGAGGCCTTCGTAGTAGCCGCCTCGGCCGCCTTCGCGCTCCGGGAACGGCCGGACCGGCACGTCCGGTACCGCGCCGAGCAACCCCTCAAACCGGGGGTCGAGCACGGTCACGCCCAGCTCGACGGCGGACGCGCCCAGCGCCCGGCAGGCCCCGGCCAGCAGCCGGGCGTGCTCGGCCAGGTGTTGCCGCTCGAAGGCCAGGTCGCCGGTGTCCCGGCCGGCCGTCACGGCGCCGAACAGCGAGAAGTGGGCGAACAGCCCGGCCGGGACCTGCTGGGCTCGCACCACGCGCTGCACCGTGGCCAGGCGGACGATGTCTTCCGACGAGCGCCGGACCGCCGCCTCCAGGGCCAGGCCGGTGGTGGGGTCGGCGGCGACCTCGGTGCCGCGGCCGGTCGGCACCACCCGGTGCTGGGCCACCCCGGCCACCGCCGAGTGGGTGCCGAGCGGGACGAGCGGCGAGAGGGTCACCAGGTCGAAGCCCGTAGCGGCGCCGAGCACGACGTCTTCGACCCGGCGCAGCCGGCCGAACGGCAGCGGGCTCGGCCCCGTGAACCGGTCGGTCCGGTGCCGGCGCAGCACGTCGGGCCCGGCCAGCCGGGCCGCACGCCGGCGCGCGATCTCCAGCTGCACCGTGGTCAGGTCGGCGCCGGGCAGCCCGGCCAGCAGGTCGGCCGCGGTTCCGCCCGGCCCGGCGAGGACCCGCCGGCCGGGTCCGCTGTCGTGGTCCACCGCCCAGGTGTACCGCGCGGCCGCGGCCGGTGGCGAGGCGTTTTCCGGGCCCGGCGGGGTGACACGGTCGGGGACCCGGCCAGGCGGTAACCTCAGTCGGCATCCCGACCCCTGAACCGAGGAGGGCCCGTGTCGGCAGGGCAGATCGCCGCGTTGATCGCCGCAGGAGCATTCGTGGTGCTGGTCGTCCTGCTGGCGATCCCGCTGATCAAGCTCGGCAAGACGCTGGACGCGGCCACCGAGGCGATCGAGCGCACCAACAGCAACACCGATCCGCTGCTGATCGGCGCGAACGAGACGATCACGCACGTCAACACCCAGCTCGAGCGGGTCGACGGGATCACCGCGAACGCGCAGGCGGTCACCGGCAACGTCTCCGCTCTCACCTCCGTCTTCACCGCGACCCTCGGCGGCCCGCTGGTCAAGACCGCGGCGCTGTCCTACGGCCTGTCCAAGGCGATCAGGGCGCGCAAGAAGAAGAGCGCCCTGAAGGCCGCCAGGAAGGCCGGGAAATGAAGCGGCTGTTCTGGCTCGGCGTCGGCGTGGTCGCCGGCGTCGCGCTGTCCCGCAAGGCCGCCGAAACCGCTCGTCAGGCCACTCCGGCCGGGTTAGCATCGAACCTGGGGGACGCCGTGCGCGAGCTGGCCGGCGCCGTGGGTTCGTTCGGCGCCGAGGTGCGTGCGGGCATGAACGAGCGGGAACAGGAGCTGCACGACATGGTCGAGGAACGGACGGGCGTGTCAGCGCCCCGCGCCGAGGGACGGCACGCCGCCGCCCGGCGCCCGGTCCGGCGAGCTCGCCGGGCGGAGGGCTGATCCGGGCCTGCCCGGAACCCCTTCGCCGCAGCCACGCCGCCCACCCCGTTCCGAACCACAGCCACAAGGACTGACCCGTGGACACACACGAAATCACCGACCGTTTCCTGCGCCATTTCGAAGGCCGCGGCCACACGCGCGTGCCCAGCGCGCCGCTGATCCTCGACGACCCGAACCTGCTGTTCGTCAACGCCGGCATGGTGCAGTTCAAGCCGTACTTCCTCGGTGAGGCGCCGCCGCCGTACCCGCGCGCGACCTCCGTGCAGAAGTGCGTGCGCACGCCGGACATCGACGAGGTCGGCAAGACCACCCGGCACAACACCTTCTTCCAGATGGCCGGCAACTTCTCCTTCGGCGACTACTTCAAGGAAGGCGCCATCGAGGCGGCCTGGGAGCTGATCACCAAGCCCCAGAGCGAAGGCGGCTTCGGCCTCGACCCCGACCGCATCTGGGCGACCGTTTACAACGACGACTCCGAAGCGGCCGGCCTGTGGCGCAAGCTCACCGGCCTGCCCGGCGAGCGCATCCAGGCCCGCGACGGCAAGGACAACTACTGGGACATGGGCGTGCCCGGTCCCGGTGGCCCGTGCTCGGAGATCTACTACGACCGCGGCCCGGCGTACGGCCGCGAGGGCGGCCCGGTCGCCGACGAGGATCGCTACATCGAGATCTGGAACCTCGTCTTCATGCAGGACGTCCGCGGCGACCTGAGCCCCAAGCTCGGCCACCCGCCGATCGGCGAGCTGCCGAAGAAGAACATCGACACCGGCATGGGCGTCGAGCGCGTCGCGACGATCCTGCAGGGCGTCGAGAACGTCTACGAGACCGACCTCGTGCGCCCGGTCATCGGCCGCGCGGAGGAGTTCTCGGGCCGCCGCTACGGCAGCAACCACGCCGACGACGTCCGCTTCCGCGTCATCGCCGACCACGCCCGCACCGGCGTCATGCTGATCGGCGACGGCGTCACCCCGGGCAACGACGGCCGCGGCTACGTGCTGCGCCGCCTGCTGCGCCGGATCATCCGCTCCTCGCGCCTGCTCGGCGTGCACGAGCCGGTGCTGCAGGCGTTCGCGGCGGTCGTCCGCGACACCATGGGCCCGACCTACCCCGAGCTCGTCAGCGGCTTCGACCGGATCAACGAGGTCGTCCGGATCGAGGAGGAGGCGTTCCTCTCGACCCTGACCAGCGGTTCGCGCATCTTCGACCTCGCGGCCGAGGAGACCAAGCGCGGCGGCGGCGACGTGCTCGCCGGCGACAAGGCGTTCCAGCTGCACGACACCTACGGCTTCCCGATCGACCTCACCCTCGAAATGGCGGCCGAGCAGGGCCTGACCGTCGACGAAGAGGGCTTCCGCACGCTCATGGACGAGCAGCGCAAGCGCGCGAAGGCGGACGCGGCGGCCCGCAAGACCGGCCACGGCGACCTCTCCGAGTACCGGAAGGTCCTGGAGCAGCACGGCGAGACCGAGTTCCTCGGCTACACCGACCTGCAGGCCGAGGCCAAGGTCGTCGCGCTGCTCGAAGACGGGCAGCCGGTGCGCAGCGTCTCGGCGGGCAAGAAGGCGGAGCTGGTCCTCGACCGGACGCCGTTCTACGCCGAAAGCGGTGGCCAGGTCGCCGACACCGGCGTGCTGCTGGGCGACGGCGTCGAATTGAAGGTCCTGGACGTCCAGAAGATCGTGCCCGGCCTGTACGTGCACCGCGTCGAGGTCGTCGACGGCGAGGTCGGGCTGGACACCAAGCTCACCGGCTCGGTCGACGCGCACCGCCGGCTCTCCATCGAGCGTTCGCACTCGGCGACGCACCTGGTGCACGCGGCCGTCCGCGGCGCGTACGGCAAGCGCGCGGCGCAGGCGGGCTCGCTGAACTCGCCGGGCCGCATGCGGTTCGACTTCACCACGCCGGGTTCGGTGTCGTCGGACGTGCTGACCGAGGTCGAGGAGGAGGTCAACGACTACCTCCAGACCAACGTCGAGGTGCAGAGCTACACCACGACCAAGGACAAGGCCCTCGAGCTGGGCGCGGTCGCGCTGTTCGGCGAGAAGTACGGCAACGACGTCCGCGTGGTCGACATGGGCGACTACTCCCGCGAGCTCTGCGGTGGCACGCACGTCGAGCGGATCGGCCAGCTCGGCCTGGTCAAGCTGGTCTCCGACGCCTCCATCGGCTCGGGCGTGCACCGCGTCGAGGCGCTCGTCGGCACGGACGCGCTCAGGTACGTCCGCAAGGAGCAGCTGCTGGTCTCGCAGCTGGCGAACACCTTCAAGGTGCCCTCGGACCAGCTGCCGGGCCGCATCGACGACGTCCTGACCCGGCTGAAGAACGCCGAGAAGGAGATCGCGCAGCTCAAGACCCAGCAGGTGCTGGGTTCGGCGGGGGCGCTGGTCGACAAGGCCCAGGAGATCGGCGGCGTGACCGTCGTGGCCGAGGTCGTTCCGGACGTCGACGGCAACGGCCTGCGCGCGCTGGCCTCGGACATCCGCGGCCGGCTCGGCACGCGGCCCGGCGTGGTGGCGCTGTTCTCGCCGGCCGGGGAGAAGCTGAGCTTCGTCGTCGCGACGACCAAGGCGGCCCAGGACAAGGGCATCGCCGCGGGCAAGCTGGTGCCGTCGTTCGCCGAGAAGATCGGCGGCCGGGGCGGCGGCAAGCCCGACATGGCCCAGGGCGGTGGCACGAACCCGGCCGGCGCGGAAGAGGCGGTCACGGCCCTGCGCGCGGCGATTGCCGGCATTGGTTAACCGCGGAAACCGCGGCCCGGACCGTCCCGGCGTGGGCGATCCGGGCCGGGGCCGCCGGCTCGGCGTGGATGTCGGATCCGTCCGGGTCGGGGTCGCGCTGAGCGATCCGGCCCCGATGCTGGCGTCGCCATTGGTTACCCTCTCCCGCGATGCGACCGACGACCGTGATCTGGACCAGCTCGCCGCCCTCGTCACCGAGCACGAGGTGGTCGAGGTGATCGTGGGCCTGCCGAGAACGCTCGCCAACCGCCAGGGCCCGGCGGCCGAGCTGGCCATCGCGTATTCTGAACGCCTGGCCGGGCGGATAGCGCCCGTGCCGGTCCGGCTGGGCGACGAGCGGCTGACCACGGTCACCGCATCCCGCATCCTCTCCCAGCGCGGGGTCAAAGGCCGCAAGCAGCGCGCGGTGGTCGACCAGGCCGCCGCCGTCGAGATCCTGCAGGCCTGGATCGACGCCGCCGCTGCGCACCGCGCCCGGGAGGGAGACCGATGAACGAGCAGCCACCTGAGCCCCCACGCGGGCGCCGGCGACTGCGCGAGCCGGACGCGGCCACCCCGCCGCCGTCCCGGCCCGCACCGCGCCGCACCCCCAGCGGCCAGCACGAGCTGCCGCCGCGCCGCAGCGGCGAGTACGACCTGCCACAGCCTTCCCGCCGGGCCCGCCGGGAAGAGCCGCCGGGCTACGACCCGCGCCGCGGCGCGCCGCAACCCGGCCGCCGCCTGGAACCGCCGGGCACGCTGCCGTCGGCCGACGCGGAGTTCGACCCGCAGGAGCGCCGCGCGGCCCCGGCCCGGGCCGCGCGCGCCCGCCACGGCCTCGACTCGGGCTCCGAGATCGACCAGCCGGCCCCGCGCCGCCGTCGCGTGGCCCCGGACGACGCCGAGGGCAGGCCGCCCCGGCGCCGCGCCGCGCCGGAGCCGGACGACCTCGACGGCAGGCCGGCTCCGCGGCGGATCGCGCCGGACCCCGACGAGAGCGCCGGCCGGTCCTCCCGCCGGCGACGCGGAGCCCCGGAAGACGCCGAGGGCAGGGCGCCCCGGCGGCGTGGCGCGCCGGACCCCGACGACTTCGAGAGCCGGCCGCCCCAGCGACGCGGGGCTCCGGCTCCGGACGAGGCCGGGGTGCCCCGGCGGCGCGGAACTCCGGATTTCGACGACGCCGAGAGCAGCGCGCCTCAGTGGCGTGGCGCTCCGGACGAGACCGGGGTGTCCCGGCGGCGTGGCGCTCCGGATTTCGAGGACGTCGAGAGCAGCGCGCCTCAGTGGCGCGGCGCTCCGGACGAGGCCGGAGCGTCGCGGCGACGCGGGGCCCCCGACCCGGACGACGCCGAGGCCAGAGCCTCCCGGCGGCGTGGCGCGCCGGACCCCGACGAGGCCGAAGGCCGGCGGCGTGCCGTGCCCGAGCGCATCGAACCGGCACCCTCGCGCCGCCGCCGCACCGATCCCGATGCGGCCGAGCGCTCCCCGGGCCGTCGCGGCCCGGCCGCCGAGCCGATGGAAGCGCCGCCCGGCCGGCGTGGGCCCGAGGCCGCCGACTCCCGGCGGCGCCGTGCGGCGCTCGACCCCGATGCCGAACCGCCGGTCCGGCGGCCCGTCCAGCCGGGTGACCGCTCCGCAGGCATGCCCGAGCCCGGCGCCGAGCCGCGCCGCCGTCCGCCGGTCCCGCCCGGGCGCGATGAGCCGGTCACCGAGGTGATCCCGGCGCAGGCCCCGGCCGAACCGCCGCAGGAAGAACTCGCCGAAGACGGCTACGACGACTACGAGGACTACGAAGAGTACGACGACGATTACGACGACTACGACGAAGAGCCGGAGAAGCCGCGCAAGAAGAAGGGCAAACGCGCCCTCGGGTGGGTCGCCGCGATCGCGGTGATCGCCCTGCTCGCGGGCGGCGCCTGGTACGGCTTCAACCGGTTCTTCGGCTACGACGACTTCGACGGCGCGGGCACCGACGACGTGGTGTTCCAGGTCGACGACGGCGACACGACGTCGGCGATCGGCGCGAAGCTCACCACGGCGGGGATCGTCGCCAGCACCAAGGCGTTCGTCAAGGCGGGCGAGGGCAACCCGAAGCTCGCCCGGCTCCAGCACGGCTTCTACGTGATGAAGTCGCACATGTCCGGGGCCAGCGCGGTCGACCGGATCACCGACGCGGCCTCCCGCGTCGGCCAGCTGGAAATCCGGCCGTACACGCAGTTCGACGACATCACCCAGCCCGACGGCAAGGTCACGCCCGGCGTGTACAGCCTGATGGCGAAGGCGTCCTGCGCGCAGCTCAACGGCAAGAGCACCTGCGTCTCGGCGGACGACCTGCGCAAGGCCGTCGACGCCGCGGACCTCAAGCAGCTCGGCGTGCCGGACTGGGCGATCGAGCCGGCGAACAAGGCCGACCGCAAGGACCGCCGGCTGGAGGGCCTGATCGCGCCCGGCGTCTACGACGTCAAGCCCGGGTCCAGCGCGCAGGAGATCCTCACGCAGCTGGTGCACAGCTCGGCCGAGGCGATCCAGAACGCCCAGCTGAGCCCGCAGTCGACCGGCCCGGGCATGACGCCGTACCAGACGCTGATCATCGCCTCGATCATCGAACGCGAGGCCGTGAAGGCCGACTTCGGCAAGCTGTCGCGGGTCATCTACAACCGGCTGAAGATCCCCATGCGGCTGCAGATGGACTCCACGGTCAACTACGTGCTCGACCGGCCGACGCTGCTGACCAACGAAGGCGACCGCGTCAAGGCCGGTGCGTACAACACGTACAAGAACCTCGGGCTGCCGCCGACGCCGATTTCGGTGCCCAGCGCGGACGCCATCAAGGCCGCGGTGAAGCCGCCGGAGGGGGAGTGGGTGTACTTCGTGAAGTGCGAGAAGAACGGCCTCTCGTGCTTCGGTGTCACCAACGACGACCAGAACCGCAACCGTGAGCTGGCCAGGCAACGCGGTGTCATCTGAGCCCCGCAAGGCCGCCGTGCTCGGGAAGCCGGTGGCGCACTCGTTGTCCCCGGTGCTGCACGGCGCCGCGTTCGCCGCGCTCGGCCTGACCGGCTGGACCTACGAGCGCATCGAGACCAGCGCCGAGGAACTCCCGGGCCTGGTCGAGCGCCTCGGCCCGGAGTGGGCCGGGTTCTCGGTCACCATGCCGGGCAAGCGCACGGCGCTGGATCACGCGGACGAGGTGACGCCGCGCGCGGCCGCCGTCGGCGCGGCCAACACGCTGGTCCGCACCGCGACGGGCTGGCTCGCGGACTGCACCGACGTCGAGGGCGTCACCGGCGCCCTGCGCGCGGCCGGCGGCTACCGGCCGTCGCCCGCGGACACCGCGGTCGTGCTCGGCGCGGGCGGGACGGCGGCGGCGGCCGTCGTCGGGCTCGCCGCCCTCGGCGTCCGGCAGGTGCGGCTGGTCGTGCGCGAACCGGCGCGGGCCGGCGAAACCCTCGACGCGGCGAAGCGGGCCGCGCTCGACGTCGACGTCCTGCGCTGGGCCGACACGGACTTCGCGGCACTCGGGTCCGCGGCGGTGCTGGTGAACACCGTCCCGCCGGACGCGGTCGCCGCGCACGTCGCCGACCTCGCCGCGGTCGAGCACGTCCTCGACGTCATCTACCACCCGTGGCCGACACCGCTCGCCGAAGCCGTCGCGGCGCGCGGGGGACGGCTCGCGACCGGGTTGGACATGCTGCTGCACCAGGCGTTCGGCCAGGCCGAGCACTTCACCGGCCGCCCGGCCCCGCGGGCGGCGATGCGGGACGCGCTGCGCGAAGCGACCGGGAACCTGCTGCCGCTGCCGATCGACTGAGAAAACCGGTTGCGCACGCCGATAATCTGGCGGACTGCCTTGTCGAAGGGGGTCAACCGGAATGACCGGCCAAGAAGCATTGAGCGACGAAGAGGTCCAGAGCGCGTGGGTCGGCGAAGCGCCGAAGCTGAACTCGACCGTCACCCTCGCCGACTACGACCCGGAATGGCCACGGCTGTTCGAGCGTGAAGCCGAGCGGATCCGGGGCGTGCTGGGGGAGCGGGTGCTGGTGCTGGAGCACGTCGGCTCGACGTCGGTGCCCGGCCTGTGCGCCAAACCGATCGTCGACATCCTCCTGGAGGTGCCGGACTCCGACGACGAAGACACCTACGTCCCGGACCTGGAGGCGGCTGGGTACCGGCTGACGATCCGGGAGCCCGACTGGGAGAAGCACCGGATGTTCAAGGGTCCGGACACGAACATCAACCTGCACGTCTACTCGCCGGGCAACGGCCAGACGCCGCGCTACCGCCTCTTCCGCGACCGCCTGCGCGCGCACCCGGAGGAGCTGGAACTGTACGCGGCGAAGAAGCGCGAACTCGCGGCGAAGACGTGGAAGTACATCCAGAACTACGCCGACGCCAAGACGGAGGTGGTCGAGGAAATCCTCGGCCGCGCGCGGGCCGCGCAGTACGACGGCCACAGCGAGGCCTACGCCGAGCACGCGGAGAAGTCCGTCACCAACGCCTTCTACGACCGGCCGGCGATCCTCGACCTCGCCGGGGACGTCGCCGGGCGGCGCGTGCTGGACGTCGGCTGCGCGGCCGGGCACCTCAGCGCGCTCCTGGCCGAGCGCGGCGCCGACGTCCTCGGCATCGACGCCAGCGCGGGCATGATCGCCGTCGCGCGCCGGAAGTTCGGCGGCACCGCCCGGTTCGAGGTCGCGGACATCACCCGGCCCCTGGACCTGCCGGACGCCTCGATCGACGTCATCACCGCATCGCTCGTGCTGCACTACCTGGCGGATTGGGGGCCGGCGCTGGCCGAGTTCCGCCGGGTGCTCTCGCCCGGGGGTGTGCTGGTGTTCTCGGTGCACCACCCGGGCGAGGACTGGCGGTGGTTCGGCAAGGAGAACTACTTCGAGCTGGAGCTGCTGGAGGACGAGTTCCCGCCCGGCAACGTCGTGCGCTTCCACCGGCGCCCGCTGAGCTGGACGTTCCAGGCGGTCCGCGACGCGGGCTTCGCGGTGGACCGCCTGGTGGAGCCGATGCCGGTCCCGGAGGCCGAGGCCGCCGATCCGCGGTGGGCGGCAAACCTGCGGACCACGCCGCGGTTCCTGTACTTCCGGGCGGTCAGTCCCTCTTAGCGAGGTCGTGAATCAGCTTTACTCGATGATTTGCGTTTCGCCGTCGGGCAGCTCGATTGTATCGGCGTCAATCTCGCGTCGTGCCAGTGTGGAAAGGAGGATGTCGGCAATAAAAAATCGACTGCTCGGGCTCAGGGTCAGGAGTGCTGGGTTCGTGAGATGATGCAATAAATTGACCCGAGAACCGTGGATCATTTCCGCTGGCGGTGGATTGATTAGACTGTACGTGCTCGAATGTGGATGTCGATAAATCAACTCGATCGTCGAAAAAAAGGAGAGACGAGGTGTACTGAGGTGGCTCTTTCCGGAGAGGTGTCCGAATTGTCGTACTTTGAAGACCAAGAACCGGCGCCAAAAGAGATTGAAAATACTGGCAAAGCTGACTGTGGTTGCAAGGAGGATGGACAACGAAATAGTTAGCCCGTATGAGGGGTAAACAGTTTTTATTGCGAAGTAATCAGCGATGGATATTGTCATCAGTGCGACAAGCGTGGTCAGTGACGTTGCCTTTTTTGCAAAATCTATCGCGCGATTCCGGCGAGGACGGACGGACTGAAGAAATTTCAAGGTGGCTGACGTTCCTGGCCATCTGCAGCCGGCCTCCAGAACGACCCCGAGGATGGAGTCTTCGAGTCCGAAGTCCTGGTACCAGCAGGTCCTCCGGCCCCTGTCGGGCGGAATCCAGTCGTGCGCTGATGCGAGGTTGGGGCTGATCGACTGCAGCCGCGTGCGCACGCTCGGGTGATAGCAGGCGCCGATCGCCAGGATGGGTGCCCACCTCCGCATGTCCTCCTTGGTCTCCTGGAACCTGGCGATCGCGTGGGCGAGCACGGCGGGCTCGTCGAGCACCTTGACCAGGAGATCCGGTCGGTCTGCGGCCATCTCGATGCCGATGGATCGGGCCAGTTCCACGGCCGCTCCCGGGTCGAGCCGCATGTAGGACAGGAAGAGCGGATCGAATCCGACCTTCGCGTCGGCGGTTGCCTTCACGAAGAAAGG
Source organism: Amycolatopsis sp. 505 (assembly GCF_031625235.1). NCBI lineage: Bacteria > Bacillati > Actinomycetota > Actinomycetes > Pseudonocardiales > Pseudonocardiaceae > Amycolatopsis > Amycolatopsis sp. 505. Next base: position 274,467 of record NZ_JACKQP010000010.1, read on the forward strand.
CTTGAGATAGCTGGGGCGGTGCCCGGTTATCGAACTCTCGGCCAGTTCGCGATCCCGGAGGGCGATGGCGACCAGGCGGAAGAGGTGGAACCAATTGTCATCCCGATTCTCCTGGGCGCTGACAAGGTCCGCGATGCGGTCGAGTTCCGACATCACGGTTTCGTCGTCGTAGGGCTGGCTGTCGATCACGGCTCGCAGGCCCAGTTCGATCGAACCGGAGCGGCTCGCCCACAGCAGCCGCTCCTGCCGGACTCGGTCGTTCTTCTGGAGAGCGAGTGAAAAGACGATCACCTCTGCGAGCCGTTCGCCGAACCGGTGGCCGCGTTCTTCGTCGCCGGTCTGCTCGATCGCCCGGGTGATGCGCCGCCAGGTCCGGCCGTCTCCGCGATCGACCGCGTCCGCGGCCAGGAACTCGCAGAAGGTCAGGTGCCCGAACCGGAGGGTCTCCTCGGGTCTCTCTTCGGTGAACAAGCCTGTGTCGCGGGAAAGTTCGCGGATGCGTTCTCCGGCCTCCAGCTCCGAGAGGCCCTCTTCCTCCTGGAATATCGAGATGGCCTTGCCCCAGTCGAGTGCGTTCCGGGACTGGTTCCCGTCCAGCAGGTGCTCGAGTGCGACCTTGCCCAGCAGGTGCTGGCGAGTCCGGCGCAGGACGTTGAGGCCGGTGGTCAGGCCGAGCTGCCGGCTTCGTCGTCGCACGAGGAGTTCGTCGACCACCGCTCGGTAGAAGTCCGGCCGCGTTTCGGGCAGGCTGTCGCCGCCGCCGGTGACCTGGTCCGTGGCAACGTACATGGCGAGGATCAAGGGTGTCTCGCACATGCTGCGGATGTTCGGTTGGGCCGACAGGTTGCCGAAGATCCGGGCGAGGTTCTGATCCGGCTCGCTGCGGTAGGGCCACTTGCGCAGGAACTCGTACATGTCGTCGGCGGTGAAGGGTTCCAAGGTCAAGTGTGCATCGAAGGCTTCGGTGAAGTCGGCGGGAAGATTCACGTAAAGCTGACGCCGGGTGGTCACGATCACGCGGTTGGCGAGATGTTTCTTGGCGAGGTGATCGCAGAGGTTCGTGATTTCGGCGGATAGGGAGGCGAATTCGCTCGTGTTGATCTCATCCAAGCCGTCGAGGAGGACCGTGATCCGGCCCGCGTCCACGAACGAGTCGAACAGGTCCTTGCTCGCGTAGGTGTTGACCGAGGTGACCTCCGTTTCGACCAGGGTGATCAGACTGCCCGTCGAGGCGGTTTTGCCAGTCGAACCGAGGCTCTTCAGCTCGATGAAAACGGGGATGTGCGAAGTCCTGACATCGCCGACCGTGATGGCCCGTCGGCAGATGTCACGGTAGATCCTCTTCACGAGCGTCGATTTCCCCGAACCTGGGTCTCCCACGAGCAGGATCCGGCGGTATTCGCCCTGCACGATCTTCGTCGCCGACATCCTGCTTCGATCGGACGCGGTGGCGGTCAGCGGAACGAACATGTCGTCCAGGACGAGTTCGACAGGTATCGCGGCGGGTACGGGCAGGCGGTTCTGGCTCGCGGCAAGCCGGTTCAGGGCGAAGTCGCGCAGGCTGAGCCGTGCGGCGATCCGTGGGCGCAGGTGCCGGGTGATCCGTGAGCCGACTCCCCGGAGAACATACTGCGGGAAGGTTTCGAGACCGAGATCGCGGGTGAGGGACTTCAAGTATTTGCGTCGTTGGTAGACGAGGCCGGCCACTGTGACGATCAGTCCCGACGCGTAGGGGATCACCTGCGCAAGACTCGGCGGCACCTCGGTCTCCGTCTCTGAGTGAGAGCTGTCCCGCAGTGCTGGGACGGATCACGTGGAGGTCGCTGTCGGCCCTCGAAGTGTTACGCGCAGTCAGTCCCGCTTAGCGAGGTCGTGGATCAGGTCGACGATCTCCCGGCTGACCGGGCGGAACACCCGCAGCCGGGAGAGCGCGGCCAGCCGGGCCAGCAGCGGGACGCTGCGCTCGACCAGCAGCCGGCTGCGTTTCGTGCCGGCCGAGCGGTCGTGGACCCAGAACAGCACCACGCCCATCTGGAACAGCCAGAGCAGCTCCGGCAGCTGGTCCCGCAGCTCCGGGTCGAGCTTGACGTCGGAGCCGTCGACGACCTCGCGCATCAGGCCGATCGACGCTTCCCGGGCGGCCGAGGAGTCGTCGCTGAACGGGCTCAGCGGCGACTCCGGGTCGGCCGCGTTGACGAAGAACTGCGTGCCGAAGCGGTGGTAGGGCTCGGCGATGTCGAGCCAGCACAACAGCACGGCCTTGAGCCGGTCGGCGAAGCCGGGGCGGCCGGTCAGCAGCGCCCTGGCCGCCGTCAGGTGCTGCGTGGCCATCTCGTCGTAGAAGCCCTGGATCAGCTGTTCCTTGGACGAGAAGTAGTAGTAGGCGTTCCCGACGGAAACCCCCGCCTCGGCGGCGATCGCGCGCATCGTCGTGCGGTCGTAGCCGTTCTCGGTGAACAGCCGCATCGCGGTCGTGACGATCAGGGACCGCGTTTCCTCGCTCTTGGCCACGCGCTGCACGTTAGCGCCGCCGCCGTCAGGGAGCCGGGAAGGGCGGGACCTGCGGCACGCCGGGGTAGGGGAGCGGTACCGGCGCGGGCTTCGGGGCCAGGTGGCGGCGCCGGATGCCGTTGAACACCAGGACGTTGAACAGGTGCATGACGCCGAGGACGAGCGCGACGGTGCCGATCTTGACCGACAGCATCTCGAACACGTCGCGGGCGCTGACCACGAAGCTGTTGCTGGTCAGGAAGAGCGTCACGAAGCCGAGGCTGATCAGGTAGAAGCCGACGACCAGCAGCTGGTTGACGGCATGGGCCAGGCCGGGGCTGTCGGCGAAGACCTCGGTGAGGAAGGTGCGGCCGTGCTTGCTCAGCGTCCGGGCGACGAGCACCGTCAGCGGGATGCTGATCAGCAGGTAGAGCGCGTAGGCGAGGACTATCGGGTCCATGGTTTCCCTCCATTTTTGAACGTGTTCAAGGGAGACGGTAGCGCTGCTTTTGAACGTGTTCAAGAGGGCTGAGTCACGTCGCCCGTTCACCTGCTGCTCACCCGGACGGCTGATTTCCGGCACCGCTTCCGCGAGCTTCGGGGCCGACGTCCGCTTCGCCACCTTCAACGCTTCGCTGAACCGCGCGGCCGCCGGGCAGCTCGTCGCCGACCTCTCGACGCCGGGCAACGCCCAGGCGCAGGAAGTCGCCGAGGTGATCCAGCGCAACCGTGCGGACGTCCAGCTGATCAACGAGTTCGACTACGTCCCCGGCAACGCGGCCGACCTCTTCCGGAAGAACTACCTGGCGATCGGCCAGCACGGGCGTGCCCACCGGCTTCGACCTCGACCGCAGCGGCACGGTCGGCGGCGGCAACGACGCCCAGGGCTCCGGCACCTTCGAGGGCCAGTATGGGCTGCACGCGCGGCGCGTCATCGAGACCCACCCGGGCAGCCGGGGCGCGGTGCTCGCGGCGCAGGCCCAGGGCGGCGCGAACACCGGCCAGAAGAGCGACCCGTTCTTCGACACCGGCGACTTCAACGACGTCGCGCCGGGCAACCTGCGGACCGACTACGTGCTGCCGTCGAAGGGGCTGGTGCCCGGGTGCGCCGAGGTGTTCTGGCCGGTCCCGTCCGACCCGCTGTCGCGGCTGACCGACGCCTCCGACCACCACCTGGTCCGGGTGGACGTGGTCGTTCGCTAGCGCGCCGAAATCCAGGCCGCGATGTCGGTGACCACGGCCGGGTCGACGTGCTGCGGTGCCTCGTAACCGGCCGGTGTGGAGGGTCCCTCGCCGCGGAAGAACAGGTGGTCGGCGGCCTCGTGGACGCGGATCGTGACGTCCGGCCGGTCGGCCAGGCCCTCCTGCCAGCGCACGAGGTCGCCGGCCGCGGTCACCTGGTAGTCGCGGCCGCCCTGCAGGATGAGCACCGGCCTGTCCAGGGCGGCGGCGGTCGCCACCGGGTCGTAGCCGCGCAGGTCCAGCCAGTACGAGGCCGGCCAGCCGAACAGCAGGTCCGCGGCCGGCGTCGAGGGTGACAGCTCGGGGCTTTCGACGAGCGCCGCCTGCCGCGCGACCGACTCGGCCGCCGCCGAGGTGGCCGGGCCCGGGGCCACTTCGGCCAGGTAGCGGGCGACCCGGACGGCCGCCCGGGGCAGCGGCAGCGTGTCGCCGGCCAGGCTGATCAGGCCGGCGATCGACGGCTCGGCGGCCGCGACCCGGGGCACCGCCTTGCCCCCGCCGCTGAGTCCCAGGACGAACACCCGCGCCGGGGCCACTGCCTCCTGCTCCTGCAGCAGGCGGACGGCGGCGAGCGCGTGGGGCACGTACTCGTCGGCCATCGTGAAGCCGGGTGCGGAACCGGTCTCCGGGTGGACGTGGGTCACCTTGTCGAACCGGGCCACCGCGACGCCGCGGGAGGCCAGCCCCCACGCCAGGTCCTTGAACGGCTTGTTGGGTCCGGTCGTCAGGTCGCGGTCGGCAGGTCCCGAGGCGAGCAGCACCACCGCCGGCCACGGGCCACGTCCCCGGGGAACAGTGAGCGTGCCCGGCACCGCGAGCGGGCCGGTGCCGACGGTGACCTCGTGCTCGGTGAACCGGTCCGCCTCGGCGTAGGCCGGAGGCACCCAGGACGGGCCGGTCGGCGGCGCGAGCCGCAGGCCGTGCAGCAGGCCGGCGTCGTCGACCGACATCACCACCGTGAGGCCCCCGCGCTCGCAGGTCACCGGGACGCTCACCCGGACCAGCCCCGCCGCGGGCGGCTCGCTCAGCGGGGTGCCGATCGCCCGGACCGGCCCGGTCTTGGCGAGCTCGGTTTCCCAGCCGACCCGGAGCGTCCCGGCCGACGCCGCCGCCCGCAGCCGCGGCGCGAACCGCTGCTCGACCTCCGCAAATCGTCCCGCCGCCGTCAGGTCGACGACCGTCCGGGCGACCACCGCCGGATCCGTGCTCATCATCCGCCCCCATCGTTCTCGTGTTTTGCGAACGGTATCACGTCATGAGAACATTGGGGGGTGGACACCTTGGAACTCCTGGGGCACCCGGTGCGGCTGCGGATCGTGCACGCGCTGCGTGGCGAGCGGACGCTCACCACCGCCCAGCTCGGCGCCCTCCTGCCGGACGTCTCGAAAGCCATGCTCTACCGGCACGTCGACCAGCTCGCCGCCGGCGGCGTCCTGGAGGTGGCCGGCGAACGCCGGGTCCGCGGCGCGGTCGAGCGGCACTACCGGCTGCGCCGGGACCGGGCGTCGATCGACCGTGGCACGGCCGCGTCGATGACAGCCGAGGACCACCGGCGCGGGTTCGCGGTAGCGGTCGCGACCTTGGTCGCCGAGTTCAACGCCTACCTCGACCGCGACGGCACCGACCCGTCCGCCGACCCCGTCGGCTACCAGCAGCACGCGATCTGGCTGAGCGAGGACGAGCTCATCGCCATGGTCGCCGAACTGCGGGCCGCGATCCTCCCGCGGCTGGCCAACCCGGCCACCCCCGACCGCACGCGGTACCTGCTCAGCCCGATCCTCTTCCCCGGCGAGCCGCCCGCCACCGGCTGACGCGCCCACCTACTACGGTGAGGTCATGCGGATCGCGATTCTCGACGACTACCAGAACGTCGCCCTCACCTTCGGCGACTGGGACTCGCTCAAGGCCGACATCACGGTCTTCACCGAACCCCTGACCGACGTCGTCAAGCAGCTGCAGGGCTTCGAAGCGGTGGTCGCGATGCGCGAACGCACCCGGTTCCCGGCCGAGGTGCTCGACGCGCTGCCCGACCTGAAGCTGCTGGTCAGCACGGGCAAGCGGAACGCGGCCATCGACGTGGCCGCCGCGCGCCGAAACGGTGTCGTCGTGTCCGCCACCGGCTACATCGGGGAGCCGACCGCCGAGCACACCTGGGCGCTGATCCTGGCCGCGTCGCGGAACCTGCCGCAGGAGTTCCGCTCGATGCGCGAGGGCGGCTGGCAGACGTCCGTCGGCACCATGCTGCACGGCAAGACGCTCGGCCTGCTCGGCCTGGGCAGGCTGGGCGCGGGCGCGGCGAAGATCGGGCAGGTCTTCGGGATGGAGACCATCGCCTGGAGCCAGAACCTGACCCAGGAGAAGGCGGACCCGCACGGCGTCACCGCGGTGACCAAGGACGAGCTGTTCGCGCGGTCGGACGTGCTGTCCATCCACCTGGTGCTCGGCGAGCGCACCCGCGGCCTGGTCGGGGCGGCCGAATTCGCCGCGATGAAGCCGACGGCGCTGCTGGTGAACACCTCGCGCGGCCCGATCGTCGACGAGGCGGCGCTGGTGGACGCGTTGCGCCGCAAGGAGATCCGCGCGGCCGCGCTGGACGTCTACGACACCGAGCCGTTCCCCGCCGACCATCCACTGAGGACACTCGACAACGCGGTCCTGACCCCGCACATCGGCTTCGTCACCCGGGAGGTCTACGAGATCTTCTACGGCGACGCGGTCGAGGACATCGCGGCCTACCAAGCGGGTGCGCCGATCCGCGTCATGGAGTGAAGAAGGTGTGCGGCCCGCCGGGGCCCGAGGTCCCCGCACCGGCCCTGCGGCGGGCCTGCACCCTTCGATGACACCACCCGCGCCCGGTCCGCGGCAGGGTCTTTGGACCCTGTCCCGGCCGGGCCGTTGGGCATCACGTCCGGTCGGCGAATTTCCCTCAGGGAAAGGGAACCGCGTCCGGTGCGCAGGTCGTCCCCGGCGCCGGGGCGGCCAGCTCCGTCAGGTAGCGCACGACGGCCGCCGAGGCGCACGTGCTCGGGGCGTCCAGGGACGTGTGGCCGTAGCCGTCGACGACGAGCACGCGGCCGTCGCCCAGTTCCGCCGCCGTCGCCTCCGCGTTGTGCAGCGGGGTCGCCGGGTCGAACCGGTTGTTCAGCACCAGGATCGGGTTCTTCCGCGGCCGGTTCCACGGTCCGGTGTACCGGTCTTCGTCGTGGGCCGGCCAGCCGACGCACTGGGCCATCGAATACACCGCGCTCAGCCCGAAGTACGGCTGCCGCGCGCTTTCCGTCGTGGCCAGCGCGGCGTAGTCCGCGGGCGACTGCGGGTTGTCGCTGTCGACGCACTGGACGGCCAGGAAGCCGGGGGAGTGCGTCGGCACGTACGGGTCGAGCACCGGCGCCGCGGGACCCGGATCCGCCGGCATCGCGGCCAGGGTCTGGGCGAGCCGCTTCCACCGGCCGGACTGGTAGAGCGCGCTGGTGACGGTCTTCATCAGGGAGCCGACGCCCGGGCCGCGGGAGGCGTGGGCGAAGATCCCGGCGAACTTCCGCTTCGGATCGCCCGCGGAGAAGGCGCACTTCGGCCCGGCCGCCGCGCACGCCGCGAAGAACCGGTCCAGTTCCTGCTGCTGCGCGCCGGCGACGTCGGCCCGCACGTCCACCGGCTGCTTCGCCTGGCCCGGCCGGCCGGTGGCGTTCGCGACGAGGTCGAGCGTGCCGTCGAGGGTCATCGCGCGGACCTTGTCCCCGAACAGGTTCGCGTACGTGCCGCCCAGGTAGGTGCCGTAGGAGTACCCGTAGAAGTTCAGCGAGGCGTCCCCGATGGCCTGGCGCAGCAGCTCCATGTCCCGCGCGACGTTCGCCGTGGAGAGGTGGCTCAGCAGGTCGCCCGAGGCCGCGCAGGCCTTGCCGGTGGCCGCGCTCGCGGCGAAGAACGCGTCCGGCTGCCTGATCGGGGACCCGGCCGGCTGGTCCGGACTCGCACAGCCGATCGGCGCCGACCCGCCGATCCCGCGCGGGTCGAAGCTCACCAGGTCGAACCGGGCCCGCAGCTCCGGCGGGTAGCGGGCGGCGAACCGGGTCAGCTCGCCGACGCCGTCCGTGCCCGGGCCGCCGAAGTTGAAGAACAGCGAGCCGAGCCGCCGTCCCGGGTCGCCCGCCGGCAGCCGGACCACCGACAGCGAGATCGTGGCGCCACGGGGCTCGCGGTAGCTCAGCGGCACGGCCGCGGCCGCGCACTGGAACGGCCCGTGGCAGGACGTCCAGTGCAGCGCCGGGACCGCGGCGCCGTTCGTGCCGAGCACCGGGGGAGGCTCGGGTGCTTCCGCGGAGGGGGCGGGTGCGGGCGCGGCCTGGGGCGCGCTGCAGGCGGCGAGCAGCAGAAGGACCGCGAGGAAGACCCGCTTCACGCGCCCAGTTCCGCCAGCACGGCGTCGGTGTAGCGCGGCCAGGCTTCGGCGGCCCAGGGGCCGAACGCGCGGTCGGTGAGGGCGACGCAGGCCGCGCCCGCGTCCGGGTCGACCCAGAGGAACGTGCCCGACTGGCCGAAGTGCCCGAACGTCCGCGGCGAGCTGTTCGCCCCGGTCCAGTGCGGGCTCTTGTGGTCGCGGATTTCGAAGCCGAGGCCCCAGTCGTTGGGCTTCTGGTGCCCGAAACCGGGCAACACGCCGGAAAGTCCGGGGAACACGACGTCCGTCGCCTCGGCGACGGTGGCCGGGTCCAGCAGCTTCGGGGCCTGCAGCTCGGCGGCGAACGCGGCCAGGTCGTCCACAGTGGACACGACGTCGGCGGCGGGCGAGCCTTCGAGTGCCGTCGAGGTCATGCCGAGCGGGGTGAACAGCGCTTCGGCTTGGTACTGCGCGAAGGGGATGCCGGAGTGCTCGGCCAGCGCGTCGGCGAGCTGCTCGAACCCGGCGTTGGAGTAGAGCCGCCGCGTGCCCGGGGCGGCCATCGCCTTGTGCGCGTCGAAGGCGAGCCCGGAGGTGTGGGCCAGCAGGTGCCGCACGGTCGAGCCCTCGGGCCCGGCCGGCGTGCCGAGCTCGACGACGCCTTCCTCGACCGCGATCAGCGCGGTATAGGCGGTCAGCGGCTTGGAAACCGAGGCGAGCCGGAACTTGCGCGCGGTGTCACCGTGGCGGCCGGCGACGCTCCCGTCCGCCGTCACCACGGCCGTCGCGGCGTTGTCCACCGGCCACTCGTCGATCAGGCGCACGCTCTCCATGCGCCCACCCTACGAAACGAAGGCCCCCGCACCGGTGTCGGGGACCGGTGCGGGGGCCTTCGCGGGTGTTCGTCAGGCGTCGAGATCGGTGGCGACGAGCTGGGCGACCGCTTCCACGGCCTCCTCGGCGCCCTCGCCCTCGGCGCTGATGACGACCTCGTCGCCGTACCCGGCGGCCAGCGTCATCAGGTTGAGCACGCTGCCGGCGGCCACCGGGTCTCCGCCGGCCTTGGCGATCTGCACCGCGACGGGCTGCGCCGCGGCCGCCTTCGCCACCAGCGCGGCCGGCCGGGCGTGCAGGCCCACCTTGCTGGCCACGGCGACGCGTTTCTCCGGCATGTTCGTCCTCGCTTTCGGTTACATCGGTGGTGATGTTACTTCGCGGCCGTCCGGTCGAGGTCCGCCTCGATCGAGTCGTCCTCGCGGCCCGGGGTGCGCAGGTTCCACTTCGTGATGACGATCCGGAACACGAAGTAGTAGATCACCCCGAAGACCAGCCCGATCGGGATGAGCAGCCACGCCTTGTGCGCGGTGTCCAGGCTTGAGTTGAGCAGGAAGTCGATCCCGCCCGCGGAGAAGGAGAAGCCGAGGTGGATGTCCAGGGCGTTCACCAGCGCCAGCGAAACGCCGGTCATGATCGCGTGGAAGATGTACAGCGGCCACGCCACGAACATGAACGAGAACTCGATCGGCTCGGTGACACCGGTGATGAACGAGGTCAGCGCGGCCGCGATCATCACACCGCCGACGATCTTCTTCTGCGCGGGGCGGGCGGTCTGCCAGATCGCGAGCGCCGCGGCCGGCAGGGCGAACATGAAGATCGGGAAGAACCCGGTCATGAAGATGCCCGAGCCCTGCACGTGGTTGAAGAAGTTGGTCAGGTCGCCACCGTTGAAGATGAACCACATCGGGACGTTCAGCAGCTGGTGCAGACCGACCGGGATGAGCAGGCGGTTGAAGAAGCCGTAGATGCCGCCACCGACGACCGGCTGGCCGACGATCGCCTCACCGAGGTTCTGGATGCCCGCGTCGACCCACTTGAAGACGATGCCGAAGATGACACCCAGGATGATCATGGTGAAGGCGGTGATGATCGGGACGAACCGCCGCCCACCGAAGAACGCCAGCCACGCGGGCAGCTTGATCCGGTGGTACCGCTGCCACAGCAGGGCCGCGACGATACCGGACACGATGCCGGTCAGGACGCTGTACGGCCAGTGCAGCGGCGAGCTGTCCCACGCGGGCTTGTAGCCCACCTGGCTGCTGACCGGCGCGATGGCCTGGATCACCCGGTTGAAGACGACCCAGCCGACCGCCGCCGCCACGGCCGTCGAACCGTCACCCTTGCGGGCGAAGCCGACCGCGATGCCGATCGCGAAGAGCAGGGGCAGGAAGTCGAAGAGCGCGTTGCCCGCCGAGCCGATGACGGCGGCTACCTTGTCCCAGCCGAGGCCGTCCTTGCCGAGCAGGTCGTCCTGACCGAACCGGAGCAGGATGCCCGCCGCAGGGAGCGTGGCGATGGGGAGCATGAGGCTGCGGCCGAAGCGCTGCAGGCCGGCGAGACCTCCGCCGCCCTTCTTCGCCCCCTCCGCGGTGGTGGTGCTCATCTGGATCCTCCATAGTGGGGTGGTTGACCGGGCTCCGGGGTGTTCCGGTCCAACTGCATGGTCACCTGGTAGTGATCTCCCCGGTACCAGGACGTGATGTCTTCGATCGGGTCGCCGCCTGCGCTGGAGACCCGCCGGAACACGAGCAGGGGGCTGCCGGCACGCATGCCGAGCAGCCGGGCCGTCTCGCGGTCCGCGCCTTCGGCCCAGACCGTCTGCCACGCCTGGTCGGGACGCACACCGTACGTCTCGGCCAGCTGCGCGTAAATGGACTGGGTCAGGTCGAGCCCGAGCAGGCCGGGAGCCCGGCCCGCGTGGTACCAGCCGCGCTCGACGGCCAGGGGCACGCCGTCGGCGTGGCGCAGGCGCACCAGGTGGTGCGCGGACGCGCCCTCGGCCAGGCCGAGGGCGTGCGCCGAGGCGGTGGGCGGCACCTCGGTGGCCGCGGAGACCACCTCGGTCGTCGGGGTCAGCCCCCGCCTCCGCATGTCGTCGGTGAACGACATCAGGTAGAGCTGCAGCTCCATCCGCCGGGCCGCGGTGAACGTGCCCTTGCCGCGGACCCGGGCGAGCAGGCCCTCCTCGACCAGCTTGCCGATCGCCGACCGGACCGTGAGCCGCGACACGCCGTAGCGCTGGGCCAGCTCGCGTTCCGACGGGATCGGCGCACCCGGCGGGAGCTCGCGCTCCACCGTGCGGCGGAGGATTTCCCGCAGCTGGGCGTGCTTGGGCGTGGGCCCGTTGACAACCTTGTCGGGCGGCGGGACGTGCGCGGCCGCGCTCATCGGCGTCACCCTCCTCGTTCTCGCGCCACCGGGGACCGGTGCTCGCGTCCGGCCCGGAACATTGGTACGTTCCGGTCTAGACCAATGATCTGATGGGGCAGGATGCTCCGCCGTGCGGACGGGTGTCAACCACCGTTATCCGTTCGTGGCCCGCGGCGGGGTGCATGCCGACGATCGGCGTAGTACAGGTGGACACGCGGTTCGCGTCAGGTTGGGAACAAACAGTGATCAAGGAGACCGCGATGGCGGATGACAGGCCCGAGAAGATCCTCGCCGCACTCGGCGGCACGGAGAACCTCACCGAGATCGAGGGCTGCATCACGCGGCTGCGCTGCGAGGTCGAGGACATGAGCCTCGTCGACGAGGCGGCGCTGAAGAAGGCCGGCGCGATGGGCGTGGTCAAGATGGGGTCGTCGGCGCTGCAGGTGATCGTCGGGCCGGAGGCGGACACCATCGCCAGCGACATCGAGGACCTGCTGTGAGCTTCGACATCCTCAGCCCGGTCGCCGGGCGCGTGGTGCCGATCACCGAGGTCCCCGACCCGGTCTTCGCGCAGGCGATGGTCGGCCCGGGCATCGCGGTGCAGCCCACGGGCGGCCGGTCGGACGCGGTCGCGCCGGTCGACGGCACGGTGGCGACGCTGCACCCGCACGCCTACGTCGTCGCGACCGAGGACGGCAAGGCCGTGCTGGTCCACCTCGGGATCGACACGGTCAAGGAGAAGGGCGAGGGCTTCACGCTGCACGTCGTCAAGGGCGAGCAGGTGCGGGCCGGGCAGCCGATCGTCAGCTGGGACCCGGAGGCGGTGACCGCGGCGGGCTACTCGGCGATCGTCCCGGTCGTCGCGCTGGACGCCTCGGCGGAGGTTTTGTCCGGTTTGGACACCGAGCGCGAGGTCGCCGCCGGCGACCGGCTCTTCGCCTGGGACGCCTGAGCTTCAGCTGTCACACGGTGACAACCGGGGCTTCGCCCCGGGCCGGGGGCTTCGCCACCCGGACCCCCGAAAAGCGAGCGAACGGGCCCTTGTGGACGCTCCACAAGGGCCCGTTCGCGCGCCCGGCTCGTCAGCCGGTGACGACCTTCCCGTTCTCCACCTTGACCGGCACGCTCGGCAGGGGCTTGTTCGCCGGGCCCTGCTTGACCTCGCCGGTGAGCGCGTTGAACACCGAACCGTGGCACGGGCAGACCAGGTCGGCGCCCTTCGGCGTCACGGTGCAGCCCTGGTGCGTGCACACCGCGCTGAACGCGGCGCAGGCCGACTCGGACGTCCGGGCCACGATCACGTCGGAGCCGTCCGGGGCCTTCGCCGCCTTCGCCTGCCCGACCGGCACCTCGGCCAGCGCGACCAGCGGCGTCCCGGCGGCGATCGGGGCCTGCGCGGTGCCCGACTTGCCGTTCGGTTCCGACGAGCAGGCGGTGAGGGCGACGGCGCCGACGGCGGCACCGGCAACGGCGGCACCGGTGGACAGGACGGTGCGGCGGGAGTGCAGTTCGGCTGTCATGCCCTTATCAACGGGATCGCCACCCGTTCGGTTCAATTTCCGGTGAACCGGATCGCCCCCTGCTCCGTGTATGTACCGGAGTGGGTGTGGAGTGGAGGAACGATCATGGTGAGTTGGGTTCTACGCATCGTCGTGGCGGCCGCGCTGCTCGGCTCGGCGGGCGTGCACTACTTCTTGTGGACGCAGGACTACCCCGGCCTGACCGGCACGCTGTTCCTGCTCGACGCGATCGCCGGGCTGGTGCTGGCGATCGCGGTCCTGGCCTGGCGGCACTGGCTGCCGGCACTGGGCGCGGTCGGCTTCGGGGCGCTCACGCTCGGCGCGTACGTGCTGGCCGCGACGGTCGGGTTCATGGGCAACCACGACCAGTTCAACAGCCAGCCGGAGTACTGGGGCGTCATCACCGAGGCGGTCTGCATCGTGGGCGGTCTGGCGCTGCTGTTCGTGAAGGACCGGCGCCGGGTCGCGGCCTGAGTTCGTGGGAGAAGTCGCCGAAGAGGCGCTCATGCGCGCGCTGCACGAGGACCACGCGGCGGCGCTGTGGTCCTACGCCCTCCACCTGACCTCCGGCGACCGGATCCGGGCCGAGGACGTCGTCCAGGAGACGCTGCTGCGGGCCTGGCGCTCGCCGGCGGTGCTGGACCAGTCGCAGGGCTCGGCGCGGGCGTGGCTGTTCACGGTGGCCCGGCGGATCGCCATCGACGGCTGGCGGTCGGCGTCGGCCCGGTCGGAGGTGCCGACCGACCGACCGCCGGACCGCGTGGTCGCCGACGGCACCGACCGCGCGGTGCAGGGCTGGCTGGTCGCCGAGGCGCTGGCCGAGCTGTCGGAACGGCACCGCGAGGTGCTGCTGCTGTGCTACTTCCAGGGGTATTCCGTCGCCGACGCGGCGCTGAAGCTGGGGGTGGCCGAAGGGACGGTCAAGTCGCGTACGCACTACGCGTTGCGCGCGCTCCGCCTGGTGCTGGAGGAGAGGGGAGTGACCCAGTGAGCGAGGATCCTTTCGCGACGTTCGACGCCGCGTACGTGCTCGGGGCGCTCGCCCCCGAGGACCGCCAGCGCTTCGAGGAGCACCTTCGCACGTGCGACCGGTGCGCGGCTTCGGTGCGCGAGCTGGCGGGGCTGCCCGGCCTGCTGGCCAGGGTGGACGCGCCGGCGTCGCTGCCGGACCCCGGTCCGCCCCCGCCGGACCTGCTCCCGGTGGTGCTGCGGCGGGTGCGGCGCGGCCGCCGGATCCGGCTCGCCGTGACGTCCGCGTCGGCGGCGCTGGCGGTGTCGGCCTGCGTGGCGCTGGCGGTGGTGGCCTCGGCTCCTTCTCCGTTGCCCGCGCCCGCGCCGCCGCCTTCGGTGGCGATGACGGCGCTGGGGCAGTTCCCGGTCCGCGCGGACGCCCGCCTGGCGGCGTTCGACTGGGGCACCCAGGTCGACATGTCGTGCAGCTACACGGGCGGCCGCAGCGGCGGCGAGTACGTCCTGGTGGCGATCTCGCGTTCGGGCGTGGAGACCCGGCTGGCGACCTGGAAGGCCCTCCCGGACAACACGGCCCGCCTGTCGATCGGCACGGCCGTGCACCAGGCGGACCTGGCGGCCCTCGAAGTCCGCCTGGCCGACGGCCTCCCCCTCCTCCGGCTGACGCTCTGAGCCGGTGGCTCATCCGGGCCGCAGGGGGCCCCGGATGAGCCACCCACCCGTGATCGAGCAGCCGACACCCGTGATTGAAGGGTCGACACGCGTGATTGGAGGGTCGACACGCGCACAGCCGCCGTGTCGACCCTCCAATCACGTGAGTTGACCCTCTGATCACGCGTGTCGTCCATCCAGGCACGCGTGTCGTCCGCCTGGGTACGCGGACCGACCCCCTCCGGGTGGGCGAACCGGCCGCCCGGCTCTCCTCCCGTGCCGGGTGAGCGGAGGCATGTCCCGGCCCGTGCCGCGGCCGTGACAGGATTGAGCCCATGTTGCGCTGGATCACCGCAGGTGAATCGCACGGACCCGCGCTGGCCGCCGTGCTCGAAGGGATGCCCGCGGGCGTTGCCGTCACCACCGCCGACGTCACCGAGCAGCTGGCCCGCCGCCGCCTCGGGTTCGGCCGCAGCCCGCGGATGGGGTTCGAAACCGACCACATCGAGTTCCTCGGCGGCGTCCGCCACGGTCTCACCCAGGGCGGCCCGGTCGCCGTGCACATCGAGAACGCCGAGTGGCCCAAGTGGGAGCAGGTCATGGCGGCCGACCCGGTGGACCCCCAGATCCTCGAAGGCCTCGCGCGCAACGAACCGCTCACCCGGCCCCGCCCCGGCCACGCGGACCTGCCCGGCATGCAGAAGTACGGCTTCGACGAGGCCCGTCCCGTCCTGGAACGCGCCAGCGCCCGCGAGACCGCGTCGCGGACCGCGCTCGGCACCGTCGCCCGCAACTTCCTCAAGCAGCTGCTCGACGTCGAAATCCTCAGCCACGTCGTCTCGATCGGCGGGGCCGACGCGCCCGAAGGCCCGCTCCCGCAGCCGGGCGACCTGGCCGCCATCGACGAGAGCCCGGTGCGCTCCTTCAGCCAGGAAGGCACCGACGCCATGGTCGCCGAGGTCGACGCCGTGCGGAAGGCGGGCGACACCGTCGGAGGCGTGATCGAGGTCCTCGCCTACGGCCTCCCGCCGGGCCTCGGCTCGCACGTCCACTGGGACCGCCGGCTCGACGCCCGCCTCGCGGGCGCGCTGATGGGCGTCCAGGCGATGAAGGGCGTCGAGGTCGGCGACGGCTTCACCACCGCACGCCGCTGGGGCAGCCAGGCGCACGACGAGATCGACCGCGGCACCGGCCCGGTCGGCGTCACCCGCCGGTCCAACCGCGCGGGCGGCCTCGAAGGCGGCATCACCAACGGCGAGCCGCTGCGGGTCCGGGTGGCCATGAAGCCGATCTCGACCGTCCCCAAAGCACTGTCCACAGTAGACGTCAAGACCGGCGAGCCCGCGGTCGCGATCCACCAGCGGTCGGACGTCTGCGCCGTGCCGCGCGCCGGGGTCGTGCTGGAATCGGTCGTCGCGCTCATCCTCGCCGACGCCGCGCTCGAGAAGTTCGGCGGCGACTCGCTCGCCGAGAGCAAGCGCAACGCCGAGGCCTACCTCAAGGCGCTCGAGGAGCGGTGGTGAGTCCGCGCGCGGTGGTCGTCGGCCCGCCCGGCTCGGGCAAGAGCACGGTCGGGCCGCTGCTGGCGGCCGCGCTCGGCGTCGGGTTCCGCGACAGCGACGACGACATCGTCGCGCGCGCCGGGCGCAGCATCTCCGACATTTTCGCGGACGACGGCGAACCCGCTTTCCGCGCCCTGGAAGAAGAAGCGGTCGCGACGGCGCTCGCGGAGCACGACGGCGTGCTCTCCCTCGGCGGCGGCGCGCCGCTGACGCCGGGCACCCGGGCCCGGCTGGCCGAGCACACCGTCGTGTTCCTCAACGTCGGCCTCGCGGCGGGTGTGCAACGCACCGGCCTGTCGAGCGCGCGGCCGCTGCTGGCCGGGGTGAACCCCCGCGCCACCTTCAAGAAACTGCTCGACGAGCGGGTGCCCGTCTACCGCGAGGTCGCCACCGTCGAGATCGTCACCGACGACCGGACGCCCCCCGAGATCGTCGCGCACCTCGTGGCGGAGCTCGCCGTTCCCGCCGAAGCCAAGGAGTGAGTCACCCCGTGTCCGATCCGGTGCGGATCACCGTCGCCACCGCCCAGCCCTACGACGTCGTGATCGGGCGCGGCCTGCTCGGCGACCTCACCGAGCACCTGGCCGACGCCTCGAAGATCGCGCTGATCCACCCGCCCACGCTGACCACCACCGCCGAAGCCATCCGCGACGAGCTCAACGCCGCGGGCCTCGACGCCCACCGCGTCGAGATCCCGGACGCCGAGGACGGCAAGGCGCTGACCGTCGCGGGCTTCTGCTGGGAGGTGCTCGGCCGGATCGGGCTGGACCGGCGCGGCGCCGTGGTCGGCCTCGGCGGCGGCGCCGTCACCGACCTCGCCGGGTTCGTCGCGGGCACGTGGATGCGCGGGGTCCGGCTGGTCAACGTGCCGACCACGCTGCTCGGCATGGTCGACGCCTCGGTCGGCGGCAAGACCGGCATCAACACCGACGCCGGCAAGAACCTCGTCGGGGTGTTCCACGAGCCGAGCGCGGTGTTCGTCGACCTCGCCACGCTGGAGACGCTGCCGCCGAACGAGCTGGTCGCCGGGATGGCCGAGGTCGTCAAGGCCGGCTTCATCGCCGACCCGCGGATCCTCGAGCTGATCGAGGCCGGCCCGGCCGCGGCACTCGACGCGACCGGCGAGGTGCTGGCCGAGCTGGTCCGGCGGTCCATCCAGGTCAAGGCCGACGTCGTCGCCGCCGACCTGCGCGAGTCCGATCTGCGGGAGATCCTCAACTACGGCCACACCCTCGGCCACGCCATCGAGCGCCGCGAGCGGTACCGGTGGCGCCACGGCGCCGCGGTCAGCGTGGGCCTGGTGTTCGCCGCCGAGCTGGCGCGGCTGGCCGGGCGCCTCGACGACGCCACGGCCGAGCGCCACGCCTCGGTGCTGAAGCTGCTCGGCCTGCCGACGACGTACGACGCCGACGCGCTGCCGCAGCTGCTGGAAACCATGAAGGGCGACAAGAAGACCCGCTCGGGCGCGCTGCGGTTCGTCGTCCTCGACGCGCTCGCCAAGCCCGGCCGCCTGGAGGGCCCGGACCCGTCGCTGCTCGCGGCCGCGTACTCGGCGATCGCGGTGGAGCCGACCCGCAGCGGCGGGAGCGTGCTGCTGTGAAGGCGTTCGTGCTCAACGGCCCCAACCTCGGCCGGCTCGGCAAGCGCGAGCCGTCGGTCTACGGCTCGACGACGCACGCCGACCTCGCGGCGCTGTGCGTCGAAACAGGCGAGGAGCTGGGGATCGAGGTCGAGGTCCGGCAGACCGACCACGAAGGCGAAATGGTCGGCTGGCTACACGAAGCGGCCGACGGCGGTCACCCGGTGGTGCTCAACGCCGGCGCGTGGACGCACTACTCGATCGCGGTCCGCGACGCCGCGGCGCAGCTGACCGCCCCGCTGATCGAGCTGCACATCTCGAACGTCCACAGGCGCGAGGCGTTCCGGCACCACAGCGTCCTGTCGGACATCGCGACGGCGGTGATCGCCGGCCTCGGCGTCGACGGCTACCCGCTCGCCCTGCGCTGGCTCGCCACCCGCCCGGGATGACGGTGCTGGCGACGCCGCGGCTGACGCTGCGGCCGCTGACCGAGGCGGACCGCGAAGCCGTGGTGAAGGTGTTCGCCGACCCGGAGATGAGCCGGTACTTCGCCGCGGACTTCTCCGACCCGGCCGCGGCGAGCGCGATGGTGGACCGCCGGCTGGCCTACCGCGGCCCCGCGGGTCAGGGTCACTGGGTGATCGAACGTGACGGCGAGGTGATCGGCGTCGCGCACCTGCGGCCGTCGTGGGAGCTGCCGGGCGAGGTGCCCGAGCTGGGCTACTACGTCGCGAGCGCGCACGCGGGGCAGGGCCTGGCCACCGAGGCCGCCCGCGCGCTGCTCGACCACGGGCTCGGCACGCTCGGGCTTCCGGCGGTGTGGGCGCTGGTCCACGAGCGGAACGCGGCGAGCCGCAAGGTGGCCGGGCGCCTGGGTTTCCTCGACGTCGGCAGCGGCGTCCACTACGGCGACCTGCACCGCGTGCTGGTGGCGCTGCCGACGTCGCACGGGCGGCCGCACCACATCGAGCTGTGGGTGCCGGACCTCGCCGAAGCCGAGCGCAGCTGGGGCTGGCTGCTGGGCGAGCTCGGCTGGCGCGAGTTCCAGCGCTGGCCGGCCGGGGTCAGCTGGCGGCTGGGCGGGACGTACCTGGTGGTGGAGGCGTCGCCGGCGCTGAGCGCGCCGGAGCACGAGCGCACGCGGCCGGGGCTGAACCACCTGGCGCTGCAGGTGGGAACGCGGGAGCAGGTCGACGACCTGGCGGCCCGGGCGACGGACCACGGCTGGCGGCCGCTGTTCGCTGACCGGTACCCGCACGCGGGCGGGCCCGCCCACTACGCGGCGTACCTGGAGAACGAGGCCGGGTTCGAGGTCGAGCTGGTCGCCGCGGAGGGTCCGCTCGCGAACGCGTGACCAGGGCCGGACGTCGCGAATGACTCATTCGGGACGTCGGAGGTCCCGAATGAGTCATTCGCGACCTGGGAAGCGGGGATCCCGAACCGGAGCGCGGTCGCTCGGACGGGTGAAGGCGCTCGCTACACTCCGATGCCGTGCACCCGTTTCGTCGTGGGGGTCGGCGACCCGCTCGTGCCTTGCTCGCCAGTGTTCTGGCCGGGCTCCTGCTCGCGGGTTGCACCGAGGGTTACGCCCAGCCGCAGGCCGCGGGCGAGCAGCCCGCCATCGCGGGCGGGAAGACCGCCGGGCCGCCGCGGCCCACCGACGTCAAACTTCCTTCGGGTGACCCTCGGCAGAGTGGTGGCGTGATCGCCGCCGGGGGGCTCGACGCCGTCTACAACTACGGGCCGTCGGTGATGCTCGACCGGGGGCAGACCCGGATGTGGTGGTGCAGCCAGTACGGCGGCGCCGGCCCGGCCGGGGACGACATCCTCTACGCGCAGGCCCGGTCGTTCGACGGGCCGTTCACCGGACCGGGTGGCGGGGTCCCGGCCGCCGTGTTCTCCGGGGCGCCCGGGCAGTTCGACGGCATGCACACCTGCGACCCGTCGGTGCTGCGCGTCGGCTCGACGTACTACCTGTACTACACCGGCGCCGCCGGGGACCACGCGCTCGGCAACTCCATCGGGCTCGCCACCAGCGCCGACGGCATCCACTGGACCCGCGCTGCGGGCGGGGGACCGATCCTCGGGCCGTCGCACGACGTGCACCGCGAAAACGTCTACGGCGCCGGCCAGCCGTCGGCCGTCTACCTCGACGGCTGGTTCTACCTGATGTTCACCGACACCACCGGCCGCGCCGCGGGCCCGAACGGCGCGGGGCAGTTCCTGCTCCGCTCGCGCGACCCGGCGTTCGGGTCCGGGGTGCAGGCGTTGGACGTCGGCGGGTTCGTGCCGGTCGCGTCGACGTCGGCGCCGCGCGCGCGGTCGGTCGTCGACGGGTTCAGCGCGGACCTGATGTGGGTGGGCGCGCTCGCCGCGTTCGTCGTCGCGCACGAGACCGACGGCGGGACGACGCTGACGTTCTGGACCGCGGACTTCACCGAGCACCCGTACCAGCCCGTGGTCGTGCCCGGGCCGTGGCAGGAAGGGCCGGGACTGGTGCGCCGCGCGGACGGGCACGCGCCGCTGTCGCCGGCCGACCCGTGCGACCGGGTGCCGTTCGACCTCGTGCGCGCGACGGCGATCGGCGGCGCCCGCGCCCCGACCGACCTGCGGCATTTCGGGCTGGACCTGCTCGGCAGCCAGGCCTGCGCGAACCCGGCCCGGGCGGCGTCGACGTTCGACGGCGTGACGGCGCCGTCCCCGGAGCGCACGATGGACCTGGTCCGGGCGGGCGCGCGGGTCCGGGTGGACCGCCGCGCGGTGGCGGTGGCGCTGGCGGGCGAGGTCCTCGACCGGGCCCCGCAGGCACTGGCGGCGCTCCCGCAGGCGACGCGGCTGCGTTCGGGAGCGGAGGCGGTGCAGGCCTCGGGCCACGGCTACGCGTTCATCCTGGACGGCCGCCGCTGGGAGGCCCCCGACCCCGGCGTGGTGGCCGGCAACGGCTCGACGGCCCGCCCGGTGACCCGGGCCCAGTGGGACGGCTACCCGCCGGGCGCTTCCTTGGTGGGCTGAGGTCGGGTCTGCGCTCGAGGACCGGCCGATTCGTCCGCCGGCGAACAACGCGGGTCCCACCGGGATGCCGGCTGCGGCCGCGAGGCGCCGCCGGAGGCTCGCCGCGCGAGGGCCATCGCGGCCGGGGCGGGCGGTCGCGAGCGGGGGAGCAGGTGCGTGGGATCGCCGCGGTTGCGGCTGGGCTGCCGGGTTGGTGGGCGACCGCCAAGTGGGTGATCTGGCGGGGGAACGTCGCCCGGCGCTACTCGCCGTGGTGCCGGCTCCGCAGGTGCGGCCGGCGACGGTCGAAGTCCCCTCAGCGCTCGCCGTCGGCGCTCGGGGAGCGGCCGATGCGCCCGCCGACGAACAGCCCCAGCCCCGCCGGGACCAGGACCAGCAGTGCCGAGAACGCCGCTCCGCCCGTCAGCGCTCCGCCCAGCTCCGACACCCCCGTCTGGTCGACGAACACCGCTCGCCCGATCACGTACAGGATGCCCGAGACCACGCCCGCGACCAGCGCCGCGATGAACCACGCGCGGCCGCGGTCGGAAACACCCCGCCACGCGTCCAGTGCCGCCCACAGGGCCGCCGCGCCGACCAGGACCGCCAACGTCAGCGAGACCGCGAGCGTCTGGTCCGTCGGGTGGTACACGGCGTACTTGGCCAGCAGCGTCAACGCCGTGCCGTGCAGCACCGCCATCACCAGTCCGCGAATCACCCAGGCGCTCATCCTGCGGAGTGTAGGCGGCCTACTGGCGAGTCGCTTCCCCCGGCAAACCCGCCCACTAGGGTGGACCCGTGCCTGAAACCCATGGACGACGTCGTGCCGCGCTGCGCGGGCTCCTGACCGGGGCCGGTGTCGAGGCGCTGCTGGTCACCGATCTGCTGAACATCCGCTACCTCACCGGGTTCACCGGCTCCAACGCCGCCCTCCTCCTCCACGCGGGCGGGGACGACCGGACGCTCTTCTGCACCGACGGCCGGTACACCACCCAATCCGCCGCCGAGGTGCCCGACCTCGAAACCGTCGTCGACCGGGCCAGTGCCGCCGCCCTCGTCGCCCGCGCCGCGAAGGACACCAAGACCTACGGACGGCTCGGGTTCGAGAGCCAGCACGTCAGCGTCGAGACCTACGAGGCCCTCAAGCAGCAGGTGCCCCTGGAACGGACCCCCGGCCTCGTCGAGCGGCTGCGCGAGGTCAAGGACGAAACCGAGATCGAGGCCCTGCGCCAGGCGTGCGCGGCCGCCGACCGGGCGCTGGACGACCTCGTCGCGGCCGGCGGGCTACGGCCGGGGCGGACCGAGCTGGAAATCGCCCGTGACCTGGAGAACCGGATGCTGGAGCACGGCTCCCAAGCAACCAGCTTCGCCTCCATCGTCGCGGCCGGCGCGCACTCGGCCATCCCCCACCACCAGCCCACGCACGCCGAGCTCGAGCGCGGCGACTTCGTCAAGCTGGACTTCGGCGCCACCGTCGACGGCTACCACTCCGACATGACCCGCACCTTCGTCCTCGGCGAACCCGCGGACTGGCAGCGGGAGGTCTACGAGCTCGTGCACGCCGCCCAGGCGGCCGGGGTCGCCGCCGTCGTGCCGGGCGCCGAGGTGTCCGATGTGGACGCCGCGGCGCGGACGGTGATCGCGGACGCGGGCCACGGCGAGCACTTCGCGCACGGCCTCGGCCACGGCGTCGGCCTGCAGATCCACGAGGCGCCCAGCTTCGCCGCGACGGGCGTCGGTACACTGGCCGCCGGTATGGCGGTCACCGTCGAGCCCGGCGTGTACCTCGCGGGGCGCGGTGGCGTGCGCATCGAGGACACGCTCGTCGTGCGGGCTGGGGAGCCCGAACTCCTCACCCTGAGCACCAAGAACCTCGTGGTCGTCTGACAGCGGCCCCGAACCCGAAGATTCGACACAGGAGACTGCAAGCTCGTGGCCACGACCAACGACCTGAAGAACGGGCTCGTCCTCAACCTCGAGGGCCAGCTGTGGACCGTCACCGCGTTCCAGCACGTCAAGCCGGGCAAGGGCGGCGCCTTCGTGCGCACGACGCTCAAGCACGTGCTCACCGGCAAGGTGGTCGACAAGACGTTCAACGCGGGCACGAAGGTCGAGACGGCCACGGTGGACCGCCGGAACATGACCTACCTCTACAAGGAGGGGCAGGACTTCGTGTTCATGGACGGCGACACCTACGACCAGATCACCGTCCCGGCCGAGGTCGTCGGCGACAACGCCAACTACATGCTCGAGAACACCGAGGTCCAGGTCGCGGTGCACGAGAACGAGCCGCTGTACGTCGAGCTGCCGACGTCGGTCGAGCTGGTCGTCCAGCACACCGACCCGGGCCTGCAGGGCGACCGCTCCACCGGCGGCACCAAGCCGGCCACGCTGGAGACCGGCGCGGAGATCCAGGTCCCGCTGTTCCTCTCCACCGGCGAGAAGATCAAGGTCGACACCCGCGACGGCCGTTACCTGGGCCGCGTCTCCAGCTGATGCCGACGTCGAAACCCCACCCGAACCGCGGCGGCGCGATCAGCCGCCGGCAAGCGCGCCGCCGCGCGGTGGAAATGCTGTACGAGGCCGCGCAGCGCGACACCGACGCGGTGACGCTGCTGGCCGACCGGGTCGGCGCGACGGACGTCGACCCGATCGCGGACTACACGATCAGCCTGGTCGAGGGCGTCACCGGGCGGAAGACCCGGATCGACGAGCTGCTGGCCGAGCACGCGCAGGGCTGGACCCTGGAGCGGATGCCGAAGGTCGACCTCGCGGTGCTGCGGGTCGGGGTCTACGAGCTGCTCTGGGCCGAGGACGTGCCGGACCCGGTCGCGATCGACGAGGCCGTCGGCCTGGCGAAGGAACTGTCCACGGACGACTCGCCGCGGTTCGTCAACGGCGTCCTGGGCCGGATCGGCACGATCGCCGACCGCCTGCGCGCCGTGCTCTGACGGAAGAAGAACACGCCCGGTGCTGCGGGCCCCCCGACGAACCAGTGAGCGTCTCCAGGTGCCCCGCTGGAAACGCTCACTGCGTCGGTGCAGCACATCCGGCGATCAGTCCTCCTTGGAAGGACGTGCCTCCGGCGGCAGGACGCCCCAGTCGATGAGCTGCTCGGTCAGCTCGCCCGGGGTCATGTCGTAGATGATCGCCAGGGACCGCAGGTCCTCGGTGCGGATCGAGAGCACCTTGCCGTTGTAGTCGCCGCGCTGGCTCTGGATCGTCGCCGCGTAGCGGGCCAGCGGGCCCACCTTTTCGGCCGGCAGCTGCTGCAGGCGCTCCAGGTTGATGACGATCTTGGTGGCGGGCTCCGCGCCGGAGGGGACCCGGCCCTCGGGCAGCAGCTCGACCACCGGCACACCGTAGAAGTCGGCCAGCTCGGCCAGCTTCTGCACGGTGACGGCGCGGTCGCCACGCTCGTACGAGCCGACGACGACGGCCTTCCAGCGCCCACCGGACTTCTGCTCGACCCCGTGCAGGGACAGGCCCTGCTGCTGGCGGATCCCGCGGAGCTTGGCCCCGAGCGCCTTGGCGTAATCGCCCATCTGGTCGTTCTCCGTTCTTCACCCCCTCCCGGTCGGGGTGACCGGGCCGGGGGACTCGCTGAGTCGAATACTCAGAGTAATGGTTACGCATTGTTGTCACCAGGTCAAGCGCGAGCTTGTCGCGAATCACCTCACACCACCCGGAAGACTGAGCAAAGTGCCTGCTACTGTCGGTGGGAAAGCCCCGACCAGCAGGGGAACAGACGTCCTTTAAGGACCCGTCCGGTGAGGCGGGGAAGGAGTCCGGTTTGTCGTCACGCCCGCGTGACGCGGCTGGTTCGGCCGGGGAGCGCGAGCTCCTGACGGCCGGCGATGTCGCGCGCACGATCGCCCGAATGGCCCATCAGGTCATCGAAAAGACCGCGAACGGTGCGGAGAGCACTACCCCGCCCGTGTTGCTCGGCATCCCGTCCCGGGGCACGCCGCTCGCCGTCCGCCTCGCCGACAAGATCGGCGAGTTCTCCGGGGTCCGCCCGCCCACCGGCGCCCTCGACGTCACCCTCTACCGGGACGACCTCCGCCGCCGCCCGCCGCGCGCCCTCGAGCAGACGCAGCTGCCGCCGGACGGCATCGACGACCGCGTCGTGATCCTGGTCGACGACGTCCTCTTCTCCGGCCGGACCATCCGGGCCGCGCTCGATGCCCTGCGTGATCACGGCCGCCCGCGCGCGGTGCAGCTGGCCGTCCTGGTCGACCGCGGTCACCGGGAGCTGCCGATCCGGGCCGACTACGTGGGCAAGAACGTCCCGACCGCCCGCACCGAGGGCGTCTCGGTGCTGCTGGCCGAGATCGACGGCCGGGACGCCGTCCTGCTGCGCCCTTCCGATGCTGCTGGAGAGGACTCGTGAAGCACCTGCTCGCCACCGACGGCCTGGACCCGGCGCTCGCCACGGCCGTGCTCGACACCGCCGACGAGCTGAAGCACACGCTGCTCGGCCGCGAGGTCAAGAAGCTGCCGACGCTGCGCGGCCGCACGGTGATCACCCTGTTCTACGAGAACTCGACGCGCACCCGGGTGTCGTTCGAGATCGCCGGCAAGTGGATGAGCGCGGACGTGATCAACGTCTCCGCGTCCAGCTCCTCGGTGAACAAGGGGGAGTCCCTCCGGGACACCGCCCTCACGCTGGCCGCCGCGGGCGCCGACTGCGTGATCGTCCGGCACCCGGCCAGCGGCGCCGCGCAGCGCCTGGCCGGCTGGCTCGCCGAGCCCGGTACGTCGGTGGTCAACGCCGGCGACGGCACGCACGAGCACCCGACGCAGGCCCTGCTCGACGCGGCCACGCTGCGGGAGCGCCTCGGGTCGCTGAAGGACCGCCGGATCGCGATCGTCGGGGACGTCCTGCACAGCCGCGTGGCCCGCTCGAACATCCACCTGCTGTCGGCCCTCGGCGCGGAGGTGGTGCTGGTCGCGCCGCCGACGCTGCTGCCCTACGGCGTCGAGAGCCTGCCGGTCACCGTCTCGCACGACCTGGACGCCGAGCTGCCCGCGGTCGACGCCGTCATGATGCTGCGGGTCCAGGCGGAACGCATGCACGGAGGTTTCTTTCCGAGTGCGCGGGAGTACTCCATCGCGTACGGCCTCTCGGAACGGCGGCAGAAGCTGCTGCCGGACCACGCGGTCGTGCTGCACCCCGGCCCGATGCTGCGCGGGATGGAGATCGCTTCGGCGGTCGCCGACTCCCCGGCCTCGGCCATCACCGAACAGGTCCGCAACGGCGTCCACGTGCGCATGGCGGTCCTCTACCACCTCCTGGCCAGCGAAGGAGCCGCCGCGTGACCACCGTGATCAAGGGCGCCCGCCCCTACGGCGAAGGCGACCCGGTCGACGTCCTGGTCGAGGACGGCGTGATCACCGCGATCGGCGCCGTCGACGTCCCTGCAGACGCTTCGGTCATCGAGGCCGCGGGGCAGGTCCTGCTGCCCGGCTTCGTCGACCTGCACACCCACCTGCGCGAACCCGGCCGCGAGGACACCGAGACCATCGACACCGGCTCGGCCGCGGCGGCGCTCGGTGGCTACACCGCGGTGTTCGCCATGGCCAACACCGACCCGGTCGCCGACAACGCCGTGATCGTCGACCACGTGTGGCGGCGCGGCCAGGAGGTCGGCCTGGTCGACGTCCACCCGGTCGGCGCGG
This sequence comes from Amycolatopsis sp. 505, assembly GCF_031625235.1. Lineage (NCBI taxonomy): Bacteria > Bacillati > Actinomycetota > Actinomycetes > Pseudonocardiales > Pseudonocardiaceae > Amycolatopsis > Amycolatopsis sp. 505. The sequence goes on from NZ_JACKQP010000010.1 coordinate 300,738, forward strand.
TCACCGTCGGGCTCAAGGGCGAGAAGCTCGCCGAGCTGGGCACGATGGCCAACTCGCAGGCCCGGGTGAAGGTGTTCTCCGACGACGGCCTCTGCGTCGCCGACCCGCTGCTCATGCGCCGGGCGCTGGAGTACTCGACCGCGCTCGACGTCGTCATCGCGCAGCACGCGGAGGAGCCGCGGCTCACCGTCGGCGCCCAGGCCCACGAGGGCGAGCGCGCGGCCCGGCTCGGCTACACCGGCTGGCCGGCCGCGGCGGAAGAGTCCATCGTGGCCCGCGACTGCCTCCTGGCACTGCACGCGAACGCGCGGCTGCACGTCTGCCACGTCTCGACCTCGGGCACGGCGGACGTGCTGCGCTGGGCCAAGGACCGCGGCACGAAGGTGTCGGCCGAGGTCACGCCGCACCACCTGCTGCTCACCGACGAGCGGCTGGCCACCTACGACCCGGTGAACAAGGTGAACCCGCCGCTGCGCACCGAGTCCGACGCCGAGAAGCTGCGGGCCGCGCTGGCCGAGGGCGTGATCGACTGCGTCGCCACCGACCACGCGCCGCACGCGGTGCAGGACAAGGACACCGAGTGGAGCGCGGCCCGGCCGGGCATGCTCGGGCTGCAGACGGCACTGTCCATCGTGGCCGAAACCATGGTCCGCACCGGCCTGCTCGACTGGCGTGGCGTCGCCCGCGTCATGAGCGAGCGGCCCGCCGAGATCGGCAACCTGGCCGACCAGGGCCGTCCGATCGCGGTGGGCGAGCCGGCGAACCTGGCCCTGGTGGACCCGGACGCCGAGTGGACGGTCCGCGGCGCGGAGCTGGCCAGCATCGCGGCCAACACCCCGTACGAGGGAATGCGGCTGCCCGGCGTGGTGACCGCGACGCTGCTGCGCGGGCGGATCACCGCGCGGGACGGGAAGATCTGCTGATGGAACGCCTCTGGCTGGTGCTGGCGATCGTCGCCTTCTTCCTGCTCTGCCTCTGGGGCATGTACGTGGGCTGGCGGCGCAAGTCGCGCTCGCAGAGCGCCCAGGTGCCGCCGTTCCCCGCCATCCCCGGCGAGGCGGGGGACGTCCTGCTGGAGTCCACCGGCGTCTACCTGTCGACGACGATCGCGGGGGAGTGGCAGAACCGGATCGTCACCCGCGGCGCGGGGCTGCGCACCGGGGCGGTCTGGCGGTTGCACTCCGCGGGGATTGCCGTCGAACGCGGCGGGGCCCCGGACTTCTGGATCCCGCGCGACGCCGTCACCGGCGTCCGGCGCGACACGAAGATCGCCGGGAAGGTGATGGGCACGGACGCCCTGCTCGTCATCACCTGGCGCCTCGGCGACGTCGAGCTCGACACCGGCTTCCGCGGCGACGACCTCGACGACTATCCACAGTGGATCGAACAGCTCAAGATCAAGGGAGGTGCCCAGTGAACGCGCGCGCTCAGGCCGCACTGGTACTCGAAGACGGCCGGGTGTTCCGCGGCGCTGCCTACGGCGCGCAGGGGCGAACCCTCGGCGAGGCGGTGTTCTGCACCGGCATGACCGGTTACCAGGAGACGCTGACCGACCCGTCGTACCACGGGCAGATCGTGGTCCAGACGGCGCCGCAGATCGGCAACACCGGCTGGAACGACGAGGACGACGAGTCCTCGAAGATCTGGGTCAACGGCTACGTGGTGCGCGACCCCGCCCGCACGCCGTCCAACTGGCGTTCCCGTCGGACCCTGGACGAAGAGCTGGTGCGCCAGGGGATCGTCGGCATCGCCGAGGTCGACACCCGCTCGCTGACGCGGCACCTGCGCGAGGTCGGCGCGATGCGCGCCGGGGTCTTCTCCGGTGACGCGCTCGGCAGCGTCGACGAGATGGTCTCCGAGGTGCTGGCGAGCCCGAAGATGGAGGGTGCCGACCTGGCCGGCCAGGTGACCACGCCGAAGCCGTACGTGGTCTCGCCGTCCGGTGAGGTGCGCTTCCGGGTGGCGGCGCTGGACCTGGGCATCAAGTCCAACACCCCGCGCCAGATGATCAAGCGCGGCATCGAGGTCCACGTGCTGCCCTCGACGTCGACGCTGGACGAGCTGCTGGCGATCGAGCCGGACGGGGTGTTCCTGTCGAACGGCCCGGGCGACCCGGCCACGACGACGCACGCGACCGAGCTGACCAAGCAGGTGCTGGAACGCGAGATCCCGCTGTTCGGCATCTGCTTCGGCAACCAGGTCCTCGGCCGCGCGCTGGGGCTGGGAACGTACAAGATGCGTTACGGCCACCGAGGCATCAACATCCCGGTGATCGACGTGGCCACCCGGCAGGTGGCCATCACGGCCCAGAACCACGGGTTCGCGCTGGAAGGCGAGCCGGGCCAGCGCTTCGAGTCCCCGTTCGGGTCGGCGCAGATCAGCCACTACTGCCCCAACGACGACACGGTGGAGGGCGTCCGGGCCCTGGAGGTCCCGGCGTTCTCGGTCCAGTACCACCCCGAAGCCGCGGCCGGCCCCCACGACGCGGCACCCCTGTTCGACGAATTCGTTTCGCTCATGGAGAAGCGGTCGTGACCCTCACGACCGGCATCGAACGGCTCCGGATCCGGAACTACCGGGTGCTCCGGGACCTCGAGCTGGACGGCCTGACGCCGGTGATGGCGCTGCTGGGGCCGAACGGGAGCGGGAAGTCCACGGTGTTCGACGCCCTGGACTTCCTCTCCGAGTCGCTTCGGGTCGGGCTTCGCTCGGCTTGGGACGAGCGCGGGGGCGCCGCTGCCATCGTCACACACGGCGAGGCCGGACCGGTCGAGATCGAGCTCACCTGCCGCATCGAAGGCGCGGTGGGCGCGTACCGAGTGGTCATCGAGCATGACGATGACGAGCCGGTGGTGGCCGAGGAGAAGCTGACTTGGCAGCCGGAAGGGGCTGAGGTCGCCTTCGACGCCTTGCACTTCCGGCGCGGCGACGGCGGATTTGCCAATGCCGGTGCATGGGAACTCATCGAGTTGTCAGGCCCTGACCTCCTCGGGCTGGGTCTGGTGAGTCAGCTCGCAGGCAAGGCCGAAGTCAGCAGGTTCCGCCGGTTTATCGGGGAGATCGCTCTCTCGGACCTGGATCTCGACGCAATGCGCAAAGGCGTGAAAGACGAGTCCTCTCAGCTCAAGCCGGACGGCCGGAACCTAGGGGCCATCGTCCGGCGTCTCCGCGACGAGTTCCCCCGCGAGTGGGAGGACATCCGGGCTTCAATGCGGAGGTACGTTCCAGGGTTCGATGACATCGAGCCTCTGGAACAGGGCAACGGCGCCTGGATCGTCCGCCTGCGCGAGCAGGGCAAGGAAGACCTCGTTGCTCCTGAGAACATCTCCGACGGCACACTGTTGCTGCTCGGGTATCTCGTGGCGTTGCGCGCGGTCCCGTCGGTTCTCCTGATCGAGGAGCCGGAGAACCAGGTCCACCCGCGGCTGCACTACTCGCTCGCCGAAGAGGCGCGCGGCGCACGGGCCGACCAGGTCGTCATCGCTACCCACGCCCCTCGCTTCGTCGACGCCCTGCAACCGGACGAGGTCTGGACGTTCGCGCGAGGAAACGATGGTTACGCTGAGGCTCAACGTGCTTCCGACGAAGAGGCCGTTGTCCGCATGGTCGAGTCCGGTGGAGCGCTCGGTGACCTGTGGACCGAGGGGTACTTCCGGTTCGGTGACCCGCTCGGGGAGCGCCCATGACCGTGTTGGCTCCCTGCTGTCTTGAAGTGTTCGTCGAGGAACAGTCTGCGGAAGAGGCGCTGAAGACGCTTCTCCCGAAGATCGTCCCCGGCGTCGACTTCCGGATCGTTCCCTTCAACGGCAAGACCGACTTGCTGCGCAAACTGCCCGACCGACTACGGGGCTACACACACCATTGGGCCGAGACCGGCCTGCGGATTGTGGTTCTGCTCGACCGGGACAACGACGACTGCGTCGAGCTCAAGAACCGTCTGGCCGAGATCGCGCGCGAAGCAGGGCTGCCCGCTGACGCGACGTTGTTCCGCATCGTGATCGAAGAGCTCGAAGCCTGGTTCCTCGGTGACGTGCCCGCGCTGCACGCGGCCTACCCCAAAGTGCCTCCGAGCCTGGCAAGCCAGACCAAGTTCCGGGACCCGGAGAACGTTCCCGGCCGAGCGTCGAAGGGCTTGGGGTACGTGCTGCGCGACTACCACAAGAAGGGCCTCGAGAAGGTCCGCGCAGCCCGCGACATCGCGCCCCACATGGACATCGAGAACAACCGCTCCAAAAGCTTTCAGGTCTTCCGCGACGGCTTGCGGCGCCTGGTGAAAGAAGGAAACTGATGCCGAAGAGGACGGACATCCAGCACGTGCTGGTGATCGGCTCCGGGCCGATCGTGATCGGGCAGGCCGCGGAGTTCGACTACTCCGGTACCCAGGCCTGCCGGGTGCTGCGCAGCGAAGGCCTGCGCGTCTCCCTGGTGAACTCGAACCCGGCCACCATCATGACCGACCCCGAGTTCGCCGACGCCACCTACATCGAGCCGGTCACCCCCGACTTCGTCGAGAAGGTCATCGCCGAGGAGCGTCCGGACGCCCTCCTGGCGACCCTCGGCGGGCAGACCGCGCTCAATTGCGCCGTCGCCCTGCACGAACGCGGGGTACTGGACAAGTACGGTGTCGAGCTGATCGGCGCCGACATCGACGCCATCCAGCGCGGTGAGGACCGGCAGAAGTTCAAGGACATCGTCCGGACCGTCGGTGCCGACGTCCCACGCAGCCGCGTCTGCCACGACATGGACGAAGTCCGCGACACCGTCAAGGAACTCGGCCTCCCGGTCGTCATCCGGCCGTCCTTCACCATGGGCGGGCTCGGGTCCGGCATGGCGCACACGCCCGAGGACCTCGAGCGGCTCGCCTCCACCGGCCTCGCCGAATCCCCGGTCACCGAGGTGCTCATCGAGGAGAGCGTGCTCGGCTGGAAGGAGTACGAGCTCGAGCTGATGCGCGACAAGCACGACAACGTCGTGGTCGTCTGCTCGATCGAGAACATCGACGCGATGGGTGTGCACACCGGCGACTCGGTCACCGTCGCCCCGACCATGACCCTCACCGACCGCGAGTACCAGGTGATGCGGGACGTCGGCATCGCCGTGCTGCGCGAGGTCGGCGTCGACACCGGTGGCTGCAACATCCAGTTCGCGATCAACCCGCGCGACGGCCGGATGGTCGTCATCGAGATGAACCCGCGCGTGTCGCGGAGTTCCGCGCTGGCGTCCAAGGCGACCGGCTTCCCGATCGCCAAGATCGCCGCGAAGCTCGCCATCGGCTACACGCTCGACGAGATCCAGAACGACATCACCGGCGAGACACCGGCCGCGTTCGAGCCCACTTTGGACTACGTCGTCGTCAAGATGCCGCGGTTCGCCTTCGAGAAGTTCCCGGGCGCGGACCCGACGCTGACCACGACCATGAAGAGCGTCGGCGAGGCGATGTCGTTCGGCCGCAGCTTCCCCGAGGCGCTCGGCAAGGTGATGCGGTCGATCGAGACCAAGGCGACCGGGTTCTGGACGCTGCCCGACCCCGAAGGCGCGACCGTCGAATCCACTTTGGACTCGCTGCGCACCGCGCACGAAGGCCGGCTGTACGAAGTGGAGCGTGCCCTGCGGCTCGGCGCCACCGTCGAGCAGGTGCACGAAGCGTCGGGCATCGACCCGTGGTTCATCGACCAGATCGCCCTCATCGGCGAGGTCGGCGCCGAGGTCCGCGACGCGCCGGTCCTGGACGGCGACCTCCTCCGGCGCGCCAAGCGCACCGGCCTGTCCGACCGCCAGATCGCCGCCCTGCGGCCGGAACTGGCCGGCGAGGACGGCGTCCGCGCCCTGCGCCACCGCCTCGGCGTGCGGCCGGTGTTCAAGACCGTCGACACCTGCGCGGCCGAGTTCGCGGCCAAGACCCCTTACCACTACTCGGCCTACGAGTCCGATCCCGACGCGCAGTCCGAAGTGGTCGCCCAGAGCGACAAGCCGAAGGTGCTCATCCTCGGCTCCGGCCCGAACCGGATCGGGCAGGGCATCGAGTTCGACTACTCCTGCGTGCACGCGGCGATCGCGTTGCGGGAGGCGGGTTTCGAGGCCGTCATGGTCAACTGCAACCCGGAAACCGTGTCCACCGACTACGACACCTCCGACCGGCTGTACTTCGAGCCGCTGTCCTTCGAGGACGTCCTCGAGGTCGTGCACGCCGAGCAGGCGTCCGGCACGGTCGCCGGGGTCATCGTCCAGCTCGGCGGCCAGACTCCGCTGGGCCTGGCCAAGAAGCTCGCCGACGCCGGGGTCCCGGTGGTCGGCACGCCGCCGGAGGCCATCCACCTGGCCGAGGACCGCGGCGCGTTCGGCGAGGTCCTCACCGACGCCGGGCTGCCCGCGCCGCGCTACGGCACGGCGACGTCCTTCGAGGGCGCCAAGCGGATCGCCGACGAGATCGGCTACCCGGTGCTCGTCCGGCCGTCCTACGTGCTCGGGGGCCGCGGCATGGAGATCGTCTACGACGAGGAGACCCTGGCCGGCTACATCCGCCGCGCCACCGAGGTCACGCCCGAGCACCCGGTGCTCGTGGACCGCTTCCTCGACGACGCCATCGAAATCGACGTCGACGCGCTGTTCGACGGCGAGGAGCTCTACCTCGGCGGCGTCATGGAACACATCGAGGAAGCCGGGATCCACTCCGGTGACTCCTCGTGCGCGCTGCCGCCGATCACCCTCGGCCACACCGACCTGGAGGCCGTCCGGCGCTCCACCGAGGCGATCGCCCGCGGGGTGGGCGTGCGCGGGCTCCTGAACGTCCAGTACGCGCTCAAGGACGACGTCCTGTACGTCCTGGAGGCCAACCCGCGCGCGTCGCGGACGGTGCCGTTCGTGTCCAAGGCGACGGCCGTGCCGCTGGCCAAGGCCGCCGCGCTGATCATGACCGGCTCGACGATCAAGGACCTGCGCGAGAGCGGTGTCCTGCCGGCCGAAGGCGACGGCGGGCACCTGCCGGCCGACTCGCCGGTGGCGGTGAAGGAAGCCGTGCTGCCCTTCCACCGCTTCCGCACCCCCGAAGGCCACGGCGTCGACTCGCTGCTCGGCCCGGAGATGAAGTCCACCGGCGAGGTGATGGGCGTCGACGTCGACTTCGGCAAGGCGTTCGCGAAGTCCCAGAGCGGCGCGTACGGCTCGCTGCCGACGTCCGGCCGGGTGTTCGTCTCGGTGGCCAACCGCGACAAGCGCTCGCTGGTGTTCCCGGTGAAGCGGCTGGCGGACCTCGGCTTCGAGATCCTCGCCACCTCCGGCACCGCGGAAGTGCTGCGGCGCAACGGAATCCCGTGCACCGTGGTGCGCAAGCACTACGAGGGCTCCACCGAAGCCGAGCCGAACATCGTGGACGTCATCCTGAACGGCGATGTCGACATGGTGATCAACACTCCCTACGGGAACAGTGGTCCACGCGTCGACGGCTACGAAATCCGCACCGCCGCGGTGTCGCGCGACATCCCGTGCGTGACCACCGTGCAGGGCGCCGCGGCGGCCGTGCACGGCATCGAAGCGCTGATCCGGGGCGACATCGGCGTCCGGTCGCTGCAGGAGCTCCAGGCGGCGCTGAAGGCGAAGTCGTGAGCGGGCGGGAGCGGTTCGGGGCGCGGCTGGCCAAGGCCGTCGCGGCCCGCGGCCCGCTGTGCGCCGGGATCGACCCCCACCCGGGCCTCATCGAGGCCTGGGGGCTCCCGGTGGACGTCTCGGGCCTGGAACGGTTCGCGCTGTCCGCCACGGAGGTCCTGGCGGCGCGCGCGGCGATCGTGAAGCCGCAGTCGGCGTTCTTCGAAAGTTTCGGACCGGGCGGTGTCCGCGTCCTGGAACGGGTGGTTTCCGCCGCCCGGGACGCCGGCGCGCTGGTGCTCCTGGACGTCAAGCGCGGCGACATCGGGTCCACGATGGGCGCCTACACCGCCGCGTACGTCGCCGAGGGTGCGGCGATCGCCGCCGACGCGATCACCGTTTCGCCGTATCTCGGCTTCGGCTCTTTGGCCCAATGCGCCGAAACGGCCGTCGCCGCGGGGCGCGGCATCTTCGTGCTTGCTCGGACTTCGAACCCGGAAGCGGGCGAAGTGCAGAACGCGAAGCTGCCCGACGGCCGCACGGTCGCGCAGGCGATCGTCGACGCGGCGATGGCGCTCAACGCAGGCGCGGAACCGCTCGGCGATGTGGGTGTCGTCGTCGGAGCCACCGTTCCGCCGGGAGAGCTGGATCTTTCGCGGCTGAACGGCCCGGTGCTGGCCCCCGGTTTCGGGGCCCAGGGAGCCACTGTGGCCGATTTGCGGGCCCTGTTCGGTGCGTCCCTGCCGGGCGTGCTGCCCGCGTCGTCCCGGGACATCCTGAAGCACGGTCCGGAGCAAGCGGCTTTGCGCCGAGCGGTCGAACGGGTCGCCGAAGTGCTGGCCGACCCGCAGGAAAACGACCAATAGCAGGGCCCGGAACCGGCCCCCACCAGGCACCCCCGCATTGTGGCCGGTGCTCACGGGTGGGTACCGTCGCGTCACCCACCCAGTTTTGAGAACTACCGGAGGAAAACGTGGCACTTCCCCAGCTGACAGAGGAACAGCGCGCTGCGGCGCTGGAGAAGGCCGCCGCCGCCCGCCGCATCCGTGCTGAGCTGAAGGAGCGGCTGAAGCGGGGCGGTACCACTCTGGTCGACGTGCTGAAGCAGGCCGAGGAGAACGAAGTCCTCGGCAAGATGAAGGTTTCGGCTCTGCTCGAGGCCCTCCCGGGCGTCGGCAAGGTCCGCGCGCAGCAGACCATGGAACGACTGGAGATCGCCCCCAGCCGTCGCCTTCGCGGCCTCGGCGACCGGCAGCGCAAGGCGCTGCTGGCCGAGTTCAGCGGCGAGTGAACGGCGCCGGTCGTGACTACCCGGTGAACCGGGGCGCCGACCGCGGCAGTGAGCCGGTGACGGGGGACTTCCCCCGGCACCGGCTCACCGTCGTATCGGGGCCTTCGGGGGTCGGGAAGTCGAGCGTGGTGGGCGAGCTGCGGAAGCTGGAGCCCGACGTCTGGTTCAGCGTCTCGGTCACCACCCGCAAACCGCGTCCCGGCGAAGTCGACGGGGCGCACTACCACTTCGTCGACCGCGTGGAGTTCGACGCGATGGTCGCCGACGGCAGGCTCCTGGAGTGGGCCGAGTTCGCCGGCAACTGCTACGGCACCCCCCGCGAGCCGGTCGAGAAGGCCCTCGCCGAGGGCCGCCCGGCCGTCCTGGAGATCGAACTGCAGGGCGCCCGCCAGGTCCGCGCGGCCATGCCGGAGGCCCGGCTGGTGATGCTGATGCCGCCGTCGTGGGAGGAACTGGTCGGCCGGCTCACCGGGCGCGGCACCGAAAACGAGGCCGCGGTCCAGGCCCGGCTGGCCGAAGCGGAGCGCGAGCTGGCGGCGGCGGGGGAGTTCGACCACCGCGTCGTCAACGCCGACGTGCGAGAGGCCGCCGAGCACTTGCTAAACTTGATTACTGATCAGTCTGCCGAAGATTCGGAGCCTCCCGCGTGACCACCCAGGCCACCCTGCACGAAGAGCTCGAGGGCATCACCAACCCGCCGATCGACGACCTGCTCGAAAAGGTCAGCTCGAAGTACGCGCTGGTGATCTACTCGGCCAAGCGTGCCCGCCAGATCAACGACTACTACGCCCAGCTGGGCGAGGGCCTGCTCGAGTACGTCGGCCCCCTCGTCGAGCCGGGCCCGCGCGAGAAGCCGCTCTCGATCGCGCTGCGCGAGATCCACGGCGGCCTGCTCGAGCACACCGAGGGTGAGTAAACCCCGCGTCGTCCTGGGCGTGGGCGGCGGGATCGCCGCCTACAAGGCCTGTGAGGTGCTGCGCGGGCTGACCGAATCCGGTCACGACGTCCGCGTGGTCCCCACCGAAGCCGCGCTGAACTTCGTCGGCGCGGCGACCTTCGAAGCCCTCTCCGGGCACCCGGTGCACACGGGCGTGTTCACCGAGGTGCCCGAGGTCCAGCACGTCCGCGTCGGCAAGGAAGCCGACCTCGTCCTGGTCGTCCCGGCCACGGCGAACCTGCTCGCCAAGGCCGCCCACGGCCTCGCCGACGACCTGCTGACCAACACCCTGCTCACCGCCCGGTGCCCGGTCGCCTTCTTCCCGGCGATGCACACGGAGATGTGGGAGCACCCGGCCACCCGCGACAACGTCGCCCTGCTGCGCTCGCGCGGCATGGTCGTCACCGAGCCCGATTCCGGCCGGCTGACCGGCGTCGACACCGGGAAGGGCCGCCTGGCGAACCCGGCCGAGATCGTCGACCTCGCCCGGCTGCTGCTGGCCCGCCCCGACGCCCTCCCGCGCGACCTCGAAGGCGTCCGCGTGGTCATCTCGGCGGGCGGCACCCGCGAGCCCCTCGACCCGGTGCGCTACCTGGGCAACCGCTCGTCCGGCAAGCAGGGCTACGCGCTGGCCCGCGTCGCCGCCCAGCGCGGCGCCGACGTCACGCTGGTCGCCGCGCACACCGTCGCCCTGCCCGACCCGGCGGGCGCGGTCGTCGAGCACGTCTCGACGGCGGAGGAGCTGCGGCGGGCGGTGCACGCCGCCGCCGAGTCCGCGGACGTCGTCGTGATGGCCGCGGCCGTCGCCGACTTCCGGCCGGCGAACCGGGCCGAGCACAAGATCAAGAAGTCCGACGACCAGCCGGACCCGGTGATCACGCTCGACCGCAATGCCGACATTCTCGCCGAATTGGTGCAAAACCGGCGTCCCGGACAGGTCGTCGTGGGATTTGCCGCGGAAACCGGCGACGAACACGGCAGCGTTCTGGACCACGCCCGCGCGAAACTGAAGCGCAAGGGCGCGGACCTGCTGGTCGTCAACGCCGTCGGGGACGGCAAGGCGTTCGGCACCGAGGACAATTCCGGCTGGCTCCTAGGGGCCGATGCCACGGAAAAACCCCTACCTCTCGCGCAGAAGGCTGAACTGGCGTCCACTCTGTGGGACGCTGTTGTGAACTTCATGAAGCGTTGACCGTCCCGCGAGCGATAGTCAGTACGCTTGCAAGGTAAGGGGTGCCTAACTTTCGGGGCATCCGACGACAAGGTGAGGAAGTGACGGCCACCGTGACCGCGTCTAGCAGCAGATTGTTCACCTCGGAGTCGGTGACCGAAGGGCACCCCGACAAGATTTGCGACGCCATCAGCGACTCGATCCTCGACGGCCTCCTGTCGAAGGACCCCCGCAGCCGCGTCGCGGTCGAGACCCTGATCACGACCGGCCAGGTGCACGTGGCCGGCGAGGTGACCACCGAGGCGTACGCCGACATCCCGACGATCGTCCGCGACGTCATCCTCAAGATCGGCTACGACTCCTCCGCCAAGGGCTTCGACGGCAACTCATGCGGCGTCAACGTCGCGATCGGTTCGCAGTCGCCCGACATCGCCCAGGGCGTCGACACCGCCTACGAGTCGCGCGTCGAGTCGGACGAGGACGAGATCAACCGCCAGGGCGCCGGCGACCAGGGCCTGATGTTCGGCTACGCCTGCTCGGACACCCCCGAGCTGATGCCGCTGCCGATCGCGCTGGCCCACCGGCTGTCCAAGCGCCTGACCGCGGTCCGCAAGGACGGCGTGCTGCCGTACCTGCGCCCGGACGGCAAGACCCAGGTCACCATCGAGTACGCCGGCGACCAGCCGGTCCGCCTCGACACGGTCGTCGTGTCCTCGCAGCACGCCGACGGCATCGACCTGGACCGGATGCTCAGCGTCGACGTCAAGGAGCACGTCGTCGGCCCCGAGCTCGAGGGCCTGGGCATCGACACCTCGAACGCGCGCCTGCTGGTCAACCCGACCGGCCGGTTCGTCATCGGCGGCCCGATGGGCGACGCCGGCCTGACCGGCCGCAAGATCATCGTCGACACCTACGGCGGCATGGCCCGCCACGGCGGTGGCGCGTTCTCCGGCAAGGACCCGTCCAAGGTCGACCGCTCCGCCGCGTACGCGATGCGCTGGGTGGCCAAGAACGTCGTCGCCGCGGGCCTGGCCCAGCGGACCGAGGTCCAGGTGGCGTACGCGATCGGCAAGGCGGCCCCGGTGGGCCTGTTCGTCGAGACGTTCGGCACCGAGACGGTCGACCCGTCGAAGATCCAGCAGGCCATCAGCGAGGTCTTCGACCTCCGGCCGGCCGCGATCATCCGCGACCTCGACCTGCTCCGCCCGATCTACGCCCCGACGGCGGCGTACGGCCACTTCGGCCGGCCCGAGCTGGGCCTGCCGTGGGAGAGCACGGCCCGCGCCGAGGCCCTGAAGGCCGCGGCCGGCGCCTGACGCACGCTCACCGGAAGGCCGTTCCCGACCGGGGCACGGCCTTCCGGCATTTCCCGTCCCCGGCTCGGTCGTGAGTGGTAACGCGGGTTCTAACCCGCGTTACCACTCACGACCGGCGGCGGCAGGGGTGTCGGTGGGGTCTGGTAGAGATCAGGGCGTGAGCAGTTCCGAGCCCGCAGCCCTCTGGGACCTCCCGGAGCAGCCGTCCGCACCCCGGGCGGCACCCTCGCGTGCCCGGAAGAAGCCGAAGCCGGGGGAGAAGGCGAAGGGGGCCCAGTCGCCCGCGCCCGAGCGGCCGGTCGCGCGGGTCGTCGTCGACATCCCGCTGGCCCACCTGGACCGCACCTTCGACTACCTGGTGCCGGAGAAGCTGCACGAGACCGCCGTGCCGGGCTGCCGCGTCCGCGTCCGGTTCGCCGGGCAGCTGGTCGACGGCTACCTGATCGAACGCGGCGAGACCAGCGACTACGGCAGCAAGCTGGCTTTCCTCGACCGCGTGACGTCGGCCGAGCCGGTGCTGCCGCCGTCGCTGCACGCGGTCTGCCGGGCGGTCGCCGACCGCTACGGCGGCACGCTCTCCGACGTCCTGCGGCTCGCGCTCCCGCCGCGGCACGCCAAGGCCGAGGGCGAGCCGCCGCTGCCGCCCGCGGCCGCGCCCGAGCCGCCGGACACCGCGGCCTGGGCGCGCTACCAGCGCGGCCCGGCCTTCCTGGAGGCCCTGGGGGAGGGGAAGCCCGCGAACGCCGTCTGGCAGGCCCTGCCGGGCGAAGACTGGCCACGCCGGCTCGCCGAGGCCGCCGGCACGGTCGCCGCTCAAGGGCGCGGCGCGGTCCTGGTGGTGCCGGACCACCGCGACCTGACCCGGGTGCACGCGGCCTGCGCGGCCGTCGTGGGCGAGGACGCCGTGGTCGCGCTGATCGCCGGGCTCGGGCCCGCCGAGCGGTACCGGCGCTGGCTGGCCGTGCTGCGCGGCGCGGTGCGGGTGGTCGTCGGCACGCGGGCGGCGATGTTCGCGCCGGTCCACGACCCCGGGCTGTTCGTGGTCTGGGACGACGGCGACGACCTGCACCTCGACCAGCACGCCCCGTACCCGCACGTCCGCGACGTCCTGATGGACCGCGCGCACGCGGTGAAGGCGTCCCTGCTGGTCGGCGGGTTCGCCCGGACGGCGGAAGCCCAGCTGCTCGTCGAGTCCGGCTGGGCCGCCCCGGTGCTGGCGGACCGCACGACGCTGCGGTCCGCGGCCCCGCGCGTCACGCCGGTCGGCGAGGACTTCGACGTCGCCCGCGACGAAGCCGCCCGGGTCGCCCGCCTGCCGGCGGTGGCGTTCGAGGCCGCCCGCCAGGCGTTCGCGGCGGACCTCCCGGCGCTGGTCCAGGTGCCGCGGCGCGGGTACGTCCCCGGCCTGGCCTGCGGAAACTGCCGGACGCCCGCGCACTGCCGCCGCTGCGCGGGCCCGCTGGCCCTGCCCGGCGGCTCGCTCGACGGGCAGCCGAAACCCCTGGCGTGCCGCTGGTGCGGCGTCCCCGAAACGGCGTTCCGCTGCACGGCGTGCGGCTCGGTCCGGCTGCGCGCGGTGATCGTCGGCGCGAAGCGGACGGCGGAGGAGCTCGGCCGCGCGTTCCCGGGCGTCCCGGTCCGGACGTCGGGGGCGGCGGAGGTCCTGGAGTCGGTGCCGGGCAAACCGGCCCTGGTGGTGTGCACGCCGGGAGCGGAGCCGGTGGCGGAAGGCGGGTACGGCGCGGCCCTGCTGCTGGACGGCTGGGCGCTGCTGGGCCGTCAGGACCTCCGCGCGGGTGAAGAGACCTTGCGCCGCTGGATGGCGGCGGCGGCGCTGGTCCGTCCGGCGGCCTCGGGCGGCCGGGTGATCGTCGGGGCCGAGGCGGGTCTGCCGGTGGTCCAGGCCCTGGTCCGCTGGGACCCGGCCTGGCACGCGGCCCAGGAGCTGGCGGAGCGCCGCGAACTGGGCTTCCCCCCGGCGATGCGGATGGCGAGCGTGGAGGGCGGCCCGGACGCGGTGGCGGCGCTCCTGGCGGATCTGCCGCTGCCGCCGTCCGGCGAGGTCCTGGGCCCGGTCCCGATCGGCGAACCGGACGAGGAGGGCAACGCCGAGCGCGAGAGGGCGCTGGTGCGCGTGTCCCGCGCGGAGGGCAAGGCCCTGGCGGCGTCGATCCACGCGGCCGCGGCCCGCCGCGACGCCAAGAAGGCCACCGAACCGATCCGCATCCAGCTGGATCCGCTGGACCTGATCTAGGTCCTCTTGCCTCGATCAAGGTGTATTCGTACACTCAACCCATGGCAGGAGTACCCGTTGACGAGAGTAGATGGCTCCTGGACGAGGAGGAGATCCACACCCTCGAAGGGGTGGGCAGCGTCCTCCGGCGCGGCGACGGCCACGTCTTCATGCGGGAAGGCGAGGCCAGCGACTTCCTGCTGCTGATCCGGAAGGGGCACGTGAAAGTCACGTCCGGCCAGCCGGCTCGCATCATCGCGTTCCGCGGACCGGGGGAAACAGTCGGGGAACTCGGCGTCATCGACGACGAGCCGCGCTCGGCCACCGTGATCGCCTGGGGTGACGTCGAGGTGCTCCATGTGCCCGCGGCCGAATTGCTGAAGTTCCTCGACCAGCACCGCCGGGCCGAGCGAGCCCTGCACGCGGCGGTGCGCAAGCGGCTCGCGCAGGCGACGCGGAAAATCTCGGATTCCGACCTCGCGATGGAACGGCGGATCGCCAAGGCCCTGACCGAGCTGATCCGCAACGACATCTGCGAAATCGTCGATGGCGTTCCCACCGTCCGGTTGAGCCAGAAGGACCTGGCCTCGCTCAGCGGCTCCTCCCTGGAAGCGACGAAGAAGATCGTTCGCGTCTTCAAGGAAAGCGGCCTGGTCGATACCGGACGGCTCCTGCTTCGCGTCACCGATGCCGACGCCCTGCGCCGGATCGCCGGCGGCCACCCCACCTCGTCGTGGTGACCGGCTGTGCTCACCATGCTGGAACACACTTCGAGCGTCTGGGCGCTCGCCGTGGTGGTGCTCGGGACCATCGTGCACCAGGTCGTCCGGCTCCTGATGTTCAAAGCCGCGCTGAGGAACAGCAAACCGGCGGAGCGGCCTGCGATCATCACCGCATTGGCCGGCCTGCTCGGGCGTGGCCCCTTCCGCAAACCGACGCAAAGGAACAGCCGTGCCGACCACTCCTGAGGCGGACCGGCTCTTCCGGAACCGGCTGGTCCGCGAACTCGTGGCGCTGGACCTCGATCCCGATCAGTTCGTCGTCTTCGGCAGCGCGCCGCTGCTGGCGCACGGGTTGCGGACGACCATCCACGACCTGGACGTGGTGGCCCGGGGCGACGTCTTGACCTGGGCGAAGCGCACCGGCACGCCGGGGGTGGGCGCCTACAGCGGGGACCCCGTCTGGCAGTTCTGCGGCGGTCGGATCCAGTTCTCCGCCGGGTGGATCACGACCCAGTGGGACGTCGGCGAGCTGATGGACGGTGCGGAGGTCATCGGGGGACTTCGCTGGGCGCGCCCGGGTGACGTGCTCCGCTACAAATTGGAGCTGCTGCGCCCCAAGGACCTCGCCGACATCGCGAAGATCCGAGCCTACCTGCGCCGTCCGGCCCGGAATCCGTCGCAGCTGATCGGGCAAGGATCAGGCTGATCGGCGGTATTTTGGGTGGATGGCGAAAGTCCGGCCGACCCCTTTCCCGGAGCGCAACGGCGACGTGCCGTACAACGCTTCCGGGGTGGTGCGGGTGGGTTCCCGCCGGTTCGTCTTCGTCGACAACAAAGATCCCACCGCATTGTTCGAAATGACGTTCGATTCCGCCGTCGGCACGGTCGAACGGATTCACCGGCGGCCCCTGGCCGGGGTGGGCAAGGGAATGCTGCGTGATCCCGAAGGCCTCACCAGGGTCGACGTGCACGGGGAAATCGTGCTCGTCGTCGCTTCTTCGCTGTGCGCCGCGGACGGGAACCGGATCTGCGACGGCCTGGTGCGCGTCCGGTACGTCCCCCACGGCGACCTGCCCGCCGAGCCGATGGCCGGCTTCCGGGACTGGCTGCTCGACCGGGTTCCCGCGCTGGCCGAGGCCGGGCGGCGGGCACCGGACGAGGGCGGGCTCAACGTGGAAGGCCTGGCCTGGGACGGAACCGCGCTGCTGTTCGGCCTGCGGGGCCCGGCGCACCCGGGCCGGGTCACGCTGGTCCGGGTGCCCGCCGACGTCGGCGGGGCCGGGTGGACGACCGCGTCGCTGGGGCCGCCGGAGCTGATCCCCGTGCGGCTGCCCGAGCCGGCCGTGCGGTGCGGGATCCGCGACATTTCCGGGGCCGGCGATTTCCTGCTCCTGCTCGGCCGTTCGACCAGCCACGGCGACACGCCGTTCCGGCTCGCCACCTGGAACCGGGCCGACGAGCACGCCGCGCTGCTCGGGATCACCTTTCACCGCAGCGCGAAGCCCGAAGGCGTCACGCCGTTCACGATCGACGGCCGCCGCCGGATCCTGATCGTCGACGACGCCGGCGGCTACGCGGTTCTCTGAGTCAGGAAAAGTACAGTTTCGACGGGCCGGGGTCCTGGTGGACCCGCGGTTTCCCGGCCGCCGTGGGATCCGTGCCGAACGCCGCGCCCAGCCCGGTCCGGACGCTCGTCACCGTGAAATAGCCGCTGGACGTGAACGGATCACCGACCGGGTCGACCGGCGTCACCGAGAACTCCTCGGCGTGGGCGGCGTTGTCCGCCGCGCGCGTGCAGAGCAACTGGTGGCCCTGGCTCGACGTCGTGGTGGTCGCGTGGAGGAACCGGCCGGTCGCCTTGTTCGCGATCGACTGCCCGCCGCCGAGCGGGGCGAAGCACCACAGGTCCGTGTCGTCGACGTTCGCCGGCCGCCACCGGTGGACGACCTCGCCGCCGCCCGGTTCCGCCGCCGTGGCCGGGACGGTCTCGCTGCCACTGGCGTGCAGGCACTCGTTGGTGACGTCCTCGCGGACGTACGCGCCGTCGGCGCCGGGCAGGCCGCCGCAGAGGTAGCCGGCCGAGGTGGCCAGCCGCAGCTGCTTGCGCACGGCGGTGAGCTGCGCGGGCACGTCCGGCACGCCGAGGCCGGTCAGCAGGGTCGCCATCCCGTCGAGCAGCGGCTGCAGCACCTCCCGGTGGGTCCGGAAGCCGAAGACGGTGTCGCGGTACTCGCGGATCCGGGCGAGCACCTGCGCCCGCCGTCCGGCGTCTTCGCGCACGAGCTTGGCGAGCAGCCCGGCGGTGTCGAGCCGGAAGTGCCGGGCGGGCTGGAGGGTCTGGTCGAGGCCCCACGGGATCAGCTTGAAGTCGATGTCGGCCACACCCGGCCGGGCGACCGCGTCCACGTCGTTGTACACGTAGGTGTTGTTGGTGTTGCGGGAATAGCCGTCCCAGTGCTTGAGGAAGAATTCCATCGCGTAGATCTTGACGAACTGGTCGAGGTCGAAGACCTCGGCGGCCCCGGCCACCCCGTGCGCGGCCAGGTGGTCGATGGCGAACCGCAGGTCGGCCTTGTCGTCGAACTTCGACAGCGATTCCACGCCGATGAACGGCAGCCGCTCGGCGACGAAGTCGTCCTTGTGCTCCAGCTCGTAGAGGTTGCCGTTCAGGTTGCCGAAGTTGCGCTCGATGTACCGCGGCATGATCGGCTCGACGTTCACGAAGACACCGGGACCGTTCACCCCGGCGATGCCCTGCCCGATCGGCACGCCGTTCACGCGGACCTGGGCGTAATTGCCGCGCGAATGGGGGAGACCGGCGAGCTCGAACAGTTTGTAGCCGAGCAGCTGCCGGAGGTAGGACAGGTCCTGGACGGAGTTGTTGAGCGTCAGGTACCGCGACCCGATCAGCTTCCGGACCGGATCCTTGTTCGCGTCGGAGAACTTCCCGAAGTCGACGTGCAGGCAGGGTTTGCCGCTGCTGAGCGAGCCGCAGAAGGACTTCTTCTTGATCCCGACGTCGGCGAACGACGTGCGCGCGGGGAACTTCGTCCCGGACACCTCGACCGAGGTCGCCTTCCGCCAGGTGTAACGGCTCCCGCCGGTCCAGTCGAAGTTGCACACACCGCCGGCGGGCTGCTCGGTGCGCACGGCGTCCCAGTCGCCCGGCGGCATCGTGATATCGATCGACACCACATTGTCGATCGCGTAGAGGGAATCGAGTGCCCGCTGCTCCTGCTCGCCCATCCGGCCAGTGTACGACCGGGTTCACGCGGCAGAAATGCGAACGGAATTCCGTGATGGATCCGATTTCGGGTGGGTGTATCACCCATTGTGGACGCAGCCGGTGGGAGAGCGCCGGAATGCTGTAACGCGGGGTGGCCGCGGAGAGATACTGCTCTGCGTGGGTGACAGCGGGAATGGCCGGCGGGCCACGGCGAGGCGGCGTGGCTGACCTGCGTGGTGCCCGCGCCCGGGCGGTCCTGATCGGGACCGGGTGCGCGACCGGGAGCCCCGGCGCCGACGGGCTGGACGCGATCCCGGCCGTGCGCACGACGCTCGCCGACCTCGCCGCGGTGCTGGTCGAGCGGTGCGGGATGGCGGCGGGCAACGTCCGGGTCCTGCTCGACCCGGCGCAGCCGTTCGCGTTCGGGGAGGCGCTCGCGGAAGAGACCGCGGCCGCGGAAGACGCGCTGCTGATCTACTTCTGCGGCCACGGGCTGGTTTCGCTCGACGGCGACCTCTACCTGGCCACGGCCGCGACCGACCGACGCGCCGGGTACCTGGCGCACACCGCGGCGCCCTACGCCCAGGTGCGCAACGCGGTGCTGGAAAGCCCGGCGCGCGTGAAGATCGTCGTCCTGGACTGCTGCTACTCCGGGCGCGCGTTCACGACGCTGGGGAACACGGCGGGCACCGAGGCGACCGGGTTGTCGCGGATCCACGGCGGTTACGTCCTGACGGCGGCCGGGGCGAACGAAGCCGCGCTGGCGCCGATCGGGGAGCGGCACACCGCGTTCGGCGGGGAACTGATCCGCCTGCTCACCGAGGGCGATCCGGACGGTCCCCGCGACCTGACGCTGCAGCACGTGCACGCCTACCTCCGCGAAATGCTGCTCGCGCGGGGCTTTCCACGGCCCCGCCGGCTCGCCACCGAGGTCGCCGACGGGTTCGTGCTCGCACCCAACCCGGCGTACCGGCTCGGTGGTGACCAGGACGGCCGCGAGGACTCCGCCGCCGCGACCGGTGCCGCGGACGTCTGCCCCTACCGCGGGCTGGCCGCGTTCGACGTCGGCGACACGGCCTGGTTCTTCGGCCGCACCCGCGAGACGCGCGAAGTGCTCGACCGGATCGGCAAGGCGCAGCCGGGCGATCCGCCGCTGGTCCTGGTCGGGCCGTCGGGCGTGGGCAAGTCGTCGCTGATCCGCGCCGGCGTCGCGGCCGGGCTCGCGCGCGGCGACTTCGGTGGCGTGGAGCGCACTCCGGTGCTGATGACGCCGGGCCCGCGCCCGCTGTCCGCGCTGTACACGGCGCTGGGCGACCGCGGGACGGCGCCGGTGCTGCTGGTCGTCGACCAGTTCGAGGAGATCTTCACCGAGTGCGCCGACCCGGAGGACCGGGAGAGCTTCGTCGCGGCCCTCACCGGCGGGCTGGGCGACGCCGTCGTGCTGCTCGGGCTCCGGGCCGATTTCTACCGGCACTGCCTGGCGTTCCCGGCCCTGCGGGAAGCGCTGGAGCGCAACCAGGTCCTCCTCGGCCCGCTTTCGGGCGACGAGCTCGGCACGGCCGTCCAGGCACCGGCCGCGGCCGCGGGACTGACCTTGCAGGCCGGGCTGGTGCCGATCGTCCTCCAGGACGTCCAAGCCCAGGCCGAAGCCCTCGCGGCGGACCGCGGCGACGGGCTCGACCTGCAGCAGGGCGAAGTGCTGCCGCTGCTGGCGCACGCCCTGCGCGAGACGTGGGCGCACCGCCGGGGGCGGCTGCTGACGGTCACCGGGTACGCCCGGTCCGGCCGGGTGGCCCGGGCCGTGGAGACCTCGGCCGAGCAGGTGCACGCCGGGCTCGACGAGCCGGGACGCGCGGTGCTGCGCACGCTGGTGCTGCGGATGGCGGCGGTCGGCGAGGGAACGGCCATCACCCGCCGGCTGGTCCCGCGGGAGACCCTGCTCGACGACCTCGGACCGGGTGCCGAACCGGTGTTGGACGCCCTGGTCGCGGCCGGGCTGGTCGTCGTGGACGGCGACGCGCTCGGGCTCGCGCACAGCGCCGTCCTCCAGGCGTGGCCGCGGCTGCGGGCGTGGCTGGAGGAGGGCCGCCAGTCGCTGCTGGTCCGGCGGAGCCTGGCGGCCGCGGCGGAGCGGTGGCAGCAGGCGGACCGGCGGCCGAACCTGCTGTACCGGGGCACCCGGCTGGCGCTCGCCGGCGAGCTGGCCGGGCCGGACGAGCCGCCGCTGCCGGCGCTGTCGCGGGAGTTCCTCGACGCGAGCACGGCCCGCCGCCGCCGGACACGCCGCCGGCTGGTGGCCGTCGCGACCGCGGCCGTCCTCGTCGCCGGCACTTCGGTGGCGATCCTCACCCGGGATCTGTGGTCCGGGCCGTGTCCCCGTGGCCTGCAACCGTCGAACAGCGTGTCGTTCGGCGACGAGTGCGTCGGCGTCACCGACGGCAGCTACGTGTTCCGGCCGGAGCTGGTCGCGGTCGAACGCCGGATCGCCGAGGAAAACCAGCGCGTGGGCGGGTCCGCGGTCACCGTGGCGTTCCTCGCCCCGTTCCCGGTGGCCGGCACCGGCGCGCTCACCGTCGACTCGATGCGGCACCAGCTCGAAGGCGCGTACACGGCC
This sequence comes from Amycolatopsis sp. 505, assembly GCF_031625235.1. Taxonomy (NCBI): domain Bacteria; kingdom Bacillati; phylum Actinomycetota; class Actinomycetes; order Pseudonocardiales; family Pseudonocardiaceae; genus Amycolatopsis; species Amycolatopsis sp. 505. Next base: position 321,829 of record NZ_JACKQP010000010.1, read on the forward strand.
CAGGTCGAGGCCAACCGGTCCGAGCCGCGGGTCAAGCTGCTGCTGGCCAACACCGGCGCGTCGGGGGCTGCGTGGGAGCCGGTGGTCGGGCAGCTGGTTTCGAGCGACCCGGTGGGCGTGATCGGGCTGGGGGCCAGCTCGGCGTCGACGCTCGAGGCGGTCCGCGCGCTGAGCGAGCGCGGCCTGCCCGTGGTCGCCGGGATCGCCACCGCGGACGACTTCGACGCCACCACCTTGCCGGGCGTGGTCCGGGTGCGGCCCGCCAACCGGCAGCTCGTGGCCGTGATGAGCCGCTACGTCGCCACCCAGGCGCAGTGGCGGCCGCGGGTGCTGGTCGCCGACGGGGACGCCGGCAACCTCTACGCGCGGTCGCTCCGGGCGGACATCGCCGAAGAGCTCGGCCGCCGGTCGGGCCCGCTGGAAACGTTCAGCTACCTCTCTGGGAACGCGTCGCCGGCCGGGTTCGCGGTCGTCACCCAGGGGATTTGCGCCACCCGCGCCGAATCCGTGTTCTTCGCCGGGCGCGCGGCCGACCTCCCGGCCTTCCTGGCGTCGGTCGCCGCCCGGTCGTGCACCGACCCGGTCGAGGTGTACGTCCCGGAATCCGTCGAAGAGCACCTCGGGACCGAGCTGCGGGCCGAGCTCGCGGCCGGGAAGGTGTCGGTCACCGCGTTCGTCCCGGCCGGCTGGTCGGCGCTGCCCGGCCCGGACGGCGAGACGTCACCGCGGTACCAGCGGTACCGGCAAGCGTTCGCCGGCACCGGCGCGGACCCGGCCGGCGCCGCCGCCGCGGACGCGATCTCCCTGCACGACGCCCTGGTCACGATGGTGACGGCGTACCGGACCGCGCCGAAGGGCCGGTACTCCGGCGCGACGGCCGCCCGCACCCAGCTGGGCAACCTCCACGGTCCGCTGTCGGTGCCGGGCGCCGAGGAGGACCTCCGCTTCACCGAGCGCGGCACCCCGGACCGGCAGACGGTCGGGATCATCCGCTACACCGAAGGCAAGCCGGGACAGCGCATCGCCATCGAGCACATCAGCTAGGAGTCCACTGTGGAGCATCGCGGATGAGCGCGGTCGCCGACCTCCGCCGGGCGCGCGACCTCGCCTGCGCCCTCGACGTGCCCCGGTTCCGCGACGACGCGCTCGACGTCGTCCTCACTGCAAGCCGGACCGGTGAGCGAGTTCGGGCACTGGCCGTGGCCCTGGTCCCGGCGGCGCACCGCGTCGCTACGCCGAGGAATTCCGCGCCGAGCTGGCCGAACTGACCGGTTGCCAGCGCACGGCGTACGCACTGCGGCTGCTGGGTGTGGCTTGGCGGTTGCGATGTGGCTTGCGCGGCGGGTGACCCGTCATCGCCGCCGGAGCGCGCGGGTTGCGCCGCCGATGAGCGCGGTCGCCGCCACCGCTGCGGTTCCCAGGCCGCCCGCGGTCAGCGCCACGCTGACGACGATGCCGACCACGGCCAGCGCCAGCACGAGGACGAGCAGGGCGGTCCGGAACGTGCGGGCGCCGTCGTCGATGACGTGGCGGACGAGCGCGGTGTAGGCGTTGTCCGGCCGGCTCGTCACGATCGGCTCCGGTCCGGCCGGGCGCGGAGCAGGGCCCGGCGCAACGACCACGCGTGCAGCAGCTGCCGGGCCGCGTAACGGGCTTGGCCGCGGGGGAGGGCGGCCGCTTCACCGCGGAACTCCTCCGCGAACCGGGGCCGCTCGGCGAGCGGCAGCACCTGCAGCGCCAGGCCCAGCAGGTTCCGGCAGACCAGGCCCGGCCGCCCGGCCGTCGCGGTGCCGCGCGCCAGCCGCCGGATGACCTTGGCGACCGCGACCCGGGCTTCCCCGACCGGATCGCTCCCCAGCGGCGAGACGTACTTGCGGGCGGCGTCGACCCGGTTGTGCAGTTCCGCCCGGGCGCGCCGGGTCGCCACGACCGCTTCCCGCGCCGCGATGACGGACTCTTCGCGTTCCCGGGTCCGGTCCGCGAGCAGGGCGGCCACGGCCTGGGCGTCCGCGGCCCAGGCCAGGTGCACCGCGGTGTCGAAGTCCTCGGACACGGCCAGGTCGTGGGCCAGGTCGAGCTGGGCGGCCAGCCGGCGGGTGAGTTCGCGCTGCGGGGCGAACGCCAGCGCCCGGTTGTTCGACAGGGTGCGGGCCAGCCGGCACGCCACGGCCAGCTCGGCGGCGTTGCCGGCCTGGCGCTGCACCTGTTCGAGCGCGTCCGCGAGGCGCCGCGCCAGGGCCAGGTCTTCGGCGTCCCGGGCGGTCCGGTGGCGGCGTCTCATCGCGCACCGCCGGCCAGCCCCGGGCGCAGCCGCGCGAGCTTGGCCGCCGAGGCTTCGGCACGGGCGAGGGCGATCTGCGCGGACGTCACGCCGTCGCCGCTCAGGCGGTAGAAGCGCCGGCGCGGCCGGCCGGCTTCGCGGGGATCGACGTCCTCCCAGCGGCTCTCCAGCCAGCCGAGGCGCTCGAGCCGGGCGAGGATGGGGTGGATGGTGCCGCTCGGCAGCTCGGCGGCGGCGCAGATCTCCAGCCCGTACATCTCCCGCGCCGGGTCGGCGAGCAGCGCGCGCAGCACGAGCTGGGTGGTCAGGGTCATCCGCGGAGCCATGGTCTAGTTCTACTATGGGGGCTAGGTAGAGCACAACCGTCAGTCGTGGAGTGCGCTCAGCCCGGCAGCACCGTTCCGGGCAGCGAATCCACCGCCGCCCGCGGCGATTCCGTCACCACCGGCGGCGCAGCGCTGCCGGGACCGCCCGCGGCGGCCGTCGCCAAGGTGCGCACCTGGGCCGTGATCGCCTGGCGGTGGGCCTCGAAATCGGCGTCGGTCAGAGCGTCCGGGGCCGTCGGCTGGCCCAGCACCGGCGTGTGCAGGTGGCCGCCCGCCACCGACGTGAGCCCCAGGCCGAGGCGGACGCGGTTGCTGCGGAACATGGATTCGTTCGACAGGTAGTTCCCGCCCCCGCCGGAGGCGGCGATCTCGCCCGCGGCCGGGGCGTCCGCGCGGCACACCGGGGTTCCGGCGCCCGGGTGGGCCGCGTCGGGCCAGACGCAGAACGCCGGGTTGAAGTTCACCGGGTAGGCGCCGGCCGGGGCGGCCAGCATTTGCTCATACGGCAGGGTCGTCTCGATGAACTGGACGTCCGGCTGCGGCCAGCCCGCGGCCGGCGGCACACCTCCGGTGACCGGCACGTTGTTGTTGTCCGGGAAGCCACCGCGCCAGGCGCCGGCCCAGCGTTCGATGTCGAACCGGCCCGGACGCCCCTGGCTGATCGTCATGATCACGTCCGGCCGTCGCGCGCGGTCGCGCAACGCCGTGCCGTAGGCCGCTTCGACGATGCCCGCGTCGAAGTAGCCCCACACGACCGGGAAGTTCACCGCCTGCACCACGGCCGGCCCCGACGGCGTGCTGAGGATCCGCCCGTCCAGCTGCAGCGCCGAGGCCCCGGCCGGGTTCGAGATCCGGACACCGGCGCCGTCGAGCTGGAACGGGTCGAAGCCGCTCACCATGACCCGCCGCGTCTTCCCGAGCGGGAACCGGACGTCGTCGAGGCCGCGCGATCCGTGGTCGAACGCCGCCAGCAGCGACGTCCGCTGCGAGGCCGGCAGCGCGAAGGGCGGCCGCCACTGCCGGATCGCGCTGCTGAGCTGCAGCCGCGCCCAGTACAGCGGCCGGTCGTCGAAGCGGTCGAGCGTGCCGAGGCCGGAGGTGCGGCCCTGGGCGCGGTCGACCGCCGTCCGCCACAGCCGGGCCCCGGCCTGCGTGACGACCCGTTCGGCCCGGCGCGGGGTGCGCGCGGCACAGAGGTCGTGCTCGACCGCGGCGACGAAGGGGTCGAGCCCGGCCAGCCGGACCAGCTCGGGGCCGACGGCGGGGCCGCCGGCCGGCATCGTCGCGGTCAGCCGCTGCTCCTCGACGGTCAGCGGGGCGGTCGCGTCGAAGCAGTTCGGCGCCGGTGCGGCCGCGGCGACGCCGGGGAGCACGAACATCGGCAGGGCGGAGAGCAAGGGGAGCAGGGCGGACAGGCGCACGGGTTTCCCTCCACGTTCGCTGAGCGATCTCCTCGGTCCAGTCTTGCGGCCGGGAGGGATTCCGAGAACCGTGCATAAGTCGGATGACGGCTTGAAGCTGCCTTGACCAAGGGGCAGACTCGCCCGCATGCCCGCGCACTGGAGCCGCACCACGCTCGTCCTGGCCGTCGCCGCCGTGCTCACCGCCGGCGTCGCCGCACCCGCCACCGCCGCCACACCCACGCCGAAGTCGCCGGTCGCCGTCGGCTTCGGGGGTGCCGTGGCCAGCATCGACGCCGACGCCACCGCGATCGGCACGCAGGTCCTGCGCGACGGTGGGAACGCCGTCGACGCGGCCGTCGCGGTCGCCGCCGCGCTCGGGGTCACCGACCCGTTCTCCGCCGGGGTCGGCGGCGGCGGGTTCTTCGTCTACTACGACGCCAAGACCCGCCGCGTGCACACCCTGGACGGCCGCGAAACCGCCCCGAAGACCGCCGACCAGAACCTGTTCGTCGAGAACGGCCAGCCGCTCCCGTTCGCCGACGCCGTCACCAGCGGCCTGAGCGTCGGCGTCCCCGGCACGCCCGCGACCTGGGCCGAGGCGCTGCGCAAGTGGGGGACGCGCTCGCTGGCGAAGTCGCTGAAGCCCGCGGAGAAGCTCGCCCGCGACGGCTTCGTCGTCGACCAGACGTTCCAGACGCAGATCGCGAACAACGCGGCGCGCTTCTCGGCGTTCCCGTCGACGCGTTCGCTGTACCTGCCGGGCGGCGCGCCCCCGGCGCCGGGGACGGTCTTCCGGAACCCCGACCTGGCCGCGACGTACGCCCAGCTGGAGCGGTCCGGCGTCGCCGCGCTGTACCGCGGCCCGATCGGCGCCGACATCGCCAAGACGGTGCAGAAGCCGCCGGTCGACCCGGCGTCGACGTTGAACGTCCGGCCCGGGAAGCTGACCACCGGCGACCTGGCCGCGTACGACGTGATCGAGCGCGACCCGACGCACGCGCGTTACGAGGGTCTCGACGTCTACGGCATGCCGGCGCCGTCCTCGGGCGGCCTGACGGTCGGCGAGGCGCTCAACATCCTCGAGAACTTCGACCTCAAGCACGCGAGCAAGGCCGACTACCTGCAGTACTTCCTGGAGTCGACCCGCTTCGCCTTCGCCGACCGCAACCGCTGGATCGGCGACCCGGCGTTCATCGACGTCCCGGCGCGCGAGCTGCTGAGCCAGCGCTTCGCCGACAGCCGGGCCTGTCTGATCTCGAAGGACAAGGCGGCGACCAGCCCGGTCGCCCCGGCGGACCCGCGGCACCCGGCACCGTGCGCGGCCGGCTCCGCGGCGGCGCCGACGCCGTACGAAGGTGAGAACACGACGCACCTGACGGTGGCGGACAAGTGGGGCAACGTCGTCGCCTACACGCTGACGATCGAGCAGGAGGGTGGCAGCGGCATCGTGGTGCCGGGCCGCGGGTTCCTGCTGAACAACGAGCTGACGGACTTCTCGTTCACGCCGGTGACCCCGGGCGTCCCGGACCCGAACCTCCCGGGCCCGGGCAAGCGCCCGCGGTCCTCGATGGCCCCGACGATCGTGCTCGACCACGGCCGCCCGTTCTTCGCGACGGGCTCGCCGGGCGGAGCATCGATCATCACGACGGTCCTCCAGGTGATCCTCGGCCGCCTGGACCGCGGGCTGTCGCTGGAGCAGGCGATCGCGGCCCCGCGAGCCTCCCAGCGCAACGCGGCGGCGGCCCAGGTGGAGCAGGCCTTCCTGGACCAGCCGGAGACGGCGGAGCTGAAGGCGAGGGGCCAGGGCTTCTCGACGGCCCCGGCGGAGATCGGAGCGGCCACGGGCGTGGAGAGGTTGCGCGACGGCCGCTGGCTGGCGGCGGCCGAGCCGGTACGGCGCGGCCAGGGCGCGGCGCAGGTGGTGTGGCCGGCGCGCTGGTAGGGGCTGAGGTCGCTCGTATCCCCTGGCCGGAACGTCGCGAATGACTCATTCGAGACCTCGGAGGTCCCGAATGAGTCATTCGCGGCAGCAGGGCGGCAAGAGGCCCGGCTGTCCACAGCACCACCCCGATGTGGACAACCGCGCCTGAGCTGCAACTCGGCACATCGGGGCACTGGCGCGCCCGGCCGCGAGGCGCCTTCTAGACTCGGCCTCGATGTTCCAGCCACCTGAAACCCTGCTTCCGCCGGGGGTGGGCCGATGAAGCTCGTCTTCGCCGGCACTCCCGATCCGGCGGTCCCCGCCCTGCGTGCCCTGCTCGATTCCGGGCGGCACGAGGTCGTTGCCGTCGTCACGCGGCCCGATGCGCAGGCCGGGCGCGGCCGCCGCGTCGTGCGGTCGCCCGTCGGCGCCCTTGCCGATGAACACGGCATCGAGGTCCTCACGCCCGCGCGCGCCGGTGATCCCGCCTTCCTCGCGCGGCTGGCCGAGCTCGCGCCCGATGCCTGCCCCGTCGTCGCCTACGGGGCGCTGCTGCCGCAGGCCGCCCTCGACATTCCGCGGCTGGGCTGGGTGAACCTGCACTTCTCGCTGCTGCCCGCGTGGCGGGGGGCCGCGCCCGTGCAGGCCGCGATCCGGGCCGGCGACGAGATCACCGGGGCCTCGACCTTCCGGATCGTCAAGGAACTCGACGCCGGCCCCGTCTACGGCGTCGTCACCGAGACGATCGGTGCCACCGACACCGCCGGCGCGCTGCTCGGGCGGCTCGCCGAGTCCGGGGCCAAGCTGCTGCTGTCCACCATGGACGGTCTCGCCGACGGCAGCCTCGTCGCGCGCGAGCAGCCCGCCGAGGGGGTCAGCTACGCGCCGAAGGTGACCGTCGAGGACGCGCGCGTGTCCTTCGCCGATCCCGCGTCGGCCGTCGACCGGCAGATCCGGTCGGTCACCCCGGACCCGGGCGCGTGGGCCGAGTTCCGCGGGGAACGCTTCAAGCTCGGCCCGGTCACGGTGCTCGACGAGCCCGGCCCGCCGCCGGGCGAGATCGTGGTCGAGCGCAAACGGGTGCTGGTCGGGACGGCGACGAAGCCGTTGCGGCTCGGCGAAGTCCAGGCACCCGGCAAGAAACGGATGGCGGCCACCGACTGGGCGCGCGGAACACGGATCGACCAGGGAGAGCGCCTCCGGTGAACGACCACAGGGAACGACGCCCGTCACGGCCGCAGCGGGGCCGGCCGGCCCCGCGCAAGGAAGGGCCGCGCCGCCCGCCGGAGGTGGACGCCGCCCGGCAGGCCGCGTTCGACGTCCTCGCGGCCGTCCGGACGAAGGACGCCTACGCCAACCTGGTCCTGCCGGACCTGCTGCGCGAGCGCCGGATCACCGGCCGGGACGCCGCGCTGGCCACCGAACTCGCCTACGGCGCGTCGCGCGCCCAGGGCCTGCTCGACGCCGTCATCGAGGCCTGCGCCGAGCGCCCGCTTAAGCAGACCGACCCGGCGGTGCTCGACGCGCTGCGCCTCGGCGTCTACCAGCTGCTGCGCACCCGCATCCCCGAGCACGCCGCCGTGACGTCCACTGTGGACCTCGTGCGCGCGGAAGCCGGTTCGTGGGCCACGGGTTTCGCCAACGCGATCATGCGCAAGGTGTCCGAAAAGGACGAAGCGGCGTGGCTCGACGAGCTGGCGCCGGACGAGGCCGCCGACCCGATCGGGGCCTACGCGCTGCGCACCGCGCACCCGCGCTGGATCGCCCGCTCGTTCGCCGAAGCGCTGGGTGACAAGGGCGCCGGTCTCAAGGCCGCGCTGGAAGCCGACGACGCGCGCCCCGAGGTCCACCTCGTCGCCCGCCCCGGCGAGATCAGCGCGGACGAGCTCGCCGCGATCACCGGCGGCGACCCCGCGCCGTACTCGCCGTACGGCGTCCGCCTGCCGTCCGGCGCCGGCGACCCGGCCGACGCCGAGCCGGTCCGCGAGCGGCTGGCCGCGGTCCAGGACGAGGGCAGCCAGCTCTGCGCGATCGCCGCGACGAAGGTGCCGCTCGAAGGCACCGACGAACGCTGGCTCGACCTGTGCGCGGGCCCCGGCGGCAAGGCGGCGCTGCTCGGCGCGCTGGCCGCGTTGAGCGGCGCGACCGTCGACGCCGTCGAGAAGGCGCCGCACCGCGCGAAGCTCGTCGAGAAGGCCACGAGCGGGTTGCCGGTGAAGGTGCACGTCGCCGACGGACGCGAGAGCGGACTGGAGCCGGGGTACGACCGGATCCTCGTCGACGCGCCGTGCAGCGGCCTCGGCGCGCTGCGGAGGCGGCCGGAGGCGCGCTGGCGCCGTCAGCCGTCCGACGTCGCGGACCTGACGAAGCTGCAAGGTGAGCTGATCACCGCGGCTTACGAGCTGCTGCGGCCGGGCGGCGTGCTGACGTACGTCGTCTGCTCGCCGCACCTGGCGGAGACCGAAGGCGTCTTCGCGGAGACGGCGCGGCGGCTGAAGGCCGAGGTGCAGGACGCGCGCGAGTTCTTCCCGGGTGTCCCGGAGCTCGGCGACGGGCCGTACGTCCAGCTGTGGCCGCACCGCCACGGCACGGACGCGATGTTCTGCGCCGTGCTGCGCAAACCGTGAGGGACCTCGGGCTGGTCGCCGGCTCGTGCGGCGGGCTGGACACCCGGTTCGCCGCCGAGCTGGCCCGCCCCGCCGCCGACCGCGGCTGGCGGCCGGCGATCACGCTGACGCCGACCGCGCACCGCTGGCTCGAGGCGACCGGCGCGCTCGCCGACGTCGCCGCCTGCACGGACCTGCCGGTCCGCAGCGTCTCCCGGTTGCCCGGCGAGCCGCGGCCGCACCCGGACCCGGCGGTGTTCCTGTTCGCGCCGGCGTCGGCGAACTCGGTCGCCAAGCTCGCGCTCGGCATCGCGGACAACCAGGCGTTGACGGTGCTGGGTGACGTGCTGGGCGCGCCGGGGATCACGGTGGTGGTGGCGTACCAGATCCAGGACACCCGGGTGCACCACCCGGCGTGGCAGCGCCACCTCGACACCCTGAAGGGCGCCGGGGTGACGCTGCACCGCTTGGACATCCGGCGGCCGTGGACCGAGGCCCTCGACCTGCTGCCACCAGCTCAGTGAGACCCGCATCGGCTGGGAAGCTTGGAGGTGGCCGCGGCCCAAGGCTTCGCCGGTTCCCCCGCCGGGGTCACTCCGTACCGGCGAAGATCGTCGAGCAGCTCCTTGTTGCGCGCCACGTGCACGGCTTGCTCGATCTTCTGCTGAACGTCGCAACCGGATGCCAGGGCGACGAAGTACTCGTCAAGCGCTTTCGTCGGTTTCTCGTGCCGGCACCAGAAATCGGCCAGCGCCACCCGTGACGGCAGGTCACCGGCATCCCGCCCCCGGATGAGCAGTCCCTCGGCGTGCTCGGTCTTCTCGTGCACCAGGAGGGCGACCGCGGTTCGCGCCACCGCCGTCGTGATCCCACGTTCGATCTGGGCCTCGACGACCGCGACCACCTCGTCGGCGTTGTCCTTGTGCGTCCAGGCGAGAATGATCACCTCGTGGACCTCGCTGCGGATGTCCGCCTCCTTCTGAGCGTCCCGGAGTCGGCGCGCAGCTGACTCGTAACGCCCCAAATCGAGGAGCACGTCGACGGTACGGAGCCAGGCCGGTTCGTAGCCCGCTGTTGCGGCCGCGGGGAGCCAGTACTCGACGGCAATCACGATCTTCTTGTTGAACTTGGGCCAGAGGTTCGCGCCGGTGTTGGCGACGTGGCGCCGCTGCGCGTCCAGTTCCCGATACCCGATCTTGAGCAGGCTTTCGGCAACCCAGTTCAACGCTTCCCCACGGCTGACGTGGACCAGCCGGGCGTATTTCTCCGCGGCGGCGTGGAAGGTCTCGTCCACGAGCAGGAAGTCACTGATCGGCTCCAGCACGTCGGGATCGGCCAGGTCGACGCCGCCGAGGTACCACTCGATCGCCTCCCGGGCCTTCCCCGAGCGGCACATCGCGACGGCGACCCGCCGGCGAAGGGCCGCGGAGGCCATTCCCAGCTGCTCGGCGCGCTTCACGAAGCCGTCCGCGACGTCGCCCCAGCCGACCTCGGCGGCTGCTTCGGCAGCACGGGCCCAAGCCGCCACGTCACCCAGGTCGGCAGCTCGCCGGAAGCCCTCCAGCGCCCGTTGCAGCAGACCTTTGCGCGCGAACATCTCCGAGATCGCCGTCAGCACGGTGGGGTCCTCCACCGCGGCTGCCCTCGCGTGCTGGAACGCGGCGTCGAGGAATCCGGCCTCCGCGTAGACCATCGCCATCGCGGCGCGTGCTCCGTCGACGCCGTATTCGACAGCGGTGTCACACCACGAAAGCGCGTCTTCGGCTCGATCGTGCTCGGCGAGCAGGCGCGCACCGTACAGGTAGGCCAGGTGGTCCCCGTCCTGCCCGCGATCGTGGAGCCAGCGGGTCACGTTTTCTATCTTGCCCTCATCCCGTGCGATCATCAGCTCGATGATCTTGCCGCGGGTGTCGATCCCGGGCTGCTCCAGCAGTTCGGACAACCACTCGATCGCGGTTTCGTACCGGTTTTCCGAATAGCCGTCCCACAAACCGCCGTCGGACTTCTTGTCGGTCATCAGGTCTGCGGCGGCCCCTGCCGCGCTCGCTACACCTTCCTTCGCCAGCGCCTGATAGCCATTGACGGCCGAGGCCGGCTTGTTCGCTTCCGCCAGCGCCATTGCCATCAAGACCCGGGCACGATCGCTCGAGCCGGCCACCGGCTCCAGCCACCTCATGGCCTCGACCCTGCGCTGGGCGGCGATCAGGGCTTCCGCCGCGTCGAGCCGCGCTTCGTCGTTGCCGGCCGAAGCCAGTTCGGCATAGACCTCGACCATGTCTTCGACCCGTTTCGCCTCGCGAAACAGGTCGATCAAGGCTTCAGCGGCGCCCGGAACCTTCTCGTCGGCGGCCCGGCGATAGAACTGGTTGCACTGGAGCAGAAGACCGCGGCGGCGGCACTCGGCCGCCAGCGCCATGAGGCTGTCGGTTGCTGCCGATTCCACCAGTACGGCCCAAAGTCCCGCATCGGCGGCCTGCGGCCCCTTACTGTCCTTGACGAAGCGGCGATCGATGTGCTCGTCCAGTCGGAACCATTGCCCGCGTGCGCCACCGGCGTTCGTCACCGGCGCTGCCCTGCCGGTCAGCAGGCTGGCACCTCCGGTGCCACGGCGGGTCAGTTCCTCCAGCGCCACGGAGAACCAGTTTTCGTCGAGTTCCTCTAGCTCCGGTTCGGTGAAGAAGCCCAGCGAACCGCGCTCCAGCAGGCTCCGCGCGATCCAGCGGCCATGACCGAGCCGCCGGACCGCAAAGCCGCAACGCAAGATCGCCCGCGCTGCCGGGGTCGCCGTCTCGAAGGCACCATCCAGCCAAGGTGCGGCCGCGAGGTACTGGATGACCCTGCGACCTGCCGCCCTGGCGCCGGCTTCGGCCAAGCGTGGGTCCCCCGACTCGGCCGCCTTCCTGGCCTCCGCTTCCGTGAAGCTGTCGGGCACCACGATCCGGTTGTCCTCCAGCAACAGCCGGACCTGCTGGTATTCGTCGGTGCCCTGCGCCGGCGGCACGACCATGAGCGAGTGCCAGGCCTGCGGTGTGAACGTGCAGATGACCAGGTTCGGTCCGCGCGTCGGATCCGCGAGGAGCTTCCTGAGGGCGAGCGCCACCTCGTTGCCCGTTTCCGTTCCTGCGTTGATGAAGTAGCGGTGGGCGCCGACCAGCCAGTACACGGTTTGGGAGGGCATCTTCGCGAGTTCCGCGAGCAAGGTGACGGGATCGCTGGGGCTCGTTCCGGGCCAGACATACCAGGAGTTCAGCGATGGTCCGCACGCACCGCTCACCCGGTGGTGCAGCGCTTCCCAAGCGGCCCGTTTCCGTCCCGTCGCGGGTTCCCCGATCAGTGAGACGATGCCACTTTCTCCGGCCGCCGCGCGCTCGACCAGGTCGACGAGCGCCTTGTCGTGCTCCCTGACGACGTAGGGGGTCAAGACGGGCAAGGCGGCGTCACCAGCCTCGCTCCGCAACGACGCGATCTCGAGCTGCTTGGGAGCGCAACCGGGCAGTGGGACGGCCAGCCGGCTGACGGTGGCGTCATAGACTGCATGGCGTGTCGCAGCGGGTGGACGGGCGTTCACGTGCGGGTTCACGGTTCCTTCGTGTCGAACGGCTCGAGCAAGGGCGGGATCCCGACCGGTACCCACCCCTGCCGCCTCGACCGTGGTCCTTCCGCTCCTCCTGGTCCATCGCCGCGGCGCCCGAAGCGCTGAGCGGTCCCGCCACCGCGACGAAGGCCACTACGTGATTCGTTAGCTCTTGTGGACGGTTTTCACCCAATAGTGAAGCGATCTGTGCTGGTCAAGACCGCCTGCCGTTGTCGCAGGTGTCGCCAACCTGCGACAACGGCGCGAATTCTCACCCTTCCGGGGCGTCGGACGGCGTGGTCGTCGGCGAGGCACCTGAGCCGGCTCCTCCGCCGTCCGAAGCATTCACCTGGACGAGTCGTGTGCGTCCTGAGCGGGTGCTTGCCGAGGAGGCGGCACCGCACCGCCGGCCTACGAGCACAGCGCCGCTTCGGTGACCGTGAACAGCTGCGCCGAGGCGCCCGGTGCCGGGTTCTGGTTCACCACCACCGTGCTCCGGCGGCCGTGCGGGCCCACACCGGCCAGGTTGGTGAAGCCCGGTATCCCGCCTTCGTGCCCCCAGAACAGCCCGCACGACAACGGGACGCTGCCCAGACCCAAGCCGTAGCGGGCGTTCGGCACGCCCAGGTCGGCCGGGACCGTCCGCTGCATCTCCGCCAGCTCGGCCGGGCGCAGCAGCCGGCCGCCCAGCAGGGCGCCGTAGAACCGGTCCAGGTCCGCCGGGGTGCTGACCAGCCCGCCCGCCGCTCCCGCGATCGTGGCGTCGAAGTCGCTGAAGTCCACCAGTTTCCCGCCCGCCGGCAGATAGCCCACCGCGTGCGGCTCCGGCAGCTTCTCGTCGCCCCGGCGCGGCAGGTACGTGTCGCGCAGCCCCAGCGGCCGCGTGATCCGGCGGGTGATCTCGCCGCTCAGGTCGCGCCCGGTCACGCGTTCCACGATCATCCCGGCCACGATGTAGTTCGTGTTCGAGTACGACCAGCTCGTCCCCGGCGGGAACAGCGCCGGGTGCGCCAGCGCGATCGCCACCAGCTCGGCCGGCTCGGCCCCGCGGTGCCGCAACGTTTCCGGGTCGCTGCGGTCCAGGTCGTCCGTGTAGTTGTAGAGCCCGCTCGTGTGCTGGAGCAGCTGCCTGACGGTGATCCGCCCGTCGGGCAGGAGCCCCGGCAGGTAACGGGAAACCGGCGCGTCCAGCCGCACCCGGCCTTCGGCGGCCAACTGCAGCACGACCGTGGCGACGAACGTCTTCGTGACGCTCCCGGCCCGGATGGAACCGTTGCGCGGGAACGGCTTTCCGGTCGCGAGGTCGCCGGTGCCGCTGCGCACGACCCGGGTCCGGTGACCGTCCTGGACGACGGCCTCGGCCCCCGGCACCTGCGTGGTGAGCCGGTCCAGGCCCGCCTGGACCGGATCCGCCGTGGCGGCGGGCGCCGTGGCGGCGAGTGCCGGGGCCGCCGTGGTGGCGGCCAGCAGCGCGGCGAGCGTGCCGGCGGTGACGACCCGCAATGACTTCCGCATGAGAGAACCCCCTGGTGTCTCGGAGTCCCCACGCTAGGGAACGCCGGCACCAGGGGGCATGGGGCAGACCACCCGGGCAACCCGGGGGTCTGCCCCACCACTCAGCGCAGCTTCAGGGCGCGCTTCAGGGTGCCGAACAGGTCGGTCTGGTTGGTCAGGCCGACGATGTTGGCCGCCTGCGGGCCGAGGCCCGCGATGCGCACCTGGGTGCCCGTGTGCGACTGCGAGCCGCCGGTTTCCGCCGTGCCGTAGGCCAGGGTCATGTTCGCGCCCTCGTTGGTGACCAGGGTCGCGGTCAGGCCGGGGGTGGCGGTGGGCTCGACGATCTGGCTGCTGTGGCCGTGGTCGGCGGTCACCAGCACCAGGGTGTCCGGGTGGCTGCGGGCGAACGCCGTGCCCGCCGCGATCGCCGCGTCGAAGTCGACCGTCTCGCCGATCTGGCCGCACGGGTCGGCCGCGTGGTCCTGCTTGTCGATGCTCGCGCCCTCGACCTGCAGGAAGAAGCCCTTGTCGCTGCGGCGGTCGTCGAGCAGCTCGAGGGCCTTGCGGGTCTGGTCGGCCAGCTTCGGCTGGCTGGCCGGCAGCTTCGGGTTCGGGGTGCAGCGGGCCGGCGCGGTGCCGCCGTGCACGGCCGCCGGGCCGGTCCAGTTGACCGGCATGTTGCCGTCGGCGAACAGGCCGAGCACCGGCTTGCCCTTCTTGGCCGCCGCCAGGTCCGCCGCGGTGTTCACCACGGTGTAGCCGGCCGCCTTGGCCTGGTCCAGGACGGTCTTGCCCTTGAACTTGCCCGCCGTCACCGGCTGGTTGAAGTACTTCGCGCCGCCGCCCAGCAGGACGTCGGGGCGGGTCTGCACCAGCTGCTCGGCGATCGAGCCGTTGCCGCCGTTCTCCTTGGCGTTCTTCGCGCACTTGGCGGTCGTCTCGACCGGGCCCTTGCAGTCGCGGTTGACGACGTGCGCGCCGAGCACGGCCGGGGTCGCGTCCTGGACCTCGGCGGTGGTGACGTCGCCGGTGCGCAGGCCGTTGCGCTTGGCCAGCTCCAGGATCGTCGGGACGTCGTTGCCGTAGGCGTCGACGGAGATGGCGCCGTTGTAGGTCTTGGTGCCGGTGGCCCAGCCGGTGCCGGACGCGGCCGAGTCGGTCACGTAGTTCGGCTTGGCCGGGTTGTTCTGCTCGACCGCGTAGGTCGTGTAGTCACCGGTCAGCGGCAGCTCGTCCATGGCGAGCCGGCCCGCGGCGCCGCGCTCGTAGTTGCGGGCGGCGGTGATCTCCGACTGGCCCATGCCGTCGCCGATGAACAGGATGACGTTGCGGGCGTGGCCGCCCTGGACCGCGGCGCGGACGTCGGCGGTGCGGTCACCGGTGCCGGCCGACGAGCGCGCGTCGGCGTTGCCGGAGCCGTTGGTGGCGAGGGCGACCGGAGCGGCGGCGACCAGCGCGGCGCCGAGCGCGCCCGCGACCAGCCACCGGCGGCGGCCGGCGAACAGCGAAGCCATGTTTCTCCTCGTTGGGGAACTTCGGGAGGTGAGCGCCCGGATTTCGGACACGGGTCATTAGTCCTCCCGCATGTGTGCCGCGGAGGGACTGAAGGTGACCGGAGGGTGGCCGCTGGCCGAACTCATGACTTCCCGCGGGTGACCGGGAGCACGTCGGTTAATGACCGCCGAGGTGCCCCGGCCGGACGACGCCCGATTCGTACGCTATGACCACCGCCTGGCTGCGGTTCCCGGCGCCGAGCTTGGCGAAGATGTTGCCCACGTGGGTCTTCACCGTCTCGAGGCTGATCACCAGCGCCGCCGCGATGTCCTGATTGGACAGTCCGGTGGCGATCAGCCGCAGCACCTCGGCCTCGCGGCGGGTGAGCGTCTTCGCCGCCCGCGCGTGGACGCCGCCCGGCCGCCGTCCGCTCACCAGCCGCCGGATCGCCTCCGGGAACAGCAGGGACTCACCGGCGGCGACCGTCCGGACGGCGTGCGCGATCTCCTCCTTGCGCGCCCGCTTCAACAAGAACCCGCTCGCGCCGGCCAGCAGCGCCTCGTGCACGTAGTCGTCGTTGTCGAACGTCGTGACGACCAGGATCTTCGGGGGTTCCGCGAGCGCCGCCAGCACCTGCCGGGTGGCCTCGATGCCGTCCGTGCCGGGCATCCGGACGTCCATCAGGACGACGTCCGGCCCGGTCCGCCGCACCGCGGCCAGGACCTCGCCGCCGTCGGCCGCCTCGCCGACCACCGGCAGGCCCTGCTGCTCCAGCAGCGCCCGCAGCCCGGTCCGGACCAGCGGCTCGTCGTCGGCGAGCAGCACCGTGGGCGTCACGCGCCCGCCCGCAGCGGAATGGACGCGCGCAGCCGCCACTGCTGCCCGTCCGGACCGGCGTCGAGCTCGCCGCGCAGGGCTTCGACGCGCTCGGCGAGCCCGGCCAGCCCGCGCCGCCCGGTCCGCGGCCCGTCGCCGGGCAGCGCGTTGACGACCGCGATGCCGAGGCGGTCCGGCCCGGCCTCGACGCGCACGTCGACCGCGCCGGGACCGGCGTGGCGCAGCGCGTTGGTCAGGCCCTCCTGGACGATCCGGTAGCCTTCGCGCGACACCGTGGCGGGCAGCGCGGCGACCGGCCCGGAGACGGCCAGCCGGACGTCGAGCCCGGCTTCGCGGGCGCGCACGGCGAGGACGTCGACTTCGGTGAGCGTGCGCGTCGGCGCTTTCGCGGCCGGCTCCTCGCGCAGCAGGCCCAGGACGTGGTCGAGGTCCTCGAGAGCGCTCCGGGACGCTTCTTCGATCGTGCCGAGTGCGCGCCGGACCTGGGCCGGGTCCGCTTCGACCAGGTCGGCCGCGGCGGCCGCCTGGATCGTCGACGTCGTCAGCGTGTGCCCGATCGAGTCGTGCAGCTCGCGCGCCAGCCGGTTGCGCTGGGCGAGCACGGCCGAGCGGCGTTCGGCCTGCGCCGCGCGTTCGGTGTCCGACGGGCCGAGCAGCGCCTCCGCGCCGGTCCGGAACCCGCGGGTGGCGCCCGCGGTGAGCACCAGCGCCGCGAAGAGCAGCACGACGCCGAAGGGAACCGTCCACCCGCCGAGCGGGACGTCGTCCCAGAACAGGCTGATGGTGTCCTGGCCGCCGGCCAGCCAGACCGCGGGCACCAGCAGGCCCAGGCCGAGGAAGGCGAGCACGGTGAGCAGGATGCCGCTCAACGCCGTGTGCAGGGCGAGCCACAGTCCCGAACGCAGCCGCGAACCGGCGTCGGGTCGCCCGTCCGGGGCCGGAACGGCCGTGCCGAGCAGGGTGTTCGCCAGGCCGATGCCGAGCCGCCGGACGGGCCCCAGCAGGCCCAGCAGCCCCATCAGCACCGCCAGGGCGAGCAAGGCGAGCAGGGCCCGCACGCGGGAATCGGCCTCGACGGACACCGCCGCGGCGAAGGCGAACGGGGAAATCGGCAGGGTGAGGACGGCACACGCGACGGCGTACGGCAGGCTGCGGTAGCTGCCGATCCGCACCAGGGACGCCAGGAATCCGGACATGCGGTCGAGGTTAGGACGCCCTGGGGGCCCGTGACCTCCCTCTCGGGAGCCAGATCCTGGTCACAACCGGTTAGCGGGCGTTAGCGCGGTCCTCCTACACTCGGGACGTGGCAGACCGACCTTTGATCGCACCCAGCATCCTCGCGGCGGACTTCGCCCGGCTCGGCGAGGAGATCGCCGCCGTCGCGGCCGGCGGGGAGACGCGCGCCGACTGGGTCCACGTCGACGTCATGGACGCGCACTTCGTGCCCAACCTGACCCTCGGCCTGCCCGTGGCGAAGGCCCTGATCGACAGCACCGACCTGCCGATCGACTGCCACCTGATGATCGACGACCCGGACCGCTGGGCGGTCGGCTACGCCGAGGCCGGCGCCTACAACGTCACCGTGCACGCCGAGGCCGCCAAGGACCCGGTCGCGCTGGCGAAGAACCTGCGGGCCGCGGGCGCGAAGGCGGGCCTGTCGCTCAAGCCCGGCACCGCGCTCGAGCCGTGGCTCGACGCGCTCAAGCACTACGACACGCTGCTGGTCATGTCCGTCGAGCCGGGCTTCGGCGGGCAGTCGTTCATCGCCGACGTCCTGGAGAAGGTCCGCACCGCGCGGCGGCTGGTCGACACCGGGCACCTGAAGCTGATCGTCGAGATCGACGGCGGCATCAACGCCGACACCATCGAGCAGGCCGCCGAGGCCGGGGTCGACTGCTTCGTCGCCGGATCCGCCGTCTACGGCGCCGGTGACCCCGGCAAGGCGGTCGCCGCGCTGCGCGAACAGGCGGCCCGCGGCCGGGCCGGCTGACCCCGCAGCGGCACCGGAGAAGTCACCGGACCGCGGCGGGTGTTGGATGGAAGGACCGGCGCAGGAGACCGGCTCACGAGGAGGCAGCGCACGTGTTCACCGGCATAGTCGAGGAGATCGGCGAAGTCACCGCGGTCGAGCAGCTGACGAACGCCGCCCGGCTGCGGGTCCGCGGCCCGCTGGTCACCAGCGACGCCGGGCACGGCGACTCGATCGCGGTCAGCGGCGTCTGCCTGACCGTCGTCGAGGTGGCGGGCGGCGAGTTCACCGTCGACGTCGTCAACGAGACGCTGGAGCGGTCGAGCCTGGCCAAGGTCGCGGTCGGCGACCGCGTCAACCTCGAACGCGCCACCCCGGCCGGCGGCCGGCTCGGCGGCCACATCATGCAGGGCCACGTCGACGGGACCGGCGTGTTCCTCGGCCGCGACGAGAACGGCGTCACGACGTTCGCGCTGCCGGCGCACCTGGCCCGGTACGTGGTCGAGAAGGGCTCGATCGCGGTCGACGGGATCTCCCTGACCGTGGCCGCGGTGACCGCCGACCAGTTCAAGGTGGCGCTGATCCCGACCACCCTGGAGGTGACCACGCTCGGCGGCCGGGAGGCCGGCGACCTGGTCAACCTCGAGGTCGACGTGGTCGCGAAGTACGTGGAAAAGCTGGCCGAGGCGCACATCCGCGACCAGGTGCAGAATCAGCACGGAGGAGCGTCATGAGTGAGACGGCAGAGCCGGAAGCGGGCTGGACCCCGTGCGGCACCGGAGCGGTGTTCGACGCCGACGCCATCGAGCGCGCGATCGCGGACATCGCGGCCGGCCGGCCGGTCGTCGTGGTCGACGACGAGGACCGCGAGAACGAGGGTGACCTCATCTTCGCCGCCGAGAAGGCGACGCCGGAACTGCTGGCCTTCATGGTCCGCTACACCTCGGGGTACGTCTGCGTGGCACTGACCGAGTCCGAAGCGGACCGGCTGGACCTGCCGCCGATGTACCACACGAACCAGGACGCGCGCGGCACCGCCTACAGCGTCACGGTCGACGCCGCCGAGGGCATCACCACCGGCATCTCCGCCGCCGACCGCGCCCACACGATCCGGCTGCTGGCCGACCCGGCGTCCACGGCGAAGGACTTCCGCCGCCCCGGGCACGTCGTGCCGCTGCGCGCCAAGGAAGGCGGCGTGCTGCGCCGGCCCGGGCACACCGAGGCGTCGGTCGACCTGGCCCGGATGGCCGGCCTCGCCCCGGCCGGCGTGCTCTGCGAAATCGTGTCGCAGAAGGACGAAGGCGACATGGCCCGCCGCGACGAGCTCGAGGTGTTCGCCGCCGACCACGACCTGGCGATCATCACCATCGCCGACCTGATCGCCTACCGCCGCCGCACCGAGAAGCAGGTCGAGCGAGTCGCCGAGGCCCGCATCCCGCTGGCCGCGGGCACGTTCCGCGCGGTCGGCTACGACTCGCTGCTCGACGGCATCGAGCACGTCGCGTTCGTCTACGGCGAGATCGGCGACGGCCAGGACATCCTGGTCCGCGTCCACTCCGAGTGCCTCACCGGCGACGTCTTCGGCTCGCTGCGCTGCGACTGCGGGCCGCAGCTGGAGGCGGCCCTGGAAGCGGTGGCCGCCGAAGGCCGCGGCGTCGTGCTCTACATCCGCGGCCACGAAGGCCGCGGCATCGGCCTGCTGCACAAGCTGCAGGCCTACCAGCTGCAGGACGACGGCGCGGACACCGTCGACGCCAACCTCGCGCTCGGTGTCCCGGCCGACGCCCGCGACTACGGCACGGGTGCCCAGATCCTCTGCGACCTCGGCGTCCGCACCATGCGGCTGCTGTCGAACAACCCGGCCAAGCGGATCGGCCTGGAGGGCTACGGCCTGCGCGTCACCGGCCGCGTGCCGCTGCCGATCTCGCCGAACCCGGAAAACCTGCGCTACCTGCGGACCAAGCGCGACCGGATGGGGCACGACCTGGCCCAGCTGGAGCACTACGACCAGGTCGGCGCGGGCACCGAGCACCCCGACGGAGGAGCACTGTGAGCGGCGAAGGCCGTCCGGACGTCAAGCTGGACCTCTCCGACTGCAAGTCGCTGAAGCTCGGCATCGTCGCCACCCGCTGGAACGCGGACATCACCGACGTCCTGCTGGAGCGGGCGCTGGTCGCGGCGCGCGAGGCCGAGCTGGAAGACGAGCCGACGGTCGTGCACGTCGCGGGCGCGGTCGAGCTCCCGGTGGTGGCGCAGGCCCTGGCCCGCAACCACGACGCGGTGGTCGCCCTCGGCGTGGTCATCCGCGGCGGCACCCCGCACTTCGAGTACGTGTGCGACGCGGTGACGGCGGGCCTCACCCGGGTCGCGCTCGACGAGAGCACCCCGGTCGGCAACGGCGTCCTGACGTGCGACACGCACGAGCAGGCGGTCGACCGGTCGGGCCGCCCGGGTTCGAAGGAGGACAAGGGCTACGAGGCGACGGTGGCGGCCCTGGACTCCGCGCACGTGCTGCGGAGCCTGCGCCAGCCGTGGACCGAGCGGGGTTTCCAGTGAGCGTCGCGACTTCGCTGGTGATCCGCCCCCGCCGGGCGATGATCATGTGCAGCGTGCTGGCGGTGGCGCTGCTGGCGGTGTTCGTCGTGGTGGCGATCCTGCTGCGCAACGGCGACACCGGGGTGCGTTTCCAGCGCTCCGACCAGGCGGCGATGGTGGGCATCGGCATCCTGCTGGCGTGCGGGGTGATGCTGTTCGCGATCGCGCGCGTACGGGCGGACGCGGAGGGCATCGAGGTGCGGAACGTGCTGCTCACGCGCCGGTTCGCGTGGAGCGAGGTGCTGTCGGTGAGCTTCCCCGACGGGGCTTCGTGGGCGCGCCTGGAGCTGCCGGACGACGAGTACCACGCGGTGATGGCGGTGCAGGCCGTGGACCGCGACCGGGCGGTGGAGGCGGTGCGGGCCCTGCGGAAGCTGCACCGCGCCGCCACCGGCGGCTGATCTTCGCGTCAAACGGAACGGCGCACGAGTTCCGTGGGGTCGGCAACTGTCGCGGCTCCGAGGAAAAACGCGACGAGTCTGTGGCTGGCGTCGTCCTGCGGAGTCACAGACGCCGCGACGTCGTACATCTCCCGGCGGACCGCCGCCGGCAGAAGGTGCTGAAGACTCAGGCCGTGGGCGAGGAGAAGGCGAGTCCACCGGCTCGTCTCCGGGTCGGCGATGCGATCGAGCACCGGTGCGACGTCGAGCTTGCGGGGCTTCGGCGGGACCCATCGGTCCTGGCCCGAGGTGAGGCTCAGGGTGCTCCAGAAGATGACGTTGGCGTCGCGGTGGATCAAGCAGGCTTGGTCGATCTCGCGAATCACCGGCGGAATCCGGGCGCATGCCTGGTGCCGGTAGCGGGCGATCGTCCACAGTGCGACAGCCGAATCGAGCGACTGTTGGTGCAGTCCGCGGATCCTGGAGACGAGGACATCCACGGACTGACTCAGCACCGACTCGTGCTCGGCTGCCACTTCGAGGCCCTTGGACACGGCGACTCCCACGGTGTACAGGTCGTCGTCGTGGCACCGATCGAGCAGCTTGCCGCACAATTGCACATAGGCTCGGGCCGCCTTGGTGTTGCTTGATGTGACCGGTCTGCGAAGAAGAGCTATGAAGGCGAAGTAGTCGTTGGCGGAACGCGTGGCCAGTGCTCGGGTCAGCGCATCCAAGAACCGGTCGCTCGTCCAGAGGTGGAAGAACGCCGACCTTGGTAATTGCCGGATGAAGTCGGCCAGGTTCTGGCTCTGGAACTCATCCTTCGTTATCCTGGTGTGCAGAGCCGACAAGAGGGATTCTTTCGAATCGTTGCTGTTGAAGACCTTCTGGTGCAGTTCGGGGTCCGAGATCCGGCTGGCCCGCATCAGGCGTGCGGCCGAATGGAAGTTCATCCGGAATTGCTGTTGTTCGTCCAGTCTGAGCAGCTCCGTGGTGATCGCCGACACGGGCAAGATTGCGCCGATGACTTGCATGTGTGGCTTCATGTCGAGAATGCGGAGCCTGCCGATCAGCTCCAGAACGTCCTTCACGTGACTTCGGCCGAGCCTGCGCAGCAGCTGGTGAAAGTTCTCGTGAATCGCGTCGGCCAGTGCCTCCCTGGGTACGTGTCTCGACTTTGTCGCCGTTCCGAGGAACTTGGTGCAACTGCGTGGGCTCATCGTTCCGAAGAGCTCGCCCAGCGCGGCAGCCCAAGTGGTTTCCTCCGGGAGTGGGCGCCCGTTCATCGCCTGACTCACGGCCTGCCGTACTGCCTGCAAACTGCGGGGCTGGGGATCGTGCTGGTGCTGGCGGTCATCCGGGTAGGCCAGCCAGTCGGAGAAGGTGACGAGGGTCGCCAAAAGCTGCGTCGCGCGAGCTTCGTTCGGCCCGTGTCTGTCGAACGGGGAGAAGTGGGACGCGACGTTTCTGATCTGCCGGGCATTGGTGAGTGCTCCGGCTACGGTGAACACGGCGGGAGCGTCGAACAGTCCGGAATCGATGGACTTTTCTATCACTTTTTCGAACGTGGACTTTCGGGAAAAGGCGGCCAGGTCGGGCCGGCTCTGCAGGAGGGCCGCCCTGATGTTGGCTTCCAGTATCTGTCCGCAGAGGGCGGTCATCGAACGCCAGGCGCCGACGTGCTCGACCAGGATCAGCTCCTGCCACAGGTCCTTCAGTGCGGCTTGGCTGTTCCCGGCATCGAGAACCTGGGCAGGACTCCACTTCGTCAGGATCAAGGAGCGGATGTGCGAGAGTCCGTACTCCATCGTGCCTCCACCGACGCGGACCGGGCTGGTCGTAGGACTTGAGTCGGCGAGCGCGTGATGGTTGTTACGATCAGAGATCCAGGTCGACCACGATCGGCGCGTGGTCCGACGGCCCCTTGCCCTTCCGCATGTTCCGGTCCACATAGGAATCCGTGACCGCGGACGTGAACGCCTCGTTCCCGTACACCAAATCGATCCGCATGCCCTTGTTGTTCGGGAAGTTCCCCGCCCGGTAGTCCCAGTACGTGAACGGGTGGTCGTACTTCAGCGGCCGCGGGAAGACGTCCGACAGGCCCAGGTCGCGCAGGCGGCCCAGGGCGTCGCGCTCCGGCTTCGTCACGTGGGTCGACTCCGCGAACTGCGTGATGTCCCAGACGTCCGCGTCCGTCGGGGCCACGTTGAAGTCCCCGAGCACCGCGAACGGCCCGGCCGCGATCTCCGCCGCGACCAGCGAGTGCAGCGACGCAAGCCACTCCAGCTTGTACGCGTAATGCGGGCTGTCCGGCTCGCGCCCGTTGGGCACGTACACCGACCACACCCGCACACCGCCGCACGTCGCGCCCACCGCGCGCGCCTGCGCGGCCCCCTCGAACGAAGGCTCGCCCGGCAGCCCGCGGACGACGTCGGCCAGCCCCACCCGCGACACGATGCCGACGCCGTTCCAGCGCCCGAGCCCGTACGCCGCGACCTCGTACCCCAGCGCCTCGATCTCGGCCGCCGGGAACGCCTCCGTCGTGTTCTTCAGCTCCTGCAGGCACAGCACGTCCGGCGCCGTCTCCTCCAGGAAGCCCAGGACGCGGGGCAGGCGGGGGACGATGGAGTTCACGTTCCAGGTGGCGATCCGCATGCCGCGAGCATCGCACACCCCACCGACAAAACCGGGGCGGCGCCGGAACGCCGCCCCGGGAACTCACACGCTCGCGGTCGTCCGGATCCAGGACCGGCTCGCCGCCACGCTCGCGTAGTTGTTCGTGCCGCGCGTGTTCGAGCCGCTCTGGTTCTGCACCGTCGACGCGACGCCGACCTGCACCCCGTTCGCGACCTCGGGACCGCCCGAGTCGCCCTTCCACGCCGAGCCGTTGACGCCGACGCTCTGGATCGCGCGGCCGCCGTAGGCGTCCGTGGACCGGCCGGTCACCTGGACGTTCGCCGTCTTCAGCGCCGTCGCCGGCGGGCCGGTCGGGGTGGTGCGGCCCCAGCCGTAGATCTGGTTGGTGCTGCCGGTCGCCGGGTCGGAGCTGCCCAGCGAAATCGGCGACGCGCTGGTCGTCGAGGCCAGGTGCAGCAGCGCGATGTCGCCGTTCGGGGACTCGTACTCGCCGTCGACGGCGATCTTCGTGCCCGAGAGCAGCGTGTTGCTGCCGACCCGGACGTACATCCCCGAATTGTCCTGGTCCAGGCAGTGCACCGCGGTCAGCACCCAGCGCGACGCGATGACCGTGCCGGAGCAGTTGAAGCCCTGGTAGTCGCGGCCGGGCGTGTTCACGTACACCTGGGCGCCCCAGGAGACCGCCGGGGCGGTGCCGCCGCCGACGATGTTCGGCTGGACGCCCGCGGAGGCGACCGCGCCGCCGGCGAGGGTGAGCGCGACGGCGGCCGCGGTGGCGGCGCCGGCCAGACGGAGAGAGCTCACGGTGGTGATCCTTTCGACAGGGGGACCGGATCGGCCGGTCGGAAAGTAACCACCACGTCACCGAGCGGGACACCGACGAAGGTCGGAAACGGACGAACACCCTACTTCCGATGGGGCAGCCGGGGGCCCACCGGAAACTGTCGGTGCCGCCCCATAGTCTTGAGGAGTGGCTGACCCGACCACCTACCGTCCCTCGCCGGGGAGCATCCCGGATGCCCCTGGCGTGTACAAGTTCCGTGACGCGACCAAGCGGGTCATCTACGTCGGCAAGGCCAAAAGCCTCCGCAGCAGGCTGAACTCCTACTTCGCCGACCTCTCCGGCCTGCACCCGCGCACGCGCCAGATGGTCACGACGGCCGCGAGCGTCGAATGGACCGTCGTCACCACCGAGGTCGAGGCCCTCCAGCTCGAGTACAACTGGATCAAGGAGTTCGACCCGCGGTTCAACGTCCGCTACCGCGACGACAAGAGCTACCCGGTGCTCGCGGTGACGCTGAACGAGGAGTTCCCCCGCCTGCACGTCTACCGCGGCGCGCGCAAGAAGGGCGTCCGGTACTTCGGCCCGTACGCGCACGCGTGGGCCATCCGCGAGACGCTCGACCTGCTGCTGCGCGTCTTCCCCGCGCGCACCTGCTCGGCCGGGGTGTTCCGGCGCCACGGCCAGATCGGCCGCCCCTGCCTGCTCGGCTACATCGACAAGTGCTCGGCGCCCTGCGTGGGCCGCGTCTCCGCCGACGAGCACCGCGACATCGTCGAGGACTTCTGCGACTTCCTGGCCGGCAAGACCGACGTCATGATCAAGCGCCTGGAAGCCGAGATGGCCGCCGCGTCCGAGGAGCTGGAGTTCGAGCGCGCGGCCCGGTTGCGCGACGACCTCGGCGCTCTGCGCCGCGCCATGGAGAAGCAGGCCGTCGTGCTCGGCGACGGCACGGACGCCGACGTCGTCGCGTTCGCCCACGACGAGCTCGAAGCCGCCGTCCAGGTCTTCCACGTGCGCGGCGGCCGGGTCCGCGGCCAGCGCGGCTGGGTCATCGATAAGGCCGAGGAGATGGACGTCCCGGCGCTGGTCGACCACTTCCTCACCCAGTTCTACGGCGACGAAGCCGAGCTCGACGCCCGCGACGACGTCGACTCGGGCCCGGTCGTCCCGCGCGAGGTCCTGGTGCCGGAGCTGCCCGCGGACGCCGAGGCGGTCGCGGAGTGGCTCACCGGGCTGCGCGGCTCGCGGGTCCAGCTGCGGGTGCCGCAGCGCGGCGACAAGAAGGCCCTGGCCGAGACCGTGCAGCGCAACGCGGGCGAGGCGTTCACCCAGCACAAGCTGCGCCGCGCCGGCGACCTCACCGCCCGCTCGGCCGCGCTCACCGAGCTGCAGGAGTTCCTCGGCCTCGACACCGCGCCGCTGCGCATCGAGTGCATCGACATCAGCCACATCCAGGGCAGCGACGTCGTCGCGTCGCTGGTCGTCTTCGAGGACGGGCTCGCGCGCAAGTCCGAGTACCGCCGTTTCGCGCTGCGGGAGGCGGCGACCGAGGGTGACGTCGCTTCGATCGCCGAGGTCGTGCGGAGGCGGTTCTACCGCTACCTGAAGGAAACCGCCGAGGAGTCGAGCACGCCCGGCCTCGACCCGGAGACCGGGCGGCCGAAGAAGTTCGCCTACCCGCCGAACCTGCTGGTCGTCGACGGTGCGGGCCCGCAGGCCACCGCGGCCGCCGACGTGCTGGCCGAGCTCGGCATCACCGACATCTCCGTGGTCGGGCTGGCCAAGCGGCTGGAAGAGGTCTGGCTGCCGGCCGACCCCGATCCGGTGATCCTGCCCCGGACGTCGGAGGGGCTGTATCTGCTGCAGCGGCTCCGGGACGAGGCCCACCGGTTCGCCATCGCCTACCACCGCGAGAAGCGCTCCAAGCGGCTGCAGACGTCCGAATTGGACAGTGTGCCCGGGCTGGGGCAGGCTCGCCGCACCGCGCTGATCAAGCACTTCGGCTCGGTGAAGAAGCTCAAGCAGGCCAGGGTCGAAGAGATCGAGGCGGTGCCCGGCTTCGGCAGGCGCACCGCGGAGGCCGTGGTCGCCGCGCTGGCCGGGGAGTCCGGCGCGAGCAACGGCACAGGAGCAGGGGAGTAGGGAAACACAGTGAGTGCGCAAGAGGAGATCCGCGGCTCCGGCATGGAGGTCGCGGTCGTGTCCGGGTTGTCCGGGGCGGGTCGCAGCACGGCGGCCAAGTGCCTGGAGGACCTGGGCTGGTTCGTCGTCGACAACCTGCCCCCGGAGCTGATCGCCACCATGGTCGAGCTGGGTGCGCAGGCGCGCGGCGCGATCACGAAGGTGGCGGTCGTGATGGACGTGCGCTCGCGCGCGTTCACCGACGACCTGGCCTCGGTGATCAAGGACCTCGACGCCCGGGGCTACAAGCCGCGGGTGCTGTTCCTGGAGGCGACCGACGCCGTGCTGGTGCGGCGCTTCGAGGCCGTCCGCCGGGGCCACCCGATGCAGGGTGACGGCCGGCTCGCCGACGGCATCACCGCGGAGCGGACGCTGCTGGAGCCGCTGCGCGAAGAGGCCGACCTGGTGCTCGACACGTCGTCGCTGTCGGTGCACGACCTGCGGGCCAAGATCGAGGACGCGTTCGGGTCCGAGGCGAGCACCCAGACCCGGGTCACCGTGCTGTCCTTCGGCTACAAGTACGGCCTGCCGATGGACGCCGACCTGGTGATGGACGTCCGGTTCCTGCCCAACCCGTTCTGGATCCCGGAGCTGCGCGAGCACACCGGGCTCGACGGCGAGGTCCGCAACTACGTCCTCTCGCAGGAGGGCGCCGAGGAGTTCCTCGACCGCTACCACCAGCTGCTGCGGCTGATCGGCGCCGGCTACAAGCGCGAGGGCAAGCGGTACCTGACGCTGGCCGTCGGCTGCACCGGCGGCAAGCACCGCAGCGTGGCGCTGTCGGTCGAGCTCGCCCAGCGCCTGTCCAAAGAGGACGGTATGGCCGTGAAGGTGGTGCACCGCGACCTTGGTCGTGAATAACGTGCGCGCGGTCGCCCTCGGGGGCGGCCACGGACTGCACGCCACACTGTCCGCGGTGCGGCGGGTGACCCCCGACGTCACCGCGGTCGTGACCGTGGCCGACGACGGCGGATCGTCCGGCCGGCTGCGGCGCGAACTCGGGCTGCTGCCGCCGGGCGACCTGCGGCAGGCGTTCGCCGCCTTCGCCGCGGAGGACGGCGGCACGCTGTGGGCCGAGGTCTTCCAGCACCGCTTCGGCGGCGACGGCGCGCTGGCCGGGCACGCGGTGGGGAACCTGTTGCTGGCCGGGCTGTTCGAGGTGCTCGGCGACCCGGTCGCCGCGCTCGACGAGGCCTGCCGGCTGATGGGCGTCTCGGGCCGGGTGCTGCCGATGTCGCCGGAGCCCCTCGAAATCGAGGGGCAGGTCAGCGGCCTCGACAGCGAGGACCCGGCGGCTCTGCGGACGATCCGCGGCCAGGTCGCGGTGGCCACCACCCCGGGTCAGGTGCGGCGGGTCAGCCTGCGCTCGCCGGGCCGGGCCGGGCGCCCGCCGCTGGCGTGCGAGGAAGCGGTGCAGGCGGTGCTGAACGCCGACGTCGTGTTCCTCGGGCCCGGCTCGTGGTTCACCAGCGTGCTGCCGCACCTGCTCGTGCCGGGGCTGCGCGACGCGCTCGTGCGGACGGCCGCGACGAAGGTGCTCGTGCTCAACCTTGTCCCCCAGCCGGGGGAAACCGCGGGATTCTCACCGGAGCGGCACCTCGACGTCCTCTTCGAGCACGCGCCCGATCTGCGGGTCGACGCGGTGATCGCGGACCGCGATTCCGTGCCCGACCCGGCGAATCTCCGGCGCGCGGCGGAACGGCTGGGCGGCCGGGCGCACCTGGGGGCGGTGGGCGACCCCGAAGTGCTGGGACGGCATGATCCTGATGCGCTCGCGTTGTGCATGCGGGAGGCTCTCGGTCTCGGCGGGGAGCACGGGGGAGGAGCGAAAGGCAGGGAGGGGCAGTAATGGCGATGACCGCCGCGGTGAAGGACGAGCTGAGCCGGCTGGAGATCACGAAGATCGGGCCGCGCCGGGCGGAGGTCGCGTCGCTGCTTCGCTTCGCCGGCGGGCTGCACATCGTGGCCGGCCGGGTGGTCGTGGAGGCGGAGCTGGACACGGGCTCGGTCGCGCGACGGCTGCGCAAGGAGATCCACGAGCTGTACGGCCACCATTCGGACGTCCACGTCATCACCGCCAGCGGCGGCCTGCGCAAGGGCACCCGGTACGTCGTGCGCGTGGTGAAGGACGGCGAGGGCCTGGCCCGCCAGACGGGGCTGATCGACCAGCGCGGCCGCCCGGTGCGCGGCCTGCCGGCGGCGGTGGTGTCCGGGGGCGTGGCGGACGCCGAAGCGGCGTGGCGGGGCGCGTTCCTCGCGCACGGCTCCCTGACCGAACCGGGCCGCTCGTCCTCGCTCGAGGTGACCTGCCCCGGCCCGGAAGCGGCGCTGGCCCTGGTCGGCGCGGCGCGCCGGATGGGCATCCAGGCGAAGTCCCGCGAAGTCCGGGGAGCGGACCGCGTGGTGGTCCGCGACGGCGACGCGATCGGCGCGCTGCTGACGCGGCTGGGCGCGCACGCGAGCGTCCTGCAGTGGGAAGAGCGCCGGATGCGCCGCGAAGTCCGCGCGACGGCGAACCGCCTGGCCAACTTCGACGACGCGAACCTCCGGCGCTCGGCCCGCGCGGCGGTCGCGGCGGCGGCCCGGGTGGAGCGCGCCCTGGAGATCCTCGGCGACACGGCCCCCGACCACCTCCTGGCCGCCGGCCGGCTCCGGCTGTCCAACCGCCAGGCGTCCCTGGAGGAGCTGGGGCAGCTGTCGGACCCGCAGATGACGAAGGACGCGGTGGCGGGCCGGATCCGCCGCCTGCTGGCGATGGCGGACAAGCGGGCCAAGGACCTGAACATCCCGGACACCGAGTCGGCGGTCACCCCGGAGATGCTGGAAGAGGAAGACGCCTGAGAGCCCGGTGCCAAGTCGCTTGGTGTCGGAGGTCGGTCAGGCGGCCGGGTGGGCCGGGGTGGGCCGGCAGCGCTTCTGCTGATCGGCAGGTCGAGCCGGCTGAACAGGCTCTCAGCGGTCGCTGTCCGGTCCGTGGTTCGGGCATTCGGCCGCGTGCCGCGCGTTCCAGGCCGCCCGCATCGACTCCTGCTGCCGCTCGAACTTGGCGTCGCGGCGCACTTGCCAGGGCGAGCGGGCCAGGCAGCGGGTCACCAGCAGCTGGTCCGGCGAGTAGTCGTCGCCGCTGTCGGTGACTTCGAGGCCGGCCGCGGTGAGGATCTTCCGCATCGCCTCGGCCATCGCCTCGCCGACCGCGACCGCCAGCCTGCCGAACGCCGCGCATTCGGCGCCTTCCTGGTGCGGATCCTCGGCCCAGGCCTCCTGGCTGGCGTCCCAGAAGAGACTGTGGGCCTGCCAGTCGACCGTCACGCCGCGAAGTTCCGGCACATCGGCGTGCACGACGGCGCCGACCGAGCCGATCGGATCGTTGCCGGACAGCACCGGCAACCCGGCCGCCATCAGCTCCGCCTGGACGGTGGTGGCCAGGACGTCCAGGCGGAACCGCCGGTCCTGGTCGTCGTGCGCTGCGGTCATGTGCTCCCCTTGGGGGTGAGATGCCCGACGAGCTCCCGCAGCCACGGCTCGGCGATCGCGGGTTCGCGCTGGAGGACCCGGACCAGCTTTTCGCGGACGGCCGGGGTACGCCCGGCCTCGACGATCGCGGCCGCTTCGGCCAGCGCCCGGCGGGTCCGGTGGTCGTGGCCGGCCCGGCGGACCCGCTCGTCGGCCCACAGGTAACGGCCGAACGACGGCGTCAGCTTGTGCTGGTGGTCGGCGAGGTAGCTGAACAGCGCGGACTCGACGGAGACGTTCCGGATCGGCACGTCGCGAGCCCAGTCCGCGTGCTGCTGCCACCGGCGGGTGTTCGGGCTGGTGTGCGTGCGCCGGGTGAGGCCGACGATCCGGACCCGGCGCCGGATCGCCGGCCAGTCGGCCCGTTCGTCGGCGGCCCAGTCCCGCAGGATGCCGAGCAGCTGCTCGAGTGTCCGGCCGGTGGACACGACGTCCGCGAAGGCGATCGGCCGCGAACCGCGGGCGAGCCGGGCCGGGTGCAGGCCGTGCGCGGCCAGGTTGGCGCGCAGTTGCGCCACTTCGGCCGGGTGCAGCCGGGTGGCGGGCCAGCCGCTCAGCCAGGTGGTGGACAACGGCAGCAAGTGCAGCCGCCCCGGGTCGGGCAGGGCACCGCCGAGCAGGTCGAAGACGGAGTCGGCGGACCGGCCGACGAAGTGGAGCTCGCCGTCCCCGGACCGGGCGAGCACCTTCGCGGCGCAGTCGATCAGGTCGTCGAGGAACCACAGGTCCGGCTCGGGAAGGCCGTCGAGCAAAGTGCCGAGGTGGTCGGGGCGCACGAGGTCCCAGCGGAACGGCCGGATCGCTTCGCGCACTCTTCCCCCTCGGTTCGCCGTGAGCCTAGGCGCGTTGCCTGCGGCCGTCAGCCTGATTAACACGGCGCGCCATCTCGTAACACCGCGGTAGCGCCCGGGAGCCGTGCCGGAAACGCGGGCCCCCGAACCTCGGAAGCGAACGAGGGAAGGGGAAGCGCATGCTGCAGGTTTCGCCGGAAATCGGCACCTGGCTCTCCCGGCGCAGCAGCAAGGCCGGGGATTGGACCACCCAGGAGCTCGTCGCGGCCAAACGCGGCACCACCGTCTCCGTCGTCATCCCGGCCCGGAACGAGGAAGCCACCGTCGGCGCGATCGTCGGCGCCATCCGCGACGAGCTGCACGGCAGCCTCGTCGACGAGATCCTCGTCGTCGACAGCCACTCCACCGACGCCACCGCCGAGGTCGCCGCCGCCGCGGGGGCCGACGTCGTCGCGCAGGACGCCGTCTTCCCCGGCCTCGAAGGCCTGGCCGGGAAGGGCGAAGCGCTGTGGAAGGGCGTCGCGGCGACGAGCGGCGACCTCGTCGTCTTCGTCGACGGCGACCTGTTCGACTTCACCACCGACTACGTCACCGGGCTGCTCGGCCCGCTGCTCACCGACCCCTCGGTCGCCTACGTCAAGGGCTTCTACCACCGCCCGCTCGGTACCGAGGCCGACGGCGGCGGCCGGGTCACCGAACTCGTCGCCCGCCCGCTGCTCAACATGTTCTGGCCCGAGCTCGCCGGGTTCGTCCAGCCCCTCGCCGGGGAGTACGCGGGCCGCCGGGAAGTGCTGGAGAGCATCCCGTTCGTCGCGAACTACGGCGTCGAGGTCGGGCACCTGATCGACCTGCTCGAACTGCGCGGTCTCGACGCGCTCGCGCAGGTCGACCTCGGCCACCGCGCGCACCGCCACCAGAGCACCCAGGCGCTGGGCCGGATGTCCGGGCAGATCATGCAGACGCTCTTCGACCGGCTGGAACGCCACGGCCGGCTGGTCACCGCGGCCCCGCCGGCGACGCTGCTCGCCCAGTTCCGGCGCGGGACGTCACCCGGCGTCGAGCGGGAGATCGTGCTGACCGACCTCACCTCACCGCAGCGCCCGCCCCTCAACAGCCTCGCCCTGCGGGACATCGCGTAGCTGCCAGCCGGGCGGCCCGAACACGTACCCGGCGCGCTCGCGCCACGTCCGGGCCGCGCGGAGGTCGCGCAGGATCGAGCCGTACTCGTGGAAACCCACGCGTAGCAGGTTGTACGTTCCGATGTTCGTCGTCAGCCCGTACGTCGGCCGCTTGCCTTCGGGGACGAAGCTGCCGAACATGCGGTCCCAGATGATCAGGATCCCGCCGTAGTTGGCGTCGAGGTACTCCTCGTCGCTGCCGTGGTGGACGCGGTGGTGGGACGGGGTGTTGAAGACGTACTCGAACCAGCGCGGCAGCTTGCCGACCTTCTCGGTGTGCACGAAGAACTGGTAGACGAGGTCGATCGACAGCCCGGTCAGGATCATCCACGGCGGGATACCGCACAGCGCCAGCACGGACCAGAACGGCAGCTGGAAGTACGGGGTCCACTTCTGGCGCAGCGCCGTCGAGAAGTTGTAGTGCTCGCTGGAGTGGTGCACCTGGTGCCCGGCCCAGAGCAGCCGCACGCGGTGGCTGGCCCGGTGGTAGGCGTAGAACACGAGTTCCTGGCCGAGCAGCATGAGCACCCACGTCCACCAGTCGCGCGGGTCGAACTTGACCGGCGCCAGCTCGAACAGTGCCGCGAACACGACCAGCATCACGAGCCGGAACAGCGCGTTGACGCCGACGGCGACCGTGCCCATCAGCATGCTCGTCCGCGTGTCGGCGACGCTGTAGCCGACGACGTTGTCGTCGTGGCCGAGCACGTGCACGGCGACGATTTCGATCGTCACGAACAGCAGGAACACCGGAACCGCGAACAGCACGGGGTCGCGCAGGTGCGCCAGGAAGTCGGCCACGTCGCCTCCTCGGATCTGACCATACGGTAACTTACCCTTGGGTCACTTTACGCACGGTAGGCTCTTCCGTGTGACGGAGTCAAGGGCGGTCGGGACCAAGGGGATGCCCCGCGAAGAGCGCGAGGCCCAGCTCGTCGTGGCCGGCACCGAGGAGTTCGGCCGGGCGGGGTACGCGGGCGCGTCGATGGTCGAGATCGCGCGCCGGGTCGGGGTCACGAAGCCGTTGCTGTACCAGTACTTCGGCTCGAAGGACGGGCTCTACCTGGCCTGTCTCCACCGCGCCGGCGGCCGTCTCACCGACGGCGTGGCGGCGACCATGGCCGCCGGCGGCGAGCCCGACCAGATGCCGCTCAAGGTGCTCTCGGCGATCTTCACGACGTTCGACCACGACCGGTACGCCTGGCGCCTCCTGCGCGACGCCACGGTGCCCTCCACGGGCGACATCGCCGCGGCCGCCGCGGACTACCGCCGCCGGCT
This sequence comes from Amycolatopsis sp. 505, assembly GCF_031625235.1. Taxonomy (NCBI): domain Bacteria; kingdom Bacillati; phylum Actinomycetota; class Actinomycetes; order Pseudonocardiales; family Pseudonocardiaceae; genus Amycolatopsis; species Amycolatopsis sp. 505. The sequence continues at coordinate 355,074 of NZ_JACKQP010000010.1, forward strand.
CGACGCGTTCGCGGTGCTGGGCGCCACGCAGCTGCTGACCTCGCGCGGCCTGGCCGACCCGGCGGACATCGAGGCGGTGGCGCAGGTGTGGACCGGCGTGGTCGACTCGCTGATCAGCTGGTGGATCGACCGCCCCGACGAAGACGCCGACGCGATGACGGCCCGCTGCGCGCGGATCATGGGTGGCCTGTTCGGCTGGTGACTTCCGCCAGTGCCGCACGCACCTCCTCCCGGAGCCGGGCCCGATCGTCGCCGTAGGTGTGCTCGGCCGCGGACAAGGCCGCCCCCAACGCCTCCCAGGCGTCCTCGCCCGCCGCGGCGAAGATCGCCGGGAACGCCATGGCCTGCTGCAACGCGTTGTCGTGCCGCCCGTCCGGGGTGCGCACCAGCGTCTGCGGCACCGCCGGATCCGACAGCAGCCGGTCCCGCGCCGCGGTCCAGTCGCCGAACGGCGGCGGCAGCGGGCTCCCTTCGTCCAGCGCGCGCAAGCCATCGGCGATCCAGCCGACGCCGTCCAGCCCGGCCCGCTCGAACGCCAGGTGCGCCACCCGGCGGGCGAGCGCGCGGCAGACCTCCGGCCCCGCGGTGACCGCCGCTCCCACCAGGGCCCGATCGCGCTTGGCGAACTCCCGCAGCGAACCCGGCGGCAGCTCGCGCACCGGCGAGGGCGGCAGCACGCCACCCCATTCCCGCAGCAACCGTTCCCGCTCCGCCTTCGCCCGCGCCTCCTCCTCGGCCCGTTGGCGGGCTTCCCGCCGCTGCGCGAGCTCCTCGTCCGTCGGCGGCGGGGGCAGCTCCCGCGCGAAACCGTGCCAGTAGGCCGCGATCGCGCTCGTTTCGCGGACGACGACGTCCGGAGCCGGCGGCGCGGGCCAGAACTGCAGCAGGTAGCTGTCCTGCAGGGGCTCGCCGCCGAGCCGGGTGTCGCGCTCGCGGCCCGCGTCCATCGCCGTGCCGCTGTAGCGGACGCGGTAGTCGCCCGGCGTCAGCTCGAGGTCCCACGCGTCGCCGCCACCCCAGGTGACCAGCGCCGTGCGGCCTTCGGCGCGGAAGGAGGCCTCGACGACGTCCTCCGCGCCGCTGTCCGGCGGCGCGGACGAGTGCACTTCGGCGGTGAAGCCGACCTCGCCGGTGTGCAGCCCGGTGATCAGGAAGAGGGTGCCGGGCACCGCGGCGCCGCACAGCCCGTTGCGCTGCCCGGCGAAACACGCGTGCAGGTCACCCTCGAACGGCTCTCCTTCCTCGTCGTGGACGTAGATCTGTCCATAGTGGACGTGAACCTCGCCGTGGACCACGGTGCGCATGGCGGTCAGGATGGCAGAGACCACCGACAGTTTTCGGGGGTTCGGGTGGCGAAGCCCCCGACCCGGGGCGAAGCCCCAGATGTCGCTGCCAGTTTCGGCTTTGCCCTATTTGTCCGCTTGGTCGACACGGAGAGTGCTCTTCGCGAATTCGTTGCTCGAATGGCGTAGCGAAACCGGGCCGGTTCGCGATTAATCTGGGAAGCCGTCGCGTCGAGAGGTTGCCCCATGCCCGAACCAGCCGCATCCGTCCCGGCCGATCCTCGGCTCGCTGCGCGATTCACCGAGGATCTGCTCGACGGATGCCGGGTTCTCGCCAAGGATTACGGCTACCGGCCCGCCCAGTTCGAACGCATGGTGCGCGAGCACGGCGGCGTCGAAGCGGCCCGGCTGCTGCTGCGGGGCGCCGGCACCGCGGGCGGGTTCACCGTGCTCTGGGAGAAGAACCAGCTCGGCCGCAGCTCCGAGGCGGTCATGCTGCGCGAGGAGTACGCCGAGCTGTTCACCCCCGACGAACTGCTGCTGGCCCGCCGCCGGCTGGAGGAACACGGCTTCGACGTCGACGCGCACCTGCGCCGGCTGTCGGGGACGCAGTGAAGGGCGGCAGGGGTGACCGGCGCCGCTCCGGTCACCCCTGCCGCGGCTTTCAGGCGGCCGCGCTGGACTTGCCGCGCAGCACGACGTTCGCCGTCGACGCGCCCTTGATCGCCGTTTCGACCTGGGCCATCGTCGAGGACGACGTCAGGCCGGGGACCGTGGCGGTGTTCAGGGCGTAGAGGGTGAACGTGTACGGGTGGCTCGAGCCGCCCGGGCAGGGGCCGAAGAACTTCTGGCTGTTCGCCCCACTGCCCATGGCCTTCTGTTTCGCGCCACCCTGGTTCGGCACGGTGTACCCCGCCCCGAGCCCCTCCGGGAGGGAGCGGGTGGCCGCCGGGACGTCCCAGATAGCCCAGTGCAGCTTGTTGCCGCCGTTGGCGACGTCGGCGAACACGACGGCGTAGCCCTTCGCGCCGTCGGAGGCACCCCACGCCAGCGGCGGCGACGGGTCCTGGCCCGCCGTGCCGTCCCCGGCGCAGGTGTACTTGTCCGGGATGGTCGCGTTGTCGGCGAAGGCGGAGCTGGTCAGCTTGAAGCCGCCGGGCGTGCCGCCGCCCGGGAACTTCAGCCGCACGATCACGTTGTCCAGCACCGACGGCGTGCCGCCGTTCTTGTCGTTGTTCGTCGAGGTCAGCCAGAGCCCGCCGTCCGGGGTCTTGGTGACCGAACGCAGCCGGCCCCAGCGGCCGGAGAAGAGCGTCGACACCGTGCCGACGCCGGTGCCGGCGGCGTTGATCTGCGTGGCGAACAGCTGCTGCCCGGTGACGCCGGCGATGTAGATCCAGTCGTTGACGATCTCCAGCCCGCTCGGCCCGGCCTGCGACGTCGACCAGGTCTTCTTCGGGGCGATGAAGCCGCTGCAGCTGCCCTGCGTGCCTTCGCAGCTGGGCCAGCCGAAGTTGCCGCCCTTCTGGATCAGGTTGAGCTCGTCCTGGCTGCTCTCGCCGAACTCCGCCGCCCACAGCTGGCCGCGGGAGTCCCAGGCCAGGCCCTGCGGGTTGCGGTGGCCGTAGCTCCAGACGTACCGCGCGTTGCCGCCGGTGGCGTAGAACGGGTTGTCGGAAGGCGCCGAGCCGTCCGGGTTGAGCCGCAGGATCTTGCCGTTGAGCGAGCTCTTGTTCTGCGCGTTGTCGCTGTTCTTGGCGTCGCCGACGGTGGCGTACAGCTTCCCGTCCGGGCCGAACTTGATCCGGCCGCCGTTGTGGTAGCGGTTCTTCGCGATCCCGGTCAGCACCGGCGTCGACGTCGACGACAGCGTGGTGCCGTCGTAGGTCATCTTCACGATCCGGTTGTCCCCGGAAGCCGTGTGGTAGAGGTAGATCGCGTGATCGCTCGACCAGTTCGGCGAGATCGCCAGGCCGAGGAGGCCGCCTTCGCCGTTCGTGCCGACCGCCCCCGGCACCTTGCCCAGGGTGGTCTTCTGGCCGGACGGCGTCACCAGCAGGACCTCGAACCGGTCCCGCTCGGTCACCAGCGCGTTGCCGTTCGGGAGGAAGTCCACCGACCAGCCGAGGTCGACCTTCGCGATGTCCTTGTCGTATTCGGGGATGCCCCCGGCGCCGCCCGGAGCGCTGGTCTTCGCCGTGACGGCGTTGCTGGCGGCCGAGGTGTTGCCGTCGGGGTCACGGGCCTTGACGGTGAAGGTGTAGGAGGTGTTCGGGGTGAGGTCGGTGACCGTCGTGCTCAGGGAAGTCGTGGTCGCGACCTTCGTGGCGCCCTGGTAGACGTCGTACCCGGCGATGGTGCCGCCGTTGTCCGTGGAAGCGTTCCACGCCAGGGAGACGCTGTTCGCGGTGACACTCGTGGAGCGCAGGTTGCCCGGCACGCTGGGCGGGGTCGTGTCGTTGCTCGGCGGCGTGGTGAAGGTGACTACGTTGCTCTGCTGCGACGGGTTGCCCGCGGCGTCGTACGCGCCGACGGAGATGTCGTAGGCGGTGTTCGGCGTCAGGTTGTCGACGGTCGCGCTCGTGGTGTTCCCGTCGACGGTCTTGAGGATGTTGCCGCCGCGGTTGATCTCGTAGCGGACGACGCCGACGTTGTCGGTCGCGGCGGTCCAGCTGAAGGTGGCCGCGGTGGGCAGGATGTTGCTCGCCTTGAGGTTCGACGGCGGCGACGGTGGTTCGCCGTCGACCGGCGCGGTGAAGGTGTCGGTGAGCTTGTCGGCGTTCGGGCCGCCGTTGGCGGTGGTCGCGGTGGTGCGGACCTTGTTGACGCCGGCGGTGAGCTGGACGGTCGCGGTGACGGTCTTCCAGGTCGTCCACGCGCCGGTCGCGGGGAAGTCGACGGTGCCCTTGTCGCCGCCGTCGACGGTGAGCTTCACCGGCCGGTTGTCGGCGGTTCCGTTGGCGTAGCGGAAGGTCAGGGTGTGCGTGCCCGCCTGGGCGGCGTTCACGGAGTATTCGACGTAGCTGCCGACGACGTTGTCGAAGTTGACGAAGCCGGTGCCGGAGTAGCCGGCGTGGTTCGACTCGACCGCGCCCTGGGAGATGGTGGCGTTCTCGGACTCGTAGTCGGTATCGGCCGCGAAAGCGTTTACCGGGCTGACCGCGGTGAGGCCGAGCGCCGCGACGGCGGTACCGGCCAGTACCACGCGCCACGGTGGACGGGGTGCCACTGGGAGCCTCCTGCGTTGTCGGGGGACAGGGGGTGACCGGGGCGGAATGGTCGGCGGACCACCGGCGGCAATAGTTAGGAAAGTTTCCTATCTATGGGACAGATCACACACCCTGGGAGCGGGCCCTGTCAATAGTCCACGCAGCTGCTCACCCGGCGTGCCAAGGGTTTCCCGCTCAGCGGGGCGGCTGCGCCCGGACGGCCCAGCGTGGCAGGGGAGGTGGTTCGGTGCGGCGGATCGGTCCGAGGCGCCGGGGCGCTCTGGGGCCGCGGGCGGCCTCGACCCCGACGGCCAACCGGCTGCACGACGGGGCGCTGCCCAACACCGAACCCAAGCTGAGAGCCCTGTTCAACAAGCGCGCCGCGCAGGGTCGTTGCTGGTGGTGGTCGACCCAGCCCGCCACGATCGGGCGCCCGGCATCGGCGCCAAGGGCAAACACAACGCCGCCCTCAGCCGCCTCGCCCGACGCCGCCGCGGCCGCCGGGGCGCCCCCCGTTTCCGACTCTACCGGCGGGCACCGACAGTTTCGGCCGCCCAGTCGCGCGGCACGAGGAACGACGCCAGCTCCGCCTCCGCGCTCCCCGGCTCCGGCGCGAACTCCGACTCCCAGCGCGCCGACGGCGGCAGGGCCGTCAGGAGCGCGTCGGCGTCGGCCTGGGCCGCGTCGTTGACCAGGGTGAACTCGACGTACCGGCCGCGGCGGTGGAGCTGCCACTGCCGCTCGCGTTCGCCGTACGGCACGTCCTTGCGGCGGTGGACGATCGGGAAGTACGCCGGGTTCACCGCGGCGATGCCCGCCGCCGTGAAGGCCGCCGAGCGTCGCCAGCCGTCCGGACCCGGCAAGCTCAGGTGGTCGAAGAGGATGCCGCCGATGCCGCGGGCCTCGTTGCGGTGGGGGAGCCGGAAACGGTCGTCGCACGCGCGTTTCGCCTGGGCGTGGAACGCCGGGTCGAGCGTGTCGCAGTGGCTCTTCAGGACGCGGTGGAAGTGGGTTGCGTCCGCGGCGAAGCCGTAGCAGGGGAGGAGGTCGACGCTGCCGCCGAACCACCACGCTTCCGCGGCTTCGCGGTAGCGGAAGTGCGCCTGGAACGCCGGCACGTACGGGTTACGCGGGTGCAGCACGACCGACAGCCCGGCCGCGAAGTACTCGTCCGAGAAGGCCGCGCTGACGACGGCGCGTTCGAAGACGTCCCCGTTTTCGAGCAGTCTCGTGCGCCCGGACCGGCCGAAGCGCCCGCCGTCGAGGCGTTCCAGCTCGGCGACCAGCTCTCGCTGGCCCGCGCTGAAGATCGCCTTGACGGCGTCGCGTCTGTCCCCTGAAGGCATACCCCCACCCCCGGAGGCAGATTACCAGCGAAACACCCTCAGCCGGCGATGTCGGCGCGCGCGATCACCTTGGTGATCTTCGCCCGGACGAGGGATTCCTCGGGGACGGCGTTGCGCTTGCCGTACTCCTCGCCGCGCTCGGCACCCATGTACCGCGCACCCAGCTTGGTCGCCCACGCCAGCATGTCGTCCAGGTCGTGGGTCAGCCGCGCCTCGGCGGTGAACTGGACGTAGGAGAACGGCGGCTTCTGGTCGTCGACGGCCAGCGAAATCCGGCCGTCGCGGGCGATGGCCTTGCCCTTGAGCGTCTCGGTGCCGGTGGTGAAGATCAGCTCGTCACCGTCCGGGCCTTCGTTCAGCAGGAACCACACCGGCGTCACGATCGGGGCGCCGTTGGCCCTGACCAGGCCGAGCATGCCGGTCCGGGTCCCCTCGGAGGCGAACTTCCACCACTCGTCACGGCTCATCTCACGCATGTGAGCGACGTTAGCCCGTCACCCGCGCGTGCGCAGAGGGTGGCCGACTAGCCTGGCCTGCTGTGCGAGACGACGACACCGGTATGACGGGCCTGGCCGACGAGGGGCTGACGCGCCGCCTCAAGGCGCTGGCCTGCACCGCGCCGCTGCACGACCTCGACGCGCGGAAAGCGAAGCTCGACTGGGCCGACGCCACGATCTACCAGATGGCCGAGATCGCGCTGCACACGATCGACCAGGTCACCATCGCGATGGACTTCGACACCGGCGCCGGCCACGACGAGGTGATCGACCGGCTGCTGCCCTTCATCGCCCAGCAGGCGCCGTCGCGGATGCCCGAAGAGCACGTCCGGGTGGCCAAGTGGGTCCTGGACAACCTCATCAACGTCGGCACCACCGATCGCGGCTTCCGGCGCGTCTACGGCTCGATCGGGCCGGGCGGCTACCAGCGCCGCCAGTTCGACTTCAAGCTGCTCGTCGAGCTGGCCGCCCGCGACGGCGAGGTCTACCTGCGCGCCACCGACGAGGCGATCAACGTGCTGGTCGGCGCGCTCGACACCGACGTCGAGTCCGCGCAGATCGCCGCCGAGGTCAAGCTCGAGAACCTGATCAACCGCGGCCGGCTCGCCGACGCCAAGCTCGCCGCCGAGCAGGCCCGCTACCGGACCGTCCAGTACGGCGAGACGCTGCGCGCGAAGCTCGACGCGACCCGCCGCGACGTCCGGTCGGTCGACTGGGAACGCGAGGTCCCGGAGCTCCTGGACAGCGCGCTGAGCCACATCGAGGCCCGGTTCCGCGCCGAGAACGCCATCCTCAAGAACATCACCACCGCCCGCGACGAGACCGAGGACCTCGACAAGAAGCGCCGCGCCGCCGAGCTCGTCGACATCGTCGGCGACTGCATCCGCCGCCACACGCGCCTGCAGTCCCGGCTGGCCGACGCGGGCGCGGTGTTCCGCGCCGAGCAGGACCGCCAGCAGTTCTCCGGCCCGCCCCAGCGCGCGACCCTGGACCTCTTCGGCCAGCTCCTCGTGCCCACCTTGGGCCTGCCGCTGGCCGACGCGGTCGCGCCCGTCGAGCACTTCTTCCACGCCGCCGCCGGGATCACCGCACCGGTCGTGCCGTCGCTGTCCTCCCTCGTCTCGCTGCTCCTGCGGCCCGCGCCGGAACGCGATCAGCTGGTCGGCGAGATCCCGGAACCGGAACTCATGCCCGCCGAGGTCAGCGACAAGTTCGGCGACGAGGTCTGGCGGCGCGCCGACGAACTGCTCGACCTGCCCGAAGTGCCACGGCGGCTGTCGGGGCTGCTCGAAGAAGCCCGCCGCAGCCGTCAGCCCGGGCTCGCCGCCCTGGTCGCGCTGCGCGCGGTCCACGCCTACAGTCCCGGGATCGGCGCGGCCCGCCGCCAGGGCGACCGCTCGGTCCTGCTCGCCGTCGACGACGGCACGCTCCTGGACGACCCGGAGTTCGGCGGCGCCGACCTGCTCCTGTCCACCGCCGCCGTCGAGCGCGCCGATGAAGAAGAGGAGGTCGCGTAATGGCGCTGTCCCACAGCAGCGTGGACGCCGAGGCCGCGGCCCGGCTGGTCGCCTTCGGCATGCGGCCGAAGCAGCTGCCCGCGCGTGACGTCGTCTACGGCGACCTCGTGCGCCGCTACGGCGAGGACAACGCGTTCAAGGCCCTCACCCACGCCGTCGCCGCCGGGCTCGGCCTGATGGTCCTCGAGGTCAACCAGCAGGCCGGCGCGGTGCTGGCGGCCACCGACGAGTCCGTCTTCGAGATCAAGATGGACTCCTACGCCCGCCAGGCCAAGATCCGCGAGCGCCGCGACACGGAGAAGGTGCTGCACGGCCTGATCCACCTCGCCACCGCCGCGCTCGGCTACCCGCGGCCCGACGACCTCGCCAACGACACCTACATCGGCCGCGTCAGCGTCGAGCAGGTCGACGCGATGGTCCGCGAAGCCGCCCGGATGCTCGACGAACGCGCCGCGCAGGCCGAGGCCAACAACGACCCCCTGGCCGACGCGCCCGAGCTGGAACAGGCCTGGCGCGCCTACACCCGCCGTCCCGCGGCCGCGGCCACCAAGGACGGCCGGCTCGCCGCCGACACCACCCGCGGCATGGTCTCCCGCGCCCTGCGGTTCCTCGCCGACCAGGGCTTCCTGGTCCCGGTGAGCGACGAGCAGGGCGGCACCTACCGGACCACCCCGCGCTACCAGATCCAGGTCCGGGAACTCGCCGCCGACGCCGCCTTCGACGACTTGCTCGCGCTCGACGTCGTGGCCGTCGCGACCGCCGGGGGCACGCTGCGCGCAGCGGCGTCCGACACGCTGTAGAGGGGAATCGATGTACGAGCTTTCGCGGGTCCGCCTGCACTCGGTGGGCCCGGCGGGTGCCCGCTACCAGGACGTCGTGCTCGACTTCAGCGGCGTCGGCGCCAAGATCACCGCGCCGAAGCAGGACGCGCTGTTCAGCGCGGGCATCCACGCGACCGGCCCGGCCGAGCTGCGCCGCCCGTCACCGGCGAGCGTGCTGTTCCTCGAGAACGGCGGCGGCAAGTCCGTGCTCATCAAGCTGATCTTCTCGGTGATGCTGCCCGGCCGCCGCCAGGTCGTGGGCACCACCAGCACCAAGGTCCTGGAGAAGTTCGTCGCCGCCAAGGACGTCTCGCACGTCGTCCTGGAGTGGCTGCACGTCGAGAGCGGCCACCGGATCATCACCGGGAAGGTGTCGGAGTGGCGCGGGCACGTCGTGTCCGCCGACTCCGAGAACCTCGTCGACTCCTGGTACTGCTTCCGCCCGACCGCCGCGCTGGGCTTGGAATCGCTGCCGATGACCCAGGACGGCCGGCTGCTCACCATGTCCGGCTTCCACGACAAGCTCACCGCGGCCCAGCTGGCCGAACCCGAGCTGGAGCTGTCCTGGACCCGCCGCCACCACGAGTGGACCGGCCGCCTGGACGGCCTGGGCCTCGACACCGAGCTGTTCCGCTACCAGCGCGCGATGAACGCGGGCGAAGGTGAAGCGGCGGACGCGTTCGCGTTCGGCACCGACGACGCCTTCGTCGAGTTCCTGCTGCGCGCGGTCATCTCCGAAGAAGAGCCGAAGGACCTCGCCGAGGTCGTCGCGACCTACGCCCACAACTTGGCCCAGCGCGGGGATCTGCTGTCCGAGCGCGACTTCGTCGCGGGCGCGCTCGACCTCCTGGGCCCGCTGGCCGCCGAAGAAAGTGTCGCCGCGGAGTCGCGGAAGATCGCCGAATCCGCGAAGGCCGACATGGCTTCGCTGGCCGGGCGGGTCGTCGCCCGCAACGAGCTGGAGAACGCACGGCTGTCCGGCCTCGAGGACCACGTCACCGAGGTCAAGTCCGCGGAGAAGCTCGCCGAGGGCGACCACCGGCGGCTCGCCGCGGCCGTCACCGAGCTGCGCCGGCTCGTCGCGGTGCTGCGGCTGGACGAGGCCCAGGAGGCCCGCAAGCGCGTCGACGCCGAGCTCGCCGCGGCGAAGACCGAGGCGGAGGCCTGGCGCGAGACGGCGACCGTGCTCAACTCGCTGAACGCGGGACGCAAGGCGAAGGACCTGCGCGAACTCGTCGGCAGCCGGGAGGAGAAGGCGCGTCCGGCCCTGAAGGCGCGCAACGACGCCGCTTCGGCGCTGGCACGCGGGTTGCACGCGCTGGCGCAGGACGCCCAGCGGCAGGCCGACAAGGCCGAAGCGCACGCGGGCGCGTTGCGTGCCGAAGCCGAGAAGGCGCAGACCGAGCGCGACGAAGCCGCGAACCTCGCGGCCGCCCGCCGGGCCGAGGCGCGCGGGCTGACCACGCGGATCACCGAACTGCGCGAAGAGGTCCAAGCGGCGGTTCGTGCCGGGTTGCTGCCCTCGGGGGCCGACGTCGCCGAAGCTTCGCGCGCTGCCCGTGCCGCGGCCGAATCCGCTTCGGCCGAGCTGGCCCGGCGCGAACAGGAACTCGACCGCGCCGGCGCGGACCTCCAGGCGGCGCAACGGGCCGTGAACGAGGCCCACCAGCTCGCCGGCACCACCCAGGACCGCCTCGAACGCGCCACCGAGGACCTCGACCGCGCGCACCGCCGGACCGACGCCCTCGCCGCCGAAAGCCGCCTGGTCGAGCTGCTCGGCGCCGACGACGTCAACCTGGAGAGCGACCTCCCGGTGCTGCTGGAACGGCTGCGCGAGGCGAGCGCGGCCGTCGAGAAGGAGCAGACGGCGCTGCGGATGGAGGAGTCCGCCGACGAGCGGGCCCTGGCCGCGCTGGGGTCCGGCGGGCTGCTGCCGCCGCCGGAGGACGTCCAGGCCGCGCTGGACGCCCTGGAAGAGGCCGGGATCACCGCGTGGTCCGGCTGGCGCTATCTGTCCAAACTGGACGCGTCCCGGCGCGCCGAAGTGCTGGAAAGCCTGCCGCAGCTGGTGTCCGGCGTCCTGCTGAACGACGCCGCGCACGCCGATCGCGCCCGCGAGGTGCTGACGAAGCGGCGGCTGCTGCCGAGCGCGATCATCGCCGTCGGCACGACCGAGGCGCTGCAGGCCGAGGTGCCGTCCGCGCCCGGTGTCGAGTTCCTCGTGCCGCCGAACCCGGCGATGTACGACGAAGAAGCCGCCGACGCCGAACGGGAAGCCGTCGCGCGGCGGCACACCGAGCGGCAGCGGCGGCTCGAAGCGTTGTCCGCCAAGCTGTCCGCGGACGGCGCCCTGACGTGGAAGCTCACGACCTGGCGCGAGGACTACCCGCCCGGCGCCGTCGCCACCCTGGCCGAGCAGGCTCAGGCGGCCCGGACCGCGCGGGAGACCGCCCGCACCGCGCTGGAGCAGGCCGACGCGGAATTCGCGCGGTTGAGCGAAAAAGCCGCGTCGCTGCGTGAGCGCGTCCCCGAGCTGCGGGCGGCCGCCGCCGAGGCCGAGGAGAAGGCCCGGCGGCTCGGCGAGCTGGGTGTCCGCAGCGCCCGGATCGCCGAGTGGACCGAAGAAGCCGAGCGGGCGACGGAGATCGCCGAGCGCGCCGACCTCCAGGCGTCCGACGCGGCGGGCAAGGCGGCCCGGCTGCGCGAGCAGGCGGGGGAGGAGCAGCGCACCGCGGACGGCCACCGCCGGACCGCGACCACCGCGCGCGCCGAGCTGGCCGAAGTGCCCGGGGCGGCCGACGCGGCGGACGGCCCGGCGCCGTCCGAACCGGTGGACGCGCTGCGGCGGGCGTTCGCTTCGGCGTCGGAGGCGTACGCGAAGGTCGAGGTCGGCAGCGACCTGCGGAGCGAACTGGAGCAGGCCGAGTCCGCCGAAGCCGCGGCAGGCTCGGCCGTGGAGGCCATGGACGAGGCCGTTCGCGTGCGTGCGGGCGAGCTCCTGGAGACCCCGGACGGCTCCGACGCATCGGCCCGGGCGGCCGCGCTGGCCCGCGCCCGCCGGGTCGTCGACGGCCTCGAAGACGAGCGCACGGAAGCGATCGGGCTCGTCTCGACGCGGCGCGCCGAACTGGACGCGCTGCCGCTGCAGAACGGCGTCAACGGCGAGAAGCCGCGGGACATCGAGCACGGCCTGGAACTGATCGACGCGGCCGGGCTGGAGGCGTCGGCGGCCGCGCGGAAGTGGGAAGAGCTGCAGGACCGCCGGGCGGCGGCCGAAGCCACGCTGGAGTCCGCGAAGAACTCGGCGTCCGGCTTCTCGCTGCTCGCCGAGTCGATGGCGCACCTGGTGACCGACACCGAGAAGGACACAGCGGCCGCCTACGACGGCGACGTCGACACCGCGCGCGCCCAGCACGCGCGGCTGAACGCGACCTTCAACCAGGCCCAGGAAGCCGCCGACGCCGGTGACCGGCGGGTGCGCGCGGCCGCGGACCAGCTCGCGCAATACGCGACGGAGAAGCGCTTCGAGAAGCTGAGCACCCCGGTGCGGCAGCAGGTCATCTCGGTCAAGCGCGACCAGCTGCCGGCGCACGCCGCCGAGTGGGCCGAAGCGCTGCGGCCGCGGCTGCGGTCGCTTACCGACGACCTCGCGCAGATCGACCGGCACCGCGGCGGCATCATCACCCGCCTGCAGGGCATGGTCGACGGCGCGCTCCGGACGTTGCGTTCGGCCCAGCGCGTCTCCCGGCTGCCGGACGGCCTCGGCGACTGGTCCGGGCAGGAGTTCCTCCGCATCCGCTTCACCGAGCTGGAGGACAATGCGCTCACCGAGAAGCTCGGCGAGGTCGTCGACGAGGCCGCCGTCGGCAAGACGGCGGACGGCCGGGACGTCAAGCGCGACGGGCTTTCCCTGGTACTGCGCGGAGTCCGGGCGGCGGCACCCAAGGGGTTCCGCGTCGACATGCTCAAGCCGGACTCGGTGCTGCGGACCGAACGCCAGCGCGTCTCGGAGATCCGCGACGTGTTCTCCGGCGGCCAGCAGCTGACCGCGGCGATCATCCTGTACTGCACCCTGGCGGCGCTGCGGGCGAACAACCGCGGCAAGGTCCGCAACCGGCACTCGGGCGTGCTGTTCCTGGACAACCCGATCGGCCGCGCGTCGGCCGGGTACCTCCTGGAACTGCAGCGGGCGGTGGCCGAGGCGCTCGGCGTGCAGCTGATCTACACGACGGGCCTGTTCGACGCGGGCGCGCTGTCGGAGTTCCCGCTGATCGTGCGGCTGCGCAACGACGCCGACCTGCGCGCGGGCCGGAAGTACCTGTCGGTGGACTCGACGATCCGCAACTCCCTGGAGGACCTGGGCGAGCCCGACGGTGTCGCGCGGCTGTCGGCGACCCGGATGTTCACGCGGGACCCCGATTCCGCTGAGGACGAACAGCCGGCCTGACGGGAACAACTTCCCGGGTCCCGTGGTTGCCGGGCGCATGACGACACTGGGGCCGCTGGGGGCCACCCACACCGCACTCGACACCGACACCGCCGTCGCCGTCGAGCTCGAAGAGCTGGGCTTCGACACGCTCTGGCTGGCCGGCGGGCAGGGCAACAACCTCCCGCGGATCGCCGAGGTGGTCCGCGGGACGTCGCGGATCAAGGTGGCGAGCGGGATCCTGTCGGTGGATCGGGTGCCTTCAAGCGAAGTGAGCGCCGCGTACGCGGACCTGCCCGCCGGCCGGTTCGTGGTCGGCCTGGGCGGGGCGCACGGCGCGCGTCCGCTGGCCACGCTCGGCGACTACCTCGACGAGATCGAGGACGTCGTGCCGCCGTCCGCGCGGATTCTGTCGGCGCTCGGGCCGCGGATGCTGGAGCTGGCGCGCGACCGCGCTTCGGGCGCGTACCCGTACCTGGTGACGACGGACTACGTCGCTTCGGCGCGGGAAATTCTGGGCGCGGACCGGCAGCTGGCGGTGCTGCTGAACGTGGTGGCGGAGACCGACGCGGCCCGGGTGCGCGAGATCGTGCGCGGCGGTTCACTGGGGTTCCTGGCCGGGATGCCGGGCTACGCGGCCAACTTCCGGCGGATGGGCTTCACCGACGCGGACATCGCGGACCTGTCGGACCGGCTGGTCGACGGCCTCACCGTGTGGGGCGGCTTCGACGCGGTGGCCGCGCGGCTGCGGGAGTACCGGGCCGCGGGCGCCGACCAGGTGGTCGTCCCGCTCGACGGTCTGCCGCGGGAGTGGTGGCCGGGACTGGTGGAGGCGGTCCGGTGACCGCACGGGCCCGCGGGCTCACGCACGTGCTCCCGGCGGAGGTCTCGCTGCACGACGCGCTCGCCGCCGTCGCCGATCCGGTGCGCCGCAGCATCGTGCGCGAGCTCGCGGCCGTGCCCGAGTGGACGAAGGCGTGCGGCACCTTCGACCTGCCGGTCGCGAAGGCGACGCTCAGCCACCACTTCGGGGTGCTGCGCGCGGCGGGCCTGATCGAACAGCGCGACGAAGGCCCGCGCCGGCTGAACCGCTTGCGGCGCCCCGAATTCGACGCCGCCTTCCCAGGACTGCTCGACCTGGTGCTCAGTCACCCCGGCCGGTGAAGGCCAGCGTGGTGCCCAGGCCGATCATGACGAGGCCGCCGGTGCCGCCGACCATTTCCAGGCGCTTCGGCGAGCGGGCGAACCACGCGCGGGCGGTGCCGGCGACCAGCGCCCACGCGCTGTCGGTGGCCAGCGCGATCGCGGGCAGGCACAGGCCGAGGACGAGCATCTGGGCCGGCACCGAACCGGCGGCGGGGTCGACGAACTGCGGCAGCAGCGCCGCCAGGAACACGATCGACTTCGGGTTGGCGAAGCCGACGACGAAGCCGTCGCGCAGCACGGTCAGCACGCGGCCCGGGGTGGCGCGCACCTTCGCGGCCATCGCGTCGGTCAGCTTCCGGCGGTGGCGCACGGCCTGGATCCCCAGGTACACCAGGTAGATCGCGCCGACGATCTTGATCGCGGTGAACACCGCCGCGGACGTCGTCACCAAGGCGCCGAGGCCGAACGCGACCGCGACGACCTGCGTGTAGACGCCCACGGAGTTGCCGGCGACGGTGAGGAGCGCGTCGCGCCGCCCGACGGTGAGCGCGCGGCTGATCGTGAACAGCACGCTCGGGCCGGGGACCACGACCATGAGGAACGTCAGCGCGGCGAAGGCCGCGAAGTGCGTACCGGAGACCATTTCCCGAGGCTATCGGCTGGTCACCGGCACGACCAGGCGGTTTTGTCGGTGCCGGGTGGTAGGAACAGCGGGTGCCTCCGAAGATCATCACCTCGCAGCGCCGGGCCCGCCTCGCCGTCCGGCACCACCTGGCCGCGCCCGCGGCCACGGTGACCGAAGCCGTCGCCGGGGTCGTGGCACTGCACGCCACCGACCCGGCGACCGTCCACCTGTCCGCGTCCGCCCGGCTCGCCGCGCCGGCGGTCTCGGCGGTGGAACAGGCGCTCTACGAAGAGCGTTCGCTGCTGCGGCTGCTCGGCATGCGCCGCACGGTGTTCGTCACGGACCTGGACACGGCGGCGCTGGTGCAGGCGGCCTGCTCGGCGGACATCGTCGTGAAGCAGCGGAAGCTGCTCGAACAGCACCTCGGGCAGCAGGGGCACCCGGAGAACGTGCCGGAGCCGGGCGCGTGGCTGAAGGACGTCGAGGCCTCGGTCGAGGCGGCGCTGCGGGCCCGCGGCTCGGCGACGGCGCAGCAGCTGAGCGAGGACGAGCCGAGGCTGCGCCAGCAGCTGCTGATGGCAGCGGGCAAGCCGTACGAAGCGATCGGCAACGTGACGAGCCGGGTGCTGTTCCTGCTGGCGGCGGGCGGCCGGATCGCGCGTGGGCGTCCCCGCGGCAGCTGGCTGAGCAGCCAGTACGTCTGGCACCCGCTGGACGAATGGGTGCCGGGAGGCTTGTCGCTGCGGGAGCCGGACGAAGCCCGGGCCGAGCTGGCCCGGCGCTGGCTGCGCGCGTACGGCCCGGCCCCGGTGTCCGACCTGAGGTGGTGGACGGGCTGGACGGCGGGCCAGACGAAGAAGGCGCTGGCGGCGGTGTCCCCGGCGGAAGTCGACCTCGACGGCGTGCCGGGGGTGGCGCTGGCGGACGACCTCGAGCCGGTGCCGCCGCCACCGCCGTGGGTGGCGTTCCTGCCGGCGCTGGACCCGACCCCGATGGGCTGGCAGGACCGCGACTGGTTCCTCGGCCCGCACCGCGCGGCCCTGTTCGACCGCAGCGGCAACATCGGCCCGACGGTGTGGGCTTCCGGGAAGGTGGTCGGCGGTTGGGCCCAGCGCGCCTCGGGGGAGGTGGTGTTCCGGCTGCTGGAGGACGTGGGCGAGGAAACCCGGGTGACGGTCGAGGCGGAGGCGGAGAAGTGCGCGAAGTGGTTCGGCGAGGTGCGCGCGGTGCCGCGGTTCCGCACGCCGCTGGAGCGGGAGCTGACGGCATGAGGGGCGCGTCGGCGGGGTGGTCACCCGACGGGGCGGCTCCGGCCGCGGGCGGTCCCTGGATCGGTCGAGTCATCGACCTCACGTGCCGTCCCGCGAGCCGCTGCCACACCCGCCGGAGTGCTCCTGGCGGCTGGATCGTTCAAGTGTCGGATCCCGGCCCACGGCGAACCCGCTCGCCGGTCACCCCGCACCCGGCATGATCAGCCGGAACCGGTCCCGGAGCGCAGGCCATGGGAGCCCACTGGTCCGCCGTGGTCCGCCCCCGGAACACCGGGCATGGCGGCTTCGCTTCTTAATCGATTCTTGACCCGTTCGCCAAGTGGTGGAAGTCTCGTCAGGGCAGTCAGGGACGCGCATGCCCGCACGCTAGGGTGGCCGCGAGCCCGCAAGTCACGGCCGGAGTGCCGGCCGATCCTCAGAGGAGTGGCAGCAGTGACCGTTCGCGTAGGTGTCAACGGCTTCGGCCGCATCGGCCGCAACTTCTTCCGCGCCGTGCAGGCCAGCGGCCAGGACATCGAGGTCGTCGCCTTCAACGACCTCGGCGACGTCGCCACCATGGCCCACCTGCTGAAGTACGACTCCATCCTGGGCCGGTTCCCGGGTGAGGTCAGCGTCAGCGACGAGGGCATCGTCGTCGACGGCAAGACCATCAAGGCCCTCGCCGAGCGCGACCCGGCCAACCTGCCCTGGGGCGAGCTGAACGTCGACGTCGTCCTCGAGTCGACCGGCTTCTTCACCAACGCCGACGCCGCCAAGGCGCACATCGCGGGTGGGGCCAAGAAGGTCATCATCTCCGCGCCCGCCAAGGGCGAGGACCTCACCATCGTGCTCGGCGTCAACGACGACAAGTACGACGGCTCGCAGGTCATCATCTCGAACGCGTCCTGCACCACCAACTGCCTCGGCCCGCTGGCCAAGGTCCTCAACGACGCCTTCGGCATCGAGCAGGGCCTGATGACCACGGTCCACGCCTACACCCAGGACCAGAACCTGCAGGACGCCCCGCACAAGGACCTGCGCCGCGCCCGCGCCGCCGCCCTGAGCGTCGTCCCGACCTCGACCGGTGCCGCGAAGGCCATCGGCCTCGTCCTGCCGGAGCTGCAGGGCAAGCTGGACGGCTACGCGCTGCGCGTCCCGGTCCCGACCGGCTCGGCCACCGACCTCACCGTGACGCTGTCCAAGGCCGCCACCGTCGAGGAGATCAACGCCGCCTACAAGGCCGCCGCCGAGGGCCCCCTCGCCGGCATCCTGCGCTACTCGGACGACCCGATCGTCTCGGCCGACATCGTCACCGACCCGGCGTCCTGCATCTACGACGCGCCGCTGACCAAGGTCATCGGCAACCAGGTCAAGGTCGTCGGCTGGTACGACAACGAGTGGGGCTACTCCAACCGCCTCGCCGACCTGGTCAAGCTCGTCGGTTCGAAGCTGTCCTGAAGCAGATGAGCGTCAAGAACCTCGACGACCTGCTGGGCGAGGGCGTTCAGGGCCGGTACGTGCTCGTGCGGTCCGACCTGAACGTCCCGCTCGACGGGGACCGCATCACCGACGACGGCCGGGTCCGCGCCGCGTTGCCGACGATCAAGAAGCTCGCCGACGCGGGCGCGAAGGTCGTCGTCACCGCGCACCTCGGCCGTCCGAAGGGCGAGCCGGACCCGAAGTACACGCTCGCGCCCGTCGCGAAGCGGCTGTCGGAGCTGCTCGGCGCCGAGGTCGCGCTGGCCGGTGACCTGGTCGGCGAGTCCGCGAAGGCGCTGACCGGCGGCCTGGCCGACGGCGGTGTCGTGCTGCTGGAGAACGTGCGCTTCGACGCGCGCGAGACCAGCAAGGACGCCGTGGACCGCTCCGAGCTGGCCGCCGAACTGGGCGCGCTCGTCCCGGGCGGCGCGTTCGTCTCCGACGGCTTCGGCGTCGTCCACCGCAAGCAGGCCTCGGTCTACGAGGTCGCGTCGGTACTGCCGGCGTACGCGGGTGGCCTGGTGCTGGCCGAGCTGGACGTGCTGAAGAAGCTCACCGACGACGTCCAGCGGCCGTACGTGGTCGTGCTCGGCGGCGCGAAGGTGTCCGACAAGCTCGGCGTCATCGCGAACCTGCTGACGAAGGTCGACAGGCTGATCGTCGGCGGCGGCATGGCGTACACCTTCCTTAAGGCCCAGGGCCACGAGGTCGGCCAGTCGCTGCTGCAGGCCGACCAGCTCGACCAGGTGAAGGGCTTCCTCGCCGAGGCCGAGAAGCGCGGTGTCGAACTGGTCCTGCCGGTGGACGTGCTGGCCGCGACGGAGTTCTCGGCCGACGCCGAAAACGAAGCCGTCGACGCCACCGCGATCCCGGCCGACCGCCAGGGTCTGGACATCGGCCCGCGCAGCCGCGAGCTGTTCGCGAGCAAGCTGGCCGACGCGCAGACGGTCTTCTGGAACGGCCCGATGGGCGTGTTCGAGTTCGAGGCGTTCTCGGGCGGCACCCGTGCGGTGGCCGAGGCGCTGGTGAAGAGCGACGCGTTCACCGTGGTCGGCGGCGGCGACTCGGCGGCCGCGGTGCGGCAGTTGGGCCTGCCCGAGGACGGCTTCTCGCACATCTCCACCGGCGGCGGCGCCTCGCTGGAGTACCTCGAGGGCAAGGAACTGCCGGGCGTCGTGGCACTGGAGGGATCGAACTAGTGGCACGCAAGCCGTTCATCGCCGGCAACTGGAAGATGAACCTGAACCACCTCGAAGCGATCGCGCTGGTGCAGAAGATCGCCTTCGCGCTGCCGGAGAAGTACTACGCGAAGGTCGACGTGGCGGTGCTGCCGCCGTTCACCGACATCCGCAGCGTGCAGACCCTGGTCGACGGCGACAAGCTGTCGCTGACCTACGGCGCGCAGGACGTCGCGCCGCAGGATTCGGGCGCCTACACCGGCGACATCTCGGGTCCGATGCTGGCCAAGCTGGGCTGCAAGTTCGTCACGGTCGGGCACTCGGAGCGGCGCGAATACCACGCCGAGTCCGACGAGCTGGTCAACAAGAAGGTCAAGGCCGCGCTCAAGCACGGCATCACGCCGATCCTCTGCATCGGGGAGAAGCTCGAGGTCCGCGAGGCCGGCGAGCACATCCACCACACCACGACGCAGCTGATCGAGGGCCTGAAGGGCCTCAAGGCCGAGCAGGTCAAAGACGTGGTGATCGCGTACGAGCCGGTCTGGGCGATCGGCACCGGCAAGGTCGCGTCGTCGTCGGACGCCGAAGAGGTCTGCAAGGCGATCCGGGCGACCCTCCAGGAGAAGTACGGCGACGAGGTCGCTTCGTCCGTCCGGGTGCTCTACGGGGGATCGGTCAAATCGGGCAATATCGGCGAACTGGTGGCCTGCGAGAACATCGACGGTGCCCTGGTCGGCGGAGCGAGTCTCGACGGCGAGGAGTTCACGAAACTCTGCGCACTCGCCGCGGGCGGGCCGCTGCCCTGATCGAGGCCACGACCGGGTAGCCTGTGTATCCGGTCCGTCACACAGCAGTGGACGAGTCCAGGGGTACGGTGGTGGTCGGAAACGACCATGCCGTACCCCTGCATTCTCCTAGAGCCCAGAGGATGACATGAAGCTGTTCCTGCAAATCCTGTTGATCGTCTCCAGCGTCCTGCTGGTGGTCGCCGTGCTGCTGCACCGTGGCCGGGGCGGTGGCCTGTCGTCGCTGTTCGGCGGTGGGATGCAGTCGAGCCTGGCCGGGTCGAGCGTGGCCGAGAAGAACCTCGACCGGATCACCCTGCTGCTGGGCGCGGTCTGGCTGATCAGCATCGTGGGCCTGGGTCTGCTGCTCAAGGTGTGAGGCGTCCGGCGTTCCGTCGTCGGCCGCGACCGGGTCGAGGCGGCGGGGCGCAGCGATTCGGCGTGCCTATTGGGGGGCGCGCCGCCGATTCCTAGGTGTGAGGATTCATGGTTGGCGGTAACGCGATTCGGGGCACCCGGGTGGGTGCCGGTCCTACGGGCGAATCGGAACGGGGAGAGTCGGCGCCGCGCCGCCGCATCTCCTACTGGTGTGCCAACGGGCACGAGGCTCGGCCGTCGTTCGCGCTCGACGCGGAAATCCCGGACGAGTGGGACTGCCCCCGCTGCGGGCTCCCCGGTGGGCAGGACGAGAAGAACCCGCCGGCCGCGCCGCGGACCGAGCCGTACAAGACCCACCTCGCGTACGTGAAGGAGCGGCGCAGCGACGCCGACGGCGAGGCCATCCTGGCGGAGGCGCTCGACCGCCTGCGCAAGCGCCGGGAAATCCTCTAGCGATTCTTGCTGGAAGCCACCCCGAGGGAAGCGGACCCCCTCGAGGTGGCTTTTCGCGCGCTCACCACGGCTCGCGGCGTGATGGAACAGCCGACACGCGTGATCAGGAGGTCGACACGCGTGATCAGAGGGTCGACACGACGCTGATCCCGTGTCGACCCTTCAATCACGCGTGCTGACTCCTCAATCACGCGTGTCGACCCTTCAAGCACGGGGCGAGCGTGGGCCGGAAGTGTCGGTGCTCGCCGGTAAGCTGGATACCGGGGGCCGGAGGTCAGCGGTCCAGGGGATACCGGGCTCGCACGCGGAAGCCGCCGTCTTCGGTTCCGGACGTCTCGAAGCTTCCGCCGAGCAAGCGGGCCCGCTCGGCCAGGCCCGTCAGGCCGTGGCCGCCCGAGGGGAGGCCCTCCGCCGGGCGGCTGGCCCGCTCGTTGCGGACCTCGATCTTGAGCGCACCGTGCTCACCCTGGATGCGGATCGTCGCCGTGGCGCCCGGGGCGTGCTTGTGGACGTTCGTCAAGCATTCCTGCACCGTCCGGTACGCCGCCGCCGACACCTGGTTGGGCAGCGCCTCCGGCAGGTGCTCCACCGACAGGTGCACCGGCACCTCCGACGTGCGGATCAGCCGGTCGAGGTCGTTGATGCCGGGGCGCGGGCCGTCGTCGTCCGGGCCCGCGCGCAACACGCTCAGCAGCGACCGCAGCTCCTCCAGCGTCCGCTTGGACAGCGTGCGGATGACCTGCGCCGTCTCCTGCGCGCGGTCGTCGGTGGTCTGGGCCTGGAGCGCGCCGGCCTGCATGGCGATCAGCGTGATCTGGTGGGAGACGACGTCGTGCATCTCGCGGGCCAGCCGGGCGCGCTCCTCGGCGCGGACGGCGTCGGCGTGGAAGCGGCGCTCGCGGTCGCGGCTCGTGGCCAGCTCGGCGAGCTTGTTCGAGACCTCGGTGCGCGCGCCGATCAGCAGGCCGATGGCGATCGGCATGCCGGCGACCAGGACACCGTAGATGCCGTCGAGGATGTGCTCGCGCCAGCTCAGCTCGGCGAAGTCTTCCAGCGGCCACTGCACGAACCGGCACGTCCACACCAGCGCCGCGCCGACCCAGACCTGCCAGTGCAGCTGACGGCGGGTGGCGAGCATGCCGAGCGTGATCATCGACGCCAGCTGCGCCCAGCCGGCCAGGAAGCCGGGGACCGCGACGAGCACGGCGAGAAACGGGAACTTCCGGCGGAACACCACCGCGAGGCACGCGGCGCCGGAGAGCCAGATCGAATAGGGCTGAGCCTTCTCGGGGATCACCAGCCAGACGTCGAGCACGGCCAGGATGACGGCCGCCGCCTCGATGGCGAACGTGACCACAGCGGGGCGGGGCACCGAGCCGAACAGGCTCAGCCCGCGCTTGCGCACCCGCTCGGCGGCCGATGGCCCCGAGCCGGCGATCGAGATGCCTGGAATCGAGAGTCCCTCTGTACTCATCGCTGGCGACCCCATTCGTCTTGTGGACTTGTTGGTGAGAGGCGCGCAGGGCCCGATCGGGACGCGCAGCGGCAGACAAATGTGCGGATGCTAACGAGGTCGCGTACGGAGACGGTTAGTTTCACCCGCGGTCGGCGTTCCGGCGTCCGGATTCCGTAATCCGCTGGGCCGTCCGGGGGATGGCGGGCGGTGGGTGCTACCCAGTGTGGGAGTGCTGTCTCCCAGCGTGTGCCAAGACGACCACATCGTGGGAAACATGTTACCCACGTGTGGTCGCTTTTGGCACCCAGATCTCAGGCGGCCATGGACCTCAGGTCGTCGCTGAGCAGGTCGTGCAGGCCGGACGCACAGGCCTTCGCCGTCTCGATCGACCGCGGCAGCATGCCGGCCTCGTACGCGCGGACGGCGTCCCCGATGCTCGGCGACGTCGCCAGCGCGGTCGCCAGCTCGGTGCCGTCCAGCAGGGCGAGGTTCGCGCCGACGCCGAGCGGCGGCATCAGGTGCGCGGCGTCGCCGAGCAGGGTGAGGCCGGGCGTGGTCGTCCAGGCGTGGGGAACCGGCAGGACGTGCAGCGGCCGGTGCGTGAACCCGCCGTCGTGGTCCCGCAGGTAGGCGAGCAGGTCCGGGTGCCAGCCGGCGTACCGCTCGAGCAGGTGGCCGCGCACCGCGTCCGTGGCGGCGAAGTCGAGGCCAGTGGCCCAGTCCTCGGGTGCGTAGAAGACGGCGTAGCAGCGGATGTGGCCGTTGCTGTTGCGTTGCGCGACGAGCGCCTTGCCGCCGGCCTTCGTCATCATCGTTCCCTGGCCGGTCCGCGCGGCCAGGGCCGGGTGGCGGCGGTCGGCGTCGTCGAAGCCGAACTCGACGAACGTGACGCCGCTGTACTGCGGCCGGACGCCGGTGAGGGCACGCCGGACGCGGGACCAGGCGCCGTCCGCGCCGACGACCAGGTCGAACTCCTCGGACGTGCCGTCGGCGAAGGTCAGCCGGGCGGCCTCGGTGACGTCGGCGACCGGTCGTCCCCAGCGGACGGTGCCGGGGGAGAGGGAGTCCAGCAGGATGCCGCGGAGCTGGCCGCGGTCGATTTCGGGCCGGGTGTCGCCGTCGGGGGTCTCGTCCATGACGACCTCGCCGGTGTGCGGGTCGACGCCGCGCATCTGCTGGCCCTCGGGCCGGGCCAATGTACGAAACGGTTCGTCCAGCTGTGCGGTGCGGAGCGCGACTTGGCCGGTGTCGGCGTGCATGTCGAGCGTCCCGCCCTGCGGCCGCGCGCCGGCGGCGGGTTCCTGTTCGAAGACGGTGACGTCGAGGCCGTGGAGCTGCAGGACACGGGCGCAGGCGAGCCCGCCCAGGCCGGCGCCGGCGATCGCGATACGAGGAAAGGTCATGTCACTACGAAAGCAGAGTCACTCAAAAAGTGCAATGACTAAACTTTTGAAGTGAGTTAGACTTTGCCGCATGACCGAAGTGATCGGACGCCGCGAGCGCAAGAAGGCCCAGACCCGCAAGGCCCTCGCCGACGCCGCGCTCGCGCTGTTCCTCGAGCACGGGTACGAGAAGGTCGGGGTGAAGGAAGTCGCGGACGCCGCGGACGTCTCGGTGACGACGTTGTTCAAGTACTTTCCCAGCAAGGAAGCCCTGGTGTTCGACCAGGACGAGGACATCGAGGCGGCGCTGGTCCTGGCGGTCCACGGACGGCCGCCGGGTCACTCGATCGTGGACGCGCTGCGCAAGCACATCCTGCGCCTGGCCGAAAGCGCCCCGAGCGGGGAGTTCCTGCGGTTGATCGAAAGCGAGCCGGCCCTGCGCGACTACGCCCGGCGGATGTGGATGCGCCACGAGACGGCGCTGGCCCGCGCGATCGCGCAGGAGATGGGCGCGCCCGAGGACGACGTCACGTGGGCGGCCCTGGCCCGGTTCGCGCTGGCGTCCCGCGAGCTGATCCAGGCGCACGAGCACCCCAGCTGGGCGGCGGAGCAGATCTTCGCCAGCCTGCAGCGCGGCTGGCGCACGGAGTAAAGCGCGGCCGCCGGGGATCAGCCGAACCCGCGAACGAGTGAAGGCCCCCTGCCGAAGCAGAGGGCCCTCACCCGGAACAACATTCAAGCCGTGGGCGGCTGATAGACCTTCGTCAGCTTCCCCGCCGCAGCGCGGTCCAGCAGCCACAACGTCCGGCGGTGCCCCCGCGCCCCGGCCACCGGCAGCTGGACCTCACCCGCACCGGCCAACGCCAACGCCACCGCGTCCGCCTTCGCCGATCCGGCCGTCATCAGCCACACGTCCCGCGCCCGCCGGATCGCCGGCAGCGTCAACGAGATCCGCGTCGGCGGCGGCTTGGGGCAGTTCCGCACCGCCACCACCGAACGCTCGGTCTCGTACACCGCCGGGGACTCCGGGAACACCGATGCCGTGTGGCCCTCGCCGCCGAGGCCCAGCAGCATGATGTCGAACGACGGCACGTCGCCGTGGTCCTCCGGGCCCGCCTGGGAAGCCAGCACGTCGGCGTAAGCCGCGGCCGTCGCGTCGACGTCGTCGCCGAACTCGCCGTCCGACGGAGCCATCGCGTGCACCCGTTTCGGGTCCAGCGGGACGTGGTCCAGCAACGCTTCGCGCGCCTGCTTCTCGTTCCGCTCGTCCGAATCCGCCGGGACGAACCGCTCGTCGCCCCAGTAGATGTCCAGCCGGGACCAGTCGATCGCGTCCCGTGCGGACGAGGCCTGCAGCTCCGACAGCACCGCGATCCCCGTGCCGCCGCCGGTCAGCACCAGGGACGCCGACCCCTTGGCCGCCTGGACGTCCACCAGCCGCGTCACCAGCCGGGCGGCCGCCGCGGCGGCCAGGATGTCCTGGTTCGCGTAGACGACGACTTCCGTCTTGCTCATTTCGTGGCACCCGAAGCGGCCGAACCCGCCGCCGCGGCCGGGGACGTCACGTCCGCCTTGGCCGGGGCGCCCGTCTTGCCGTTCGTGCCCGAGGTGATCTTGCCCAGGCCGTGCAGGGCCGCCTCGTAGACCTCGTCCGGGTCGAGCCGGCGGAGCTCCTCGATCAGGCAGTCCTGCGTGCTGCGCCGCTGCAGGGCGATGCGGCGGGTCGGCTGGCCCGGCTGGGTCAGCGTGCCGACGCGGCCGTCCGGGCGGTGCAGCTCCACCGGGCCCGACTTGCGGTCGAGCGTCACCGAGATGATGCCGGCCGCGCCCGAGCTCTTGACCCGCTTGACCGGCACCTTCAGGTACTCGGCCAGCCAGGCCGCCAGCAGCTCGGTCGACGGCGAGTCGGCCTCGCCGGTCACCGTCGCGCCGGTGATCTTCTCGTACGGCGGCAGGTCCAGCGCCGACACGAGCTGGGCGCGCCAGTGCGTCAGGCGCGTCCAGGCCAGGTCGGTGTCGCCTTCGGTGTACGCCTTCGCCCGCGTCGTCAGCGCCTTGACCGGGTTCTTCTCCGCGGCCGAGTCGGTGATCCGGCGCTGGGCCAGCTCGCCGAGCGGGTCCTTGTCCGGGTCCTTCGGGCCGGCCCCGGGCCACCAGCACACGATCGGCGCGTCCGGCAGCAGCAGCGGCACCACCGCGCTCTGCCCCTGCGACGCCAGCGGGCCGTAGAGCCGCAGCACGATGACCTCGCTCGCGCCGGCGTCGCCGCCGACCCGGATCTGGCCGTCGATGCGCGGGGCCGCCGTGCGGGCGCCCTTGGCCACCACGATCACCCGCGACGGGTGTTCGCGGCTCGCACCGTTGGCCGCCTCGATGGCCTCTTCGAGCTTGGCGTCGTCGTCGGCCACGATCACCAGCGTCAGGACGCGCCCGAGCGCGACCTGCCCGCCCTGTTCGCGGATCTCCACCAGCTTCTTGTTGAGTGCCGAAGTCGTGGTGGACGGCAGGTCGATGATCACGGGCGCCTCCATTTCCGGCCGGTGCGCTCCAGCATTTCGTCGGCGGACGCCGGCCCCCACGTGCCGGGCGCGTACTGCTCCGGCGCGCCTTCCTTCGCCCAGTGCTCCAGGATCGGGTCGAGGATCTTCCAGGAGAGCTCGACCTCTTCGTTCACCGGGAACAGCGACGGCTCGCCGAGCAGGACGTCCAGGATCAGGCGCTCGTAGGCCTCGGGGGAGGACTCGGTGAACGCGTGCCCGTAACCGAAGTCCATCGTGACGTCGCGGACCTCCATCGTGGTCCCCGGCACCTTCGAGCCGAACCGCAGCGTGATGCCCTCGTCCGGCTGGACCCGGATGACCAGGGCGTTCTGCCCCAGCTCCTCGGTCGACGTCGAGTCGAACGGCAGGTGCGGCGCCCGCTTGAACACGACGGCGATCTCGGTGACGCGGCGGCCGAGCCGCTTGCCGGTGCGCAGGTAGAACGGCACCCCGGCCCAGCGGCGGCTCTGCACCTCGAGGGTCACCGCGGCGTAGGTCTCGGTCTTCGAGTCCTTCGCGAAGCCCTCTTCCTGCAGCAGGCCCGGCACCTTCATGCCGCCCTGCCAGCCGCCCGCGTACTGGCCGCGCGCGGTGGTCTTGTCCAGCGGCCCGAGCGGCTTGGTGCCCGAGAGCACCTTGATCTTCTCCGCGCGCAGGGCCCGCGGCTCGAACGACAGCGGCTCCTCCATCGCGGTGAAGGCCAGCAGCTGCAGCAGGTGGTTCTGGATGACGTCCCGGGCGGCGCCGATGCCGTCGTAGTAGCCCGCGCGGCCGCCGAGGCCGATGTCCTCGGCCATGGTGATCTGCACGTGGTCGACGTAGTTGGCGTTCCAGATCGGCTCGAACAGCTGGTTGGCGAAGCGCAGCGCCAGGATGTTCTGGACCGTCTCCTTGCCGAGGTAGTGGTCGATGCGGAACACCGACTCCTCGGGGAAGACGTCGTTGACGATCGCGTTCAGCTCTTCGGCGCTCTTCAGGTCGTGCCCGAACGGCTTCTCGATGACCACGCGCCGCCAGGTCTTCTCGTCGGCGTTCGCCAGCCCCGAGCGGGCCAGCTGCTTGGTCACCACTGGGAACGCGCCGGGCGGGATCGACAGGTAGAACGCGGTGTTGCCGCCGGTGCCGCGTTCCTCGTCGAGGTCGCGGACCGTCTTCGCGAGCCGGTCGAACGCCTCGTCGTCGTCGAAGGTGCCCTGCACGAACCGGATGCCTTCGGCGAGCCGGTTCCACACCGACTCCTTGAACGGCGTCCGCGCGTGCTCCTTGACCGAGTCGTGCACGAGCTCGCCGAAGTCCTGGTGCTCCCAGTCGCGACGGGCGAACCCGACGAGCGAGAAGCCGGCGGGCAGCAGCCCGCGGTTGGCCAGGTCGTAGATGGCGGGCATCAGCTTCTTGCGGGCCAGGTCGCCGGTGACGCCGAAGATCACCAGGCTGGACGGCCCGGCGATGCGCGGGAGCCGCTTGTCCCGCGGATCGCGAAGGGGGTTGGTCCAGGTCATGCGGTGACCTCCTGTACCGCGCGGACGACGGCCGCGAGGCCCGCGGCCCGGTCGGTCAGGTGCAGGCGCAGCACCGGGCGGCCGTGCTCGGCGAGCACCTGCCCGTCGCCGAGGGCCTGGGCGTGCTGCAGCTGCCCCAGCGTGTACGGCCGGTCCGGCACGTCGAGGTCCTGCTCGACGGCGCCGGTGAGCTGCAGGAAGACGCCGTTCTGGTGCCCGCCCTTGTGGTACTGGCCGGTCGAGTGCAGGAACCGCGGTCCCCAGCCGAACGTCGTCTGCTTCCCGGTGCGCTTGGCGATCTCGCCGCGCAGCACCGCTGTGGAGGCGTCGTCGAGCCGGTCGAGGTAGGCCTGCACCGCGATGTAGCCCCCGTCCGGCGCCGAAGCGAAGAACGCGCGCAGCACGTCGGTGAGGCTGCCCTCGGTGGACACCCCCTCGCTGCCGAAGATCTCGACCGGACCGTCCACGTTGGACGGCTCTTCGCCGCCCTTCAGCTTCTCCGGGTCGTCCAGCAGCGCCCGTGCCGCCTTCTTCGCGGCTTCGACGTCCGGCTGGTCGAACGGGTTGATCCCGAGCAGCCGGCCGGCCAGCGCCGTGGCGAACTCCCAGAGCAGGAACTGCGCGCCCAGCGAGCCGGTGACGGCGATCTTGGCCGATCCCTGCGGGCCGCCGACCGCGGTGGGCGTGGCGTCGGACCCGGCGTCGGCGAAGCCGGGCGCCTCCGGGCCCTCGACCGCGACCGGCAGCAGGCCGGTGCCCTGCTTGCCGGTGGACTCGGCGATCAGCTGCTCCGCCCAGTCGGGGAAGCCCTTGATGCCCGAACCGGTGTCCGCGAGGACGACCTTCTCGGCGCCGGCCTCGTGCGCGGCGGCCCACGCGGCGGCCAGCTCGACCGCCGGGTTGTCCGCCGAGTCCGCGGCCAGCTGCTCGGCCACCGAAGCGGCCTGGTCGAGCAGCCGGGCGACGTCCGCGCCGGCCAGGCCGGCCGGGACGAGCCCGAACGCGGTCAGCGCCGAGTAGCGGCCGCCGACGTGCGGGTCGGCCAGGAAGGTCTTGCGGTAACCCTCCTTTTCGGACAGTTCCTGGAACGGCGAGCCCGGGTCGGTGACGACCACGATCCGCCGTGCCGCGTCGATGCCGGCGTCGGCGAACGCTTTCGCGAAGATCCGCCGGTGGCTGTCGGTCTCGACGGTGCCGCCCGACTTCGACGACACCACGATCACCGTGCGCTCGAGGTCACCGGCGAGCGCGTCGGCGACCTGGCCCGGGTCGGTGGTGTCGAGGACGGTCAGCGCGACGCCGTCGGTCGCGGTGATCACCTCCGGCGCCAGCGACGAGCCGCCCATGCCGGCCAGCACGACGCGGTCGACGCCCTCGGAGCGCAACTCGGTCCGCAGCGCCTCGATCTCGCCGATCAGCGGCCGCGACGACTTGTGCAGCGTCGTCCACGACAGCCGGATCGACGCCTCGGGTTCGGCGTCCGGCCCCCAGAGCGTCGCGTCCTGCGCCGCCAGCTTCGAGGCGGCCTGGTCGGCGACCAGCCGCTCGGCCAGCGGCGCGGCCCGCTCCGCCAGTGCGGCGTCCACGATCTCGACGCCGGTCTTCTCACCTGTCGTCATGTCGTGCGTCAGCCCTTCGCCTTCTCGAGCTGCCCGTTCACGGTCTCCAGAAGCTCGGTCCACGACTTCTCGAACTTCTCGACGCCCTCGTTCTCCAGGACCAGGAACACGTCGGTGATGTCGATGCCCACGGCCGTGAGCTTGTCGAAGACCGCCTGCGCTTCTTCGCTGCGGCCGGTGACCTGGTCACCCTTGAGCTCGGAGCTCTCGGCGACCGCGTCGAGGGTCTTCTCCGGCATCGTGTTGACCGTGTCCTTCACGACCAGGTCGTCGACGTAGAGCGTGGGGGAGTAGTCCGGGTTCTTCACGCCGGTCGACGCCCACAGCGGGCGCTGCGCGTTCGCGCCGTCGGCCGCGAGGGCCTTCCAGCGGTCGGTCGAGAACAGCTCCTGGAACGCCGCGTAGGCGAGCCGGGCGTTGGCGACGGCGGCCTTGCCGCGCAGGGCCAGCGCCTCGTCGGTGCCGATGGCTTCCAGCCGCTTGTCGATCTCGGTGTCCACGCGGGACACGAAGAACGACGCCACCGAGTGGATGCCCTTCAGGTCGTGGCCGTTGGCCTTCGCCTGCTCCAGCCCGGCGAAGAAGGCCTCGATGACCTTCTGGTAGCGCTCGACGGAGAAGATCAGCGTGACGTTGACGCTGATGCCCTCGGCCAGGGTCTTGGTGATGGCGGGCAGGCCCTCTTCGGTGGCCGGGATCTTGATCAGCACGTTCGGCCGGTCGACGGTCTTCCACAGGTCCTGCGCCTCGACGACCGTCTTGTCGGAGTCCTTGGCCAGGCGCGGGTCGACCTCGATCGACACGCGGCCGTCGACGCCGTTCGTGGCGGTGTAGACGTCGCGGAACAGGTCCGCGGCGTTGCGCACGTCGGTCGTGGTCAGGTCGCGGATGGTGGCCTCGACGTCGGCGCCCTGGGCGGCGAGCTCGCGCGTGCGTTCGTCGTAGGCGTCGCCCTTCGACATCGCGTTGGCGAAGATCGTCGGGTTCGTCGTCACGCCGACGACGTGCTTGTCGCGGATCAGGTCGGCCAGGTTGCCGGTGTTCAGGCGTTCACGGGAGAGGTCGTCGAGCCAGATCGATACACCGGCCTCGGACAGTGCCGCGAGCTTGTCGTTGCTCATTACTGTCATCCCCTTCAGGAATTCTTGGTGTTCTGGATCGAGCGGCGGGCGGCCTCGACGACTGCTTCCGCGGTGAAACCGAACTCACGGAACAGTGTGGCGGCATCGGCGGAGGCGCCGAAGTGCTCGATCGAAACGTTCACCCCGGCGTCACCGGTGAAGCGGTGCCACGACTGGGCGATGCCCGCCTCGACGGACACGCGGGCCTTCACACCGGCCGGGATGACGGATTCGCGGTAGGCCGCGTCCTGCGCGTCGAACCACTCGACGCACGGCATGGACACGACACGCGCCTTGACGCCGTCGGCGTCCAGGGTCTTCTTCGCCTCGACGGCCAGCTGGACCTCGGAACCGGTGGCGATGAGGACCACGTCCGGGGTGCCGTCGGAGTCGGCCAGGACGTACCCGCCCTTGGCGACGCCTTCGGCGCTGGTGCCCTCGAGCACCGGCACGTTCTGGCGGGTCAGCGCCAGGCCGGACGGGTGGTCGGTGTCCTCCAGCACGGCCTTCCAGGCGTACGCGGTCTCGTTGGCGTCCGCCGGGCGGACGACGTTGAGGCCCGGGATCGCGCGCAGCGCGGAGAGCTGCTCGATCGGCTGGTGCGTCGGGCCGTCCTCGCCGAGACCGATCGAGTCGTGCGTCCACACGTAGGTGACCGGCGCCTTCATCAGCGCGGCCAGCCGGACCGGCGGGCGCATGTAGTCGGAGAAGATGAGGAACGTCGCACCGTACGGGCGGGTGCCGCCGTGCAGCGCGATCCCGTTGAGGATCGAGCCCATGGCGTGCTCGCGGACGCCGAAGTGCAGCGTCCGGCCGTACGGGTTGGCCTGCCACATGTCGGTGGCGGCCTTCTCGGGACCGAACGAGTCGGCGCCCTTCATCGTCGTGTTGTTGCTCTCGGCCAGGTCGGCCGAGCCACCCCACAGTTCCGGCAGCGGTTCGGCGAGGGCGTTGAGCACCTCACCGGAGGCCTTGCGGGTCGCGATGCCCTTGGCGTCCGGCTCCCACTTCGGCAGGTTGT
The DNA here is from genome assembly GCF_031625235.1 of Amycolatopsis sp. 505. NCBI lineage: Bacteria > Bacillati > Actinomycetota > Actinomycetes > Pseudonocardiales > Pseudonocardiaceae > Amycolatopsis > Amycolatopsis sp. 505. Next base: position 386,105 of record NZ_JACKQP010000010.1, read on the forward strand.
CGGCGAAGCCCTCGGGCAGCGTGCGGGTGGCCATCCGGTCGCCGAGCTTCTTGCGCTCCGGGTTGGCCTCGGCCCAGGCCTCGTACTTCTCCTGCCATTCGGCGTGCGCGGCCCGGCCGCGCTCGGCCGCCTGGCGGGTGTGCTTGAGCACGTCGTCCTCGACCTGGAAGGACTGGTCCGGGTCGAAGCCGAGGATCTTCTTGACCGCGGCGACCTCTTCGCCGCCCAGCGCGGCGCCGTGCGCCTTGCCGGTGCCCATCTTCTTCGGCGCCGGGTAGCCGATGATCGTCCGCAGCGCGATGAACGACGGCCGCTGCGTCTCGGCCTTGGCGGCCTTGATGGCCTCCTCGATCGCGACGACGTCCTCGCCGCCCTCGACGACCTGGGTGTGCCAGCCGTAGGCCTCGTACCGCTTCACGGTGTCCTCGGACAGCGCGATGTTGGTGTCGTCCTCGATCGAGATCTTGTTGTCGTCGTAGAAGACGATCAGGTTGCCCAGCTCCTGGCGGCCCGCGATGGACGAGGCCTCGGAGGTGACGCCCTCTTCGATGTCGCCGTCGGAGGCGATCACGTAGATGTGGTGGTCGAAGATGCTCTCGCCGGGCGCCGCGTCCGGGTCCAGCAGGCCGCGCTCGCGGCGGGCCGCCATCGCCATGCCCACGGCGTTGGCCAGGCCCTGGCCCAGCGGGCCGGTGGTCGTCTCGACGCCGTCGGTGTGCCGGTACTCGGGGTGACCCGGGGTCTTGGAGCCCCACTTGCGCAGCTGCTTGAGGTCCTCGAGCTCGAGGTCGTAGCCGGCGAGGAAGAGCTGGATGTAGAGGGTGAGGCTCGAGTGACCGGCCGACAGGACGAACCGGTCGCGGCCCGGCCAGTGCTGGTCGTTCGGGTCGTGCCGCATGGCCCGCTGGAACAGCGTGTAGGCGAGCGGCGCCAGGCTCATCGCGGTGCCGGGGTGGCCGCTGCCACAGTTCTCCACGGCGTCGGCGGCCAGCACCCGGACGGTGTCCACGGCGCGGGTGTCGGTGTCGGTCCAGTCGGCGGGGACGTTACGCCGGAGGAGTGGGTTGTTCTCGCTGGTAGTGGCGGTTTCGGACACTGAACTCCAACTCCCGGTCATGATGGTTGCGGCTGGTCTTCCTCGTTCCGGTTACCCGTACGCGCGGCTACTTATCTCAATCGATCCCGAAGGGACGATATTCCTGCTCGCGGCCATGCGCAGGGGCAATCGCGGCCCGTCGCGGCCAGCCTAGTGCTTGGGCCGGTCGAGGACCCGCGATCACCCACGGGATTCACCACGTCTAACATCGTTCGAGGGTTCAGTGGCTGGTTCTTCGGCTACCCGCGCTGTCCCGCCCGAACCTGACGCAGGGAGTGAAATGTCGTTGGTGAACGCTGCGCACGGACGCAGTGACGACACCAGCGCCGTGCACCCGACCGGTGAGCGACCGCACGGTGAGCGGCGAAGCCTCCGCCGGGTCGTCGGCGCCTACGCCGCGCTGGCCAAGCCCCGGGTGATCGAGCTCCTCCTGGTGACCACCATCCCGGCGATGTTCCTCGCCGGCCGTCAGATCCCCTCGCCGTGGCTGGTCCTGGCCACGCTGGTCGGCGGGACGATGGCCGCGGGCAGCGCGAACGCGCTCAACTGCGTGATCGACGCGGACATCGACAAGGTGATGAACCGCACGAAGCGCCGCCCGCTCGTGAAGGACTCGGTGCCCCGTCGCGGCGCGCTGATCTTCGGCCTGGTGATGGGCGTCGCCTCGGCCGCCGTGCTGTACCTCACGGTGAACCTGCTCTCGGCGATCCTGGCCATCGCGACGATCCTCTTCTACATCTTCGTGTACACGCTCGGCCTGAAGCGGCGCACGTCGCAGAACGTGGTCTGGGGCGGAGCGGCGGGCTGCATGCCGGTGGTCATCGGCTGGGCGGCCGTGACCGGCACGGTCCAGTGGCCGGCGTTCGTGATGTTCGGCGTGATCTTCTTCTGGACGCCCCCGCACACGTGGGCGCTGGGCATGAAGTACCGCGACGACTACGAGCGCGCGGGTGTTCCGATGCTGCCGGTGGTCGCCACCGCCCAGCACGTCGCCCGGCAGATCGTCATCTACTCGTGGGTGATGGTGGCGTGGACGCTGCTGCTGCTCCCGGTGACGTCGTGGTTGTACGGCACGTTCGCGATCCTGGCGGGCGGCTGGTTCCTCTTCTACGCGCACAGCCTGCAGGCGGCCGTGCGGCGGGGCGAGGAGACCAAGCCGATGGCGCTGTTCCACCGGTCGAACACGTACCTGATGATCGTGTTCGTGGCACTGGCGGTGGACTCGGCCATCGGGCTGCCGACCCTCGGCCTGCCGTTCTGATCCTCCGGCGGATCGGGATCGGGGTCACCGCGGTCGTCGCCTTCGGCCTGCTGGCCCTGCTCGGCCGCGGCCGGTTCGACCTCGACCAGGACCGGCTGCTCGGCACCGGCTGTGCCATCCCGGCCAAGATCACCGCACGCCCCGGCCCCGCCCCCGACGGAGGCGGCATCCGGATCGCCGAGCAGGGCCCGGGCGCGGCGGTGCTGGAGAACACCAGCACCCTCGCCGCCTACCGGATCCCGGTGACGTCCGGCGCCCGGACCGTCGAGGTGCCGATCCTCCTGCCCGGCGGGCGGAGCGGGGTCGCGCTCGACCGCCCCGCCGTCGGGCCGGTCATCTGGATCGCGCCGGAGGCCCTCGGCGGCTTCACGCCCGTGACCGCCACTCTTGTCCCCGATGGCGTCCGGTACCGCAGCGAGAACTGCCGGGCCCTGACCAGCCGGGGCGCCGCGGTGCTGTTCCGCGCTCCGGACGGGCGAATCACCGGTGGCGAACAGCTGCCCGCGGCGAGCGTGGGGTGCGCGCCGGGGGAGCAGGTGCGGCCGGCCGCCGTCCCACCGGGCAGCGAGGTCTTCCCCCACTGCGACCTGCGGACGGAATGATCGCGCCGCGGGCGCCGTTAGACTTCGTTGGCTCTTTTTCCCCGAGGCGAAAGCAGGATCCTTGTCTTCGGACGGTTTTTCCGCCGAGCTCGCCCGCGAGCAGGCGTACGTCACCACCCTCTACGCGAAGCTCGACGCCGAGCGCCTCGAAGCCCAGCGCCGCCTCGACGAGACGTTGCGGCAGACCGGCGGCACCCCGCAAGCCCGCACCGAGCGGGACGTCGCCACCACCCTCTACACCGACCGGCTCGCCCAGCTCGGCTCGGTCGAGCAGGGCCTCGCCTTCGGACGCCTCGACTTCGTCCCCGAGAGCGCCGAGGAAACCACCTACATCGGCCGGCTCGGGCTGTTCGACGAGGACGACGACTACAAGCCGCTGCTGGTCGACTGGCGGGCGCCGGTCGCGCGGCCGTTCTACCTCGCCACCGCCGCGTCACCCGAAGGGGTGCTCCGGCGGCGGCACCTGCGGTCGCTGAGCCGCAAGGTCACCGGCTTCGACGACGAGGTCCTCGACCTCACCGCCGCCGACCAGGGCCAGGACCTCGGCCTGGCCGGCGAGGCCGCGCTGCTGGCCGCGCTGGAACAGCGGCGCACCGGCGAGATGAGCGACATCGTCGCGACCATCCAGGCCGAGCAGGACCGGATCATCCGCGCCCCGCTCGGCGGCGTCATGGTCGTGCAGGGCGGCCCCGGCACCGGGAAGACCGCCGTCGCGCTGCACCGCGCCGCCTACCTGCTCTACACGCACCGCCAGCAGCTCACCACCCGCGGCGTGCTCGTCGTCGGCCCGAACAGCACCTTCCTGCGCTACATCGGCCAGGTGCTGCCCTCGCTCGGCGAGACCGGCGTGCTGCTCGCCACCATCGGCCAGCTCTACCCCGGCCTGACCGCCGACGGCGTGGAGCCGCGCGAGACGACCGAGGTCAAGGGGCGGCTGGTGCTGGCCGAGGTGCTGGCCAACGCCGTCCGCGACCGCCAGCGCGTGCCCGAGCCGGTCCTCGAGATCGAGTACGAGCACGACGTGCTGCGGCTGGACCGCAAGACCTGCACCGACGCCCGGACCCGTGCCCGCCGTTCGCGGCGGCCGCACAACCCGGCGCGGCGCCTGTTCGTCTCCGACGTCCTCGACGCGCTGACCCGCCAGGCCGCCCGCAAGCTGGGGGAGGACCTCCTCGACGGGCAGGACCTGCAGGACATCCGCGCCGAGCTGGCCGCCGACGAAAACGTGGCCGCCGCGCTCGACTCGCTGTGGCCCGTGCTGACCCCGGAGGGCGTGCTCGACGACCTGTTCGCCGACCGCGAACGCCTCGACGCCGCCGCCGGGAAGCTGCTGTCACGCGAGGACCGCGCCTTGCTGGAGAGCGGCCGGGATGCCCGCTGGACACCCGCCGACGTGCCGCTGCTCGACGAGCTCGCCGAGCTGATCGGCGTCGACGACACCGAGGCGCGCGTCGAGCGCAAACGCCGTGAGCGCGAGGACCGCGCGTACGCCGAGGGCGTGCTCGACATCCTCGAGCAGGACGAAGAGATCATCGACGAGGAACTGCTGCGCGTCTCCGACGTCCTCGACGCCGAGCTGTTCGCCGAGCGCCAGCAGGCGCGCAGCGAGCTGACCGCCGCCCAGCGGGCCGCGCAGGACCGGACCTGGACGTTCGGGCACGTGATCGTCGACGAAGCGCAGGAGCTGTCGGCGATGGACTGGCGGCTGCTCATGCGGCGCACGCCGAACCGGTCGATGACGCTGGTCGGGGACGTCGCCCAGACCGGTGCGGCGGGCGGGGCGCGGTCGTGGGGCGAGGTTCTCGCGCCGTACGTCGAGGACCGGTGGCGGCTGGAGCAGCTGACCGTGAACTACCGCACGCCGGCCGAGATCATGGCCGTCGCGGCGCGGGTGCTCGCGGAGGTTTCGCCTTCGCTCTCGGCGCCCTCTTCGGTGCGGGAGACCGGGGTGCCGCCGTGGTCGGTGCGGCCGGCTTCCCTGGAAGCGGAGCTGCCCGGGCTGGTGACGCGCGAGCTGTCCGAAGTGGACGGCGGCACGGTCGCGGTGCTGGTGCCCGCGGGCCGGTTGGACGCCGTTTCGGCGCTGCTCGGGTCGTTCGACGAACGGCTGAGCGTGCTGACGGTCGAGCGGTCGAAGGGCCTGGAGTTCGACTCGGTGGTGCTGGTCGCGCCGGACGAGGTCGTCGCGGGTTCGCCGCGGGGCCTCAACGACCTGTACGTGGCCCTGACGCGCGCGACCCGGCGGCTCGGCGTGGTCGCCATCGGTGACGAAGTTCCGGCACTCTCCGTGCTTGGCTAGGGTGCCTCGCATGCAGAAGATCGGGAAGATCGTGGTGGTCGCCGCGGCGGCGCTGTCGCTGGCCGCGTGCGGCCAGCAGCCCAAGACCGAGACGGCCGCTCCGGCGGGACCGCCCGTCCCGTCGTCCAGCGCCGCACCGGCGCCCGCCCAGAGCAAGGGCCGCGAGTGCACCGCGGACGACATCAAGACGACGGGCAAGTTCGGCGAGGTGCCGGCGATCACCATCCCGGACGACTGCGACCCGCCGAAGAAGCTGGTGACGAAGGACCTGTCCGAGGGCACCGGCGACCCCGCCAAGGCCGGCCAGAAGCTCAAGATGAACTACCTGCTGGTGACCTGGTCGGACAAGAAGAAGCTGGACAGCTCCTTCGACCGCGGCCAGACGTTCGACCTCAACCTGGGCGCGGGCGAGGTCATCCCGGGCTGGGACCAGGGCCTGACCGGCATCAAGCAGGGCGGCCGCCGCCTGCTGATCATCCCGCCGGACCTCGCCTACGGCGAGGGCGGCAACGGCATGAAGCCGAACGAGACGCTGGTCTTCGTGACCGACGCCGTCGCGGTCGGCGCCGCCTAGGACCCCGGTGGAGGTCCGCCGCGGCCGCGTCCGCGAATGGCACGGCGAAGAGGGCTGGGGGGTCGTCGAAGCGCCGAGCTTCGACGACCCCGTCTGGGTGCACTTTTCGGCGCTCGAGGCCCCGGCGGGGGCCTTCCGGGAGCTGAGCGCGGGAGCCGAGGTCGAGTTCACCGCCGAGCGCGCCGAGCAGGACGGCTACCACTGGCGCGCGGTGTGGGTCAGGGGATGAGCAGCAGCTTGCCGGTGGTGCGCCGGCCCTGCAGGTCCTCGTGGGCCTTGCGGGCGTCGGCCAGGGGGTACTTGCCGCCGATGCGGACGGTCAGCTCGCCGGCGAGGATGGCGTCGAACAGCTCCTTCGAGCGCCAGTCGATCTCCTCACGCGTGCGCGTGTAGTGCACCGACGTCGGGCGGGTCAGGTACAGCGAGCCGCCGGCGTTGAGGCGCTGCGGGTCCAGGGGTGGCACCGGGCCGCTGGAGGCGCCGAACAGCGCGAGCAGGCCGCGGACCTTGAGGCTGGCCAGGCTGCCGTCGACGGTGTCCTTGCCGACGCCGTCGTAGACGACGTCGACGCCCTCGCCGTTCGTCAGCTCGCGGGTGCGCTTGGCGAAGTCTTCGCGGTCGTAGCGGATGACCTCGTCGGCGCCGGCTTCGCGGGCCAGCTTCTCCTTCTCTTCGGTCGACACCGTGCCGATGACCCGGGCGCCGCGCGCCTTCGCCAGCTGCACCAGGAGCAGCCCGACGCCGCCCGCGGCCGCGTGGACGAGCACGTCGTGGCCCGGCTCGACCTCGAAGGTCGAGGCGACCAGGTAGTGCGCGGTGATGCCCTGCAGCATGGTTGCGGCGGCGGTCTCCAGGGAGACGCCTTCGGGGACCTTCACGGCGACCGACGCCGGGAGGAGCTTCCGGGCCGCGTAGCTGCCGATCGACCCCTGCCAGGCGACGCGGTCGCCGGGCGCGAAGCCGGTGCCGTCGCCGGCCTCCACGACCGTGCCGGCGCCCTCGAGGCCGAGCACGAACGGCAGCTCCACCGGGTAGATGCCCTGCCGCTGGTAGGTGTCGATGTAGTTGACCCCGGCCGCGGCGACGTCGACCAGGAGCTCCCCGGCCTCCGGGGCGCGGACGTCCACTTCGGCCGGTTCGAGCACTTCCGGGCCGCCGGTCTTCGTCACCTGCACTGCGGTGGGCATGGGGCTCCTCCTCCGGGTCGGGGTTCTTCCGGTGCAACTATGGCCGAGGCCACGCTGTTCCGCGTTCCGGCCGGTTCTTGGTTATGGTTCGGAGCGTGACTTCGGAAGAGACCGTTTCGCCGACCAGCGCACAGCTGGGCGCGGCCCGCAAGTTCGTGAAGGCGCACGGCAAGCCGTCCCGGGCGGTGGTGGAGAACATCGGCCGCGCGGGCGCCCGCGTGGTCCTGGTCGGAGCCGACGGAGCCCTCGGTGACGTGGTGGTGCCGTCGGTGGCGACGGGCGAGGCGCTGATCGAGGCGGTCGAGGACCTCACGCCGGCCACGTGGGACGCGGAGACGGTGCAGGCCACGAAGATCGGCCCGGAGCACCGCCGCAAGATGGCGGGCAAGTGAGCCCCACCGCGGTCCTGGTCAGCTGCGCGGAACTCCCGTCGGGCGACGGCGACGACGACGCGGTCGTGCCCGCTTTGTCGGCGCTGGGTTTTTCGGTCTCGTGGGCGCCGTGGGATTCCTCGTACGACTTCGCCGCGGCGGACGCGGTAATCCTGCGCGCGACCTGGGATTACGCCGACCGGCGTCCGGAGTTCCTCGCGTGGTGCGAGTCGGTGCCGTCCCTGTTCAACCCGGCTGAGGTCGTGCGCTGGAACACGGACAAGTCGTACCTGGTGGAGCTGCTGGACGCGGGGGTGGCGGTGGTGCCGACTTCGCTGGTCCCACCGGACTCCGCTCCGTCCTTCCCCGCCGGCGATTTCGTCGTGAAGCCTTCGGTGGGAGCGGGTTCCCGGGGCGCGGCCCGGTTCGCTTCCGGCTCCGACGCATCCGCGCACGTGGCCGGGTTGCACGCCGAGGGCCACACGGCGCTGATCCAGCCGTACCAGTCCAGTGTGGACGATTCCGGCGAGCTGGCTCTGGTGTATCTGGGCGGGATCTATTCGCACGCGTTCTCGAAGGGCGCGATGCTGGGGTCCACAATGGATTCCTCGGGGCTGTACCTGACGGAATCGCTGGCCCCGGCCACGCCCCCCGCGGACGCCGTGGCGCTGGCGGAGGACGTCCTGGACGCGGCTTCGGGCCTGCTGGGGATTCTGCGGGCCGAGCTGTTGTACGCACGGGTGGACCTGGTGCGGGGGGTCGATGGGAAGCCGTTGCTGCTGGAGCTGGAGCTGACGGAGCCGTCACTGGGCTTCCGCCAGACGGACCCGGCGGCAGTGCTGCGGTTCGCGTCGGCGGTGCGGCAGCAGCTGGCGTAGTCACCGGGCCGCCTGCGCGGCCACCAAGACGAGCGTGACGACGGCGCCGATCGTGGTCACCGCCAGGGAACCGGTGACCACGTAGAGCCCGCCGATCCCGGCCAGGCCGGCTTTGATCAATTCGCGCAATGCGCGGCCGTCGTCCCGCCGGGGCGACGGCGTATCCGATCTGCCGGCGACTTCCTTGGCCATTGTTCTACCCCTCTTGATGGTGTACTAGTACGCCTATGGGCAATGGTGACCGGTGGTCGGCGGGACCGGAAATGATCTTTTGTTTTCCGGAGCGGGTTTCTCGTTGCCGAACGGCTGCCGACGAACTTCTCGCCGTTACCCGGGCTTGTCGGGGGATTGTCGATCATTGCCGGTGGAGGATGCCGTGACCATCCAGGCGAACCGAGAGCGCGTCGGCGAAGTAGCTTCACCCGAGGTCGTCGAAGACGCGCTGCGCTGGCTGGCGACCCGCTCGAACGGCGGACCGATCAGGTTCCTCCGCTACGCGATCGAAGAGCCGGCGAGCAAGTCGGCCGCGGTATTGCGCTCGCTGGTGGCGCCGACCGAGATCTTGTTCGCCGATACGCCCGAATTGCGGGCGTTCGCGGTACTGGGGCTGATTGCCGACGAGATCGGCAAGCTCGGCTCGGCGGGGGATTCTCGCCGGCGCAACACGTTGATGGCGGCGTTCCGGATTCCTCCGGTGCCCGGGGAAACCACTTGGAAAGCGACCCTCGAGGACCGGTTCAAGCAACTGAAGCGATTGCCGGGCGTCTTCGGTGACCCACCGCCCAGTACGACGGCTCCGATGCACAAGGCTTGGCGGCGGGCGATCGGGGAATTGGCCGGCGTCATCGCGGGGAAACTGGTTTCGCTGGACGAGCCGGGCTGGCGGTTCTACATCGACGTCGGGCGTGCGGTGGTGGAGGTCGCGGGCCGGCGGTGCGCGGGCTGGCGGGCTCGAGCGGCGTCGAAGGGCGCGCAGCCCGTGTTCATGAAGCGCATGATCGTCACGGCGGTGATGCACCGGAAGACGGTGCGGCGCCGGATCACCGAACGCGACATCGTCGCCTGCGAGGACGGCGTCGACGGCTACGACGTCCACGCGCTGACCGGCTGGACGCACGAGCCGGAAGAGATCCCGGTGACGGCGCTGTGGGCGTGCCGGCTGGTCACTTCACCCGGCGCGCACCCGGGCGACCCGGTGCGGACTCGCCTGCGCTTCCGCCGGACGCTCCGCCGGGACGAGCGGTACTCCTTCAAGTCCGAAGCGCTCGACGGGGAGCTCGACGAGGAACGCTGCTGGGTCAACGTCGACGTCGACCACCACGGCATCGATCCCGGCGTGTGTGCTGCGGACGGCGAGCCGGTCGCCGGCTTGACCGTCCAGATCACGTTCGACGAGAAATGCCTGCCGGAGACTTGCTGGTGGTACGCGGAGCAGACCGAATACGAGCGGAGATGCCGGCCACCGGACGGTGACGCGCACCTTCTCCCCGTCGACGACGGGTTCGTCCGGCACACCTTCGTCGAAGGGTGCCATCCGCGGGAGAACTACGGGATAGCTTTCCGGTGGAAATCCCCGTGACCGGAGCGAAGTGACGTCCGGTGACGAGGACTTCCCCGTTGCTTCGGCTACGAACCGGTCAGATGAACGGGCCTACGTCATTGCCGGTGTTTCCGCCGCCGCCGTACTCCTCGGCGATCGTCTTCGCCGGTTGCGGTGCGGTCGTAGTCGGGGAAATCGGCCCGGACACCATCCCGATGGCCGCGATCACCGCGACGATCGGCATGATCACGGGCACGGGTAGGTAGCGTTTAATGGTTCGTTCCACGCAACGGAAAGCTACCGGGCGTGGTCGGACACGGTAGAGCAGCGCTGCAATCACGCCATGTGATCAAACCCGCTTCGCGGCCAGCCGGTCAGCCCGTGGCCATCGCACGTTCGTGGCCCATCCGAAGCGCTCGAACGCCCAGATCACCCGAGCCGAAACATCCACCTGACCCCGCAGCACCCCGTGCCGCGCACAAGTCGGATCCGCGTGGTGCGAGTTGTGCCACGACTCGCCCATCGACAGCAACGCCAGCGGCCAGAAGTTCGCCGCCTTGTCGCGGCTGGCAAAAGGCCTCTCCCCGATCAGGTGGCACACCGAGTTCACCGACCACGTCACGTGGTGCAGGAACGCGATCCGGACCAGTCCCGCCCAGAAGAACGCCGTCACCACGCCCCACCAGGACCACGACAACAGCCCGCCCAGCACGGCCGGCAGGGCCAGGCTCACCGTGATCCACAGCCAGAAGTACCGGTTGACCCAGCGCACGTCCGAGTCCGCCACCAGGTCCGGGGCGAAGCGGTCCGCGTTGGTCACCTCGCGGCCGAACATCCAGCCCATGTGGGCGTGCCAGAAGCCACGCAGCAGCGCCGACGGGGAGGTGCCGAACAGCCACGGGGAGTGCGGGTCGCCCTCGCGGTCGGCGAACGCGTGGTGGCGGCGGTGGCTCGCCACCCAGAAGATCACCGAACCCTGGACCGCCATGCTGCCCGCGATCGCCAGCACCACCCGCAGGGGCCGCGAGGCCTTGAACGCGCCGTGGGTGAAGTAGCGGTGGAAGCCGACCGTCACGCCGAGCGTGGCGAACGTGTAGAACGCCGCCGCGAGGATCAGGTCGATCCAGCTCATGCCCCAGCCCCACACCAGGGGGACCGCGATCAGGAGCGCCGCGAACGGCACCAGCAGGAAGGTCTTGAGCACGATCATCTCGCCGGTGCCGCGGCGGTGGGAGGTCAGCGGCTTGGGCGCGGTGCGCGACGTCATGGCGCGAACAGTAACCCACGAGCCGGACACCCACGCCGACGCGGAGTTAAGGCCGCGTTGCCGTCAGGCGGCCGTGAGCTCCTTCGGCGCCGCCGTCAGCGAGGTCACCGGGCCGCGGTCGCGGCTGCCCACCCACAGCGAGGCCGTCGCGATGATGACCGCCATCGCGCCCAGGACGTGGAACGACACCATCGCCTCCGGCACGCCCAGCGCGTACTGCAGCGAACCGAGGCCGCCCTGCGCGACGGCGACCACCCAGACCACCGTGTAGCGCTGCCAGAGGCTCTTGGGGGCGCCGACGCGCAGCAACTGGAGGCCGAACACCGCGAGCAGCAGCAGGTAGAGCACCAGCAGGCCGCCGTGGACCTGGGCGAGGGCCTCGACCGGGGCGTCCAGGCGGTGGGTGTTGATGTCGCCGCTGTGCGGGCCGGCGCCGGTCACCGTGGTGCCCGCCGCGAGCACGAGCCACATCACGGCGGCGAGCAGGACCAGGATCGTGCGGCCGGCCGGCGGGACCAGCAGCCGCGGGGTCTCGTCGCCTTCGCGGAACGCGCGCAGCAGGAGGACGGCCAGCCAGACGAGCGGGGTCGTCGCGAGGAAGTGGATCGCGACCGTCCACCACTCCAGCTTCGCGAGCACGGTCAGGCCGCCGACGACGGCCTGCAGCACGACGCCGCCGGGCATCGTCCAGGCCAGCTTGACCAGGCGCTTGCGCTCCGGGTGGTCGATCTGCACGCGCCACGCCGTGATGACCGCGACGGCGGCGATGAGGATGACGACGCCGGTCAGCAGCCGGTTGCCGAACTCGATCCACTGGTTGAGGGCGTCGATCCCGGAGTCGTGCTTCGGGACGAGGCTGCCGGCCACGCACTGCGGCCAGGTCGGGCAGCCGAGCCCGGACCCGGTGACGCGCACGATGGAGCCGGTGACGCCGATCAGCGCCTGCGCGAGGACCGCGGCGATCCCGACGGCCCGCTGCACGGCGGCGGAGGGAAACGGCAGACGGGCGACGAGGCTGGTGAACGGCACGGCATCGATGGTAGAGCGCGCGGAAAACGCGCTTTCGGCAGGTCCGGACGCCCAGAACGGGAAGACGCCCGCAAGGGACCTAGGTCACGCGAAGGCCGGGACTCAGGTGAGTTTCGTCGTCCGTGCGGCCACCGCGCCCGCGACCACCGCCCACACGGCCAGCACCAGCACGGGGCCGGGCGCGAACGAACCGTCCACCAACGCCGCGCGCATGCCCTCCGCCAGTGCTCCCGACGGCAGTAGTTCCACCACCCGCGCCAGCCCCGAAGGCAGCGACGACGGCGCCAGCAGGATCCCGCCCGCCAGCAGCAGGACGAACCACACGATGTTCGCCAGCGCCAGGACCGCCTCGGCCCGCAACGCCCCGCCCAGCAGGACGCCCAGCGCTCCGAACGCCAGCGTCCCGAGCACCAGCAACAAGATCGCCGAGAAGAGCCCGGCCAACGAAGGCGACCACCCGAGGAACGCCGCCACCACGCCGATGATCACCGACTGCAGCACCACGACCACCAGCGCCGCCGCCAGGCGGCCCGCCACCAGCAGCCACCGCGGCAACGCCGTCGCCGAGAGGCGCTTCAGCACCCCGTAACGGCGGTCGAAGCCCAGGGCGATCGCCTGGCCGGTGAACGCCGAGGACATCACCGCCAGCGCCAGGATGCGCGGGGTGATCCAGTCCACTCGCGGCACGGACCCCAGCGAAGACGCCGGGAGGATGTCCAAAAGGGACAGCCCGATCAACAGCGCCAGCGGGATCAGCAGCGTCAGCAGCACCTGCTCGCCGTGGCGCAACGTCAAGCTGACCTCGACGCGCGCGTGCGTGCGCAGCATCCGGCCCAGCGATCCCCGCCCGGGCGCCGGGGTGAACGTCCCCGGAGCAAACGTCATGCCCGCAGCTCCCGTCCGGTCAGCTCCAGGAAGACCTCTTCCAGGGTCCGCTTGCCGACCTGCAGTTCCTCCGGCAGCACGCCCTGCTGGGCGCACCACGCCGTGACCGTCGACACCACCTGGGGGTCGACCGAACCGACCACCGTGTACGTGCCCGGCGCCGACTCGCGCACCGCGTAGCCCTCCGGCAGCGCCGCGGCCAGCAACGCCGTGTCGAGCCGCGTGCGGGCCTTGAACCGCAGGCCCGCGCTGCCCGTTTCGTCCGTCGTCAGCGACTGCGGTGCGCCCGACACCACGACCTTGCCGTGGTCCACGATCACCACCGTGTCGGCCAGCGCCTCGGCCTCTTCCATCAGGTGCGTGGTCAGCAGCACCGAGACGCCGTCGCCGCGCAACGCCGAGAGCAGGTCCCACACCAGGCGGCGGGCCTGCGGGTCCATGCCCGCCGTCGGCTCGTCGAGGAACACCAGCTCCGGCCGGCCGACCAGGGCGCACGCCAGGGAAAGCCGCTGCTGCTGGCCGCCGGAGAGGCGCTTGAACGGCGTGCGGCGGACCGGCGTCAGGCCGAGGACGTCCAGCAGCCACGCCGGGTCCAGGGGCGAAGCCGCGCAGGAGGCCACCAGGCGCAGCATCTCGTCCGCCCGGACACCCGGGTACGCGCCGCCGCCCTGGGGCATGATGCCGACGCGGGGACGCAGCGCCGAAGACTCGCGGACCGGGTCGAGGCCGAGCACGCGCACCGAGCCCGCGTCAGGCTTCGAAAAGCCTTCGCAGAGCTCGACGGTGGTCGTCTTGCCGGCCCCGTTCGGGCCGAGCAGGGCGAGCAGGCTGCCGCGCTCCATCCGCAGGTCGAGGCCGTCGACCGCGCGGGTGGAGCCGTAGCTTTTGACCAGCCCGCTGATCTCGACGGCAGGGACACTCACATCGGGTCACGATACGGCGTCGACCGGTTCGGGCACCCGCGGGGACGGCTTGGCGAGCAACACGGGAGCCAGCCGCCGCACGATCAGCAGCCCGCCGCCGCAGACGACGATCGCCGCGACGTAGGCGAACGGCAGCACGTACGGGCGGCCGTCGAAGGTGCTGCCGGTCGGGGGGAGCAGGAACGGCAGGGCCGCGCTGATCACCGTCGCCGCGACGCGGAAGCGGGACGTCCCGGCCGCGGCGGCGAGCGGGATCACCGCCCACAGCACGTACCACGGCTGCAGGTTGATCTGCAGGATCATCACCGCGCCGAGGGCGACGCCGAGCCCGATGATCGGCCGGTAGCGCCACTTGAAGCTGTCCCAGAGGAACTTGAACGTGATCGCCAGGGCGACGAGGTAGCCGAGCACGCCGAGGATCGGCACCAGCGCGTCGGTGTGGTTGCCCAGCCCGAGCGCGATGCCGAGGACGCCGGAGAGGTTGGCCAGCTCGGCGGTGGGGGAGATCCAGGAGCGGACCAGGCCGGGCGTGTTGAACGTCGCCCCGACCCAGCCGAAGCCGAGGCCGGTGCCGAAGCAGACGACGACCAGGACCACGCCGAACCACAGCGCCATCGGGGCGCCGGCCACGAACAGGTCCTTGAGCCGGCCGTGCCAGCGCCGCGCCACCATCACGGCGAAGAACGGCAGCGCGAACACCGCGGGCAGCTTGACCGCGACGCCGAGGGTGATGATCGCGACCCCGAGCCCGATGTAGAGCAGTTCGCCGCGGGCCAGCGGGGGTGGCGTGTCGCCCTTCACCCGGATCGGCAGCCGCCGGATGCCGATCTCCAGCCCGGCCAGCATCAGGCCGACGGCGAGCGCGTCGTTGTGGGCGCCGGCGACGAAGTGGAAGATCAGCAGCGGGTTCAGCGCGCCGAGCCACAGCGCGGTCGCGGGCTGGACGCCGAACCGGCGCGCCAGCCGCGGCAGGGCCCACACGATGAGGACCACGCCGGCCAGCGCCAGTACCCGCTGCAGCAGCACGCCGACCGCGATGCTGTTGCCCGCCAGGGGCGCCAGCCAGCCGCCGAGGCGGAGCACCAGCGGCCCGTACGGCGCCGGCGTCTCGCGCCACATGTTCGACACGCCCGCGGTGAACGGGTCGGCGACGCCGAGCGCCTGCGCCGGGCCGAGGACGTACGGGTCCATCCCGCGGTGCACGATCTCGCTCTGCGCCAGGTAGCTGTAGACGTCGCGGGAGAACAGCGGCGGGATGACCAGCAGCGGCAGCACCCACAGCGCGGTGGTGCGCGCGAGCTGGCCCTGCGACGCCAGCCGCGCGCGGCTGGGCTGGGCGAACCGGCCGAGCATCAGCCAGCTCAGTACCAGGATGCCCATCCCGGAGATGGCGATGGCCAGCGACACCGTCGGGATCCGGGTGAACAGCCGCAGCACCGGGATCTCCTGCACCGGGTTGATCACCGGGGCGGCGCCGGCGCCGAGGGAGCCGAGCGCGAGGAACAGCGAGCCGACCGTGCCGAAGCGGCGGACGACGTTCAGCCCGCGCTGCTCGGCGGCCTCCAGGGGGAGCGGCTCGCGGGGGCGGACGGGCGAGAGCGTCACCGGGTGGGCACTCCCGGTTTCGAGCCGTGCCACTTGCTGTTCCTGTTCGCCCACTGCCACGCGTGCAGGGTATCGGTCGCCTGGCGAGTGAGTCGGGTCACTGCCGGACACCCCGCCTTTGCCGATCACCCGGAAATAAGACACACTTGTGTTGTGAAAAAGACGGAGGCGGGTGACCAGGCGGGCGGCGACATGCCCCGCGCCGCGCAGCCGCACGTCCCGTCGCAGGTCAGCGCCGAGGGCAAGACCCGCCACGAGGTCGCCCGGCTGCTGCTGGAACAGGGTCCCATGACCGCCGTCGTGGTCGCCGAGCAGCTCGGGATCAGCCCCACCGCCGTCCGGCGGCACCTGGACGCGTTGCTCGCGGACGGCGAAGCCGAGACGAGGGACGCGCCGCGCCGCGGACCCCGCGGCCGGGGCCGTCCGGCGAAGCTCTTCCTGCTCACCGAGCCCGGCCGCGCCCGGTTCGGGCACGCCTACGACGACCTGGCCGTCTCCGCGATCCGCTTCCTGGCCGAGCACGCCGGGGAGGACGCCGTGCGCGCCTTCGCCGAGCAGCGCATCGAGAAGCTCGTCGGCCCGCACCGCGCCGCGATCACCGAACCGGGTGAGCCGGCGACGCGCGCGGAGGCCCTCGCGGCCGCGCTGAGCAGGGAAGGCTACGCTGCGTCGACCCGCCAGGTCGGCGCCCCGGCTCCTGGTCAGAACGTGGGCGCGCAGCTCTGCCAGCACCACTGTCCGGTCGCCCACGTCGCCGCGGAGTTCCCGCAGCTGTGCGAGGCCGAGACGGAGGCGTTCGCGCAGCTGCTGGGCACCCACGTCCAGCGGCTGGCGACCATCGCACGCGGGGACTCCGCGTGCACCACCCACGTACCCGTCACGGCGGGTCAGCCGGCCCATCCCGAGCCGGCCAGAACGGTGTCCCCCGAGGGGCACACAGCACGGATCCCGAATGGAGGGAAACCCGCATGACTGCCGCTGCCGAGCAGCGCACTCCCACCACCGCGCCACTGAGCCAGGAAGAGACCATCGAGTCCCTTGGCAAGTACGCGTTCGGCTGGGCGGACTCCGACGAGGCGGGCGCCAGCGCCCGTCGCGGGCTGAACGAGGACGTCGTCACCGACATCTCCTCGAAGAAGTCCGAGCCGGAGTGGATGCGCGAAGCGCGACTGAAGGCGCTCAAGCTCTTCGAGAAGAAGCCCATGCCCAACTGGGGGGCCGACCTCTCCGGGATCGACTTCGACAACATCAAGTACTTCGTGCGGTCCACGGAGAAGCAGGCCACTTCCTGGGAGGACCTGCCCGAGGACATCAAGAACACGTACGACAAGCTCGGCATCCCCGAGGCGGAGAAGCAGCGCCTCGTCGCCGGTGTCGCCGCCCAGTACGAGTCCGAGGTCGTCTACCACCAGATCCGCGAGGACCTGGAGGAGCAGGGCGTCCTGTTCCTGGACACCGACTCCGCGCTCAAGGAGCACCCGGAGCTGTTCCAGGAGTACTTCGGCTCGGTCATCCCGGCCGGTGACAACAAGTTCTCCGCGCTGAACACGGCGGTGTGGTCCGGCGGCTCGTTCATCTACGTGCCGAAGGGCGTGCACGTCGAGATCCCGCTGCAGGCCTACTTCCGGATCAACACCGAGAACATGGGCCAGTTCGAGCGCACCCTGATCATCGTCGACGAAGGTGCGTACGTGCACTACGTCGAGGGCTGCACGGCGCCGATCTACCAGTCCGACTCGCTGCACTCGGCGGTCGTGGAGATCATCGTCAAGAAGGGCGCCCGCTGCCGCTACACGACCATCCAGAACTGGTCGAACAACGTCTACAACCTGGTCACCAAGCGCGCCAAGTGCGAAGAGGGCGCGACCATGGAATGGATCGACGGCAACATCGGTTCCAAGGTGACGATGAAGTACCCGTCGGTGTTCCTCATGGGCGAGCACGCCAAGGGAGAGGTCCTGTCGGTCGCGTTCGCGGGCGAGGGCCAGCACCAGGACGCGGGCGCCAAGATGGAGCACCTCGCGCCGTACACCTCCTCGACCATCGTGTCGAAGTCGGTGGCGCGCGGTGGCGGCCGCACCTCCTACCGCGGCCTGGTCCGCGTGGCGAAGCGGGCGCACCACTCGCGCTCCAGTGTCGTCTGCGACGCGCTGCTGGTGGACACCATCTCGCGCTCGGACACGTACCCGTACGTGGACATCCGCAACGACGAGGTGTCGATGGGCCACGAGGCCACGGTGTCCAAGGTCAGCGAGGACCAGTTGTTCTACCTGATGTCGCGCGGTCTCGACGAGGCCGAGGCGATGGCGATGATCGTGCGCGGCTTCGTGGAGCCGATCGCCCGTGAGCTGCCGATGGAGTACGCGCTCGAGCTGAACCGCCTGATCGAGCTCCAGATGGAAGGGTCCGTCGGCTAGTCATGTCGGTTACCGAGAACAACGTTTCGGAAGCTCTTCGCGAGGGGGCGGTCATCCCGGCCGCCTCCCGCGCGGAGCGCTTCACCTCCTACGACGTCGAGGCCTTCGAGGTCCCCGGTGGTCGTGAGGAGAACTGGCGCTTCACGCCGATGAAGCGCCTCCGCGGCCTCCACGACGGCAGCGCCACCGCCACCGGCGAGATCACGCTCGAAGCCGAGGCCGCGCCCGAGCTGAAGATCGAGACCGTCGGCCGCGACGACGAGCGGCTCGGTGCCGCCGGCGTCCCGAGCGACCGGATCGCCGCGCAGGCGTACTCGTCCTTCACCAAGGCCACCGTCGTGACGGTGCCGAAGGAGACGAAGGCGTCGAAGCCGTCCGTGCTGCGGATCCACGGCCCGGGCGAGGGCCAGGTCGCCTACGGGCACCTGCAGGTCCGCGCCGAGGCGTTCGCCGAGGCCGTCATCGTGCTCGACCACGTCGGCTCCGGCACCTACGCCGACAACGTCGAGTTCGTCATCGGCGACGGCGCCAAGGTCACCGTGGTCAGCGTCCAGGACTGGGCCGACGACGCCGTGCACGTCTCCGAGCAGCACCTGAAGCTGGGCCGCGACGCCGCGCTGCGGCACACCGTGATCACCCTGGGCGGTGACCTGGTCCGTGTCTCGCCGACGGCGACCTTCGCCGACAAGGGCGGCGACGTCGAGATGCTCGGCGTCTACTTCGCCGACCAGGGCCAGCACCAGGAGCACCGCCTCTTCGTCGACCACGCGGTGCCGAACTGCAAGTCGCGCGTGATGTACAAGGGCGCCCTGCAGGGCGACGACGCGCACACGGTGTGGATCGGCGACGTCCTGATCCGCGCGGCCGCCGAGGCCACCGACACCTACGAGCTCAACCGCAACCTGGTGCTCACCCCCGGGGCGCGCGCGGACTCGGTGCCGAACCTCGAGATCGAGACCGGCGAGATCGAAGGTGCCGGCCACGCGAGCGCGACGGGAAGGTTCGACGACGAGCAGTTGTTCTACCTCCAGTCGCGCGGAATCGCCGAAGAAGCCGCGCGGCGCCTGGTCGTGCGCGGGTTCTTCCACGAGATCCTGGTCAAGATCGACGTCCCCGAGGTGCGCGAGCGCCTCGAAGCCGCGATCGAAGCCGAGCTCGAAGCCGTTGGCGCCTGACCGCTCTCTGACTTAGGAAACGAAGAAATGGCTACCCTGGAAATCAAGGACCTGCACGCCTCGGTCACCACCGACGAAGGCGCCAAGGAGATCCTCAAGGGCGTCAACCTGACCATCAAGTCGGGCGAGACGCACGCGATCATGGGCCCGAACGGCTCGGGCAAGTCCACGCTGTCCTACGCGATCGCCGGTCACCCCAAGTACGAGGTCACCTCGGGTGAGGTCCTGCTCGACGGTGAGAACGTGCTCGAGATGAGCGTCGACGAGCGCGCCCGCGCCGGCCTGTTCCTGGCCATGCAGTACCCGGTCGAGGTGCCCGGCGTGTCCATGTCCAACTTCCTCCGCACCGCGGCCACCGCGGTCCGTGGCGAGGCCCCCAAGCTGCGCCACTGGGTCAAGGAGGTCAAGGAGGAGATGGGCAAGCTCGAGATCTCGCAGGAGTTCGCCGAGCGCTCGGTCAACGAGGGCTTCTCCGGCGGCGAGAAGAAGCGCCACGAG
Source organism: Amycolatopsis sp. 505 (assembly GCF_031625235.1). Lineage (NCBI taxonomy): Bacteria > Bacillati > Actinomycetota > Actinomycetes > Pseudonocardiales > Pseudonocardiaceae > Amycolatopsis > Amycolatopsis sp. 505. The sequence continues at coordinate 405,712 of NZ_JACKQP010000010.1, forward strand.
ATCCTGCAGCTGGCGCTGCTCAAGCCGAAGTTCGCCATCCTCGACGAGACCGACTCCGGCCTCGACGTCGACGCGTTGCGCGTCGTCTCCGAGGGCGTGAACGCGCACAAGGCTTCGAGCGAGGTCGGCGTCATGCTGATCACGCACTACACCCGGATCCTGCGGTACATCACGCCGGACTTCGTGCACGTCTTCGCCGACGGCAAGATCGTCGAATCGGGCGGCAAGGAGCTCGCGGACGAGCTGGAGGAGAACGGGTACGTCAAGTACACGGGCAAGACCGAGCCCGCCGCGGTCTGACCCCGTTCCGTTACACCGAGAAGAGAGGAGTCGGCCCGATGACCACCACCTCGGCCGGTTCTTTGCCACTCGACGTGGCTGGCCTGCGGGCCGACTTCCCCATCCTGTCGCGCACCGTCCGCGACGGGAAACCCTTGGTGTACCTGGACTCCGGGGCGACGTCGCAACGCCCGGCGGCCGTGCTCGACGCCGAACGGCACTACGTCGAGACGTCGAACGCGGCCGTCCACCGCGGTGCGCACCAGCTGTCCGAAGAAGCGACCGACGCCTACGAGTCCGCGCGGGCGAAGATCGCCGAGTTCGTCGGCGCCGACCCCGAGGAACTGGTGTTCACCAAGAACGCCACCGAGGGCATCAACCTGGTCGCCTACTCGTTCGGCAACGCCGCCACCGCGGGCCCGGAAGCCGCGCGGTTCGTCGTCGGCCCGGGTGACGAGATCGTCGTCACCGAGATGGAGCACCACGCGAACCTCGTGCCGTGGCAGCAGCTGTGCCAGCGCACCGGGGCGACGCTGAAGTGGTTCAAGGTCACGCCGGAGGGCCGGCTCGACCTGTCCGATGTGGACGAACTGATCACGCCGCGCACCAAGGTGGTCGCGTTCGCGCACCAGTCGAACGTGCTCGGCACGGTCAACCCGGTCTCGCTGCTGGTCGAGAAGGCGAAGGCGGTCGGCGCGTTCACCGTGCTGGACGCCTGCCAGTCGGTGCCGCACTTCCCGGTGAGCTTCCACGAGCTCGGCGTCGACTTCGCCGCGTTCTCCGGGCACAAGATGCTCGGCCCGTCCGGCATCGGCGTCCTCTACGGGCGCACCGAGCTGCTGTCGGCCATGCCGCCGTTCCTCACCGGCGGGTCGATGATCGAGATGGTCCGGATGGAGGGCTCGACCTTCGCGCCGCCGCCGCAGCGGTTCGAGGCCGGCGTCCCGATGACGTCGCAGGCCATCGGCCTCGGCGCGGCCGTGGACTACCTCTCGGCCGTCGGCATGGACCGCATCGCCGCGCACGAGAAGGAACTGGCCGCGGCGGCGCTGGAAGGCATCGGCGCGATCCCGGGTGTCCGGATCATCGGGCCGACCGACCTGGCGGACCGCGGCGCGACCGTGTCGTTCGTGATCGACGGCGTGCACCCGCACGACGCCGGCCAGGTGCTCGACAGCCTCGGCATCGCCGTCCGGGTCGGCCACCACTGCGCGTGGCCGCTGCACCGGGCCTGCCACGCGCAGGCCACCGTGCGGGCGTCGTTCTACCTGTACAACGACCTGTCCGAAGTGGACGCCCTCGTCGCGGGCATCCGCGAGGCGCAGAAGTTCTTCGGGGTGGGGCAGTGAACCTGGAGAGCATGTACCAGGAGATCATCCTGGACCACTACAAGAACCCGCACGGGCGCGGCCTGCGTAACCCGTTCGACGCCGAGTCGTTCCAGGTCAACCCGACCTGCGGCGACGAGGTGACGCTGCGGGTCAAGGTCGAGGACGGGAAGGTCGCCGACGTCTCCTACGACGGCCAGGGCTGCTCGATCAGCCAGGCCTCGACGTCGGTGCTGACCGACCTCGTCGTCGGCCACACGATCGAGGAGGCGTTCACCACCATGGACGCCTTCGTGGAACTGATGCAGGGCAAGGGAAAGGTCGAGCCGGACGAGGACGTGCTGGAGGACGGGGTCGCCTTCGCGGGCGTCGCCAAGTACCCCGCCCGCGTGAAGTGCGCTCTCCTCGGCTGGATGGCTTTCAAGGACGCCGTCGCCCGGACGAGCAGTGGAGCTGAAAAGGCATGACTGAAGAAACCGCCACTCGTGAGGGGCGCACCGCCGCCGACCTCGACGCCGAGACCACCGCCAAGCAGGACCTCGACCTCGCCAAGATCGAGGACGTCGAAGAGGCCATGCGCGACGTCGTCGACCCGGAACTCGGCATCAACGTCGTCGACCTCGGCCTCGTCTACGACATCCGCGTCGAGGCCGACAACACCGCGACCCTCGACATGACGCTGACCTCGGCGGCCTGCCCGCTGACCGACGTCATCGAGGACCAGACGAACGCCGCGCTCACCAGCGGCGGGCTGGTCAAGGACTTCCGGATCAACTGGGTCTGGATGCCGCCGTGGGGCCCGGAGAAGATCACCGAGGACGGCCGCGAGCAGCTGCGCGCCCTCGGCTTCACTGTCTGAGTTCGTGCACGTCGAGCGGGTCACCCTCCGGGGTGGCCCGTTTCGCGTATGACGAGCTGTACCAGGCGAGTGCGTAGAGCACGAGGGCCACGGCGAACCCGCTGCCGGCGCCGGTGACGAGCAGGTAGGTGGCGTTGCCGACGACGCCCGCCCGGGTCATCGGGTCGTGGTGGGCCACGAAGGGCAGGACGCTGGTCAAGGCCCCGGCCAGCGCGCCGGCGGCGAGGAACGCGGCCACGGTCTTCCGGCGGCGGAGGCCCGGCGGCGCCGGGGCGGCGGGCGCCGTGCGGTACCAGCGCCACAGCCACCAGCCGAGCACGGCGGCCCCGGCGAGGGTGCTGACCAGCTGGATCAGCCGTCCGACGTCGACGCCGGTGACGAGCGGGATCCGCAGGAACGCGAATCCGTCGTTCTCGTGGGTGAAGGCGTCCCAGCCGACGTGCGTGGCGGCGCCGAGCACGAGCGAGACCGCGATCCAGCCCGGTCGGTTCCAGGGGAAGTCGCGGGGGAGCCGTTCGGCCAGGCGCTGCGGAGCCAGTGCCATGAGCGGCCGCTTCAGCAGCAGGTGGAAGACGGCGAGCAGGGCCAGGGCCAGGAGCGGGTCGAGCCAGAGAGCCGACGTGAGTTCGTGGGTCTTCGTCAGGCCGACGCCGGGCAGCCGCGGGACGAACCAGAAGAGGTCCGGCGCGACCGACCCGGCGACGAGCGCCGACGGCACCAGGGGACGCCGGGCCAGCGGCAGCACGGCGGCGGGATGACTCAGCGTGAACGGCACGGGAGTTAGTATCCCGGGGTGGTCCTGCGGTCGATCCTCCTGTTCCTGGCCGCGGCGGTGTGCGAAATCGGCGGCGCCTGGCTGATCTGGCAAGGCATCCGCGAAAGCCGCGGCCTGCTGTGGATCGGCGGCGGAGTGGTGGCGCTGGGCGTGTACGGGTTCGTCGCAACCCTCCAGCCGGACGCCCACTTCGGCCGCATCCTCGCCGCGTACGGCGGCGTGTTCGTGGCGGGCTCGCTGGCCTGGGGCATCATCGCGGACGGCTACCGGCCGGATCGGTACGACGTCATCGGCGCACTGCTCTGCCTGGCGGGGGTCGCGGTGATCATGTACGCGCCGCGGACGGGGTAACGCCGCAGGTGGGGGCCCGATAGATCTTCGTGACCGAGATGTCTTTCCCGCCCGTGTCGCCGGAATCGTCCCCGCGCCGCCGGGTTCACCGGGCTGGTCGTGACGCTCGTCCGGAACGCCGGAAGACGACGAACAGCAGCCGCAGTCCCACCAGCGCACTGATCACCAGCAGGTTGTAGCCGAACACCTGGTGCAGCGTCAGGTCTTCGGCGATGCGCGGGCCGCCCGAGCCGGTCAGCAGGAACACCGCCATCAGGCCGGTTGCCGCGCCGACGAAGGCCAGCAGGGCTTCGTGGACCAGGCTCGTGACGACGTCGCGGTCGCGCTCGTCGGAGAACAGGCGGACGTTCACCGACAGCCTGCCCTCCTCCAGCGCCGCGCCGATCCGGTCGATGCGGCGGGGGATGCGGCGCAGCACCGGCAGCAGCGCCAGGAGCTCGCCGGTCGCCGTGCGGCCCAGCGGGCCCGGCCGCATCCCGGCGCCGACCTGCTCGACGGCGAACGCGCGGGACTCGGCGACGACGTCGAAGCCGGGATCCAGCGCGGCCAGCGTGCCCTCCACCGTGGCCAGCGCGCGGAACACCGCCGCCACCGGCGGCGGCACGCTGAGCCGGAAGTCCGCGACCACCCGGAACAAGCCGGTGAACAGGTCGAGGTCCGGTGTCCGGCCGGGCCCGAAGTGGCGGGCGACCAGGGCGCCGAGAGCGCGTTCGAGGCGCTGTTCGTCGATCTCGGTGGTGCGGTCGACGATCTCGAGGAGCCCGTCGCGCAGGCCAGCCGGGTCGCCGCGGTCCAGGGCGAGCAGCAGGTTCTGGAGGCCGCCGCGCAGCCCGGCGTCGAGGCGGCCGACCGAGCCGAAGTCGAGCAGGCCCAGGCGGCCGTCACCGAGCAGCATGAGGTTGCCCGGGTGGGGGTCGGCGTGGAAGACGCCGCCGAGCATCACCTGGTCGAGCAGGCAGCGCAGGAGCGACCGCGCCAGCCGCCGGCGCTCGGCCGCCGGCAGGTCCTTCGCCGCGGTGAGCGGTTTGCCGTCGAGGCGGGACATCACCAGCACGCGGTCGGTGGAAAGTCCTTTGTGGACCTTCGGGAGCACGACGTCCGGGGAACCCGTGGCGGCCACCGCGGTGATGTTGCGGGCTTCGATGGTGAAGTCGAGTTCCTCGGCCAGCGCGGCGGCGAACCCGTCGGCGAGTTCGGCGACGCCGAGCGAGCGCGCCCAGTCCGCGCGGTCCTCCAGCGCCGCGGCGACGCGCCGGACGATGGCGATGTCGCGTTCGGCCTGCTCCCGCACGCCCGGCCGCTGGACCTTGACCACGACGTCCTCGCCGCTGCGCAGCTTCGCGCGGTAGACCTGCGCGACCGACGCGGCCGCGAGGGGTTCGGGGTCGAACTCGGCGAAGACGTCGTCGGGGGAGCCGCCGAGCTCGTCGGCGAGCAGGGCCCGGACCGTGTCGGCGCGGGCGGGCGCGACCTGGTCCTGGAGGCGGCCGAGCTCGTCGGCGAACATCGGGGGCAGCAGGTCCGCGCGGGTGGAGAGCAGCTGGCCGAGCTTCACGAACGTCACGCCGCCCTCCTCCAGCGCGCGGCGCAGGGAGCGCGCGAGCTTGGCATGGCGCGTCTCTCCCGGTTCGCGGCGGCCGGTCAGGTAGCGGCCGAGGCCGTGCTTGACGGCGATCCGGCTGATCTGCGCGTACCGGCGGGTGCGGGCGAGCCGGCCCCGCAGCCGGCCGAGCCCGATGCCGTGCGGGAGCGCCATCTCGGCGACGAACAGGAAGATCAGCGTTGCGAGGAAAGCGCTGCCCGCCAACGGGATCAGCAAGCCGATCGCCGCCCCGCCGTGGTGCAGCAGGGAACCGGGGAACGCCCGCCCGATGCCACCGGCGACGAGCCACCCGAAGGCGGCGGCGCACAGCGCGCGCACGGCGCCGATCCGGACGCCGAGCACGCGGCGGGCGGCGGCCACGAGCGGCCACAGCAGGAGCACGTACAGGGGGAGGGTCAGCAGGCCCAGCAGGATGTCCATCGGTTCCCTTTCGCCGTCGCCGAGCAGACCACGGCGGCCGGGCCCGGGTGATCACGCGGCGGCGGGAGCGGTCTCCCTCCCGCGGGGGAACGACTTTCGGCCGTGGCCGCCCCGGTGGTGGCCTTCTAACCTGATCGCGCGAACCACGGTGAAGTGCTCTCTTAACCAGACAAAGGAGACACGATGAACGGACGCGTGCTCGGCCGGGTCGTGGCGCTGGCCACGGCGGTCGCGGCCCCGCTGGCCCTGGGCTCGGCCATCGCCCCGGCCGCTTCGGCGGCCGCGGTGACGACGCTGTACTACAGCTCCGCGGGCGCCCCGGACTACTTGAGCCAGATCGACCAGGGCGCGGCCAACTGGAACGCGGCGGTCACCGACGTCAAGCTGGTCAAGCGGACCACGGGGGCGACGATCGTGTTCCACGAGGTGCACAGCGGCGGCTCGTACACGAACACGAACGGCCACGGGCGCGGCCAGATCTACCTGGACACGAGCCAGGTGGCGGAGGGCTACGACCCGACCCGCATCGCCGCGCACGAACTCGGCCACAACCTCGGGCTGCCGGACCACTACACCGGCCCGTGCACGGAACTGATGTCCGGCCACGGCCCGGGAACGGCGTGCAAGAACGCGAAGCCGTCCGCAGCCGAGGCGGCGAAGGTGCAGTCGTTGTGGGTGAACGGGTTGGTGTCCCAAGCGGAGACGCGCACGGTCGCATGGTGAATTGAGGGTCTCGATGCATGCCTTCGGTGCCTGTGCGGCGCCGAAGGCGTGCGTCAGACCGTACTGGGCGCGATCGGATTCGGGACCATCCTGGCGGGTGCGGTCATGGCGTACTTCGCCGGCCTTGACGCATCGATCGTCTCCGGAGTCGCCGGCGTCGTGGACACGTCGATCGCCGCGCGCCCCCAGTGTCACGCCGGCGATGACCACCGCGCCGCCGAAGGGTGCACCAGGGTGGGTCTCTCGCCGGCCAGCAGGACCGCCCAGCCCAGGCCCGCCACCGGGACGATGTTCAGCAGGTTCACCGCGACGATCCGCAGCGCGTCCGGCCCGCTCGGCACGCGCCAGCGGTCCACTTCGGACAGTGACAGCAGCACGAACCCGGCCGCCCCGGCGAGTGTCTGGTAGTACGTCACCACGATCGGCGACGTCCCGGAGCCGTCGCGCCGGGCCAGGATGTTGTACGCCGCCCACGCCAGGCCGCCCGCGATCAGGAACGCGTCGCCCCACAGTGACTGGGCGCCGGCGCTGCCGACCACCAGGCCGACACCCGCGACCGCCACCGGCATCCCCGTCAGCCGGAGCGGGGAAACACCCCGCGGCCGGACAAGGCCAGCGTCAGGATCGGGTACGCGGCCACGATCAGCGTCGCGTCCGCAGCCGAGGCCAGGTCGACTTGGCACGGCGCTGCTGACCCTCCAGGAGGACGCCAAGCAGACCAACAAGGAACTCGCCCGCCGCCTGCACATCGCGCAGTCGACGTGCGGCTGCGGCCGCCCGACCGGGCCGTCATCGAATCCTTCCGGGCCTTCGTCCTCGACCGGCTGACCCAGCGCCGGGAGATCGTCGACGTGCGGACGTCGGTCATCGCCGCTCCGTGGTCACCCCGGCCGGGGACTGACGCGGGTCCACCGCGAGAGGGAGGCGCGCCCGGCGTCTGCCTGCGAAGATCGGCCGGTGCGCATCCTGACGAGCAAGGCGACCTACCGCCGCTGGGTCTATCTCGTCCTCGGTGGTGCCATCAGCGTGCCCTACCTCCTGTTTTCCGGCGTCGCCGTGCCCGCGCTGCTGCCGTTCGTCACCACGCTGGAGCGGGCCACCCTCGTCGGCGGCCTGCTCACCCTGGCCGTGCTGGCCGGGACCGCCTTCCTGCCCGCCGTCCACGTCCTCGAGTCGACCGCGGTCCGTGAGCTGCTCGACGACCCGGTGCCGGACGCGCCCGCCAAACCGCACACCGGCCCGGGTCGGCGGCGCGCCGCGGTGATGTTCGTGCTGCACGTCGGCGCCGGGTTCATCGTCAGCTCCCTCAGCCTCGCCGCCCCCGTCGGGGTCGGGCTGTCGATCAGCGCCGTCTTCACCGGGCAGCTGTTCCAGACCGGCGGCGGCGACGCGGTCAGCGTGCCGAGGGGCTGGGTGTCGGTGTGGTTGCCCCTGGCCTTCGGACTCGGCCTGGTGTTGCTGATCTACGCCGTCAGCGTGACCGGCGGGCTGCTGCGCCGGGCCGCGATCGCGCTGCTCGGGACGACCGCCGCCGACCGGATCGCGCGGCTCGAACGGCGGACCGAGCAGCTCGCCGAACGCAACCGGCTGGCCAGGGAGCTGCACGACTCGGTCGGGCACGCGCTGAGCGTCGTCACCGTCCAGGCCGGCGCCGCGCGGCGGACGCTGCGCACAGACCCGGACTTCACCGAGCGGGCGCTCGGCGCCATCGAGGAGTCGGCCCGCACGGCGCTCGACGACCTCGACCACGTCCTCGGGCTGCTGCGCGAGGAGGCGGCCGGGCGGGCCCCGCAGCCGACGCTCACCGCGCTGCCGGCCCTGCTCGAAACGACCCGGCTGGCGGGCACCGACGTGACGGCCGACCTCGACGGCGACCTGGCCGCGGTGCCGCCGGTGGTGTCCCGCGAGGTCTACCGGATCCTGCAGGAATGCCTCACCAACGCGGTGCGCCACGCCGGTAGGGTCCCGGTGACGGTGGTCGTCGGCGTCGCGGCGCACGAGCTCCGCGCGCGGGTCGCCAACCCACTGGGCGGCGGCACGCGCCGGTCCGGCGGCGGGCGGGGGCTGCGGGGGATGGCCGAGCGGGTGGCGGTGCTCGGCGGCGAGCTGTCGGCCGGGCCGGGCGACGGGGTGTGGGAGGTCGTGGTGCGGGTGCCGTGGGGGAGCGGGCGATGAGCGTCGGGGTGCTGCTGGTGGACGACGAACCGCTGATCCGGGCCGGGCTGAAGGCGATCGTCGACAGCGAAGACGGCCTGACCGTGCTCGGCGAGGCCGCCGACGGCGCCGAGGTGCCCGGGCTGGTCGCCCGGCTGCGCCCCGACGTCGTGCTGATGGACGTGCGGATGCCCGCCGTGGACGGGATCCGGGCCACCACCCACCTGATGTCCACTGTGGACGAGCCGCCGAAGGTGATCGTGGTGACCACCTTCGAGAACGACGACTACGTCTACGACGCGCTCCTCGCCGGCGCCAGCGGGTTCCTGCTCAAGCGGGCCCGGCCGGAGGAGATCGTCGCGGCGATCCGGACCGTCGTGGCCGGGGAGTCACTGCTGTTCCCCGCGGCGATCCGCCGGCTGGCCGCTCAGCACGCCCCCGCCCCGGCCGCTGACGGCCTGGCCTCGGCCGGCCTGACCGAGCGCGAGCGCGAAGTGTTGCGGCTGATGGCCGGCGGACTGTCCAATGTGGAAATCGCGGGCGCGCTGTACGTGGGGGTCCAGACGGTGAAGACCCATGTGGGCAACGTGCTGGCGAAGCTCGGCGCGCGCGACCGGACTCAGGCGGTGATCCGGGCGTACGACTCGGGCTTCGTGGCACCGTCCCGCTGATTCGGGCACCATGGTCCGCATGACTGCCGCCTACGACGAGTTCGCCGCGGCCTACACGGCCGAGAACGAAGCCAGCCTGATGAACGCCTACTACGAGCGGCCCGCGACCCTCGCGCTCGCCGGTGACGTGGCGGGCCGCCGGATCCTCGACGCCGGCTGTGGCTCGGGGCCGCTGTTCGCGGAGCTGCGGGCTAAGGGCGCACTCGTCAGCGGGTTCGACCAGAGCCCCGGCATGCTAGCGCACGCGAAAACGCTGCTGGGCGCGGACGCGGACCTGCGGGTCGCCGACCTGGCCGACCCGCTCCCGTTCCCCGACGCGGAGTTCGACGACGTCGTGGCGTCGCTGGTGCTGCACTACCTGCGGGACTGGGGCCCGGTGCTCGCCGAATTCCGGCGCGTGCTCAAGCCCGGCGGCCGGCTGATCGCCTCGGTCAACCACCCGATGATGGTCAACCTGACCCATCGCCACGAGGGCCCGCGGCCGGACTACTTCGAGCAGTACACCTGGACCGACGAGTTCGAGCTGCACGGCGAAAAAGCGCGGATGACGTTCTGGAACAAGCCCCTGCACGCGATGACGGACGCCTTCACCGCGGCCGGTTTCCGGATCGCCGTCATCAGCGAACCGCACCCCACCCCGGCCGCCCGCGAGCTGTTCCCCGGCGACTTCGAAATCCTCGACACCTTCCCGAGCTTCCTGTTCTTCGTCCTGGAAGCCGAGTAGGCGTCAGTCGAGGCAGAACTCGTTGCCCTCGATGTCCTGCATGTTCTGGCACGATTCGTTTTCCTCGTCGGCGAGCAGGAGCTGCCCGCGGACCGCGCCGAGCTTCTCCAGCCGCGCGCACTCGGCCTCGAGGGCGGCGAGCCGCTCCTCGCCGACGAGCCCGGTGCCGACCCGGACGTCGAGGTGCACGCGGTTCTTGACGACCTTGCCTTCGGGCACCTGCTGGAAGTACAGCCGCGGGCCCACCCCGGTGGGGTCGCTGCAGGCGACGCCGCTGCTGTGGAGCTCGTACCCGAGCACCTCGCACCAGAACCGGGCGACGCGCTCCGGATCCGCGCAGTCGAAGGTGATCTGGACCTGCCTGACCGTCGTCATGAGGCCCACCCTAGGTGGTGCGGGCAAGGGGATTTCAGCCGAGCTCGTCGAGCAGGGCCTGGATCGCCGCCGCCATCGCCGCCGGGTCGCCGTCGCCCGGGCGCAGCACCAGGTCCGGCGACGACGGCCGCTCGTAGGGGGCGTCGATGCCGGTGAACCCGGTGATCTCCCCGGCGCGCGCCTTCGCGTACATCCCCTTCGGATCGCGGGTTTCGCAGACCTCCAGGGGCGTGTCGACGAAGACCTCCACGAACGGCAGCCCGTCGTGGATCGTCCGTGCCCGGGCGCGGTCGGCCTCGTACGGGCTGATCAGCGACGCGATCGCGACCACGCCCGCGTCCGCGAACAGCCGGGCCACCTCGGCCACCCGCCGGACGTTCTCCGCGCGGTCCTCGGGGCTGAACCCGAGACCGGCGTTCAGCCCGTGCCGCAGGTTGTCGCCGTCGAGCAGGTACGCCGGGCGGCCCGCCGCGACCAGCCGGCGCTCCAGCTCGACCGCCACCGACGACTTGCCCGACGCCGAAAGCCCGGTCAGCCACACCGTCGCGCCACGCGTCGGGCGGTCTTCGCGCCGCACCGCCGCCGTGTGCCAGACGACCGGGGAGGCGACCGCGCCGGTGATCATGCCCGCCGCGACCGTGTCGCCGGTGTGCTCGTCGACCAGCAGGAAGCCGCCGGTCGCCCGGTTGCGGCGGTACGGGTCGAACAGCAGCGGCGACCGCGTGCGCAGCCGGATGCGGCCGATGTCGTTCAGGGACAGCGCTTCCGCCGTCTCGTCGCGGTGCAGGGTGGTGACGTCGAGGCGGTACTCCAGCCGCTCCACCGTGCCCCGCGTCTCGGTGGTCGTGTGGCGCACCGCGTACGTCGCGCCCGGCGTCAGCGCCGCGCGCTCGGAGAACCAGCAGACCAGGGCGTCCACCTCGCGGGCCGACTCCGCCCGGTTGCCGGGGCGGCACAGCATGGCCCCGCGGCCGAGGTCGAGGTCGTCGGCCAGCTCCACGGCCACCGCCTGGCCGGTGAACGCCTCGTCCAGAGGTTGCCCGCCCGGGCCCCAGACCGCGCGCACCTTCGACGTGAACCCCGAGGGCAGCGCCACGACCTCGTCACCCGGCTTGAACACCCCGCCGGCGATGGTGCCCGCGTAGCCGCGGAAGTCGGACCGCCGGATGACGTACTGCACCGGGAACCGCGCGTCGATCAGGTTGCGGTCGGAAGCGACGTGCACCTCCTCCAGCTGGTGCAGCAGCGAAGTGCCCTCATACCACGGCATGCTGGCGCTGCGGTGGACGACGTTGTCGCCGTGCAGGGCCGAAACCGGCACGAACGTGAGGTCGGCGACGTCGAGCTTCATCGCGAACCGGCGGAAGTCCTCGCGGATTTCGTCGAACCTCTCCTGAGACCAGTCGACGAGGTCCATCTTGTTCACGCACACCACGAGGTGCCCGATGCCGAGCAACGACGCCAGGAACGCGTGCCGCCGCGACTGTTCCAGGACGCCCTTGCGTGCGTCGACCAGGATCAGCGCCAGGTCGGCGGTGGACGCGCCGGTCACCATGTTCCGCGTGTACTGCAGGTGCCCCGGCGTGTCCGCGATGATGAACTTCCGCCTGGGCGTGGCGAAGTAGCGGTGAGCGACGTCGATCGTGATGCCCTGCTCGCGCTCGGCCCGCAGCCCGTCGGTGAGCAGCGCGAGATCCGGGTAGTCCTCGCCGCGGTCCCGGCTGGCGCGTTCGACGGCGGCGAGCTGGTCGGTGAAGATCGCCTTCGAATCGAAGAGCAGCCGCCCGATCAGCGTGGACTTGCCGTCGTCCACGCTCCCGGCGGTGGCGATCCGCAGCAGCTGCATCAGAAGTAGCCCTCTCGCTTGCGGTCTTCCATGCCGGCTTCGGAGATGCGGTCGTCGGCCCGGGTGGCACCGCGTTCGGTGACGCGGGTGGCGGCCACCTCGGCGACCACTTCGGACGGTGTCGTCGCCGAGGACTCGACGCAGCCGGTGCAGGTGGCGTCGCCGACGGTCCGGAAGCGCACGGTCGCCTCGTACGGCGTCTCACCATCCACAAGGGACAGAAAGCGGGTGGCCGCCAGCAGCATGCCGTCGCGCTGCACGACCGGGCGTTTGTGCGCGAAGTACAGCGGTGGCAGCGCGATCCGCTCGTCCCGGATGTACTGCCAGATGTCCAGCTCGGTCCAGTTCGACAGCGGGAAGACGCGGATGTGCTCGCCGCGGCGGTGCCGCCCGTTGTAGAGGTTCCACAGCTCCGGGCGCTGCGCCCGCGGGTCCCACTGGCCGTGCTCGTCGCGGAAGCTGAACACACGCTCCTTGGCCCGGGCCTTCTCCTCGTCCCGGCGGGCGCCGCCGAACACGGCGTCGAAGCCGCCCTCGCGGATCGCCCGCAGCAGCGTCACCGTCTGCAGCCGGTTGCGGCTCGCCCGCGGCCCGGTCTCCTCGACGACGCGGCCGGCGTCGATGTCGTCCTGCACGCTCGCGACCTCGAGCCGCAGGCCGAGCGCGGCGACCGTCTCGTCCCGGAACCGGATGACCTCGTCGAAGTTGTGGCCGGTGTCGACGTGCAGCACCGGGAACGGCAGCGGCGCGGGCCAGAACGCCTTCGCGGCCGCGTGCAGCATCACCACCGAGTCCTTGCCGCCGGAGAAGAGCAGGACCGGGCGCTCGAAGGTCGCCGCGACTTCGCGGAAGACGTGCACGGCCTCCGCTTCGAGCGCGGCCAGGTGCGAGAGCTCGTACGAGGTCACGGACACCGGAAAAAAGTAGAACATGTTCTTGTCTTTGGTCAAGCGGTGCGGGACGCTGTGTGCATGGACCTGGGCGTGCTCGAAGAGATCAAGCGGCTGAAGTACCGGTACCTGCGCGGGGTGGACCTGAAGCTGTGGGACGAGGTGGCCGACACCTTCACCGTCGACGCCACGGCCGACTACGGGACCCGCGCGGTCGGGAGTGAGGGCAAGCGGTTCGAGGGCCGCGACGCCATCGTCGAGTTCCTCACCCAGAGCCTCGGCAACGGCATCATCACGGTGCACCACGCAGCTCAGCCCGAGATCGAGGTCGACGGCGACACCGCGACCGGGCGGTGGTCGTTCACCGACAAGGTCATCGTGCCCGACCACAAGGTGATCATCGAAGGCGCCGCGTTCTACGAGGACACCTACCGCCGCGACCACGACGGCGCCTGGCGGATGTCGCACATCGGGTACGTCCGGACCTACGAATCGATGATGTCCTGGGACGCCATCCCCGGCTACCGGCTGCTCGCGAACCGCTGGGCTGTCCCGGCATGATCGAGAACGAGTTCTCGTTGACCCGGTCGTTCGCCGACGCCATCGTCGAGGCCGAGAAGCTGATCGCCGAAGCCCCGCCGGCGCAGACCGAGCAGGGCCTCCTGGAGGGTTACGACTACCTCGCCGGCAGCATCCGCGCGTCGCTGCAGATGGCCTGGGCCTACCAGCGCGACTTCCCGTACTTCACCGCGTCCACCGGGCCCTACACGAAGATGGGCCTGGACAACCCGGACACGCTGTACTTCAACGCGAACATCCGCGCCGACCGCGAGTACCTGGTCACCGGCGTCCGCGGGACCACCGCCGACCTGAGCTTCCAGGTCCTCAACGGCGACTACTCGCCGGTGGAGGTGCCCGACAGCCTCGCCGCGTTCGACGACCGGAAGATCGAAATCGGCCCGGACGGCCGGTTCGAGCTGCGCTTCGGCCCGGCCCGCGAGAACCCGGGGCCGAACTACTTCGTCCTCGGCGAAGGCTCCTCGATGCTCGTCGTCCGCGAGGTCTACAGCGACTGGGCGACCGAACGCCGGGGCGAGATCCGCATCCGGTGCGTCGACACCGCGGGCCAGGCACCGCCGGTGCCGGACCGGTCCGCGCTGGCCAAGCGCTACGGCGTCACCGGCAAGATCCTGCTGAGCCGGCTCAAGACGTTCCTGGCCTTCCCGAAGTGGTTCTACTACGACCTGCCGGTGAACACGCTGACCGAGCCGCGCTCCACGCCGGGCGGGCTGACCACGCAGTTCTCCTCGGCCGGGCACTACGAGCTCGGCCCGGAAGAGGCGATGATCGTCACCGTGCCGCGCTGCGCGGACGCGCCGTACCAGGGCATCCAGCTCGGCAGCCTCTGGTACGTCTCGCTGGACTACATCAACCACCAGACGAGCCTCACCGCCGACCAGGCCCGCGTCGACCCGGACGGCAAGATCCGGTTCGTGCTCGCCGAACGCGACCCCGGCCTGGCGAACTGGCTCGAACTCACCGGCCACGACCGCGGGTACCTGCAGATCCGCTGGCAGCGGCTGGCCCGCGACCTCGGCCCGGACGACGGCCCGGTCGTCGAGGTGGTCAAGACCGACGAACTGCCCGACCGCCTGCCGTACCACGCCGACGCGCGGGTGACGCCGGAGCAGTGGGCGGCGCGGATCGCGGCCCGGCAGGACGCCGTCGCCGCCCGGATGCTGGGGTGAGCGTGGAGAACGTGTTGCAGGGCAAGGTGGTCGTCGTCTCGGGGATCGGGCCCGGGCTCGGCCGGTCGATCGCCGTGCGCAGCGCGCGGGCCGGCGCGGACGTCGTGCTCGCCGCGCGCACCGAGTCGCGGCTGAGCGAGGTCGCGAAGGAGGTGACCGACCTCGGCCGCCGGGCGGTCGCGGTCCGCACCGACATCGACGACGCGGACTCCGCGGCGAACCTGGTGAACGAGGCGGTCGAGGCGTTCGGCCGGGTGGACACGGTGGTGCACAACGCGTTCGCCGTCCCGCCGCTGACCGATCTGGCCACTGTGGACTTCGACGCGGTCCGCGCCGGCTTCGAGACCGCGGCGATTTCCGTGCTCCGGCTGACCCGGCTGTTCCTGCCCGCGCTCAAGGAGAGCAAGGGCTCGCTGGTGATGATCAATTCGGCGGTGCTGCGGCACTCGCGGCGGACGTTCGGCGCCTACAAGATGGCGAAGTCGGCGCTGCTGTCGCTGTCCCAGAGCCTCGCCAGCGAGCTGGGCCCGGACGGCGTGCGCGTCAACACCGTGGCGCCCGGGTACATCTGGGGGCCGAACCTCCAGTGGTACTTCGCCTACCTCGCCAAGGAACGCGGCATCACGCCGGAGGACGTCTACGCCGAGACGGCGTCCACAACAGACCTGCGCAAGCTGCCGGAGCCCGACGAGATCGCCGACGCGGTGGTGTTCCTCGCCTCGCCGATGGCGCGCGCGATCACCGGGCAGTGCCTCGACGTCAACGGCGGCGAGTACCACCACTAGGAGGACCCATGCGCCCCGGCCGGGAAGACGTCGGCACCTTCGACGACCTGCACGCCTCGGCGTCGAAGCTCACCGGGCTCGACGACTTCGGAGCAGACGAGTACGCCGAGGGTCTGCGCGTGCTGCTGGAGTCGTACGAGGCCGACGAGGAACTGACGCCGTACGGCAACAAGGTGCACCGGGCGATGCTGCGCGGCGCGCTGGTGGCGCGGCTGCTGAGCGAGGCGTCGTGGAAGCAGAACCCGGCGTACGCGGACGTCCGCATCGAGCGGCCGATCTTCGTCACCGGGCTGCCCCGCACGGGCACGACGGCGCTGCACCGGCTGCTCGCCGAGGACCCCGCGCACCAGGGGCTCGAGGTCTGGCTCGCCGAGGTGCCGCAGCCGCGGCCGCCGCGGGAGACGTGGGCGGACAACCCGATCTTCCAGGGGATCCAGGCGGGCTACGAGCGCCACCACGTCGAGCACCCGGAGTTCATGGGTGTCCACCACATGTCCGCCGACCAGGTGGAGGAGTGCTGGCAGCTGCTGCGCCAGTCGATGCGGTCGGTGTCGTTCGAGTGCCTGGCGCACCTCCCGCGGTACTCGCGCTGGCTGGCCAAGCAGGACTGGACGGACGCCTACGCCCGGCACCAGCGCAACCTGCGGCTGATCGGGCTGCCGGACGCGGGCAAGCGCTGGGTGCTCAAGAACCCGAGCCACCTGTTCGCCCTGGACGCGCTGATGGCGAACTACCCGGACGCGCTGGTGATCCAGACGCACCGGGCACCGAGCACGATCATGGCGTCGATGTGCAGCCTCGCCGAGAAGGCCGCGGACGGCTGGTCTTCGAAGTTCCGCGGCGAGGTGATCGGCCGCGGGCAGCTGGAGCTGTGGGCCCGCGGGGCGGACGAGTTCGGCTGGGCCCGCGCGCGCCACAACCCGGCGCAGTTCTGCGACGTGCGGTACGAGGACTTCGTGGCGGACCCGATCGGCACTGTGTCCACTGTGTACGACCACTTCGGACTGGAGTTCACGCCGGAAGCCCGCACGGCCATGACGGCGGTGCACGAGGCGAGCCGGACGGGGGAGCGCAAGCCGGTGCACCGCTACAGCCTGACGGACTTCGGGTTGACGCCCGAGGAGGTCGACGAGCGGTTCGCGAGCTACCTCTCCGCGCACGAGTTCAGCCGGTGATCAGCTCGACGACCTCGGCCGTGGTCGGTCCGGCGGCCATTTCCCCGGCCAGCTCCCGCGCCCGATCCCGGTAGCGCGGGTCGTCCAAGACCGCGCGGACGGCTCGCCGCAGCATCCGCGGTGAAGCCTTCGCGCGGGCGTGGCCGATCCCGGCGCCGGACCAGGCGACCCGGGCCGCGACCTCGCGCTTGTCCTCGCTCGCCCCGACCACGACCAGCGGCACCCCGTAGCGCAGCGCGTGGTTGACACCGCCGTACCCGCCGTTGGTGACCACCGCGGCGCAGCGGGGGAGCAGCTCGTCGTACGGCAGGAGGCCGGCCACCCGGACGTTGGCCGGCAGCGGGCCCGGCCGCAGCCGCCCGCCGCAGGTCGTCGCGACGACCAGGACGTCCTCGCCGGCCAGGGCGTCGATGGCCGGCTCGACGAGGCGGCCGAGGTCGTCGTTCGCGATCGTCCCCTGGGTCACGTGCACGATCGGGCGGCCGCCGTCGAGGTCGGCCCACCACGGCGGCAGCGGGTGCTCGCTCGCCGCGCTGACCGTCGTCGGCCCGATGAAGTGCAGGGGTACGCCCGGCCGCGGGTACTCGAAACCCGGGCAGGTCATCTGCAGGACGCCGTCGCTGCGCAGGGGCCAGTCCGTGAACAGCATGCCCGGGTCGCCGCCGAGGAGGTCTTTCGCCAGCTCCTGCGCCGGCCGCGTCACCCACGGCGCGAGGGTCCTGAGGATCGCGCCGCGCAGCGGGTGCCCGGGCGGGCCGGTCGGGACGGGCGGCATGAACGGCAGGAACCCCAGCGTCAGCACGCGCGGCCGCCGTGCGCGCCGGACCAGGGCCAGCCCGGCCATCATCAGCGGGTCGCAGAGCACGACGTCGGCGTCTTGCGCGTCGATGACGCTCAGCTGCGCGGGCATGGCGCGGACGAAGTGGGCCAGCTCGAACCGGGCGAGCTTCGGCCCGCTCAGCCCGGCGCGGCCGGGGATCGTGCCGTCCAGGTCCGTCTCGTCGAAGTCGGCCTCCGCGGGCAGGACGGCGACGGCGGCACCCAGCTCTTCGAACGCCCGCCGGTAGCGCGCCCCGGTGACGACGGTGACCTCGTGCCCGGCCGCGACCAGCGCCTCGACGATCGGCTTGGTCGGCCCGACGTGGCCGCGCGCGGGCTGCACGCCGACGAGTACCCGAGTCATGGCTCCCCCTTTGAGCGATACGCTGTACTATCCAATTGGTGACGATACCCGAAGGCGCCCGGCGCCGGTACGAATCGCCGGTGCGCGAGGAGCGCGCGCGGCGAACCCGGGCTTACGTGGTGGCGACGGCGGGGAAGCTGTTCGCTTCACGCGGCTACGCGGGCACGAGCATGCGGCAGATCGCGGCGGAGGCGGGGGTGAGTCTGGAGACGGTGACGCAGACGGGCCGCAAGCCGCAGCTGCTGCTGGCCGCGTTCCGCGACGGCTTCGCGGGCGACCCGGACGCGATGAACCTGGACGCCCTCGCGGGCCCGGCCGGCCCGGCGGACCTGCCGTCGGTGGTGGCCCGGGTGGCGGCGGGACTGCGCGGCTCGTTGCCGATCTGGCGCGCGTTCACGACGGCGGCCGCGGCGGACGCCGAGGTGGCGGCGGTCCGCGCGGAGCTGGCGGTGGCGCGCCGCGCGGAGATCGCCGAGCGGCTGGTGGCGGCGGGCCTGGCGAGTGGCGGATCGACCGGCCGCCTGGCGGACGCGATCGGGCTGCTCATGTCCCACGAGGCGTACGACCACCTGACGGCGGTGTGCGGCTGGACGCACGAGGAGTACGTGACCTGGGCGGCGCTGGCCGTCCCGGCGCAGCTGACGCTCGATTGGCCGTGAGAAGTGATCCCGGGTTTCCGTAGGTTGACTCGTTGCGGGAGGTTCTTCGTGGGGTGGTGGGGGCTTGACTGGGGGAACGTGCCCAGCTGGTTTTCCGCGGGCTCGTTCATGGCCGCCGGCTACGTGATCATCAGGGATCGGCGGCAGAAACGGCGGCAGCAGATCGACTGCCTCGGTATCTGGGGTGAGTTCGACCTCTGTCAAGAGGAGGATGCGGTCAACTTCGGATTCATAGTCCCTCGTATTCACCTCAAAAACGCCAGTGATCTCCCGGTCTACGTTGAATCTGTCGAATACGAGGCCGTATACAGCTGGTCGCAGTTGGCCCATTCGGGCTACTATTTCAGCCCATTCGACGGAGGGGTGGGAGGCTTCGCGGGGCGCATCCGGGATGTCGTCGTACCGCCTGGTCGGGAAGTCGTGAGCTATGGGGTCGACAGGCGGCCGATCGGCGATCCGCAGTGGATTCATGGCGATGCCGGCGTGACGTCGCGGGCACCGGGAAGCAAGATGATCATCCTCGAGGTGGTCGTTGTCGACAATGCGCAGCGGCGTTGGAAGCTGGTGCCGGACGCCGACCGAGCCGGTCTCGCCTCGACTCGGGTTCCCCCTGCAGGCGGACTGTCCGCTCGAACATTGAAAGGGAGACTCGGTAAAATTGCAGGTAGGCGCCGGGGAAAAAATCGCGAAGGGTATTGACCCCTCGTGAAAGGAAACGAAGTGCCCGGCCCGTTCGGGACGCTACCCGGCGGCGGCCTGTAACCCCCGGGTTCCGATGCCGCGCAGCACTTCCACCCGCTCCGCGCCCGGGCGGCTCAGCACCCAGCTCGACCCCGGCACCGCCTTCGCGCGCTTCTTCAACGGCGCCAGCAGCCGCGAAACCTCCTGGTACGACCCGATCGCCCCGCTCGCGCACACCAGTGTCGCCAGCGAGACCGTCACCGGCAGGCCCTCCGCCGTCCACGCCCGGTCCAGCAGCGCCCCCGCCACCGTCGCGATCTCGTCGACGTCGCAGACCACCAGGAAGTCGTCGCCGCCCACGTGGCTCACGCGCATGCGCCGCAGGCCGCCGGCCAGTTCCGTCAGCGCCGCGCCCAGCTCGCGGATCAGGTTGTCGCCCGCCGCGAAGCCGGCCGTGTCGTTGATCGCCTTGAAGCCGTCGATGTCCAGCCAGGCCGCCACGAACGGCTCGCCGATCGTGATGCGGCGGGCGACGTCGCGGGCGATCGTGTCGCTGCCCGGCAACCGGGTCAGCGGGTTCAGTGCCGCCGCCGCTTCGACCTTCGCCTCGGCCACGCCGCGGACCACCTCGGTCACCAGCACCACGCCGAGGCAGCGGCCGAGCTCGTCGACCACGACCACGTCGTCGCCGGTGCGGCCCCAGTCGGCGTCGGTGACCAGCTCGAGGAACTCCATCGCGCCCGCGCGGGCCTCGATCGTGTGCGGCGTGTCCGCGAGCCGGGCCGCCGGGCGCTTCGCGTGCAGCGCGTGGCCGTACGGCCCCGTGACCGCCACCAGGAACCGCGTCCGGTCGACCGACCAGCGCGGCCGGTTCAGCTCGTCCACCCCGATCACCCCGGACGGCGCGTCCGCCGCCGCGAGCACCGCGCGGACTTCGTCGCAGGTCGCGGTTTCCGGCAGCGTCGTCGCCGGGCGGAGGAAGTCGCCGACGCACGGCGCCGGCGCCCCGGTCGTGGGACGGCCGCGCGTGAGCAGGGCCGGCGCGGGACCGGCCGCGGTCGGCG
Organism: Amycolatopsis sp. 505; assembly: GCF_031625235.1. Lineage (NCBI taxonomy): Bacteria > Bacillati > Actinomycetota > Actinomycetes > Pseudonocardiales > Pseudonocardiaceae > Amycolatopsis > Amycolatopsis sp. 505. The sequence goes on from NZ_JACKQP010000010.1 coordinate 426,005, forward strand.
GCGCGAGCAGGTGCCCCTGCGCGATCCGGACGCCCAGGGCGCGGACGGCGTCGAGCTGCTCGCCGGTCTCCACGCCGGTCGCGACCAGCCGGGTGCCGGTGCGGTTCGTGTAGTGCAGCAGCGCCTCGGCCACGGCGACCGACGCCTGGTCGTCCGGGAGCCCGCGCAGCACGGTCCGGTCGAGCTTCACCAGGTCGATCGGCGCCTCGACCAGCAGGCCGAGCGGCAGGTCGCCGCGGCCGAGCCCGTCGAGCGCGAGCCGGAAGCCGAGCTCGGTGAGCTCCCGCATCCCGGCGAGGGCCCGGCCGGCGGGCAGCGGCGCGAACGGCGGGCCGATCTCCAGGACGACGTCGCGGGTGCGGCGGCCGGCGTCGCCGAGCTCCTCGACGAGGTCGTCGTACATCGACGGCGGCGCGGCCAGGGTGCGCGCCGAAAGGTTGAGGTGCAGGGGGAGCGACGTCGGGTGCTCCGCGTCCTGCCGGACGGCGGCGACCGCGAGCCCGATGTCGGCTTCGGCGAGGCGGCCGTCGCGGCGCGCCTGCGCGAGCAGTTCCGGGACGGTTCCGCGGCCGGGCCTGGCCAGCGCTTCGTGCGCCACGACGCCTCCCGTGTGGAGGCTGTACAGCGGCTGGAAGGCGAAGCGGACCGCGCGTGGCGACTTCACGGCCCCGATCGTCGCGGCTCACGCGGCGAAGCGGAACCGATGTCGGCTGATGTTCACCGTGGGTTACCCACATCGGCGTAACTGCTTCAGTGTTGACTTATATAAGTCTCTGCTTGTAGCTTGGCGGGGTGCACGCGTTCGACGTCCTCGGCGACCCGGTCCGCCGCCGGATCCTCGAGCTGCTGGCCGACGGCGAGCGGGCCGCCGGCGCGGTGACCGAGGTGATCCGGGCCGAGTTCGGCATCTCGCAGCCGGCCGTGTCGCAGCACCTGAAGGTGTTGCGCGAGAACGGGTTCGCCGTCGTCCGCCAGGACGGCACGAGGCGGCTGTACGCGGTCGGCCACGCGCCGCTGCGGGACATCGACGGCTGGCTCGACCGGTTCCGCCGGTACTGGACGCCGCCGCTGGACGCGCTGGCCACCGAAATCGCCCGCGGCAAGCGTGCCCGGCGCCTCACCGAAGGAGAAGGTTCGTGATCGACGTCAACCACCAGATCAGCGCCGTCCGCCGGACGCTCGGCGACCGGGTGCTCGAGGGGAAGGAGGCCCGCGTCCTCACGATCAGCCAGGTCTACGACACCGACCTCGCCGACCTGTGGGACGCCTGCACGAACCCCGAGCGCATCCCCCGCTGGTTCCTGCCGGTCAGCGGCGAGCTGAAGGTCGGCGGGAAGTACCAGCTGGAGGGCAACGCCGGCGGCACGGTCGAGCGTTGCGACCCGCCGAAGAGCTTCGCCGCGACGTGGGAGTTCGGCGGCAACGTCAGCTGGATCGAGGTCCGCCTGACGCCGGAGGGCGAGGGGACGCGGTTCGAGCTGGAGCACGTGGCGCACGTCGACGAGCGCTGGGACGAGTTCGGCCCGGGCGCGGTCGGCATCGGCTGGGACGGGGCGCTGGTCGGCCTGGTCCTGCACCTGCGCGCGCCGGGCACGGCCGTCGACCCCGAGGCGGCGATGGCCTGGATGATGTCGGCCGACGGCATCCGGTTCATGACGGCGTCGAACGAGGCGTGGTACGAGGCCGACGTCGCGGCGGGCGCGGACCCGGCCCAGGCCCGGGCGGCGGCCGACCGCACGCTCAAGGCGTACACGACCCCGCCGGAGTCCTGACCCGGCGTGTCGTCCCCTCAATCACGCGTGTCGACCCTTTAATCACGCGTGTCGGCCCTTCGATCACCGGAGTGGAGTTGCCCCGGTGAGGCGGACACGGGGTTTTCAGGCAGCCGGGGCCTGACGATAGTTGGTTCGGGTTTCGGCTGGGGTGTTGTGGCCGTTGGTGGAGTGCAGCCGGTGGTGGTTGTAGTAGCG